>CAVUJW010000009.1:0-313192 GCA_963741915.1 uncultured Chloroflexia bacterium | reverse complement strand
TCGACGTAGCGCAGGATCGGGTCCGACGGGTCGAGGGTGCCGATGGCCGGGTCGGTCAGGGTGCCGGCGACGGTGCCCAGCGGCGACGTGGCCGGCGGCGCGATGGCGAGGATCGGCTTGGCCGGCAGCGAGGCGGGCAGGAACCGGTTGAAGATCACCAGCTCGAACTGGTCCAGGCCGCTCAGGGTCGACCACTCGTCGCCCGACCGGTAGTAGAGCTCGGTGTCAGGCAGGTAGCTGAGCGCGGTCTCGAGGTACGGGTCGGGATCGCCCACGAGCAGGACCTGGCGGGGCGCGGCGGGCGGGACGATCGCCCAGGCGCGGTCGTCGACGCCCAGGTCATCGGCGACCACCGTCGAGGCCTGGTCCGCGGCGGCGAGCCGGACCTCGACGACCGAGGCCGGGTGGGCCGGGTCGTCGAGGTCGTCGATCGACACGTCGGTGCGGCGCTGGGGATCGAGGGTCAGCGTGCGCGCCTCGCGCAGCTGGCCATCGGCGTACAGCTCGATCCGCCGCTGGGCCATCTCGAGGCCGAGGTTGGCCACCGAGATGAACGCGCTGTGCGAGAGCCCGCTGGGCGCCGTCCTGACGGCCAGGGCGACGATCGCCTGGTTGTCCTGGGCGCGGCCCACCCGCAGGACCCGCACCGGGGCATCGAGCGTCCCCGATGGCGGCGTCGCCAGCGCCGCGTCCGTGGCCACGAGGATCTCCGCATCGCCCGACCGCGCCGCGAGGGCCGAGGCCAGGCGCAGGGCGTCCCCCAGGTCGCCCACGTCGGACGTGGCGTCGATCCCGGCGATCGCCTGGCGCACGTTGCCGATGTCGCTGGTGCCGTTGGCCACCACGCGCGCGGTCCGGCCGGCCGCGATCACGCTGACCTTCCCCCCGGCCGGCAGGTCGCGCAGGGCGTCGATCGCGGCGGCCTTGGCCGCCTCGAGGCGGTTGGGCGCCACATCCGTCGCCTGCATCGAGGCGGAGGTGTCGACGATGAGCACGATGTCGCCCGCCAGCCCGGCCGGCCGCTCGACGAACGGCCGCGCTGCGAGCAGCGCGAGGATCGCCACCAGCAACAGCTGGAGCAGCAGCAGCAGGCTCCGGCGCAGCCGCTGCCAGGGCGCGTTCGCCTCGACGTCCGCCACCAGCCGCCGCCACAGCAGCGTGGACGGCACGACCGTCTCGTCGCGGCGCAGCTTGAGCAGGTACATCGCCACGACCGCGGGCAGGAACAGCAGCCCAGCCAGCGCCAGCGGCGCGAGGAAGCTCACCTACCCGACCACGCGCCGGCGCCGCAGCTCGGCGAACACGAGGTCGCCCAGGGGGACGTCCGTGGACAGCGGCACGTACGAGGCGCGGCGCCGGGCCGCGAGGTCGGCCAGGTCCCGTCTGCCACGCCGCGAGGCGCGCCCGGTAGTCGTCGAGCGTCGCGAGGTCCACGGTCACGTCCACGCCCTCGCCCGTCTCGCTGTCGACGAGCCGCAGGTCGCCCTCGATGCGGCGGATCCAGCTCGTCCGGCGACAGCAGGTGCAGGACGATGAGATCGGATCCGGTCGCCGCCAGCTCGCGCATCACCCGGTCCGAGCCTGGGTCCAGGAGATCGGACAGCAGCACGACGACGCCCCGGCCGGACAGCATCGCCCCGGCATGGCGGGCCGCCGCGAGGAGGTCGGTCGGACCGGCCGCCGGCTGGATGGCCGACAGGTTGGCCAGCAGCCGGAGCACGCGCCCCGAACCGCGCAGGCCGCCCTGCCGACGCGCCGTGCGGCCACCGAGCGTGGCCACCACCACGCGGTCCTCGGAGGCGAGGCCGATGTAGCCCAGCGCGGCCGCCGCGCGCTTCGCGAACAGCAGCTTCTGCGGCCGTCCGAAGGCCATCGAGGGGCTGGCGTCGATGAGGAACGTGATCGTGACGTCCTCTTCCTCGATGAACAGCTTGACGAACAGCTTCTCCAGCCGGGCGTAGACGTTCCAGTCGAGCTGGCGGAGGTCGTCGCCCAGGGCGTAGTCACGGTAGTCGGCGAACTCCACGGACTGGCCCCGCTTGACGCTCCGCCGGCCGCCCTTGAGGCCACCCCGGACGGGCTGCTTCATGAGCACCCCGAGCCGCTCGAGCTGGCGCAGGAAGCCCTCGTCGAACACCGTCGGATCGAGCTCGTTGGGCAGGAACGCCTTGACGCCGCCCGGCCGAGCAGGGGCGATCGGCGTTGCCGCCGCGAGCTCGTCCGGCGGTCCGTCGGGCGGGGTGGGGGAGAGGCTCATGGATCGCCCTCGCCGCTGCGCCTACTCGACGGCGGGTGGCGTCACCTCGTCGAGGATCGCGCGGATGACCGCCTCGGACGTGATGCCCTCGGCCTCGCCCTCGAAGTTGAGGATCACGCGGTGGCGCAGGGCCGGCAGCGCCGCGGCCCGAACGTCGTCGATGGACACGTTGAAGCGGCCGTCCATGAGCGCCAGGATCTTGCCCGCCGCCACCAGCGCCTGGGCACCGCGCGGCGAGCCGCCGTAGCGGACGTACTGGCGCGCGAGCCCCGGCGCGCGCCGGTTGTCGGGATGCGTGGCCGCGAGCAGTGACACCGCGTAGGCCGTCACGTGGGGCGCGATCGGGACCGCCCGTGCGAGGCGCTGCATGTCGACGATCTCCGCGGCCGTGGCGACCTTCTGCGCCGCCGGGGCATCGGTGCCGGTCGTGCGGTCGATGATCGAGACCAGGTCGTCCTCGGACGGGAACGGCACCATGACCTTGAGCAGGAAGCGGTCGAGCTGCGCCTCCGGCAGGGGATACGTGCCCTCCATCTCGAGCGGGTTCTGCGTCGCGAGCACGAAGAACGGCGGCTCCAGGGGGTACCGGTTGCGGGCGACGGTGACCTGGTGCTCCTGCATCGCCTCGAGCAGCGAGGACTGGGTCTTGGGCGTCGCGCGGTTGATCTCGTCGGCGAGGACGAGGTTGGCGAAGATCGGGCCCGGCTGGAACCGGAATATCCGGCTGCCGCCCTCCTCGACCAGGATGTTGGTGCCGGTGATGTCGGCAGGCATCAGGTCGGGCGTGAACTGGATCCGGTTGAAGGTGCAGTCGATGACGTCGCCGATGGTCCGGATGAGCATCGTCTTGCCCAGCCCGGGGACGCCCTCGAGCAGGACGTGGCTGTTGGCCAGGAGGCCGACCAGCGTCTGCCGCACGAGCTCCCGCTGGCCGACGATCACCTTGCCGACCTCGGCCTCGATCCGGATGGCGTGCTCGGCAAAGGCCTCCGGCGCGAGACGGGCGGGAGCGGCCCCGGTCGTGGCTGATGCGTCCATGTGGTCCTCCGGTGACCGAGCGCCGGCCGGCGCGCCGTCGCTCACTGGTGGGGATCGAGCGAGCTGAAGTAGTCGCGCACGTAGTCCTTGACCGAGATCGGGACGTAGGACCGGTCGAGCGTGGTCAGCGCGTACTGGTAGAAGTCGCCGTAGACCTGCTGATACGGGACGTAGGACCCGTTGTTCGATCCCGTGCCCTGCTGGCTTCCCTGCTGGGTCTGGCCATCGCCGCCGCTGCCCGCGACATAGGACGGGTCACCGGGCTTGCCCAGCCGGTCGAACGGGGCATATACGGAGCCGATGTCGTTGCCGAGCTGGTATGGGCGATTGGGGTTGGTGGGGCCGCCTGCCCGGCCGCTCGAGATGCCGGTGCCGAGGTAGGCCGCGTTGGACCCGCCACCGCCCAGGGATCCGGTCTGGCCCTGGCCTTGCCCCTGCCCCTGCCCCTGACCCTGGCCTTGCCCCTGCCCCTGCCCCTGACCCTGGCCTTGCCCCTGCCCCTGCCCCTGACCCTGGCCTTGCCCCTGCCCCTGCCCCTGACCCTGGCCTTGCCCCTGCCCCTGCCCCTGACCCTGGCCTTGCCCCTGCCCCTGCCCCTGACCCTGGCCTTGCCCCTGCCCCTGCCCCTGACCCTGGCCTTGCCCCTGCCCCTGCCCCTGACCCTGGCCTTGCCCCTGCCCCTGCCCCTGACCCTGGCCTTGCCCCTGCCCCTGCCCCTGACCCTGGCCTTGCCCCTGCCCCTGCCCCTGACCCTGGCCTTGCCCCTGCCCCTGCCCCTGACCCTGGCCTTGCCCCTGCCCCTGCCCCTGACCCTGACCCTGGCCGGTTCCGGGGGACTGCCCGGGCTGCCCGCTGCCCTGCGCCCCCCCCTGGCCGGGGCTGGTGCCGGGTGACTGGCTCGATCCCTGCCCCTGCTGGCCGGTCCCCTGTGTGCCGGGCTGGTTCGCCGTCTGCGTGCCGGGCTGCCCCGCCGCGTTCGCCAGGTTGCGGCGCGCGTCCTGGAGGTTCGACGCGGCCGTCGCGAGGTCGCGGTTGACCTGCACCCGATTGCCGGCGGCGGCGAGCGCCTCGCCAAGCCGATCCAGCGCAGCCCTGGCGCCGCCCGAGTCGCCCTGCGCGAGGCTGGCGGCGGCATCCCGGAGCGCCTGGCCCGCGGCCCCGTCGGCCTGGCTGGCCTGACCCTGCAGGGCGGTCAGGTCGCGGGCCAGCGCGTCGCGCTGGGCCTGGCCCATCGCATCGACCTTGCTCGCGAGGTCGTGCGAGGTCGCTGCGTGCCTGCCTGGGATCACCGCCCGCGTTCGCCGACGCGTCGCTGGTGGCGGCACGCGACAGGGAGCGCGACAGCGAGGCGAGCGACGCGGCGCGCTGCTCGTTGGCTGGATCGAGCTGGGCCCGGACCTCGTCCTCGACCGAGCCCAGCTGGGCCAGGTTGAGGTCAAGGCTGTCGGGGCTCGTGCGCAGGCGCTCGGCCAGCTGGCGGAGCTCCTCCGCGAGGCGGGTTCGCGGGTCGTTGGCGTCCGCTCCCTTGCCCTCGAGGTCCTTCGCGACCTGGTCGATGCGCTGCGCCTGTCGTTGCGCCTCCTCGCGTACCTGGCGGTTCTGGGCGATCACCGCGTCCTGCGGGTTGGGCAGCAGGACCGCCGGCACGAGGAGCGCCGCCGCGACCAGCATGACGAGCGCCGGGCGGATCGCGAGCCGCGGCCGGAACAGGCCCGGATCGACCGCCCGCAGGCGGGCCAGGGCATCGCGCCGCTGGCGGCGCACGAAGCGCCGTTCGGCGGTCGCGAGGTCGAACGCCTCGCCCACGAGGATCGCGGAGTCCCGGTCGTCGGACGGAACGGCCTCGCCCGGCATCGCTCCCGCGAACGACAGGGCCGAGGCTACCGCGTCGCCGTCGCCGCTCTCCGCATCGAGCGCGAGCGCCGTCTCGCCCAGCGAGGGACGGGCCCTGACGACCAGGGCGAGCAGCAGCACGGTGGCGGCCACCGGCAGCGCCAGCGCGACCTCCGGGCCCCACTCGAGCGGCGCCACGCGCATCGCGATCGCCAGGGCGAGCTCGGCGGCAGCGATCCCCGCGGCCACGTACCAGGCCCGCCGCGTGGCTCGGCGCAGCCACAATCGGCGACGATGGCCGAGCAGCCCGGTCCGCAGGGCGGCGAGCGCGGGGTCGAGGCGGATCCCCAGGGCGTTGGGATCGGGCGGGATCACGATCACGGGGGTCTCGCCACGCGTCGAACTGGGTGACCGGAAGGAACCGCGCAGCCCGGGCATCACGCGCCACCCACGGCGGCCGGCGACGGCCGGCGACGCCGTCGAAGATGCCATCGTCGGGTCGGCGAGACGAGCTGCACGGCAAGCATCACGAGGACCGCGGACGTCACCAGCATCGCGGCCACGGACTTCGGCCAGTACGTGTCGCGGGCGACACCGAACGGCTGGCCGGTCGCGTCCGGCGCCACGCCGCCGAGCTGCTGGTCATTGCCGGTCACGGCGCCGATGATCGAGCAGGTGCCGCCGAACCCGGTCTCGGTGCCGCAGATCACGTCGAGCTGGGTGACGAACGGGTTGAAGTAGAGCAGCGCCTCGGGCGGGCGGCGCGTGAGCTCGTCGAGGGGCGAGGTCTCGCGGGCGGCCGGCTGGTTCGGCAGCAGGCCGTTGGCGGTCATCACGGACCAGAAGACGAACAGGAAGGTGGCGCCCACCGTGACCGCGATCGTGGTCACCAGGTTGATCACCGTCGCGGCCTGGGTCCGCTTGACCAGCGCCGACACGAACAGGCCGATCGATCCGAACGCGATCGCCGTCGCCAGCAGCACGACGTAGGCGCGGATGAGGTCCTCGGGTCCCGACCCCGCCGAAGGTGAACACGAGCGCGGTCACCGGGATCGACGCGAGGAGCAGCAGCAGCACCCAGCTGAGCGCCGAGAGCAGCTTGCCCAGGATGATGGCGAGCGAAGAGATCGGTGTGGTCGTCAGCAGGTCCAGCGTCTGCTTCTCGCGCTCGAGGCTGATCGCGCCGGCCGTCGATGCCGGAGCGAGGACGAGGACGATCAGCGTCAGCAGCATGATCAGCGCGATGAACAGCTGTCGCCCGATGTCCGCCGAGGCCGAGAAGCTGCCGGCGAACCCGCTCGAGTACGCCCGCTCCCCGAACGTCTCGATCATCCACGCGAACCCGGCCACGACCAGCAGGTGGATCGTCAGCACCACGAACGCGCGCCGTCCGCGCATCCGTCCCCTGAGCTCCTTGACGCCGACCGCGGCGATGCCGGTGCCGACATCGCGCAGCGCACCCAAGCGTCGGCGCGGGGCAGCGATCCCGGTCATGGCCTGGCCTCCGCGACCACCGGATCGGGTGCCGTCACCTGCAGGAACAGCTCCTCGAGATCGCTCGCGGCGCGGGAGAACGTGGCCACCCGCAGGCCGGCAGCGATCGCGGCGGCGAGCAGGGCCGCCGACCCGTCGTCGTCGCCGTGGAACCCGATCTCGATCGTCCCGTCCGCGGTCAGGTCCGCCGACACGACGTCGGGCTGCGACGCGAACCAGTCCCTGGCGGATCGAGCCGCCTCGTCGTCGCCCAGGATCCGGGTGCGGAAGACGGCACCCACCCGCAGCCGTCGCTCGATGTCCGCGACGCGGCCCTGGGCGAGCACCTGCCCGCGGTCGATGATCGCCACCGAGGTGCACAGCTCCTCCAGCTCGGGGAGGATGTGGGACGAGACGAGGATGGTCTTGCCCAGCGCGCTTCAGCTCGCGCAGCAGCTCGCGCAGCTCCACCCGGGCCCGCGGGTCGAGGCCGGAGGCGGGCTCGTCGAGCAGCAGCACCGGCGGATCGTGGACCAGCGCATGGGCGAGGCACAGCCGCTGCTGCATCCCGCGCGACAGGCCCTGCACGTAGGTCTCGCGCTTGGCGCCCAGGTCGACCAGGTCCAGCAGGTCGCCGATCATCCGGCGACGCCGATCGGCCGGGATCCCGTAGCACCGGGCGAAGAAGTCGAGGTACTCCCAGACCTTCATGTCGTCGTACACGCCGAACACGTCCGGCATGAACCCGAGGACGCGACGCACGTCGTTCGGGTTCCTGCGGACCGACGCGCCCGGCGATCTCCGCGTCGCCCGCGTCCGGAACCAGCAGCGTCGCCAGGATCCGCAGGGTCGTCGTCTTGCCCGGCACCGTTGGGGCCGACGAGGCCGAAGATCTCGCCCTGCGCGACGTCGAGGTCGAGCCCGGCCACCGCGAGCGTCCGGTCGTAGCGCTTGACGAGGCCGGTGCTCCGTCACGATGCCGTCACTGCACGATCCCCGTCAGCTCATCCCGAACTGGAAGCCGACGCCGTCTGGCGCTCGTTGACGAACTCGACCTGGACCTCGCCGCTGGCCGGATCGCCCAGCGCGCGGCTCCGGCCAGCTCGTACGCTCGCCCCGATCTGCAGGTGCTGAGCTGGACCCACTCGCCCGCTGCGCACGTCGAGCACCTCGATGTCCGGCAGCCCGTCCTGTTCAGCGGCACGCGCCCGCGTTCGCCGGGTCGCAGCGGGTCGTCTCGTTCCAGCGACGACCGGGTCGCCAACCGGCATCCTGACGCCGCCGCCGAAGGACATCGCCACGAGCAGGATCCTCGAGGGGCTGAAGGTCCCGTCGAAGTCGATCGGGCGGTACGCCATCCGGGCGTCCCGGCGCCGAGGTTGATCGTCCACGGGTCCTTGTGAACCAGTTGGCGTTGGACCTCGATCGGGTCGCCGGATCAGGTCGTTGCGAACGTGACCGCGCCACGGATCATGATCGGGAGGGGATCTCGTACAGGACGGTCGTCATCCGGCGCACGTGGTGTCCCTCCATCTCGACCGGCACGACCGGATCCGTCCCCAGCGCAGCAGCTGACCGTGTCGCCCGGAAGGCTGCCGCTGAACCCCGTCATCGGGTCCAAGCTGAGCTGGTCGATCACCGAGCGGCGGACGAACCGCTGCTGGGTCGCTTCGTCGATGCCGTCCCCCGTCGAAAAGATGTGGCCGACGACGCGGTCCGACAGGTTGGCCTGGTTCAAGGGTTCGTGGTGAGCGCAGGCTCGACCTCGCGCCGTGGCGCCCGGAGCGATGTCGGGCAGCCGCGTCGCCGAGCCGCCGAGCACGATCGCCGGGCTCTCGAGGGTCCGCCGGAGCTGTTGCTGATCGGCTCCCGTCACGCGGCCGCCCTCGAGGCGCAGGTCCGCCTCACCACCGGCGCGATGGCCTGGCGACTCCGCCCGCACGGCGCGCATCGACCCGAAGCCCACCTCGAGGTCCGGACCCGGCACGGGTCCCCTTCGAGCATGTCCAGGCTCCCCTGTCCGGTCGCCGAACATGTCGCCGTTGATCGGGGCGGCGAGCAGCGCCTCACCGGGAACCCGCAGCTGGTAGGTCGCGCGGACGGGCAGAAGATGCCGCAGGTAGGACTGCGCGCATCGCCTCGCCCGTTCCCGCTGCGCCGCGCACGATCGCCACCTCGTTGACGATGACGTCCGATCCCGCGCAGCAGGCCGCCGAAGCCGAACGAGCCGACCGTGAACACGACGATCAATGCCGGCACGGTGACCCACGCCCACTCGCGGCGGTCGAGCCGGCGCAGCACGAGGTAGTTCACCGGCCCCACGAGCACGATGTACCCGAACAGCAGGACGAGCAGGCCGCCACCGGCGGCAGCGCGAGGCTGGGAGGTTGGCCACGGCGCCGACGATCTGGCTGTCGTCGGCCAGCGGCGACGGTCGCCGCTCGGACGGGGCGGCAGCAGCCGGCGCCACAGCGGCGCGTCCCAGGCGTCGCCGTCGGCGAGCCAGGAGGTGGTCGGGTCGAAGCCGAGCATGGTCACGGACCCGCTGCCGTACGGCGCCGTCGGCGGCGACACGCGGTCGCCGGACGTCGCCAGCGCGCGGCCCCGGCCGAGCTCGCCGGCCACGCGGGCAGCGTCCGGGCCGCGTCCGGGAGACCGCCCAGCAGGGCCGCAGGCGCCGGATCCACGTCCAGGACGGAGGTCGGCCGGTAGGGCAGGAGTGTCGTCGGGCAGGCCGGCAGGATGTCGGCGCCCGCCGTCCCCCGCCCACGATCCGAGCCGGCCGCCACCGGCGATCCAGTCCGGTCAATGCGGCGACCTGCGCCGGCGTGAGCGCGGACGCGTCCACGTCCTGCCACACCAGCCGGTCGAGCGGCGCCCACGCCTCGACGCGCTCCGGCAGGTCGGCCGCGCCGAGCGGGGTCACGACGGCGAGGCCGCCCTGGACGCGGGAGCAGGTCGAGCTCGGACACGACCAGCTTTGCCGGGTTCTCGGAGACGACCCCGACGAGAGCTGCGGCTGTCGTGCAGCGCGATCGCCACCTTCGCCTGGCCACAGCCGCCGATCGCCGTCGACGAGCGTGACGGTCACCGTTGCGCCGAACGACGGCGGCAGGGCGTAGAGCAGGTACGTCTTCCGCGAGCCGGTCGCCAGCTCGACCCGCGTCCCGAACCGCGCCCCGATCGGCGTCGCCGCGTCGAGGCGGAGCTCGCCGGCGATGGCCGGACCGCGGTTCTCGAGGTCGACCGCGATCGCGAACCAGGAGCCGGCCCGGACGTGGCCCTGGAGGAGCGCGCGCGCCGTCATCGAGAGGCCCTCGACCGGGGCGACCGACGGCGACGGTCCGCCGCGAGGGCGGACCGGCGCGAGCCCCAGCGGAGCGCCGAGGACGGCGGCGAGGGCGAGCAGGAGCGCGGCCGGGGCGGCGAGCCGCCGCCAGCGCCGGCCGCCACCGGAACCGGGGGCGGCGCGAGCCGCGCACCGCCGAGCCGCTCACCGCGGGATCGGGGCGCCGGCTGGGCACGGAATCACCTCGTCGCATTAGCGGAGACGGTCCGTCCCTCGACGCTGCGGGCCGGTCGAAGTTGCACGCCCCCCCCCCGTGCGGCCCTCCCCGGGCCGGCGAGGTCGGCGCGACCGGCGCGGGCTATCGTACGATGCCGCGGCCCCGGGTTGCGTCGACCGTGTCCACCTGCCTCGCGTCGGGGCCCCGTCGCCCCCGGCGCCGTCGACCAGAGCCGATGAGGAGCCCGTGCCCGAGATCCGCCCGTTCCGCGCGCTTCGCTACGACCTCGAGGCTCGCCGGTCGACCGCAGACGCCCTGGTCGCGCCCGCCGTACGACGTCATGGGTCCGGAGCTGCAGCGGCCGCTGCTGGCCCGCCACCCGCGGAACGCGGTCCGGCTGGACCTGCCGCGGGGCCGAGCCCGGCGAGGACGCCGACGAGCGCTACCGGCGGGCGGCCCGGAGCCTCGCGGCGTGGCGGTCCGACGGGACCCTGCGCAAGGACGGCCGGCCGTCGGTCTATGTGTACGAGCAGGCGTACCGCGTGCCCGGGACCAGCCTCGAGCGCACGCAGCGCGGGTTCTTCGCCCGGCTTCGGCTGGAGCCGTTCGGCCCCGGGAGCGGGGTGCTGCCGCACGAGCGGACGCTGCCGCGCCGCGCGAGGACCGCTATCGCCTGCTCCGGGCGACCGGGATGAACACCTCGCCGGTCGTGGTCCTGTTCCGCGACGAGCCGGGCGCAGCGGCCCGGCGCCTGTCGCGTGCCGTCGCCACGGCGCGCCCGCGCTGGACGTCACCGACGACGACGGCGTGCGGCACCGCCTGTGGGTCGTGCCGGACGACGGGACCGGACGTCGGCAGCCGCACAGCTCGCCGTCGATCGCCGGCGCCCGGCCGGTGGCGATCGCCGACGGCCACCACCGCTACGAGACGGCGCTCCGCTACCGCGACGAGCGGCGGATGACCCGCTCGTGCGAGCCCGATCCCGCCTTCGACTACCTGCTGCCGCTGTTCCTGCGAACCGACGAGCCGCTCACGGTCCTGCCGACCCACCGGGTCGTGCGCGGGCTGGGGGAGGCCGGGGTCGAGCGGCTGGTCGGCGGGCTCGACCGGGTTGTTCACGGTCACGCCGGCGGCCGCCGGCGAGGTCGCGAGCGGTTCGAGGCGGCCGCGACGCTGGCGGGTGGAGGGCCCGGTTCGGGCTCCTCACCCGCGACGGGGCATGGCTCCTGGAGGCGGATCGTGCCGCCGTTCGACCGCTCCTCCCGACCGGCGGACCGGCCGTCGCGCCGCTCGACGTGACGCTGCTCGGCGCGGCGCTGGAGGCGCTCGGCCGGGATCGACCGGCAGCGGTGGCGGGCGGCGGCGATCCGGTACACGAAGTCCGCCCGCGAGGCCGCGGCGCTCGTCGCGTCCGGGCGACGATGGCGCCGACGCGGCGTTCCTGCTCGAGCCCACGCCGGTGGCGGCCATCCTCGAGGTGGCCGCGGAGGGCGACGTGATGCCCCAGAAGTCGACCTACTTCTATCCCAAGGCCCTCACCGGGCTGGTGGTCAACCCCCAGGAGTGGTGAGCACGAATGGCAGGACGCGATGACCGAGCCGACAGCTCCAGCGGCGACCGCCTCGCTGGCCCGGACCGCCGCTCGTCGCAGCCGCCCGGCCGGCCCGTCCGCAAGGACGAGATCGAGCTCGCCCGAGCGCGGCCTGTACATCGAGTCGTGGCTGCCCGAGCGGCGCTCCCGTCGCAAGCCGCTCCTGTTCGTCCACGGCGAGCTCGGCGGGTCGTGGGTCTGGGAGCGCTACCTGCACCACTTCGCCGGCCGCGGCTGGGAGGGCCACGCCCTCAACCTGCGCAACCATTACTGGTGCCAGACGGCCGACCCGGCCACGCTCGACATCGAGTCCTACACCGAGGACGTCGTCGCGGCGCTGGACCGCCTGGGGCCGACCGTGGTCGCCGTCGGCCATGGGCTGGGCGGCCTGCTCGTGCTCAAGGCGATCGAGCGGGCGCCGGTCTCGGCGTACGTGCTGATCGCCCCCGAGCTGCCCGCGCGACCTGCGCGTGCCGGCCCGGCCGCACGTGGTGCGCGACGTGCCCGACGCGTACGGCCGCGCGCGAGCTGGGCTGGGAGACCCTGCCCGAGAAGCTGCTCCGCGAGCACCGCGACCTCGAACGCTCGCCGACGTGCTGCGGATCCAGCACCTGCTGGGCCAGAAGCCGCACGAGTCGGGGCCGGGCGCGGCGGCAGGTCCTGCAGGGCGTCCCGGTGGATCGCGCCGCGCTGCCGGACGTCCCCCGGCTCGTCATCGGGGCCGGCCTCGACCGCTACGTCCCGGAGCCGGACGTCGAGCGCCTGGCCGAGTGGCTCGACGCCCCGTACGAGCCGTTCGGCGCGCACTCGCACTACGGGCTCGTGCTCGGGGAGCAGAGCTTCCTCCAGGTGGCCGAGACGCTGCGCGCGTTCCTCGAGACGCAACCGGCTCTGACGGATCGGCCGCGCACGGCGAGGCTCGGCCCGCTTGCGCAAACCGGCCCGGCGCTTGGTATCCTCCGCCGCCAGCCGGACGATGCCCGACCACGGCGCCGCATTCGTCTAGAGGCCCAGGACACCGCCCTCTCAAGGCGGAGATCACCGGTTCGAATCCGGTATGCGGTACCAAATCCGCCAGTTTCGGCCCGATCCACGCTCGGATCGGGTCTTTCGTTCGGCTCCATGGGGGCCGGGAGCCCTTATTGGAGCCCTTGTATTCTTGGCGACCTGTGGACGAATGTCCGCCTGATGGTTTACATATGTCCACATGAAGGCTGACATTGCCCTGTTTGGCGAGTCGCTCGTTCGGCGCCAGATCCTCGAGCGCTTCTTCGCCCGGCCCGGCGTCGTCCGCCATGTCCGGGAGCTGGCACGCGAACTCGGTCGGTCGCCGACGATCGTGGGCGCCGAGCTCGATCGGCTCGAGCGGGCCGGGATCCTGGCCTCGGAGCGGATCGGTCGGGCCCGCCGCTACCGGGTCGACGAGGACTCGCCGATCGCCGCCGAGATCCGCTCGCTCGTGCGCAAGACGATCGGCGTCGAGGCCCGTCTGCGCGCGGCGCTCGCCGATCTTGCGGGTGTCGAGGAGGCATTCCTGTACGGCTCGTACGCTCGCGGCGACGAGCGCCCGGCCAGCGACCTCGACCTGTTCGTGATTGGCGCGGTCGACCAGGAGGCGCTGACTGAGCGACTCGCCGAGGTCGAGCGCGAGCTCGACCGCGACGTGAACGTCGCCACCTACGAGCACGCCGAGGTGGAGCGGCTGCGCGCCGCCGGCGACCGGTTCATCGAGACCGTGTTCGCCGGCTCACGCGTCCCGCTCGTCCCTCCGACCGGTGGCTGAGTGACGCGGCCCTGGACGCTCGCGGCGCTCGTGGAGGCCGGCCTCCTCCAGCGGAAGCCGCCCGACGTGCGCCGGGTGGCTGGTTGGCTGGGCCGGTCGCGCAAGGACCTCGAGCTCGCCCGCGACGTGCTCGCGGGCATCGATCGCGATCGCGCAATGGCCGTCGCGTACGAGGCCGGCTACCGCTGCTGCGCGGGCCTGCTCGACCTGGCTGGTTACCGGGTGAGGAGCCAGCCAGGTCACCACAGGGCGGCGATCGATGCCACGACCGCGCTGCTCGGCGACTCGGAGCGTGCCCGCCTGCGCCGCCTCGATCGAGCCCGCCGCTTCCGCAACGACGCGCTCTACGGCGACCTCGCGCCCGCCGGTGCCGGTGAGTTTGCCCAGCTGCTCCGCGACGTTGCCTGGCTCCTCGAGCGGCTGGGCACGGAGCTCGAGCGGGCGACGCCCCCGGAGCGGTAAGTCGACCGTCGGAGGCGCGACGGCGTCGATCGTCGAGCGGGAACGTGATCCCCGCGCGCTTCGTGGTCAGTCGAGCGCCGCCATGTCTTCGGCACCGCCGTAGCCGAACAGTTCGACCCACGCCGCCGAGCCGACCGGCGCCCGGGAGCGGCGACGTCCTCGATCGGTCGCCAGGGTTCCCATGGGCGGTGCGAACGACCTGGACCAAGCGACCGGAGCGGGGCATTGAGACCGACTACACCCGCAGCCAGCGGCGAACCGAGACGCAGTATCCATCCTGGCCCTCGATGTCGGGCGCGCTCGTGACGACGACGACGTCCGACGCCGACGGGAACCGAGCGACGGTCACCGATCCACTGAATCGGACGACGACCTACAGCTACGATCCGCTCAACCGGCTGACCTCGATCGACTACTCGGATCCGGGAACGCCCGACGTCAGCTGCACCTACGACGCCAACGGCAACCGGGCGTCGATGGCCGACGGCACCGGCTCCTCCAGCTACATCTACGACGAGCAGAACCGGCTCACTTGACCGTACTTGCGGCCTTTTCGGCGGTCTTGCTGGGTAACTCGAACTAGCGGGGTGGACACGACACCTGACGCAGGACAGACGCTCAACCGCTACGCCTACGCGCTCAACGACCCCACCACCCGGGTTGACCCGTCAGGGCTCAAGTCCCAAGTGCTTGATGTCATTGGCAAATGCACCAACGCGATCTTTCAGTTCGGTCTCGAGGGTTGGACAGGCTGGACGTCGGTGGAACTCGCAGGTACGGCGGCGGCGACCATCGTGGAGGCGCCACCCGTGGGCGCAGCTGCGGCTGGGGCTGCAGCGTACAACGCTAGTGTGTTCGTAAACAACTACGGCTTCATGCAGGAGAGCATCGCTTGGTGCTTGGGGTTCCAAAGCGAGCCTCCGGGCGATGAGCACCACGGTCTGGAGCTTCCCATTCCGAAGAATCCATTTAGTGGCCTCAAGATTGGGCCGATCATCCTGCCGCCGTTCGTCACTCCGATCCTCATCCCCTGATGCTTGCCCTCGTCGCTGTCATCGCGGTCTGGGTGCTGCTCCTTGGGTACGGTTGGTCCCAGACAACCGGGCGGCCCAGGGAGCGGCTGTTGGCGATCTGGTGGGTCCTGGTTGTCATGGCGATCACCCTCGGGTTGCTCGCCTTGTTCGCCCAGGTCCCATGGGCTGGCTCCCTCGTCGTTCCACTTTGTCTGCTGGCGTTCGGCGCCTACACGGCAAGGCTGCCCGAAGGCAAGGGAACGATCCGAGGCATCAACTTGCGCCGGAACGGACCGATTTGGCTCGTTGTGGGGCTCATGTGGCTGATCGTGGACATCGTTTGGCTCTTGTCTGGGACCCGGACCTGGAGACAGCGTGACAGCGCTCCTCGCTCCTGGCTCGCTGCCGCGCACGATCGACGATGGCACCCGCAAATACGTCTGGGGCCTCGATCTCGCCTACAACGTGGCCGGCTCGCCGCTCGAGGTGTACCATGCCGATCGCCTGGGCTCGGTGCGACTCCTGACCGACGAGACCGGAAGCGTCACGGACACCTACCGCTACGACGAGTCGGGCATCCCGACCGCAAGCTCGGGGTCCTCTGATCAGCCCTTCCGGTTCACGGCAGAGCCGACCGATGCCACAGGCCTCAGCTACCTCCGGGCCCGCTACTACGATCCGGCTCAGGGTCGGTTCATGGCCCGCGATGCGTGGGCCGGGAACCCGAAGGAGTGCCAGACGCTCAACCGCTACGCCTACGCGCTCAACGATCCGACGACGCGCATCGACCCGTCTGGCCTCAAGTCGCAGGTGCTCGACCAGGGTGGTAGCTGCCGGTTGACCCCTGAGCAGCGGGCCAGGCACGCAGCAGCAGGCCTTACTCTTGTCGGCGGAGGTGCCACCCTCAGTGGCCTTGCCGCTGTCGGCCTCTCCGGGGTGGTGGTCGACCCGGAGGAATTGGGACCTCTCGAGCTATTTGAAAGTGGCGAGGCACTAGCTCAGGTCGGCTCCCTTGGAGCTGCGGGCTTGGGCTTCATTTCGTGGGGCGGCCAGATCATCTGGACTGCCATAACCTCCGACCAATGCTGACCCGGCCGGCTCAGTGGGTCATTCCCAGTCTTCTGCGGTCAGCGCTCCCGCTGGTCGCGTTGGGCGTCGCTCTCGCGGCGGCCGCTGCACCAGAGGGAGGGGCGTGGACAGCCGTCGCGCTCGCCTTCGCCGCCGCGATGGTGCCTGCCGTCGACCTTCTCTATGCGGTTCTCGGGCGTCCGGCTGGCCCCGCCGGCTGGCGGCTGAGCGAGGGGGCTGCCGCGAGCACGCTGCTCGCTGCCGTCGCCTTGCTTGTGCTCCAGTTGGACCGCTCACTGACCAGCGCGATGGCGATCGCGGGGATCGCCTCGCTTGCTGGCGCCGGTGTCGCACTGTTCTTCATCCGTCGCATGCGCCGGGCTCGTAGCTCGGGGCTCACCCGTCGCGAGGTTCGGTTGCTCGGTTGGGTCGTCATTCCGGCGCTCGGCCTGTTCGGCAGCACGATCGCAGCCTATGCATCGGCGCCCACGGCCACCCCGGATCCTCGCTCAGTTGGCTTGTTCGCCTGGGTCGCGCTCCCGCTGCTGCCCTTGCCATGGGCCCTCGCTGGCTCCGCCAGGCCCGGGCCTGCGTGGGCTCGTCCCGCGGCGGCTGTCGTCTTCGGGCTCGCCGCCGTCATCATCAGTGTGGCCGGACGCGTCGAGGTCCTGGCGTTGGTCAGCGCGGCTGGAGTCGCGGCAATCGGGGGCTGGGCGGCGCTCGAGACGGCCACTGACACGGCGGCTCCCGAACCGCCCATCTCAGCGCTCTATGCGATCGTGCACGCAGTCTCTGGCGGTCTTGCCCTCGGCGTGATCCTGTTCCTCGCGGCCATATACCTAATCTTCACTGTCCCGGTTTGACCATCCGGCCGAGGATGCCGGAATGCTAGTAGTCGACACAGGCCTCGTCTACGGGAATGGCTACACGATCAGCCTGATCCAGAAAGGTGGCACGTCGCCCTGTTGTTGCCGGCAGCGCTGAATGGTGATGATCCGGCAGGATTGCGTGGGGATGTGACGGCAGCGCTTGGTGGAGACGCAGCCGCCTGACCTTCACGAGTCGCGAGTGAGCTCGGCGACCGCCTTCTTGGCGCAGGCGTCGTCGACGATCTCCTTGCCGTCGCTGGCCGCCGCGATGAGCGCAGCGACTGCGGCGTTGTTGAGGGCCCGCGGGATCCCATTGGACTGCCGGTGGAGGCGCACATGTCCGGCCGGCAGCTGCTGGCAGGTCTCGCGATCCCGGAGCCCTGGGCGACCACGCTGGCGACGAGCGTCCGGTTCGTCGACGAGCTCGACGCCGAGATCGATGCCTGCGAGCGGGAGCTCCGCGCGATGGGCGCCGACCACCCATACCTCCCGCTGCTGCGGACCGTGCCCGGCATCGCCTGGGTGCTGGGCTACACGATCGCCGCCGAGATCGGCGACATCGGCCGGTTCGCCAGCGCGAAGAAGCTCGCAGGGTACACCGGGCTGTGCCCGATCGTCCGCCAGTCGGGCGGCCGGGACGACCGGGGCCCGCTCGCGAAGAACGGGCCCAGGTACCTGCGCTGGGCGCTCATCGAGGCAGCGACCCATGCGTCCCGCAGCCCGTCTATCGGGATCGGTACGAGCACACCAAATCCCGGCTCGGCCGCCAGCGTGGGAGCAAGGTCGCCCGGGTCGACATCGCCCGCGAGCTGGCCACCGCGATCTGGCACATGTTGAGCAAGAACGAGCCGTTCGCTCCCGGCAGGTCCCCCGCCAGGCCTCTGGTCGCCACGACGACCCTCGACTGAGATGGACCGCCGGAGCTTCCGATCAACCTAGTCCTCACCAACGATGAGGTGATAGAGAGATGAGCACGACCCACCCCAGCACCGGCCCGCTCCGGGTCACAAGCCGTCTTGACAACGGCCCTTCTTCATAGAGAGGTCGGGAGCCCTTATTGGAGCCCTTATGGGTTCTGTTTCTTGTGTCTCATGCGTCTCTTGGTAGGCTGTTCTGAACTCGGCTGAGACGCATGAGACGGTTCGTCGGGAATCCGGTATGCGGTACCAGCCCCGCGCGATCATCCCGACGCCGCCGGTCCGCGCCCCCGGGGGCGTCTCCACGCCCCGGCGATGGCCTAGACTCGGCGTCGATCCCGTCACGCTGCCCACGGAGGGCCAATGCCGTCGTCCGCCGACCGCCGCCTCGTGATCCTCGCCGAGGGCAACTTCGGCTTCCATCACGGCAAGACCGCGATGGGCGTGATCCGGTTACGGCCAGGACAAGGTGGTCGCGGTCATCGACTCCACCCAGGCCGGACGGAACGTCCGCGAGTGGCTGGGCGATTCGGGCCGGTACGACATCCCGATCGTCGCGTCGCTGAGCGACGCCATCGGGTTCCTGCCGCGCGCCAACGCCCTCCTGATCGGCATCGCGCCCACGGGGGGCCGGCTGCCGGAGGACGTGGCGCGGCCGTGATCCTGTCGCGCGATCCGCTCGGGCCTCGACGTCCTGTCCGGGCTGCACACGTTCCTCGCGGACGATCCCGAGCTCGTCGGACGCCGCCCGCGCCGCCGGGCGTCCGGCTGGTCGACTACCGGCGGCCGCCGGAGCGCATGGAGACCTCGCGTCGGCCGCCGCCACCTCGCCCGAGCAAGCGAGTCATCCTGACCGTCGGGACGGACTGCGCGATCGGCAAGATGTCGGTTGCGCTCGAGCTCCGGCGGGCCGCCCAGGCCATGGGCCGCTCCGCGTCGTTCGTGCCCACCGGCCAGACGGGGATGATGATCGAGGGCTGGGGCGTCGCCGTCGACCGCGTGATCGCCGACTTCCTCCAGGGGACCGACGGAGTGGCTGGTCGAGGAGGGGGAGGCGCGCGGGGACTGGGTGATCGTCGAGGGCCAGGGCTCGCTCGACCATCCCGCGTACAGCAGCGTGACGCTGGGGCTGATCCATGGCGCCACGCCCGCAGGCGATGGTCCTGATCCACAAGCCGGGCATGGCCGACCATGACTTCGAGCACCTGCCGGGGCGCCGCTTCCCGATCGCCCCCTGCCGGGGTTCATCGCGACCCACGAGCAGTGTGGCGGCGCTGGTCGCCCCGTCGCAAGGTGGTGGCCGTGGCGCTCAACACCTCGCTGATCCACGACGAGGCCGAGGCGCGCCGGATGATCGCCGCGACCGCCGCCGAGACCGGTCTGCCGTGCGACGACCCGGTGCGCTTCGGGGGCGACGCCCTGTGGCCGCAGATCGAGGCGGCCGTGGATGCGCTGCCATGGGTGACGCTGAGCGAGCCGCCGCGAGCCCGCGCCGGCGCCTCGCGCCGCCGGTCCGGGGCGACGGCCGGTGACCTTCACGCTCGACCTCCGGACCCTCGTCCTGCCGCTGCGGGACCCGTTCGTCATCGCTCGCTCGGCGGAGGGCGAGGGGCAGCCGTGACCACCGTCATCGCGGAGCTGCGGGATGACGCCGACGGCCCGGATGGTCCGGTCGGGTCTCGGGGAGGGGTACCCGGATCCGTACTACGGCGAGACCCCCGAGACCATGGCCGCGGTCGCGCCGCGGCTGCTCGGGGCGCTGGAGCCCGTGGCCGCCGATCTCCGCGGGCCGCTCGCTGCCGCGCGCCTGGGCTGGAGGACGCCGAGGGCCTGATGACCGCCTCGATCGCCCACCACGGGGCGATCAAGTGCGCGATCGACATCGCCCTGCACGACCTCGCCGGCAAGCGCCTCGGACTGCCGATCCGGGCGCTGCTGGGGATCGACGGCCGGACCCCGCCCACCGATTTCACGCTGGGGCTGGACGAACCGTCGGTGGTCGCCGAGCGGGCCCGACGTGCCGGTGCTTTCCCGGCGCTCAAGGTCAAGGTGGGCGGCCCGGCGGACCTCGCGACCCTCGAGGCCGTGCGTGCCGTCTACGACGGCCCGATCCGGGTCGATGCGAACACCGGATGGACGCTCGACGGCGCCCTGGCGATGCTCCCGGACCTGGTGCGGCTGGGCGTGGAGCTGATCGAGCAACCCTTCCCGGCCCGGCGCCTGGACCTGCTGCGCGAGCTGCAGCAGCGATCGTCGCTGCCGGTGGTCGCCGACGAGAGCGCGGTGACCATCGAGGACCTGGACGCCCTGGTCGGCGTGGTCGAGGGCGTGAACGTCAAGCTGGCCAAGTGCGGTGGGGTGGGGCCGGCGCGGCGGATGCTGGAGCGCGCGCGGGGCCTCGGGTTCCGGACCTTCCTCGGCTGCATGGAGGAGACGTCGATCGCGATCGCCGCATCGGCCGCCGTCTCGCCGCTGGCCGACTGGGTCGACCTCGACGGCTGCCTGCTGCTGGCCGACGACCCGGGTGCCGGCCTCGAGATCGGGCCCGACAAGCGCTGGCGGTCGTCGGGGGCTGCCGGCCTGGGGGTCACGCTGGCCGCCGGGCGGGGCGCGTAGCGGACCGGCGTCCACAACCTCGGCCCGACCGCCAGTCGCTGTCCACCGAAGCCCCGATGCTGTGGACAAGTCGGTGGGTCACATCGTGGAGAAGCCCCTACCGGTGCCGGGCCCGAGCCCCTAGCATGGTCGCAACGCCGGTGCCCGAGGAGGACCGAGGGAGGCGCGCCGGCCCGCCAGCTATCATCAACCGGGACAGGGGCATATCTCGCCCCATCCTCGGCCAAGCCCATGCGTCCCGTGGAGAGAGGAGCACCGCCCCCGATGCTGCCCGTCGGCGTCGCCGCCTGCCCGTCATCGCCCGAGGCCGTGGCCTTCGTGCGGTTCTGCTACCAGCGTCGGCGGGTCGGGTGGCCCGAGCTGTACGACGAGATGTGCGCGGTCGCAACGCGGGGGCTGTACCGCGGCATGGGCCACGCGGATCTCGCGGAGATCGGCGTTGGGTTCAGCCTGTTCGAGACGCCGGGCCTGGCCCAGCTGGTGACCCGGGTCGCGACCGAGGAGCAGGCCGCCCGGCGCGCTGCCCGCGCGGCGTGCATCGCCGCGATGCAGGCGCTGCCCGAGGCGGGACGCGATGCCGCCCCTCGCGAGACGGGGCCGGTCGGCGCCGCGCGGCCGGTCGAGGCGGCCTGAGCTTCCGTCCGGGGCCGGCGCCGGCCGGGCGCGACTACCCGGGGAGCGAGGAGGCCGGGGCGTTCAGGCGCGGATCCGGCGGCGAGCCATCTCGCCCTCAATCTGGCGCTCCGCCTCCACGTACCGATCGATCTGCTCGCGCAGCTGGTTCGCCTCGGGCGTGTAGAGGTGCACCTGCTGCTGGAGGATGTACGACAGCCGCCGGCTGGTCATCCGGACGTGGTCCAGGTTCTTCATCAGGACCAGCGGATCCATCGCGGCGAGATCGGACGGGGGGTACATCTGGTTCATCGCGAGCCATGCTAGCCGAAACGCTGCGCGTGGCGACGGGTGCGGCGGCCGCCGCCGCGATGCCGGATGGCGGCCGTCGCGCGTGCGCTGCCGGCTACGCCTTGGCCTTGAGCTCGGCGAGGCGCGCGTCGACCTCGGCCGCGTCCTCGTCGCTCTCGAGCTCCGCGAACTGGTTCTCGAGCGACGAGGCCGAGACCTCCTCCATTCCCCGCGCCTTGGCCTCCTGGCGCCGGATCTGCTCCTCGAACCGGTTGAGCTCCGAGGTCGGATCGAGCACGGACACCGACTTGAGGCTCTGCTGCACCTGGACCTGGGCCTGGGCCATCTTGGCCCGGCTGACGAGCTCGTCGCGCTTCTGGACCAGCTCCTCGCGCTTGACCCGCAGCTTGTTGAGCCCATCCTTGAGCTTGTCGGTCAGCTCCGTCTGCTGGGCGATCTGGCCGTCGAACGTGGCGACCTGCTGCTCGAAGGAGAGCTGGCGACGCAGGGCCAGCTTGGCCAGGCCGTCGAACCGGTCGGCCTCGGTGGCGTTGCCCCCGGCGCGCAGGGCATCGGCGCGATCGGACGCGGCCTTGGCCTTGGACAGCCACTCGCTCGACGCCGCCCGTGCCTCCTTGTCGTCGTCCTCGAGCAGCCGCAGGTTGCCGACGGTCTGGGCGACCGCCTCCTCCGCCTCGGCGATGTTGTTGGTGAAATCCCGGATCAGCTGATCCAGCATCTTCTCCGGGTCCTCGGCCTGGTCGAGCATCGCGTTGACGTTCGCCCGCATCAGCTGGCCGATGCGTCCCAGGATCGTCGTCTGCGCCATGTGTGTCGCCTCCCGTTCGTGACTGCTGACCGATTGTCGGGCCCGCCGTGACCGGCGTCGACCCCCACGTGACCTGCCCCGGCGGGCCTACCAGCGGCCACCCCGCACGCGCCCGCCGCCCCCGCCGCCGAACCCGCCACCGCCGATGCGCCCGCCGCCCCCGCCGCCGAACGGGCCCGGCGGCAGCCCGAAGCCGCCGCCACGCTGGCCGCCGCCGCCGCCCCAGGGCGAACCGCCCCAGCCGCTGCCCCGGCCGCCCCCCGACAGCATGCCCCCGATGATCCCGCCCAGGACCGCGCCCACCACCTCGGATCCGGCCGACGGGCCGCGGGTGTACGGACCCGCGACCGGTCCGCTGCCCGCGTCCCACGCGTCGAACTCGCTCGCGGCGAGCCGATAGGCCTCGTCCGCCAGCTGGGTCGCGCGCTGCGCCGCGGCCACCGCCCCCTCGGGATCGGTGGGCGCCAGGCGCTCCGCGTCGGCGAGGCGCGCCTCGGCCTCGGCCGCCCGGGTGCGGGCGGTCTGGCCGACGCCGTGGCGGCGGGTCGTGATGTAGTCCACGGCACGGTCCACGTGTCCCCGGGCTGAGCTCACCGCCGTGGCGGCCACCTGGATCCGCCGCTGCCGCTGGGCCGCGGCCTCTCGCAATCCGGCGATGATCACGTCGGCAGCCTGGTTGGCGGCCGTGGCTCGCTCGAGCGCCGCGAGCGGATCCAGCGGCCGGGCGGCGACCGCTCGCTGCGCCTCGGCCAACAGCCGCTCGGCGACGGCGAGGGCGGCACCCGGGTCCGAGGGCGTGGCCGGCGCCGGCGTCGACGCCGCAGCGGTCGGTGCCGGGACCGGCGGCGGGGTCGCAGGGTTCGTTGTGGCGGGCGGGGCGGGGATGCTCAGGCCCTGCGCGCCGGCCACGGCCGTGCGGGCCGTCGCCACGTCGGCGGCGGCGGCGTCGAGCTCGCCCGGCAGCCGGCCCGCGGCGTCGTCGAGCCGCTGCGCCAGTCGCTCGATGGCTTCGAGCAGCAGGGTCGCCCGGGCCACGCCGTCCTGCGCGCGCCGGAGCGCGATGACCGCCTGGTGGCGTTGGGCATCGGCCAGCCCCTGGCCGCGCTGCGTCTCGGCGGCGGCCGAGTCGAGCGCCTTGTCGGCCTCCGGCAGGTTGCCCGCGACCGAGGCGATCGCCGACGGGGCGTAGCTCGCGGTGAGCCGGTCCATGAGCGGCCCGGCGGCCTGCCGCCGGGCCCGCTGCGCATCGATCGCGGCCGGCAGCGCCGCCAGCTGCTGGGGTGCCGCCTGCTCCAGGTCGCGCAGCTGGTCGAAGCGCTGCTCCTGCTCATTCAGCGCGGCGTGCGCGGCCGCCGTTCGGGCACCGATCTCGCGCAGCATCTGCTCCCGCTGGGCGGGCGTCTCCGGCTCGGCGTCGTCGAGCCGCTGCCGGAGCCCGAAGGCGGCCTTGACGTCGGCATCGGCCTGCCGGATCGCGGCCCGGTAGGCGACCACCTCGTCATCACCCCACTGGGCGGCAGCGAACTCGACGTCGTTGGTCGCATCCTTGAGCGCCTCGTCGGCGGCGAGCAACGACCGGTTGGCCTCCCGGTTGAGCTGCTCGAGGCTCGCCCGCGCGGCCCTGACGGCCGCCCGGCGCATCCACAGCACGCGTCCGAGGACGAGCACCCCCGCGACCAGCAGCCCGATCGCGAGCAGGGGCGTGAGGTCGACGCCGCGGCCGTCGCCGGGGACGGCCCCGCCCGGGGTCGCAGTCGCGGGAGCGGCGGTCACGGGGGCCGCCGTCGCCGGCGTGTCGGCGGCGGCCCGCCCGACCGCGGCGGCCCCGTCGATCATCGCCTGCGCGAAATCCCCGGCGGCCAGCCTGGGCTCCACCGCCTGGGTCAGGATCGAATCGATCTCGGACTCGGTGATCGAGTCCAGCGAGTCACCCACCCATAGCGCATCGGACCGGTCGGCGACCGCGACCAGGAGCAGGGCGTCATTGCCACCCAGCGAGTTGGCCCGGGCCGTCGCCTGCGTGAACTCGGTGACCGTGGATGATCCCGTGGTGTTCACGTAAGCCACGAACAGCTGGACGTCGTGCTCGGCGCGAAGCTGGCTGAGCGCGTCGGCGACCCGGGTCACGTCGGACGGCGCGAGGACGCCCGCCTCGTCGGTGACGCTGTCCCGGAGCCGGGGCTCGCCGGCGGCCAGCGCGCTGACCGGCGCCGCCAGCAGCGCGAGGGCGACCGCGATCGCCAGCGCCGACCCGAACGGGCCGAAGCGGCGTCCCTGGACAGGGCGGAGGATCGGATCGCGGCGCGGCGGGAGCCCCCGGCTCAGCGCCGTCAGCAGGCGGATCATCGTCGCCGCGAATCGTACCCCCGGTCGCCCGCCGAGGGGCCCCTGATCGGCGCATCCGCGAGGGTTCCTACAACGCGCGCAGCCTCGTCGGCGGCCAGGTCCACTCGATGGGCGTGCCGGCCGCCGCCAGCGCCCGCCGCCGGCCCCCTTCGGTCGCGCCGAGGACCAGGATCCGGTCGGTCTTGGTCGCCCGCCCGGCCTCGGCGCCCCACAGCCGGGTCATCTTGCGGTTCGCGGCCACCTCGTCGCTGACCAGCCCGGCGAGGCGGAATCCGGCCGGATGGGCGGCCTCCTCCCAGGCCCGCTCGGCAAGCCCGATGCCGGCCCTCGACGGCTTGCCGCGATCCATCTCGACGTCGCCGATCACGAGCACGGCGATCCCGTCGTCGGTCATGGCCGGCCGGAGATCGGCCAGCACGTCGCGCAGGAACGCCAGGTACGGCTCGCGCTGGTGCGCGTCGTCCAGCAGCGCATCGATGGCCCGGGCGTCGAAGCCCAGCAGCCACGTCCGGAGCCAGTTGTAGTAGCCGTACTTCAGCACCCGCAGGTACGGCGGCGAGGTGACCACGAGCCGGGCTCGATCCGGCAGGCCACGCGTCCGCAGCGCCGCGCGCGCGCGTCGGCCTGCGGACCGTGCGTCGCCGATCAGCGCGACACCGGTCGTGGCGGGCAGCGGCTGGCGATACAGCCGGTCCAGCTTGGCCGCCGTGGCGTCGAACACGTCCCGCTCCGGCGGCCGGAAGCCCGTGCGGACGACGAAGTCGCGCACGTAGCGCGGCGCCATGCTGAACGTGTTGGGCATGATCGTCGACAGGTAGGCACGCGTCTTGCCGTGCAGGATCCCGGCGAGGGCGCCGGCCAGGAAGCGGTCGGTCCGGTCGTCGAGGCGGAGGTGCGCGCGCACCAGCAGCAGCTGGCCCAGCGTTCGCGGATGGAACGAGATCGCCACCTCCGCCGGCACGGCTTCGGTTCCCGCGTCCGGTCCGTCGCCGCTGCCCGGTGCCGGCACGCGGACCGCGCCGTCGCCCGGTGCGGCGATGACGCGCTCGCCCAGCGCGAGCCAGGCACCCGACTCCGAGGCCCAGGCCAGGCGCAGCGCCGCCAGCCTCGTGCGCGCCTCGGCCGGCGTGGCGGGCTCCAGCTTGGCCGCCGTCAGGACATGGGCGAGGGGATTGAGGTCGTTGCCCACTCCGATCCGGCCCTCGGCCGCGGCCTGGACCGGCGCCGTGCCCCGTCCCGAGAACGGGTCGAGCACGACGTCGCCGGGCCGGCTGTAGCGGGCGATGAACGCGTGGACCAGCGAGGCCGGGAAGCTCGCGAGGTACGAGCACATCGGGTGGAGGCTGTGGCCCCACAGTCGCGCCTGCCCCTTCCATTCGGGCTCGATCGCGAGACCGGGCAGCGCGGCCGGCAGCTCCAGCGCGAGCTGGCCGGCAGCGCGGTGACGGGGAGGCGTGATCTGGTCGGGCATGTCCCGGGCTCGGCGACGCCGCGGGCTGGGCGGCCCGCGCGGCGGGCGCGGAGCATAGCACGCGCCGCCATCGCCCCGGCAGCGGTCGTCTCGGCAGCGGTCGGCGCCGAATGGCGCGACGCCGGACGGACCTGGCCCTCGCGGCCGCGACCGGGCGCTACCCTGTCGAGATGGCCTCGTCATCGGCCGCCGCGCGGCACGCCGGGCGGCTCGGGATCGCGATCGCGATCGGGATCGGCATCCTCGTGATCGAGCTCGCCGCGGGCATCGCCAGCAACTCGCTCGCCCTGCTCGCCGATGCCGGGCACATGTTCGCCGACGTCTCGGGCATGGCGCTGTCACTGTTCGCCGTCCACCTGGCGGGGCGGCCGCGAACCGAGGAGCGGACGTTCGGGCTGTACCGGCTCGAGATCCTGGCCGCGGCCGCCAATGGCGTGCTGCTGCTGGTGATCGCGGCCGTGATCGCGATCGAGGGCGTGCGTCGATGGGCGGCCCCGCCCGAGATCGAGCCGGGCATCGTGGCGCTGGTGGCGGCCGGCGCCCTGCTCGGCAACCTCGTGTCCGTCCGGCTGCTGGCGGCAGGGCGGATGGAGAGCCTCAACATCCGGGGCGCGTACCTCGAGGTCCTGGGCGACCTGCTGGGTGCCGGCGCGGTGCTGGTCGCGGGCCTCGTGATCATGGTCACCGGCTGGCGCCAGGCGGATGCGGTCGCCTCGTTCGCCGTCGCCGCCCTGATCGTGCCCCGGACCGTGTCCCTGCTGCGCGACAGCCTCGACGTCCTGCTGGAGGCCACCCCCAAGGGCGTCGACCTGGAGCACGTCCGGCGCCACATCCTCGACGCCCCGGGGGTGCTCGACGTGCACGACCTGCACGCCTGGACGATCACCAGCGGCATGAACGTGGTCTCGGCGCACGTGGTCCTGGGGCCCGAGGCCCAGCCGGGCGACGTCCTTGACGATCTCGGGGCGTGCCTGTCCGACGACTTCGACGTGAACCATTCGACGTTCCAGCTCGAGACGCCGGAGCACGTCGCGTGGGAGGCGAGATCGTCGCGACCCCGGCATTGACGGATCGCCGCGTAGACTGGCCCCGGCCCCCGTAGCTCAGTGGATAGAGCAGCCGCCTTCTAAGCGGTAGGTCGCAGGTTCGATCCCTGCCGGGGGCGCCATCCATGGTCCCTTCCGATCGTTGCGCCTGCGGCTTGACGGCGCTCCTGGGGGGTGATGACCTGGCGGGCCGTCGATGGCGGCCTGCCCCGTGCATGTCGAGCCGCGGACGATCACAATGCGCTCGGTCGATGCTGCTGGCCCAGCGGTCCTGCAGCGTCGAACCGGGGGCCGGCGAGCGTTGCCGCATCGACGCATGGCTGTGCCCCCACGCGCCGTGAGCACGCCGCCGGCCTCCACCCTCCTCGTGGACCGGCAAGCACGGGCGCCGGGCCCAGCCCGTGATCTCGGACGGCGTCGACCCCGCTGGTACCACTGGCTAGTCGAGAGTACGGCTTGTCCGGTCCGCCATTCACCCGGATGCTCCTCCCAGCAACGGGCCGGACCGCACCGCAGTGCCCCCAGCGGAAATGCCCGGCGTTCCCAGACAGTAGAGGCAACCCACATGGCGTCTATGGCGATGAACGAACTCGGACCGATGCTCACCGCGAGTGAGGTTGCCGAGATGCTCCACCTCCACGTGAATACCGTGAAGCGCCTGGGTGATCGCGGCGAGCTCCCGTACTACCGCGTGTGCAAGCGCGGCGACCGTCGCTTCCGGCTCGAGGACGTGATGCAGTTCCTGGCGCGCAACCGCTAGCCGTCAGCGCGATCGCGGCCGGCCCCCGCCGGCCGCTGGATCACCGGCACCGCAGCGGGCTGGCGCCGGGTCAGGCCCCGGAGCGCGCCCTCGAACGGCGCCCAGCGCCTCCTCGATCTCCGGCACGCTCACGTCAAGCGGCGGGATCCAGCGGATGACCTGGTGGCTGATGCCGCAGGTGAGGAGCAGCAGCCCGGCCCCGCCCGCCCGCGCCGCCACGGCCTCGGCTCGCGCCCCGTCCGGCTCGCGCGTCCGCGCGGTCCTTGACGAACTCCACCCCGATCATCAGCCCGGGCCCGCGCACGTCCCCGATGGACGGGTCGTCCGCCATCAGCTCGCGCAGCCCGCCCGACAGCTCGGCGCCCCGCGCAGCGGGCGTTCGCCACCAGGTCGCTCGTCGCGGATCGTCTCGAGGACGGCGATGCCGGCCGCGCAGGCGACCGGGTTCCCGCCGTACGTGGTGCCGTGGGCGCCCCTGCCCCAGCGCTCCTGGAGCTCTCGCCGCGTCACGAGCGCGGACAGCGGCAGGCCGTTGGCGATCGCCTTGGCGACGCACACCACGTCCGGGACGATCCCGGCATGCTCGAACGCCCACATCTCGCCCGGTCCGCCCGTAGCCCGACTGGACCTCGTCCGCGACGAGCAGGATCCCGTGCTCGTCGCACCGCGCGCGCAGCCCGCGCAGGAACGCCGCCGGCGCCGGGTAGTAGCCGCCCTCGCCCTGGACGGGCTCGATGACGATGGCCGCGACCTCCGAGGGGGCCAGACCGTGTCGCAGCAGTCGACCGGAGGTGGCCATCGCTGAGGCCGTCGCTCGGGCCTCGTCGCCGTCGAACTCCGGATAGGCCGCCGGAAACGGGGCGAAGTACACGCCGGGCAGCAGCGGCTCGTAGCCGATGCGGTAGTTGAGGCTGGAGCTGGTGACGCTGGTCGCGCCGATCGTGCGGCCATGGAACGCGCCCCGGAACGCGATGATCGCCGGCCGGCCCGTGACCCGCCGGGCGAGCTTGATCGCGCCATCGATCGCCTCGGAGCCAGAGTTCAGGAACAGGACCGAGTCGAGCGGGTCGGGGAGCGTGTCGGCCAGCATCCGCCCCAGGGTGACCGTCGGCTCGGCGAAGCCGATGGCGTGGACGGGTCCGATCAGCCGGTCCACCTGGGCGTGGATCGCGGCGGTGACCCGCGGGTGGGTGTGGCCGAGCGCCGTCACCGCGATCCCGTTCGCGAAGTCGAGGTAGCCCCTGCCGGCGGTGTCGTACCAGCCGGTGGCCCGTCCCGTGGGACCAGCTCCGAGTCCATGTAGCGGCCGAGCACCGGGGACGTGTTGGGCTCGGCGAGCGCGGCGAGGTCGAGGGTGTCGGGGGCGGCGTCGGTGGTGTCCACGCGGCGAGTATAGGGAGCCGCCACGCCCCTCAGGGCCCCGTCGGGCCTCGGGGACGGATCCGCCGACTGCGCGCCTCCGGCGCTCGGGTCCGGCGGTAGGATGGCCGCGCGTCCGCGACCCGTGCAGCCCGAGGCGAGCCAACGCATCGTGATCGACTTCACCCTGACCGACGAGCACCAGCTCGTCCGCGAGGCCGCCCGCGCCTTCGCCGAGGCGGAGATCCTGCCCCACATCCGGGAGTGGGACGAGCGGGGTGAGGTCCACCGCGAGGTGTTCGCGCGGATGGGCGAGCTGGGCTTCCTCGGGGCGCCGATCCCCGAGGCGTACGGCGGCGCCGGCATGGACTACATCAGCTTCGCGCTCCTGTGCGAGGAGCTCGAGCGGGCCGACACCGCGTTCCGCGTGGTCCAGAGCGTCCACGTCGGGCTCAACAGCCTGACGCTGCTGCAGTGGGGGACCGAGGAGCAGCGGCAGCGCTGGCTGGTGCCCCAGGCGCGCGGCGAGAAGCTGGCCACGTTCGCGCTGACCGAGCCCGGCGTCGGGCACCGACGCGGCCAACCTCGCGACGACGGCGCGCCGCGACGGCGACGCGCTACGTCCTCAACGGCCAGAAGCTGTGGATCAGCGCTCGCCGACGTCGCCGACCACTTCCTCGTGTTCGCCACCGTCGACGCGCCCGAAGAGCACCGCGGGATCACGGCGTTCCTCGCTCGAGCGCGGCATGCCGGGGCTGACGACCGGCACGCATCCACGGCAAGCTGGGCATCCGGGCCGGCAACACCGGCCTGGTCGACCTCGACGGACGTCCGGGTCCCGGTCGAGCACCGGATCGGCGAGGAGGGGAGGGCTTCCTGGTCGCGATGAGCGCGATCGACCAGGGCCGGTACACGGTGGCCGCCGGCGCGGTCGGCCTCGCCCAGGCGTGCCTCGACGCCTGCTGCGCTACGCCCACGAGCGGGAGACGTTCGGCCAGGAGATCGGGCGCCACCAGCTGGTCAAGCAGATGATCGCGAACATGGCCAAGGGCATCGAGGTCGGGCGGCTGCTGGTCTGGCGGGCGGGCTGCGCTCAAGAACCGGGGCCTGCGCAACACGCGCGAGACGCTCGCTGGCCAAGTGGCACGCGACCGAGCACGCGGTCCAGGCGGCGCTCGACGCGATCCAGATCCACGGCGCGAGCGGCTACTCCAGCGAGTTCCCGGTCGAGCGCTACCTGCGCAACGCGAAGGCGGCGGTGATCTACGAGGGCACCAGCCAGCTGCACACGCTGATCCAGGCCGACTACGCGCTGGGCTACCGCGAGGACCGGCCGCTGCGCTGCGAGCCGTGGCCCGCGCAGGGCTTCGAGCGGCCGGCCTGAGCCCGGGCCGCCCGAGGTCGATCTCCGCGGCCGAGCGGGACCGGCTCGGCTCCGGGCCGCCTCGGCCGGCGATCCGCCCGCGCGCCGCGGGTCACGTCGGCGGGCGCCACGTGACCGCCAGCGCCGATCACGATCGCCGCCGCACCGGTGCGGGCCGTGAGCGTCTCGCCCAGCATCAGCCAGCCCAGGAACACGGCCACGACCGGGTTGACGTACGCGTAGGTCGCCACCCGCGGCAGCGGCGCGACGGTCAGCAGCCACGCGAACGTTGTGTACCCGACGAGGCTGCCGACGCACGATCAGGTAGCCGAGCCCGAGCCAGCTAGTCGCCGAGACGGCCGCCGAGCTCGAACCCGCGCGTCTCGCCGGTGACCACTGCGGCGACCAGGAAGCGCCACCCCGCCGGCGACCATCTGGATCCCGGTCGAGAGCAGGGCCGGCTGGGGCAGTACCGCCCGCTTCGGCCGCGTACGAGCGTCCCCGGGACCAGAACATGGGCGCCACGACGAGGACCGCCCACCCCGCCGGGTCGAGCTGGCGCGACCCCGCTCGACGGGCCAGGCCAGGATGAGCACCCCGGCGAGCCCGATCACAATGCCGACGGCCGCCAGGCCCGGCAGCCGGTCCCCGAACAGCGCCGCCCGAACACGGCCAGCCACATCGGCGTCAGCCCGATCAGCAGCGCGGCGATGCCGGACGCGACCGTCTGCTCGCCCCACGCGACGAGCCCCGTGCCGCCGACCAGCAGCAACATGCCCACGATCGCGGTGTCGCGCAGCTCGATCGCGGTCGGGCGGCGGAGCGAGCCGCGCTCGCGCACGATGATCGCGCCCGCGAGCAGGACCCCGGCGGGCACGAACCGCAGCAAGCCCATGACGAACGGCGGCACGGTCTCGATCGCGACCTTCATGCCCAGGTACGTCGATCCCCACACGACGTAGAGCACGAGGATCCCGGTCCAGATGGCGAGGGGGCTGGCGCTGCGGTGCATGGACGGGTCTGGCTCCTGGTCGAGGGGTTCGCGGAGTGTACGCGGTTGGCGCAGATCTTGTGCTAGGCGGGTAGTCCAACCGACGTCCGAACCGGGCTCCCGTCCGGGCCCGGGCTTCGCCCGAACCGGGCGCCGTCACGCGGCCGCCTACGCCGCCGTCTCGAGGGACGTCGGACGGCACACCTTGCACGGCCGGTAGCCCGCCGCGCTGGCATCACGCAGCGAGCGGAACGCGACCCGGTAGCGTCCTGGACCCGGCGCGCATTACGGCACGTCGGCCAGCACACGATCCGAGTGGTGGTCGACCCGGCCAGCCGCTCACCGCGCCGGGCGGCCCCTCGAGACCGTCGGGGTCGACGCCTTCGGCGGCGAGGATCGTGCGCTTGTTGTGGGGCCCACCCAGGCTGTACCGGCCGATCGTGCCGTCGGTGCGGACGACGCGATGGCAGGGAACGATCAGCGGCACGGGGTTGTGCCCCAGCGCCGTGCCCACCGCGCGCACGGCCCGCGGCCGCCCGATCTCGGCGGCGATCCAACCGTACGGCCGCACCTCCCCGCGTGGGATCTCGAGCGCCTTGGTCCAGACGGCCACCTCGAACGGGGTCCGGCCCCGGAGGTCGAGGGGGATCCGCACCCGCCGCTCTCCGGCGAGGCGACGCGCGATGGCATCTGCCAGGGGCGGCGGCAGGGCCGCCGCGATCGACGTCCGCCGCCCGGTGCGCACCTGGTGCCGGGCGGCCGCCTCGGCGCCGTCGTGCGCCGCCTCGACCTCCGACACGCCGCGCCCGTTCCACGCGACCCACAGGGTGCCGAGGGGCGAGCTGATCGGCGCCATGCGGTCCGCCAGGCCGATCTCCACGAGGACGTCGTCGGCAAGGTGCCCAGGGGCCACCACGGCCAGCGCCGCGAGCGCAGCGGGCGGGTTGTCGGCGAAGCGCAGGGGCGGGGTCGTTCGGGTCATGCGGTCAGCTCCTGGAGCTCGGTGCCAAGGGTCGTTCGGAGCAGCGCGAGGCCGCGCGACACCTGGGCCTTGAGCGTTCCCTCCGGTCGGCCAAGGATCTGGGCCAGCTCGGCGTACGAGAGGTCGTCAACGTGGCGCAGGACGATGGGGATCCGATAGCGGTCCGGAAGGGTGGCCAGGAGCGCACCCAGGCGCTCCCGGTCAGCGGAGCGCTCCGCGAGCCCGGCGGGATCCCCCGCGTCGCCGGCGGCGGGCTCCAGCCCCTGCTCGACCAGCGGCGCCAGCGGCGTGGTCGCCGGGAGCCGGCGCCGGGTCTGGTTGCGGCACAGGTTGACCACGATCGTGGCCAGCCACGGCCGGAGGCGCAGCTCGCGGATCCGCTCGGGCGGGTAGTCGCCGAGGGCGCGATAGGCGCGCACCAGCGCGTCCTGGGCGACCTCCTCGGCGTCGTGGGCGTTGCCCAGCACCCGGAGCGCGATCGCGTAGCACCGGTCGACGTGCGAGCGCACCAGGACCTCGAACGACGCGTCGAGGTCATGCGCCAGGCTTTCGAGCAGGGCGGTGTCGTCCATCGCTCCCTACAACACCGCCCGCGAGCGAACGGTTGCGGCGGACGCCCCCTCGGGTCCGGCCGGGATCGGCTGGAGCAGGAACATCCACAGGTCCCAGCCGACGTGGCTGACGATCAGGGCCCCCAGGGGAGCCCCGACCGCCGACAGCACGCCCCAGCAGCCGCCGGCGGCGGCCGCGGCCGCGACCAGCGCCACGTTGCCGGTCACCAGATGGACCCCCGCGTACGCGGCGCTGAGCGCGAGCGCCGATCCGGCGAGGCCCAGGCTGCTGGCCGTCATCCGGGCCCAGAACCTGGCCTGCGGCCCGCGGAACGTGGCTGCGATCGCTCCGGCGGCCGCGCCGATCGAGACCGCCACCACCGGCGGCCGGGCGGTGGGCGAGGTCGGCTGATGCATCGGATCGGCTCCGTTCCGGTGGGGGCGGGCGCGAGCCCGGGCCGATCCTAGCATCCGGCCACGCTACGTGCTATCTGTGGATAGCACATTATCGGCCCGAGGCCACGTGTCACAATCGGGCCCATGCGGCTCGATGATCGGTTCGAGGACCTCGTGGTCAGCCTGGGCGGCTTCTACCGCACCTGGTACGTGTACGCGGGGCTCGAGCTGGGCCTGCTGACCCTGCTCCGGGACGCGGGCCCCGACGGGCTGGCGATCGACGAGCTGGCCCACCGGTCCGGCGCCCAGCCGGCCCTGATCGCCCGCTGGGCGTGGGGCGCCGACGCGCACGATCTGGTCGAGGTCACCGGCGACCGGGTCGCCGTGCTGGAGGACGTGGCCGCGATCCTGCTCGACGCGGATCGCGCCGAGTACCTGGGCGGGCAGTACCTGCACGCGGCGATCGGCAGCCTCGACTTCGGTCAGCTGATCGAAGTCATGCGCACCGGCCGGCCGCTGGCGTCACGCCCGGACCGCTACCGGGTCGCGATCGAGCGGCTCACGGTCCAGGACATCGGGGTGTTCTTCCAGGAGGTCCTCGCCGCGCTGCCACAGGTCATCGTGGAGCTCCAGCCCGGGACCCGGATCCTGGACGTGCACTGCGGCGGCGGTCGCTGGCTGATCGCGATGGCGCGCCGGTTTCCGGGGACCGACCTGGTGGGCATCGAGTTCGAGCCCGATTCGGTCGCTCGTGCCCGGGCCGCCGTCGAGGCCGCGGGGCTCGGGGACCGGATCGCGATCGAGCAGGGGGACGTCGCCGCGATCGGTCATGCCGGGGAGGCGCAGCTCGCCTATTTCCAGTACGCGCTGCACCAGCTCCCCGATGCCCCTCAGGCGCTGCGGTCCGCATGGGCTTCGGTGCGGCCGGGTGGCTGGCTGATCGTCCTCGACTGGTACCTGCCGACCGATCCCGAGGACCTGCGAACGCGTCATGCCGAGCTCATCGCCGGCGTCCAGCTGGACGAGATGCTCCAGGGCACCCGACTCGTCACCCGCGCCGAGGCGCTCGACTGGGTCCACGCCGCCGGGATCCCGGAGCCCGAGCTGATCGACCTTCCATCGGGCGCGACGGCCATCGTCGTCCGGCGCCCCTGAGCGTCGCGCGGCCCCGGCGCGCGGCCCCGGCGCGCGGCCCCAGCGCGCGGCCCCAGCGCCCGCGGTTCCACCAGCCGCGCCGGGCTGGCGGCCGTCGCTATCGTGGACCCGTGACCCGCTCCATCCGCGTCGATGACGCGACGATCCGCGTCCTGGAGCGCCACGAGACGTTTGCCCACGCGATCCCGGACCGCGAGGTCCGGGACCTGGGCGACGCGATCGTGCTCCTGGATCGGCACGATCCGGATCCGTTCTGGAACCGCGCCGCCGGCGTTCGCTGGCCGTCGGGTGCCGCGGCGTTCGACACCCGGCTGGCCGAGGCGCTCGCACTGTTCGCGCTCAACGCCCGCCAGCCCCACGTGTGGCCGTCACCCGACCATCGCCAGCCGCCGGACCTGGTGGAGCGTCTGGCAGCGCATGGGTTCGCCGACATCGGCGGCGGGCACGTGATGGTCCTCGACCGGCCGGAGGCCTGTCCGCCCGTCCGCGCCTCCGAGGTCCCGCGGGACGTCTCGCTGCACACGATCCGCGGGGCCGCCGGTGCCGCCAACGGTGCCGCCGATGACGCCGCCCTGGTGCTGGTCGAGTCGTTCGGGGCCCTGCCGGGGCGCGAGGTCGAGCTGGCGATGGACCTGCGCCGGACGTTCGCCGATCCCCGGATCTCGCTGGTGATCGCCCGCGTCGACGGAGAGCCCGCCGCCGTCGCCAAGGCGACCACGTTCGATGGGCTGACCTATCTCTCGTCGATCGGGACCCGCGACCCGTTCCGCGGCCGCGGCCTGGCCGCCCTCGTGACGCGCCAGGTCATCGCGCTTGACGACGGTCCCGACCGCCGGCTCACCTACCTCGGCGTGTTCAGCGGCAACGCGCCGGCGCTGCGCCTCTACGACCGCCTGGGCTTCGCGTCGATCGGCGAGGCGCCCGACCTGCTGCTCGAGTGACCCGCTGGGCCCGGCTGACCTGGCAGGCGGCCGACCCCGACGGCCTGGCCGCCGACCTCGCGCACCGCCTGGGCGTCCCCGTCGCGGCGCCCCCGGGCACGGAGCCCCTGCGCGTCATCGACCTCGGCGGCTCGTGGCTGGAGGTGGTCCCCTGGCGGCGGGAGACGCCGTCGGACGACCCCAGGACCGCCGGCCGCCTCATGCTCGAGCCGATCCCGGGCGGGCGACCGGAGCCGGTCCCGGCCCACCCGGCGCCGCTGATCCTCGCCGGCGTCTGCTGGGGCACGGTCGAGCTCGACCGCGCGATCGAGGAGCTCGGCCCGTGGCTGGAGCCCTGGCTCCCCCCGCGTCCGGAGCCGGACGCCATCGACCCGCACCTGGGCGCCCGGACGAGGATCCGGCGGTCGAACGGCCTGCCGGGGGAGATGATCGTGCTCGCCGAGCCGACGACGGAGGGCCGCCTGGCCGCGTCCCTCGCGCGCGACGGCGAGGGTCCCTGCGCGCTGTACCTGTGGCCATTGGGCGGGCTCGATGGCTGGGTGACCGCCGCGCGCGCCCGACGGGTCACGGTGGGCGGGCGCCGTGGCGGCCCGTTCGGGGCCTCCGTCGTGGTGCCCGATCTCCGGGCGGGCGTGACCCGGCCGGATGCCGTCGCCGGGCCCCATGTCCTCGTGGTCGCTGACCGATCGCCCTCGTCCGGGGCCCGTGCCGGCAGTACCATCGGGTGAGTGTCACCCTCCTCTGCGTCTGACGGCTTGGCTCGTACCCTCGCTGCCCGCCTGACTCGGCGTGGCTTTCATAGGTTGTGCCGGCCGTCAGGCACGTCGGACCGGCCGGCGTGACTTGATAGGAGCGTGGCATCGCCCCCACTCAGGTGTGTCCGCCGACCGGTCCTCGGTCGTCACCTCGTACGAGGAGGAGACAGGGACATGGTCATCCTGGGCGCAGATCTGCACAAGCGGAGCCACACGGTCGTGGTGATCGACGAGACCGGGCGCAAGCTCGACGAGAAGACCGTCGCCGCCACGAGCGAGGGACATCTCGAGTTGCGACGCTGGGCCATCCGCTGGCCCGACCGGCGCTGGGCGCTCGAGGACTGCCGGCACCTCAGCCGGCGGCTCGAGGCCGATCTCGTGGTCGCTGGCGAGTCGGTCGTGCGGGTCCCACCCAAGCTGATGGCGGGTGCGCGACGGAGCGCCCGGGAGCCCGGCAAGAGCGATCCGATCGATGCGCTCTCGGTCGCCCGGGCCGCGCTTCGGGAGCCCGACCTGCCGGTCGCGCGGCTCGACGGACCCGAGCGCGACCTGCGCCTGCTCGTCGACCATCGCGAGGACCTGGTGGCCGACCGGACCCAGGCGATCAACCGCCTCCGTTGGCACCTTCACGAGCTGCTGCCGGGCGGCGAGCCCAAGCCCCGCTCGCTCGGCCGGTCCATTGTCCTCGCCGAGCTCGAGCGGCGACTGGCGCCGCTCGAGGGGACGGTCGCCCGGATCGCCCGCGAGCTCGTCACCCGGATCCGCGACCTGAGCGGCACAATCGACGCCCTCGAGCGTGAGATCGCGAGGCTCGCCGAGCGCCTGGCACCCTTGCTGCTCGCGCTCCAGGGCTGCGGGCATCTCTCGACGGGCAAGCTCCTGGGCGAGACGGCCGGCATCGGCCGCTTCAGCCGGAGTGCCCAGTTCGCCCGTCACAACGGCACAGCACCGGTCCCGGTCTGGTCGGGCAACGCGGTCCGTCACCGCCTCAGCCGGGGTGGCAACCGCCAGCTCAACGTCGTCCTCCACCGGATCGCCATCACCCAGATCCGCCTCGGCGGTCCGGGCCGTGCGTACTTCGAGCACCGCCTCGCGGCCGGCGACACCAAGACCGAGGCGATCCGCGCCCTGCGCCGCCGGATCAGCGACGAGGTCTTCCGCCGAATGCGCCACGATGAAGCCGTTCAAGCTGCCATTCCGGCCAACCTGCCGGCCGCGGCTTGACATAGGAGCAACCCATGAACGACGTTGCCCTGATCACGATCCGCGCCGCGATGCCGGACGACGCCGAGCGGCTTGCGACCCTGTTGACCGACGAGGGATACCCGGCCGGTCCGAGCGACCTGACCGCGCGCGTCGAGCGGTTCTCGTCGGCCGGCGGCCGGGTGCTCGTGGCCGAGGCGGCCGGAGAGGTCATCGGGTTCGTCGCGTTCCACGTGCTGCCCCGGTTCGAGACCGACGAGCGGTTCCTGCGGCTGATCACGCTCGTGGTGGATCCCGGGGAGCGCGAACGGGGGATCGCGCGCCTGCTGCTCGCCGACGTCGAGCGGGTCGCGGCCGAGGAGGGCGTCTCGTTCCTCGAGGTCACGGCCGGACACCATCGGCCGGAGGCCCGCCAGCTGTTCGAGTCGCTGGGCTACGAAGCCGGGGTCACGGTGTACCTCCGCAAGCGCCGCTGACCCGCCGGCGACGTCCCTCGCCGTGACCCGGACCGTGCGCTGATGTTCCCGCGGCTCGTCCTGCGTGACGAGGTCGCCGACCTGCTCGACCTGCCCTGGGAGCGGACGCTCGCGCACTGGGATGCGCCGGGATCGCGGTTCCGCGAGCTTCCCGTCGGGCCGTCCCGCCACCTCGTCCGGTTTCTCGTCTCGGGCGGCATCGTGTACGCGCTCAAGGAGCTGCCCGACCAGGTCGCCGAGCGCGAGTACCGGGTGCTGCGCCACCTCGAGGATGCGGGGCTGCCGGCCGTGCGGGCGGTCGGCCTCGCTGTGCGCCCCGATCGGGGTGACGCGATCCTGGTGACCGAGTACCTGCGGCACTCGATGCAGTACCGCCGCCTGCTGATGCGCCTGCGCTCGGTGAGCTCGGCCTACCGCGACCGGCTGCTCGACGCGATGGCGCTGCTGCTGGTCGACCTCCACCGGGCGGGCGTGTACTGGGGCGACTGCTCGCTGGCCAACACGCTGTTCCGCCGTGATGGCGACCGGATCCAGGCGTACCTCGTGGACGCCGAGACGAGCGAGGTGCACGAGGCCCTCTCGGACGGCCAGCGCGGGTACGACCTCGACATCCTGGTGGAGAACGTCGCGTTCGGCCTGGCCGATCTTGCCGCGTACCTGGGACAGGACGCGGAGATGGACGACGCCATCGACGCGGCCGAGTCCGTGCGCACCGGGTACCAGGCCGTGTGGTCGGAGCTGTACGGCCAGCCGGACATCATCCCGGGCGACCGGCAGGAGATCCGGGCGCGGCTGCGCGGCCTCAACGACCTCGGGTTCTCGGTCGATCTGGAGGTCGATCCGGTCGGCCCCCATGGATCGGTGCGGCTGCGGACCGCCGTCACCACCCGTCGCTATCACGCGAACGAGCTGGAGCGCCGGACGCGCCTCCGGACGCTGGAAGGCCAGGCGCGGATCCTGCTCAACGACCTCGCCGAGTACGGGGCATGGCTCGAGTTCGCGGAGGGCCGCACGATCGATCCCGAGGAGGCCGCCGAGCGGTGGCTGCGCGAGGTCTACCGCCCGACCCAGGCGCGGATCGCACGCCTGGTGGGCCCCGACCGGGACCTCGTGCAGGCATATTGCGACGTGCTCGAGCACAAGTGGCTGCGGTCGGAGCAGGCCGGCCGTGACGTGGGGCTGGATGCGGCGATCGAGTCGTATCTCGCCGAGGGCGCGCCAGCGCCCGAGCGGCGCGAGGCCGGCGGCCCCGGGTCGGACGATGCGCTGGCCGCGCTCGACATCGAGGCGGACGACCCCGACTATGGCGGCGTCCCCAGCTGAGGCGGCCGTCCGGCCCCGTGCGTCCGCCGGACCTGCGAAGTCAGCCCGCCCAGCGCTCCTGGTGCACGAGATCGGCCAGGGGTCGGCGGCCACCGGGCCGGTTGGGTGCGTCGAGCACCGACGGGTCGGCGGGGTACCCGAATGAGAGCAGGTACTCGCAGTGCATGTCGGCCGGGTAGCCCAGGAGCTCGCGGGCGCGGCCGGGCTCGTAGACGGTGGCCGGGCAGCTGCCGATACCGAGCTCCCAGGCGACCAGCATCATCTGGGCGGCGGCGCCGCCCAGGTCCCAGGTGATGGACAGCGAGGCGTCCGGCCCGCGCGGGTCCGGGGTGACCAGCGCCACCGCGACCGCGGCACCCGCCACGTGCCCGGCGAACGGCCCGAGGGTGGACAGGGCTCGCAGCCGGTCGCGGTCGCGGACGACGATGAACGCCCAGCGCTGGCGGTTCTTGGCGCTGTGGGCCCGACGCCCCGCGTCGAGGATCCGCCGCAGCGCGTCCTCCTCGATCGGCCGGGCGGCGAATGCCCGCACGGCGCGCTTGTCGTGGACGGCGTCGGAGACGTTCATGCGCCGGGTCCTCCCGGGTCTGCCGTGACCGAACCCGGCGCGCGGGCCGCCACGGTGCGCGCTCCGTTCGCGTGCGCTCCGTTCGCGTGCGCTCCGTCGACGCTGGCGCGCGGCGACGAGCGGCGCGCCTCGCGGAGGCGGGTCATCCGCGCCAGCGACCGGAACCCGCCCGGCTCCTCGTCCAGCGTCGTGAGGCGCTCCGGCTCCGGCAGCCGTCGGGTGTCGACCGGCCGCGCCAGGGCGGCGGCCTCGTCGGGCGACAGGGGTCCGCCCAGGTGCTGGGCGAAGAAGCGGGCGATCGCCGCGCGATAGGGCGGGTACTCGTACAGCCACGAGTGGGCCCCGCCCTCGACCACGAGCGTCTCGGTGACGGCATCGGGCAGCGCGGCACGGCGGGCCGCCGCGAGACGCGCGAGGTGCGAGACCGGCACGACGCCGTCGTCGGAGCCGTGCGCCAGCATGACCGGGACCCGGATGTCGCGGACGGCGCGCGTGGCGCTGATCGAGGACACGAGATGCCTCCGCGGCTTGAGGTACACGCGCGTGGTCAGCCAGGCGAGGGGCCAGGCCACCGGGTCCGGGATCGGCAGCCGGGCCAGCCGGAAGGTCTGGCGGGTGAGGCGGTACGGGTCGGCCGGCGCCGCCACCGCGATGACCGCGGACACGTCGGGATCGCCCGCGGCGGCGACCAGCGCGCCCGCCGCCCCCATCGAATGGCCGAGCAGCCCGATCGCGGTGACCTCCGGGCGCCGGCGCAGCGCGGCCACGCCGGCGCGTGTGTCGGCGGCGTACTCGCCGACCGACATCGGCAGGCTCTCGGCCGGGTTCGCGCCGTGCCCCCGGACGTCCATGGTCAGCACGTGGAACCCGGCGGCGTGGAGCACCTGCGCGTGGGGCAGGGTGCGGTCGCGCGCGGACTCCCAGCCGTGGACGAGCACCACCCCGGGCGCCCGCACCGGCCCGGCGGGGATGAACCAGGCGGGCAGGACCACGCCGTCGCTGGACGGGATCTCGAGCGACGCGAACGGGAGCCCCAGCGCGTCCGGCGTCAACGCCGGAGGATGGCGATGCGGGTAGCCGGCCCGCACCCGGTACACGAGCGCAAAGCGATAGGCGAGGGCGAACGGGAGGGCGGTGAGCGCGGCAACGAGACCCGCGCGGCGAGCACGACGGAGCCGGGGCATGCGACAAGAGGACAGCGGGTCCTCGCCGATGTCAAGCGCGGATGCGACGGCTCCGCTCGGTACACTTGCCGGATGCCCCAGAAGGATCCGCACGCCGTGCTGGGGATCGAGCATGGCGCGAGCCCCGACGACATCAAGGCCGCCTGGCGGCGCCTTGCCCGGCGGCATCATCCGGACCTCACCGGCGACGATCCCGAGGCCGTGCGCCGCGCCACGCGGCGGATGGCCGAGATCAACGCCGCCTACGCGGGCCTCACGCGGGCGGGCGAGACGATCGAGGGCCGGAGCGCCCGGGCGGAGCGACCGGGTCGCGGAGCCCAGGGGACGGGAACCGGCCGGGGGCCGTTCGCCCGAGCGACCAACGGTGCGCACGCGACGGATGGAGCCCGTCGCGGTGGCCCGCCACCAGAGCCGCCCACCCGTCCGGTCACCGGCCGCCTCGACCTGAGCGACACGGTCCGCCCCCGCAACCAGACCGTGACGCCGCCCGGCGTCCGCCTGCCGCTCACCGGGCACCCGCCGCTCCGGACCTCGCGCGCCACCGCAGAGCTCCGGGCGTCGCAGCCATCCGGGCCCCTCGAGCGCGACTGGCTGGCCGGCCATGTGCCGCCCCAGACCCCCGCCCTCGACGACGCGCTCGACGTGGAGGTGGGCTTCGGCAAGTTCCACGGGCACACGCTGGGCGAGATCGCGGCCTTCGAGCCGTCGTACATCGACTGGCTCGCGGGGACCGTCACCCGGGAGCCCGAGCTCGCCCTCGCGGCTCGCGTGATCCGCGCGGAGCTCGATCGCCGCGGCATCCACCGCGAGCATCGGCCGGCACGGCCGGGCTGGCAGTCGAACCCCTTCCGGTAGTCGCGTCCTCCGGTAGTCGCTGCTTGCGCTCGTCGCGGCTTCCGGTCGTCGCGGCTTCGGGTCATCGCGGAGGACGATGAAACGCCCCCGGCATGACGCCGGGGGCGCATGGAGCCCGAATAAGTGCACCCGCCCCGCGACCGGGCCTGCTGGCCGGAACGCCGTGGTTACTCGGCTCGTGATCCAGGACCCGGAACCCCCGGGCTGTCGAGCGTCCCCGACGGCCGGGTCGTCCGGCCCTGCGATCCGTGGCCGACGCCCCAGGTTTTCCCCCGGTGCGTCGCGGGGTCGGTGCGTTGCGAACGCGGACCATAACGTAGGCCCGCCGCGGCCCGAACTCAATAACCTTCGGGTCCCGGTTGGGCCGAGGGCGATCGTCAGGCGCATCCCCGCACCGCCGGGACCATCAGGCCAGTCCCCGACTGCGACCATCGGCCTGATAGGGAAACCTCCGCATTCGTCGGTTGAGGGGCCCCGGGGCGGCCGGTGCCGCGGGTTGGCCGCGCCCTGATCGAGCCGCGGATCGGGCCGCGGGTCGCGCCCCGGGTCGCGCCCCGGGTCGCGCCCCGGCCCGCGCCGCACAGGTCGGGCCCGCAACGCGCCCGAGCCGCCTCCGGCGCTGCCCTCCGGCGTCCCATCGGGGTTCACCGGTACGCTCTGCTGCATGCACCCACTCCTTGCCTGGCCGTTCCGACGCCGCGGGCGGCTCGCCCCAACGGCGGGGCACGGGCTCCTCGTGGTCCTGGTGGCGGCTGTCGTCGCGGGGTGCGGCTCGAGCATCCCCGTAGTCAGCTTCGACCCGGCAACCCCGTGCACCACCGACGGACGGCAGCCGGGGGCCTACCCGGAGCTGGAGGCGCTGCTGCCGGGCGAGTACGAGGGTCAGGCGCCGGTGAACGTCGATTCCGGCCGGAGCTGCACGGCGACGGCGCTGGGCAACCTCGCCGACGAGGGCATCCGGGAGCTGCGGTTCGCGGGCGCGACATGGTCGCTGGGCGGAGCCACCGCGCTCACCCTCGCCGTGTTCCAGGCCAGCGGCCTCACCCCGGCGGCCATGATCGGCTTCTACGGTGCCGGCGCGGTGGCCAACAGCAGGACCGACAAGCTCCAGACGAGCGATGCGACCGTGGGCGGCCGGCACGCGTCGCGCTTGGACGTGCTCCAGAGCGACGGCACGGGTCAGACGATCGTCGCCTGGGGCGGCGCGGCGTCGAACCAGGTGTTCGTCCTGCTCGCGTCCGACCTCGGCGACGCGAACGTGCGCAAGGCGCTCGAGGCCTTCGGCTCGCGCTGAGCGACGCGGGTCCGCAGCCGCCCGCCTGGCGAGCGATCGTCGCCCCGCTGCTCGCCTGGCGAGCGATCGTCGCCCCGCTGCTCGCCTGGCGAGCGGGCGCCGGTCGTGGTCCGCGTGGCGAGCACTGCAGTGGATCCGGTCACCCTGTGGTGGCCGCACCCATCGTCCTGCTCGCCGGGCGAGCCAATTGCCGGTCCCGGCGCCTCGGATCCGCCACCCTGCTCGCTGGGCGAGCCGCGGCCCTCGATCACCGCCGGAGTGCGCCCTGGGTGAGCAGCCCGGGGCACACCAGGCATGCGTCGGGCACGCGTCGCGCACCTGTTGGCACGCGTCGGGCACGCGCCGGACCCCGTGCTAGAGTCGCGACCATGAGCGATCGTCCCGACGCCTGGGCCGAGCGCCGTCGGGCGCTGGCGGATCGAGCGGCTGGCTCCCTCCTCGCCCGGCTCCCCGAGCGTCGAGCCGCGTTCGCGACGCTCGGTGACCTCCCGGTCGAGCGGCCTGTACGGGCCGTGGGACTCGAGCCCGACGCCGATGCCGACGGTGACTACGCCGGCCGGCCGGGCCCGGCGGACCGACGGCGGTCGACCACCTCGGCGATGCCGCTGCGCGACGGCGCCGGCCGGCCTACGCGACTTCGACCCGCTCCGCGACGTCGGCTTTCCCGGCGAGCCGCCGTTCACCCGCGGCATCCACCCCACGGGCTACCGCACGCCGGCCCTGGACGATGCGCATGTTCGCCGGGTTCGGCGCGGCCGAGGACACCAACGAGCGCTTCCACCAGCTGCTCGACGGCCGGCCAGACGGGGCTGTCGATCGCCTACGACATGCCCACGCTCTACGGCTACGACACGGACGACCCCGAGGCCGAGGGCGAGTTCGGCACCTGTGGCGTCGCGGTCAGCAGCCTGGCCGACATGGAGGTCCTGCTCGAGGGCCTGCCGCTCGACCGCGTCTCGACCTCGATGACGATCAACTCGCCGGCCGCGCCGATCTGGGCGATGTACATCGCGGCGGCCGAGAAGCGCGGCTTCCCGCGCGCCGCGCTCGAGGGCACGACCCAGAACGACATCCTCAAGGAGTACGTCGCCCAGAAGGAGTTCCTCTTCCCGCCCAGCCGTCGATGCGCCTGGTCACCGACACGATCGAGTTCGGCACGCGCGAGCTGCCGCGGTGGAACACCATCTCGATCAGCGGCTACCACATCCGCGAGGCCGGCTCGACGGCCGTCCAGGAGCTGGCCTTCACCATCGCCGACGGCATGGCCTACGTCGAGGCGGCGATCGGCGCGCGGCCTGCGCGTCGACGAGTTCGCGCCGCGGCTCTCCTTCTTCTTCAACAGCCACAGCGACTTCTTCGAGGAGATCGCCAAGTTCCGCGCCGCGCGGCGGATCTGGTGGAAGCTGATGAGCGAGCGCTACCGCGCGGAGAACGAGCGCTCGACGCTGGATGCGCTTCCACACCCAGACCGCCGGCGTGTCGCTGACCGCGCAGCAGCCGCTCAACAACCTGACCCGCGTCGCCATCCAGGCGCTCGCGGCCGTGCTGGGCGGGACGCAGTCGCTCCACACCGACGCCTACGACGAGGCGCTGGCCGTGCCCACCGCCGAGGCCGCGCTGCTCGCCCTGCGTCAGCAGCAGGTCATCGCCGAGGAGACGGGCGTGGCCTCCACGGTGGATCCCGCTGGGCGGCTCGTGGTTCGTCGAGTCGCTGACCAACGGGGTCGAGCGCGAGGTGTGGCGCTACCTCGACGAGATCGACCGCCGCGGCGGCATGGTCGCGGCGATCGCCGACGGCTACCCGCAGAGCGAGATCGCCGACGCGGCGTATCGCTTCCAGCGCGAGTTCGACGCCGGCGAGCGGACGATCGTGGGCGTCAACGGCTACGTCCAGGCCGAGCCGATCCGGGTGCCCGCTGCTCGAGGTGCCCGAGGGGTCGCGCGAACGCCACCTCGCGCGGCTCGCCGGCGTACGGGCGGAGCGCGATGCCGAAGCCGTCGGGGCGGCGCTGGCCGGGCTGCGCGATGCGGCCTCCCGGCCCGGCTCGAGCGACACCAACCTGATGCCCCACTTATCCGCTGCGCCGAGGCGTACGCGACGCTCGGCGAGAAGTGCGGGGTCCTGCGCGAGGTCTTCGGGGAGTACCGCGAGCCGGTCGCCGTCTGATGTACCTCGACGCGCTGTCGTTCCTGGAAGACGAGCGCGACGCGTTCCGTGCCTACGAGGCCCTCGGGGAGCTGAGCGACGAACAGCTCGAGCAGCCGGTCGAGGCCGCCGGGGGCTGGTCGGGACGCGATCTCATGGGCCATCTCGTCGTCTGGCAGGAGGCGGCCCTGGCAACGGCAAAGGAGCTCGCGGTCGGGGAGACCAGCCCGACGATGGTGCGCCTGGAGGCCGAGTGGGATGCCTCGCCCGAGTCGGGCGCTCGCATCAACGAGGAGGCCCTGGAGCGGTTCCGGGCGCTGCCGCTGGACGAGGTCCGGCGGCGGTTCCACGAGACGGCGGGCGAGCTGCGCGGATACCTTACCGTGGTCCCCGAATCGCGCTGGATCAAGCGCGCCGACCACCAGGAATGGTTCTTCGGCGAGACCACCGAGCACTACGAGGACCACCTCAAGGAGCTTCGGGCGATCCTCCAGGCGGCGGGCCGGTGACCGGGCGACCGACGGACCCGGATCGCAGGTCGAACGGCACCGAAGGCCAGGTCGACGCGGTCGACGCGGTCGGCGACGTCGACGATGTCGAGGACGAGCCGCTCGCGGAGGCGGAGGCCATGGCCGGCGCGGCCGTCGGCGGCGAGGCGACGGGCGAGACCCTGCAGGCCCGGATCGCCGCCGTGCTTGCCGACCTGGGCGACGTCACCACCGAGCAGGATGGCGAGCCCCGGGTGCTGGCGGTGGCGGGGCACCCGTTCCTGGTGATCGCCGAGGATCGGCTCGAGGTCGAGCTGGACCCGGCCGTCGCCCGGGCGGCGCTTGCCACGCCCGGCACGCGGCCATCCGCGCGTCGCGCGGGCTGGGTCGCGTTCTCCCCGGAGGTACCGGACCGCTTTGCCCTCGACCGCGCCGAGGCCTGGATCCGCCTTGCCCACCGTCGAGCTGCCGGTGGCCGACCGGGCTGACCATCCGTGACCCGCAAGGGCCCGGGAATTCGGACGACCCCGGCCGTCGGCCGGGGTCGCGTGATGGGATGGAGCCCGACGGGTCAGGAGACCTTGGGCGCGGTGAGCGTCGTGAGGCCGAACGCCTGCTCGAGCTGATCAAGCGGCCGGAAGCCGATGACGCCCTGCGGTTGGGCACCGGGCTTGAAGAACGCGATCGTCGGGATGCTCATGATCCCGAACGCCTGCGACAGGCGCGGGTTGGCGTCCACGTCGACCTTGACCACGTCGACGACGCCGTCGTACTTCGCGGCCAGCTTCTCCATCTCGGGGGCGACCATCTTGCAGGGCCCGCACCAGGTAGCCCAGAAATCGACCACGACGGGCTTGTCGTTGTTGAGGACGAGCGTCTCGAACGTGTCGTCGGTCGCCTGCTTGATCTCCGCCATGTGGCGGCTCCTTTCTCCCGCCGGTCGACGGGACGTGTCCGGCCCGGTCAGCGGGCGATGGTCTGAAGAAGTCGATACGCCTCGATGACCTTGGGGTCCGAGAGGCGGTAGTACACGGTGTTCCCGTCGCGACGGGTCGTGACGAGCCCGGCCGAGCGCAGCACCGCGAGGTGCTGGCTCATGTTCGGCACCTGGCAGCTGACCCGCGTCGCGAGCTCGCCCACGGACGCCTCGCCGTCGGCGAGGGATTCCAGGACGCACAGGCGCTTCGGGTCGCCGAGAGCGCGAGCGACCAGCGCCGAACGCTGGCGTTCCGCCTCGCGGCTGATGCCGATGTCGATCACGGGTCCAGTCTGTCACTAGTTGCGCAAGAACGCAAGTATCCGGGAAGGCCCGGATTTGGCCACGGTCCCGCCGACCGCCACGGTCCCGCCGACCGCCACGGTCCCCTTCACATTCAATTACGCCCCATGCGAGTGTTGTCCGCGCCAGGCACCCGATCTGGGCTCAGGTACGCCCCACGTGAGTGAGCGAGCGCGATCGGAGCCGGCGCGACCGCCGGGCCGTGGACATCACCACCATCAGGCGTAGATGGCGGCGCCGCGGCGTGGGCCCGAACCGACCCGCAGCGCGGGGCAGGGGCGCTTGCCAGGGCCCGAACCAGGCCCGCACGGGGCATGGGCCCGAACCCGGCCCGCGGAGGGCACGGGGTGGCTGCCGGTGGGGGTGGGTGTAGGTCGCGCCACCGGCGCCCGGGTGACCTGCGTCGGCGGCGCCGGCGACGCGGACGGCCGGGCCGGCTGACCCATCGGGACCCTGCGTGGACCTGGGGCCCTCGACCGGGCGCGGGCCCGACCGGCATACTCGGGCGGTGAGCGACACGGTCGTCAACCTCGCTGCGATCCGGGACATGCAGGTCCGGCTGCGCGGCCGGGTCCATCACACCCCGATGCTCTCGTCCGCGACCGCGGCCCGGGTCGCGGCCGCAGCCACGGGGGCCCGCATCGGCGACGGCCGGCTGTACCTGAAGGCCGAGCATCTCCAGAAGACCGGATCGTTCAAGCCGCGGGCCGCGCTGGCCCGGATCTCCTCGCTCAGCCCCGAGGAGCGGAAACGGGGTGCGATCACGATCTCGGCCGGCAACGCCGGCCAGGCGTACGCATGGGCGGGTCGCGAGGCAGGCGTACCGGTGACGGTGGTCATGCCGGTGGGCGCCGTGGAGTCGAAGGTCGCCGCCTGTCTCGCCTACGGGGCGGACGTCGCCCTGCACGGCGCGCACGTCGGCGAGTCGCTGGCGCACCTGGAGCAGCTGCGCGGTGAACGCGGCCTGACGCTCGTCCACCCGTACGACGATCCCGAGGTCCTGATCGGCAATGGCTCCTGCGGGCTGGAGATCCTTGACGACCTGCCCGATGTCGACGTGGTCGTGGTCGCCGTGGGTGGCGGTGGCTTGCTGGGCGGGGTGGCAACGGCGATCAAGGAGGCTCGCCCGGCAGTCCGGCTATACGGCGTGGAGCCCGTGGGCTCCGATGCGCTGCGTCGCGCGCTGGCGGCCGGCGAGCCGGTCGGGATCACGCCCGTCAGCGTCGCCGACGGGCTCGGGGCCCCGTCGGCCGGACGGCTCGCGCTGGACGTGGCGCAGCGCTACGTGTCGGACGTGGTGACCGTGGAGGACGACGCGATCCTGGCCGGCCTCAGGTTCGCGGTCGAGCGGCTCAAGCAAGTCGTCGAGCCCGCCGGCGCCACGGCGCTCGCGGCCGTCCTCACCGGGGCGATCCCGCTGCGCGATGGCGATCGGGTGTGCGTGATCCTGTCGGGTGGCAACGTCGCAGTGGAGCGGCTGGGCGACCTGCTGGGCGGGGCCGTCGCCCTCCCGACCCCCGCCTGACGACCATCACCGATGCGCGACGAGCCCGGCGCCGATCGCCCTGCGCCGGGACCGCCGGGACCGCCGGGACCGCCGGGACGCGTGTCGCCCCTGCCGCGGCCGCTGTCGCCCGAACCGCCGCCGCTCCCGTACCCACCCCCGCCGCTCCCGTACCCACCGCCCACAGCGGCCGTAGCCGGGCACCTGCCGGCGTTCGACGCCACGTTCGTTGGCCCGCTGCTGCCCCCAGCTCCGCCGGCCGGGCCGCAGCCGCCGCCGGTGCGCCCGGTCCCCGAGGCCATCCTTGCCCTGCCGCTCGAGACGCGTCCGCTGATCGGGCGGGCGCTGGACCTGCTGACGCGACAGGACGCCGGTCTTCGTCCCGCCTCGTTCTACATCGGCCTGATGCTGCTGCTCACGACCTGGCCGCTGGTGGCCCTGCTCGGCCTGCAGCAGGTGATGTCCCGCCCGGAGGGCGAGCTGCTCGCGACCTTCGCGCGAATGGACGGTTGGGTGACGCTGGCCGCCCTCGCCGCGATCCTGGGCTACGTCGCGGCCGGGGTCGAGGCCCGGGCGCTGGCAACCGCCGTGATCGGCGGCCGGGTCGAGGGCCGCTCGCTGTCGCTCCGCCAGTCGATCGCGATCGCGAGGCGCCGGTTCTGGCCGATCCTGGGCGTCCAGGTCCTGCTCGGCCTCGTGTCCAACCTCGCCGGCCTGTTCGTCGTGTGGCTGGTCGACCGCGCGCTCGGCCCAGTGGATGCGATCGACGCCGGCGTCTCCCTGCTGGTCGGGCTGGTCATCGCGGCCCCGTTCGTGTATGCGCCCGCCGGCATCGTGCTCGGCGAGGCCGGCCCGCTCGAGGCGATGCGCCGATCGGTCGGGCTCGCGCGGGCGAGGAAGCGGCTGGCCGCCGCGGTGACCCTGTTCGCGTCGCTGTCCCAGCTGATCGTCGTCCTGGGCATCGGGGCCGGCTTCGACATCGTCGTGCGCCTCGCCGACGGCGTAGGGATCGCGGGCTCGTTCCCCGAGCCGCTCGTGGTCCCGGTCTCGGCGGCGCTCGTGTTCGCGATCGGCACGCTGCTGTTCCTGGTCGAGGCGATCGCCGCCGCACCCGCCGTCCACGCGTTCGCGGCGCTGACCCACTACACGCACGGGCTCGAGGTCGGGCGACGGTCGCCGCTCATCGGGCAGCGGGCCTGGGATCCCTGGATCACCCCAGGCCTGGCGGTGGTCGGCGGCATCGCCCTCGTGGCGCTGCTCGGCGGGGTCATCGCCGCCGGCTGACCGCGCGAACCGCGACGGAGATCGCCGGTCAGTCGATCCCGAGGTCCGCGAGGTGGTCCTCGTCGTCGATGCCCAGGTGGTGTGCCAGCTCGTGGAGGATCGTGATCCGGACCTCGTCGGCGAGCTCGTCAGGATCGGCGAAGTCCTCCTCCAGCGGCAGCCGGAACACCAGGATCCGGTTGGGTGCCGTGGCCCAGTCGGCGCCCCACTCCGTCAGCGGCACGCCTTCGTACAGCCCGTAGAGGGTCTCGTCGGGCTCGAGTCCGTTCTCGACGCAGCTGCTCCCGGGTGGGCTCGTCGGCGATGACGACCGCGACCTCGTCGAGGGCGGCCCGGAACGGGGGCGGGATGCCGGCCACCGCGCGATCGACCAGCCGTTCGAACCGGTCGTGGCGCGTGGCGCGCGGCCGCCGCGGCGCGATCCGGGACCCGCGGCGGCGCTTGACCATGGCGCCCGTATCCTAGCCGCGATGCCCGGCACGCCCGATCTCTCCGAAATCGGCGGCGTCGAACCGTGGGATCCGGATCCCTCGTCGAGCCCGGAGCCGGACCACGGTGCCGAGCCCGATGGGTTCGTGGTCGACGAGGACGGGGTCAAGCTCCACTTCCTGGACTGGGCCGGTCCCGACTGGCGCCGCCCGCGGTCCTGCTGCTGCCGGGTCTCCTCCAGCCGGCCTGGTCATGGACGCCCGTCGCCCGGCGGCTGCGGATGGCCCGTCGGACGGTGGTCGCCGACCTCCGGGGCCAGGGCCTGTCCGACTCGCCGCCCGGTGGCTACGAGCTCGATCGGCTGGCCGCCGACGCGGGTGCCGTGGCCGAGGCGTCGGGGCTGCTGGCGGACGGCGTCCGGGGCGGGCCCGGGCTCACGATCGCGGGGCACGGCTTCGGCGCGATCGTGGCGGCTGCGGCGGCGGCCCGGCTGGGGCGTGCCTGTGCCTCGCTGGTCCTCGTGGACGGCGGCTGGGAGCGCCTCGAGGTCGACGACCGGGCTCGACGTCGACGAGTTCCTGCGCGGCCTCGACGAACCTCCCGAGGTGCTGCGCTCGATGACTGCCTGGCTCGGCGACCGGCGCGCCTTCGACCCGGGCACCTGGGACGCCGACCAGGAGCGGGCCGCCCGCGACGCGGTGGTGGAGACCGCCGCCGGCCGGGTCGTGCGCACGGTGCGGCCGCACGTCGTGGAGGCGCTGGTCCGCACGATGTTCGGGTACGAGCCCACCGGCGTGCTGCCGGCGATCTCGGTGCCCATCGTCGCCCTCGTCGCGCGGGGAGGCGCCGACCGCGAGCCGCGGCTCCGGGAGCTGCGCCGGACCGCGGCGGCCCGTGCCGGTGTCGGGCCCCTGATCCGGGTATCGCTGCAGCCGAGCGCCCACAACCTGATGCGCTATCGCCCGGCCGAGGTGGCGGCGGCGATCCTGGTCGGCGGCCGCTAGCATCGGCAGGTCGTTGTCCCGCATCGGAGACCGGCATGCGCGTCATGTGCTCGCCGCTCCATCTCCGCCCCGAGATCCGGCGGAGGGTTCGCGCTCGAGCCGCCCGACCGACCATGGCAAGGCACCCGATCACCGCGGTCCGTGATCCCGGCCTGCTGCGCTTCCTCGCCGAGGGCCGGCCGTACGATCAGCGCCCGGCCGCCCGGTACACGGACGCGGGAACGCGAGCGTAAGGGCTACCATCGCCCGGACATGGACGACCACACTGCGATCCGCGACCTGCCCGAGCACGTCCGCCTGATCGTCGAGGAGATCGAGAACGAGATCGGCGACGAGGAGCCCACGCCCTTGCCCGCCGGGGCCACCAACGGCAAGATCGAGGCCGCGGTCCGCCAGATCCTGGTCGAGATCGGCGAGGACCCGGGGCGCGACGGCCTGCGCGCCACGCCCGACCGCATGCACCGGATGTACCACGAGCTGACCGCCGGCTACCACGTGGACCCGGAGCGCCTGATCAACCACGCGGTGTTCGAGGTCGACTACTCGGAGATGGTGGTCGTCAAGGACATCCCCTTCTATTCGCTGTGCGAGCACCACCTGCTGCCGTTCTTCGGGTCCGCGCACGTGGCCTACATCCCGGACGGGCGGGTGATCGGGCTGTCGAAGATCCCGCGCATCGTCGAGATGTACGCCCGCCGGCTCCAGGTCCAGGAGCGGATGACCCAGCAGGTGGCCGAGTTCCTGATGGATCGCCTCGCGCCCAAGGGGGTCGGCGTCGTGCTCGAAGCGACCCACCTGTGCGCCGCGATGCGCGGCGTCCGCAAGCCCGGCACCGTGATGACCACGGCCGCTGTGCTGGGCCTGTTCCGGCGCAACGACAAGACGCGCGCCGAGTTCTTCGCCCACCTCGGCCGGAGCGCGCCGGGGGCCTGAGCGCGGGACTGGGGAGTCCGCCGGCCGCCGGAGGACGCTGGATCGCGGCGCGCCGGCCCGCCGGCCGCCGGGAAGGCGCCGCCGCGACGTGCGGCCCGCGTCCGACGGACGCTGTTCCCAGGTGCCGCCCAACTACAATGCCCGCCATGACGACCGACCGACCGTTCAAGGTGCTGATTGCGAAGCCGGGGCTCGACGGCCACGATCGCGGCGCCAAGGTCCTCGCGCGCGGGCTGCGTGACGAGGGCTTCGAGGTCGTCTACACGGGGCTTCGCCAGACGCCAGAGATGATCGTGACCGCGGCGCTCCAGGAGGACGTCGACGTCGTCGGGCTGTCGATCCTGTCGGGCGCCCACATGACCCTCGTGCCGCGGGTGTGCCGGCAGCTGCGCGAGCAAGGGCTCGGGGATGTCCTGGTCACGGTCGGCGGGATCATCCCCGACGACGACGTGCCGCCGCTCAAGGCCGAGGGCGTGGCGGAGGTGTTCGGTCCGGGGACCACGATCCGCGAGGTGGCCGACTTCATCCGCGCCAACGCGACCCCGCGCGAGTAGCGGCGCGGTGGCAGCCGGAGCCCCGGCGGAGCGCGCGGCGGCTCTCGCCGAGGCCGCCCGGACGGGCGACCGCCGTTCGCTGGCGCGCCTGCTCACGGCCGTCGAGAACCACACCGCGGTTGCCGAGCACGCCATGCGCCGCCTGTACCCGGTTGCCGGGCGCGCGCATCTCGTGGGGATCACCGGGCCGCCCGGGGCCGGCAAGTCCACGCTCGTCGCAGCCTTGATCGCCGAGCTCCGCGCGGTTGGCCGGACCGTGGCGGTCGTCGCCGTCGATCCCTCCTCGCCGATCACCGGCGGCGCGCTGCTGGGGGATCGCGTGAGGATGCAGGCCTATGCCGGCGACGACGGCGTGTTCATCCGCTCGATGGCCTCGCGCGGGCATGCCGGCGGGTCTTGCCGCGACGTCCACGGCCGCCGCGGCGGTGCTCGATGCGTCCGGCTTCGAGGTCGTGCTGCTCGAGACGGTGGGCACCGGGCAGAGCGAGGTGGAGGTCGCCGCCGCGGCGGACACGACCGTGGTGCTCGAGGCGCCCGAGATGGGCGACGAGGTGCAGGCGATCAAGGCCGGGCTGCTCGAGGTCGCCGACATCGTGGTGGTCAACAAGGGGGACCGGCCCGGTGCCCAGCGGACGGCATCGCAGCTGCGGGCGATGCTGGTGCCATCGGCCGGACGCGACGGTACCGATCCCTCGCGTCCGGCCCCCAAGCGCCCCGAGGTGCTGGTCACGACGGCGGTCACCGGGGAGGGGATCGGGGCGCTGCTGGTGGCGCTCGACCGCCATCGTGCCGCCGGCGGCGGGGGCGTGACGTCGGCCGCCCGCCGTGCCCGTGCCGCCGCCCAGGTCCGCGCGGTGCTGGTGGAGCGACTGTGGGAGCGGCTCGGGTCGCCCGGGCGCCGCCGCGCCACCGACGCCGCGATCGAGGCCGTCGCGGGCCATGAGCTGGATCCCTACGCGGCCGCCGACCGTCTGCTGGCCGACCTGGGCACCGATGAGCCGGGAGAGGAGCCGGGATGAGCGTGGAGCGGGTGTTCGTGGCGGGGGCGGGCCTGATGGGTCACGGGATCGCACAGGTGCACGCGGCGATCGGCAAGCACGTCACGATCTACGAGCCGGGGCTCGCCCGGGCGGAGGCGGGCCGCGACCGGATCGCGGGCAACCTGGAGCGCGCGGTCGCCAAGGGAAAGCTCGCCCCCGAGGCGCGGGAGGAGACGCTGGCCCGGCTCGAGGTGACCGATGACCTGGGGCTCGCGTCCGGGGCCGACCTGGTCGTCGAGGCGGTGTTCGAGGACGTCGACGTCAAGGCCCGGCTGTGGACCGATCTGGACCCGATCGCGCCCGCTGCGGCGATCTTCGCCTCCAACACGTCCTCGATCTCGATCGACCGCCTGGCCGCGGTCGTGACGGCGCCGCGCCGCGAGCGTTTCGTCGGGATGCACTTCTTCAGCCCGGTGCCGGTGATGCCGCTGATCGAGCTCATTCGCGGCAGCGCGACGTCGGACGAGACGGAGGCGACGATCCGTGCCCTGGCCGGCGAGCTGGGCAAGCAGGTCATCGTGTCCGCCGATCGGCCCGGGTTCATCGTCAATCGAATCCTGATGCCGTTCCTGGCCGAGGCGATGCGCGCCTACGAGGAGGGCCTGGGCACCGCCGACGACATCGACACCGGCGCGAAGGTCGGCCTCAACCACCCGATGGGGCCCCTCGAGCTGGCCGACTTCATCGGGCTCGACGTGTGCCTGGGGGTGATGGAGGTGCTCGAAGAGGGCCTCGGCGGGCCGCAGTTCGCGCCGCCCAGGGTGCTGCGGGACCTGGTCGGGGCGGGGCACCTGGGGCAGAAGACGGGCCGCGGGTTCCACACCTACCCGCGCTGACCGCCGCCGCCGACCCACGGGTCGTGAGGCCGGCGGCGCGCGCATACCCCACAGGAGTAGCCGGCCGCAGATACGGAGTCGTTCGGGACGGGGGCCCGCTCGTGAGCTCCCAAGCGGGCACGTTCATAGCCCAGGTGCATGGACGGCCCGGCGAGGGCGCCGTCCGCCGCTCGAGGTGCTGGAACAAGCGGCTGGCTAATCCTGGGAGGCATGCGCCACGATCGATCGCGCGAGCCCGGGCGCGATCGACCTCGGTCGAGCCCAGCATCACTGCGGACCGCGAGGCCGCTCCCGGAGTCCATGGCTGCGAACTCCCGCACCGGCCCCACCGGCCCCGCCTCCGCCGGGTCGAACCCCTCCGGCGGTCGGGCCACCCCCGGCCGGTGTAGATTGCCGGCATGGAGCAGCACGGACTCAACGGCCACGTCTACCTCGTCAGCGCGGCGCGGACGCCGATCGGCAAGTTCGGTGGCGCGCTGTCCACCGTGCCGGCGGTCGAGCTGGGAGCGGTCGCGATCCGGGCGGCGGTGGATCGCGCGGGGCTCCCGCCGGATGCGCCCGTGGACGAGGTGTTCATGGGCCAGGTCCTGCAGGGCGGAGCCGGGCAGGCGCCGGCCCGCCAGGCGCTCCTCCGCGCCGGCCTCGCCGAGACGACGCCGGCCACGACCATCAACCGGGTGTGCGGCTCGGGGCTCAAGGCGATCATGCTGGCCGCGGCCGCGGTGCGGGCCGGCGACGGCGACCTGTTCGTGGCGGGCGGGATGGAGTCGATGAACCAGGCGCCGTTCCTGCTTCGCCGGGCGCGCTTCGGCTACCGGCTGGGCAACGGCGTGCTCGAGGATTCCGCCGTGCTCGATGGGCTGTGGTGCTCGGTCGAGGACTGTCACATGGGCACCCACGCGGAGCGGGTGGCGATCAAGGCGGGCGTGAGCCGCGAGGACCAGGACGCGTTGGCGCTCGAGAGCCATCGCCGGGCGGTGGCCGCGGCCGACGCCGGCCGGTTCGACGACGAGATGGCGCCGGTCACCATCCGCGACGCGAAGGGCCGCGAGACCGTGGTCTCGGTCGACGAGAGCCCGCGCGCTGACACGACCGCGGAGGCGCTTGCCCGGCTCAAGCCCGTGTTCGACCTGCCGGCAGGCGAGGATCGCGGTTCGGCCACGGCCGGGACCGTGACCGCGGGCAATGCGCCCGGGATCACCGACGGCGCGGCGGCGACGGTGGTGGCCTCGGAGCGCGCGGTGGAGCAGCACGGCCTCACCCCGCTGGCGCGGATCGTCGGCTACGCGCAGGCCGAGGTGGCACCCAGGTGGCTGTTCCTGGCGCCGATCCAGGGCGTGCGCGGGCTCGAGGCCCGGACGGGGCTGGCTCCCGCCGACTTCGACCTGATCGAGATCAACGAGGCGTTCGCCGCCCAGGTGCTCGCCGACGGTCGTGAGCTCGGGTTCGACTGGTCGAAGGTGAACGTGAACGGGGGCGCGATCGCGCTCGGGCACCCGATCGGGGCGTCGGGGGCGCGGATCGTGGCGACGCTGCTCCACGAGCTCCGGCGCCGCGGCGGCCGGTACGGCATGGCGACGCTGTGCCTGGGTGGCGGCGGGTCCGTCGCCATGGCGTTCGAACGGGTCTGACGCCATGGCGTTCGAACGGGTCTGACGCGACATCCGACTCTAGGTGGCTGGTGTGAAACGCACGTTCTGACCGGCTGACGGGCGGGCACGGGCGCAGCTGACGATTCTTCCGGCAGGAGCTGCCCGAGCTGATCGCCAGGAGCACACCCAATGTCGCAGGGATCCGCACCCCGCCAGGCCGACCTGTTCCGCGACACGAGCTCGTTCGTCGAACCGTTGGTGCGTCCGGACTCGATCCATGCCCTGCTCCACCGGGAGTGCCACGAGCTCTTCCCCGACACGCTGTTCGCCGACCTGTTCGCGGATGTCGGCCGGCGCTCGGTGCCGCCGCTGGTGGTCGCGGTGGTGATGGTCCTCCAGCGCCTGGAGGGCCTGTCCGACCGCGAGGCGGTCGAGCGGTTCACGTTCGACGCCCGCTGGAAGTACGCCTGTGGCGGCCTGCCGTTCGATGCCCCGGGCTTCGCCCACACCGTGCTCGTCGACATGCGCGCGCGCCTCGCCCGCTCGGACCGTGCGGAGCGGATCTTCGAGCGCACGCTCGAGGTCGCCCGTGCGGCCGGGCTCGTGGGGGTCCGACGGGTGCTCGACTCGACCCCGCTGTACGACGCGGTCGCGACCATGGACACCGTCACCCTCGTGCGCAGCGCGATCCGCCAGACGCTGGCGGCGGCCGGCGAGCGCGAGCCAGCGCTGCGCGCGGTCCTCCGCCGTGACGACGACTACCGCACGGGCGGCAAGCCCGCCGCCGACTGGGACGACGCCGCGGCCCGGGCGGCCCTCGTCGATGCCCTTGCCCGGGACGGGGAGGCCGTGCTCGCAGCGCTCGAGGACGAGCCGCTGTCGCCGCCGCTCGCCGAGGCCGCCACGCTGCTCGCGACCGTCCTCGGCCAGGACCTCGAAGACGGCCCGGACGGCCGGATCCGGATCGCCCGGCGGGTTGCCCCGGACCGCGTGATCAGCACGGTCGATCCCGACACCCGCCACGGCCACAAGACCGAGGCCCGCGGGTTCGACGGGTACAAGGGCCACGTCGCGCTCGACCCCGATGCCGAGCTCGTCACCGCGACCGCGGTCACGGCGGGCAACGCGGGCGACGCGTCGGTCGTGCAAGAACTGCTCGCCGACGAGCTGGCGGCGGCCGCACCAGCCGCTCCGCCGATCGTGTACGGCGACGCGGCGTACGGGACGGGCCCGACCCTCGAGGCGCTCGACGAGGCTGGTGCCGTCAGCCGCCTCAAGGTCCAGCCCGCGACCGGCGTGCCCGGCCACTTCACCAAGGACGACTTCGCCATCGATCTCGACGCCGGGTCTGTCACCTGCCCGGCGGGCCAGGTCGCCCGGCTCACTCGCCATGGCCGCGGCGAGTGGCAGGCTCGCTTCCGGTCCGCCTGCGCCATGTGCCCACTGTCCGCCCAGTGCACCACGTCTGCGGGCGGGCGCTCGATCGAGATCGGTCCCCACGAAGCACACCTCGCGACTGGCCGCACCGCGAGCCGCGATCCCGCCTGGCTGGCCGACTACCGGGCGACCCGGCCCAAGGTCGAGCGCAAGCTCGCCCACCTCATGCGGCGGAGACACGGCGGCCGGCGGGCACGGGTCCGGGGCACCCCGAAGGTCGCCGCTGACTTCGCCCTTCTCGCCGCCGCGGTCAACCTCGCACGGCTCGCGGTCCTCGGCCTCAGCGGGAACGGCGGGACCTGGGCAGCCGCCAAGGCCGGCTGACGTCAGGGAGCGACGGGCCTCCCGCCCATTACCCGCAGGTCGGTCGTGCTGAGCCGGGACCTGCGATCTCCAGACCCGGGATCCCGCGCTGGAACCGGGCGTTCCTCCCGCTGCGCCCGTGCCCGCCCGTCAGCCGGTCAGAACGTGCGTTTCACACCAGCCACCTAGGCGGACCCGCCGGGCTGCGCCCACGATCGGGATCGACCCGTGCGCGGGGGCGACCCGCCCTGACGGGGACGTATCGCCGGAGGGCATGCGATGGCCGAGATCAGCGGGCCGGCGGAGACGGTCCTGCGCCTCGCCCCCGAGGAAGTGGCACTGGTCCGGGCGGCCCTGCGGCTGCTGCGCGCGACCCCCGGTCGTGACGAGGCCGAGGAGCTGGACGAGGTGAAGGCGCTGCTGGAGAAGCTCGAGCGCGCGTAGCCCCGTCGCGCTGGGCGGCCGCCGCTCGCCATCCGCGTCCACGGGCGGCCGGGCTGATGGTTGACGTCCGGGCGGCGGCCCCGGAGTATCCAGCTGTCGCGGATGCCGGGCCAGGCCGGTCCGGCCGGAGCGCCCGCGCGGCTCGTGCCGCCGACTGATCGACCCATGCCCTGCCGAGGTTCCCGATGCCCGAGGTTGCCGACCGGCCCGCCGCCCGCCAGCTGTTCATCGCCGGCCGCTGGGTCGACGGCGTGGGCGGAGCCACGTTCGAGAGCGTCAATCCCGCCGACACCGCGGACGTCGTGGGGCGGTTCCAGGCGGGCACGGCCGCGGACGTGGCGATGGCGATCCGGGCCGCGGACGCGGCATTGCCGGCGTGGAAGGCGACGCCCGCGCCGAAGCGGGGCGAGATCCTGTACCGCTTCGGCGCGCTCATGGCGGAGCACAAGGAGCGCCTGGCACGCGAGATGACCCGCGAGATGGGCAAGGTCCTGGCCGAGGCGCGCGGCGATGTCCAGGAGGGGATCGACATCGCGTTCCTGATGGCCGGGGAGGGCCGCCGGATGTTCGGCGACACCGTCCCGTCCGAGCTGCCGGACAAGTGGGCGATGAGCATCCGCCAGCCCATCGGGATCGCGGGGATCATCACGCCCTGGAACTTCCCGATCGCGATCCCGTGCTGGAAGATGATGCCCGCCCTCGTGGCCGGCAACACGGTCGTGTTCAAGCCGGCCTCGGATGCGCCGCACTGTGCGACGCTGCTGGTCGAGCTGATGGCCGAGGCCGGCTTCCCGCCGGGCACCGTCAACCTCGTCACCGGCTCCGGCGCCGAGGTCGGCGATCCAATCGTCGATAACCCGGATGTCGCCGTGATCTCGTTCACCGGGTCGTCGGCGACGGGTCGCGAGATCGCCCAGCGCGCCGGCCGCCGGCTCAAGCGGCTGAGCCTCGAGCTGGGCGGCAAGAACGCCGTCGTCGTGCTGCGCGACGCGGACCTCGACCTCGCGGTGGACGGGATCCTGTGGTCCGCGTTCGGCACCACGGGGCAGCGCTGCACGGCCTGCTCGCGGGTGATCGCGGACCGGCCCATCGCCGACGAGCTGGTCGCCCGGCTGGAGCAACGAACGAGGGCGCTGCGCCTCGGCTCCGGGCTGGACGAGGCCGTCGACGTTGGGCCGCTCGTCAACGCGCCGGCCGTGGCCAAGGTCGAGCGCTACGTCGAGATCGGGAAGCGGGAGGGCGAGCTGGTGACCGGCGGCGCCCGGGCGACCGGCACCGACGCGGCGACCGGCCACGACCTTGACATCGGCCACTTCTTCCAGCCGACGATCTTCCAGGGCGTCGAACCCATGGCGCGGATCGCCCAGGAGGAGATCTTCGGGCCCGTGCTCTCGGTCGTGCCCGCAGATGGCTACGCGGCGGCGATGACCGCCGCCAACCAGGTGCGCTACGGGCTGTCGGCCTCGATCTACACCCGGGACGCCAACACCGCCTTCCGGGCGATGCGCGACTTCGAGGCCGGCATCGTCTACGTGAACGCGGGCACGACCGGCGCCGAGACGCACCTCCCGTTCGGCGGCTGGAAGGAGACGGGCAACGGCCATCGCGAGGCCGGCCACGTTGCCCTCGACACGTTCACCGAGTGGAAGGCGATCTACGTCGACTTCAGCGGTCGCCTCCAGCGCGCCCAGATCGACAACCAGTGACCCCGGCGGCGTCCCCCGGCCATCCGCCGCGGCCCGGAATGGCCGGGCCGACCGATCCCGCCGATCTCGCCGATCCCGCCCCTGCGGCCGGGTCGGTCACGGACCGCCCGGCGATCCGCGTCGCCGGCCTGCGCAAGGTGTTCGACGTGCCGGTCCGCGAGGGCGGTCTGCGTGCCGCGGCGCGCAGCCTCGTGCGGCGGGAGACGCGCGAGGTGTCGGCGGTCGACGGGATCTCGTTCGAGATCGGGTATGGGGAGGTCGTCGGGTTCCTGGGCCCCAACGGCGCGGGCAAGACGACCTCGCTCAAGATGCTCGCCGGCCTGCTGTACCCGACGGGCGGGGAAGCCACCGTGCTCGGCCACGTCCCGGAGCGACGCGAGCGGGAGTTCCTGCGCCGGATCACGATGGTCATGGGCAACCGGAACCAGCTGCAATGGGACCTGCCGGCCCTCGATTCGTTCGAGCTGATCCGGGCGATCTACCGGCTGCCGCGGTCCGAGTTCACGGCCCTGCGCGACGAGCTGATCGAGCTGCTGGACCTGGGCGACCTCGTCACCAAGCCGGTCCGCAACCTGTCGCTCGGGGAGCGGATGAAGGCCGAGATCTGCGGGGCGCTGCTCCACCGGCCGACCGTCCTGTTCCTCGACGAGCCCACGATCGGGCTCGACGTGACCGCCCAGAAGCGGATCCGCGCGTTCGTCGCCGAGTACAACCTCCGGACCGGGGCCACGGTGCTGCTGACCAGCCACTACATGGCCGACGTCCAGGCGCTGTGCCGCCGGGTCATCGTCATCCATCACGGGCGGATCCTGTTCGACGGCGCGCTGGCCGCGCTGGCCGAGCAGTTCTCGGCGACCAAGACGATCGGCGTCGTGCTGCGCGATGGCGTGGCCGATCTCGCGTCCTACGGCGAGGTCATCGGGATCGACGAGGGCCGCACCCTGCTGCGCGTCTCGCGCGCGGAGGCGCCCGAGGTCACGACGCGGCTGCTGCGGGATCTCCCGATCGCCGACCTGACGATCGAGGACCCACCCATCGAGGACGTCATCGAGCACGTGTTCGCGAGCGCCGCCCCGCCCGGGAGCGACGGCCCGTGATCGCGTCGCGCATCGGCGCCTCGGCGCGAGCCTGGGTCGACCTGTACCTGACCGAGATGCGGATCGCGATCGCGCAGCAGTTCCAGTACCGGGTCGGGAACTACTTCTACATGATCGGGATGATCGCGGAGCCCGTGATCTACCTGGTCGTGTGGTCGACCGTTGCCGAGCAGCAGGGCGGCTCGGTGGCGGGCTACGACGCCGGCCAGTTCGCCGCCTACTACATCGTCTGGACGCTGGTGCGGAACATGAACATCGTGTTCACGCCGTACGGCTGGGAGGAGCGCATCCGCGAGGGCCAGCTCTCGGGCCAGCTGCTGCGACCGGTCCACCCGATCCACTGGGACCTGGGCTACTTCGCCGGCTGGAAGGTGGTCGTGATCGTGCTCTGGCTGCCGATCGCGCTCGTGCTGTCGCTGCTGTTCCACCCGACGGCGACGATCACGCCGCTGGGCGTGGGCGTGTTCCTGGTCGCGATCTGGGGCGCCTACCTGATCCGCTCGCTCAACCAGTCCACGCTGGGCATGGTCACCTTCTGGACCACCCGTGTGGGGCCCGTGTTCGACATCTACTTCACGGCCGAGCTGCTGCTGTCGGGCCGCCTCGTGCCGCTCGCGCTCATGCCGGCCTGGGTGCAGCAGCTGGCCGCCGTGCTCCCGTTCCAGTCCACGTTCGGGTTCCCGATCGAGGCCCTGGTCGGCAACCTGTCGCCGGCGGAGCTGCTCGGCGGTCTCGCCGTGCAGGCGCTGTGGATCGCGATCGGCGCGCTGGCGCTTCGGCAGGCCTTCGCGTTCGCGGTCCGGCGCTACGCGGCGGTGGGCGGCTGATGCCGGATCCGATCCGGCCGGTGCGGCTGTTCGCGACGTTCGTCCGGGTGGGAGCCCTCAACGAGCTCCAGTACCGGGCCAACCTCGCGATCCAGCTGCTGGAGTCGGCGATCCGCCTGCTCAGCGGCCTGGCCGTGCTCGCGCTGGTGTTCACCCAGGTCGACCAGCTCCACGGCTGGTCCGAGCCCGAGCTGCTGGCGGTGATGGGGGTGTACACGGTGGTCGCCGGGCTCATCGGCACCTTCATTCAGCCCAACATGGAGCGGCTGATGACCGACATCCACATGGGCACGCTCGACTTCGTGCTGATCAAGCCCGACGACAGCCAGGTGCTGGTGAGCGTCCGGGTGGTGCGCATCTGGCGGTTGGTCGACGTGCTGATCGGGCTGGTCATCCTGGTCCTGGCGGCTGCGCAGCTGCCGGGCTCGTTGGGCGCCGCCGGCGCCGCCGCGTTCCTCGTGGCGCTGGTGCTCGGGGCCGCGATGGTCTACTGCGTCTGGCTGCTGATCACGAGCGCGGCGTTCTGGGTCGTGCGCGTGGACGAGATCGTGGAGCTGTTCATGGGCATCTACCAGTCGGGCCGCTGGCCGGTGACGATCTACCCCGACTGGCTGCGGATCGGCCTCACCTTCCTCGTCCCGATCGCGTTCGCGGTGACGGTGCCGGCCGAGGCGCTGACGGGCCGGCTGACCGCCGAGACGCTCGGCTTCGCCGCCCTGTTCGCGCTGGCGCTGCTGGGCGCGACCCGCTGGGTCTGGCGGACCGCCCTGCGCCACTACTCCGGCGCATCTGCGTGACGGATCCCGGCGCGCGGTCGTCCGCAGCCGCGCCGGTCGCTCACGCCGTGTCGCTCACGCCGGGTCGCTCGCGCCGGGGCTAGTGCGCTATCCTTCCGCCGGTCCGGGCCGGTAGCTCAACGGTAGAGCAAGTGACTCTTAATCACTAGGTTCAGGGTTCGAATCCCTGCCGGCTCACCACTCGAATCACGCGCCATACAGCCCCTCCAGGCGGACTCGGAGGGGCTGTCGCATGCTCCGGTCGCGATCCACGACGCGGCTGGCGGAGCGGCGCATCATGGCCGCGTCGATCGGTTCGTGCGGACCGCCGTCCCTCGCAACGATCGTCACCACCGCAGAGGAGCACGCGTTGACCGAGTCGTCCGCTGCATCGCTGGGTCGCTGGCGATTGGGCATCCACCCCGGCGCGACCGGGGCGCGGGTGCGGTCCCTGGGCCGCGTCGACCTGCCGCTCGGGGAGGCCCTGCGGCTCGAGCTGGAGCTCGAGGGGCCGGGCGACGGAGCGGTGGTCAATCTGCAGTACTACGTCTGCACCGACGCCGGCGGCTGGGCCCTGTGGCTGGCCTGCCCCGGCAACGAGCTGGCCGCCCGGGAGGCCGCCCTGGGGCAGCTGGCCCCGCCGTTCATGAACGAGCGCTGACGCAGGCCCTCGGGCGCCCCCACGGTTCCGACGGTGGGCGACATCCCGCCGGCAACCCCGACTTCTGGCCCATGTCGAGCGCACCCGCGGACGCGGCATCATGCGCTCGTGGCGCGGCACGGTGCCGCACCGCCTGGGGTGTTCCGGTTGCCTGGTCGATCGCGTGGTCTCGCCGCCCTGCTGCTCGCGCTGATGCTCGCGGGCGCCCCGACCGCGGTCGCGGGGGCACCGGGAGCAGCGCAACCGGGATCGGTCGACGCCCGCAACCTGGGGTCCGCGCCCCTCGAGCGCGTGGTCGTCCAATGGCGGAGCGGTCCGGGAGCCCTCGGCCGCAGCCAGCGCGCAGCGGCGCTGGGGGCCGCGCTGCCCGGTCTGCGCCCGGCGGCCGACGTTTCCGACGACACCGGTGCCTACTGGGTGCCGGCGGCTCATAGCCGTGCCGCCAAGATGGCCGAGCTCCATGCGCTGGCCGCGGTCGCCGGTGTCGCGTTGGTGGCCCCGGACGTGCGCGTCACCGCCGACCTCGTCCCGAACGACACCTACTACTCCACCTACCAGGACGACCTGTCTGGCACCTGGGGGATCGACGCGCCGGCCGCCTGGGACACGACGACCGGCAGCGCGGCGGTGACCGTGGCCGTGATCGACACCGGGATCACGACACACACGGAGTTCACCGGCCGGGTCCTGCCCGGCTACGACTTCGTGTCGAACACGGCGCAGTCCAACGACGGCGACGGCCGCGACGCCAATCCCGCCGACCCGGGCGACTGGGTCACGGCCGCCGAGTCCGCGAGCGGTCCGCTGCAGGGCTGCCCGGTGGGCGACTCCTCGTGGCACGGCACGCACGTGGCCGGCACGGTCGCCGCCCGCGGCAACAACGCATCCGGGGTCGCGGGGATCGCCTGGCAGACCTCCATCCTGCCGGTGCGCGTGCTGGGCAAGTGCGGTGGCTGGACCTCGGACATCGCGGCCGCCATCCACTGGGCCGCCGGCGGCAGTGTCTCGGGGGTGCCGGCCAACGCGAACCCGGCACGGGTGCTCAGCCTGTCGCTGGGCGGCTCGGGCGCGTGCGACGCCACCATGCAGTCCGCGGTCGACGACGCCGTCGGCCGCGGGGCGGTGGTCGTCGTCGCGGCCGGCAACAGCAACCAGGACGTGTCCGGCTTCACGCCGGCGAGCTGCTCCGGCGTGATCTCGGTCGCGGCCACCGACGGCAGCGGCAAGCGCGCGTCGTTCAGCAACTACGGCCCGGGGGTCACGATCGCGGCGCCGGGCGTCGGCATCCTCTCGACCTGGAACGACGGAGCGACCGGGCCGACGACCCAGGACTACGCGTGGATGGACGGCACCAGCATGGCCACCCCGCACGTGAGCGGCGTCGCCGCGCTGGCGCTTGCCGTCGATCCGACGCTCACCCCCGCGGACCTGCGCACGCTGCTGGTCGACTACGCGCAGGGCTTCGCCCCCGACGGCAGCGCGAGCAGCTGCCAGGTCAAGGGCTGCGGGGCGGGCATCCTCGACGCGGGCGCGGTGGTGGCCGCCGCGCTCGCCGGCCTCCCGACTCCGACGCCCACGCCCACGCTGACGCCCACCGCGACCCCCACGCCCACGCCCACCGCGACCCCCACGCCCACGCCGACCCCCACGCCCACGCCGACGCCGACCCCGACGCCGACCCCGACGTCCACCGCGACTCCCGCTCCCACGCCGACTCCGACCCCGACGCCCATGCCGGGCGACACGACCCCTCCCGCCGTGAGCTCGTTCGCGCCGACGGTGACCACCCCCTTCGGCGGCACGACCGTGCCGTACGCGCTGACCTTCAGCGAGCCCGTGGTCGGCCTCGACAGCACCGACCTCGCCGTCACCGGGACGTCGACCGGCTGCCAGGTCGGGTCGCCCTCGGGGTCCGGCGACGCGTACTCGATCTCGGTCACCGGGTGCTCTGAGGGCACGCTGACGCTGGCGCTCGCCGCAGGCTCGGTGGAGGACGCGGCCGGCAACGCGGGCCCGACCACGCCATCCGTCGCCGCGGCGCTCGCGATCGACCGCACGGCTCCCTGGGCCCGGGCGCCTGCAGCCGCCCTGCGCTCCAATGCCCGCCTGTCCGGCCGGTCCCTGCCCGTTCGCCTCACCTGGAGCGGCTCGGATGCCGCTGGGTCGGGGATCGATCACTACGAGCTCGCCAGGACGACCGACGGCGGGCACAGCTGGCCGCTGCTCTCGGACACGCTCGCGTCACCATCGGCGGATGTCACCGTCGTGCCCGAGGGGACGGTGCGCTTCCGCGTCCGGGCGGTCGACCTGGCGGGCAACGCGAGCCCGTGGGCGACCGGGCCGGTGCTGACCCCGCGCCTGGTCCAGCAGTCGAGCCGCGTGGTCGGCTACGCGGGCACCTGGCATCGGGTGGTCCGCAGCTCCTACTCCGGCGGCACCGCGAAGTACGCCCGGAGCCATGGGGCCGCCGTCACCTACCGCTGGACCGGCCGCTCGATCGGCTTCGTGACCACCCGGGCCGCGACGCGCGGCAAGGTCAGGATCTACGTGAACGGGACGCGCGTCGCCACGATCGACCTCCGTCGAGCCTCGACCTACGCGCGAGACGTCGCCTGGGAGCGGACCTGGTCCACCAGCCGCACCCGGACGATCCGGATCGTGGTCCTCGGCACCGCCGGACGGCCCCGCGTGGACATGGACGCCTTCGCCAGCCTGCGATAGGGCCCGACCCGGCCCTGCCGAGCGGCAGGCAGCGCGCGTACCATCCGGGCCCTCCGGCGGTGCCCTTCGTTACCTCCGGCGGCGACCTGTGGCTCGTGGCCGGGGCACCTGCGTGGCCCATCATCGGTACCAGCGTCCCCCTGCTGTTGGTCGCGGCGACGCGGGGCCCCCCGGTGCCCGCCCACGCGACGCGAGATCGAGAGTGACGTGATGGGCGAGGACGGGCTGTACGCCGCGCTGGTCAGGCGCGGCATGTCCCGTCGCTCGTTCCTCCAGTTCTCGGCCGCGATGGCGGCGGCCCTCGCCCTTCCCGCCGCCTATGCGCCGCGGATCGCCCGGGCCCTCGAGACGGCGCCCCGGATCCCCGTCATCTGGCTGCGCGGCCAGACCTGCGGCGGCAACACCGAGGCGATGCTCCGCACGGCGCAGCCGTCGGTGGCCTCGATGCTGCTCGACGTGCTCTCGATCGAGTACCACGAGTCGTTCCTGGCGGCCGCCGGCGCGGACACGGACCTGGCCCGGACCAGCGCCATGGAGCGCTACCCGAACGGCTACATCGCGGTCGTCGAGGGATCGATCCCGACCGGCGCGGGAGGTGCCTATTGCCTGGTCGGGGGACGGCCGCTCGCGGACGTCGCGCGGGAGGTGTGCGACGGCGCCCAGGCGACGATCGCCCTCGGGTCGTGCGCGTTCGATGGCGGGCTGGCCGGTGCGGGCGGCGGTCCGAGCGACGCGGGCGGCGTCCGGCAGGTGGTCACGGACGCCCGGCTGGTGTCGCTTCCCGGCTGCCCGATGAACGTGGTCAACCTGGCGGCGACGATCGTCCACTACCTGGCCGTCGACAAGCTGCCGCCGGGTGACCTGATGGGCCGGCCGCTGTTCGCCTACGGCGGGCTGATCCACAACCAGTGCGAGCGGCGACCGCATTTCGAGTTCGGGGAGTTCGCGCTCAACTGGGGTGACGAGGGAGCCCAGAAGGGCTGGTGCCTGTACAAGCTGGGCTGCAAGGGCCCCGAGACGATGGCCAACTGCCCCACGGCGCGGTACGGCGACGGGGTGAGCTGGAACGTCCGGGCAGGGGCGGGCTGTGTGGGGTGCACGATGCCCAGCTTCTGGGACTCGATGCTGCCGGCCTATAAGCGCCTCGGATCACCGGTGCCGTTCCTGCCCGGGCTCACCGTGGACGGCGTGGGCACGGCGATGGTCGGTGGCATCGGGGGCGTGGCCGGCCTGCACGCGGCCGGGATGATCGTGCGCCAGAAGCGGCTCGCGAGCTCGGCGCGCCGCGACGCCGAGGCCGCCGCCCGACGGGCCGCCACGGCGGCCGCCCGGCTCGAGGAGACGGCCGGGGAGCCGATGGCGGTCGTTGCGCCGATCGCCGGCCAGGCGCCGGCAGCGGTGATCGCGTCCGCCGGTGAAGCGGGCCCCGCCCAGGCGACGACGCCCGACGCGGTGCCTGCGACGACGCCCGACGCGGTGTCCGCGGCAGCGACGGAGCCGGCGCCTGCGACGGCGCCCGACGAGACGCCCGCGCCCACGACGGACCAGCCCGAGGCTCGACCATGACCCGGCTCGTCATCGATCCCGTGACCCGCGTCGGCGGCCAGCTGCGTATCGAGGCCGAGCTCGCCGGTGGCCGCGTCCAGGATGCCTGGAGCTCGGGGATGATGTTCCGCGGCGTCGAGCTCATCCTGCACGGACGCGACCCGCGCGAGGCGTGGCTCCTCGCCGAGCGGATCTGCGGCACCTGCACCGGCGTCCACGCCCTCGCCTCGGTGCGTGCCGTCGAGGCGGCGCTGGGCGTGACGATCCCGACCAACGCCCGCCTGGTCCGCAACCTCATGGCCGGAACCCAGCTCGTGCGCGACCACGTGCTCTCCTTCTACCAGGCGCAGCTGCCGGACTGGGCCGACGCCCGGTCGGCATTGGAGGCCGATCCCAAGGTCGCCTCGGCGCTGGCCCGCGCGACGGGCAGCTGGCCGCGGTCGAGCGCGGCCGACTACCTCGCGGTCCGCGATCGGCTGGGGGCGACGCTGGGCCCGGGCCAGGCCGGCCCGCTCGGTCCCGGCTGGTGGGGCAACCCGGCCTACCGGCTGTCGCCCGAGCAGAACCTGGTCCTGTACGCCCACTTCGTCGAAGCCCTCGACTGGCAGCGGCGGTTCATGCGCATCCACGCGATCCTGGGCGGCAAGGACCCGCATCCGCAGACCTATCTCGTCGGGGGCATGTCGCTGGCCCCGCCGTGGGGCGGGCCCGCGACCAGCCGCGCCGGCCAGCACCCGGACGTCCCCGAGCACAACTCGCCCGATCCGCTGGGTGAGGCCGGGCTGACGATGATCAACGACCTGTTCACCGAGGCGAGCACCTTCGTCAACGGCGTGCTCCTGCCCGACGTGCGGATGATCGCCGCAGCCTATCCGGAGTGGACAGGGATCGGTGCGGGCGGCGGTGGCTACCTCGCGTTCGGCGACTACCCGCAGGGCGACGGCGCCGATCCGAGTCTGCTGTTCCCCCGCGGTCGCCTGCGGGGCGGCACGCTCAAGGTCGAGGACGTGGACGCGACCAGGATCGCCGAGACCACGGCCCACGCCTGGTACGGCGACGACGGCGGCACGCTGGTGGCCCCGACCGACGCCCAGACCAGCCCGGCGTTCGACGCCCAGATCCCGATCGCGACCCTCCAGGGCGCCGACCGCTACTCGTGGCTCAAGACGCCGCGCTACGACGGGGAGCCGATGGAGACAGGCCCCCTTGCGCGTGTCCTGGTCAGCTACGCCGATGGGCGCCCGGAGACCGGCAACGCCCTGGCCGGGCTGCTCCGCGGCCTGTCGCTCGGGCCGGAGGCGATGCCCAGCGTGCTGGGCCGGCTGCTGGCGCGCGCCGTGGAGGCGCAGGTCGTGGTCACCCGGGCACAGGCGTGGCTCCAGGAGCTCCGCCAGCACCTCTCGACCGGTGACCTCGCGCTGGCCGATGTCGGGGCGTGGGATCCGGGCAGCTGGCCCGCCGAGGCCCAGGGCTTCTCGCTGGGCGAGGGCCCGCGCGGGGCGGTGGGTCACTGGCTGTCGATCCGGGACGGGCTGATCGACCGCTACCAGGTGATCGACGCCGGCGCCTGGAACGCCGCGCCGCGGGACGCCCTCGAGGTCCGCGGCCCGCTCGAGACCGCGCTCGCGGGCGTGAGCGTCGCCGACGAAGCGCAGCCGATCGAGCTGCTGCGCGTCGTGCACAGCTTCAACCCGTGCGTGGCCTGCGCCGCGCACCTTGTCGGGGGGCCCGCTGGCCTCGACCTGCGCATCCGATCGCTGGAGGCAAGCCGATGACCGCGGCCCAGGAGTCCCTGCCCCAGCCGTCGGCACGATCCTCGACGGCGCCCCTCGCCGGAGAGCCGATCTCCGCGGGGGCCCACGCCGGGCTGGAACGCCCCCACGAACGGGTCCGGCTGTACGTCTGGCAGGCTCCGGTACGGATCACGCACTGGGTCACGGCAGCGTGCATCGTCACCCTCAGCCTGACCGGCGGCTACATCGCGGATCCGTTCCTGATCCCGCCCGGTGGCAACGTGATGTCGACCGTGCGGCTGATCCACATCGTCACGGCGCTCGTGTTCCTGCTTTCGGGCGTCGTCCGCACCTGGTGGCTGCTTGCCGGCAACCGGTTCTCGCGCTGGTCGGCGTTCATCCCCACCTCACGCTACCAGGCGACCGAGCTGTTCCGCCAGGCCGGGTTCTACGGCTTCATTCGCAAGGAGATCCCCAAGGTCCTGGGCCACAACCAGCTGGCCGCGACGGCCTACCTCGCCCTGTTCGCGCTGCTGCTGGTCGAGACGGTGACCGGGTTCGCGCTCGACGGCCTGGTGGGCGGCGAGCCGGGCGCGACGCTGTTCGGTTGGCTGCGCGAGCTGGCCGGACCGCAGCTGCTCAGGCTGGTCCACCACCTGTCGATGTGGGCCATCCTCGCGATCGCGCTGTTCCACGTGTACAGCTGCATCCTGGTGGACCACCTCGAGAAGAACGGCCTCGTCTCGAGCATCGTCAGCGGCTTCAAGTTCCCGACCCGGGAGGAGCTCGTCGAGTCCCGCGACGGCGGCCCCGAGCTCCTGGAGCGGGTCGAATGAGCGCCCGACCGGGTCCGGTGGTCGCCATCGGCATCGGCAACACGCTGCTCGGCGACGATGGTGTCGGGGCACGGGTGGTCGCCGAGCTGGTCCGGATCGCGGCGACCGACCCCGGCGCCCTGCCGGCTGGCACGCGCCTGGTCGATGGCGGCACGCGCGGCCTCGACCTGCTGCCGCTGGTGCGCGACGCGCGGGCGCTGCTACTGGTCGACGGCATGGACCTGGGCCGACCGGCGGGCACGGTCACGATGGTGCGCGATGACGAGGTCGAGCGGACCGACGACGCGGTCGGCCGGCTGCTCGCGTTCGGCGGGCTGATGGGCTGGCTGCCGGCCGCGGTGTCGCTCGCCGGCGTACAGGTCGCCAGGGTGGCGATCGGGGAGAGCCTGTCGCCCGAGGTGGAGGCCGCCGTGCCGGCCGCCGTCGAGGCCTCGCTGCGCGAGCTCGTCGCGCTCGACGCCAGGACCCGTGGCGCCGCCGACGGTGCTCCCGGCAGGTGGGCCTCAGCCGCAGGGGTGGTGCGATGAAGACCAGGGTGGACCGGACGCTGCGCCTGCTCATCGTGCTCAACCTCGTCGTGGTCGCCTTGCTGGCGGGCACCATGGTCGCGAGCTGGCTGCGGATCCTCCCCGACCTGACCGGCATCGGGACCGATGCCGACGAGCCGTCCGCGGCGCCCACGCCCGCGACGATGCTGATGGGGATCGCGCACATCCCGACCTCCAACAGCTGCCTGCTGTGCCACTACACCGGCGGCGAGGCCGGGCTCAAGCCGATCCCGGCGCTTGGCCATCCGCTGGCCGGCTGGACCGCCTGCCTCACCTGCCATACGGACCAGAAGCTGGGCCGCAACGCGCCCGGCCATGCGGGGATCGCCGAATCCGAGTGCCTCAACTGCCACAAGGAGGCGCAGGACGGACCGCCGATCACCCAGGCGCATGCGGACCTTAAGGAACCCTGCCTCGACTGCCACGGCAGCGTGGCGCACCTGCCCTCGAGCATGGTCGGCCGCAACCAGGACGAATGCTGGCTGTGCCACAAGCCGAACCCATCGCCGCCGCCGGTCAACCCCCATCCGGACATGGGCGATCTCAACTGCCGCAGCTGCCACCGGGCAGCCGATGTCGGGGCGCTGCCCATCGATCACGCGCTGCGTGGCGACGAGACGTGCATCCTGTGTCACGCGGTGGGCGCGTCGCCTGCACCGGGCACGAAGCTGACGCCGGCCCCCAGCGAGCCCGCCACCGGCTCGTAGCCCGGGCGCTGCCGAGCGCCGCATGCCGCCCGCGTCTCAGCGTTCTCTCAGGCATGGCCGCTTGAATAGCCATCGACGCGGCGCTCCCGGTGGCTTCTCCTCCCCACCGAGAGCGCCGCTGCCGCGTCCGCGACAGGAGCCTCGACCCGCGTGACCAGCCGCACCGACGCCCTCGGCTCGCCGCACGCCGTGGCGACCGCCGCGCTCGGTACCCGGGCGGCGGGCCGGGAGCGGCTGGTGCCGCTGGCGATCGGCCTCCTGGCCGCCGTCCTGTACCTGTGGAACCTCGGGGTCAGCGGCTACGCCAACAGCTACTACTCGGCCGCCGCGCAGGCCGGGTCCCAGAGCTGGGGCGCCTGGTTCTTCGGCTCGCTCGACGCGGCGGGCTTCATCACCGTCGACAAGCCGCCGCTGGCGCTGTGGGTGATGGGCCTGTCCGTTCGTGTGCTGGGCCTGGGACCGGTCGCGATCCTGCTGCCGGAGGCCCTCGCCGGCGTCGCCTCGGTCCTGGTGCTGTATGCCGCGGTGCGGCGCACCTTCGGGACGGCGGCCGCCGCGATCGCCGGCGTGGCGTTCGCGATCACCCCGGTGGCCGCGCTGATGTTCCGCTACAACAACCCCGATGCGGTCCTGACCCTGCTGCTCGTGTCGGCCGCGTGGGCGCAGGTGCGCGCGCTGGACGACGACCGGCTGCGCTGGGTCGCGCTGTCGGCCGCGCTCGTCGGGCTGGCGTTCCTGACCAAGTACCTCCAGGCGTCGCTCGTCCTGCCCGCTCTCGGGATCACCTATCTCCTCGCTGCGCGCGGGTCCCCGGGGAGACGGCTCGTCCGCCTGCTTGCCGCGGCCGTGATCCTCGTGGCGGCGTCGTCGTGGTGGGTCGTGATCGTGGAGCTGATCCCGGCAGCCTCCCGTCCGTACATCGGCGGCAGCAGCAACAACTCCGTGGTCGACCTGATCCTGGGCTATGACGGGCTGGGCCGGATCTTCGCCGCTGGGTTCGGGGCAGCCGCTGGGCCCGGGGGATCGGGCGCGATCGGGGGTGGCAGCGGACCCGGTCCGTTCGGGGGCGGCGGGACCGGGTTCGGCGGCCAGCCCGGGCTGCTGCGGATGATCAACGCCGACTGGGTGGGCGAGATCGGCTGGCTGCTGCCCACCGCGGCGGCGGCGCTCGTGGTCGGGCTGTCGGCCAGGCTCCGGGCACCGCGCACGGATGGCCGCCGGGCGGGGTTCCTGCTGTGGGGCCTGTGGGCCGCCGTCCACGTGCTCGTGTTCTCGCTGATGACCGGCATCGTGCACCCCTATTACGCCGTGGCGCTGGCCCCCGCCCTGGCCGCCCTCGTCGGCGGCGGCGTCGTCGAGCTGTGGCGCCTCCGCGAGCGCTTCGCCTGGGCGGGTGTCGCGATCGGCCTGATGATCGTGGCGACCGCGGCCTGGGGCCGGCAGATCCTCGAGCGGACGCCGGCCTTCCACCCAGGGTTTGGCCTGGGCGCCGTGTTCCTCGCGCTGGCCGCGGCGATCGTGCTCGCCGTCCCCGTCGCCGAGGGGGATGCGCGGGCCGGAGCCATCGGGCGGGCGGCGGTCGTCGTGGGGCTCGCGGCCGCATTGGTCGGGCCGTCGCTGTACACGGTCGAGACGATGAACCGCGCCCTGACCGGCGGCACGCCTGCCTCGGGACCCCCGGGTGGCCTGTTCGCGGCCGGCGTGCGGGCGGTGTTCGGCGCGTTCGGCGCGTTCCCCGGCGATCCGGCCGGGACCAACCAGGCGCTGGTGGACTACCTGGTCGCCAACCGGGGCAGCGCCCGCTGGCTGTCGCCGTGTCGTCGGCCAACCAGGCCGGGCCCCTCCAGCTCGCCTCCGGCGTGCCCGTGATGGCCATGGGCGGGTTCATGGGCACGGACCCGGCACCGACGCCCGCCGAGCTCCGCGCCGACGTCCGGTCGGGCGCGCTGCGGTTCGTGATCCTCGGAGGGCGGAATGGCGGCCCGGGCGGGTTCTTCGGCGGCGACGGGCGGGGCAGCGTCTCGAGCGAGCGCAACGCGTGGGTCACCTCCGCGTGCCGGCGGGTGGCCGCGCCGGGGCTCGGCGGCTTGCTCTACGACTGCGCGGGTGCCGGCTGACCGGCTGCTCTCAGGGGGCTCTCATCCGTCGGCCCGACCATCCCGCCATGGCGTCCACCCCCACGGCCCGGCCCCGGCCGGTGCCGCTGCCGCGCGTCTGGGGCGTCCGTCCGGCGGACGTCGTCGCGCTCCTGTCGCGAACGGCGTGCTGATCGTCCTGATGTGGGTCCGGCACGGCGGCCTGGACCTGCTGCCCACGCCCGGCGGCCCGTTCACGGCGGCGGGCGAGCTGACGGCGCTCATCGGGACGTACCTGGCCCTGATCCAGCTGGTCCTGATGGGCCGCAGCCCGTGGCTCGACGAGGCGTTCGGCATGGACCAGCTCGCCTGGGCCCATCGGTGGCTCGGGTTCGCCACCGTCTGGCTGATCGGCGCCCACGGCGTGCTGACCGCGGTGGGCTATGCCCAGGGAGACGGCCAGGGGGTCGTGGCCGAGGCCTGGTCGCTGCTGACGACGTTCCCGTACGTGCTGTGGGCGACCGCCGGCTTCGGCCTGTTCGTGCTCGTCGGCGTGAGCTCCCTGCGCGCGGCGCGCCGCCGCCTGTCGTACGAGACGTGGTTCGGCCTCCACCTGTACGCGTACCTCGCGATCGCGCTCGCGTTCCTGCACCAGCTGTTCACCGGCGCCGACTTCATCCACGACCAGCTGGCGTCGATCTACTGGATCTCGCTGTACGTGCTGACCGGGGCGCTGGTGCTCGTGTTCCGGTTCGGCCAGCCGCTGGTGACCGCGCTGCGCCACCGTCCCCGGGTCTCGGCGGTGGTTCGCGAGGGGCCCGGTGTCGTGTCGGTGTATCTCGCCGGCCGGGACCTCGACCGGCTGGCCGTGCGCTCCGGCCAGTACTTCGTGGTCCGCTTCCTGACCCTCGACGGCTGGTGGCGCGGGCACCCGTACTCGCTGTCCTCGGCCCCCAACGGCCAGTGGCTGCGCGTCACCGTCAAGGCCTTGGGTGACGACAGTGGCGGCATCGGACGGCTCCGGGCCGGGACGCCGGTCCTGCTCGAAGGCCCGTACGGGATCATGACCGGGCAGCGTCGGACGCGTCCCGGGGTCACCCTGATCGCGGGCGGGATCGGCATCGCGCCCCTGCGGGCCCTGCTCGAGTCGCTGCCGGCGCGACCCGGCGATCTCACCCTGATCTATCGCGCCAGCCACCCGTCGGACCTGGTGTTCCGGGGCGAGCTGGACCTGCTGGCCGCCCATCGTGGCGCCCGTGTCCACTACCTGGTGGGGCACCGCCACAACCATGCCGCCGACCAGCCGCCCGCGCCGCCGCTGGACGGGACGATGATCGCCCGGCTGGTGCCCACGATCGCCGACCAGGACGTGTACGTGTGCGGTCCGACCGGGCTGATCGAGGCGGTCCAGGCCTCGTTGCGGGCCCTGGGCGTGCCCCGGCGCCAGGTGCACGCCGAGCGCTTCAGCTACTAGGGCCGGCGCGTCGGTCGCGCGGTGCGCCCGCGTGGGGCGGGCGTCCCGCGGGCCGGGCGTCCCGTTGCCCGGCTGCTCCCCGGGGAGCACTCCAGCGGTTCCCGGCGGCCGCTGCTCTCCTGGCGAGCAGGATCGCGGTTCCCGGCGCCCGGAACCGCCGGCTGGCTCTGCGCGCGGTCGGGATGGCGGCTCGCGGCCCGCAGCCACGGCGATAACCGCCGGAGGGCTCCCGTGGCGCGCAGCGAACGCCTGATCGCGCCCGGGACGCCTCGCCGGCAGCGCGTGGCCACCGCGGACGCGGTTCTCATTGCGCTCTCAGGTGCCGGCGCGATCCTCCGGGACGCAGGCGCGATTCGCGCGCCGGCTCGTCGACCCAGCGCACTCGGAGATCGTCCCTGATGCCCAAGCGCGGCGCCTTCGCCCTCGGGCTCACCGCTCTCGCCCTCGCCCTGCTGCTGAACTTCCAGGTGCCGTCGGACGCCGTCCAGGTCGGCCGGCCGAACGGTGGTGGAGCAGGGGGACCGGGCGGGTCGCAACCGAACGGGGCCGTCGGCGGCGGGGCTGCGAACGGTGCCGGCGACGGAGCGGGCACCGGCGGCACGAACGGTGCCGACAGCACGAACGGTGCCAACGGCACGAACCGTGCCAACGGCACGGGTGGCGGCGCCGGCTCGGGTACGACCGATCCCTCCGGGGGGTCGGGCCAGCGGACCTTCACCGGGCCCGTCGTGGACACCCGCTTCGGACCGGTCCAGGTGGAACTGACCGTGAGCGCCAGCCAGGTCGTCGACGTCACCGCGGTCGAGCTGCCGTCCGGCGGCCGGTCGGGCCAGATCTCGAGGTTCGTCGAGCCGATCCTCCACACCGAGGCGCTGCAGGCGCAGAGCGCCAACATCGACGGCGTGTCGGGGGCCACCTACACCAGCATCGCCTACGCACGGTCGCTCCAGGCCGCGCTCGACAGCGCCGGCATCTGAGGGCGATGCCGACACCGGCCGGCTCCGACCGGCCGTCGACCGGCTCCACCCGGCAGGTCCGAGTGGAGCCGGTCATGGGCACCACGGTGTCGATCGACGTGCGGCCGCCGCTGGTCCCGGAGGACGCGATCGAGCAGGTCGTCGCGTGGCTCCACGACGTCGACCGCCGGTTCAGCCTGTACCGGCCCGCCAGCGAGCTCAGCCGGATCGCCGACGGGACGCTTCGCCTGGACGACGCGAGCTTCGACGTCCGGGCGATCGTGACCCTTGCCGAGGCCCTGCGGCAGCGGACGGACGGCTACTTCGACGCCCGCCGCCATCGCGCGGACGGGCGCCTGGATCCCACCGGCGTGGTCAAGGGCTGGGCGATCGACGAAGCGTTGGCCATCCTGCGCCGGCCGGAGCCCGGAACGTCCAGGTCGGGGCCGGCGGGGACCTCCTCGCGGCCGGCGCGCCGGAGCCGGGCCGTGGCTGGCGCATCGGGGTCCGGCATCCGGACCTGCCGGACCGGCTGGCGGCGGTCCTGGAGGTGTCCAACCAGGCCGTGGCGACGTCGGCTCTGTACGAGCGCGGGGGGCACATCCGGGATCCCCACACCGGCCGCGTGCCCTCGGGCCTGCGCAGCCTGACGGTCGTCGGCCCGTCGCTCGCCATGGCCGACGCGTTCGCCACCGCGGCCTTCGCGATGGGCGAGCCGGGGATCGCCTGGGTCGCCCGCCAGGACGGATACGGAGCGCTGGGCATCACCGAGGACGACCGCGTGGTGTGGACGCCGCTGGCCGAGGAGCTCAGGGCTGCCCTGGACGCCCCGGACGCGCCCGCCGCCCCGGACGCGGACGCTCCCGCTGCCCCGGACGCGCCGGACGCTCCGGTTCTCACGGCGCTCTCAGGCGAACCGGGTTGAATGGATCCCATCGATCCGCTTCTCCACCACGGAGCTCCTCATGACCTCGCCCTACCAGCCGGCCGATCGGAGCCCGACCCGCTCGGGCCGGCGCCATCCCCGGCGCCATCCCCGGCGCCGTCCACCGATCCTGCGCCGGGGCCGCCCGCCCTCGCTCCGCCGCCGCCGTTCGGCGGCGGCTACGTGCCCTACAACTCGCAGCCCACCATCGCGGTCGAGCCCGTCGCGACCACCCCCGCCGGGCAGGGCCCGCGCGGTCCTCGCGGTCGCGGCCTGGGCCCGGTCGTCGCGGCGGCGATCCTGAGCGCAGCACTGGCCTCCGCGGGGACCGCCGCGATCGTCCACGAGGTCGTGCCCACGAAGACGGTCGTGACTCAGACGCCGCCGGCATCGGTCGCCAACGCGACCGGCACCACGACGGTCCAGACCGCTGACCTCACCGCCATCGTGGCGACCGCGCGCCAGTCGGTCGTGACGATCACCGCGGACGGCCTGACCACGAACCGGTTCTCTCCGTTCGGCCAGCCGACCAGCGGCGTCGGGTCCGGGATCATCATCACGGCCAATGGGTACATCCTGACCAACCGGCACGTGGTCGAGAACAGCCAGTCGCTGAGCGTCGAGCTGTATGACGGGCGGACGTTCCCGGCCACCATCGTCGAGCAGTCGAACACCCACGACCTGGCCCTGATCAAGATCGACGCGACCGGCCTGACGGCCGCCCGGATCGGCGACTCGGGCAAGGCCCAGGTGGGCGAGACCGTGCTCGCCATCGGCAGCCCCCTGGGCACCTACACCGAGACCGTGACCAGGGGCATCCTGTCGGGTCTGGGTCGGGAGATCACCGTGCAGGACGAGACGACCGGACAGCCGGCCAGGCTGACCGGCCTGATGCAGACGGATGCGGCGATCAACCCCGGCAACAGCGGCGGTCCGTTGCTCGATGCCTCGGGCGCGGTGGTCGGCATCAACACGGCCGTGGCCACCACCGCCCAGGGTCTCGGGTTTGCGATCCCGATCAACGACGCCAGCTCGCTGATCAGCCGCGCCACCTCGGGCCAGGGGGCCTGACCGCCGGCGCCAGGGCAGCCCCGCCCGCATGCGCTGAGGCGGGTTGACGACGGGGGACCGCGCTCGCGAGGACCGCGGTCCCGGACCGTCTCTCAGACCGTTGTCATGCGGGCCGCAGAGACTGCCGGACGCTCACTGCACCTGGGCTGCACGCGTCCACCGGAAAGGAACCGCATGCGCCTCCGCCTGATCGGAATCCTGGCGTTCGTCGTCGTCGGCATCGCGGCCGTCGTGCTCACCCTGTTCCCGCCGGGGTCGCCGTCCTCGGCCGCCGCCCGGTACCAGACGGCGACCGCGACCCGGACCGACGTCGTGAAGCAGGTGGTGGCCACGGGAGCTGTGGGGCCCGTCGCCGTCTATGACCTGGCCTTCGGTGCCGCGCCCGCGCTCGCATCCTCGAGCAGCTCGGCCAGTGCCAGCCAGGGATCGGGAACCGGCACAGTCTCGTGGAACGTGACGACCGTGGCCGTGACCCCCGGCCAGGCGGTGGCGCACGGCAACGTGCTCGCCACTGCCGATGACTCGGACGCACAGCTCGCGCTGACCGTCGCGCAGGCCAATGTCGACTCTGCGAAGGCCAAGCTGTCCTCCGACAAGGGCGGCCTGTCGGCGACCGACCGGGCCGCCGCGAAGCTCTCGGTCACCCAGGCCAGCCAGTCCCTGAGCCAGGCGCGGACGTCCCGCAGCCAGACGACGAAGCAGAACAACCTCAAGCTCTCGCAGCAGCAGCGGGCCGTGACCGCCGCCAAGCGGAAGCTGACCGCTGACAAGGCCGCCAGCCCGGCCGTGCCCGCGTCGCAGCTGGACCAGGACCGTGCGGCGATCACCCAGGCGGACGACGCGCTCGCCTCGCTGCGGCTCCAGATCGCCCAGTCCAACACCCAGGCCTCGAACCAGGTCAGGTCGGCCGAGAACCAGCTCAAGTCGGCCCGGTACGCGTACAGGAGCAAGACCCAGGGCGCCACGAGCGCCCAGATCGCATCCGACCAGGCCGCGATCGCCACCGCCGAGCAGTCCGTCGCCGCGGCCCAGGCGACCGTGGACGCTGCCTCGCTGGTCAGCCCGGTCGACGGCATCGTCACCGCGGTCAACATCACCCCGGGCGTGGACGCCCCGTCCGGGACGGCGATCTCGGTCCAGTCGAGCGCGTTCCAGGTCTCGGCCAGCGTGGCCGAGTCCGACCTGCCGTCGCTCAAGGTCGGCCAGGACGCCGACATCACGATCACGGCGACGGGCCAGCCCGCCAGCGGCAAGGTCACCGAGATCAGCCCGTCGGGCACCGCCGGGTCGGGTGGCGGCGTGGTCAGCTACGCGATCCTGATCTCGCTGCCGTCGCCGCCCGCGGGGACCGCCTCGGGCATGAGCGCCCAGGTGAGCGTCACGACGGCGTCCGCGACCAACGTCATCGCGGTTCCCGTCGATCGCGCTCGTCGGGAATGCCGGCAGCTACAGCGTGCGGGTGCTCGACGCCTCGGGCGAGCCCCAGCTGGTCGGCGTCCAGGTGGGCCTGATCACCTCCTCGCTGGCCGAGATCCAGGGCGGCGTCAACGTGGGCGAGGCCGTCGTGGTCGGGACCTCCTCGGCCCGCCAGGGGACGGCGGCCAACGGCGGCTTCGGCGGCGGGGCGATCGTGGGCGGGGGCGGCTTCGGCGGCGGCACCTTCCGCGGCGGCCAGCCGTGACGGCCGCGATGGGCGCGATGGGCGCGACCGGCGGTCCCTGGGCCGCCTCGGTCACGCCGGTCATCGAGCTCCAGGGGATCACCCGCTTCTACAGCACCGGCCGGCTCGAGGTGGCCGCCTTGCGGGGCGTCGACCTCGACATCTGGCCGGGCGACTTCCTCGCGGTCGTGGGCCCGTCCGGGAGCGGGAAGTCCACGCTGATGAACATCATCGGCTGTCTCGATCGTCCCACCAGCGGCGCCTACCGCCTGGGCGGCACGCCGATCGAGTCGCTCACCGACGACGACCTCGCGCGGGTGCGCGGGCCGGGCGATCGGGTTCGTGTTCCAGTCGTTCAACCTGCTGCCCCGGACGAGCGCCCTCGAGAACGTCGCAACGCCGCTCCTGTACCAGGGCGTGGGGCGCCGGGAGCGCCTCGCCCGGGCGGCCGCCGTGCTCGAGCGGCTGGGCCTTGCCGATCGCGCGACCCACGAGCCGTCCGAGCTGTCCGGCGGCCAGCAGCAGCGGGTCGCGATCGCCCGCGCCCTGGTCGGCGAGCCCGCGCTGATCCTGGCCGACGAGCCGACCGGCAACCTCGACAGCACCTCCGGGCGCGGAGGTGATCGCGCTGCTCCACGAGCTCAACGCCGCGGGCACCACGATCGTGCTCATCACCCACGACGTGGACGTCGCCCGCCAGGCCCGCCGCCAGGTCCACGTCCTCGACGGGCTGCTCGTCCAGTGAGCGCGCTGGAGCTCGTGCCGCCTCGCGCTGTCCCGGCTGGGCACCAGCCGGCTGCGGGCGGTGCTCACGATGCTGGGCGTGATCATCGGGGTCGGCTCCATCGTCGCCCTGGTCGCGGTCGCCGCAGGGGGCGACGAGCGGGATCACCGACCGGATCCAGGGCCTGGGCACGAACCTGCTCACCGTGACGCCCGGCGCCACCCGCAACGGGTTCACCCGCGGCGCGGCCGGCTCCGCGACGACGCTCACGATCGACGACGCGAACGCGATCTCGGCCCTCGCCGGCGTGGCGGCTGTCGAGCCCGAGGTCACCGACCCAGAAGACGGTCATCGCCGGCCTCCAGAACACGACGACCTCGATCGTCGGGACGACCCCGGCGTTCCCCGAGGTCCGCAGCTACCAGGTCTGGGAGGGATCGTTCCTCAACCAGGCCGCGCGTGGACCAGCGGCTGCGGGTCGCCGTCCTGGGCGCGACGACGGCCGACGACCTGGGCCTGGGCGCCGACGCCGTGGGCACCGACGTCGCGATCGGCGGGCTGCCGTTCCGGGTCGTCGGGATCCTGCAGCCCAAGGGGACGTCGGGTCCGTTCAGCCAGGACGACCAGGTGCTGATCCCGATCACGACCGCCCAGCGCTACTTCGTGAGCGGCGACACGGTGCGCTCGATCGGCGTCAGCGTCGCGAGCGCGGACCAGATCGACAGCACCCAGGCGCTGATGACGCTCGTGCTCGAGCAGCGGCACGGCACCGACGGGACGAACGACGACTTCTCGATCCAGAGCCAGGCGCAGCTGCTCTCGACCTTCTCCTCGGTGACCGGCCTGCTGACGGTGCTGCTGGCCGGGATCGCGTCGATCTCGCTGGTCGTGGGCGGCATCGGGATCATGAACATCATGCTCGTCTCGGTCCGGGAGCGGACCCGCGAGATCGGCATCCGCAAGGCCGTCGGCGCGCGCAACAGCGACATCCTGTTCCAGTTCCTGGTCGAGGCACTGGTTCTGTCGCTGGTGGGCGGCCTGATCGGGATCCTGATCGGGGTCGCCGCCTCCGCCGTGATCGGGTCGCTCGCCGGCTGGGGCTTCGTGTTCAACCCCGTGACCGTGCTCGTGGCCGTCGGCTTCAGCCTCCTGGTCGGCGTCGTGTTCGGCGTCTGGCCCGCCCGCCAGGCCGCCCGGCTCGACCCGATCGCCTCGCTCCGCTACGAATGAGGGCCTTTCGCCATGGCGATCCGCGGGTGCCCGGTCCTCGTCTCCGCCCGTCGCTGTCCATCCCAGCTGCGCGCAACCGCCCAGGAATAGGAGCCGATCGATGACGACGCCCCGGTTCAACGCTCCAGACCCCGACCCGTCCGGGGATGCGACGCAGCCCGTGCCCGACCTCCGACCGCCCGGCATCCCACCGGGTCCGGGGGCGACGTTCCAGCCGGGCGCGACGTTCCAGCCGGGCGCGACGTTCCAGCCGGGGCCCGTGCTCGCGCCGCCCGGCTCCGGCGGCGGTCCGGCGGCGTTCCAGCCGGTCGCACCCGAGCCCACCCCGATCATCGTCCATCCCCAGCCGGTGAGGCGCTCCGGTGCATCGTCGCGGGCCCTCAACATCGCGTTGGCCGCGGCGGTCCTGGTCGCCACCGCGGGCGTCGCCTTCGCCGTGGGCCGCACGACCGCGCCCACCGCGGCCGCGGCCAACGGCCGGTTCGGCTTCGGCGGCGGGAACCTGCCCAACGCGAGCTTCGACCCCAACGGCGACAATGGCTTCCGGGCCGGGAACGGGTACTTCCCGGGCGGCGGCCGGGGTGCCTTCGGCGGCGGGTTCGGTGCCGGCGTCACGATCCAGGGCACGGTCGACTCGGTCAGCGCGGACTCGATGACGATCAAGACGGCCAACGGCGCGACCATCACGGTCGGCCTCGACTCGGCCACCACGTACCATCAGCAGGCGTCGGGATCGGCGTCCGACGTGCAGGCCGGCAAGACCGTGATCCTGCAGGTCAGCGGCGGCCTGCGGCCCGGCGCCAACGGCAACGGCAACGCGAACGGCAACGGCAACGCGAACGGCAACGGCAACATCACGCTGGGCGCGGCCAGCGACGTGACGGTCGTGCCGTGAGCGGAGGATCCTGACGCACGATGCACCTGCTCCTGGTCGAGGACGACGAGCGGCTGGCCCGCGCCCTGACCCGCCTGCTCGAGGAGGACCGCCACGTCGTCGAGCATGCACCTGACGGGCGGTCGGGCCTCGAGCTGGCCGCCGCCATCGACGGCCTCGACGCCGTGATCCTGGACATCGGGCTGCCCGACATGTCCGGCCTGGACGTCGCGCGCCGGCTGCGCAGGGACAAGCTCGACGTGAGCATCCTCATGCTCACCGCGCGGGACACGATCAACGACCGGGTGACGGGCCTCGATGCGGGCGCCGACGACTACGTGGTCAAGCCCTTCGCCTACCAGGAGGTGGCCGCCCGGCTGCGGGCGCTGGCACGCCGGGCGGAGCCCGGACCGCGGCGCGCCGAGCCCCGCCTGGAGGTCGGCCAGATCGTGCTCGACGAGGCGTCGCGGCGGGTCCTGGTCGGCGGACGCAATGTCGATCTCAGCCCCCGCGAGTTCTCGCTGCTCGAGGCCCTCATGCGGCATCCCGGGCAGACGCTCACCCGCGACCAGCTGCTCGACCACGCCTGGCCGTTCAGCGTCGCCGTGACTCCCAATGCCGTCGACGCCTACGTGCACTACCTGCGGGCCAAGCTGGGCGACGCCGGCTCCCAGGTCGAGACCGTGCGCGGGGTGGGATACCGCCTGTCCGATGGGTGACGGGGCGCCGCTCGAGATCCACGACGACGCCGAGCAGGCGGCGCTGATCGACGAGGCGCGGCTGGTCCGTCGCGTCCGCTGGCGGCTGGTGGCGTGGAGCGGGGTCTCGACCCTGGTCGTGCTGCTGGTCCTGGGCGCCGCGCTGTACGCGGTGGTCGCCAACTCGCTCGCGGCTGCTTCCCGGCAGCAGCTGGAGAACCGGGCCCTGCCCATCGTCACGCTCCTCCAGGGGCCGCAGGCGGGCTCGGACAACCTCGGACCGGCGCAGGGCTTCGTGTTCGGCGGCGGCAACACGCTGCTGTTCCTGTTCGACAAGGACGGGCAGCCGGTGCGCCTCGGCGACCGCCCCGTGTCGATCCCCGACGGCCTGCCCGAGCAGGCGGGCCTCGACGCGGCGCAGGCCAGCTCGAGCGGGACGGACGTCCGGACCGGGACGCTGGAGCTGGCCACGACGCCCGTCACCGAGGTGCCCGTCCGCGTGCTGACCCGGATGGTGGTCGCCCAGCAGGACGGCAACACGTACTTCCTCCAGGTGCTCCAGGACCGCACCACCGAGGTCCAGACCCTGGACTCGCTGCTGACCGTCCTGCTGGTCGGCGGCGTGCTGGTCGTGGTCGTGGCCCTCGGCTTCGGGACGGTGTATGCGCGACGGGCGCTGGTGCCCATTCGCCAGTCGCTGTCCGCCCAGCGCACCGCGCTCCGCCGCCAGCGCGAGTTCGCGGCGGACGCGAGCCACGAGCTGCGGACGCCGCTCACCGTGATCCGGTCCTCGCTCGAGCACCTGTCACGCCACCGCGATCGGCCCATCGGCGACTCCAACGAGGCGCTCGAGGACATCGACGCCGAGGTCGCGCACCTGTCCGCGCTGGTCGACGACCTGCTGCTCCTGGCCCGCTCGGATTCGGGCGCCGTGGCGATGGAGCGAACGCCGGTGGACCTGGGCGACGTGGCGTTCGATGCCGCGTCGGCGCTCGGGCGGACGGCCGAGGACCGGGGCGTCCACGTGCTGGTCGACCCCGAGCCTGCGATCGTCTCGGGCGACAGCGCGCGGCTGCGCCAGCTGGTGATGATCCTGGTCGACAACGCGGTGCGCCACAGCCCGCGCGACGGACAGGTGACGGTCACCGTCCGCGGTGCCGGCGTGATCGCCTCGATCGAGGTCAGCGACGAGGGCCCGGGTGTCCGGGACGAGGACATGCCGCACGTGTTCGACCGGTTCTGGCGGGCACCCGGCGCGCCGAGCGGAGGAACCGGGCTGGGCCTCGCGATCGCGCACTGGATCGTCGATCGCCACGACGGCCGGATCGGCGTCGCGAACCGCCCCCAGGGGGGAGCAGCCTTCCGCGTGGAGCTGCCCGCGATCCCGGGCGCGGGCGCGGCGGGGGAGCCGGTGCCGGCCTGATCGCGAAGGGTCGCAGGTCCTCGGGCCTGCTCCCGGTGGGCCTGCGGTCCCTTCGCGGCGCGCCGGCTGCTCGCTGAGCGTGCACTCCAGCGGATATGCCGCCGCGGCGGCGACCTTGACCGCCGGATTGCTCGCTGGGGGAGCAGGATCGCGGCTGCCGGCCGCGGCCGGCCTCGAAGCTACTCGCCCGGAGAGCAGCGCGGGCCGATAACCGCCGCAGTGCTCGCCGGGAGAGCAGCGCGCACCGATAACCGCCGCACTGCTCGCCCGGAGAGCAGCGCGGGCGCCGAGGCGGGCCCGGAGAGCAGCGGAGGCGCGGAGGCGGGCCGGGAGAGCAGCGGGATGGCGCGCCGGTGGGTCGGCCCGGGTGACGGTCCGCGTGCTAGAGTCAGGCCCATCCTGAGAGCCGGTCCCGTGAGGCCGGCGTACCGGTCCGGTGAGGCCGGCGAGGAGGCTTGATGCTCGTGCGCACGTCTGCCTGCGGCGCCCGTCCGCCGCGGCCCGCCGGGATCCCGTGATCGTCCCACCGCCCGCCGGCCATCCGCCGCTGCCGCGTGCCGGCTCGCTCGTCGATCCGCGGGTTGGCGATGCCGGCCCCGCGCTCCTGGCCCTCGAGGACGGGTCCGTGTTCCCCGGCATCGCGTTCGGTGCCCCCGTGGCCGCCGGCGGGGACCTGGTGGTCAACACCTCGCAGACGGGCTACCAGGAGATCGCGACCGACCCCTCATATGCGGGACAGGTCGTGGTCATGACCTACCCCCTGATCGGCAACTACGGGCGCCTGCTCGCCGACGACCAGTCGGAGCGGCCGTGGCTCCGCGGGCTGGTCGTCGCCCATGCCACCGCCGCCGTCCTCGACGATGCGCGCCAGCTGGCGACGATGCTCCGCGACGCCTCGATCCCGGCGATCGCCGGGGTGGACACGCGAGCGCTCGCGCGGCACCTGCGGGCGAACGGCTGCCTGCGCGGGATCATCACCCGGCCCGGCGCCACGGATCGCGACGAGGCCGTGGCGCTCGCCCGCGCCGTCCCCCGCTGGGAGGACCAGGACTTCGTGGCCGCGGTTTCGCCGGCCGAGGTGCGGGAGGTCGGCGATGAGGCGACCGCCCCGCTGGTGGCGATCGTCGACTATGGGCTCAAGGCCAACATCGTGCGCTCGCTCCGCCGCCGGGGCGTGCGCGTCCGAGTTCTGCCCCACACCGCGGGGACCGACGAGGCGCTGGCGGCCGACGTGGCCGGGGTGGTGCTCTCGCCCGGGCCGGGCGACCCCGCGCGGCTCGCCGGTCCCGTCGCGCTGGCCCGCGCGATCATCGCCGACGGTCGCCCGCTGCTCGGGATCTGCCTCGGCCACCAGGTCGTCGGGCGGGCGGCTGGCGCCGAGACGACCCGCCTCCGGTTCGGCCACCACGGGGCCAACCACCCGGTCCAGGACCTCGACACCCGTTACGTCCAGATCACCGCCCAGAACCACGAGGTCCAGGTCGTGGGCGACAGCCTGCCGGCCGGATCCGGGTTCCGGGTGAGCCAGCGAAACCTCAACGACGGATCCGTCGAGGGGCTGCGCCACGCGGAGAAGCCGATCGAGACCGTCCAGTACCACCCCGAGGGCGGACCCGGGCCGCTCGACGCGCTGGCCGTGTTCGACCGGTTCGTGGACGCCTGCCGGCGCGGCGCGTGACCGGCCCGGCGCGGCGCGTGACCGGCCCGGCGCGGCGCGTGACCGGCCCTTCCCGAGCGCCGGGCGTCAGTCGCCCGAAGCCTGCCTCGGTCCTGATCCTGGGCAGCGGGCCGGTGGTCATCGGGCAGGCCGCCGAGTTCGACTACGCGGGCACCCAGGCCTGTCGGGCGCTCCGCGGCGAGGGTGTGCGCACGATCCTCGTCAACTCCAACCCGGCGACGATCATGACCGATCCCACCGTGGCCGATGCCGTCTACCTCGAGCCGCTGACGGTGCCCGCGATCGAGGCCGTCATCGCGCGCGAGCGGCCGGAGGGGCTCCTCGCCGGCCTGGGCGGCCAGACCGCGCTCAACCTCGCGACGGCGCTCGCGGACGCCGGCGTCCTGGAGCGCCATGGGGTCCGGCTGCTGGGGACCCCCCTCGAGGCGATCCGGATGGCCGAGGACCGCGAGGCGTTCCGCGACCTGCTCGGCCGGATCGGCCAGCCCTACGCGCCGTCGGCGATCGTCGAGGGCGCCGATGACGCGGCCCGCCACGCGTCGGCCGAGGCGGCCCTGGGCGAGATCGGCCTGCCCGCCATCATCCGGCCGGCGTTCACGCTGGGCGGGACCGGCGGCGGCATCGTCGAGACCGTGGATGCCTACTGGGAGCGCATCCGCGCCGGCCTGCGGGCCAGCCCCATCCGGCAGGTGATGGTCGAGCAGTGCCTCGTCGGCTGGCAGGAGGTCGAGTACGAGGTGATGCGCGATGCCGACGACACGTGCATCGCGGTGTGCTCGATGGAGAACGTCGACCCGCTCGGCGTCCACACCGGCGATTCGATCGTGGTGGCCCCGGTCCAGACGCTGACCGACCAGGTGCACCAGCGCCTGCGGAGCGCCGCGCTGGCGATCATCCGGGCGCTGGGCGTGGAGGGCGGCTGCAACGTCCAGTTCGCCCTGTCGCCGGACTCCAGCGAGTACGCCGTGATCGAGGTCAACCCGCGGGTGTCGCGCTCGTCCGCGCTGGCCTCCAAGGCGACCGGCTACCCGATCGCCCGGGTGGCGGCCCAGATCGCCGCCGGCCGCACGCTGGCCGACATCCCCAACGTCGTGACCGGCACCACCGTCGCCGCGTTCGAGCCCGCGCTCGACTACGTGGTGGTCAAGCTGCCGCGCTTCCCGTTCGACAAGTTCCCGACCGCCGACCGCCGCCTCGGGTCGCAGATGAAGGCGACCGGCGAGGTGATGGCGATCGACCGGACGTTCGGGGCCGCGCTCAACAAGGCGCTCCGGGGCCTGGAGCAGGCGGGCGCCGGGCCGCTGGGCGAGGATCCCTCGTGGCGGCCGACCTTCGACTACCTGGCCGCGGTCTACGCCGGGGGCGGGAGTGACGAGGGCGACGAGGCGGCCGAGGACGACGTCGTGATCCGCTGGATCGACGAGCGCGGCGAGGCCTGCGAGAGCACCCGCTTCGCGCAGCGTTCGGCGGCGCCGATCGTGCTCCGGCAGTTCCTCGAGCCGTCCGATTCGCGACTGTGGCGGATCCTGGGCCTGCTCCGCCGGGGCGTGCCCCAGGAGGTCGTGCGCTCGACGACCGGGATCGCCCCCTGGTTCCTGGCCGAGATGGGCCGCAACGTCACGCTCGAGCGCGACGTGCGCGCGACCGGCGCGCGACTGGCCGACCCGGACGACCCGGAAGCGGCCGCGCTGCTGGTGACCGCCAAGCGGGGTGCCTTCGCGGACCGCGACCTCGCCGCGCTGGCCGGGGTGGGGGAGGCGGACGTCCGCCGGGCGAGGACCGCGCTGGGCCTGCTGCCCGGGTACGCGATGGTCGACACCTGCGCCGCGGAGTTCGCGGCCGAGACGCCCTACTTCTACTCGACGTTCGCGTCGTCCGGGTCGGCGCCCGAGGCGCCGCCGGCCCCCCGGCCCGGCGCGCTCGTGATCGGCTCCGGACCGGTGCGGATCGGGCAGGGGATCGAGTTCGACTATTGCGCCGTGCAGGCCGCCGACGTGCTCCGGCGCGAGGGCTGGAGCGCGATCATGGTCAACTCCAACCCCGAGACGGTGTCCACCGACTTCGACGCGTCCACGCGCCTCTACTTCGAGCCGCTGGACCCCGAGAGCGTGCGCAGCATCATCGAGTTCGAGAGCACCGCCGGGCCGTCCGGAGCGGCGCCCGGGCTGCTGCCCGCGGTCGTCGCGTTCGGCGGCCAGACGCCGCTCAACCTCGCCGCCTCGCTGGTCGCGGCCGGGGTGCCGCTGCTGGGCTCGGATCTCGAGGCGATCGACCAGGCGGAGGAGCGGACCCGGTTCGCCGCGCTGCTCGACCGGCTGGGCATCCCGCAGCCGGAGGGCGGCATGGCCGAGTCGGTGGAGGAGGCGCTGACCCTCGCCGAGCGCATCGGCTACCCGGTGATCGTGCGCCCGTCGTTCGTCATCGGCGGGCTCGCCATCGACTTCGCCTACTCGCCCGAGGATCTCGTTCGCCACCTCGCCGCCGCCGCGGTGGTGGACCCCGACCGGCCGGTCCGCGTCGACCGCTTCCTCGAGGGGATCGAGGTCGACGTGGACGCGGTGTGCGACGGGCGGCAGGTCCTCATCCCGGGCCTGCTCGAGCACGTCGAGCGTGCCGGCATCCATTCGGGCGACTCGATCGCGGTGTTCCCGCCCCAGCACGTTGCGGACGGCGACCGGGAGCTGATCGTGGCGACCATGGAGCGCATCTGCCTCGCGCTCGGCGCCCAGGGGCTGGTCAACGCCCAGTTCATCGTCCGCGAGGACGGCGTGTACCTGATCGAGGTCAATCCCCGCGCCTCGCGCACCGTGCCGTTCCTGTCCAAGGTCACCGGGGTGCCGATGGTCGAGCTGGCGGTCCGGATCTCCCTGGGCGCGACGCTCGAGGGGCTCGGCTGGGCCGCGGGCCTGCGACCGGATCCGTCGTTCGTCGCCGTCAAGGCCCCGGCCTTCTCGACGGCCAAGCTCAAGGGCGTGGACCCCTCGGTTGGCCCGTTCATGCAGTCCACGGGCGAGGTCATCGGGATCGCCGACGATCCGCGGGTGGCCATGGCAAAGGCGCTGACCGGGGCGTCGCTCATCCCGCCCCGGCCGTCCGAGGGCGACCAGCCGCTCGCCCTGCTGTCGATCGCGGACCGCGACAAGTGGGGCCTGGTGGACCTCGCGCGGGCCCTGCTCCGGGCGGGCTACCGGCTGGCGGCGACCGCCGGCACCCGTGCCGCGCTCGCCGCCGCGGGGATGGCGTCGGAGCCCGTCGCGAAGCTGGGAGCGGAGCCGGTGGACGAGGAGGCCGGGATTCTCGGGCTGATCGCCGGCGGCCGCGTTCGCCTCGTCGTCAACACGCCCACGCCGCGATCCGGCGCCGTCCGCGACGCGGCCGACATCCGGCATGCCGCGATCGCCGAGGGCATCCTATGCCTGACCGCGATCGAGACCGGGATCGCCGCCGCGGAGGCGCTGGACCCGGACATCGTCGAGGGGATCTCGAGGGTCGTCGCGATCACCGACTGGGTGCCCGCGGCGCCCCGGCTCGATGCCGCCGGGGCATGACCCGGGGCGACTACAGCGAGCGGCTCACCGCCGGCACGGATCCCTGCGGCGCGGGCTCCCGGACGGTCGACTGGCCGAGCGACCACAGGGTCAGGGTGGTCAGGGCAACCATCATGACGGCGAGCGGGATCTCGCGCTGGCGGATGTTGCGCGGCAGGGCCGGCCCGCGGGCGGGCAGCTTGCGGTGCCGCAGGTCACGCGGCGGACGTGACCGCGCTGCCGCCTCCATGTCGCGCTGCGCGGTGACGTGGCCGGCCCACGCGCCGAGCATGTGCCCCCCGACCACGGCGGCCAGCTGGAGGGTCCAGACCAGGCCGGGTGGCAGCCAGCTCGAGCTCACGGTGTAGAACGCGGTGCCGAACAGGTCGGCGCCGGTCTGCAGCGGGTCGGAGATCGCGATCACGATCCGCTGGCCGTCGATGGCGAGGTACGTGAGGTAGTGGGCGACGAGGTAGCCGGTCGCGATCGGGACCAGCCCGGCGCCGATCGCGCCCGGGCTCACGGCGCGGGCGACGGCGACCGCGGCGCCGGAGATCAGGCCCAGGAACAGCAGCAGCAGCAGCGTCTTGGGCGCCATGGCGGGCGCCCCGAACGTCATCGCGAACGGCACCGTCTGCGACAGCCCGTCGAACAGGATCGAACCGACCCCGACGGCGACCAGGATGATCCGCGGGAGCGGCCACGCCACCTCCAGCAGGCCGCTCGCGAACGGCCGGCGGACCAGCACGGTGGTGTCCACCGCGTCCGGGCCGGGGTCGTCGGCGCCGGGGTCGTCGGGCCCGGGGTCGCCGGGGCCGGGGGCGTCCCGGTCCGGCGCACCGGTGCCGTCCCGGTCCGGCGCATGGCGGCCGGTCGCATCCGCGGCGACGATCCCGTACGGGGCCAGCCGGTTGAGCGTCCGGAACCAGACCGTGAACGTCTCGCCCTGGGCTCGCCACTCGTTCCGTCCGAACTGGGCCATGAGCGCGAGGGTCAGCAGCGTGTAGCCCGCGAGCACGACCGTCAGGGTGCCGGTGCTGACCACGGCGACCAGCTCGAGCCACACGAAGAACGTGAGCCCCGCGACCGCCGGCCAGATGCGGATCGAGGGGGGCATCGGCGTGGCGGTCCAGCCATGCACACCGACCCGGCGCAGGACCCATGCGAGGAGGTCGAACAGCGTGGCGAACGGATCCAGCCACTCCCACAACGGGCCGAGCAGCGCCGAGACGGCGGCGACGCCCACCCATCCGTAGACCCACAGGAACAGCGTCGACACCGCGGCGTCGGAGGCGCCGCCGACGATGCCCTGGGCCATGATCCAGGCCCATCCCACCAGGCCGATCGCCCGCAACGCGAGTCGCAGCGCGGCCGGGACCGGGACGATCCGACCGGGCGGCGTGGGCTGGGCGCGCATGTCGCGCGCGAGCACGAACGCGAACGACAGCGCCACCGTCGTCGCGGCGCCCGCGAGGTAGATCGCCAGCGGCAAGGGGCTCTCGTAGACGGTGGACAGGCTGTGCGCGCTCGCCACGGCGGGCAGGCCCGCTGTGATCGCGACCCCAGCCCCGACGCCCGCCAGGCGGCGGATGATGGCGTCCCTCCTCCCGGTCATCGTCAGGTGCTGCGGCTGCGCCGGAGGACGTAGGCGCCCACGAGCGCCACCAGCACGAGGGCGACGAGGATCGGCACCACGACGTCGCCGTCACCGGCCGACGCGGCCGGCTCCAGCGGCGGAGCCGAGGCCTCCGGCGATGCCGCCGCTGCCGTCGCTGCCGGCGACGCCGCGAGGGGCGTCGCACTCGGGCGCGGCGCGTCCGTGGCCGGGGCGCTCGTCTCGGCGGTCGCCGCCGTGGAGGCCGGCGGCGACACGGTGAACGCGAACGTGCCGCGAAGGAGGTGGTTGTCGAGCGACGCCGAGGTCCACTTGACGGTGTATGCCCCCGGGGCGAGGTCGAGGCCGTCGAGGGTCATGGTCGTGGCGCCGTCCCCGGACGCCGTGCCGGTCCCGGCGAGCGAACCTTCCGGTCCGCTCAGCTTGAACGAGCTCCTCGTCGCATCGAGGCCCTCGCTGAAGGTGAGTGTCACCGTCGTGGGCGGGGTGGCCAGGACGGCGCCATCGGCGGGATCGGCCGACACGAGATCGGCATGGGCGAGGGCAGGCGTCGCCAGCGACAGGGCCATCAGGACAGCGACCACGATCGAGGCGGCGTGGGGTCGCGGGCCGCGACGGCTCCGGGCAATCGAGGTCACGGCTGGGGAGTCTAGCCGCCGAGCCGATTTGCTGCCCGCACCGGCCTCGTCCGCTTATCGGCGCCGGCCTCGTCTGCCAGCCGCGCCAGCCTCGTCTGCCACCGGCGCCGGCCTCGTCTGCCAGCCGCGCCGGCCTTCCCGCCGGGCACGCGTCGTGCGGGGAGCCGACCGGTTCGGCGGGACGCGCAGGGTCCTCAGGCGTGCGGGGCGGGCAGGTGCTGGCCGGCGAGCGTGCTGCCGATCGAGATCAGGCGGCGACCGAGCGACAGGCGGGTCCGCGCAAGGAAGCCGGGCCGGCCGGCACCGCCGTGGCGAGCTGCGTGGAGCTCGCTTGCGACGGCGTACAGGTCGTGGATGCGATCGTGGGCCGGCTGCTCGATCTCGCTGAAGTGGAACGGCTCGTACATCGATCTGGCTCCAGGGGGACGGTGCATCGGGGCTGACTGGATTGTCGGCGGCAGTCTCACGTCTGTTAGTCCTTCATCTAACTCGAAGGGGCCGCTGGGACGCGGACATGGGTGGTTCGATCGGTTAGCTCAGGTAGTGCTTGAGCTCGGACGACGCATCGTCCAGGCGCTCGCGGCGCAGGCTGTAGTAGGACAGCCCGCCCTCCTCGGTCAGCGTCACCAGGCCGGCGGCCCGGAGCTGCGCGAGGTGGTGCTTGATCGTCGGCTTCGATAGCCCCAGGCGCTCCGCGATCTCGGTCAGGTACCAGTCGCGATCGCGCAGCAGGCGCAGGATCCGCAGCCGGCTCTCGTCGCCCAGCGCCCGATGGAGCCGGAGCACGCCGACCGGGGGCGCCAGCGGGTCGTGCGGCTCGAGGGCGGCGTCCGCGACCGGGTAGATGAAGATCCGCCAGTCGCCGCCGGCGAACACGAAGTTGAACGGCCGGACGAGGTACGAGGGCGCCAGCACGACGTGACGCACGCCCGGCTCCGACAGCCAGCGGATCCCGCTCGTCGTGCGCTCGATCAGGTCCGTCGGGCTCAGCGCGGCCCGGTCGCCGGCGCGCATGGCCGCATCGCGCTCGATGATCGCGCGCACGCGTGGCTCGATCTGCTGGTACGTCGGCAGCCACGCCGTCATCAGGGCGGTGACGTCGTCCAGCACCTCGTCGGGATGCTCGAGCAGCCGGGACAGCCAGGCGCGCTTGTGGTCGGGCCACGCGTCGAGGACCGCCTCGATCATCGCGCGATCGCCCTCGAGCGCCGAGGTGACCTCCGCATGCCGCTCGGGGTCGCGCATGCCATCGGCGAGCACGGCGCTCGCGAACTCCGCGCCCGACAGGCCACGAAGCAGGTCCACGAACCCGGCCGCGTCGACGATGCCGGGGCGGTCCACGATCAGCGCGGCTCCGAAGATGCACAGCTCGCTGTCGACGGCCGGGCGGAGCGCCTCGGGCAGGGCCGCGCGCGCACGCACCAGCCACTGCCGGTCCTCCGCGGGCAGCTCGTCGTGGTCGCCGATGTCGGCAGCCAGGCTGATCGCGAAGTCGTACGCGGTCCGGATGTCGAACGATACGGTCAGCGTCGCGCCTGCCCCGACGTTGCGCAGCATCGCGCGGGCGGCGGGGGCGGGTGGGGTGGCGGTGCGTGTCGGTCGGCTCATCGATGTCTCATGGATCGAACTGATGTTAGACGACAATCTAACACGGGCGCGGGACGTGTCAAGGTGTCTGCTGCGTTCTGACGAAGCCCGGGCAACCCGATAGGTTCCCCCGGCGTCGTGGACGCATGACGACGGCCAGGCTGCTCGGGGTCACTCTGCTCGCGCTCCTGGTCGGCTTGATGGTCATCGGCTGCGGCCCCGCGAGCGGGCCCACGCAACGGTCCAGCCCATCGCCCATCGTCTCGCCTGGCGGCGGCCCGCCAAGCGTCTCCGGCACCGTCTCCGCCGGCCCTATCTGCCCGGTCGAGCCGTCCCCGCCCGACCCGCAGTGCGCGCCGCGGCCGGTCGCGGGCGCGGTCATCGTCGCGACCGACGCCAGCGGTCGGGAAGTCGGCCGTGCCACGAGCGCCGCCGATGGCTCCTACCAGCTGATCGTGTCGGAGACGGGGACGGTGCGCATCACGGCATTGCCCGTGGCCGGGCTCACCCGAACTCCGGCACCGGTCAGCGTCACGCTGGCCTCCCCGAGCGAGGTCGTCCGCATCGACCTCGAGTTCGACACCGGGATCCGCTGAGGCCGCAAGCCTCGCCCCGGCCCAGTTCGTCGTCCCGCCTCGCCGGCCTGGTCCCGCCTCGCCGGCCTGGTCCCGCCTCGCCGGCCTCGTCCCGCCTCGCCGGCCTGGTCCCGCCTCGCCGGCCTGGTCCCGCCTCGCCGGCCTCGTCCCGCCCAAGGTCGTCATCCACGCCCGGGGCCTCGTCCCGCCCAAGTTCGTCATCCACGCCCGGGGCCTCGTCCCGCCCAAGTTCGTCATCCACGCCTGGGGCGAGTGGTGTCGGCAATCGGGGGGTCGATCGTCGTCACCTACGCACCAGGCGAGTGCCTGGACGGGATCCGGGCCGATTTGCGGCGGGGTCTGTGGATAGCACCACCTCCAGGCGTGAGCGGCGGGCGGCGACGCGGCGGCTCGAACGACGGGCTGGTAAGGGGCTCGAGCGACGGGCCGCCACGAACGGGCGGCCACGCGACCGACCTCGTCGCGTGGTCGGGCCGACATCGCCGGGCGGGCACGAACGAGCAGCCACACGACCGGACGTGCCGCAGCGCAGCGCGGCCGGCCGGGACCTCAGCTGGCGGCGCTAGCGGGGCCTGCCACCGAGCGCCGGCAGGACGCCACCGGCGGCCGAGGCGGGAGCGGCAGCCTCGTCCGCCGCAGGATCGAGCCGGGCGACCCGCCAGATCCAGGTGGGCAGGACGACGATCGCGAGAATGGCGGTCAGCAGGTCGGCGAGGCCGAGCGGATCGGCCTCCTGGAGCAGTGCCAGCACGAGCAGGCCACCGCCGAGGACGAGGCTGCTCCCCCCGAGGAGGCGATCCTGCCCGGCCCGTCCGGCGGCCAGGAGTCCGGGGATCAGGGTCAGGACTCCCAGCCCCAGGGCGGCATAGCCACCCATCTCGAGCGCGGCGGCGATGCGTTCCGCCGCGTACCCGATCGTCCCCACGATGTCCGGGTCGACCTTCGTGGTCGAGGCGTCGAGCATCGCCTGCTCGCCGCCCAGCTGGACGAGGTTGGCGATCGCGGTGACGGTCGCGCCGGCGACGACCAGGGCAGCGGCGGTCCGGGTCCAGCCGGGGGCGCCGTCGCGGAACGCAGCCAGCAGCGCACCGAACGCCGCGATCCCGAGGAAGCCGAACGCGGCCAGCAGGTGCACCCCGGCGGTCTGCCACTCGACCGGCCGCCACCAGGCGAACATGGCCGCGTTGCCGCCGCTGGCCGGCGCGGGCGTGACGACGACGCCGGCCTGGAACAGCGTGTACCAGGCAGCTGCCACGACCACCAACGCGGCCGACAGGCCGCCCACCCATCGGATCACCGATCGAGCACGGACGCGCATGGTGCACCTCGAGACGCTTGCACGTGGCGGCCGTCGGGGCAACGTGCCCGTCCCGGGATCGCCGGGCAACAGGCTGGTGCGATGACCCCGCCAGCGGACCGGGGCAGACCCGGGACACCGGCGGGAAAACGCTGGGGCCAGCACGGGGGCGCGGGCTTGCGCGGTGTCCGAGGATGTGCGCATGCGGCGAACGGTCCTCGTGGTCGACGATCACCCGGGGTTTCGGGCGTCCGTGCGCGAGCTCCTCTCGCGGAGCCCGTTCGACATCGTGGGTGAGGCGGGCGACGGAGAGGCGGCGCTGTCGGCGGTCGCCACCGTCCACCCCGACGTCGTGCTGCTCGACGTCGCGCTGCCCGGCCGGGACGGCTTCGCCGTCGCCGAGGCGCTGGCAGCCGCCGACGCGCCGCCGGCCGTGATCCTGGTCTCGACCCGGGACGCCGCGGACTACGGGTCTCGGTTGCGCGATGCGCGGGTGCGGGGCTTCATCCAGAAGGCGTCGCTGTCGGTGGCATCGCTGGAGGCGCTCATGCCGTGAGCCGGCCGCTCGCCGAACCGGGAACGCTGGGGTTGCGGGTCGCCACCCGGCCCACCTGGGTGCCGTCCGCCGTGGCGGCCGCGCATCCGCGGCTGGTGCTCGCGTTGGTCGCCGCGGCCGGGATCGGGTGGGCGGTGCTCGCGGAGGGGGTCTCGCTCGACGGCTACCGGCGGATCGACCCGACGACGACGCTCGGCCAGGCCATGCACGATGCGCTGCCACCGCTGGTCTACCTGGCGGCGGGGCTGATCGCGCTCCGGGCGCGACCGGCATCGCGCATCGGGGCGTGGATGGTCGTGGTCGCGTTCGGCATCTTCGTGGGCAACTTCGCGAACACCCTGATCCCGGGCCTGATGCAGGTCACGCTGGCGTTCGAGGACACCTACCAGATCCCGATCGCGATCATCGTGGTGACCTACCCGACCGGCGTCTTCCAGCACCGGCCCGAGAGGGTGCTCGCGATGGTTGCCGCCGCCTGGATGTTCGTGATGGGCATCGCGGCGATCGGGTCGAGCATTCCGCCCCCGGGCTGCCCGGATTGCCTGCCCAACCCGCTGGCGCTCACCCACGATCCAGGGGTCGCGGCGGCCGTGTTCGATGTCCGCCAGGTCACGGGCATCCTGCTGTGGTTTGCGTTCGCGGTCATCGTCGTGGGTCGCTGGCGCGGATCGTCGCGGGTCGCCCGGCGGCTGCTGGCGCCGGTCTGGATCGCCGGGCTGGCCATCGCGGGCTCCGGGATCGTGTCCACGATCGCTACGACCGTGTCGCGGGACGTCGGCTGGAGCTACGACTACTGGACCGGCTGGCTGATCTCGATCGGGCTGCCGATCGTGTTCCTGGCCGGCCTGCTGCGCGACCGGCTGGACCGGGCCTCGATCGGCGAGTTCGTCGAGGGCCTGGCCGGCGACGTGTCGACCGGCAGCCTGCGCGACGCCTTTGCGCGGCTGCTCGGTGACCGGGATCTCGTCCTCGCGTTCCCGGTCGAGGCGGGCGGGTACGTCGATGGCGAGGGGCGCCCGGTCGCGGTTCCCGAGGGTGACCCCGAGCGGCGCGTGACGGCGATCGATCGTGGAAGCGGCACGGTCGCCGTCGTGATCCACGACGCAGCGCTCGACTCCGACCCCTCGCTGGTGCGCGCCGCCGGGGCTGCAGCGGGCCTCGCGCTGGAGAACGAGCGGCTGACGGCCGAGGTGCGGGCCCGGCTCGAGGCGGTCCGCTCGTCGCGGGCGCGCCTGGTCGAGGCCGCGGACGCAGAGCGCGTGCGGATCGAGCGGATGCTCCACGACGGGGCGCAGCAGCGCCTGGTGGCGCTCGCCATCAGCATCCGGAGCCTGGCCGAGGGCACCGACGACCCGGCCGTCCGCGGTCGCCTGGAGTCGCTGGGCACCGACCTCGATGACGCCCTGGGGGAGCTGCGCGAGCTCGCCCGCGGCATCCATCCCTCGGTGCTGGTCCAGGCGGGGCTGCGGTCCGCGATCGAGGCGCTCGCCCAGCGCAGCCCCGTTCGGGTCACGGTCGACGCTCCTGATGCGCGCTTCCCCGACGCGGCGGAGACGACCGCCTACTACGTCGCCGCCGAGGCGCTGACGAACGCCGTGCGCCACGCCAACGCCTCGGAAGTGTCGATCGTGGTGCGCGCCGATGAGCGGCTCGTGGTCACGATCCGGGACAACGGGACCGGGGGCGCCGATCACCGGCGCGGGTCGGGCATCGTGGGGCTCGAGGACCGCGTCGCCGCCGTCGGTGGCACGCTCGACGTCGCGAGCCCGCCCGGCGGCGGGACCGTGGTCGAGGCCGTGATCCCGCTGCCGGCCGGGACCTTCGGTCCGGCCACGACGATCGGTCCGGCCACGACGATCGGTCCGGCCACGACGATCGGTCCGGGCACGCCATGAGGGTCGTGATCGCCGATGACGCGAGCCTGCTCCGGGAGAGCCTCGCCGGGGCGCTCGCGCAGCACGGGGTCGAGGTCACCGGTCTCGCGGCGAATGCCGGGGAGCTGATCGCGCTCGTCGAGCGGGACGCGGCCGATCTTGCGATCGTCGACATCCGGATGCCGCCGACCCACACCACGGAGGGGCTGGAGGCCGCCGCCGCGATCCGATCCCGCCGGCCCGGCTACCCGGTCCTCGTCCTGTCGCACCACGTCGAGAGCGGGATCGCCCTCGAGCTGCTCCGTGACGACCCCGCGGGGCTGGGCTACCTGCTCAAGGACCGGGTGACCCGGATCGGCGAGCTGGTGGCGGTGCTCGAGCGGCTGGTGGCGGGCGGCTCGGTGATCGACCCCGAGGTCGTGGCCGGGCTCATCGGCCGCAGGCGACCGCCCGGGCCGCTCGACGAGCTCACGCCCCGGGAGCGCGATGTGCTGCGGCTGATGGCCGAGGGCCGCTCCAACCGGGGCATCGCGGAGGCGCTGGGCATCGAGGACAAGACCATCGAGTACCACGTGAGCCAGGTGTTCTCGAAGCTCCAGCTCGAGCAGGGGCCGCTGGGCCACCGGCGGGTGCTCGCGGTGCTCGCCTGGCTCGCCAACGTCGACCGGGGCGCAGGTGCCACGGCCTGACGCCCATGGCCTGACGGCGTGGCAGCCTCGTCCGGCGGCGGCGGACGCAGCCGCGGATGCTCAGCCGGCGCGCACCACCCGGACCGCCGCGACGCCGCCGGTCACCGAGACGGTGACCCGGTCCGCCGCCGTCGCGTAGCCCGGCGTCTGGGACGGACCGTTGGTCGTGACCAGCCCCGTCGTCGTCACCCGGGCTTCGACGCCCGCCGGCACCTCGAACGTGAAGCTCGCCGCGCCGCCCTCCACCCGGATCGGCACTTCGCCGCGCGGGTGGGGCAGGACCACCCGCAGCTCGGCCGCCCCAATGCTCATCGACGCCGACGCCACGGCCAGCCCCGACAGGTCGAAGTCGAACGCCCCGGCCCCGGCCTGGACCTCGACCATCGTCGGCACCCCGGGAGCGACGCTGATCATCCAGTCGGTGCCGGTGCGCCAGGCCCACGGCCAGGTCTCGATCGAGGTCGAGAGGCGAACGCGGGCCAGGCCGCCGATCCGCTCGACCGAGTGGGCGATCGTCGCCTCGGGCGAGCTGGCATCGACCAGCGACGGGCCACCGGCGCGTAGCCGGTAGCGTCCCGCGCCGAGCCGCAGCGACAGCTCCAGGCGGTCCACCCCGTCCGCGGGAACCGTGGCGCGCGCGAGCCCACCGCGGCGGGTCACCGGTCCGCGCAGCGCGCCGATCAGGAGCACCACGCCGATGGCGACCAGGACCAGCGGCCACAGCAGCCCCCAGTCGAGGAACGCGATGCCCAGGTTCTGCAGCAGCAGCCCGCCGCCGAACACCAGCAGCACGACCCCCACGACCAGCGGGCCCCAGGCGCCGCTCCGCCGCGTGTCCATTGCCATTCGACCCTCCCAGGTGCCCGACCCCGCGCCGGGAGCACGCCACGGGCTGCCCGACGACGGTCGCCGCATCCCATGGTCGCACCCCGAGGACCGCCGGGGACGGCCCATCCAGCCCGCATCGGACCGCCCATCCGGCCTCGCAGCCTACAATCGGGGCGACCCACCTTTCGCCCGAGGACCCTTCGCGCATGCCCGTACCCGTCGTGGAGTTCAGCGACGAGCGCCTGGCCAACGGCCTGCGCCTGCTCGTCGTCGAGGACCACCTGGCTCCCGTCGTCGCCGTCAACGTCTGGTACAACGTCGGCTCCAAGCACGAGGTCCCGGGCAAGACGGGGTTCGCGCACCTGTTCGAGCACGTCATGTTCCAGGGGTCCGCCCACGTCGGGAAGGCGGAGCACATGGCCCTCGTCCAGGCGGCGGGCGGCACGCTCAACGGCACCACCTGGCTGGACCGGACCAACTACTTCGAGACGATGCCGTCCCACGAGCTGGAGCTCGCCCTGTGGCTCGAGGCGGACCGGATGGGCACCCTGCTCGAGGCCCTCAGCCAGGAGAACCTCGACAACCAGCGCGAGGTGGTCAAGAACGAGAAGCGCTGGAGCTACGACAACCGGCCCTACGGGACCTGGAACGAGAAGCTCCTGGGCCACCTGTTCCCCGAGACCCACCCCTACCATCACCCCACGATCGGATCGATGGAGGACCTCGATGCCGCGTCGCTCGAGGACGTCGGGGCGTTCTTCCGCACCTACTACGTGCCCAACAACGCGGTGATCTCGGTCGTCGGCGACTGCGACCGGGCGCAGGTCCGGGCATGGGCCGAGCGCTACTTCGGGCCGATCCCGTCCAACCCCGACATCCCGCCGCTGCCCGACATGTCGCTGCCCGAGCTCCTGGGCGAGGATCGCCGCGAGGTGGTCACCGACCGCGTCCCGCTGCCCCGGGTGTACGTCGGCTACCGGGCGCCCGTGTTCGGCGACCACCGGCTCGACGCGCTCGACATCGCCTCCCAGCTGCTGTCGGGCGGCAAGGGCAGCCGCCTCCACCGGCGGCTGGTCCGCGAGGACCGGCTGGCCCAGGACGTGGCGGTGTTCACCCTGCCGTTCACCGGCGGGGCCTCGGTGTTCCTGGGCTGGGCCACGGTGCGGCCGGGCATCGACGTCGACCGGGTGGAGGCGGTGTTCATGGAGGAGCTCGAGCGGCTCGCTGCCGAGCCGCCCAGCGAGGACGAGCTGGCGCGGGCGAAGGCGCTGACCGAGGCCGACGAGCTGGGTGCCCTGTCCCGGGTCGAGGAGCGGGCCGACCGGCTGTCGATGTATGCCACGCTGTTCGACGATCCGGGGCTGGTCAACACCCTGCTGCCGCGCTACCTGTCGGTCACCGCGGAGCAGATCCGCGACGCGGCTCGGGCGGTGTTCCGGGCCGACAACCGGGTGGTGCTGACCTACCTCCCGATCGCCGGCGATGGCGAGGGCGCCGATCGCGGCGGGGCGGCCGATGGCGACGGGGCGGCTGAGGACGGCGGGGCAGGGGAGGCTGGCGCATGAGCCACCGGGGCGAGCTGATCTCGGTGCGGCCGGTGCCGGGCCATCCCCGGCACTACGAGTTCCCGACCACCATCCGGACCGCGCTGGCCAACGGGTTGCGGGTCATCGTCACGCCCATGCCCGGCCGGGCGCTGATCGCCGCCACGCTGGTCACCCGGGCGGGCGCCGTCGACGAGCCCGACGCGCTGGGCGGGGCGACGGTGCTGTCCGCCCGCGGCCTCACCGAGGGCACGCAGGTCCGCGACGCGATCGCGCTGGTGGAGGCCGCGGAGCGCCTCGGCGCGTCCCTCCACGCCGAGGCGGGCTGGGACGCGACCTCGGCCGGCCTCGACGTGCCGGCGACCCGGCTCGAAGCGGCGCTGGCGCTGCTGTCCGAGGTCGTCCGGGTGCCCGCGTTCCCCGACGCCGAGGTCGAACGGATCCGCGACGAGCGGCTCACCGATCTGCTCCAGGCCAGGGCCGACCCGCGCCGCCGCGCCGACGAGGCGTTCGTGGATGCGATCTACCGGTCCACGAGCCCCTATCACCGGCCATCGGGGGGCACCGCGGAGACGGTCGCGAGGCTCACCGCGGCGGACCTGCGCGCGATCCACGCCGGCGGCTTCTCATCGTCTCGTGCCGCGCTCGCCGTCGCGGGCGAGATCGACGTGACCGACGTCGTGCGGATGGCGGAGTCGCAGCTCGGCGACTGGACGGACGGCGCGACCGCCGCGTCCATCGCGTCCACGGACCCGGCCGTCACGGGCGACGGACCGATCGACGACACGTCGGCGGTCGAGGAGCGCTTCGTCCGCGTCGTCCATCGGCCGGGTGCAGTCCAGACCGAGATCCGGATCGGCCACCCGGGCCTGCCGCGACGCCACCCCGACTTCCACGCGGTGTCGGTGATGAGCGCGATCCTGGGCGGGCTGTTCAACTCACGGCTGAACATGAACCTGCGCGAGGACAAGGGCTACACCTACGGCGCGAGCGCGGGGTTCGACCTGCGGCGCGGCCGGGGCCCGTTCTCGGCGCGGGCGGCGGTCAACACGGAGGTCACGGTCGCGGCCCTGGGCGAGTTCATGGCCGAGCTCGACCGGATCCGCGAGGCCCCGGTGAGCGACGCGGAGCTGCGGGCCGCCCGGGACTACCTCGTGGGCGTGTTCCCGCTGCGGTTCGAGACCCCGGGGCCGGTCGCCGGCTCGCTGGCCGGGCTGTTCGTCCACGACCTGCCCGACGACGAGCTCGACCGCTACCGGGCGGCCATCGAGGCCGTGTCCGCGGACGACGTGCGGCGCGTGGCCCGGGAGCACATCCGGCCCGAATCGGCCGCGATCGTCCTGGTCGGCGACCACGACCAGTTCGGCGACGCGCTGGCGGCGGCCGCGCTGGGCCCCATCGACATCGTGCGCGACCCCGATCCCACGGCGCCCGTTGCGATCGGCGATCCGGGCGAGGAGGCGGGGCCGGTCGATGCCGGCGATGCGGGTCCGACAGAAGGGGCCGAGGAACCGGGCCTGCCGGGCTCCGACGAGCCGGCCGACCCGGGCGACGAGCCCGGGGACGGCGCGACGCGGGGCGCGTCCGCCGGTCGCTGAACGCCGGCGAGCGGGGCGTCGGGGCCTGGCCGCTGAAACATTCCGATCGGACGCTGCCTCGGACAGGGTGAAGCGACCCCACGCGAGGGAGGTCGCACCAGCTGACGGAGCGCCCCAACCGATGCAGTCCACCCACCGGCTCATCCGCTCGATCGGCACCTCGATGGTGGCCCTGGTCCTCGTCGCCGGCGCGGCCTTCGCCACGTCGTCGTTCGTGGCCGGGTCGCACCGCGGCGATGCGGCGCCCGCCGCCCTCACCGAGACGGAGACGGCGGAGCCCACCGAGAGCCCGGAGCCGACCGAGACCGCCGAGCCGACCGAGACGCCCGAAGCGCCGGCGCTGTCCGAGACCGGGACCGCCGAGCCGACCGAGACCCCGGAGCCCACCGAGGCCCCGGAGCCCGAGCATCATCAGGCACCAGGCGACCACGCCAGGCCCGAGGCGACGTCCGCGCCGGATCACCACGCCAGCGAGGGCGACGACGAGGGCTCCTCCTCGAGCGACCAGGGGGACCAGGACGACCAGGGCGAACAGGAAGACCAGCACAGCGGAGACGCGGACCATGGTGGTTCCGACGGTGCGGATGGCGGAGCCGTCCAGACCTTCGACACCCATGGCGGCACCGGCGACGACGGGGACTAGGCCCGACGGTCCCGCCGAGGCCCATGACGTCCGTCGCGCGATGGAAGCCACCCCGATCGTCGATGATGTCCGAGGGTGCCGGCCCGGCACCCTCGGGATCACCCGAACGCGTGCACGCCCCGCCCAGCGGGGAGGGACATGGGCCGACGGACCGGACCTGGATGACCGTGCGGGAAGCCGGAGCGATCATCGATGAACGCCAGATCGTCGACGACGTGCTGGCGGGGAACCGGGACGCCTTCCGCCGCCTCGTGGAGCGGGAGAGCGGGCCGGTCGTCGCGGCGTGCGCCCGGATCCTGGGTGACCGGCACGAGGCCGAGGACGTGGCCCAGGAGGCGTTCGTGATCGCCTATCGGTCGCTCGCCTCGTGGCGCTCCGAGGGTCCGTTCGGGGCGTGGCTGGCGCGCATCGCCGTGCGCCTGGCGGTCCGCCGTGCGGCCCAGCGCAAGCAGGTGGTGTGGCTCGACCCGCTCGCCGCGGACGCCGACCTCCCCGGCCGCGAGCGGTACCGCACGGCCGGCACCCAGGACGCGGTCGATCCCGCGCATGCCGTCCTGCGCTCCGAGCGCGACGCGCACCTGCGGGCGGCGGTCGCCGCGCTCGAGGAGCCGTACCGCGAGGTCGTCGCGCTGCGGTTCTTCGCCCAGCGCTCGCTCAACGAGATCGCGGAAGCCACGGATCGGCCGCTGGGCACCGTGAAGACGCACCTCCACCGCGGGCTGGCCAGGCTGCGTCGCGTCCTCGAGGAGGCCGACGCATGACCGGCCCCCGCTCCGATCGCGGTCTGCGCCCGTTCGGCCCGGGCGAGCTCGACGACGTGGCCGGGCTGACCCCGGACGAGCTCACCGCCGAGACCCGGGTCGCGCGCGACCTCGAGGCGCTCGGAACCCACGCCGTGGCCGAGCCCGCCGGGGACTTCGTCGACCGCGTCATGGCAGCGGTGGCGGCCGAGCCGCTGCCCGCGCCAGCCCGCGCGGCCGGCAGCGCGCTCCGGCGCGGGGCGTTGGCCGCATTCCTGTGGTCGGTGCGCGACGCGTGGCGCGTGATGAGCCGGCCGGGCTTCCCGATGGCCGTCCGCGCCCAGGCCCTGGCCCTCGTGCTCGTGGTCGCCGGGCTGGTTGCCGGGTCGGGCATGGCCACCGCCGGTGCCCTGGGCCTGTTCGGCGGCGATCACGCCACGCCGTCGCCGGCCCCCACGCTCGTCGTCCCCACCCCGCCGGGCGAGCCAAGCGTCGTGCAGCCGCCGTCGACGGAGGCCACGCCGTCGCCCAGCCAGGAGCCCGGTGACAGCGCCGAGCCGACCGCAACCGAGGACGTCGAGACGCCCGAGCCTACCGGTCCCGAGGAGGACGACACGGGGGATCGCGCCGGCGGGGGCGGCGGTGGTGATGGTGGCGGCGCGACCGCGACGAAGCGGCCGTCGCCCACCCGCACGCCGTCCCCGACCTCCGAGTCGCACGACAGCGAGGATCACACGAGCTCGCCGACGCACACGCCTCGGCCCAGCGAGACGCCCGTGCCCACCGGCACCCAGACCCCGTCCCCGACGTCCGACGACTGAGGTAGCCGGCCCGAGATCGTGGTGTGACAGACAACCGGGGCCGGCCGGGGCCGGAACGTCAGCCCGGCGAGGGCGGCGGGGACGCCTCGAAGGTGACCCGGTACCAGTGGGCGTCGCTGCGGCGGCCGGCGATGCCCGGCAGGGTGAAGGTCTGGACCGAGGCGACGAGGTAGCCTCGCTTCCTCATCTCGGTGGCGTCGGTCTCGATGCGGGCGGCAAGCTGCGCCTCGGACTGGATCCCGACCCGCAGCCCGAGCGCGGCGAACAGCGGAGCGAGCAGCAGGTTGGCCCAGACGAGCAGGCTGTCGCGGCCGTACTCGCGGACGATCGTCGGGGGGCTTGCCGAGCCCCGCCCGGCCAGCCGCAGCGCGGCTTCGCGCCAGCTCACGGCGTCCACCTCCTCCGGAACCGATGGTCGAGGCCCGGTCGCTGCGAACAGGATAGGCGAGAGCGGAGAGCGATGCGGCCGACGCCGGACGAACACCGCCCCCACGCGGCCGTCTCGGGTGCCGTAGGCTCTTTCGGTGATCATCGTCGTCGGCACCCCGGCCTGGAACCCGGTCGACCCCGCGGGCCCCGCGGGTCATGCATGCGAGATCGCGATCGCCGCGGCCGGCGCCGGTGCCCGGGTCGAGCTGGTCGGGCGGGCGGGCGACGATCCGGTCGGCGACGAGCTCGTGCTGGCGCTGTCAAGGGCCGGGGTGGGTCACGCCGCGCTGCTCCGCGACCCTGCCCGGCCCACGCCGCGGATCGTCCGGGAGCCGCCGGTCGACGGGCCCGACGGCGCTTCCCCGTCCGCCGCGCCCGGGTCCGAGGCGCCCTCGTCCGATTCGCCCCGGCTCGAGGCCGCCGACGTGAGCCTGGGCCTCCAGTACCTGGCTTCCTTCGACGTGCTCGTCGTCAGCGACGACGCGCCGGCGGCGGTCATCCCGGCCTGTGCCGAGGCCGCGGGCTTCGCGGGTGCCCGGCTCGTCGTCGCGCTGTCCCAGTCAGCCGAGCCGCCGGCGGCCCTTGCCGCCGATGCCACGGTGCTGCGGGCACCCGACGAGGACGGCGACGCGTTCCCCCAGATGCTCGGGCGGTACGCGGCGGGGCTCGATCGCGGCCAGGCGGCCGAGGTCGCGTTCGCCGCGGCCACCAGCGGCGGCTGGGAGCGGCGCGAGGCCTAGCGTCGTGGCCAGGGCAACGGCTCCGGCGCGCCCTCGAGACGGGCGATCAGCTCCGGGCCGTCGTTGCGCACGTTGTTCACCAGGGGCGGCACCGGGTAGGCGGCGAGCACGATGTCGTCGCGTGGCTCGAGCAGCGCCCGAAGCTCACCCGGGTCGGCGGGACGCGGGTCGAGCCACCTGGCCCAGGCGTCCGGCGGCACGATGACGGGCATCCGGTCGTGGATCGGGGCCATGAACGGGTTCGGGCGCGTGGTCACGATGGTGAACGTCCGCCGCCACTCCCCGCTGGCCGGGTCGCGCCGTCCCGTCCACAGCCCGGCCAGGGCGAGCACGCGCTCGCCGGGATCGTGGATCCGCAGCGGCCGGCGAACCGAGCCCTCCCGCCGCCACTCGTAGAAGCCGTCAACCGGGACCAGGCACCGGCGTCGCCGGAACGCGTCGCGGAACAGGGGGCTGGTGGCGATGGTCTCGGCCCGGGCATTGAACGCGCGGGACGCGATCCGAGGATCGTCGGCCCAGCCGGGAACCAGGCCCCACCCGTAGCGGACGACCGCACGCCGGTCGTCGCGCTGCACGACGACCGCCGCCGGGTCCGTCGGCGCGACGTTGAACCGGCCGCCGGGATCGTCGGCGAGGTCGTCCGCCTCGAAGATCCGGGCGATCTCGGAGGTCGGCCGCTGCTGGGTGAACCGCCCGCACATCGGGTGCGAGTCTACCGGCGAGTCCACCGGCGGCGAGTCTACCGGCGACGCCGCTGGCCCCCGGCTCCTGTACAGTCGCCCGCGTGACCGATCCCACAGCCTTCGATCTCCAGGCCGCGCTGGCGCACGACGGCCCGCTGCCTCGCGCGCAGGCGCTGGCGGCGCTGGACCGTGCCGCGGAGCTGATGACCACGGCGGACTTCGTCGATGCGGCCCGCCTCTACCAGCGGGTGATCGGGTTCGACGACCCGGCGATCACCGGCGCCGCGCTGCTCGGCCTGGGCGAGGCGTGGTATCGCCTCAACGAGGACGCCCAGGCGCTCGCCACCTGGGAGGAGGCGGCCCGGCTGCCCGAGAACGCCGCCACTTACGCTGCCTGGCGCAACATCGCGGCCGCGCGCGTCCGGGCAGGCAACCTGGCCGGCGCGATCGTCGCCTACCGGGAGGCCGACCGCCGGGCGCCCGAGCGCGACAAGGCGGAGATCGCGTCGCGCCTCGGCTGGCTGTCCAAGGAGACGGGTGACCGGGGTGCGGCCGGCCGCTACTTCGCCCGGGCGCGCGGCGACATGGGCCTGTCGTTCGCGGTCGTCGTGATCGCGGTCACCACGATCGTGTCGCTGGTGGTCGACCTCGCCGGCCCCGCCGGTGACGACCTGGGTGCCCTGCTGGCCATGGACAAGGTGGCGATCGCCCAGGGCGAGGTCTGGCGACTGTGGACCGTCACCCTGGTCCACGCTCCGATCAACCAGAACCCGCTGCACCTGCTGTTCAACATGTACGCGCTGTGGCTGGCCGGGCCGTTCGTGGAGCGGCTGTACGGCCGGGTGGCGTTCGTGGGCTTCTACCTGGTCGCCGCCCTCGGTGGCTCGCTGGCGTCGTTCGCGATCGGCGATGCCCAGTACGCCGTGGGCGCCTCGGGCGCGATCTTCGGCCTGTTCGGGGTGCTGACCGCCGTCCAGTTCGTCCACCGGCCCGTGCTCGACCGTCGGAGCCGGAGCTTCCTCGGGCAGATCGTGGCCCTGGCCGTGCTCAACGTGGTGCTCGGTTTCGTCGAGTCGGGGATCGTCGACGTGTGGGCCCACATGGGCGGCCTGGCGACCGGCCTGTGGCTGGGCGCCCTGTTCGCGCCCGGCCGGGTGCCCACGCTCCGCTCGCTGTGGCTGCGGCCCGGTCCCACGCCCGGGACCACCGTCCAGGCGTTCGGCACGGGTGGTACGCAGGCGCTCCGGATCGCCGGGCTGCTGATCCTGGCCGCGGTGTTCCTCGCCCTGTGGTCGCAGGGCGTGGCCGCCTGGGGCTGACCCGTGTTCGCGATGCTCAACGGACGCTGGCCGCGGGTCACGGCCGACGGCCGGGACGTGGCGACGCTCGAGGCCGAGGCGGCCGGGGAGGAGGCCGGCGGTGATGCGGAGCCGCGGCTGCGCGCCGCGGTGGACCAGCTGGCGGTCGACGCGGTCCGCGCCCAGGAGGCGGCCGGCATCGATCTCGTGACCGACGGGCAGGTCCGCTGGGCGGACATGGGCGCCGCGGTGCTCCGGGCGCTGGCCAGCCGCGATACCGGCCACACGGGGCTGCTCGCCCGGACCTGGCGCGCGACCGCCGCGCTGACCGAGCGCATCGTCGCCCAGCCCGTGCCGGGTCCGTACTCGCTGGGCCGGCGGGTCGAGGCGGACGGCGATGCCGAGGGGCGCTCGGCGTTCACGCTGGAGCTCGCGGATGTTCTGGCGGGGGAGCTCCGGGCGCTCGCCGCGGCGGGCTGCCCGATGGTCCTGGTCGAGGAGCCGGCCGCGGTCTCGATCGGCGCGGCCGACGGCGAGCGGGCCCTGTTCGCTGTGGCGCAGCAGCGCCTGCTCGCGCTTGCGCCGGACCTGCACGCGATGCTGGTGATCGTCGGGGGATCGGCGTGGGGGGTCGGCGCCGCGACGATCCTCTCGGCACCCTATCGGTCCTACCTGTTCGACCTCGTGGCCGGCCCGGACAACTGGTACCTGGTGCGCGCGGCGGCCGGCGACCGCGGCGTGGTGTGCGGAGCGCTCCAGGCGCCGTCGGGCCAGGACCAGGTGCCGACCGTGGTATGGGCAGCCCAGTACGCCGCGTCGGCCAACGGTCGCGGCCCCGAGCGGGTCGGCGTGACCAACGCGTCATCGCTGGTGGACCTGGCGCCGGCCGAGGCGGGTGCGGTGCTCGAAGTCCTCGCCCGTGCCGCCGGGCTCGCCACCCTGCCGCCCGCCGAAGCGGTCGCCGAAGGCCTCGACCCGCGGACCTACCCCATGGGCCTGGGCCGCCGCAACCGCCGCCGCAAGCCATAGCCTCAGGCGCCGTAGGCTCCGCGTCGCGCGGGGCGGGCCCCCGGCGTCAGCCCCGGTGCTCTCCTGGCGAACCGCGCAGCGGTTCCCGGCGAGCACATCAGCCAGGTGGCTCTCCTGGCGAGCACTGCAGCGGTTTCCGGCGCCCACATCCCGCGGGTGGCTCTCCCGGCGGGCCATCGGCGGTTCCGCCGCCGGTCTGCTCCGCACGCGAGCGGATCAGCGGTTCCGGGTCAGGGCCAGCCGCCATATCCGCTGGAGTGCTCTCCACGCGAGCCGCGAAGGTCCCGTTGCTCCCGGCCAGCGCTCCGCGGCTCCTCCGCTCTGCCCGCGGATCGCCCGCTCTGCCCACGGATCGCCCGCTCTGCCCGCGGATCTCCGCTCTGCCCACGGATCGCCCGGCGAGCACTGCAGCGGTTCCGCGCCGCCAGGTCCGCCAGGTGGCTCTCCCGTCGAGCCATCGGGCGGTTCCGCCGCCGGTCTGCTCCGCACGCGAGCGGATCAGCGGTTCCGGGTCAGGGCCAGCCGCCATATCCGCTGGAGTGCTCTCCACGCGAGCCGCGAAGGTCCCGTTGCTCTACGCGAGCCGCGAAGCGAACCGCCGCTCGCCGCTCGCCGCCCGCCGCCCCCGCCCCCGCCCCGCACCGGGGGCCACCAACCGCAACCCGGTTGCGCCCTGATCGCCACGGTGCCACCATCCGGCTCTCACCCCGCGCACCGCAACCGGACCGGTCCACGGAGGAGCACCCGCCACATCGCCACGGTCGCAGGACCCGGTCCGCGGGCCCCGCGCCACTCCCGCGTCGCCACCCCCGCCCGACGGGGGAAAGGAGGTCGTCCCGGTGGCCGAGCAGCACGTCGCGCTCGAGGTGAATGGCGAGCGCAGGGAGGTGGATGTCGAGCCCAGGCGGCTCCTGGTCCAGGTCCTGAGGGAGGACCTGGACCTGACCGGCACGCACGTCGGCTGCGACACCAGCCAGTGCGGCGCGTGCACGGTCCATGTCGACGGGCGGGCCGTGAAGAGCTGCACGGTGCTCGCCGTCGCAGGCGGACGGCAGCTCGGTCACCACGATCGAGGGCATGGGCACCGAGGGCGACCCTCCACCCGCTCCAGACGGCGTTCTGGGAGAAGCACGGGCTGCAGTGCGGGTTCTGCACGCCCGGGCATGATCATGACGGCGGCGGACCTGCTGGAGGCGCAACCCCGATCCCGACGACGCCGAGATCCGCCACGCGCTCGAGGGCAACATCTGCCGCTGCACCGGCTACCACAACATCGTCCTCGCGATCCGCGAGGCGGCCCGGATCGCGATCGGCGGCCGCGACGGCGAGACCCGGCCGCAGCCGACGGGCGCGACCCGGCAGCCGCGGCCGCGACGGCCTGAGGAGGAGCGACGTGACCACCGACGTCCTGGGCGCTCCCCGTCAAGCGGGTCGAGGACCCGCGTTCATCACCGGCAAGGGGCGCTACCTCGACGACATCAAGCTGCCCGGGATGGCCCACATGGCCATCCTGCGCAGCCCGTACGCCCACGCGAACATCCGCTCGATCGACACCAGCGCCGCGGCGGGCCGATGCCCGGCGTGATCGCCGTCTTCACCGGTGCCGACATCCCGTACAACCCGCTGCCGATCGCCTGGCCCGCCGGGGGCGCGACGGGCATCCAGAACAACGTCGAACACCCCGCGCGTCCTCGCCACCGACGACGTCAAGTGGACGGGCGAGGGCGTCGCCGCCGTCGTCGCCGAGACGCCGGAGCAGGCGGTCGACGCGCTGGAGCAGCATCCGGGTCGACTGGGAGCCGCTGCCGGCGGTCGTCGACGCGGAGAAGGCGACCCAGCCCGGGCGCGCCCCAGCTCCACGAGAACGCGCCCAACAACGTCGTGTTCGAGTGGTCGGTCGGCGACAGGGCCGGGACGGAGCAGCCGATCGCGGACGGCCGAGGTCGTGGTCCGCCAGCGCCTCGTCAACCAGCGCCTGATCCCGAACCCGATGGAGGTCCGCGGCGACATCGGCTGGTACAACCCGGGCACCGACGAGTACACCGATCTGGATGTCCAGCCAGACGCCGCACATCCAGCGGCTCCTGCTGACGGCATCTTCGTGATGGGCATCCCGGAGCACAAGGTCCGCTGCATCAGCCCCGACGTGGGCGGCGCGTTCGGCACCAAGATCTTCTGCTACGCGGACATGGCGCTGGTGCATGTTCGCCAGCAAGGCGATCGGCGGCCGGCCCGTGAAGTGGGTCGAGACGCGGCGCGAGAACTACCAGAGCACGATCCACGGCCGCGACCACATCACGTACGTCGAGGTGGCGGCCACGAAGCAGACCGGCGAGGTCCAGGGCCTTCGCGTGAAGACGTACGCCAACCTGGGCGGCCGGCTGTCCACGATCGGCCCGGGCATCCCCACGACGCTCTACGGCCGCATCCTCGCCGGGCCGTACCAGATCCCGCAACGTCCACTGCGAGGTGACCGGCGTCTACACCAACACGACGTTCGTGGACGCCTACCGCGGCGCCGGCCGGCCGGAGGCGACCTACGTCGTGGAGCGGGCGATGGACCTCGTCGCGGACGAGCTGGGGCATGGATCCCGCGGCCGTCCGGCGCGCGAACTTCCTCCCGCCCGACGCCTTCCCGTACGACAACCCGAGCGGGCTGCTGACCGCGGTCAACGGCTCGAAGCTGTACATCGACTCGGGCAACTACGAGCCGGCGCTGGACAAGGCGCTCGCGCATGCCGGCTACGGCCGGACATGGCCGCGAAGAAGGCCGACGCGAAGGCGCGCGGCAAGCTCCTGGGCGTCGGCCTCTCCACCTACATCGAGGTCTGCGGGGTCGCGCCCCTCGAAGTGGATCGGCGCCGTGGGCGAGGGCTGGGGCGCCGCGATGTGGGAGTCGGCCAACATCAAGGTCCACCTCACCGGCAAGATCGTCGTCACGCTCGGGCACCCAGCCCCACGGCCAGGGCCACGAGACGACCTACGCCCAGATCATCAGCCACGAGCTGGGCGTCCCGATGGACGACATCGTCGTCCAGCACTCGGACACCCAGGGCACCCCGTTCGGCTACGGCTCGTACGGCAGCGCGGACCTCGAACGTGGGCACCGGTGCCGCGCTCAAGGCGGCGGCCAAGATCCGCGAGAAGGCCCGGCGCTACGCGGCCCACATGCTCGAGGCCACCCCCGACGACATCGAGGTCGACGGCGCCGAGTACCGGGTCAAGGGCTCGCCCGACAAGAAGAAGACGATCCAGGAGATCGCGTTCGCGCTCGACCTCGCGTTCGACACCCCCGAGGGGATGGAGCCCTACCTCGACGAGACTGCCTACCACGACACCCCCAACTGCACGTTCCCGTTCGGGACCCACGTCGCGATCGTCGAGGTGGACGAGGAGACCGGCGTGGTCGATCTCGCCCGCTACGTCGCGGTGGACGACGTGGGCAAGAAGATCAACCCGATGATCGTGGACGGCCAGCTCCACGGCGGCATCACCCAGGGCATCGGCCAGGCGCTGTGGGAGGGCGCGATCTACGGCGACGACGGCCAGCTGCTCATCGGGCTCGATGCTCGACTACGCGCTGCCGCGGGCGTCGTGGCTGCCCGCGTTCGAGCTCGACGAGACGGTCACCCCGTCGCCGGTCAACCCGCTGGGCGTCAAGGGCGTCGGCGAGGCCGGCTGCATCGCCAGCACCGCGGCGGTCGCCAACGCCGTGATCGACGCGCTCAGCCCGCTGGGCGTCCGGCACCTCGACATGCCGTACACGGCGCAGAAGGTCTGGGGCGTCATCCAGGCCGGCGAAGGGAGGCCAGGCATGATCCCGGCGGCGTTCGAGTACACCCGGGCCGGCAGCGTCGACGAGGCGCTGCGGCGCGCTGGCGGCCGACGGCGGAGCCAAGGTCATCGCCGGTGGCCAGAGCCTGCTGCCGCTGATGAAGCTGCGGCTCGCGTCCGTGGGCTCGCTCGTGGACATCGGCCGGCTGGGCGAGCTGCGCGGGGTGGAGCGGCTCGACGACGGCCGGCTGGCGGTCGGCGCGCTGACCACGTACGCGGAGCTCGATCGACTCGCCCGCGATCCACTACGGCGTGCTGCGCGACGCGCTGCCCAACATCGGCGACGTCCAGGTCCGCAATCGGGGAACCGTGGGCGGCGCCGTGGCGCACGCGGATCCCGCGTCCGACCTGGCGGCCGTGGTCCTCGCCCTGGACGCGGAGCTCGTGCTCCAGTCCGCCGGCGGGACCCGGACGGTCAAGGCCGACGGGTTCTTCGAGGGCCCGTTCGCGACCGCCATGCGCAGCGACGAGCTGCTGACCCAGGTCTCGGCTGCCGGCACCGCTCGACAACGCCGGGTCAGCCTATGCCAGCCTCGACCAGCGGGCGTCGGGCTACGCCATGGCCGGCGTCGGCGCCGTCCTGATCGTCGGCCCGGGCGACGTCATCGAATGGGCCGGGATCGGCGTCACGGGCGTCGCCGACCACCCGTACCGGGCGAGCGACGTCGAGGCGGCGCTGGTCGGCACCAAGGGATCGCCCGATGACGTGGCCGCGGCCGCCGCCCGGGTCATCGGCGGGCGCAAGGTCAACGCCGACATCCACGCCTCGGCCGAGTACCGCGGCGCGATGGCGGTCGTGTTCGCCCGGCGAGCCATCGAGGCCGCGCTGGCCCGCGTGGCCTGAGCGTCCCCAAAGCCTGGATCGGCGGGTGCGGCTGGAGCGGATCGTCCCTGGCCGCCGCCTGCCGCGGGACCTCGTCGGGGCCGTGCTGACGCGCGACCTCGCGGTCGCGGGCGAGCGCTGGGCGAAGGGCCGTCGGCTGGGCGCGCCCGATCTCGATGCCCTCGCGACCGCGCCGCCGGGACCCGCGGTCACCGTGCTCGTCCCCGGGCCCGACGAGGTCCACGAGGACGAGGCCGCGCTGCGCCTGGCGCTGGCGGTGGGCGGCGGCGATCCGGCCCTCGAGCCGCGCGGCCCGGCGCAGTCACGGGTCGACCTCGTGGCGGCGGTCGCCGGCGTCGTCGCCGTCCGCCTGGGCGCCCTCGAGCGCCTCAACCGGGTCGACCCGCTCGAGGTGTTCACGGTGTTCGACGGCCAGGTGGTCGGCCCGGGCGACCTCGTGGCCAGCGTCAAGATCGGGCCCCACCTCGTGCCCGAGGCGGTGCTCGCGCGCGGGGAGGCGATCGCCGCCCGCGGCGGCCCGGTGGTCCGGTTGCGGCCGTTCCGGCCGGTCGCGCATGGCCGTGCTGGTCAAGGAGCACGTCACCGGCGCCGCCCGGGCGCGGTTCGAGGCGTCGGTCCGCACCAAGGCGGCCGGGCTGGGGGCCACCGTGACCGGCATTGCCTACGTCCCCGACGAAGTCGCCGCCGTCACCGACGCGCTGGCGGCTGCCGTCCGCGGGTGGGGTCGCGCCGACATCGTGCTGACCGCCGGGGGCGCGAGCACCGATCCCCTCGACCCGTTCCCACTCGCCGTCGAGGCGCTTCGGCGGGAGGGTCGTCCGGCACGGCGTCCCGGCCCATCCCGGCTCCATGCTCTGGCTCGCGCGCGTCGGCCGCACCGCCGTCGTCGGCCTGCCCAGCTGCGGGGCGTACTCCAAGGCAACCGCCGCGGACCTGCTGCTGCCGCGCCTCGTCGCGGGGGAGCCGGCGAGCGCCGCGACCGTCGCCCGGCTGGGTCACGGCGGGATCCTGACCCGCAGCCAGCGGTTCCGGTTTCCCGCGTATGCTCGGGACCTCGATGCACCCGACGGCTGAGGCTCCCCAACCGATCCCCTCGCGCGGCCCCGCGCCCGCGCCCGCGGTCCCCGCCTGGCCGTCGGCGGTCCCCGAGCCGCCCGGCTCGACCCTCATCGGCCGCGACGACGACCTGGCCCGCCTGCGCGCGCTCGTCGCGGGCGGCGAGCGCGCGTTCGTGACCCTGGCGGGCGTGGGCGGGGTGGGCAAGACCCGGCTGGCCACGGAGCTCGCGCGGTCCGAGCTGGCAGCGTTCGCCGGGCGAGTGGCGTTCGTTGCCCTCGACGCGGTCAGCGACCCGTCACTCGTGCTGCCGGCCATCGGTGGTGCCCTGGGGGTCGCGGGCAACCCCGGCACCGCGCTCTCCGACGCCCTGGCCGAGACGCTCGGGCGGGCACCCACCCTGCTGGTCCTGGACACGTTCGAGCACGTCGGCTCGGCGGCGCCCGCGCTGTCGAACCTGTGGACGCGGACGCCGGGCCCGACCATCGTCGCCACCAGCCGGGTGGCGCTGGGCGTGCCGCGGGAGCAGGTCGTGTGGGTGGAACCCTTGCCGGTGCCCGACGGGGACGACGTCGGCGACGAGCTCGCCGGCAACCCGGCCGTGGCGCTGTTCCTGGACCGCGCCCGGGCCGCCCGCCCGGAGCTGACCGCCACCCCGGCCAACGCGGCGCTGGCCGCAACCATCTGCCGCCGCCTCGACGGCGTCCCGCTCGCGATCGAGCTCGCCGCGGCGGCCCTGCACGTCCTCGCGCCCCACCAGCTGCTCGACCAGCTCGACGAGCGGATGGCCGGCGCCTGGCCCGAGGCCGGGCAGGGCATTGGGCCGATCGACCGGGCGATCGACCGGGCGATCGACCGCGCCGGCGGCGGCGCTGCGGTAGACCCCAGTATCGCGGCCGACCCGGCCGCCGCGGCCGGACCCGGCGGCTCCCCGGCGCGAAGGCCGGCCGGACGGGGCGCCCCGGAGCGCCAGCGCAGCCTTCGCGCGGCGATGGACTGGAGCCTCGGGCTGCTGCCCGAGCCGGCGCTCCGCCTGTTCCGCCGGCTGGCCGTCCTGGCCGACCCGTTCGACGTGGCGCCGCGCGGCTGCCCTGCTCGAGCGGCGGCGAGCGCCGCGGGCTGCTGCCCGCTCGGGCCCGACGTCGAGGCCGGGCTGCGCCAGCTGGTGGCGGCCTCGCTGCTCCGGACGAGGCCGGCGGGTCGAGGTTCTCGATGCTCAGTACCGTGCGCGCGGACGCGCTCGACCGGCTGGCCCGCTCGGGCGAGCTGGTGGCGATGCGCTGGGCGCATGCCTACGAGGTCCTGCGGATGGCCGAACGGGCCGGGCGCTCGCTGCCGACCGAGCACGAGGTCGAGGCCCTCGACCGCCTGGACGCAGCGCACGACGACATTCGCGAGGCGCTCGACTGGGCGATGCAGGCGCGCGACGGGTCGTTCGCCGCTCCGGCTGGCCGGCGGCTGGCCGAGTTCTGGCGGACCCGCGGCCACCACACCGAGGGCCGGCTGCGCCTCGCGGCCGCGCTCGCGATCGCGCCGGTGGCGCGCCGCCCGCGCACCGGCGCAAGGCCCTGGCCGGCGCCGGGCTGCTCGCCTCGTACCAGGGCGACTACCGGCGGGCGAGGCGTACCTCCGCGAGGCGCTGGTCATCGCGCGTGCCGAGCCGGACGACGAGGCGACGGCGGTCGTCCTCAACTGGCTGGGGACCAACGCGTTCGGGGCCGGGGACCTCGGCCCGGCCGAGCGGTTCGTCTCGGACAGCCTGGCGCTCCGGCGCCGGATCGGCGAGCCCGCGGGGATCGCTTCCGCGCTCAACGCGCTGGGCGGCATCCACCACTTCCGGGGCGACCTGGACCGCGCCCGCGAGATCTTCGTCGAGAGCCTGGAGCTCAAGACGGCGCTCGGCAACGAGAGCTCGATCGCGGTTGCCCTGTCCAACATCGGCCTCGTCGAGCGCGATGCCGGGCGGCCGGAGATGGCGGTCGACGCCCTCCAGCAGGCGATCGACATCTGGGAGCGGAGCGGCGACCAGCAGCGGCTCTCGGTCGGGCTCCACAACTCGGCGCTGCTCGCCTTCGACCTCGGGCGGTACGCCGACGCCGCCGACCGCTGGCACGCTCGCAGGACGATCGCCCGGGACCTCGGCGACCGGCGCGGATGGCCTTCACGCTGGCGACAGGGTCCGGGTCGACGTCGCCCGGGCGCGCTCGATGCGGCGGCGGCGGCCCTGGCCGCGGCGCTCCCGCTCGCAGTCTCGCTGGGCGCGAGGTGATCGTGCCCGCTGGCCGCTCGAGGGCGCCGCGATGCCTGGCCGCCGCGCGGGGCGACGATCGGCTCGCGTCCGACTGTGGGCGGCCGCGGCCCGCGACCGGGCGCGACCGGGTTCATCAACCTGCCCGCCGACCGGCGCCAGCTCGACCAGCACCTGGGCGCCGTCCGGGCGCGCCTCGGCGAGCCGGCGTTCGCGTCCGCGTGGGCCGAGGGCGAGGCGTTGACCGTGGACGAGGCGGTCGCCGCGTCGCTGGAGCTGGGTGCCCGGCCACCCGGGCCGGCCGACCAGCCGGCAGCACCGGTGCCCGGCCGCGACCCCGAGCCGGTGTAGCATCGGCGTTCATGGAACCCGACCCCCTGCCTGCCGTCGCGGGCGACGCGACCGTCGACCGCCCCGACGACCCTGCGTCACGCGACCTGCGACCTGCCGCCACCCAGTCCATCGACGGCATCGGTGACGCGTTCCGCCGCCACGGCTACATCGCGGAGCGGTCGCTGGCTACGACGGTGTTCCTGGCGCTCGAGCTCGGGCGGCCGCTGCTGCTCGAGGGCGAGGCGGGCGTGGGCAAGACCGAGCTCGCCAAGGTGCTCGCGGCCTCGCTCGAGACGCGCCTGATCCGGCTCCAGTGCTACGAGGGGCTGGACGTCAACACCGCCGTCTACGAGTGGAACTACCCGCGCCAGATGCTCGAGATCCGGCTGCTCGAGGCGCGAGGCGAGATCGCCAAGGCCTCGGCGCACGACATCTTCGGCCCCGAGTTCCTGCTCAAGCGCCCGCTGCTCCAGGCGCTCGAGGCGACCGACGGCAACGCGCCGGTCCTGCTGATCGACGAGATCGACCGCGCCGACGAGGAGTTCGAGGCCTACCTGCTCGAGATCCTGTCCGACTTCCAGGTCACCGTCCCCGAGATCGGCACCATCCGCGCGGTCAAGCCGCCGCGCGTGGTGCTCACCTCGAACCGCACCCGCGAGGTCCACGACGCGCTCAAGCGGCGCTGCCTGTACCACTGGATCGACTACCCGACCGCGGCCAAGGAGTTCGAGATCGTGGCCACCCGCGTCCCGGGCGCCCCGGCGCGGCTCGCCCGCGAGGTCGTCGCGTTCGTCCACCGGCTGCGGTCCGCGGACCTGACCAAGGTGCCGGGCGTCGCCGAGACGCTGGACTGGGCGGCAGCCCTCCTGTCGCTGGGAGCGACCGAGCTCGAGCCGGACATGGTCGACGAGACGCTGGGCGTCGTCCTCAAGTACGAGGAGGACATCCGCCAGGTCCGGGGCGCGGTCGCCCGCCAGTACCTCGCCGAAGCCGCGGCCCAGGGCTGACCCATGGGCGAGGGGAGGGAGCCCGGCACCATCCCCACCCAGCCGCCGGCGGCACGGGTCGATCTCCACTGCCACACCCGGGCCAGCTTCGATGGCGTCGCGGACCCGGTCGCCCTGGTCGCGCGGGCGGCCGAGCGCGGCCTGACCCACGTCGCGATCACGGACCACGACACGCTCGACGGCGCGTGGCGGGCCGCCGACGCGGCGCCGCCGGGCCTGCGCGTGCTCATCGGCTGCGAGGTGGCGACCCGCGACGGCGACCTCGTGATCGTGTTCCTGGAGCGGCCGCTCCCCCGTGACCTTTCCGCGCGTGAGGCGATCGAGTGCCGCTCGCGAGCAGGGCGCCCTGGTCGGCATCCCGCACCCGTTCGACCACGCCCGCCGGTCGCTGCTGCTCGACCCCGCCAACGCGGAGCTGGTGGCGCTGGTCGACTGGGTCGAGGCCTGGAACGCGCGGCGCGGCCCACCGGGCCGCGAACGACGAGGCGGCCGAGCTCGCGCAGCGGGCCGGGGTCCCGGGCATCGCCGTCTCCGACGCCCACGCCCTGATCGAGGTCGGCGCCGCGTACACGACGATGACGGGCGACCCGTCGACACCGGAGGGGCTGAAAGCCGCGCTGCGCGCGGAGCTCCGTCTCGTCGGGCCGGCCCCGGATGCCGCGCCCGGCCGACTGTCGCGGCTGCTCCGACCGCGAGCGCGCCGGCCGGCGGTGTCCGGTCCGCCGCGGACGAGGACGACCCGGTGATCTGGCCGCGCTCGACGACGGAGACGACGGCGACGACCGCGTCGACCGCATCGACCACGACGACGGCGTCGATCGGCGCCGCCGAGCGACCCGTCCACTGCCCGTATCTCGGGCTCGCCGACGATCCGGACACCCACTTCGCGTTCCCGTCCGGGGCCCAGCGGTGTCACGCGACCTCCAGACCGTTCACCATCGACGCCTCGAAGCAGGCGCGCGACTGCCTGACCGCCCAGCACGTCGACTGTCCCCGCTACCACCCGCCGACGACCGCCGCGGCCCGGGGGCAGCTGCTGGAGCGGGTGTCGGGCGAGCATGTCGCGCCCGCGGCGCTCGCCGAGCCCCGTCGGGGCGGCCGCCCGGCTGCGCCGGCCGTCGCGCGCTGATCGCCCAGTGGGTGGCATTCGTCGTGCTGCTGGCGATCGTCCTGGCTGGGGGGGCTCGTGCTCGGGTCGCGGATCGCACGACAGCTCAACGGCTCGGGCCCCGGACCCGCGGCCACCGTCGCCGGCGGCGCCGCGGGCTCGTCACCGTCGCCCGTCGTCACCGCCGCCCCCGTCACCTCGACGTCCCCGCCCCCGCCCGCCATGAGCCCGTCCGCGTCGGCCTCGCCGACGACCGTCCCCACGCCCAGGGCCACGCCCGTGCCGACCCCGCTGGTGCACGTCGTCCAGCGCGGGGAGACGCTGACCTCGATCGCGCAGCGCTACGGCGTCACGGTCGCGGACCTCGCCGCGGCCAACAGGATCAAGGACCCCAACCTGATCGTGGTCGGCCAGCGACTGACGATCCCCGGCGGATAAGGGGACCCTTGTCGGCGCCCGGCAGGGCCGTCTGGCCCCTACCGCGCGTGCCCGTCAGTCCGTATCGTGTTGACGACCGGTTGAGGACGGGCTGATCCAGCATGGCCGGGGGGCTTCCATCCGGGAGTACCATGGCACGCGGTGGGGGCCCAAACCCCCCGCAACCGAGCGCAGGGAAGAAGGTTGCTCATGCGAAATCGCTTCACGCCGCTCCGTGGACTCCTGGGAGGCCTGCTGCTGTCGATGGTCGTCGTCGCCATGGTCGCCGCGTACGCGGGCCAGGTCGCGGCCACCGTGGAGGTCTCGGCTCCGTCCGGGGCGCAGACGTGCGGCACGCCGATCACGGTGACCGCGCTCATCCAGGACGTCAGCGGCGCTCCCATCGAGGGACAGCCGGTCGCCTGGTCGTTCGCCTCGGGCAACGTGTCCGGCGACACGATCCTCGACCACCCGCACCACCACCAACGCCAGCGGCATCGCGACGACGCACGGTCCAGTTCGCGTGCTCGCCCGCACGGTGACCGTGGTGCCCGGCGCGACGGCAGACGACCGGTCACCGGAACCGTGAGCATCGATCCTCCGGCGAGGCGCTGCCGCGGACGGATACCGCCCCGGCGTCCACCTTCCCGGCCATGCTCCTCGCTGCGCTCGCCGTCCTGCTCGGCGTCGGGGACGATCCTCCGCCGCTTCTCGCATGGACCGCCGCTGAACGACTCCGCCGGCCGGCGCCATCTCCGGCCGCGCCGACCGCAGCACGCGCCATGATCGTCATCCCGTCCCCGCCTCCGACGCGCGCCGCGACCGGAGCGGCCGGGACGGCCGATGACCGACCCGACCTCCGCAGCGCCGCCGGCGCAGGCGGCGCTCGTCGCCGGCACGCCGGCTGGCACGGTTCCTGGGCATCGACCGCAGCCGCCTGGCGTGCCGTGCTCCTGGTCATGGCGGTCGCGCTCGCCGGCGTTGCCGCGTTCGTGGCGCTGGATCGGCGGCGCGCCGGCCGACGGACCAGCCCCGGATCGCCGCCGGTCACCGCCGGCGTCCCGCCCGCCCGACGCCCGCCACCGCCCGACGCCCGCCGGGACGCCTGCCCGCCGTCCCCACCGTCACCCCGGGCGCCGACCGCGTCGCCCAACCCGAGGGCATCGTCGCGCGCCGGATCCGGATCGCCGCGGCTGGGGATCGACCTCCGGATCGTCGAGGGTGACGGGATCGACGCCCCGATGAACAAGGCCGCGCACTACCCGGGACTCGGGCTGGCCGGGCGGCGGGACCAACATCTACATCTACGCCCACGCCCAGACGGGGATGTTCCTGACGCTGTGGAAGGCCAAGGTGGGGGACGAGGTGTTGCTCGACCTGGTCGACGGCACCACCCGCGAGCTACGTCGTGACCCAGGTGCTGCCCAAGGTCCCCTGGAACGCGCTCCAGTACCTCGACCCGACGCCCACGGAGCAGCTGACCCTCCAGACCTCGACCTCGTACACCGCCACCGCGCCGCGGTTCATCGTCATCGCGCGTGCCGGCGCCGGAGCGAGCGCGAGCGCCGGCCCTGACCGCATCGGCTGCGCCGTGACGGGGCCATCCATCCCCTCCATGACGCCGGGGAGCGCGAGCACCGGCGCCGCCGCCGCAGCCGACACCCGGCGGCGCGGTCCTGCTCGGCCTCGGGACCGTCGTCGCTGCTGCTCGTCCTCGCCGGCGGGGCGCTGGCCGCTGTTCCGCTACCTGCCCGCGCTGGACGATGCCCGCACCTGCGCACGGACCTCGAGCAGATGGTCGAGCCGGGCGAAGACCGGCGGGCCTGGGCCTCGACCGCCCGGCGCTCGATCGCGCTGCGCGCGGACGAAGCCGACGCGCGCGACCGTTCACAGCGGCTGGACGCGCTGCTCACCGGCGACCCGCTGGTCGCGCTCGCCCGCGCGCTCCCGCCCACGCATGACGCGGTCGCCGGCGCGGACGCGTCGCGCGCCGCGGGCGGGGCCCTGCTGGACGCGGCGGATGCCGGGCTCGCGCTCGCGGACCGGTATCGTCGACGATCAAGGAGCAGCAGGCGGCGGCCGCCGCGACCGATGGGGGACAGGGGAGCGCCCTGCCGCAGCTGGTGGAGCTGATGGCGACCGGCCGCGACGACGTGGACCGCATCCTGGCCGCCGTGGACCGGGCGCAGGCCGCGCTGGCCGGCGACCCCGGCCGGCCTGCCGGGCCCCATCGCGCAGATCCGGGACCTGATGGCGCCAGCGCCTCGCGCGACTACGGCCCGCGCTCCACGCCTACGCCCAGCTGGACGACACGCTGCCCGGGATCCTGGGCTGGGACGGCCCGCGCCGGTACCTCGTGCTCACCCAGAACCCCGCCGAGCTGCGCCCGACCGGCGGGTTCATCGGCAGCTTCGGGCTGCTCACCTTCGACAAGGGCCGGATCACGGAGCGGACGTTCCAGGACATCGCCCTGTTCGACCTGCCGTGGGACTACCCGTTCGTCAAGGCGCCCGGGCCCGCTCAGCCGCTACCTGCTGGGCCCCAAGCAGCCGTGGCAGCTGGCCGACGCCAACTGGTCGCCGGACTTCCCGACCAGCGCCCAGGAGGCGGTCCGCCTCTACCGCAACGAGGGCGGCGCCGGGCCGATCGACGGCGTGCTGGGCATCACCACCTACACGATCGACGCAGCTGCTGAAGGTCACCGGGCCGGTCACGGTCCCCGACTACGGCGTGACCATCGCCGAGCGGCGAGACCACGCTCAAGGTGCTCCAGAACACCCGCGTCGCCACGGACCCGGGCACCAATCGCAAGCAGTTCCTGTCCGCGTTCGCGGACCAGCTGTTCACCGCCCTGCTCGCCCTGCCGCCCGCCGCGCTGGACGGACCTCGCCGCGACGCGGCGACGCCTTCAGCGCCGGCCGCCTGCTGCTCGCGTGGTTCGCGGACCCGGCCGCGGAGCAGGCGGCGATCGCGAGGCTCGGCTTCGACGGCGCCATCCGCCAGGATCGCGGGCGACTACCTCTACCCGGTGGACTCGAACGTGTCGCCGGTGTCCAAGCTCAACGCCGTCACGGACCGCTCGCTGGACCTCGACGTCAAGCTGGACCCGTACGGCAACGCGGACAACACGCTCACGGCGGGCTGGACCAACAGCATCGAGTCGCGATGCGGCGCAGGCCCTATCGCGAGCTGCCGACGCTCGAGAAGCTGACGCACGCTGGGCATGTACTTCCGGCTGTACGTGCCCGAGCGGAGCCGGCTCGAGGCGGTCACGCGCGGGCACCAATCCCGCGCTCACCGCGCCCTCGGACATGGCGACGAGAGCGGCCGGATGGTCATCGCCAACTACTTCCGGATCCCGCCCGGATCCGCGCACCTCCAGCTACCGCTGGATCAGCCCGTACCCGCGGACCTCGGCGAGGACGGCGTGGCCACCTACCGGCTCACGATCCAGAGCAGCCCGGCCTGCGCGCCGGGCCGCTCCACTCCGGATCACGCTGCCGACCGGGCGCCAGCGTTCCTCGACGCCAGCCCCGGGCTCGACGATCAGCGGCGACACCGCCACCGTGGACACGACCTTCGATCGCGACATCGTCGTCGTCGTCCGCTACCGCCCGGCCCCGGAGACGCCCTAGATGGCCCGCCCCGGCACCCCCCACCCGCACCGGCCCTCGTGGGCGGGTCCCTATACTCGGGCCGAGTGCGCTCGCATCCCGCACCCCGCCCCGCCCGGCTGGAGGACGACCGCTAGATGGACGCACGCCGCTCGCTGACCGTCCTCCGCCGCTGGCTGTGGCTGCTCATCGCGTGCGTCCTGCTCGCGGGCGGCGCCTCGTACCTCGTCAGCAGCTCGCTGACCAAGCTGTACGAGGGCAAGGTCACCCTCATCGTGGGCCAGTCGCTCCAGTCCACCAGCACCGACTACAACCAGCTGCTGGCCAGCCAGCGCCTGTCGCAGACGTACGCGGACCTGGCCACCACCGGGCACGCTCCTGACGCGGCGTGATCGACCGCGTCGGCCTTGACACCACCCCGGAGGCGCTGCGCAAGCGTCGTCAGCGCGGACGCGCCCGACCAACAGCACGCTGGTGACGATCACCGTCACGGACCCGGACCCGGTCCAGCGCGGCCACCATCGCCAACGCCGTCGCCGACGAGCTCATCGACTCAGTCGCCCGCCGTTGACCGGCCACGACGCGAGGTCGCAGCAGTCCGTCGACGCATGACCTGCAGGCGACCCAGCAGCAGATCCAGGACACCGCAGGCCGAGGTCCAGCGCCTGACCGGGCTCCAGCCCCGCACCCCGGAGCAGGAGGCGCAGCTCCAGTCGCTCCAGGCCCAGCTCGTCCAGCTGCGCCAGACCTACGCCACCCTGCTCGGGTTCAGCTCCAGCGGCGGCAGCAACCTGCTCACCGTCGTCGACGCGGCCGTGCCGCCCACGCAGCCGTCCAGCCCGCGCGTCCTGCTCAACACCCTGCTCGCCGCGCTGGTCGGGCTGATGCTCGCGATCGGCATCGCGTTCCTCGCTCGAGTACCTGGACGACACCCTCAAGTCGCCCGACGACGTGGAGGCCGTGGCCGGCCTGCCCACCCTGGGCACGATCATCCGGATGAAGGGCGACGAGGGGCGCTCGCCGATCTACCGGCTGGCCACCATCCTGTACCCGCAGGTCGCCGGCCGCGGAGGGCTACCGGACGCTGCGCACGAACATCGAGTTCGCGAGCCTGGACCAGCCCGCCCGGACTCATCCTCGTCACCTCCGCGATCCCGGGCGAGGGCAAGACGACCACCGCGGCCAACCTCGCGGCCGTGTTCGCGCAGGCCGGCCACGACACGCTGCTCGTGGACGCGGACCTGCGCAAGCCCGGCGTCCACAAGATCTTCGACCTGCCCAACGCCGTCGGCCTGACCGACCTGCTGCGCTCGGACGAGGTCGCGGTGCGGGACGCCGTCGCTGCCCACCGAGCAGGAGCACCTTCGGTCCTCACCACGGGTCCCTGCCCGCCCAACCCGGCCGAGCTGCTCCGCTCCACCCGGATGCGCGCGGTCATGGAGCGCCTGGCCGCCGAGCGCGGAGTTCGTGGTCGTGGACAGCCCGCCGCTCCAGGCGGTGACCGACGCCGCGATCCTGTCCGTCGCTCGTCGACGGCACGGTCCTCGTGATCGACGCCGGGCCGCACCCGCAGCGGCGCCGTGCGCAACGGCCGCGAGGCGCTGGCCAAGGTGGGCGCACGGGTCCTGGGCGTGGCGCTCAACCGGATGTCGGAGTCGATGTCGGGCGACTACTACTACTACGACTACTACGGCGGCTACGGCGCGGACGCCAAGGGCACGGACAAGCAGGGCGACGCGCCGGGCGTGGCGCCGAGCACCGGAGCCAGGCGAGCGTGACGGCGGCTGGAGGCGCGATCGCGTGCACGTGCTGATCGTCGGCATCAACTACCGCCCCGAGCTCACCGGGATCGGGCCGTATACCGCCGGCCTCGCGGAGCATCTCGCTCGCCGCGGCGACCGAGTCACGGTGATCACGGGCTTGCCCCACTACCCCGACTGGCGGCTCGCGCGCGGGACCCGCCGGCAGCCGTGGTTCACGGAGATGGTGGGTGACGTCCACGTCATCCGGGCCGCCCACTACGTGCCGCGGGCCCAGTCCGCGCTGCGGCGGGCGATGTACGAGGCAACCTTCGGCCTCACGGGCATTTTGGCGGCGTTGACCGTGCCGCGGCCGGACGCGATCGTGGGGATCGTCCCCAGCCTCAGCGGGGGCGTCTTGGCCAGGGCCTCGGCGGAACGGTCCGGCGCTCCCTACGGGATCCTGTTCCAGGATCTCATCGGCCCGGCGGCCCGGCAATCGGGCGTGCCCGGGGGTGGGGGGTGGCGCGCGTGACGCAGGCGGCGGAGGGGTGGGCCGTCGGCCGCGCGGCGGCGGTCGCGGTCGTCGGTTTGGCGTTCGCTCCCTATCTCGATGGAGCTGGGCGTTGCGCCGGGCTCGGTCCACCACGTGCCGAACTGGAGCCGGGTTGCCCCACCCGCCCTGACCGTCGAGCAGACCCGCCTACGGTTCGGCTGGGACGACGGCCGCATGGTGGTCCTGCACGCCGGCAACATGGGCTACAAGCAGGGGCTGGAGCAAGTGGTCGAGGCGGCGCGGCTCGCTGCCGACCGTGGCGACCCGGTCCGGTTCGTCCTCGCCGGCGGCGGCAATCGTGCGGAGGCCATCCGGGAGGCCGCCAGCGGCCTGCCGAACGTGGACTTCCTGGGCGTCCAGCCGGACGGGATCCACGCGAGCCTGCTCGCCGCGGCGGACGTCCTCCTGCTGTCCGAGCGCGCCAGCCAGGTGGACATGTCGCTGCCCAGCAAGCTGACGTCGTACTTCGCCGCGGGTCGCCCGGTCGTCGCCGCCGTCGCCGCCGACGGGGCGACCGCCGCCGAGATCGAGCGGTCGGGTGGCGGGATCGTGGCGCCCGTCGGCCGGCCGGAACGGCTCCTGGACGCGCTCCGGGCGCTGCGGGATGACGCGGATCTTGCCGGGCGGCTGGGTCGGCCGGACGGGCGTACGCTTCAGCCCATACCTCGTCCGCCGTGTGCCTCGAACGAGCAGCGCGGTTCGTGGACGCGATCGCCTGCCGCCGTGCCGGACAGCTGCAGGCAGCCGCATGACCCAGGCAGCGGAGCGCCCGAAGGCGCTGATCACCGGGATCACCGGCCAGGACGGCTCGTACCTGGCCGAGCTGCTGCTGGACAAGGGCTACGAGGTCCACGGCCTCATCCGCCGCAGCAGCTCAGTTCAACACCGAGCGGATCGACCACCTCTACCGTGGACCCGCACGAGGCGGAGACGCGGCTGTTCCTGCACTACGCGGACCTCACCGACTCCTCGTCGCTCATCGGGCACCTGCACCGGATCAAGCCGGCCGAGGTCTACAACCTGGGCGCCCAGAGCCACGTCAAGGTCAGCTTCGAGATGCCGGAGTTCACCGCGGAGACCGCGGCGATGGGCACCCTCCGGATGCTCGAGGCCGTGCGGACCGCGGACTGGCCGATCCGCTTCTACCAGGCCGGCAGCTCCGAGATGTACGGCAAGGTCCTCGAGACGCCCCAGCGGGAGACCACCCCGTTCAACCCGCGCTCGCCGTACGCGGTGGCCAAGGTGTTCGCCCACTTCATCACGATCGACTATCGCGAGGCCTACGGGCTCCACGCCAGCAATGGCATCCTGTTCAACCACGAGTCCCCACGCCGCGGCGGCACCTTCGTCACCCGCAAGGTGACGCGCGGCGTGGCCGCGATCCTCGCGGGCACGCAGGAGCACCTGTTCCTGGGCAACCTCGACGCCCAGCGGGACTGGGGCTACGCGAAGGAGTACGTCGAGGCGATGTGGCTGATGCTCCAGCAGCCCGAGCCCGGACGACTACGTGATCGCGACGGGCGAGATGCACTCCGTCCGCGAGCTGTGCCAGGTCGGCCTTCGGCGCTGGTGGACCTGGACTGGGAGCGGTACGTGCGCGTCGACGAGCGCTACTTCCGGCCCGACGGAGGTGGAGGAGCTGTGCGGCGATGCCTCGAAGGCGAGACGCGCGCTGGGATGGGAGGCGCGGACGACGTTCCGGGACCTCGTGCGCCTGATGCTGGAGCACGACCTGGCTGACGCCGGCATCGAGCGGGGAGTGGTGAGCGGTGTCTGACTTCTGGCCCGGCCGCCGGGTCATGGTGACCGGCGGCGGCGGCTTCCTGGGTCAGGCGGTGGTGCGCCGCCTGCAGGCCGGCGGCGCCGACACGATCTTCGTGCCCCGCTCGAAGGACTACGACCTGCGCACGAAGGATGGGATCGACCGGGCCCTTGCCGACGGGCGGCCCCAGATGGTCATCCACCTGGCCGCGGTGGTGGGCGGGATCGGGGCCAACCGGGAGAACCCCGGCCGATTCTTCTACGAGAACGCGATCATGGGCATCCAGCTCATGGAGCAGGCGCGGCTAGCCGGGGTGGAGAAGTTCGTCACCATCGGCACGGTCTGTGCCTATCCCAAGTTCACCCCGGTGCCGTTCAAGGAGGACGACCTCTGGAACGGCTACCCGGAGGAGACGAACGCCCCGTACGGCCTCGCCAAGCGGATGCTGCTGGTCCAGGGGCAGGCCTACCGCCAGCAGTACGGGTTCAACGCGATCTACCTGCTGCCGGTCAACCTCTACGGGCCGGGCGATAACTTCGACCCGCGCTCATCCCACGTGATCCCCGCGCTGATCAAGAAGTGCGTGGACGCGATCGAGAGCGGGGCGGACCACATCGACGTGTGGGGGAGCGGTTCGGCCTCCCGCGAGTTCCTGTACGTCGATGACGCCGCGGAGGGGATCGTGCTCGCCGCCGAGCGCTACGACGGCCCCGAGCCGGTCAACCTGGGCACGGGCCAGGAGATCACCATCCGAAAGCTCGTGGGGCTGATCGCTGAGACAGCGGGCTTCAAGGGCGAGATACGTTGGGACCCGACGAAGCCGGACGGGCAACCAAGGCGGGCGCTCGACACAGCCAAGGCGCGAGACTACTTCGGCTTCGGGGCCGACACGTCCTTCGATGACGGCATGACGAGGACTATTGAGTGGTACGAGGCGCGCCAACTACGCGATGATGGTTGAAGCACGTCGAAGACAGTCGATCGATGTCTTTGTGCCTGTTCACAACGCCCCGCTGCAGACGGCCGCGCGCAGCATCAGTTCTGCATTTGAGTCCGCCGGGTCAGAAGACGCCATAACGGCAGTCCTTGATGGGCCACAGCCGTTCACCCCGAACGAATTGGCCCTTGCTGTCGGGCGTGATCCTCGGCTCATCGTCAGACAGAATGATCATCGTCGCGGCCTCGTGGCGAACTGGAACCACTGTCTGACCCTCGCCAGCCGCGAACTCGTCCATATCCTGCACGCGGATGAGTACGTGGAGCCGGACTTCCACGAAGCCGCCAGATCCGCGTTTGAACGCTGGCACGATATCACCCTGTTCGCGGCGCGCTCAGGCGCATCAAGCGGCCCTTGGCGGGATGCGTCTACCGGCGGATCCAATGAGCGGTGTCTTCGGGGAGTCGATGCGCTCGTACAGCTGCTGGGGTCCGGCAAGCCCAGTGCGGCTGCCTTCGTATTCCGACGATCCAGTGATCGATTTGACGAAACCCTCCCTTACTGTCCAGACGAGGAATTCTTCCCCCGCTTGGCGCTCGCAGGAGGCTACGTCATTGACGGTCGAACGCTCATCGTCGCTCCAGTACATGCGGGCCACGCGCGCCATGACACGTGGCGACAACCCGACTGGGTTCCCATCTACGTGGAGGCCCGTCTCCGGCATCCCCGGCGACGCGCAGGCAACATCGTCAGTGTTGCCGAGCGCGAGACCGCCACGGCGGTCCTGCGAGTCGTTGCCTATCTGGTCAGCGTCGGGGAGCGGGAGGTGGCACGAGGGCACTTGGCCCAACTGGTCGAAGTCCTCCCGGGCTCCCGGCTCCGACCACGGTATCAGGTGGCACGGGCGCTTGCTTCGTCGCCTCTTGGCACGACTGTCCTGCAGGTAAGGAGGTCTGTCCTCCCCCTATGATCCAACTGCGCCAACTAGCGCGTGACGGGGCCATCCTGGCGACGGTGGATGGATTTGGCCGAGGGGCCGTGTTCCTGGTTCTCCTGCTCGCGGCAAGAGAGTTGGGCCCATCCCAATTCGGGCAGCTCTCAGCCATCCTGGCCGTGACCATGGCTCTCGGTTCGGTTGATCTGGGCGTGGCTACCTGGTTGTTGCGAGAGCTGCTCGCAAAGCCCGAGGACGTCGCCGAAAGCCTGATCCAGAGTTCCCTTTCGCTCAGTGTCGCGGTTGCCGTTGTCACCATGCTGGCGGGAGTCATCCTCTCGCTGGCCGCGTTTTCTCAACTGGAACTGGTCTTCGTGGCGGTCGGCGCAACGGCATACGCGACTTCGTTGTCGCTGGGAAACGTCCTATTTGCGACTGACAGGCGGTCGCGTAGATATGGGCGCATCTTCGTCGGATCACTGCTGGAGAAGTCTGTACTGGTGGCGCTCGCCGCCCCCGCCGCGTTGACTCATCAAATCGGCTTGTTCGGTCTCGCATATCTGCTCGCTGCCATTGCCCGGCTGACGTTTGTGACCTACGTTTACCGGAGACTCTGCCCTTGGAGGGCGCTTGTGAATCTTCGGCCTCGCTCGGCACTCAACACCATCAGGCAATCCCTTCCGTTTGGGCTCAACTCCATTCTGATTTCGGTGGTAGGCAGGTTGGACATCCTGGTCGTCGTGCTGTTGGCGGGCGACATCGCTGCCGGATACTTCTCGCTGGGAGACAAACTGGTCGCCTTGGGTTTGGCATTCGGTGGCATTCTGTCTGCGGCGGCATTGCCTATTCTTGGCTCGCCACTAACGCCTATCGCGGAATCTCGCATCTTTGCACAGCGTGTTGCGTTCGCCGTTGGCCTAGCCGCAGCAGTTGCAGTCGCTATCCTCAACGTAGCTGGTTGGCCAGTACTTGAGGCAGTCTTTGGGCAAGCCTATGCTGCGAGTCGAACATCTGTGAGCGTGATGCTCTGGGCCATCCCTATTAGTTATGCCGCAGCCATGCTCATTCCAGTGGCTTATCTGCTCGGCCGCGAACGGGACCTCCTGACTGCCAATGGAGCCGCTTCCGCGTTTGGCCTATTGGCTGTCGGGATCGGGGCTGCTCAATTTGGCCCGGCCGGTGCGGCGGCAGGATTCGTCGTCCGTCAGGTAGCCATCCTCGCAGTGGTAAGTGGACTCGTCGGGCGTATGAGCCCGCGGCGCAACGACACGGTCCCTTCAACGTGACCGGCGGGGAGGATCACATAGCGACGTCGAGTGCTCGCAGCGACCTTCTCGTCCTTGAAGGCTCGCTTCGCTCGCGCTGGTTCCAGTCATTCTGCGTCGCACCTCGCATAGTGGCGATCGTCGATGGCGTGTTGCCGGCCAATCCGTGAACGCACCTTTGCATAGCGTCCTGCAAGGCGCGACTCAGCTTGACCGACGGTATGTTGGTCTGGCGGCAGTCGCGGCACTGGCCGTGCTGAGTGGCGCGGGGGTCTCGATTCGTCCCGAGGCAGCCCTCTTCGTCGTGGCCCCACTGGCGGTCGCGGTGCTGTTCGTGTCGCCGGCCGCTCGGCTGGGATTCCTCGTGATCGGCGGGATAGCAGTGCTGGGTCCACCGGAGCTAACCCCCCAGAAATCTGTGTACTTCGCAGGCGTTGCGGCGTGCCTCGTCGTAGCGTTCGACGCGGTAACCCGACGTGCCCACAAGATGCCTCAGGAATTGAGGAGACTGTTCCAAGCGTCTGCGGTAGCAGTGGCGATGATCGGGACTGTGGCCGTCTATCGCGTCGTGAGCGGCACCGACCCCACTTCGGTCCTCAGGGACCTGGTTCCATACATGTTCTTCGCGTTAGCCCCTGTCTTTGCGGTTGATGCTGGGCTCAACCTGAGTCTCTCAAGGCTCCGGGTAATTGCTGCCGTGGGTCTGACGTTGGGCTCGCTCAGCTGGCTTCTGTCGTGGTCGATCCGAAGGGGGATCTTTGAGGACGTAGGCGCGGCCTCTGTGTTTGGCAGCGGCTCATTGCCCATCGCGCTGCTCATTCTCGCCGCCGTCTCCATGGCGGTTGGCCGGACTGCCAATCGCCCTCTCTGGGGCTTGATCGCGGGCATAGCCGCCTCGAGCATGATCCTCAGCGGTACTCGATCGTTCATCCTGGAATTGCCAGCCGCGCTCGCGGCCGTCGTCATGGCAGCGCCAACAGCTGCGTCCCGCGTACCGAGGGCAGTGCTAGTGGGCACAGGGGTCGCTCTAAGCGCGGGAGTCGTTGCGGTGCTCCTCGCTTCCAGCGGATTTGACCTCGGGCTGGTCGCCAATCGGTGGTCCTTACTTGCGTCTGCGATTATCGATCCGGCGGCTGACCAAAGCCTCGCGCTACGCCTTGCGCAGACAGAAGCCTCGCAGCGGCTATTCCTCTGAGCCCGATCTTCGGCGTATCGTCCGGCCTCGGAACCGCCTACTTGGCCTCGGGCGCGCAGTACGCGAGCGACACACCGCTCGCCATGTTCGCCGGTACTGGGATCGTGGGCGCCATGGCCATGTTCATCGTCGCCCTGGGATGGGCACGGCTGGTACGGATCCGAGTAGGTACGGAGATCTGGCCGCGCGCCTCGATGCTCGGGATGCTGACGGCCACCTTCACCTTGGCGTTGATCCTCCCGGTGGTGGAGGACAAGGGGCTGTCGCTTGCCTTCATCCTCCTTGGTGCGCCCGTGGTTCGGACCTTGTTGGAACGCCCCTGCGCAGACGTCCGGCCGGGGTCCAAGTCGTTGTGAGCGCCATCCGTGTCGTTGTTGCCGAGCCCAATCCCAGCGGACATCGGCTTGCGTACGTGCGGTGCCTTTTGCCTGCCCTGACGACACTGGGAGCCGAGGTGAAATTCGCGACGAGTTCGGCTGCCCTGCATTCCATCGAGTACCAGACCCACCTCAGCGACCTGGGCGGAGTCTGTCGGCCAGAAACCGTTCTTGCCGATCCAGGTGGGCGGCCTAGGCAAAGCCACCGGATGTTCGCGGCACAGTTGGCCGCCCTGCCCCCATTGTTGGACGCCGATCACGTCCTCATCCCGTATGCAGACGGAGCCATGCAGATGGTCGGTCTTCGCCGCATCACCGGCGGCTTCCGGGTCCCGGCGGGCGTCGAGTTCGAAGCACTCTTGATGCGTGGCCCCTTCGCGAACGAAGCCCCGGGCATTCGGCAGGCGGGGCGCAGCCGTGCCTGGATTGCCCTTACCGCCGCAGCCCCATTCCGTACGGTGCACCACCTCGACCCGTTCGTCGTCGCCAGGCTCAAGGCACGTGCGCCGGCGCTCGCACGGCGCATGACCCTTCTTGCGGATCCCGTCGAACGGTTTGACTCGCCCTCGAGACAGGGCGCGCGACGGATCCTCGGCATCCCGGAGGACGGCCGATACATTGGTTGTGTGGGGCCGATAAATCACCGCAAGGGCATCGATCTGCTCGTACACGCATTCAAGGCCGCCCGCCTTGCTCCCACAGATCGGCTCCTCCTCGCGGGCGATCACGGCCCAGACATCCGGGCCCTTCTGGCGGGGATGGGACAGCCCTTGATGCGAGCGGGAAGGATCCTGTCGTTGGACCGATATCTTGGCGAGCAAGAGATGCGGATGGCAATCGCCGCAATGGACGTGATCTGTACCCCGTATCCCCCGAATCGCGGACACTCCGGAAGCTCATCGATCGTGATCCATGCTGCCTCGCAGGAGCGCTTCGTGCTGGGGGAAGCGTCGGGTTGGATTGGCCTTACGATTGACCAGTTCGGGCTTGGTGCCACGTGCCGCCCGCTTGATAGACCGGAATTTGCCCTGGCGATCGCATCCAGTCTTGACCAGTCAGCCAGCTTCAGACTGACTGCCGCAGGCCGCCGGTTCGTGTCCTTCCACTCCCCCGAAAACTTCGTCGCCGGTTTCACGCGACGACTTCGAGAACGAATGGGCCTACCTCCGGCGGAAGGTGGGATCGATTGGGCCTGGGTGACCCAGTCCGTCTCCACCCCGGCCCCATAAGTGCGGGCTCTCGCTTGGTACCCCATCTATCGGTCGTCCGGTTTGTCCTCGCCCCGGGCGCGGCGCACACGGATAATCCAGATCGCGCGGCTGTGCCGCTGGATCTCTCCCGCGATGAGTGAGCCCCTCGCATCCCGCGTGCGACGGTGGCGCGGCGCCAAGGCGACTGGCCAGTGGCGGCAGGGCGGCGATGACGGCACGAAGGTTGCCCGCGATGTCGTGCTGATCCAGACGACGATCGGCGACTACCGTCAGGCGGTCCTTGAGCTGCTGATTGAGCGACTCGGATCTCGATTCGTCGCCTATGCGGGTCGGAGGTACTTCCAGTCGTCCCTTACGACGGGCGTGAAGATCGGACCCGCGCTGCGCCCGCTTCGGAATCGGTTCCTCGGCGGCCGGCGGCTGCTCTGGCAGGGTGGTGCGATCCGTGCGGGGTGGAGCCCATCGGTCGCGATCCTCGAGTACAACCCAAGGATTCTGTCGGTCTGGGTGCTGCTTGCACTCCGCGCATGTCGAAGCCGTCGGACTCTGTTGTGGGGTCACGCATGGTCCCGATCCGGGCGGTCCGCACGCAGCGAACCCCTTCGTCGCCTGATGCGAACTCTTGCATATGGAGTGATCGTTTACTCGCGGGATCAGGCGGATCAACTGGCGGAGGTAATGCCGCGGGCCCGCGTGTTCATCGCCCCCAACGCGCTCTATCGCGGTGCGGACATGCAGCCGCTCGCGGTCCCGATCGGCGACATAGACGCCTTTGTCTTCGTCGGTCGGCTCGTGGCCGAAAAGCGGGCAGACAGGCTGCTGCGTGCATTCCGCGGCGCTCGCGGCGCACTACCTCCCGGGACACGTCTCGTGATCATCGGAGATGGACCGATGCGACAGCAGCTCGAATGGGAGGCGAAGGACCTCAGTGCTTCGGTGGCCTTCCTCGGGCATGTCGGTGATCATGCGGTCTTGAGGCAGATCTACTCATCTGCGATCGCCAGCGTGTCTCCCGGTGCCGTTGGGCTATCCCTCATCCAAAGCTTGGGGTTCGGCGTGCCGATGGTGATCGTCAGGGAGGCTCGCCACGGCCCCGAACTTGGGGCCGCCATTGAGGGGTGGAACGCAGCGTTCTATCGTGATGACGTACCCAATGATCTAGAGGACGCGATGATCCGAATGGCGGCGCAACGGTCGGAATGGACCGCACGTCGATCGCAGATCGCGGATCAGGTGCGAGCAGCGTACTCCGTCGAGTCGATGGCCGAGGGCCTCCTGAAGGCAATAGGTCTCGCGTCGTGACGACCACGAGTCCGCTGAGGCCGATCCCCGCAGCCGTGCGGCCCCTTCGAAGAGTTGTGCACGCGGCTCGCCGTCAGGCCCTCCGGCTCATCCTGCACGGCCGCCTTCAGTTAGGGGCGAACGTCACCTTTGGCCGCGGCGCGCACATTGGTTCGCCCAGATTCGCTCGGTTCGGGGACAATGTGGGCGTGGGCGCGGACTTTCACGTGGAGGCCGACCTAGAGGTGGGCAACGACGTCCTCATTTCGAGTCGCGTCGCCATCGTGGCCCGAGATCACGCCTTCGAGGATCCGAGCGTGTCTGTGTACTTCGCGGGTCGGCGGCCTCCTGGGGTAGTCGTACTCGAGGGCGACAATCTCATCGGGTTTGGCGTGACCATTGTCGCGCCGGCACGGATCGGCAAAGGATGCATCGTCGGCGCGGGCGCGGTTGTGGCCGGGGATCTGCCGCCGGACTTCATCTGCGCGGGCGTGCCGGCCCGTCCCATGCGGCCGCGGTACAGCGCCCGGGGATCCAGATCCGCTCGCGCGGCAAATGACGCCGTCGCTCGACGGGGCGTCGAAGCGTAGGTGAGGCTGCCGTGACCAGGGTGGAACTGACGCGAACATCGCGTCGTGGCTATGATCCGGGCCGCCCATATGCATATCGAGCGCTTTGGCTCATCGTCGAAGCCGTTGTGTTGCTGAACCCGCTCGTGACCCCGTATCCCATCAAGAGATGGGTGCTCCGGCGCTTCGGAGCGAGGGTCGGCATCGGCGTGCTAATCAAACCAAACGTCCACGTCAAGTACCCATGGCACCTTCAAGTTGGCGACCATGCCTGGATCGGGGAGCGTGTGTGGATCGACAACTTCGTGGAGGTGCGCATTGGGGCGGACTCCGTCGTCTCGCAGGGCGCCTATTTGTGCACGGGCAACCACGATTGGTCTGATCCGGGGATGGGCCTGGTTGTCAAGCCAGTCATGGTCGAAACAGGTGCCTGGATCGGCGCTTTCTCCCAAATCGGGCCGGGCGTGACGGTCGGAAGGGAGGCGATCGTCACTCTTGGCTCGACGCTGTTGCGCGATGCCGAAGCACGCGGGATCTACACCGGAAATCCTGCAATTCGCGTCGGAGAGCGGACCATCCGGCAGCGAGCTGGACCCGCATAGATCGCCTTGCGGGCGCACCGGGAGGGGTTCACTTCCCTGTCCGCCCCACCACCGCCGGCACCGTCTGGAGCAGGATCTTGAGATCGAGGGCCAGGGACCAGCGGTCGATGTAGGCGAGGTCCCGCTCCACCCACCGGTCGAACTCCGGCTCCGAGCGAGCCTCCACCTGCCACAGCCCGGTGATCCCGGGCTTCATGCTCAGGCGACGGCGGTGCCAGACGTCGTAGTGGACGATCTCGCGCTGCAGCGGCGGGCGCGGACCCACGAGGCTCATCTCGCCCTTGAGCACGTTCCAGAGCTGGGGTAGCTCGTCGATGCTGGTCGCCCGGAGCAGCCGACCGAGACGGGTGATCCGCGGGTCTGCCGCGGACTTGAACGTGACCTGCCCGCGCTCGTTGAGGTGCTGGACGTCCTCGAACTGCGCGTCGGCGTCACGGACCATCGTGCGGAACTTGTACATCGCGAACGGCCGGCCGTGCAGGCCGATCCGCGTGTGGTGGTACAGGATCGGCCGACCGTCGGTCACCAGGATGGCGATCGCGACCACCAGCAGCACCGGGCTCAGCAGCAGCAGCCCCAGCGCCGCGCCGACGACGTCCATCACCCGCTTCATCGCGAGGCTGACCAGGCGGGCCGGGCCGTTGACGTAGGAGCGCACCAGCAGGCCGTCCAGCTCCTCGGTCTGGAGGTCGAACGTGTGGACCACGACGGGCGTCGGGATCCGGACGTGCTTGCCCTCGTCCGCCGCGAGCCGCAGCAGGGGCTCCGTCCATTCGGCGTTGTCGGGGCCAACGCAGATCGCGACCTCGTCCACGACCTGGTCATGGAAGATGCGGCCGAGCTCCACGGCCTCACCCAGGATGGGGCGCGTCACCGCGTACGCGGCCGGGGCCGGCTCGCACAGGTGGCCGATGACCCGGATCCCCAGCTCCACGTGGCGCTCCACGGTGTCGGCGAACGCCTGGGCCTCGGCTCCGGTGCCGATGACGATCATGTAGCTGCGGTTGAAGCCTCGCGCGCGCAACCGATTGAAGCCCAGTCGCAGGAGCAGCCGCCCGGCGATCGTGACCGCGGGCTGGGTGATGAACAGCAGCAGCAGGAACAGCCGGCTGACATCGACCTTCACCAGGTACAGGAAGCTCAGGGTGGCGAACGCGAGCATGAACGTCCCCACGACGATGTCGTCCACCTCGCCGGCGATCGTCCACCGGACGCGGAACGAGTACAGCCCCAGGAACCACAGGATCGTGACCCAGGCCGCGGCGTACAGTGCCACGCCGATCCGGAGGTCGATGTTGAGGGCGGTCCACAGGCTGGGATCCGGCTCGCCGAAGCGGATCGCCCGGACCACGAGGAACACCGCGGCCGCGACGACGGCATCCGCGACGAGCAGCGCCAGGCGAAGCTCGAACAGGTGGCGTCGGATCAGGGCTGGTATCTCCTATTCGCCCGCGGTCCCGAGTATACGGCGAGGCGAAAGGCTCAGGCGGGCCCGATCAGGGGCGGGCGAGGATGGCGTGCGTCCCGACACGTCGCCAGACGACGTGGGTCTCACCCTGGCGGACTGCGGACCCGTACTCGAAGGTGGCCCGTCCGTCGTTGGCCCAGGTCATCTCGAACACACCATCGGCACCCTGGATCTCCTTCACCCGGAGGCCGGGACGAAAGCGGCCGGACGGCAGGTCGGCGACGAATTTCGCGGCGGCCGTCCGAAAGGCAGCCTGCTGCGACGGAGTCAGCTTCGAGAAGTCACGGCGAAATCGCTCGGTCTGCGCGAAGGTCGGCATGCGCGCCCGTCAATCGCCGAGGGACTCGAGGAACGCCTCGGGCGTTTCCGAGGTCGTCACCCGGCCGGCCTTGATGTCCGCGGAGGCCTCCCGCTCGCCTTGCTGCCACTCCTGGGCCCAGAACCAGGCCTGCGAGGCATCGATGAGCTTCTTTGGGCGAAGCAGGATCCCGTCAGCCGTGATCTCGATCTCGACGGGATCGCCCTCCTCGAGATGCGCGGCTTCACGGATGTCCTGGGGGATCGTCACCTGCCCCTTCGCACGGATGGTGGAGATCGACATGGAGGAGTACTCTCCCGAATTCTGATCGTCGGATGATCCAACAGCAGGATAGTTGCTCTGCCTGCGTTCGAGCAACCTGCCAGGCGCGGACGCGTGGTTCCCGTATCGTGTTCGGGTGTCGATGCTGCAGCGCCTTGTCGCCTGGTTCCCGGTCCTCGCCTGGGCGGCCGCCATCTTTGCCCTGTCGGCGCAGCCCAACCTGCGCTTCGTCCCCGACGAGGGCCTCGACCTCGTCGTGCGCAAGATCGGGCACATGGGGGTGTTCGGGATCCTCGCATTGCTCGCGTGGTACGCGCTGGCGCGGACTGCGGCGATGCGGCCGCCGTGGGCGTGGGCCGGCGTGGGTTCGGTGCTGTACGCGATCAGCGACGAGCTGCACCAGGGGCTCACCGCGGGACGTCACCCGTCACCGGTGGACGTGGGCATCGATACGGTGGGGATCGTGGTCGCGCTGACGGTCGTCGGGTTCGTGCGGGCGCGATGGGCCGGGCGGGGTGCGGTAAGGCGCACGTAAGCGGCCCTTGGTACGGTTGGGGTGCCGGGACACCGTGTGATATCAGAGAGAGCGCATGTGGTATCGTCCGGACGTGCGCCGGATCCCGATCGGACTGACCGATGCCCAGCACGCGCGGCTCGGGCGCGAGGCAACGCGTCGGCACGTGAGCGTGGGCGCGCTGGTGCGCGAGGCGATCGATACCACGTTCCCGGAGGAGCTCGAGGCTCGCCGGGCGGCGCGGCTGCGGTCGCTCCCGGTGCTCGGTGCCTACGACTCGGGCCGGAGCGACGTCTCCGAGCGCCACGACGAGCTGCTGGGCGAGGTTCCCTGGTGAGCGTCGTCGTCGACACCAGCGCCCTGTTCGCCCTGCTCGACCGACGCGACGCCCACCATGCGGCGGCCATCGCCTTCTGGACCGATCCCGACGACGAGGACCTCGTCACCCACGCCTACGTCGTGGTCGAGACAGTCGCCCTGGTGCGGTCGCGCCTGGGTGCCGCGGCCGTGGGCGCGCTGGTCGACGACCTGCTGCCCGCCCTTCGCGTGGAGATGGTCGATCGGCCGCTCCACGAGGCGTCGCTCGCGGATCCGCGGCGGATCGGCGGCGGCACGAGCCTGGTGGACCGGGTCACGTTGGCCTTCGCGGCGCGCCACGGGATCGACCGGGCGCTCGCCTTCGACGCGGACCTCGCGGCCGCGGGCCTGGTGCCGGCCACGTCGGCGTGACCACCGGCGCTGACGCTCTTGCGTCAGTGCGTGCGCCGCGTCCCTCACCGGTGACGTCCCGTACGGCGCTCGTCGGGCGTCCGCCCCGCCGCCCGGCCCTCGCCGGAAACGTCGCCGCTCTCCGGCCCTCGCCGCCTACGCCGCCCCGGCCCTCGTCAGCTACGCCTGGAGGGAGTGGTATCCAGGCGCCAGCCGCCGGATCCGGGCACATGGCCCTCAGACACCCACCCCAGGCGTCGGTGAGGACACTAGAGTCGTCCCGCCTGGATAGCACTCGCCACCGGCGTAGGTGATCGGATCGCGGGCGGAGGGAGCGGCCGGGGGCGACCCGGCGCAGGCGGGGTGGGCGAGACGGACGTCCGCTGCGTCCCCGACGCGGCCCTCGCCGGTGACGTCCCGTCCGGCCCTCGTCGGCCACGCCGCTCCCTGGCCCTCGTCAGCTACGCCTGGAGGGAGTGGTATCCACGCGCCAGCCGCCGGATCCGGGCACATTGCCCTCAGGCACTCACCCCAGGCGTCGGTGAGGACGTTGGTGGCGCCCGGCCTGGATAGCACTCGCCACCGGCGTAGGTGATCGGATGGGGGGCGCGGAGCGGACGGCGGGGGGCGCGGACGGCCGCGAGCGGAGGGCGGACGGGGCCGCAGGGCGGAGGCGGCGGAGGGCCGCGAGCGGAGGGCGGCGACCGGCGGGCCGACGACGCGCGACCGTCGCGACGGGCGCGACGGACGCGACAAACGCGGAGCGATCTGGGCGATCTGCGCCCAACCGATTGCGCCGCTCGATCTGATGCTTAGACTGCGCAGCACATGGAGGCGTCCCACCCGCGCCAGTGCCCAACCGACGCCGTCCGCTCGCGCCCTCGCGGAGGTCCCGGATGACGCACCCGAGATCCATGCTCTGCCCGGTCATCCTCGGCCGTGACGACCTGCTCGAGGGCATGGACGCCCTGATCGAGGATGCCGCGCACGGCCGCGGGCGAGCGCTCTTCCTGTCGGGCCAGGCGGGGCTCGGCAAGACCCGGCTGCTCCGGGCGACCATCCGCAAGGCGCAGGCCGCCGGCCTGCGTGTCGATGGAGGCTCGGTCGCCCCGCAGGACCACCAGGTGCCACTCGCGTCGATCCGGGAGATGGCCGTCGGCATGCGCGGCAACGCCGACTGGGGAAGCCTCTCGGAAGATCTTCTGGCGATCTCCGGCCAGTCGGCGGGCGATGCCCTCGGCACCCGCCGCCTCATCGTCCGGGCGGCCGCGGACCGGATCCTCGAGGCGATCGACCGCCCGACGATGCTCGTCTTCGACGACCTTCACTGGACCGACGAGATGAGCCTCGAGGTGATCGGCGAGCTGGCCCGCCACGGGTCCGGCCGGCCGCTCTTCCTCCTGGGCGGCTACCGCGCCGACGAGTTCCCGACCGACACGATCCATCGCGAGTGGCGAGCGCGGCTCCTGAGCCAGCGCCACGCCGAGGAGGCCCGGCTTCGCCGCCTCACGGAGGGTGAGACCGGCACCGCGATCACGCTCATCCTGGGCCGTGAGCTGCCGGCTCCGCGGGAGGTCGTCGAGGCCGTCTACCAGCGGACGAACGGCATTCCCCTCCACGTGGAGGAGCTCCTCGCGGCGCTTTCTGACGAGGCCCGGTCGGACGGCCGGCTGATCCGCGAGGCGCACGTCCCGGACACCATCGGGGACGCCGTCCTCGCTCGCCTGGGCCGGCTTTCGGACGACGCTCGCCTCGTCGCGCGGGCCGGCGCGGTGATGGGCCGGTGCTTCTCGCCGGACGCGCTCGCCGGGGTGGCCGGACGGCCACTCCCTGAGCTGGAGCCGACGATCCAGGAGCTCGTGGACGCGGCGATCCTCTATCCGTTCGACTATATAGACCAGGGCTACTACGACTTCCGGCACCAGCTGCTGCGGGACGCGATCTACGGGGACGTCCCGCCGTCGCAGCTTCGCCGGTTCCACGCCCAGGCGGCCGAGTTCGTGATGAGCCTCGAGGCGTCGAGCATCATCCATGCCTCGCGGCACTACGAGCGAGCCGGCCTGCGGGCCCAGGCCTACCAGGCGTCGATGACCGGCGCCGAGGAGGCCGGCCGCATCTCCGCGCGGCGGGAGTCCTGGGAGCTCTACCGGCGGGCGCTCGACAACATGCCCCCGGACCTGTCCGCGGACGAACGGGCCGAGCTGTATCGCGGGTTCAGCGACGCGGCCTCCGCGATCGAGCGGATGGACGACTCGATCGCCGCCGCCCACGAGGCTCGCCGCTGGTTCCTCGAGGCGGGCCGGAGCGCCGATGCCGCCGAGATGCTGGTCAACGTCGCGAGTGGCGAGCGCAAGAACGGCATCTCGTCGATCGACGAACGCCGGGTGCTCATGGCCCAGGGCCTCGCCGAGCTCGAGGGCGCGGCCAGCAGCCCCCGCGTCGAGGAGGCTCGGGCGCAGCTGTTCAACTTCCAGGCGCTGAACGAGTTCGATGCGGCCAACTTCGACGAGGCCGAGCGACTCAACCAGCGGTACCTCGAGATCGCGCAGGCTCTCGGCGACCATGAGATGGAGCTCGACGCCCAGTTCTTCGCGGGTGAGGTCGCCCTGGTCCGGGGTGAGGACAAGGCCGCCCTCGAGGGACTCGTCGAGATCGCCCGGCAGGGCCGCGCGGCCGGCTACGAATTGGTCGGCGTGACGTCCTTCCGGGTCGCCGCGACGATGGCCGCCCGGGTCATGGACTACGGCGTGGCCGAGGCGGCGATCCGGGAGGGGATCGAGTACGCCGACGCCATCGAGCAATCGCACTGCCGCCAGCAGATGGCGGTCATCTCGGCGCTCATGGCATGGGCGCAGGGCGACTGGGAGGGCGCGGACCGGATCGCTCGCCAGGAGCTCGTGGAGCGCGGCTGCCGGCGCGGAGCGCTCGGCGCGATGCCGGTCGTCGGGTACGTCGCGCTGGGCCGGGGCGATCTCGACGAGGCTAGCCGATGGCTTGGTGACGCCCTGACCGAGGGGCGCGGCATGCAGGACGTGGAGATGATCCTGCCGCCGCTCTGGGGCCTCGCGGAGCTCGCCCTCGTGGCCGGCGACCCGGCGACCGCGCTGGCCCGGTCCGACGAAGCCCTCGAGATCGCCCGCCGGACCGGCGAGCGGCCCTTCTTCGTGCCGTTCGTGGTCACGGCCGTGCGGGCGGCCCTGGCCGGCCACCGGCCGGAGGACGCGGCTCGCTGGCTCGCAACGAGCCGAGCGCATCTCGCCGGCTGGAGCCTGGCCGACGCGGCGCTCGCGCACGCGGACGGACTCGTCCATCTCGCGCTCGGCCACCTGACGGCGGCGCGCGAGTCGCTCGAGGCGGCCGTCGAGGCCTGGCAGCGCCGCGGCAGGGCCTGGGAGGCCGCCTGGGCCAGGCTGGACCTGGCGCACTGCCTGCTGCGATCGAACCGCCAAGGGGATGCGGCGCTCCTCATCGCCCGCGTGCGGCAGACCGCGGATGCCCTCGGCAGCGCCCCGCTTCGTGGGAGGGCCGAGGAGCTCCAGCGACTCGTTCGGGGCCGAGGCAGCATCGACGAGGCCTGGTATCCGCTGAGCGCCCGCGAGTTCGAGGTCGCCAGGGAGATCGCCGCCGGCAAGACCAATGCCGAGATCGCCGAGGCCCTCTTCGTCTCGCCCAAGACCGTCAGCGCCCACGTGGAGCACATCCTCGCGAAGCTCGGCGTCGCTCGGCGGTCCGAGATCGCGGCCTGGACCGCGATCGTCACGCGTATCGAGGCGCCGGGCCGCACGGCGACGGGGACCGTTCCGGAGCCCATCGCCCGCTGATCTCGACGTTCGCTCCGCCGCGCTTCGTTGGCTGCGCTGCGGCCCGGCGCTCGTCACCTGCGCCGCTACGCCGCCGCCCGGCGCTCGTCGGGCGTTCGCCGCGCTCCCCGGTGCCCGTCAGCCACGCCCTCCCTGGCGCCCGTCAGCCACGCCCTCCCTGGCGCTCGTCAGCCACGCCCTCCCTGGCGCTCGTCAGCCACGCCTGGAGGGAGTGGTATCCAGGCGCCGGCCGCCGGAGCCGGGCACATGGCCCTCAGACACCCACCCCAGGCGTCGGTGAGGACGTTGGTGGCGCCCGGCCTGGATAGCACTCGCCACCGGCGTAGGTGATCGGATTGGGGGGCGCAGGGCGGACGGGCGCAGGCGGGGTGGGCGAGACGGACGTCCGCTGTGCCGCTCTCCGGCCCTCGCCGGCCACGCCGCTCCCTGGCCCTCGTCAGCTACGCCTGGAGGGAGTGGTATCCAGGCGCCAGCCGCCGGATCCGGGCGCATGGCCCTCAGGCACCCACCCCAGGCGTCGGTGAGGACACTAGAGTCGTCCCGCCTGGATAGCACTCGCCACCGGCGTAGGTGATCGGCCGCGGGCGGAGGGCGGCCGGCCGGAGGGGGCGGAGGGCCGCGAGTGGAGGGCGGCGATCGGCGGGCCGCGGGCCGAGGACGGCCGCGGCCGGCGGGCCGGGGCCCTGCGGGCCGACAGCGCGCGACGAACGCGACGAACGCGACGGCAGGGGCGAACGCGACGGCACGCAACCGCAGGTTCCGGCCGCTGGACTACCCTTTGGCGATGCGTGACCTGCGCGAGCCCCACCGGAACGCCCCGGCGGATCCGGCCCCCCCGATCATCGTCGCCCCCACCGGCGAGCTGATCGACGGCCGCCGCCTGCTGGCCGAGGCCGTGGGGTTCGGACGGGCGCTGCGAGTGGCGGGCCTCCAGGTGGACCTGGGAGCCTCGATCGACTTCGCCCGGGCGATGGCGCTGGTGGACGTCGGGCGGCGGGACCAGCTGCGCGACGCCGGGGCCGCGGTGTTCGTCCGGCGACGCGACGACCGCGAGGTCTACGACCGGGTGTTCGACCGGTTCTGGCGCCGCCGCGGGCGCAAGCTGCCCACCTCGCGGGTCGATGGCGTGACGCCGGACGTGGAGCGCGACGAGGCCGGCGAGCCGGGCGGGGCCGAGGAGACGGGCGACGGCCGCGAGGCGACGATGACCGAGCTCGCGTCGATGGGCATCCAGCTCGCCGCCGACGCCGACGAGGGCGCCGAGGTCGAGGGCGAGACGATCTCGCCCGACGCCTACTCGCGCGGCGAGGTCATGCGCCACCGGGACTTCGACCGGATGACCGCGGCCGAGCTGCGCGACGCGGAGCGCTTCGTGGACCTCCTGCGACCGCGCCTCGAGCGCCGCCGGACCCGGCGACACGAGCTCCACCCCCACGGCCGGCGGCTGGCGGCGCGCGCGATGTTCCGGCGCAACCTGGCCACCGGCGAGCTCACCGAGTGGGTCTGGCGCCGGCAGGTCCGCGAGCCGCGCCAGCTGGTGGTGCTGTGCGACATCTCGGGCTCGATGGAGCGCCACTCGCGGCTGCTGCTGCGGTTCGTCCAGGCGCTGTCGCGGACCAACGAGGTCCGGACCGAATCGTTCGTGTTCGGCACCCGGCTGACCCGGGTGACCCGGCTGATGAAGGACCGCGACCGCGATCGGGCGCTGGCCCGGGTGGCGGACTCGGTCACCGACTGGGCCGGCGGGACCCGGATCGGGGAGTCGTTCCGCGACTTCAACCACCGCTGGGCGCGCCGGACGCTGCGCACGTCGGGGGTCGTGATCGTGGTCTCGGACGGCTGGGACCGGGGCGACCCGGCGCTGGTCGCGGCCGAGACCGCGCGGCTGCGCCGCAACTGCCATCGGCTGGTGTGGCTCAACCCGCTCGCGTCCACGCCCGGTTACCAGCCCCTCGCCGCGGGCATGAAGGCGGCCTACCCGTTCATCGACGACTTCCTGCCCGCCGGCACGCTCGCCTCGCTCGAGCGCCTGGGCCAGGTGCTGGCCGGCGCCTCGCAGGGCTCGGCCCGTCGCGGTGCCGCCGTGACCCACGCGACGACCGTCGCCCCCTCGATGGGCCTGTTCGCGCCCGATGCCGATCCGCCCCGGCTGCTGGACGGCGAGGCGGTCGATGCCGGACGCGCCCGCCCGCTTACCTGATCCCCGCCGGGCCACCGAACCGCGACCCGGCCCCACGACGAACCGGAGGTCACGATGCAGGAGCTGCTGGACTCGCTGGACGCCTGGCGCGCCGAGGGCGCGGGCGTCGGCCGGGCGGTCGTCGTGCGCACGTTCGGCAGCGCGCCCCGGCCCGAGGGAGCGGTCCTGCTGGTGACCGACGACGGGCGGCTGGCCGGCTCGGTCTCGGGCGGCTGCGTGGAGGGCGCCGCGGCCGAGGAGATCTGGGCGACGCGCAAGTCCGGCCGGGAGCGGGTGATCCGGTACGGGATCAGCGACGAGCAGGCGTGGGACGTGGGCCTGGCGTGCGGCGGCACGATCGACGTCCTGATCTCGCCCGGCGTCCCCGAGGCGGCGGTCGTCGCCGCTCGCGAGACGCGCGAGGGCCGCGGCGACGGTCGCGCGATCGTGACGCTCCTGCCGCCGGACGCCCCGCCGTCCGCGTTCGGCGCCCATGCCCCGGGCACCGGCGCCGCGCCCGTCGAGCCGCTGGTCGTCCACGACGACGGCACGCTCGAGGGCTCGACCGGCGACGCGTCCACCGATGCCGAGCTGGTGGCGGCGGCGACCGAGGCGCTGGCCAAGGGGGTGTCGCGGACGGTCGAGATCGGGGGGCGCCAGCTGTTCATCGAGGCGTACCCGGTGCGGCCGCGGCTGGTGGTGGTCGGCGCCGTGGAGGTGGCCCGATCGCTCGTCCGGCTGGCGAAGGAGCTGGGCTACGAAACGGTGGTCGTCGACGGACGTGCCGCGTTCGCGACCGAGGCCCGGTTCCCCGACGTGGACCGGCTGGTCGTGGGATGGCCGGACGAGGTGGCCGACGAGATCGGGCTCGGGCCGGCCGACGCGGTGGCCGTGCTGACCCACGACGTCAAGTTCGACGAGCCGGCGATCGTGGAGGCGCTCCGGCGCGGCTGCCGGTACGTGGGCGCGGTCGGGTCGCGCAAGACGCAGGCGGACCGCCGGGAGCGGCTGCTGGCTGCCGGAGTCTCGGTCGCGGAGCTGGACCGGCTGCGGGGGCCGATCGGGCTCGACCTGGGCGGGCGGCTGCCGGCCGAGACCGCGCTCGCGATCATGGCCGAGGTGGTCGCGGAACGGCGAGCCGGCACGGGACAGCCGATGCGGGAGCTCGCGCGGGCCCGCGAAGCGGCCGCGGCGTGAACGTCGTCGTTATCGTCCTCGCCGCCGGCGCCAGCCGGCCGCTTCGGCTCGCCCAAGCTCCTCGCCCCGCTCGACGGGCGGCCGCTGCTCCAGCGCACGCTCGATGCGGTCGCCGCATCCGGGCTCGACGACGTGGTGGTCGTGCTCGGCGAGCGCGCGACGGAGGTCGAGGCCGCGATCGCCTGGCGCTCGGAGCGGCGGGTCGTCAACCCGCGGCCCGAGGACGGCCTGTCGAGCTCGCTTCGGGTGGCGCTCGACGCCGCGGCCGAGAATCCCGCCGTGGACGCGGTGCTGATCGTGCTCGGCGACCAGCCGTTCCTGCGGCCCGACGTGGTGCGCGCCGTGCTCGAGGCCGCGGCGTCGACCGACCGGCCCATCGTCCGCCCGCGCTATGCCCACGACGACGCCCCCAACCCGGTCCTCGTCGGGCGCGCGGCGTGGGCGCTGGCCGCCGGGCTCGACGGCGATCGCGGGCTGGGCCCGCTGCTCGCGTCCCGTCCCGAGCTCGTCGTCGAGGTGCCGGTGGCCGGCTCCAACCCCGATGTGGACACGCCGGCCGACCTCGCCCGGATCGAGCGGGCAGCGCGATCGGGCGTATCGTGATCCGCGATGCCCGGCAGTAGCGCCATCCCCGTCGATCGCCTCGAGGCCGCCTGGGCCCAGCGCGTCCGCGCCAACCGCGAGCAGGCCGAGCGCGTGCGCGAGACCCAGCTCCCGGACCTCTATGCGCCGGTCACCTCGCAGTTCGTCGCCGATCCGCGTCGCACCGACGAGCCGGCCCTGGACGTCCTCATCGCCACCGCGCGTCCGGACCACGCCTGGCTCGACATCGGTGCCGGCGCCGGTCGCTACGCGCTGCCGCTGGCGCTGGCCATCCGTGAGGTGATCGCGGTGGAGCCGTCGGCCGGGATGCGCCAGGCGCTGCGAACCGGGATGGGGGAGCACGGGATCACGAACATCCGGGTCGTCGCCGGGGCGTGGCCCGAGGCCGCGGAGCGCCTGGGCGAGATGCCGGCCGTGGACGTCTCGCTCATCGCCCACGTGGCCTACGACATCGAGGCGATCGGACCCTTCCTCGACGCGATGGAGGCGGCCGCCCGCGAATGGTGCATCGCCGTGCTCACCGACCGCAGCCCCGCGTCCGTCGCCGATCCGTTCTGGCCCCTGGTCCACGGCGAGGAGCGCGTCCCGCTGCCCGCGCTGCCGGAGCTGGTCGAGATCCTGCGCGCCCGGGGCCGCGACACCGAGGTGGTGCGGGTGGACCGGCCGTCCCGCACGTTCGACTCGGTCGCCGGCCTCGCGGCCTTCGTGCGCCGCCAGCTGTTCATCGCCGAGGGCGGCGAGAAGGACCTCCATTTCCGGGCGGTCCTGCCGGATCGCATCGCGCCGCACGACGGGGGCTGGACGCTCGCGACGCCGCCTGCCGGCGCGATCGGCATCGTCACCTGGTCGCCGCGCTAAGGCTGCCCGCCCGGTCCGGCCGCCGTCGCGTGCATTGGGCCGCCGCCGCCCGGCTCGGCCCGCCGCCCGGCTCGGGCCTGTCGCGCCGCTCCGTTCCCGCCCACCGATCGGCCCCGCTCCTCCGTTCCCGCTGCCCGTCTCCGTCATCTACGCCCGTCATCTACGCCCGTCATCTACGCCCCTGGTGAGTGCTCTCCAACGCGCGGCCCCGCTTGCCGCTCGCCCACGACCCAGGTGCGTACCTGACGGGGATCGAGCCCAAATTGCCGCACCATCTCTGGACACCACTCGCGTGAGGCGTAGTTGATCGAGGTGGCGGCCGGTAGCGGTGTGTACGGCAGCGATCGATGGGGTGGGGCCGCTCACGAGGCTGCGGCCGCGGACGAGGTAGCGGCCGCGGACGGTCGCGGGCGCAGATGGACGGTGGCCCGGCCGCGAACGGAAAGTGGCGCGACCCGCGAACGATGGGGCGCGGCCCACGAGCCACGCGCCCGCGCACGGCGCCCGCACGACGCAACCCTGTTGACGCCGCAATGACCCGGCGCGGATACTCGGCACCTCGCATCTCCCCCGACGTCCCCTGGGTTCCGCGGTCATCGCGATCCGGCGGCGGCCGCGCACCGAATGTCAAGGCATCGCACCGAATGTCAAGGCATCGCCGAGCCCGTCCCCACTCGTGGCGGGCCCGACATCGGTCCCGTGCGATCGCGCGGGAAGGAGGGAAAGCGGCGACATGATCCCCGGCCAGTTCGAGTACGTCCGTCCGGCCTCCCTGGACGAGGCGCTGCAGATCCTGCGGGATCGGGAGGGGGAGGCCAAGGTCCTCTCCGGTGGCTACAGCCTGCTGCCCCTGATCAAGCTCCGTCTCGCGCAGCCGGCGCTGCTCGTCGATCTCCAGGCCGTCGGCGGCCTCGATGGCATCGAGCGGCGCGACGACGGGTGGCACATCGGCGCCCGGGCGACCCACCGCCGCATCCTCGAGCATGACGCGCTCGCCGCGGCGTGGCCGATCATGCGCGACACGGCGGGCGGCATCGGCGACCCGCAGGTCCGCAACTGGGGCACGATCGGCGGCTCGTGCGCCCACGCGGATCCCGGCTCGGACTGGCCGGCCGTGGTCCAGGCGCTGGGCGGCTCGTTCGTGTGCCGCAGCGCCACCGGGGAGCGCGTGCTCCCCGCGCGCGGCTTCTTCCTCGACACGTTCCAGACGGGCATCGAGCCGACCGAGGTCCTGACCGAGGTCCGGATCCGCGGCCCCCGCGGCGCGCACCGGCAGCGCGTACGTCAAGCTCGAGCGCCGCGCGGGCGACTTCGCGACCGTGGGCGCCGCCGCGGTGCTCACGCTGGGTGCCGACGGCCGGATCGCGAGCGCCGGGATCGGGCTGACGGCGGTCAGCGCCGCGCCGTTCGCGGCCACCGACGCGGAGGCGGCGCTCGTCGGCAAGGCGCCGTCGGACGAGGCGTTCGGCGCCGCGGCCTCCGCGGCGTCGGCGCAGTCGAGCCCGGTGTCCGACGGCCACGGCCCGGCGGCCTACAAGCAGGCGATGGTCCGCGAGATCACGGCCCGGGCGCTGCGCCTGGCCGCGTCCCGGGCACAGGGCGCGTGAGAGGAGCGGACCGATGACCACCACCCACATCTCGGTCACCGTCAACGGGCAGGCTCGCGAGGCCGACGTCGAGCCGCGGCTGCTGCTCGTCCATCTCCTGCGCGACGTGTTCGGGCTGACCGGCACCCACACCGGCTGCGACACCAGCAACTGCGGCGCCTGCACGGTCCACGTCGACGGCGAGAGCGCCAAGTCGTGCACCATGCTCGCCGTCCAGGCGGACGGCGCCTCGATCACGACGATCGAGGGCATGGAGCAGGGCGGCAAGCTCCATCCGCTGCAGCAGGCGTTCTGGGACAACCATGGCCTGCAGTGCGGCTTCTGCACGCCGGGCATGATCATGGAGTCCGCCTGGCTCCTGGCCCGCAACCCGGATCCGACCGAGGCCGAGATCCGCGAGGGGATCGCCGGCAACCTGTGCCGCTGCACGGGCTACGTGAACATCGTCAAGTCGGTCCAGCAGGCCGCGGCGGAGCTCCGGGCAGCGTCCGCCGAGGCCGAGCCGGCCGCCGCGACCGCCTGAGCCCTCCGGCCGATGGCTCGCACGAGCGCCGCTTCGATCCTCCGGCCGATGGCTCGCAGGCGCGTCGCCTCGGCCGTCGGAGAGGACCTCAGAGAGATCAACAGGAGACGACGATGACGACGGAGGCGCAGGCGCCGACCACGACCGCCGAGGTCTCGGGCATGGGCCACTCGATGAAGCGCAAGGAGGACCCGCGCTTCATCCGCGGCCAGGGCGAGTACATCGAGGACGTCGTCCTGCCCAACATGGTCTGGATGGACATCGTCCGCAGCCCGTACGCCCACGCGACGATCAAGTCCATCGACGCCAGCGAGGCGCTCGGGCATGCCCGGCGTGCTCGCGGTCATCACCGGCAAGGACCTCGAGAAGGCCGGGCTCCACTGGATGCCCACGCTCGCCGGCGACAAGCAGATGGTGCTGCCGGTCGACACGGTCATGTACCAGGCCCAGGAGGTCGCGGCGGTCATCGCCGAGACCCGCTACCAGGCGGCCGACGCGATCCAGGCGGTGTACGTCGACTACGAGCCGCTGCCGGTCGTCATCGACCCGTTCAAGGCGCTCGAGCCGGACGCGCCGGTCCTCCGCCCGGACCGCGGCCCGGACAAGGCCAACAACCACATCTGGCACTGGGAGTCGGGCGACAAGGCGGCCACCGACGCCGCGCTGGCCGGCCGCCGATCGGGTCGTCCCGATCGACGTCTACATCCCCCGGATCCACGTCGCCTCGATCGAGACCTGCGGCTGCATCGCCGACTGGGACCCGATCCGCGCCCACCTCGACTTCCACGTCACGAGCCAGGCGCCGCACGTGTACCGGACGGTGATCAGCCTCGTCTCCGGCCTGCCCGAGTCGAGCATCCGGGTCAAGACCCACGACATCGGCGGCGGGTTCGGCGGCAAGGTGCCGGTCTATCCGGGCTACGTGTGCGCGATCGTCGCGTCGCTCACGCTGGGCCGGCCGGTCAAGTGGATCGAGGACCGGTCGGAGAACCTCCAGGCCGACTCGTTCGCCCGCGACTACCACGTCCACGCCGAGCTGGGCCTGGACAACGACGGCACGATCACGGGCCTGCGGGTCAAGACGCTCGCCGACCACGGCTACAGCGACGCCGCGGCCGACCCGTCCAAGTTCCCGGCCGGGCTGTTCAACGTCATCACCGGCTCGTATGACATGCCCGAGGCGTTCGTCGAGGTCGATGCCGCGTACACCAACAAGCCGCCCGGGCGGCGTCGCCTACCGCTGCTGCTTCCGGGTGACCGAGGCCGTCCACACCATCGAGCGGCTGGTCGACATCGCCGCCCACGAGCTCGGCATGGACCCGGCCGAGTTCCGCATGAAGAACTTCATCCGCAAGGACCAGTTCCCGTACCACACCCCGACCGGCTGGGACTACGACTCGGGCGACTACCACACCGCGCTGCAGCAAGGCGCTCGACCTGATCGGCTACGACGAGCTGCGCCAGGAGCAGGCCGAGAAGCGCGAGCGGGGCGAGCTCATGGGCATCGGCATCAGCAGCTTCACCGAGATCGTCGGCGCGGGCCCGTCGCACACGTTCGACATCATCGGCATCAAGATGTTCGACTCGGCCGAGCTCCGGGTCCATCCGACGGGCTCCGCGATCCTGCGCCTCGGCGTCCAGAGCCAGGGCCAGGGCCACGAGACGACGTTCGCCCAGATCGTCGCCGAGGAGCTCGGCATCCCGGCGTCCAAGGTCAAGGTCGAGGAGGGCGACACCGACACCGCGCCGTACGGGCTCGGCACCTACGCCTCCCGCTCCACGCCGGTCGCCGGCGCGGCGACCGCCGTGGCCGCGCGCAAGATCCGCGAGAAGACCCGGCTGCTCGCCGCGCACCTGCTCGAGGCTAGCCCGACGACCTCGAGTGGACGAACGGCAAGTGGAGCGTCAAGGGCTCGCCCGACCGGGTCAAGACGATCGCCGAGCTCGCGTTCGCCGCGTACACCAACCAGCCCGACGGGCATGGAGGCCGGCCTCGAGGCGGTCGACTACTACGACCCGCCGAACCTGACCTTCCCGTTCGGCAGCTACATCTGCGTGGTCGACATCGACAAGGGCACGGGCCAGGTGAAGGTCCGGCGCTTCGTGGCGGTCGACGACTGCGGCAACATCATCAACCCCATGATCGTGGACGGGCAGATCCACGGCGGCCTCACGATGGGCCTCGCGCCGGCGCTGTACGAGGAGATCCCGTACGACGAGAACGGCAACAACCTCGCCGGCACGTTCATGGACTACCTGCTGCCGACCGCGGTCGAGACCCCGCCGTGGGAGACCGACAAGACGATCACCCCGTCGCCGCACCACCCGCTGGGCGCCAAGGGGGTGGGGGAGTCGGCCACCGTCGGCGCCCCGCCGGCGATCGCGAACGCCGTCGTCGACGCGCTGTGGCACCTCGGCGTCCGCCACATCGACATCCCGATCACGCCCCAGAAGGTGTGGCAGGTCCTGCACGAGAAGGGGGTGGCCTGAGCCATGCCCGGACGGACGCTGTTCCGCCGCGTCGCGGAGCTCGAGGCGGCGGGGCGACGTTCGCGGTCGCCACCGTCGTGGCGGTCCAGCGGCCGACCTCGGCCCGGCCCGGGATCGGCGGGCATCGTCCATCCCGACGGCACGATCGAGGGCTGGGTCGGCGGCAGCTGCGCCCAGCCCGTCGTCGTCCGCGAGGCCCTGCGGTCGCTCGTCGACGGCCAGCCGCGGCTGCTCCGGCTCTCGAAGGAGGCGCCGGCCGAGGGCCGCCGCGGCGACGGCATCGTCGAGCTCGTGATGACCTGCCACTCCGGCGGCACCCTGGAGATCTACGTGGAACCGCATCTTCCCGGCGCCGTCGCTGTGGCTCGCCGGCACGACGCCGATCGTGGGCGCGCTCGCCGGCCTCGCGACCGCGACCGGCTGGCGGGTGACCGTGTTCGACCCGATCGCCGAGGCCGACGCCTTCCCGGAGGCCGACGCGGTGTCGACCGAGACCGCGCCTGGCGCCGGCTCGACCCGGACGCTGTCGCCGTACGTCGTCGTCGCCACGCAGGGCGTGTGGGACGAGGAGGCCCTGCGCCGCGGCCCTCCGGCGGGACGTCGCCTACGTCGGCCTCGTCGCGTCGCCCGACCCGGGCCGGGGTGGTCCGCGCCTGGCTGCGCGACGAGGCCGGCATCCCCGAGGAGCGGCTCGCCGCGCTGCGCGCGCCGTCCGGCCTCGACCTCGGTGCCGAGACGCCCGAGGAGATCGCGATCTCGATCCTGGCCGAGCTGGTCCAGGTCCGGCGCGGCCGGGCGTCGTTCGTCGCCCGCCCGGCCCGGCGACGATCGCCGGCGACGCCGCCCTAGCCGCCGCGCCCCCGCCCGGCGAGGACCCCTTGCCGGCGGGCCCCGCGTCGACGACATCGTCCTGCTCGACCCGGTGTGCGGCATGACCGTGGACCGGGCGCATGCCCGGCATCTCGCCGAGCACGAGGGCGTGGTCTACGCCTTCTGCTCGATGGGCTGCCGGCACGGCGTTCATCAAGGAGCCGACCGCGTTCCTCCCGGCGTCCGATCATCGGGGTGACCCGGGGCATCGACCCACCCGCCTGCCCGACCCCACGGAGGACCGCATGCAGTTCGAGGGCACCGTCGAGATCAACGCGCCCCGCGACCGCGTCTGGGCGTTCCTCATGGACCCCAACCAGGTCGGCTCGTGCGGTCCGGGCGTCGAGTCGATCGAGGCGATCGACGCCGATCACTTCAAGGCGAAGGCCAAGGTCGGCGTCGGGTTCATCTCGGCCCGGTTCATGGTGGACATGAGGTCGCCGAGCGCAACGAGCCCGACCTCGCCGTGCTCAAGGCGCACGGCCAGGCGCCGGGCTGCGCGGTCGACGCGACCGCCGACATGCGCCTCTCGGGGCCCGGCCGAGGGCCCGACGACGATGGCCTGGTCGGCGCGACGTCAACGATCGCGGGCACCCTGGCCTCGGTCGGCGCGCGCCTGATCGAGGGCACGGCCAACAAGATGATCGGCCAGACCTTCGACTGCATCCGGACCAAGCTCGAAGCCGGATCCTGAACCGGTCCTGACGCCTGGCGGGCGGGCGACCGGGCCCTGCCCGCGACCGGGCCCCTGCCGGCGACCGCGCCCGGTCGCGGGCGTCAGCCGCGCCGATGCGCCGCCGAACCTCGCCCATGCGCCGCGTCAGCCGCGCCGATGCGCCGCCGAACCTCGCCTATGCGTCGCGGCGGACCAGCCAGTGCGAGGTGTGCTCCAGCGCCTCCTGCACCGTCCGGTCCACCTCGACGGTCGCGGCGGGATAGCCGGCCTCGCGGAGCCGTCGCTGGACCTCGGCGGCCGCCTGGAGACCCTCGGAGCAGCAGCCCGACCGGTCAACCTCGGTCGCGCGCCCGCTCGAACGCCCGAACGAAGGCCGGGTCGTCCCACGGGGTGATCCTGGCCTTCACGCGCAGCGATCGTCGTCATGTCGATCACCTCCAGCGTGCATCGTGCGCCCGATGGCGGCGAAGATTGCCGGACGGCGAGAGCCGGACGACGGCGCCCGGTCCGGGACAACCCGTGCGTGCCTGCGTCGTGCGAGACTCGGGCCATGGAGCCGCTCCACGCCGTCGTCGGCCCCGTCGCCACCAACGTCTACGTGCTCGCCGACCGCGGTCCCGCGAGGCGATCGCGATCGACACGGCGACGCCGTCGCCTGACTGGATCGCCGACGCGCTCGCGGCGCGCGTCGCTGGACGCTGCAAGCTCGATCGTGACCACCCACGGCCACTGGGACCACATCGGCGACAACGCGGCGGTGGCGGAGCACACCGGCGCCGACATCGCGGTCCATCCCCGCGGACCGGCCCCGGCTCGAGGACCCGCACCCGCTCTATGCGCCGTTCGAGATCGTGCCCTCGGTCCCGGCCGTCGAGCTGGCGGAGGGCGGCGAGATCCGGTTCGGCGAGATCCGACTCCAGGTGCTGCACACGCCCGGCCACACCGAGGGCTCGGTCTGCCTCCTCGACGCCGACGACGGCCTGCTGCTCAGCGGCGACACGCTGTTCGCGGCGGCTGGGGCCGGGTCGACTTCCCGGGTGGCTCCGCCGACGAGATGGCGGCCTCGATCGCCCGCCTGGCCGAGCTCGAGGACCGGCTCGCGGTGCTGCCCGGGCCACGGCGCCGCGACGACGATCGGGCGCGAGCGGGCCTGGCTGGACCTGGTGCGCCGCGAGGGCCGGCTGCCTTTCTGACGTTCGCGTCCGGCGCGGGCCCGTTGGCCGTCGCCGGGATCGCCGGGATCGCCGGGATCGCCGGGATCGCCGGCCTCGCCCCAGCGTGCGGCGTGGAACGCACGGCGTTCACTGCGGCGGTCGCCGCGTCCCGCGTCCGCTGTCCGGAACGCAGGACGAGCCATCCGGCGGCGAGGTAGCCCCCAGAGCGCCATTTTGGAACGCCCGGCGTTCCGACGCGGCCGCAAACCGCTGCAGTGAACGCAGCACGTTCCAGGCGCAGGTCCGCGGCGTTCCGACGCGGCCGCAAACCGCTGCAGTGAACGCAGCACGTTCCAGGCGCAGGTCCGCGGCGTTCCAGGCGCAGGTCCGCGGCGTTCCAGGCGCAGGTCGCGGCGTTCCAGGCGCACGACGCGGCGCGTTCCAGGCGCAGGTAACGCCCGGCGGGCTCGGGCCTGGCGCAAACGCACGAGGCGCGCGACGCGGACCGTCAGCCGCCGCGGTGGTAGTGCGCCCGCAGGACCGCCGTGCCCAGCACCTGGGCGCCGTCCAGCGCCCTGGCCACCTCGCGCCGGCCCGGCGTGCCGGGCAGGCCCAGCGGCGCGGCCAGCGCATACAGGGTGAACACGTAGTGGTGCGTGCCCGACGGGGGCACGGGCCGCCCCAGCCGATCCTGCCGAAGTCGTTGCGGCCCTGCGCCGGCGCGTCGGGCGACGTGCCCGTGCCGCGCGGCAGCGCGCCGCTGCTGGTGCCCGCCATGTCCAGCACGATCCAATGGACGAAGCCGCCGGCATCCGGGTCGTCGACCACGAGCACCAGGGCCGACGTCCCCGCGGGCGCGCCCTCCCACTCCAGGTCGGGCGACCCGTCCTCGCCGTCGCACGTGAATCGCCTGGGGATCGCGCCGCCGGCGTCGAACGAGGTCGAGGTCAGGACGAAGTCGGGCATGGGTGCCTCCGGAGCGTGGGCGAGGGCGGCGCCGCGATCGATGCGGTCGTCGGTGAAGCGGACGAGGGCGAGGCGCCCACGCGCGGGGACGACGTCGGCGACGAGGTCGACGGTGATGCGGCGGTCGCCGCAGGCGTCGCGACGCCGGGCACCGACGATCCACCCGCCGCGCCGGGCGACGGCGACGACGCACCGCACGCCCCGAGGACGACGGCGAGCCCCGCCACCAGGGCCCCGAGCATGGTCAGCCGGCGCATGACCCTATCCTGCACCCGCGCGGCCCGGCCCCGCATCGCCGGGTCACCCGGAACGCGTTGCGAGGGCGAGGCAACCGATCGTCAGCCGCTCGTCGCGCGCTCGCCCGATCGCCAGCCGGGTGGCGCCGGCCGGCCCACCGGGCGCCCGTACGCCTGCCAGCGGCGGGCCACCTTGAACCCGAGCCCCTCGTACAGCCGGAGGGCGCCGGTCGGGTTGGCGCCGTCGACGCCCAGCCAGGCATCGTCCATGCCCCGCTCGCGCAGGACCCGGAACGACCTCGCGCACAGCGCCTTCGCCACGCCGCGTCCGCGCCAGCGACGGCGCACCGAGACGTGGTCGAGCCACCCGCGGCGGATCCCCAGCAGCCGGTTCTCGGACCGGTAGATCGTGTTCATCACCACGCCCGCCACCGCGTCGCCGTCCCAGGCCACGCACCACAGCGAGGTGTCGGCGTCCGGGCCCGTCGAACCGCGCCACGAAGTCGCCCTCGGTGGCGGGCCGGTGGCCCCAGTGGTCCTCGAACGCCTCGTTGTCGGCGTCGAAGATCGCGCGGTGCTGGTCCTCGCTGACCGGGCGCAGCTCGAGCCCCTCGGGCAGGGCATGCTCGGGCAGCGACCCGGTCAGGAACCGGCGCATCTCGAACCCGAACCGCACCGACGCGTACCCCTGGGCGGCGAACAGCGCGAGATCGGCCCGCTCGCTGTCCAGCGCGAACGTGCGCAGCTCACGGGGTCCCGGCCGCGGGTCGGCGTCCATCTCGCGCGCCAGCCGATCGCGCGTCGTCCGCCACAGGGCCGTCCCCAGCCCGCGGCCGCGCAGCGCGGGCTCGACCCCGCCCCAGGTCTCGCCGACGAGGATGCCGTCGCGCACCACGCGGTAGCCGAGCACGAACCCGACGACCCGCCCGTCGAGCTCGGCGACCAGCAGGTCCCGTGGCAGCTCGAACGACTCGAGCGCCCCGTACTCCGCGACCAGCTCGGCGCCGGTCCGCGTCTCGTCGATGCCGTCCGCGGCGCGGGCGCGGTTGAACACGCCGGCGACCGCGTCCCAGTCGGCCACGGTGCCGGGGCGCAGGCGCAGCCCGGGAATGCTCGGCGACACCGGGCCGCCGACGGTCATGCCGTTCCCTCGGCCGACGGGAAGGCCTTGCGGTAGGTGGTGCTGCGGGAGGCCACCCGGAAGCCGAGGCCTTCGTACAGCGCGAGGGCCCGGTTGTGGTTGTCCGTGTCCACGCCGAGGTAGGCGCTGACGGCGCCTTCGGCCCGCAGGCGAAGCAGGCTCTCGGCGATCGCGGCCCGGGCGAGGCCCCGCCGGCGGTGGCCGGGGTGGGTCGCGACGCCGTCGAGCAGCCCGCGTCGCGAGCCATCGGGTCGCGTTTCGAGCAGGTTGAGGACCGCGGCCGCCGGCCGGCTCCCGTCCCACGCCACGACGACGAGGTCGCGCCGGAAGCGGGGATCGTCGACCCACTCGTCGAACCGCTGCTCGTCGGCCTCGTACTCGCCCCAGTGCTCGGCGAACGCGGCGACCAGCATCGCCCACACCGCGGGCAGCTCGGATTCGGTCGGCGTGCGCAGCCGGTAGCCATCCGGGAGCACCGGCGCCGGAGGTCGTCCAGGTCGGGACGCAGCATCTCCGCGTCCCAGCGGACACCGGCGTAGCCGCGCGTCGTCAGCACCCGGTCGAGCTCGGTGTCGTCCTCGAAGGCGTAGGCGCTGAGCCACCGGCGCCGATCGGTCGCGTGGCCGTGGGCCATCGCGATGAGCCGCTCCTCGGCCCAATCGACGAGCGACGCCGCGATCCCCAGGCCCCACGCGTCCGGATCGACGAGGATGGTCTGGTCGTAGATCCGCTCGCCCGAGACGAGGTCGTGCCAGGCCACTCGGCCATAGCCGACGGTGGCCCCGTCGCGCTCCGGACCACGCAGTCCTCACGCGGGTCCGAGTGCACGAGATGGGTGTACCGGTGACGCATGCGTCGAGGTCGATGGGCTCCAGGAGCCCGCCCGTTACCGGGCCGCGGCGCTCACCGCGGCCATGCCCGGGATCTCCTCGATCCCGGCGTAGCGGCGGAACCGGACCCCCGATCCCGCCGCCGGCCGGGGCATCGGCGTCTCGATGGCGGTCATCGGTCGCTCCCGTACTTGTGGCGCATGTGGTGCTGACCGAGCTGCGTGGATCGCCGCCAGCGGCGGCGTTCCGCGGCGCGCAGGAGCGGATCGCCTGGCGCGCGGCACGTGGGCCGCCTCGCGCTCCAGCTTGCGGTGGCTCGCCAGCCGGTCCGGGTCGAGCGTGCCGTCGGCCAGCGCCGCCTCGAACGGCGCACCCGGGCTCGCCCTCGTGGCGGCAGTCGCGGAACCGGCAGCCGCGCGGCGAGCATCGGCGACGTCGGCGAACGCGTCCTCGAGTCCGTCCGCCGCGCCCGCGACCTCCAGCGAGCGGATCCCGGGCGTGTCGATGAGCAGCGCGCCGCCCGGCAGGCGCGACGAGCTCCCGGTGGGTGGTCGTGTGGCGGCCCCGCGAGTCGTCCGCCCGGACCGCGCCGGTGCGCTGGCGCTCCTGCGCCGACGAGGGCGTTGACGAGGGTGGACTTGCCCGACGCCCGAGGAGCCCAGCACGACCGCCGTCCGGCCCGTGGCGCCAGGTGCTCGGCCTCGAGCGTCGGCCACGCCGTCGCCGGTGAGAGCCGAGATCGCGCGGACCTCGACGCCCGGGGCGACCGCCTCCGCGGCGACCCGGAGCCCGTCGAGGTCGGTCGCGAGGTCGGCCTTGTTGAGGACGACCACCGGGCGTCGCGCCGCCGCGTCCAGGCGACCGCGAGGTAGCGCTCGAGCCGGCGCAGGTTGAAGTCGCCGTCGAGGCCGGTCACCAGCGAACGCGACGTCGACGTTGGCGGCCAGGACCTGCTCGTCGGCCAGCCGTGCGCCGCCGGCGGTTCCGTCGCCGGCGCTGCGACGGAACGCGGTCCGGCGAGGGAGGACGGCCTGGATGACGGCCTGGCCTCATGGCGGGTGCCGGCGCCGGCGGTCGCGACCCAATCGCCGACCGCCGGGAGGTCGCCGGGCCCGAGCGCCTCGTGGCGCAGGCGGCCGGCGACCACGGCGTCCGGTCGCCGCCGGCCGTCGTGGCCAGCACCCAGGCGTCACGATGGGCGGCCACGACCCGGGCCGGCGCCAGCCCGCCGCGTCGAGCGGCAGGAAGGCGCGCGGCCCAGCCCGGGTCCCAGCCGAGATCGGCGAGCGCGGTCCGGGGTCGTTCGACATCGTCCATCAGCCCACCCGCTTCAGCTTGCCGGTCCGCTTCGCGTACCGCTCGGCGCGGCCGAACGCCCACAGCCCGGCCGGGATGAGGACGGAGCCCATCACGAGCAGCGGGACGACGTCGCCGACGCAGCGCCGTCACCGGCGTCCCGTCGAGGAGCCCGGCGCGGACGCCGTCGAGGACGTACGTCGCGGGCGACAGGTGCGAGAGCACCTGCATCCAGCCCGGCAGCACGTCGACCGAGTAGTACACGCCGGACACGAGCAGCAGGCACGACTGGAGGACGAACGTCATCTGCGCGCCGCGCTCCACGTAGAGGAGCGGCAGGATCGCGGCCATCATCCCGATGCCCGACGAAGCTGAACGAGCCCGAGCAGCATGAACACCGCCGCGGTCAGCGAGGTTCATCCCGGCCGGCGTCGAGCTGGGGGAAGAACAGCACGAGCACGACGCAGCATCGCCGCCGTGTGGACCAGGCCGTACGACCATCGCGTACAGGCACGAGCCCAGCAGCTGGGTCCAGCGGCGGACGGGCGCCATCATCGTGTACTCGAGCGTGCCTTCCCAGCGCTCGACGGCGATCGTCTCGGCGATCCAGCGAGAACACGACGGAGAGGTAGTTCCAGAAGACGGCGCCGACGATGAGGGTGAGGAGCAGGCGGTCGTCGCCGACCGCGGCGCCGATCAGCGAGATCGACAGCGCGCCGGCGACGGAGTAGACGAGGAACGCGAGCTCCCAGCCCCAGTAGCGGCGGGTGAGGAAGAAGTTGCGCTCGACGAAGGCGTACGACGCCTTCAGCTCATGCGCGAGCACGGTCAACGGGTGGTCCCTTTCAGGGGTCGGGCCCCCGCCCGGGCCGGTGGTCAGCCGGTCCAGGACGGGGGTGGTCGAGGCCCTCCCCGGCGACGCGCTGGCCGAGTCGGACGAGCGACTGGCCGAGCCGGCGCCGGATGGGGCGAGCGCGGACGGCGCCGGCGCTCGGCGGCCCCGATCGCGGCGCGCCTGCGCTCCTGGATCAGCAGCGGCTGAAGGTGGATGGGCTGCATGAGGGTCTCCTTCGGAGAGGTGTGGGGTCGGCGGTTGTGCGTCGGGACAGCGGTCCGACTCGGTCATTGCGGCACCTCCTTCTCGGGTCGTCGTGGCTGGTCAGTCGGCCGCTGTCGTCGTCCGCCTCGACGTCCTCGTCGAGCGAGCGACCGGTGAAGGTCATGAACACGGCCTCGAGCGTCGGCGGCTGCCCGTGCCGCTCGGCGACGAGTCGCTTGAGCCCCTCCGGCGTGTCCTCGGCGACCACGCGGCCCCCGTCGAGGATCGTGATCCGATCGCACAGGCGCTCGGCCTCGGCCAGGTCGTGGGTGGTGAGGACGATCGTCGCGTCGTGCGCGGCGTTGACCTCCTCGACGAAGGCCTGGACGTCGAGCTTGCTGCGCGGGTCGAGGCCGGTCGTCGGCTCGTCGAGCAGCAGCAGGGTCGGGCTCGTCAGCAGCGCTCGCGCGATGGCGACCTTCTGCTGCATGCCCCGGCTCATCTGCTCGACCGGCCGGCCGAGGCGGCTCTCCGAGATGCCCAGCCGGGCGAGGATCGCCGTCGCCGTCGCGCCGTGCCTCCCGGGCGTCGAGCCCGTAGAGGCGGGCCGCGAACAGGAGGTTCTCCATCGGGCTCAGCTTCTTGAAGAACGCCGCGTCCACGCTCACCCGGTTGATGAGCCGCTTGACGGCGAGCTCGTCGCGCTCGATGTCGTGGCCGAACACCTCGACCCGGCCCTCGTCCAGGGTCAGCAGCCCGCGACACGAGGCGGATGAGGGTCGACTTGCCGGAGCCGTTGGCGCCCAGGATCCCGTGGATCGCGCCCCGCTCCAGGCGGAGCGAGACGTCGTCGATCGCGACGACCGGGGGCTTGCGCCGGTCGACGGTGAAGCGCTTGGTCACGTGCTCGACGAGGAGCGCCGGCGGGCCGACCGGCGCCGGGGCATCGGGGCCGATGCGGCCCCGGCGCCCGGGCGGCCGGGATCCGCGCGGCGGGCTCGCGCTCGGCGATGCGCCGGCAGCGGGCTCGACGTCGGACTGGTCGTCTTCGGTTCGGGTGCGAGGGTCGTGGTCACGGGACCTCCTGGGTGGGTGCGTGGCTCGGTGGCTCGTGGCTGAGCCGGTCCGCGGGGTCCCAGACATGGGACGAGCCGCGGGCCCGGTGTCCGGGGGCCTGCGGCTCGTGTCGGGCGGGGCGGAACGGTGCCCGAAAAACGCAAGAGCCGCGGGCCCGGTGGCCCACGGCTCGGTGGTCGCTCCTGGGGCTTACAGCCCCGCGTCCTACCTGCTGGTGGGCACACCTCTCCCGTCGACAGCGCCGCAGACGGGCGCGATCGCCGGCGCGGTAGAGGGATGCGTTCTTCACCATCTGGCGTACCGCCTCCGGTATGGACGTGCCGAGCGACCTGCTCGACCGGCGCGCAGTCTACGCGTCCGCGAGGCTCGGCGTCAACCCTTCGTCGGCACGACAAACGACGTAGCCGGACCGCGTGTTCCCGGTCCGCCTCTTCGCCCTCGTTCCCGCTCGTCGCCCACGTTCACGCTCGTCGCCGGCTCGGCCCGGCTCGTCGCCGGCTCGTCGCCGGCTCGGCCCGGCTCGTCGCCGGCTCGGCCCGGGCCGCCCCCTTCACTCACGCCTCGGGCGAGTGTTGTCCACGGTCTGCACCGGGATCGTCGTCACCTACGCCCCCGGCGAGTGCCTGGCTGGAGTTCGCGCCGATCCGGGTCGTCAGCCATGGACAACACCACCTCCAGGCGTAGGTGAGGGTCGACCGGTCCTCGATCGGGCAGCCGCACGCGCCCGAAACCATCGATGGCGCGGTAGCTATCGATGCGGCGCCGAAGTGATTGGACCCGCCGGAAACGATCGATGGCGCCGAAGCCAACGGACGCGCAGAAGAACCCATCGCACGCGCCGAGCCCCAGCCGGGGCCGAGCCGGCCCGCTCGCCCGGGTCAGGCGGCCGACGCTCGCTGTCGGACCCGACGCGTCCCGCCCGACCTCGCACGGCTCGTCCGCGATCCTTCGACGAACAGCAAGCCGGCCAGCGGTCCGCTGGGTGCGCTCAGCCAGCGCCGAACCCCGGGGCCGCGGGCGGGATAGCTCGTTCCGATGACGTCCTCGAGGTTCGAGATCCGGCGTCGGTTTGTCGCGCCTTCGGCCACCACCAGCAGGCGGCCGATCGCGGCCGGTGCCTGTCCGAACCGTTCGCGGGCGATCCGGGGGCCGAGCCGGACCTTGACATCGTGGCGACGAAGCAGCTCCTCGGCGGACGCGACCTCGGTCTTGACCTCGACCACGAGCAGCGTCCTCGTCGCGGCATGCCAGGCGAGCAGATCGACCGATCCCCGTTCGCCGTACTCGGAGAACGTCGCCTCCGTCACGACCTCCCAGCCCCGGCGCCGGAGCAGCCTCGCGACGCGGCCGACAATGTCGGCGTGGCGCTCGTCGAGCAACCGGTCGAGCTGTCCGCCTCGCCAGGTGACGACCACGACTGCCTCCGCGTCGAGGGCGGCGAAGATCCGTCGAACGGTGCCCAGGGCCATGCCCTCGAGGCGCCCGCGTTCGGCCCGCGAGATGAGCTGTTGGCTCACGCCCGCACGGGCGGCCACGTCGAGCTGGCGCAGCCGGAGCCGATGGCGCAGCGCTCGCATGGCCCGCCCGACCGACCCGTCGTTCATGACCCAAGCATGCCGCGTGCGGCTCAACCGGCGCTTATCCGGCTCATCGCGTGGGCGACCTCCCTGATCGCCTCACCTACGTTTCACCTGAGTGATGTCACGCATCCTGGCACGATTCGCAGTCAGGTACGCCCCGGGTGAGTGCCAGGCGACGATCGCGAGGCCGGACCAGCCATCCGCCTGGATACCACGCACCAGGAGCGTGAACGACGGGAGACGGGAGCACCAGGGGCGTGAGCGACGGGAGACGGGCAGCACCCAGGGCCGTGAACGAGGGGAGACGGGAGCACCCAGGAGCGTGGACGACGGAGGGGAGGCCTGGGCGAGGCGAGGAAGGCCGGCCGAGACCGGCCGAGCGCGTGGCGGGAACCCGGGCGGGGGCGGGTGCGTCCAGCGGGGTGGCGCCCCCTGCGAGGACCCATCGATGTCAGCCGCCGCCTTCCGTCGACCCTTCCTTGCCCGAGTCCTCGGGCCGACCGCCCTGACCGCCCTGACCGCCCTGCTCGCCGCCTGCATCGGTCCCGGTGCGACCCCGCCGTCCTCGCCGGCCCAGCCGTCGCCGTCGGCCGACGCCCAGACCTACTGGCTGCGCGCGATGACCACGCAGGCCATCGCGCCGCTCAGCCTGTTCGGCAACCAGCCGTCGCTGGTCATCGCCGGCGACGGCATCGTGGTGACCTCCGGCCCGGTCCCGGCCATCTACCCCGGGCCGCTGCTGCCGAACCTCGTCGGCCGCGCGATCAGCGCGGCCGGCAGGGACCGGATCGGCCAGGAGGCACGGGACCTCGGGCTGCTGAGCGGACCCACCGACTTCACGGGTCCCAATGCGCTGATGGGTGCCGTCAGCGGGCGCATCGAGCTGACGGTCGATGGCCGACGGCTGACGATCACGGGCGACCCGTCCGCCCAGATCGAATGCGTGACCACCCCCTGCGATCCGGCTCCGGGCACGCCGGCGGCCTTCGGCGCCTTCTGGCGGATGCTCCTCGACCTGCCGTCGTGGCTGGCCACCGATCTGGGCCCCGAGGCGCCCTACGTGGCGCCCGCGTATGCGCTGCTGGTCGGACCCGCGCCGCGGGCCGACCCGGCCCTGACCCAGCAGCCGGCCGACTGGCCGCTCGACCAGCAGCTCGCGACGTTCGGTGGTCCGGTCGCGAACGGCAGCGCCCGCTGCGGGACCGTCTCGGGCGACGATGCCGACAGGCTGCGCCCGGTGCTGGCCGCGGCCAACCAGCTGACGCCGTGGGTCCAGGATCGCGGCGCGAGCGAGGCGTTCGGGCTCACGGTCAGACCGCTGGTCCCCGGCGAGGACGCCTGTGCCGAGCTGTTCGGCGGCGCCTGAGCGGCGGCGCTATCCGCTGCCCCCTCCGCCGCGCGGCTCCTCATCGCTCGATCGCCAGGCTTCGCGGGCTTGGCGCCGGCGCGCTGTGCGCTCATCCATCTCGCCCGAGTCGGCTGTCCCCACGCCGAGGCCCGCTGGCTCGACGTGCGCCCAGGGGACGCCACGCGCCATCCTCGACGGCAACGAGAGCAGGACAGCCCCAAGGGCGTTTGCCTTCGGACCTCCCGGCGCCCGTCCGGCCCCGCGTCGGCGGCACGACGGATCGCGACCGGACACCGCGTCAGCGACGGAGCGCGTCCACGGATGCGGTCTCGACGATCCCCGCGACGCGACGCGCCAGCGCGCCGTCCTGGGTGACGAAGACGTCGGCCTGGAGCTGGGTCAGCGCGATGTACTCGGCGTCGTAGGTCGAGGCCCAGCCCAGCTGATCCGCCACCTCCCACGCCCGCCGCCGGAGCACGGCGTCGCCGAGCAACCGGATCGGCATCCGGCCGATTCGAGCCAAGCGGTCGCGGGCGATGTCGGCCGGGATCTCGCCGCGGGCGACGGCCTCGTGCAGGGACGACAGCACCTGGGAGCGCAGCAGCGTTGGTGCGAGGAGCCGGTGCTCGGACGGGACCGCGAACCCGGCACCTGCCAGGTGGAGGGCGGCGCTGGCGTCGACGACAAACCGGGTCATCGGGCACCTCCGGTCGGATGTCCGCGGCAACATGCCGTGGACCCGGCGAGTCTGCCCCGGGGTCGGGTCAGGGGCCGTCATGATGGGCCGCCCGCCCGGCATCGAACCCCGGACTCCTCGACGGCACACCAAAGGCACGGAGCCAAACGCCCTATGCTTGGACGCACCCGCAGACCCGGTCGATGACGTCCCGAGGGAGGTACTCCGAATGCCGCGCCGCCCGCTAGCCGTCAGCCTGGCCCTCGTGATCACGGTCGTCCTGGCAGCGTGCGGCTCGGGGTCGCCGACGGACTCGCCGTCGGCCGGGCCGTCCACCGCCGCGGCCTCGAGCGCGCCCAGCACGGCCGGCACGGCACCCTCCACCGCGCCGACCAGCGCGCCCACGACGGGCACCCCGGGCGGCACCACCACCACGATGACGGTCCTGTGCGACTCCGTCGGGGTGCGCAAGCAGCCGTCGACGACGAGCCAGCTGGTCGTCCGCATCCATCGCGGGAGCTCGGTCAGGGTCGCCGACACGGTCGGCGGCGACAGCTACACGGCCGGCGCCTGCGGCAGCGCCGGCGCGGCCTGGCTCAAGATCGACAGGATCGACGGCAAGCGGGTGAAGACCGTGTACGGGGTCAGGTACGTGTACGCCGCGGCGGGGTTCTTCAAATAGCCGCTGACCGGCCGGCCGACACGGCGCGGGAGATGGCGCCGAACGGGGCGCCGGGGTCGCCGGGCAGGTCCGGGGATTCGGGCGGGTCCGGGACCCCGACGCCAGCCGCATCCCTGCTCCCGATCGCCGGCCTCGTCCGCGCCCGGGTCCTCGACGCCGAGCTGGCCGCGTTGCTGTGGCTGCTGCTCGAGGCACGAACCCCGCTTCTCGTCGCGGGCGACGCAGCATCGCAGCGCGAGGCGCTCCGTGATGCCCTGGCCCGGCTCCTGCCGCCGGACACGCACCGGGTCACCCTGGCCGGCGAGGCCGAGACGTTCGACTGGCTGCCCGAGGCGCCCGAGCTGGGCTGGCGAACCGCGGGTGGCCCGACGAAGGGCACCACCAGCCGGCACACGAACCGGCACGTCGGGCAGCCCGCGTCCACGGTCATGGTCGCCGACCTCGTCCCGGGGCGGCCCGATGGCACCTGGGGGAGCTCGCCCACATCGCGATCCGGGCGCTCACCCTCGGTTACGGCATGGCCGCGACGGCCGACGGGTCGCGCCTCGAGGACGTCCTGGGCCGGCTCGCCGCGCCACCCGTGTCGGCGGTCGACGACGAGCTCACGCGCCTGGGCGTCGTGCTGATCCTCGGCCGCACCGGCTCGGGCTCAGGCGAGCGGCGGGTGACGGCCGCGCACTACCTGCGGCCCGTCTCGCGCGACGTCCACGGCCACGTGCAGCGGCTGGCGCCGGCGGTGCTCGCGACCTGGGATCCGGCCCGTGACCGGTTCGAGCACTTCGCCTGGGGGATCCTGGACGAGCTCGCCGGCCGGATCGGCCGCACGCCCGGCGAGCTGGAGCGCGAGCAGGCGAGACGCGGCGGCACCCTGTCGAGCGCGGCGAGCGGTTCCAGATAGCGCGAGAGCGCTACGCGCCGGCGAGCTCCGGCTCGATGCCCAGCGTCTCGAGCCCCGGCACGGCCTCATCGACCAGCCAGGCTTGCCACCAGTCGTCGAGTCGGCGGCCGCTGACCCGCTCGGCCGTCTCGAGGAAGGCGTCCAGGCGCGCCGAGCCGCGGCCGTGCTCCTCGATCCACGTCCGCAGGATCCGGAAGAACGTCTGATCGCCGACCAGCACGCGCAGCGCGTGCAGGCCCAGGGGCCCTCGCCCGAACATCGTCTGGTTGCCGACGAGGTACGTCGGTGCGGAGGGCGATTTCGGTCCGGGCGCCGAGACGCCGGTGCCAGACGGCGATGATCCGATCGCGGGCCTCGACACCGCCGTCCGCCTCGTACCACAGCAGGTTGCCGTAGTTGGCGAACGCGCTGCGCAGCCAGCTGTCGGCCGGTCGAGCGGGGCTGGCGTTGGTCGAGAACCACAGGTGGCACAGCACGTGGGCGAGATCGACCGGCTCCGCGAAGTCGGCGCCCCACAGCACGAGACCCTCGTCGGGGACCCCCGTCGAGTGCTCGACCCACGCGAAGGTCAGCGCTTCGTAGGGGTAGGCTCCGAAGCGGTCCTGGAGGATGCCCAGCAGCCTGGGCACGACGTCGAGCTTCGCGCGCTGTCGCTCGCCCAGGTCCGGCGGCACGAAGCTCGTGATCGGGAAGCCCAGCGGGGACCCCAGCGAGACCGAGTCGTAGGGGCGGACGACCAGGCTCATCGTGTTGGTCTCGCCCATTCGCCAGTGGTACGTCCGGCGCGCACCGGCGTCCCGGCTCTCGACCAGGATCCCGGAGCCGATCCCGGTGTCCTGCGACGGGACATCGAGCCACAGGTCGACGATCGCCTTGTCGGCCGGATCGCCGTTCGACGGCAGCCATGACGGCAGGCCATCGTAGATCCCGAAGGCGACGATCTGGCCATCCGTGTGCTGCCAGCCCGCCACCGAGCGCACGCCGGTGGGTGCCCCCGAGATGGCAACGGCGACCGTGAACGAGGCGCCCGCTTGCAGGGCATGCCGGGGCGTCACGTCGAGGTTCCCCTCGGCCGCCTGGAACCGGGCGGGCGACCCGTCGACCAGGACCCTGGCGACGGGAATCCCGGTGTAGTCGAGGCTGAACCGGTCCAGGTCCCGGGTCGCTCGGGCCGTGATCGTCTCGTAGATCGTCGCCTCGGCGACGGACGGGTCGGCCGTGACGTGGACGTCGTAGGCCGTCACGTCGTAGCCGAGGTTGCCCAGGGTGGGGTAGAGCGAGTCGCCGATCGTGTCAGCGCCGACCCGCGCGGCGTCGAGGCTCGTGGCGGCTGGCACCTGGGGGCTCGGGCCCGCGGTCACCGCGGCCGGGACGACGGACGGCGCCGCGGTCGGCTCGGCCGGAGCGCAGGCGGCAACCGTCAGCGGGAGCAGCAGGACGCAACGGGCCAACGGTCGGTCGATCATCGTGGACTGGCATGATCGTCGCAGGGCGGTCAACGTTGACCCGGCCGTTTGACGCTTGGCATGCGGCGTGCCACGCTGGCCGCCCGAGCCGCAACCGCCCGCATCCCGGAGTCCCCGCCGTGGTTCGCTCGATCTCCAGCCCGCAGCCGTCAGCCGACCGTCCCGCGACCCTGGGCGGCCTCCGCGAGTCCGGCTGGCGGCCGCGGACGGTCAAGGAGGAGCTGCGCGCCAACCTCCTGGCCGCCTGGCCGCCGGCGAGCCCGCGTTCGCGGGCATCGTCGGCTACGACGAGACGGTCATCCCGGCGATCGAGAACGCGATCCTGGCCGGCCAGGACATCGTGTTCCTCGGCGAGCGCGGCCAGGCCAAGACGCGGCTGGCGCGGCTGCTGGTCGGGCTGCTCGACGAGTGGCTGCCGGTCGTCGCGCGGCGGCGAGCTCAACGACGACCCGCTCGCGCCGATCAGCGCCGCCGCGCGGGCGATCGTGGCCGAGGGCGGGGAGGCCACCCCGATCGACTGGATCCCCCGCGACCGCCGCTACGCGGAGAAGCTCGCGACGCCGGACATCACGATCGCCGACCTCATCGGCGAGGTGGACCCGATCCGCGTCGCCGAGGGCCGCTACCTGTCCGACGAGCTGACCCTCCACTACGGCCTGATCCCGCGCGGCAACCGCGGCATCTTCGCGATCAACGAGCTGCCCGACCTGGCCGAGCGGATCCAGGTCGGCCTGCTCAACATCCTCGAGGAGCGCGACGTCCAGGTGCGCGGCTTCCACGGTCCGGCTGCCGCTCGACCTGTTCGTCGTCGCGTCGCGCCAACCCGGAGGACTACACCAGCCGCGGCCGGATCATCACCCCGCTCAAGGACCGCCTCGGGTCGCAGATCCGGACCCACTACCCGCGCACGCTGGAGCACGAGATCGCGATCGTGCGCCAGGAGAAGCAGGCGTTCCCGGCCCGACGAGGGCGTCCCGCCGGTCGTCGTGCCCGCGTTCATGGAGGAGCTCGTCGCGGAGCTCACCCACCTCGCCCGGCGGTCGCCCGACATCAGCCAGCGCTCGGGCGTGTCGGTCCGCGTCTCAGCGTCTCGAACATGGAGGTCCTCGAGGCGGCCGCCCTCAAACGGGCCGTCCGCCTGGGCGAGCCGGTCGGCGCGCCGCGCGATCTCGGACCTCGGCGCGCGTCGTCGCCTCGACGGCCGGCAAGGTCGAGCTCGAGACGGTCGGCGACGACACGCCCGAGGAGCGCATCGTGGAGCGGCTGGTCACGAAGGCCGTGTTCGCCACGTTCAACCGGCACGTCTCGCTCGACGACCTCGAGGAGGTCATCGAGGCGTTCGAGGACGGGCTGGTCGTCGAGACCGGCGAGCGGGTGCCGTCGCGCGAGTACGTCCGCTGGATGCGCGAGATCCCGGGCCTTCGCGAGGCGGTCCGGCGCCTGGGCACGTTCGACGGCGTCGGACGGCGCCCAGGAGCCCGCGCTCGTCGCCTCGCGCCGTCGAGTTCATGCTCGAGGGCCTCCACCTCCAGCGCCGCGTGAACAAGGACCGGGGCCGCGACGGGCGTCGACCTACCGGCGCTGAGCCGGGGCGACTCTACGATGCCCTTCTGACCCCGGACCGCGCCACCTGGGCGATCGGACCTCGACGGCGCGCGCCGCGACGCCGCTCTCATCCCGGCCGCCCGCTACTCGCGCTGGGACGGTACGCCAGGCCGTGCCCGACCTGATCGCCGACGAGATCGTCGATGCGCTGGCGGACGACGTCTGCTCGAGCGGCGACCTCGCCGAGGCCCTGCGCCGCCTGCTGGAGCGCGGCTGGCGCACGGGCGACCCGGCTCGGCCGGACCTGCCCGGCCTGCGCGACCTGCTCGACGCGGCTCCGCCGCCGACGCCAGGAGATGCTCGATGGACGCTGGCCGGCTCGGGATCCCGCTCGGCGATCGTCCGACCGAGAGCTGGACGAGATCGTCGCGGACGAGCGCGCGGAGCGCGCGCAGCGCCGTCGACCAGGCGGCTGCAGACGAGAGCGCCGAGCCCGGACGCCCCGGCGGCCGCAAGCGGCGGTCTGCGGACTCGCGACGCCGCTCTGCGGCGGATGCTGCGCGACATCGCGGCCCGCCGCCTCGACCAGCTCGACGCGCTGCCGCCCGACGTGGGGTCGCGGATCCGCGCGCTCCAGGACTACGACTTCCTCGAGCCGGCGGCCCGCGACCGCTTCGACGCGCTCGCTCGACCGCCTCCGAGAGACCGTGCTCGACCAGATGTCCAGGGGCCTCGCCGACGCGATCCAGGGCGATGAAGCCCGAGGACCTCGCCGCGAAGCGGGACATGGTCCGCGACCTCAACCGGCTGCTCGACCGAGCGGCTCGCGGGCCGACGAGCCCGTCCAGCGGACCGTGGACGACTTCCTGCGCCGGCACGGCGGCTTCTTCCCGGGCGCCGCGGACCCTGGACGACGTGATCGACGCAGCTCGCGGAGCGCATGGCGGCGATCCAGTCGCTGCTCCGCTCGCTGACGCCCGAGCAGCGCGCCGAGCTCCAGGACATGATCGACGCGCTGCTCCGCGACGACCGCCTGCGCTGGGACCTCGCCCAGCTCGCGGCGAACCTCGACCAGCTCCTGCCCGGCGGCCTCGGCGAGCCGCGTGCCGTTCGGCGGGCGACGAGCCGCTGGGGCTGGAGTGGCGCTCGAGCAGTTCGGGCGCCTCCAGGCCGCTCGACACGCTCGAGGCGCCAGCTCGAGGCGTCGAGCGGCCCGGCGACCTGGCCGGCATCGACCGCGTCCGAGTGCGCGACCTGCTGGGCGCGGACGCGGCCCGCGACCTCGATGCGCTCGACGACCTGGCACGGACGGCTCGAGCGGCGGGCTACCTCGAGCGCCGGGGCGACCGCCTCGAGCTCACCCGCGCGGCAGCCGGCGGATCGGCCAGAAGGTCCTCGACGACCTGTTCGCGCGGCTCCGCCGCGACGCGTTCGGCGGCCACCGGGTCGAGCGCGCCGGGCGGGGCGGCGAGCGCGAGGAGACGTCCAAGCCATACGAGTTCGGCGACCCGTTCCACCTCGACCTGCGCGCGACGCTGACGAACGCACTGAGCGCGAGGAGAACGCCCCGGGCATGCCGCGGCGGCGGCGGGCGCCGCTGCGTGCTGCGGCGCCGGCGACTTCGAGGTGTACCGCACCGAACGCACGACCTCGGCATCGACCGTGCTGCTCGTGGACATGAGCCGCTCGATGCTCCTGCGCGGCTGCTTCCTCGCCGCCAAGAAGGTCGCGCTCGCGCTCGACACGCTGATCCGCACGCAGTACCCGCGCGACCACCTCGCGATCGTCGGGTTCGCCTACTACGCCCGCGAGATCCGGCCCGAGGCGCTGGCCGAGCTGTCGCTGGCACGGCTACGAGTACGGGACCAACCTCCAGCACGGCCTGCATGCTGGCCCGCCGGATCCTGGCCCGCTCGCACGGCGGCGAACCGCGAGATCGTGGTCATCACCGACGGCGAGCCGACCGCCCACTTCGAGGACGGCCAGGTCGAGTTCAGCTACCCGCCCACCAGCCGCACGATCCAGGAGACGCTGCGCGAGGTCGTGCGCTGCACGAAGGACGGGATCACGATCAACACGTTCATGCTCGAGCGCTCGCGGGCGCTGACGGAGTTCGTGGCGCTGGTGACGCGGCTCAACCGCGGCCGGGCGTTCTACGCGGAGCCGGAGCAGCTGGGCGAGTACGTGCTGGTCGATTTCGTCCAGCGCCGGACGAAGCGCGTGTCGTAGAGTCTGGGCAAGGGGGCGCGCCCACTCGACCCGGACCGGACGGGCCGTGGAACGCGCCCGAGGAGACCGCCGCCTGTGATCCAGCTGTTCCTGCTCCTGCATGTGCTCGGCGCGATCGCCGTGTTCGGGCCCACGTTCGCGTTTCCGCTCATCTCCCGCCAGGCCGCGGCCACGCCCCAGCACGGGCACTTCGCGGCCACGGTGATGGACCTGATCGAGCGGCGGATCGTCATCCCGGGCGCGATCGTCCAGGGGATCACCGGCGTCATCCTGATCGGGCTCACGGGCTGGTATCCCAACGCGGGGACGTTCGCGTGGCTGTCGGTCGCGATCGTGCTGTACGTGATCGCGGTGCTGTTCGCCGTGTTTGTGCAGGCGCCGGCGTCCGAGCGGATGGTCCACCTCACCGCCGGTGGGCCGCCCGCCGGCGCGCCGCCCGCGGGGGCGCCGGCGGGGCCCCCGCCCGAGGTTGCGGCATCGGCCCAGAAGCTGGCGCGGGGCGGCATGCTCCTGACCGTCCTGATCGTCCTGATCGTGATCCTGATGGTGGTCAAGCCGGGCATCTGACGGGCGTTCCGAGGCGGCTCGGCGGACCCGGCCGCTCGCCCGGGTCCGCGCCTGTCCGCTTCGGACGACCGGCCCGCTGGCCTCCGGCCGACCGGCTCGCGGCGGCGATGGCCGCCATCGGCCGGCCGAGGCTACCATCAGTACCGACACGAACAGGAGACCTCCCCATGCCTCACGTGGCTTCGTCGCCCGACGACCTGCTGGCCCGGCTGTCCGGGATCGCCCATATCGAATCCGACCGGCTCGCCATCGACGATGAAGCCCGGTTCCGGTCCGAGGCCGCGGCCGACCTCGCCTGGACGGCGGCGTTCACGACCGACGACGGGACGGCGGACGCCGCGCGCTGGATGGTGTGGGAGGCGAGCCAGGCGCTGGGCGCGTGCTCGGCAAGCATCCATGAGCTGTACATGGCCCGCAGCCGGGGCGAGATCTCCGGGTTCACCGTGCCGGCCATCAACATCCGGGCCCAGACGTTCGACATGGCGCGCACGTTCTACGAGATTGCCGCGCGCAACGAGGTCGGGGCGGTGATCTTCGAGCTCGCCCGCAGCGAGCAGACCTACACCTACCAGCGGCCGATGGACTACGCCACCTCGGTGCTCGCGGGCGCCATCGCGGCCGGCTGGGCGGCGCCGGTGTTCATCCAGGGCGACCACTACCAGTTCAACGCGAAGAAGTACGCCGCCGATCCCGAGGCGATGACCGAGGAGATCCGGCGCGCCTGCCGGCTGGCGCTCGACGCCGGCTACCGCAACATCGACATCGACAGCTCCACACTGGTGGACCTCTCCAGGCCCAGCGTCGACGAGGAGCAGCACGAGAACTACACTCGCGCGGCGGAGCTGACCGCGCTCATCCGCGGCCTCGAGACCGATGGCGTCACGATCAGCGTCGGCGGCGAGATCGGCGAGGTCGGCAAGCAGAACTCCACGCCCCAGGAGCTGCGGGCCTACCTCGATGGCTATGGCCGCGAGCTGGCAGCCCGGGCGCCGGGCGCGACGGGCCTGTCCAAGGTCAGCGTCCAGACCGGGACCTCGCACGGCGGCGTGCCGCTGCCCGGCGGCGGCGTCGCCGAGGTCAAGCTCGACTTCGACGTCCTGGCCAAGCTGGGCGTCGTGGCCCGCGAGCATGGCCTCGCCGGGGCCGTCCAGCACGGCGCGTCCACGCTGCCCGACGAGCTGTTCCACCACTTCCCGGCCGTCGAGACCGCCGAGATCCACCTGGCGACCGGCTTCCAGAACGCGCTCTACGAGCACCCGGCCTTCCCGTCCTCGCTGATGGACGCGATCTATGACTGGTGCCGGACCAACGCGGCCGACGAGCGCAAGGAAGGCCAGACGGACGAGCAGTTCCTGTACACGACGCGCAAGAAGGCGATCGGGCCGTTCAAGCGCGAGCTGTGGGACCTCGCGACCAAGGACGAGATCCTCGCGTCGCAGGCGGCCAAGGTCGCCTTCCTGTTCAAGAACCTCAAGGTCACGGGTTCCATGGCGCTGGTCGAGCGGTACGTCAGGCCGGTTCCCGTGGCGCGCCCGATCCCGGACGTGCTGACCGCGGCGGTCGCCCGCTGACCGCCCCGCGGCACGCCGCGTCCCGGCGCCCGTCGGGCCTCCGCCCGTGAACGGCGGCTCAAGCGACGCCGACGGCGTGCTCGCGCCCGAGGAGCCCGAGCCGCTGCCGGTTTCGATCCGGCTCGAGGTCCCGGGCGACAGCGCAGGGGTGCGGGCGGTGGAGCTCGCGGCGTTCACAGGGCCCGAGGAGGCCGACATCGTGGACCGCATCCGCCGCGAGGCGCCCGACGGCTGGCACTCGCTGGTCGCCATCGGGCCCCGCGGGCGGATCGTCGGGCACCTGCTGCTCTCGCCCTGCCCGGTGGAGGACGACGACGGCCGGACGATCGCCCGGGTCCTGGCCGTGGGTCCGGTCGCGGTCCATCCCGAGGTGCAGTCGCGCGGGGTCGGATCGGCGCTGATGACCGCGGCCCTCGGGCTCGCCGTGGCCCGCGCCGTGCCGGCGCTGGTCCTGCTGGGCCACCCCTGGTACTACCCGCGGTTCGGGTTCGAGCCGGCGCGCGGCCTGGGCCTCCAGCCGCCCGCGTCCGCCTGGCCCGATGCCGCCTGGATGGCCCGCCTCCTGCCGGCCTGGAACGAGGCGATGCGGGGGACGGTGCGCTACCCGGAGGCGTTCGAGCCGCTCGCCTGAGAGCCTGTGAATCAATCCCGCCAGGTGAATCAATCGCCGGGCGGGATTCCCACGGTCGTCGCGCCTGCCTACTCTGGGTCCATGGACGAGCTGTTCGACCTCCCGCCCACGGATGCCCAGCCGAAGGAGGAGGGCCGCGGCAAGCCACGGCTCCAGCGGCCCAACCGGGGTCAGGTGATGCTCCGCCCCGTCGATCTCGAGAGCCTGCTGCCCGCCGACCACCGGGCCCGCGCGGTGTGGGCGTTCGTCGAGGGCCTCGACCTCGTCGCGTTCCACGACCGGATCCGGGCGGTCGAGGGTCATTCCGGTCGACCGCCGATCGACCCCGCGATCCTGGTCGCGCTCTGGCTGTACGCGACCCTCGAGGGGGTTGGCTCGGCCCGGGCCCTCGACCGGCTGTGCGACGAGCACGACGCGTACCGCTGGCTGGCGGGCGGGGTCGGAGTCAACTATCACACCCTGGCCGACTTCCGGGTCGACCACGGGGACCTGCTCGACGCACTGCTCGTCCAGTCGGTCGCGGCGCTCATGACGAGGGGCGAGGTGACCCTCGCCCGGGTCGCCCACGACGGCGTCCGGGTGCGCGCCTCCGCCGGTGCCGGCAGCTATCGCGGCAAGGGCGGCCTGCGCCGGGCCCTGGCCGAGGCCGCCACCCAGGTGAAGCGCCTGCGCGCCGAGCTCGACGACGACCCGGGAGCGACCACCAGGCGCCAGCAGGCCGCGCGGGAGCGAGCGGCTCGGGAGCGCGAGGAGCGGGTGAAGGCCGCGCTCGAGGTGCTGCCCGAGCTCGAGGACATCAAGCGCCGCAACGGCGACGACCCGGAGTCCGCCCGCGCGTCGACGACCGATGCCGAGGCGCGCGTCATGCGCATGGGCGACGGCGGCTGGCGCCCGGCGTACAACGGCCAGCTCACGACCGACGTCGCGAGCGGGCTCGTGTGCGGGGTGTCGGTCACCAACCGGGGATCCGACCAGGGCGAGCTCGGGCACGCCGTCCGGCGCCTGGAACGCTCGTTCGGGGTCTGCCCCGCCGAGGCGCTCGCCGACGGCGGCTATGTCGCCCTGCCCGACATCGAGGCGCTCGAGACCTCGGGTACCGCGGTGTACGCGCCGCCCACGGCGAGGCGGCCCCGCAAGGAGCCCCGCGACCGGCGCGGACGCGGACCGGGGGTCGATGCCTGGCGGGCCCGGATGGGTACCGAGGATGCGCAGCAGATCTACCGCGAGCGGGCGGCCAGCGCCGAGTGGGTCAACGCTCAGGCCCGCAACCGAGGCCTCCAGCGACTGCCGGTACGAGGGCTCGAGAAGGTCCGCTCGGTGCTCCTCTGGTTCGCCCTCGCCCACAACCTCGAGCGAACCGTCGCGATCCGGGCCGGAGCCGCCGGATGACGGCGGACCTGATCCCGGCCAAGGCCGAGAACGGCCCTCCGGTCGCCCCACACCACCTGTCCGGCCCTGCGTTTAGCTTCCACTGACCCCTCTTGGAGCCACCGATGCCGCTCATCACGTCCAACAGCCACACGGCCGCTCGCGGCGAGCGGTTCGTTCACGGCCTCTGAGGCGTCGGGTACGCTCGTGCCGCGGTTTCCGCCACCGGGAGGATGCGTTGACGAGCGAGATCGACCGGCGCCCCGACGGTTCGCTGCCGCGCGAGCTGCGCCGGGCCATCCAGCGCGTCCCGGAGCTGGCGGGTCGCGAGGTGGCGCTCGTTCCGCTGTCGGGCGGGATCACCAACCGCAACTACCGGGTCGATGTCGCGGGCGCGCCGCAGCGGTACGTCCTCCGGCTGGGCGGCAACGACACCCACCTGCTGGGGATCAGCCGCGAGGTCGAGCACGCGGCCACCGTGGCGGCGGCCGGGGTCGGCGTCGGCGCCGAGGTGGTCGCGTTCCTGCGGGGCGAGGGGATCCTGGTCACGCGGTTCATCGAGGGCACGCCGATCACCGAGCTCGACATCCACGAACCCCGGATCCTGTCGCGGGTGGCCGACTCGGTGCGCCGGTTCCACGACGGCCCGGCCATCCCCGGGCTGTTCGTGCCGCTGCGCATCGTCGAGGCGTACCGGGCGCTCGCCGAGGCCCGGGGCGTCGCGATCCCTGCCGGCTACGAGCGCGCTCGGGCGGTCGGACGACGGATCGAGCTGGTCCTGGTCGCGGCGCCGGTCGACCTGCGCCCGTGCCACAACGACTTCCTGCCCGGCAACCTGATCGACGATGGCCGCCGAGTGCGGATCGTCGACTGGGAGTACGCCGGGATGGGCGACCCGTTCTTCGACCTGGGCAACTTCAGCGTCAACAACGGGCTCACCGAGGACGAGGACGCGGCGTTCCTGGCGGCGTACGACGCGCAGCCGCCCCGCCGCGACCGGCTCGCCCGGCTGTGCCTGTACCGCGTCGTGTCGGACTTCCGGGAGGCGATGTGGGGCGTGCTCCAGCAGGGGATCAGCACCCTCGACGTCGACTTCGCGGCGTACGCCGGGGAGCACTTCGAGCGGCTGCTCGCGAACGCCGCGACCCCGCGCTTCGAGCGCGCCCTGCGGGACGTCGCGGACGGCTGACCGGCGGCCGCCGGCGGCAGGGCCTACGCTCTGTCCGTGCAGCCGCAAACCACCGCCCCGGGTGACCCCGGCCATGAGCGTCGCCGCTCGGTCGCCGCCGGCCTGGGCGTGCTGCTGGTGGTCGTGGCGCTGGTCGCCGGCGTCGTCGCGCTCGGGGTGCCCGGTGGCCCGGCGGCCGGGGTGAGCCCGCAGGCAGTCGTGTCCCCCGGCCGCACGGCGGTGCCCGGCACGACCGGCGTCCCCGGCACGGCCGCCAGCCCCGGCACGGCCGCCAGCCCAGGCACGGCCGCCAGCCCCGGAACGCTGCCGCCGGCGCCGGCGGAGACGGGGCCCGGCCCGTCGTCGGCCGACGTGACGCTGGTTGGCGCGGGCGACATCGCGCGCTGCGACCACGCCGCCGACGACGCCACGGCCTCGCTCGTGGAGCGCACGCCGGGGATCGTGTTCACCCTGGGCGACAACGCCTACGACTCGGGCACCGCGGACGAGTTCGCGCAGTGCTACGACCCGGCGTGGGGCAGGGTCCGTGACCGGACCCTGCTGCCCGTCCCCGGCAACCACGACTACCGGACCTCGGGTGCGGCCGGCTATCTCGGCTACTTCGGGGCCCGGGCCGCTCCCGTCGGCCGCACCTGGTACTCGCTGGACGTCGGGTCGTGGCACGTCGTCGTGCTCGACGCCGATTGCGGCGAGGTCCAGGGCGGCTGCGCCGCCGACGGAGCGCAGGTCCGCTGGCTCGAGGCCGACCTCGCGGCGAGCTCCGCCCGATGCACGCTCGCGCTGTGGCACCAGCCCCGGTTCAGCAGCGGGTATCACGGCGACGATCGCGCCGTGGGGCCGTTCTGGGACGCGCTCTACGCGGCCCGCGCCGACCTGGTCCTCAACGGCCACGATCACGACTACGAGCGGTTCGTGCCCATGGACCCGTCGGGCCGGCCGGACGCCGCCACGGGGATCACGGAGATCGTGGTCGGCACCGGCGGCGCCGACCTGCGCTCGTTCAAGGCGGTCGAGCCCACCAGCGCCGTCCGGTCGAGCTCGGCGCACGGCGTGCTGGTCCTGACCCTCCAGCCCGCGGGCTGGGCGTTCCGCTTCCTGTCGACCGACGACGGGTTCAGCGACGCGGGGTCGGGGAGCTGTCACTAGGACGAGCCGGACCCCGGCGGACCTCAGCGCACCTCGTCCACGTCGGTCCACCACTTGACGCGCTCCCCGACCCGCGCCCGCGTTCGCCAGCCCAGCGACTTGGGCTCGCCGTCGAGGCGGCTCGCGAGCGCGTCGGCCTGGCGTCGCACTCGGCCGCGCTGGGCGTCGTCGAGCTGCGGGTAGCCGTCGGCGAGCGCGACCACCTTGGCCAGGTTGCCGGTGGTGGTGCGCCACAGGCCCCAGTCGGACGCGCACAGCCGGGCCACGACGTCCGCGTTGATCGTGTCCGCGTCGCTCCCGCCCAGCTCGTGGTCGAGCAGCAGCAGCAGGATGTCCACCGCGTCCTTCTCGTTGAGCTTGACGATCTGGAGCTTGGACAACAGCAGCTCGGCCAGCGGGAGGGTCGGGTGGTCCCGTTCCAGGCGGCCCGCCAGCGGGATCACGTGGCAGAACTCGAGGCGATCGTAGAACAAGTCGAGGTGGACCCGGTTGAACGGGTTGTCGAACAGCCCGCGCCGGCCCTCCGATGCCACGTACACCTCGCGATCCTCGACGTAGCCCATCCCCGCCAGCATTCCCAGCAGGGTGCGCGCGTCCCCCCGGTAGGCCGCGAAGTCGATGTCGGCATACGTCCGGGCGAACGAGTCGAGCAGGCGCGCGCCGCTCGGCGAATGGAGCGACACCCCCAGCGAGCCGAGCACCCGGACCGGCACCCCGACGCCCTCCGCAGCCTCGACGATCCGTCCGACCTCCGCCTCGAGGAACGCACGGTCGAGGACGGTGGCGTTCTGGTTGGGCCGGGGCGACATCGTCTGGCAAACCTCTGGCGCGGGCGGGGTGGGCGGATTTTAGGGGTCCCGGCCGTCGGACGCGCGGCGCCCGATGCGCCAGCCGCGACGGGCCCGCGGTCGGGCCTCTCCCGGGTTGCCGCGCCTGTGAACGGCGTCGTACGGTGCGTGCACGCCAGGCCGGGCCGCCCAGCCCGGGGGCGGAGCGTGAGGCCCGCGTCCCTTGGAGCACGCCCGCGTCGTCATCGTCGGTGGCGGGATCACCGGCTGCAGCATCGCCCTCCACCTCGCCCGGGCCGGATGGCGCGAGATCGTGCTGCTCGACAAGGGCCAGTTGACCAGCGGGTCCACGATGCAGGCCGCCGGCCTGGTCACGATGTTCAACCCCTCGAGCGCGATGATGCGGTTCCGGCGCTACAGCATCGAGCTGTACCGGGAGCTCGGGGTGTTCGAGACCGTGGGCAGCCTGCGGATCGCGTCCAGCCCGGACCAGCTGCGCGACCAGCAGCGCGGGGTCAGCCGGGCGCGGGGCATCGGGCTCGACGTGGACCTCGTCTCGGCCGCCGAGGCTCGCCGGCTGCTGCCGGCCATGTCCGGGACCGACCTCCACGGCGGGGTGTGGGTGCCGGGCGACGGCCACCTCGACCCACACGCGGCGACCCACGCCGTGGCGGCGGCCGCGCGCGCGCTGGGCGTCACGATCCGGACCAACGTCCGGGTGACGGGGATCCGACTGTCCCCGGGTCGGGAGGTCACGGCGGTCGAGACCGACCACGGCGAGATCGGGACCGAGGCGGTCGTCAACGCGGCCGGGATGTGGGCTCCCCGGCTGGCGGCGATGGTGGGGGCGTTCGTGCCGTCGACGCCCGTGGACCACCAGCACGTCGTCCTGCGTGCGGTGCCGGGCCACGAGCTGCCCCGGGACATGCCCTGCTTCCGCGATCCCGACAACCTCGTCTACGGCAAGGCCGAGACCGGTGGCGTCCTGTTCGGCGGCTACGAGCACGATCCCCGGTCGCGCTGGGAGGACGGCGTGCCCTGGGACCACGGCGGCCGGTCGCTGGAGCCCGACTGGGAGCGCTTCGGGCCGCTGATGGCGGGCGCGATCCGGCGCTTCCCGTTCCTCGCCGACGCGGAGGCCGTGCGGCTGCTGTGCCACCCCGATGCGATGACCCCTGACGCGAACCCGCTGCTGGGCCCGATGCCCGGGCTGCACGGGTTCTGGATGGCCGCCGGCCTGTCGCTCAACGGCTTCGGCGGGGCGGGCGGGATCGGGCGGGTGATGGCCGAGTGGATGACGGCCGGTGACCCCGACCTCGACGTCCATCCCTACCGTGCGTGGCGGTTCGGCGACCCGTACCGCGACCCAGGCTACGCGGCGGCCGCGGCGCGCGAGGCGTATCGCTACTACTACCGCCTCCGCTACCCGTACGACACCGACGTGGAGGGTCGGCCCCGGCGGCTGTCGGCCGTCCATGGCCGGCTGCAGGAGGCGGGCGCGGTGTTCGGGACCAAGCACGCCTGGGAGCGCCCCGACCTCATCGCACCCGGAAGGCCGTGGCGCCGGGCCGGGGAGGACGGGCGGGCCGACGGCTGGGCGAGGCCGGGCTGGTTCGAGCGGGTGGGCGAGGAGCACCGGACGGTGCGTGAACGGGCGGGCCTGATCGACCTGTCGTCGTTCGGGAAGCTCGCGGTGTCCGGGCCGGGCGCGCTCGGGCTGCTCCAGCGCGTGGCGGCCAACGAGATGGACCGGCCGCCGGGCACGGTCACCTACACGCCGTTCCTCGATGCGCGCGGCGGGTTCCTGGCCGACGTCACCGTGACCCGCCTGGACGAGACCCGCTTCCGCGTCGTCACGGGGGCGGGGTATGCGGCGGGCGACCTCGGCTGGCTGGTCACCAACGTGCGCGACGACGACGGGCGGCTCAGCCTGCGCGATGAAAGCGACGAGGTCGCCTGCCTCGGGCTGTGGGGGCCGCGGGCCCGCGACGTGCTGGCGGCGACCACCCCGGACGACGTGTCCGACGGGGCGATCCCGCTGCGGACGGCCCGCCCGATCCGGGTCGGCGGGGCACCGGTCCTCGCCCAGCGGATCAGCTACGCGGGTGAGCTGGGCTGGGAGCTGTACGTCGATCGGGCGTGGGCGGTCCAGGCGTGGGACGCGATCCTCGCCGCCGGCCGGGACCGCGGGCTCGGGCTGTTCGGCTACCGCGCCCTGGAGTCGCTGCGGATGGAGAAGGGCTACCGGTACTACGGGGCCGACCTCACGATGCTCGACACGCCGGTCGAGGCCGGCATGCTCGCGTTCGTCCGCCCGGGCAAGGGCCCGTTCGTGGGGCGCGATGCCGTGACCGCCCGGCTGGCCGCAGGCGCGCGCAGCCGGCTGCGGACCGTGATCATCGGTGACGACGACGCGTGGCGGCCGGTGTACGGGGGCGAGGCGGTGCGGGCCGGGGGCGAGGTCGTGGGCCGCCTGCGCAGCGTCGCCTACGGGCACACCGTTGGCCGCACGATCGGGTACGTGTATCTTCCGCACCATCTCGAGCGGGAGGCGATCGAGGTGGACGTGTTCGATGGCCGCGTCCCGGCGACCCTCGCGGCGGACGCGCTGGTGGACCCCGCAGGCGACCGGATGCGGGGCTGAGGCGGAGGGCCGGGATGCCGTTGTTCGGACGCCGTGGACGGGCGCGTGGGACGCGCATCTACTACGCGACCGACGTCCACGGCTCCGAACGGACCTGGCGCAAGTTCCTCAACGCGGCGAAGTTCTACGACGCGGACGTGCTGGTCATGGGCGGCGACGTGATGGGCAAGCTGGTGGTCCCGATCATCCGAGGCGCCAACGGCACCTCGCGCGCGACGATCCACGGCGTGGTTCGGACGCTGGACACGGCGGCCGACGTGGAGCGTGCCCGCGAGGTGATCGGCCATCTCGGGATGTACGACGTTGAGATGGACGAGGACGAGTACCGGGCGGTGCGCGACGACCCCGCCCGGATCGAGGCCCTGTGGCGCGACCTGGCCGTCGCCCGCCTCCGGCGCTGGATCGAGCTGGCCGAGGACCGACTGGGGCCGGCCGGCATCCCGTGCTTCGTGTCCGGCGGCAACGACGACCTGCTCGAGGTCATGGACAGCCTGCCCCGCCGGGACGCGGGGACCCGCTCGTTCGTGGCGGTCGAGGACGACGCGGTGCCGCTCGACGACCGGCACGTGATGGTCAGCCTGCCGTACGTCAATCCCACGCCGTGGCACACCCCACGCGAGGCGCCCGAGGACGAGCTGCGGGCGATGATCGAGCGCCGGACCGCGGGCCTGGGCGAGCCGGGCAAGGTCATCTTCAACTTCCACGCGCCGCCACGGGACTCGACCCTGGACACGTGTCCCCAGCTGGACTGGACGACGGATCCGCCCAGCCAGATCGTCCAGGGCGGCCAGCCGGTGCTGTACGGCGCCGGCAGCGAGGCCGTGCGCGACGCGGTCGAGCGATGGCAGCCGCTGCTCGGTCTGCACGGGCACATCCACGAATCGCAGGCGGCCGCCCGCATCGGGCGGACGCTGTGCATCAACCCTGGCAGCGAGTATGGCGAAGGCGTGCTTCGCGGCTGCCTCATCACCCTTGCGGAGGGCAAGGTCAAGAGCTACCAGATGACCGCCGGCTGAGGATCCGGCGGCCCGGCCGCCCGCGGGGCCGGCAGAGGAGGTGCGATCGAGGGATCGAGACGGCGCGGTCACCAGGGGGCCTGACCGCGCGGACGAGCGCGTTCCACTCCCAGCTACGAGGTGTCACGCATGGCTTCTGCCGCAGTGGCCGCGACCCCGGAGGTCTTCGTCCGAAAGTCATCGGGTCTCGTTCGGGTGATGTCCCCGAGATCGGCCTTCGTCTACAACGTGCTCACGATGGGGCTCATCTTCCCGTGGACCTACCTGTGGGCGCCCGGTGCCCTGCCGGGCGGCCAGATGGTCTGGGGGATCCTGCTCGCGATGGTGCTCGAGATCCCGATCGCGCTCGCGTACGTCTGGCTCTCGACCGCGTTCCCTCGCACCGGCGGCGACTACGTGTTCCAGAGCCGGGTGCTGGGCGGCGGGCTCGCGTTCACCATCGTGTTCTCGGGCTTCGTCATCTGGATCCTGCAGTGGGTCGCCCTCTCCGGGTGGCTGCTCGCGGCGCTCGGCTTCGCGCCGCTGTTCCTCGGGCTCGGCGCCTCGCTCAACAACGCCTCGCTCGTGGACCTCTCGTCCTGGTTCACGACGCCGATCGGGATCGTGGTCACGAGCATCGGCAACGCGCTGGTCGCGCTGCTGATCCTGGTCTCGGGGTTCCGCAACTACGTCCGGCTGCAGCGGGTGATGTGGGTCGCGATCCTGCTCGCCTTCGCCACCATGCTGCTGGTGCTGATCACGACCAGCCCGGCCGCCGCCGCGACCAAGCTCGACGCGTTCTCGGCGGCCATCGGCGGCTCACCCACGTTCACCGCGGATTCGATCGCGGCGGCCCAGGCCGGCGGCGTCGACCTCAACCCGTCGTTCAGCCTGCTGGCGACGCTCCTGGTCGCCCCCATCGCCTGGACGTCGCTCCAGTGGGCGACGTACTCCAGCCAGCAGAACGGTGAGATCAAGTCGGCCAACTCGTTCCAGAGCCAGGCGTTCATCATCGTCGGCTCGCTGGTGCTGACCGGCATCCTGCTGGCCGTGCTGGCGGTGGTCCTGGAGAACGCGATCGGGACCCAGTTCCTGTACGTCGCCGGCGCCGGCTACTGGGGCACGGCGGACGTGTCGTTGGCGGGCTCCTACCTGTGGCCCAACATCATCGCCACCGCGATCGCCAACAACCCGATCGTGACCCTGCTGATCGCGGCCGGGTTCATCCTCAACGCCCACCAGATCGTCCACAACTGCTACATCGGGATGACCCGGGTGATGGTCGCGATGTCGTTCGACCGGCTGCTGCCGGAGTGGGTCAGCCGCGTCAGCGAGCGGTTCCACACTCCGGTCAACGCCCACGTCGTGTACTTCGTGGCCAGCATCCCGGTGATCTGGCTGTACAACAACTTCGCCTACGGCGACGGCGACAGTGCCGTGTCGTGGGCGTCGCTGACCCTGGGGGTCACGTTCGCCTGCGGCTACGTGTTCGTGGCCACGGCGCTGGCCGGCGCGCTGATGCCGTTCCGGGCCAGGGCGGCCTACCAGGCCTCGCCTGGCTCCCGGTACACGGTGGGTGGCCTGCCGCTGGTGACGATCGTGGGCCTGCTCGGGTCGGCGACGGGCGTCGTGTTCCTGTGGCTGTTCCTGACCAACGACCAGCTTGGCCTGACCAGCCAGCTCGCCTACGCCGTGGTGGGCGGGGTGCTGCTGTTCTCGGCCGCCTGGTACCTGGTGGCCAAGACCGTCCGCAGCAGCGGCGGGGTCGACGTCACCTACGCGTTCCGGGAGATCCCGCCCGAGTGAGCCCGGCCGGCGGCTGACGTTCCCAGCAGGGACCCGGACCGACGGTCCGGGTCCCGCCGCGTCCGGGGTCTCAGCCCGCGCGGACGTCCCGCAGCCAGCCCGCCAGCTCGCTCCCGTCGAGCTTCGCTGCTGCCCGTGCCCAGCGCTCCTCGGCCCAGCCCCGGAAGTCGTAGTCGATCTCGGAGATGCGGGCCTGGATCGCGGCCCACAGCGTCCAGCCGACGTCGGACATGATCATCTGGAGGCGCATCCGCGCGAGCCGCGCCGGCGTCGGCTCGCCGTAGTAGGCCGCGCACAGCGCCTCCTGGCGCGCGGCGTCCCAGCCCAGCTCCTGGCAGGTGTTGCCCAGCTCGAACGCCGGGTCGTTGTTGCCGCTGTACTCGTAGTCCACGATCCGGATCGCGGCCCCGTCATCGATGTAGTTCTCGGCCAGCAGGTCGTTGTGGCACGGGACGCTGGGCGGCGCATGGACGGCGAGCGCCGCCTCGATCTCCGGCAGCAGGCCCAGGTGCTCCCTGTAGCCGGCGGGCACGACGATGCCGCGGCGCTCGACGACGTCCAGGTACCAGGCGGACAGGCGGAACATGTCGAAGTCGGCCAGGAACCGCGGCCCGGCATGGAGCCGCTTGAGCGACGACGCCACCCGTGCGGGCATGCCGGGTTCGCCCAGGGCCTCGTTGGACATCGTGCGGCCGTCGATCCACTCGAGCACGATCACCCCGAGCTCGGGCAGCGCGTGGAGGACGCGCGCGCCGACACCGGTTTCGGCGGCGGCGCGGGTGTTGGCGAGCTCGTTGGCACGATCCACGGCCAGCAGCCCGGTGTCGGGGCCCGGCACCCGCACGAACATCCGGCGGCCGTCCACGGTCACCGCGTAGTTGCGGTTGGTGAGGCCGCCCGCCAGCGGCTCGACCTCGACCGCCCGGCCGCGCCAGGCGTCCATCGCCGCGACGACCTGCTCGATCCCGACCGTCATGGGCACCTCCTCCAGGGTGCCATGGTGCGGCACGGACGGCGCCACGCGCAGCACGGGACGGCGCGACCCGAGCCCGCACAGCCGCTACGCTGCGTGCACCAGCCAGGAACAGGAGGCCCACCTTGGTCGAGCACGCTCGGGCGGTCGTCATCGGCGGTGGCGTCGGCGGGACGTCGATCGCCTACCACCTCGCGGCGATGGGCTGGACCGAGACGGTGCTGGTGGACCGGGCGGAGCTGACCTCCGGCTCCACGTTCCACAGCGCGGGGCTGGTCGGCCAGCTGCGGGGCTCGGTCACGCTGACCCGGATGATGATGTACGGCGTCGACCTGTACCGGCGGCTGGCCGCCGAAACGGGCGTCGATCCGTCGTGGCACGAGGTCGGCTCGCTGCGGCTGGCCTCGACCCGGGCCCGGTTCGAGGAGCTCCAGCGCCAGGCGGGCTGGGCCCGCACCTTCGGGCTGCCGCTGGAGCTGATCACGGCGCACGAGGCCCGCGAGCGCTTTCCGCTCATGTCGCTCGACGGAGTGCTGGGCGCCGTCTGGCTGCCCACCGACGGCTGGCTGGACCCGTCCAACCTGGCGTTCGCGCTCGCGGCCGGCGCCCGCCGGAAGGGCGTCCGCGTGCTTGCCCACCACCGGGTGGTCGGCCTCGGGACGTCGGCCGGGCGGGTGACCGGGGTCGACGTCGAGCACCAGGGCGAGCGGTTCACGATCGCGGCCGACGTGGTCGTCAACGCCGCGGGGATGTACGCGCCCGAGATCGCCCGCCTGGCCGGCCTCAGCCTGCCGATCATCCCGATGGCGCACCAGTACCTGCTCACCGGCCCGATCGAGGGCGTGACGCCCGGCCTGCCCCAGCTGCGCGACCCGGACAACCTGGTCTACTTCCGGGAGGAGGTCGGCGGGCTGTGCATGGGCGGCTACGAGCGCAACCCCGCACCGTGGGCGCTCGACGGGATCCCGGCCGACTTCAACCACCGCCTGCTCGACGCGGACTGGCCACGGTTCGAGGAGATCATGACCGGCGCCATCCGCCGCGTCCCCGCGATCGCCGAGGCGCAGGTCACCCGGATGATCAACGGGCCCGAGGCGTTCACCCCGGACAACGAGTTCATCCTGGGCGAGAGCGAGGTGCGCGGGCTGTTCGTGGCGGCGGGCTTCTGCGCCCACGGAATCGCCGGTGCCGGCGGGATCGGTCGCGAGATGGCGACCTGGATCGTGGACGGCGAGCCCGAGCTCGACCTGTGGCAGATGGACAGCCGCCGGTTCGGCCCCCAGTACCGCAGCCGGGCGTACACGCTCGCCCGGTCGTACGAGAACTACGCCACCTACTACGACATCCACTATCCCAACGAGGAGCGCCAGGCCGGCCGGCCCCTGCGGGTCTCGCCCGCGTACGAGCGGCTGCGCGCGCTGGGCGCGGCGTTCGGCGAGAAGTCGTCCTGGGAGCGGCCCAACTGGTTCGAGCCCAACGCCGCCGGCGCCGGCGTCGCCGACCCGGCGGCCCTGGAGGCGCTCCGACCGCGCGGCTGGGCCGGCGAGCACTGGAGCCCGGCGATCGGCGCCGAGGCGCTCGCGACCCGCAACGGCGCCGCGCTGTTCGACGAGACCTCGTTCGCCAAGATCGAGGTCGCCGGCCCGGCAGCGGCCGCGCTGCTCCAGCGGCTGTGCGCCAACGACGTCGACCGCGAGACTGGCTCGGTCGTGTACACGCAGCTGCTCAACCGGCGGGGCGGCATCGAATGCGACCTGACGGTGACCCGGGTGGCCGCCGATCGGTTCCTGCTGGTCACCGGGACCGCGTTCGGCAACCACGACCTCGCCTGGATCGCCCGCCATGCGCCGTCCGACGGCTCGGTCCGGGTGAGCGACGTCACCTCGTCACGCGTCGCGTTCGGGCTGTGGGGCCCGCGCGCCCGCGACATCCTCGCCTCGACCACGACCGATGACCTGGGCGATGCCGCGTTCCCGTACCTCACCGCCCGCGAGGTCACGATCGGTCCGGTGCCGCTGCTCGCCGTCCGGGTGACCTACGTCGGCGAGCTGGGCTGGGAGCTGTACGCGCCCGCGGAGTACGGCGGCGCGCTGTGGGACACGGTGTGGGAGGCCGGTCGCCCCCACGGCCTGGTGGCGGGCGGCTACCGGGCGATCGACGCGCTCCGGCTCGAGAAGGGCTACCGCGCCTGGGCCGCCGACATCACGCCCGAGGAGACGCCCTACGAGGCCGGGCTCGGCTTCGCCGTTCGACTGGACAAGCCGGGCGACTTCCTGGGTCGCGAGGCGCTGGTCCGGGCGCGCGAGGCGGGGCCCCGGAGGCGCCTGCGCTGCCTGGTGCTGGACGACCCGCGGTCGGTGTGCCTGGGCAACGAGCCCGTGCGGATCGACGGCCGGATCGTGGGCCGCGTCACCTCGGGCGGCTACGGGTTCACCGTGGGCCGGAGCATCGCCTACGCGTACCTGCCCCCCGACGCCGGGGTCGGCACAAGGGGCGAGATCGACGTGTTCGACGCGTGGGTCGGGTTCGAGGCAGTCAGGGACCCGCTGTACGATCCCAGCGGCTCGCGGATCCGCTCATGAGCCTCCCGCCGTTCGGGCCGGAGTGGTCGGCGGCGCACGCCCGCACGGCCGTGGCCACGTTGCGCGAGTGGCTCGACTTCGCGCTCGCGGCGTGCGACGTGGCCGACGGCATCGCGCTCGCCCACTTCCGGCGGGACCTCGTCCTGGAGCGCAAGCCCGACCGCTCCTTCGTGACCGTCGCGGACCAGGCGATCGAGCGCGAGATCCGCGGCCGGATCGAGACCCGGTACCCGGGTCACGGCCTGGTGGGGGAGGAGTACGGCACGTCGGCGGGCGCCGCGGCCACTCGCTGGTTCATCGACCCCATCGACGGCACCCACAACTTCATCCGCGGCGTCCCCCTGTTCGGGACGCTGCTCGCCGTGGAGCACGAGGGCGAGCTCCAGGTCGGCGTCATCTCGGCGCCCGCGATGCGCGAGCGCTGGTACGCCTATCGCGGCGGCGGGGCGTGGAACCGGGGGCCGGACGGGGAGCGCCGGATCGCCGTGTCGCGGGTGGCCGCGATCGAGGATGCGCAGCTGGTCTACGGCAGCGGCCGGGACAACGTGGAGAGCGGCCTGATGCCCGGCTTCGACGCCCTGATCGCGGCCTCCTGGCGGGAGCGCGGGTTCGGCGACTTCTGGGGCTACGCGCTGGTCGCCGAGGGCGCGGCGGAGGCGATGCTCGAGACCGGCATGCACAGCTGGGACCTGGCCGCGCCGCAGGTGCTGATCGAGGAGGCCGGGGGGATGGTCACCGACGTGGACGGCGAGCGGCGGATCGACGCGGCCTCGTTCGTGGGCTCGAACGGGCGGCTGCACCAGGAGATCCTGCGCCGGCTGCGAGCGCGCGGGTAGCGGTCAGAGCCGGGTGGCGGTCGGGCCCGGGTGCGAGGCGGACGCAACCCAATGGCGTGGTCCGTGGCGCGCGGCTGCTCGTCGCCCGCCCCCAGGGTGGGCCTCGAACCGGACCGGCCAGCCGAGCCGGTCGCGCATGGAGGACCGTCGATGGGCACCCTGAGCGAGAAGAAGCGCGACAACCTCAAGCCGTCCCAGTTCGGGCTGCCCGAGGAGCGCAAGTACCCGATGCCCGACAAATCGCACGCCCGGAATGCCAAGGCGCGCGCCTCGCAGCAGGTGGACAAGGGCAACCTGTCCAAGGCCGACGAGCGGAAGATCGATCGCAAGGCCGACCGGGTCCTCGACCGGTGACCGGTGGAGCGAGCCCCTCGCGCCGTGGCCGCCGGACACGCTAGCGGGACGACCGGTAGGTCGCGAAGGTCCAGCACAGGGCGATCACGGCCGCCGCCACCAGGACGGCCAGCAGGGGCTGGCCGGCCGCGATGCCGGCACCCAGCGCCGCCGGCGCGCCGATCAGCGCCACGAGCGCGAAGAACCCCACGCGCATGCCGACGACCCCGGGCAGCGGAGCATCGCGGACGGCCGCCTCGCGACCGGTCGCGGCCGCCTCCCAGTCCTGCTCGCTGGGCATCCAGGCCGTCCCGGGTGCGGGCTCGTCCGGCTGTCCGTCGGCCGCGCCGCGTTCGCGGACGGGTCCGGGACGGATGCCGAGCAGGCGCCTGGCCGGTCCGGCGAGCAGATCGGCGTCCTCGGCATCGATGAGGTCCTGGGCAATCGCGACCGCGACCGCGTCCTGGAGCGCGAGCACCAGGCGCGCCTCGTCCTCGGCGCGCGACCGAAGGCTGGGCACGCCGGTCCCGCCGTCGATGGGGTAGATCGCGGCGATCCGGGCCAGGATGCGGTCCCGGACGGCGCTCCGAGCCTCGTCCAGGAGCCCGCCGCGGCCGTGCTGGCTCGCGGCGCCCTCGAGGCCGGCGAGGGACGTGCGCCGGACCGGCTCTGCGGCCGGGCTGACGGTCGCCAGCAGCAGGTCCGCCACCGGCAGCCGGTCGAGCCGCCGGAACAGGGCCTCGACCCGTTGAAGGGCCGCCCGCTCCCACGGGGCCGCGAGCGTGTTGGGTCGGATCTCTCGGTCCACGCGGATCCTTCCGTCCACGCGGCTCACCCGCGGGCGGGCGGGCGCGACCGCCGACCGGCGGCGACCGCGATGGCGCCCGCGATCAGGAGGACGAGCCCGAAGGCGAGCAGCCCGGGGGCGGTTCCGGCCCCCAACGCCCCGAGGACCACGGCGGCCAGCGGCAGCAGCAGGAACGCCCGGCGCCGAGCCGGGGACCGCCCCAGCTCCGGGTCGAGCGGTTGCTGGAGCGCCCGGGCCAATGCCCCGTCCGATGCGGAGCCCGCGGCGAGGCCCACGACCTGCTCCGCGTCCAGCGACAGCGCCGCTGCCACCTCCGGATCGAGGACGTCCGCGACGACCGCGGCTGCCGCCGCGTCAGCCAGCGCCTCCACGATCGCGACCCGGTCCTCGACGGTCCCCTGCGAGAGACCCCAGTTGAGCGCGAGCCAGGTCGGGTGGAGCGTCCCCTCCGCGTAGCGCCGCAGGACCGCCTCCCGGGCCCCGTCCCGTGCCTCGACGATGAGACGCTCGCGATCGGTGGCGGCGGCCGCCGAGCCCACCGCGGACAGGAGCGCCTCGCGGTCGGCCTCGTCGCCGCGCCGGAGCCCGATCCGGGCCAGCTCGTCGGGCGTGAGCCGGTCGAACGCGGCGAACAGGCCCTCGACGCGCGCCCGCGCCGCCGCCTCCGGGTCGGCGGCGCTGCCGGGTCGGGACCGGTCGCCCTCGCTCACTCCCGGATCGTCCGCCTCAGGCGCCGGCGGCGTCCAGTGCCTCGGCCACGATTCCGAGGGCCTGTTCGACCTCCGATCGGCCGTGGTCACCAGGGGCGGGATGATCCGGATCACGTTGACGTACGTGCCGGCGGTCAGGACCAGCAGGCACGCGATCGAAGCACGCCTCGCCTGGATCCGCCTGGTCAGCGCGGGATCCGGCACCCGTGCCGTCACCCTCGCCGGGCCGCACGAGCTCGAGCGCGACCATCAGGCCCAGGCCGCGGACGTCGCCCACGGCGCGGCCGGCCCGCGGCCGCCGCCGCAGGCCGTCGAGCAGCTGCGCGCCGCGGGCGCGGGCGTTGGCGACCAGGCCCTCGTCCTCGATCACGTCGAGCGTTGCCAGCGCCGCCGCGCAGGCGACGACGTTGCCGCCGTACGTGCCGCCGTGCGATCCCGGCGGCAGCCGGTCCATGAGCTCCGTGCCGGGCGAGGATCCCCGACAGCGGCAGCCCCGACGCGATCCCCTTGGCCATGACCAGGATGTCCGGCTCGACGTCCCAGTGGCGGACCGCGAACAGCTCACCGGTCCGCCCGAACCCCGTCTGGACCTCGTCCGCGATGAGCAGGATCCCGTGCTCGGCGCGTGATCTCGCGCAGCCGCGGCAGGAACCCCGGCGGCGGGCACGATGTAGCCGCCCTCGCCGATCACCGGCTCGACGATGATCCCGGCCACCCGGTCGGGATAGACGAGCTGGTGGAACAGCAGGTCCAGCTGCGACCTCCCAGTCGCAGGTGCACTGCGGACGGGTCGTGCGCGCCCCCGGAGCGCCCGGTAGCAGTACGGGTAGGCGGCGTGGTACACGGAGCCCGGCCAGCGGCTCGAATGCGCCCGCGGTAGACGTCCTTGGCCGCGGTGAGCGCCATGGCCTGGGCGGTCCGGCCGTGGAAGCCGTAGCGGAACGCGACGATCGCCGGTCGTCCCGTCGCGACCCGGGCCAGCTTGACCGCGGCCTCGACGGCCTCGGCGCCGGAGTTGGACAGGAACGCAGCCCAGGGGCCGCCCGGCAGCAGCCGCGCCAGCCGCTCGTACAGGCGCAGCCCGGGCTCGTGGTAGACGATGTTCTGCTGGCCGTGGAGCAGCTTCGCCGCCTGCGCCTGGACGGCCGCGACGACGCGCGGGTGGGCATGGCCGGTGTTGGTGACCCCGATGCCCGAGGTGTAGTCGAGGTACCGCTGCCCGTCGGTCGTCACCAGCCACGACCCCTCGCCGCGATCGACGACGAGGTTGGTGATCCGGCTCCAGACCGGCGGCACGACCGCACGATCGGGGAGGGGACGCGGCGGTGGACCGCGTGTCGACCATGCGCGGGACTCCTGCTGGATCGGGCCGGACCGGCGATCAGGCGCCGCTGGCGGCGCCGCTGGAACACGACGCTGAGCAGGCCACGAAGCGACCGCCGATCACGAAGATCAGGGTGCCGATGACGTTGACCTGGACGGGGACGCCGATCCGTGCCGAGCCCCAGATGAACATCGGGAACGTCACCGTGCGCCCGGCCGTGAAGTTGGTGATCACGAAGTCGTCGATCGAGAGGCTGAACGCGAGCAGCGCGGCGGCGACGATGCCGGGCAGGATCAGCGGGAAGGTCACCCGCCAGAAGGTCATCCATTCGTTGGCGCCGAGGTCCATCGCCGCCTCCTCGAGGTTGCGGTCGAGGCCGGCCAGGCGGGCGCGCACGGTAACCACCACGAAGCTGATGTTGAACATGATGTGGGCGATCAGGATCGTGAGCGAAGTTGAGCGGGAAGAACGGCGGCTGGGCGATCGCCACGAACAGTGTGAGCAGCGACGCGCCCATCACGATCTCGGGCGTCGCCATGGGCAGGAAGATCATCGCGTCGATCGGGCCGCGTCCGCGGAACCGGTAGCGGACCAGGGCCAGCGAGATCAGGGTCCCCAGGGCGGTCGCGATGAACGTCGAAGCGAACGCGATCTGGAGGCTGACCATGACGGCATCGCCCAGACCGGGCACGCCGAACGGATCGAGCCAGTAACCTGAGCGTGAACCCGCGCCACACGAGATTGCTCCGGCCGACCGGGTCGTTGAAGCTGAACATCGCGATGACGGCGACCGGCAGCATCAGGTAGCCGATCGCGGCGAACACGTACACGAACGGCGCGGTACTCGTGACCATCGCCCGCGCCGGGCGAGCGCCGACGGGGCGCGGGGGGCGGCGGCCGGGTCACCGCGGTCGTGCGCTCACCGGCTCACAGCCCTCGGCCCGTGGTCAGGTTCTCGGTGCCCAGCAGCCGGCCGTAGACCGCGACGGCCACCAGGATCAGCGTCCATCAGCATGAAGCTGAGCGCCGACGCGGTCGGATAGTCGGCGTTGGTCAGGAACCGGCTCTGGATCACGTTGCCGATCATGTTCGTGCTCGGGTTGCCCAGCAGCGCCGCGTTCACGTAGTCGCCCATGGCCGGGATCATGACCAGCAGCGAGCCGGCGAACACCCCGGGCAGCGACAGCGGCAGCGTCACCCGCAGGAACGACTGCGACACGAACAGCGTGCCCACGACAGCACCCGCCGCCAGCGCCGCCGGCGGCCATCGGCAGGTAGGCCCAGTTGAAGGCCCAGGCCGAGCACCGCCAGCAGCCCCCCGCCCACGAGCGCGCCGGCGATCGTCCCACCCGGCCGCCACGGCCCCGCGTACAGGTCCTGGGCGGCCTCGACCAGCCGCCGGTCGATCTTCTCCAGCGAGACGTAGATCGGCAGCGTCATGAACGGCAGGAAGTTGTAGGTGATGCCGGAGATCACCGCAACCGGGGTGGCCAGCAGCCGGAAGTCGCTGCCGGCAGCAGGCCGAAGTCCTTGAGCGGGCCGACAGGATCCCCGTGTCACCGAGGATGATCTTCCAGCTGACCGTGCGCAGCAGGAAGCTGGTGAAGAACGGCGCGACGACCAGGAACAGCAGCACGTTCTTGTACCGGCCGCCCCGGAACGCGATCGTGTACGCAAGCGGATAGGCGATCAGGAACGTGAGGATCGTCGCCGAGCCCGCGTACACGATCGAGCGCAGGAACTGCTCCTGGTAGCGGTCAAGCGCGGCCGTGTAGGTGGTCCAGTTCGAGAACGAGAACGTGAAGCCCGTCTCGAGCGTCCCGGACCAGAACGAGGCGATGAAGATCTGGAGCGCCGGGTAGGCGTAGAAGACCAGCAGCCACAGGATGCCCGGGCGCCAGCAGCAGATACGGGATCGCCCTGCTGTATCGCTGGATCAGGACACCCATCGCCGGTCGCCCTCGCGCGCCGGTGCGGATCGGTCAGACGCCGATCAGCTGCGAGAACTGGTCGTTGTAGCTCGACTCCTCGGCCTCGGTCAGCGAGCGGAACTGCTTGAGCCGCGCCGTCACGTCGGCCGTCGGGAAGATCAGCGGGTTGTTGGCGAGCGACTTGTCGATCTTGAGCATCTCGTCCTTGGCGCCCTTGACCGGGCAGATGTAGTTCACCCAGGCCTCGACCTCGGCCGCGATCTTCGGCTGGTAGTAGAAGTTGATGTACAGCTCGGCCGTGTACTTGTGCGGCGGCCCCCTTGGGGATCAGCAGGTTGTCGTACCACAGCATCCCGCCCTCGGTCGGGCACGGTGAACTCGAGGCTTGGCCGTCGCCAGCTGCTTCTGGATGATGTCGCCCGACCAGGCCATCGCGAGCACGACGTCCCCCGAGACGAGGCTCTCGGCGTACTCGTTGCCCGTGAACTGGCGGACGATCCCCGCGTCGACGCGCCTTCTGCATCTCCGCGATCGCGTCCGCGAACTGGCCGTCGGTGACCGTCCCCGGGTCGTCGCCGAGCTTGAGCAGGGTGAGGCCGACCGAGTCGCGCATCTCCGTCAGGTAGGTGATCTTGCCCTTCCACTTCGGGTCCCAGAGGGTCGCCATGGTGGTCAGCTCGCCGGTGACCTTCTTGTCGTAGCCCAGGCCGGTCATGCCGGCCTGCCACGGGGCGTGGTACTTGTTGTCCGGGTCGAAGTCCGGGCCGACGTAGGCATCCTCGAGGTTGTTGACATAGTTCGGGATGACCGACTTGTCGAACTCCTCGAGCCAGCCCAGGCGAACGAGCCGGGCGGCCATCCACTGGGTCAGCGTGATCAGGTCCCAGCCCGTGTCCTGGCCGGCCTCGAGCGGCGCCTTGATCGTGCCGAAGAACTCCTCGTTGTCGTTGATCACCTCGGAGTAGTTGACCTTGGTGCCGTACTGCGCCGTGAACTCCTCGAGGCTTGCGTGCTTGGTGGGGTCGTTGTCGTCGGTGTCGATGTACAGCGGCCAGTTGGCGAAGTTGAGGACGTCGGAGGCGGTGGGCTGCTCGGTGGGCGAGGGGACGGGCGTGGCGCTGCTCGGGGCGGACGACGCCGGAGCCGTGGTCGGCGGCGCCGAGGAGGGGGCCGTGGTGCCGGTGCCGCCGGTGCCGCACGCGGCCAGGAATGCGCCCACCCCCGCGAGGCCTGCGCCCTGCAGGAATCGCCGGCGCGTGACCGGTGACGGGGCGATGGAGTGCGTCTGTTCGCTCATCGAGCTCCTCCGATGGGAACGGCCGCGTCGTCACCCGGCGCGGGGTCTGGGTCATCGCCCCCGATTGCGACGACGAAGGTGTGGTCGGGCGCCCAGGTCACGTGGACCTGCTCGCCCCGGCGATGGAGGGACCCGTGGAGGGTCCGCTCGACGTTCTGCTCGTACACCGTGATGGTCTGACCGGCATCGGTCCGGATCTGGTACTGGGTGCTCACGCCCAGGTAGGAGGCGTCCGCGATCGTGCCTGAGAGGCGATTGAGGCCGTCGGCCACCCGTTCGCCGGCGGCCGTCAGGCGGATCTTCTCGGGGCGGACCCCGATCTCGACCGCCTCCCGGCCGTTGGTCAGCGCGGCGGGCACCCGCACGGCGCTGTCGTCGGCGAGCCGCACCACCCGGTACGCCCCGTCGCCACCCGCCAACCGCCCGGGCAACAGGTTGCTCACGCCCAGGAAGCCGGCAACGAAACGCGTCGACGGGTGCTCGTACAGGCTCTCCGGATCACCCAGCTGCTCGTAGTGACCGCGGTTCATGACGGCGATCCGATCGGACATCGTCATCGCCTCCTCCTGGTCGTGGGTCACGTAGATGAACGTGATCCCGACCTCCTGCTGGATGCGCTTGAGCTCGACCTGCATCTGCTTGCGCAGCTTGAGGTCGAGCGCGCCCAGCGGCTCGTCGAGCAGGAGGACGGCCGGCCGGTTGATCAGGGCGCGGGCGAGCGCCACCCGCTGCGCCTGGCCGCCGGAGATCTGGTTGGGCTTCCGGCGCTCGTAGCCGGGCAGCTCGACCAGCTGGAGCATCTCGCTCACGCGCGTCCTGATCTCCGAATTCGCTGACCTTCCTGCGACGGAGGCCGAACGCGACGTTCTCGAAGATCGTCAGGTGGGGGAACAGCGCGTAGTTCTGGAACACCGTGTTGACGTTGCGCTGGTACGGCGGCAGCCAGGTGACGTCCTGTGCCCTGGAGCTCGATCAGACCGCCGGTCGGCTGCTCGAAGCCGCCGATCATGCGCAGCGTGGTGGTCTTGCCGCAGCCCGACGGGCCCAGCAGGCTGAAGAACTCGCCGTCCTCGACGTCGAGGTCGATGTGATCGACCGCCAGGACGTCGCCGAAGGCCTTGGTGACCTGGATCAGTCGGACGTCGACATCGTGCACGTGAGGTTCGCTCCTCGAATGCGACTCGGGGGGCTGCGGGAGGATGAATGACCCGCGGCCGTGCGGACGCTGCACGTCGACGCCCCTTCGGGTCTCGAACGATAGGCGCGTCAAGTCGGGGGTGTCAACTTGACGATCCCGCGCGGTTTGCGGGACGGTCGTTGCGAGATTCGTGGCGAGGGCGCGGGGCAGCGATCCGATTCGCACGTCTCGAGGCGATGCGGGCCTCCCCGAGCGGGCATCCTCCGGCGTTCCGCCCCGGCCGGCGACCCGCGGTCGGAAGGCTCGCCGCTGATCGCGGGTACGATATCGGCGGCCGGTCCGACGGAAACCTGCCGGGACCCGCATCGAACAGGAGCAAGGCACAGCCCGATGAGCGCCATCACCGAGGCCGCCGTCCTCGACGCCCTTCGCACCGTCCAGGAGCCCGAGCTGGGCGGCGACCTGGTCACCCGCAACATGGTCCGCGACCTTGTCATCGACGGCACCCGGGTGGCATTCACGATCGAGCTCACGACGCCCGCCTGCCCGCTCAAGGACCAGATCGAGGCCGAGGTGCGGCGGGTGCTGACCCCGATGGGCGTGGCCGAGGTGGACATCTCCTGGGGCGCCATCGTCCGGCGCGCGTCGCCGCGAACGGCCGAGCAGCTCCTGCCGGGCGTCAAGAACGTGATCGCGGTGGCCTCCGGCAAGGGCGGCGTGGGCAAGAGCACGGTCAGCGTCAACCTCGCCGTGGCGCTCGCCCGCGCCGGCGCGAGCGTGGGCCTGCTCGACGCCGACATCACCGGCCCCAACATCCCGATGATGCTGGGCGTGGAGGGCACGCCGACCGCGAGCGAGAGCAACCGGATCATGCCCCTCGAGCGCCACGGGGTGAAGGTCATCTCGATCCAGTTCTTCGTGCCCGAGGGCCAGCCGATCGTGTGGCGCGGGCCGCTCATCGGGGGCGCGATCCAGCAGTTCCTGCGCGACGTCGAGTGGGGCGAGCTGGACTACCTGGTCGTGGACCTGCCGCCGGGCACCTCGGACGCCCAGCTGACGCTGGCCCAGGCCGTGCCGATCAGCGGCACCGTGCTCGTCACGACGCCCCAGGACGTGGCGCTCTCGGACGTCGCCAAGGCCCTGGCGATGCTCCAGCGGCTGAACGTGCCCGTGGTTGGGGTCGTGGAGAACATGAGCGCCTTCGTTTGCCCCCACTGTGGCGAGACGACCGAGATCTTCGGGCGCGGGGGCGGCGAGCGCTTCGCGCAGCAGCACGGGCTCGACTTCCTGGGCAAGATCCCGCTCGACGTGACCGTCCGCCAGGGTGGCGACGCCGGGATCCCCGCGGTCGCCCAGCGCGAGCCGGGCCCGGCGGCCGTGGCCCTGGAGGCGATGGCCGGCCAGGTCGCGGCGCGCATGAGCATCCGCGCCGCCAGTGCCCAGACGCCCGTGCTGTCCATCTCCTGAGCCGCGCCCAGCCGACCGACCGGGACGGGCCGCCGTCGTGAGCCAGACCCACCGGCCGGCCGAGCCCGCCGCGCTGCGCGCGGCGCTCGAGGCGATGCCCCTGTTCCGCGACCTGGGCGCGGAGGACCTGGCCACGCTGGCGTCGACCGTTCGCACCCGGCGCTACCGGCGGGGCGAGGTGATCTTCCACCAGGGCGACCCGGGCGATGCGCTGCACATCATCCTTTCGGGCCGGGTGAAGATCTCGAGCCCCAGCGAGACCGGGGTCGAGGCCATCCTGGCCACGCTGCGGCCCGAGGAGTTCTTCGGCGCGCTGGCGCTGCTGGACGGCGCGCCGCGCTCCGCCTCGGCCACCGCGGTCGAGCCGACCGAGACGCTCATCCTGCCCCGGGCGCGGTTCCAGCCAGCTTGTCGACGAGGTGCCGGCGATCCGGGACCACGTGCTGGCCGAGCTGGCCCGTGAGCTGCGGCGGCTGACCAATCACGTTGAGGAGCTGCACTTCCTCGACATCGCCGGCCGGCTCGGCGTCGCGTCTCGCGCGCCTGGCCGAGGACCAGGGTCGGTCGCAGGCCGGGGGCGAGCTCCGGCTCGATGGGCCGCATCACGCAGGGCGAGCTGGCGGCGATGGTCGGCAGCACCCGCCAGAGCGTGAACAAGCTGCTGGGCTGGCTGATCGACGACGGCCTGATCCGCCTCGAGCGCGACGCGATCGTGATCGTGGACCTGCCGGCGCTCCAGCGGGCCGCCCGGCGCTAGGTCATCGGGCGGCGGCGTCCTTCCGCGCTGCGCGGCCGGCGCCGGCCGCGCCGCGGACGACCGCCAGCAGCACCGAGGCGGCCGCGATCGCGGCCCGGTCGGCGCCCTGGTTGCCGCGCATGAACGCGATCCGGCGCTCCTCGTGCGAACCCCTCGGGCGTCGCCACCGCCACCCGGACCGCGAGGTCGCCGTGCGCGGGATCGACCCGGATGGCAAGGCCCACGTCGGCACCCGCCGCCCGGCGCACCCGGTCGGCCTCGGACACGCCATCGGGCTTGCCTGGTCCGTCCGACGACGGACCGCCAGGCTCGATCCACGACCTCGGCCAGGCGCGATCGCCGGGAGCCCGCGGAGCAGCGAGACCAAGGCACCCCGGGTGCCGCGCTCCGGACGTCGCCAGCGTCCAGCCCCGCGCGCCGAGCGCGTCCTCGAGCGCTGCTGCCCAGGTCGTCTCGCCGCGGGCCCAGACATGGTCGCGGAGGGCGGCCAGCACGGCGGCCTCGGCGGCGTCGGCCAGGTCGGCTGCCGTGTGCCCGTCGGCGGCGCGCGCCGAGATCCGGACGTCGACCGCCTCGTGTCGGGCGTAGGTGGCGACCACCGGGTTCCGCGCCCGCAGCAGCGCATCGCCCAGCCGTTCCGACGACCTGCGACTCGCCGATCCCGGTCAACCGTAGCGTGCGCACCTCGCTGTCCGATCCCACGCCGCGCGCGGCCAGCCGGGGCAGGACCTCGTCGGCCCACATCGGGTCGCATCTCGCGCGGCGGGCCGGGCAGCAGCACGATCACCCGGCCGTCGGGCCGGTCGACCCACCAGCCCGGGGCGGTGCCGTTGGGATTGGGCAGGCCGGTGGCCGAGGGGATCGTCCACGCCTGCTTGACGTTGGCCTCCGGAAACGGCTGGCGGCGCCGGCGCCATAGCTCCCGCAGCCAGGCGAGCGTGGCGGCGTCCACGGTGACCTGCTCGCCGCACACCTCGGCGACGGCCTCCCGGGTCAGGTCGTCGGGCGTGGGGCCGAGGCCGCCGGTGGTGACCACGAGATCGGCGCGCGACAGCGCCGTCCGTAATGCCTCCACGACCACCGCCTGGTCGTCGGGGAGATCGGCGATCCGGGTCACGGTCACCCCGTGGGCACCCAGCGACCGGGCCAGCTCGCCACTGTTGGTGTCGACGGTCTCGCCGACCGTCAGCTCGGTGCCGATCGCGAGCAGCTCCGCGCTCAGCACGGCACGCGACGGGGAGGAGGAGGAGGGGACGTCGTGCATGATCGGGAGCGTACTCCGGCCGGCCCACGGTCGGCCGCCGGCCGGGCCCTCGGTCGGCGCTGGTATGATTCGCCCACCCCCCGACGAGCTGCCCACCCGTTTCCCGGAGGACGACCGCTGGACCCCGATCGGACTGCATCCGAACCCGTGCGCCAGGATCCCGGGCCGCCGTCCGATGGCGCCCCGCGGCCGCCGAAGGGCCTGCGCGACCAGCTCGGGACCACCCGCGAGGCCATCCTGCGGATGGCTCGCGCCCACGTCGCGCTGGGTCGGGCCGAGGCCGACGCGATCAAGGGCGAGGTCGCCCGCGCGGCGGCGCTGGCCGGGGTCGCCATCGCGCTGCTGATCCTGCTGGCGTTCCTGCTCCCGATCGGCACGATCCTGTTCGCCGGGGAGTGGATCTTCGGCTCGATCGGCTGGGGCCTGCTGCACGGGACCGAGCTGATCCTCGCGGTCGTCATCCTGCTTGCCCTGATCGTGGTTCGGGTGCGCGGCCTCGCGGTGGACCTGCTGGTGGCGATCCTGATCGGCATCGTCATCGCGGTCCTCCTGGGACCGAGCCTCCCCAACCAGGCGTGGCGGCAGATCGGCGATGCCGCCAACCTCGGCGACCCGGCCTGGCGCCCGCTCCTGACGGGTGTCCTCGTGGTCGCGGCGGCGGGAGCGATCCTCGGCTTCCTGGCGGGTGTGGCGGTGGGCAGCGTCGCGGCGGTGATCGCCGGGACCATCGTCGGGCTGCTCCTCGGGGCGCCCGTCGGCGCGTTCTCCGCGATCTCGTTCGGGTGGCGGGCCGGGGTCGCCGTGGGGGTCGCGGTCGGACTGGCCTCCTGGCCGGTGCTGATGGGCGCGCGCGTGGCCCGCCAGGGCATCGACGGCGAGGCCCTCAAGGCGCGATTCTGGCCGCAGGCGACGATCGACACCACGAAGGAGACGATCGAATGGGCGAAGGCGCGGATCCCCTTCGGGCCCCGGTCATGACCCCCGACATGGAGGTCCTGGCCACCCGGCCCGAGGTCATCGCGGCACGCGCGGAGGCCCGGGCATCCCGCACGGCCCTGGACGACGAGCTCGAGCGCCTCGAGGCCGCGGCCCGGGCGGCGGTCGACATCCGCGCCAAGATCCGGCGCAACCCCGTCCGGACGGCCGGCGCGGCGGCCGGTGCCGGCTTCCTGCTGCTGGGGGGCCCGGCCAAGGTGCTCCGGGGCGCCCGCAACGCCATCTTCGGCAAGCCCGATCCGCTGCCCAAGTCGATGCTGCCCAAGGAGATCGAGAAGACGCTCAAGAAGCTGGGCCCCGACGGTGCCCGGGTCCGCGGCACGATCGAACGCGAGTTCGCGGCCTACCTCAAGGAGAAGGCGCCCGAGCGCAAGGACCGTGACCTGGCCGGGGTGACCGCCGCGATGCTGGCGCTGGTCGGCAAGCCCGTCGCCCAGCGCGTGGGCCGCCAGCTCGCGGAGCAGGTGCTCTCGCCGGACCGGCCGGGCTTCGAGGCCCAGCTCGACAAGGTGCGGGCGAGGCGCGCCCGCGAGGCCTCGGGTGGCGACGGCCCGGAGGGCGCCGCCTGACGCGTCGCGCGACGCGTTCGTGGTAGGCGAGGTCGGGGTCGAACCGACACGTTCCTCACGGAACACCGGCTCCTAAGGCCGGCGCGTCTGCCATTCCGCCACTCGCCCGCGGTTTTGTGCTTAGGAGTCGCGTATAACTCGGTGGAGGGCTTGCGCACAGTGCATGAGGCGCGTATAACTCTGGGTGTTCGTTCCTTTCGTCACACAGAGGCCCCGCACCATGGCAAGGACCACCACCGAGACCCCTAGTCTAGCGTCCGGCCCGACCATCGCGAGCACGCGCGACTACTGGACCCTTCACCTGCGCAGCGTGGGCCGCGCGCCGCGGACCATCGCCACCTACCTGCGGGCCCTCGATCGCCTCGACCCCTTCCTCGTCGAGAGGGGCATGCCGCGCGAGCTGGGCGCCATCCGCCGCGAGCACCTGGAAGCCTTCCTCGTGGAGCTCCAGGCGCGCGGCAACGCGCCGGCCACGGTCTCCATCCTGTTCCGCGCCCTGCGCCCGTTCTTCGCGCTGGCTCGTCGACGAGGACGAGATCGCGCGCAAGCCGATGGAGAAGATGCGGACCCCATCGGTGCCGGTCAATCCCCCGGCGGTGCTCCGTGACGAAGAGGTCAGCGAGCCTGCTGGCCGCCTGCGCCGGGACCGACTTCATCGCCCGCCGCGACCTGGCCATGCTGTCCCTGATGCTCGACACGGGCATCCGCCGCGGTGAGCTGGCCGGGCTCGGGTCGTGGACCTGAACCTCGCGCAACAGGTCGCCTTCGTGGAGGCCTCGACGTCGAAGAGCCGACGTGGCAGGGCGGTCGTCTACGGCGCCTCAACCGCCAAGGCGCTGCTCCGCTACCTGCGCCATCCCCGAGCGCCCCACGGCGACCGACTGAGCCGCTGTGGCGGGCGAGAACGGGCCAGCCGCTGACCGGCAACGAGATCTACCACACCATCGGCCGTCGAGCCGCGCAGGCGGGCTCCGCGTCCACCCCCATCAGCTTCGCCACACCTGGGCGATCGAGCATGCTGGCAAGCGGCCACAGCGAGGGCGACGTGATGGTCCTGGGCGGCTGGGCGGATCGCTCGATGCTCTCGCGCTATGGAGCGCATCGGCGGCGGCCGAGCGGGCGCGTGCGGCCTACCGCAGCCCGACTCGACCCGCCTCGCGCGCCAGCGCTGACCAGAGGACCCAGAAGGGACAGAGTGGGAGGGACGCGATGGCAAGGCGCTCCGCGGTCACGTCAGTGTCTGCGACCCGCAAACGCGGTCCGCAACGTGCTCTCATCAATCGCCATAGATGACAGATGGGTGATTGACCAGGCGCGAGACAAATTCGTGCTCAGGCGGGAATCGCCCTGAGACCTTACTCACTACGTGATTCGCGGATGCACCGGCCCGAGGAGGGTGGGCAGCCCGCTCATCGCGTGGCTCTGCAGACAGCCGGGCCGACACGTCTGGTCACGAACCGCCTCCAACCGCCTTACCCGACCGGCGGCGCCGTCCGAGAGGGCGCGGATGTCGAGTTCCCGAAGCGATGTCGTAATGCCGCGTGGACCGCTGACCGGATCCGCGGCTCCGCGAGGTAGGTGATCCGACCGTCGGGCAGGACGCCGGCATGCCCGGATCCTGGCGGACCGAGTACTGTCCAGACCTGGGCACATAGGCATGGGGCCCGTCCTTCGTCTGGCCAGCCTCTCCTGCCGGGACCGCGATCCTCACCCTGCAGATACCGCCGCCGCTCGCGCGCCGCGGCTGACGGGGCAGACCGTCAAGGAGGCCCGAGCGGCGGAAACGCCTCGTAGCTGACTGACGAGGGCCTGCTCGAGGAGCCCGCCTGCTCGTGGCCCTCGGTCGGGTCGAGGTCGACGACTGACGCATGCGCAGCCGAGCGGTTGAACCCGCTACACCGGGGGCCACGCTCTCGGCGTCCGCGGTCCGAGTAGACGGGCCTCGAGATCCTCGGCCTTGGCCTGTGAACTCGCAGTTCGGGCAGCCTGCCTCCGCCCAGGCATCCGCCTCGGGTCGGCCTCCCGGCATGGCGGGCGAGCTCTTGTCGATGGCGTAGTCTCGACGAGGGCGTCCTGGGCTCGGTGCCAATCCTGCGCTCGGCGGCGCGTCTGGACTGTCCCGACCGTCCGTCGGCTGAGGTTGTATGGTTGGCTTTGTCTCGAGCACGATCGGTAGCGTCGCAGACGTCGTCCTGGGCGTCAATTGGGACGTCGACCGTCGGCCCAATAGATTGAACAATAGACTTAAACCCCCTCTCCCACCGCCGCGTCGCTCGCGACTACGGTCGGAGCAGGCGGCTCGGCCTCTCTCGCTCGATCGTCCGCTCGCCGCTCTCGGCTGGACCCGAGCTGCCACTGCAGCCACCCGTCGCGTCGAGCCAGGAGGAGCTTCACCGCTCCACTGGTCGCTGACGACGAACCGGGTAGCTGATCGTCAAGGTCCGCGCCGTCGGACCGGTCGGCCGTGGCCGGTCGGTCGATCGACGCCTCGTCCCTGCGCCAGACGGCCGCGCCGCTCGATCGCCCGCCCGCGGACACGGTCCCGGCCCGCCACTCGCAGCTTGAAGAGTCGGGCCGCCTTCGAAAACGAAGGACTTGAGGCCCTTGGTCGAGGTCGCCCCGAATTGGATAACACGAACAGCCTGGGTCAGGTGATCGATGACTCGCGCCGACGGGCATGTCTGCCGCATGACGTGGGACTGGTTGTTTGGCGGGTCGCGGGACGGGGTCTTCGGCGCCCCGATCGGCTGCCCCTGAATCGCTATGCGGATGCGGGAGACCTTGACCGCGGGACCCTACTCCGTGATCGGGCGTCTCGCATTGGCCGCCGTGACCAGATCGTCGGACGGCGATGGACTCCGGTCTCCTTCGCTACTGTGATCGGGCCTGCTCCTTCTACTCCTCTACCGCTGCGATGTCGCCATCAACGGCCTCAGCTCACTACTCTCGCCTACCGGCGCCGCCAGACCGCCGCAGGCAGACCTCCTCTCCGCCCTCTAGATCGTCGGCTAATCTCTATCGCGCCGTCCTGCCACCGTCAAGCCGCGGCGGAGTACCAGACGCCTTCCGGCCGTGTCGGCCGAGGCCCGATGCTGTCTGGGCTCATCCTCTCGCTCAACCCGTCTTCCGGGGCCGGCACCCAGCTTCTCGCCACTCGCTCAACGACGCGAGACCGCTTCTGCACCCTCGTCCGGGCCACGCGCACCGCCCGACCGCCACCGGTCCAGCTCGCGTACCCCGATGTACCTCGCCGCGCAGCTCCTGCCCGGCGTCTACCCCAACAGCGTCGTCGCCCTCCAGGCACCGACCGTCTCGGCAGTCCTCTGCCTCGAGATCGACCCAGGGGACCGAGCACGGCCGCAGAATCCTGCCGACAGAGCTCGCCCGCTACGGCGATGCCCTCCGTGGCCGCTCCGGCCGGAACGTCGCTCTTCAGTTGTCCTCGAGCCGACAGACGGCTTCGATTTCCTCGCCCGCGTTGCTCGGCGCGGTGGTGGCGATCCGGGCGTGATCCGGTCGCGCATGGGCGCTAGCGCTCGGCGAAGCTCTTCTGCTCCGGCCTCGGGATGACATCTTGGCTCCGCTGTTCATTGGTGGCCGGCGACTCCGCGCTCGGCGAACTCGCCACCGCACCCCGCGCCGCGCCGCTGCGCGACGCCGGTTCGGCACCGATGCCTGGCTCCAGGTCCTCGGTACCGGCGGTGCCGAGGAGACGGAGGAGGCGCTGCGGTGACCGTGCATCGGCGCAGCGATCAGCCGGCACCTCGGCCCGACAGGCCCGGCCGCACTCTCCGTGTAACAGATCGTGCCTCGACTCGCCGGCCTGGCTCGCCCATGAGCGCTGGGCGCGTGTTCGGTAGATCGACAGCGCGGCAACCGCTGGCCGGACGGCGGCCGACGATCGTCTTCATCGTGGAAAGCTCGCCCCCAATTCCATCCCGGCCCCGCGGACGAGGAGATCGTGAAGCGGCGCCCGCAACCCGGTGCTCGGCGCATGCTGGTCCGCACCTGCCCGGGGGCGCGGTGGCAGAAGCCCCCGACTCGGAGCCGCCCGTCGAAGGCCGATGCTGCCGGGCGACGGCACGACCCGACGATCGATTGTCTCGCCGCTTAATGGACATAGTGTCGGCCCCCTGGCAAGTTGTGCCGCGCACCTAAGCGCGACTGAGGCTTGCCGCTCGCGCCGGCGTCGCGGACCCGGTCGATCGTCTCGCGCAGGAAACGGTCGGCCTCGATCTGCAGCGGTCAAAGCGTATTCCCATGTTGGCCAATCGTCTGGCGGCGCCTGCTAAGGACTGCTGTCTACCATCGTCGACTCGGGCCACGCCCTGGAGCGGCGGCAACGCAGCGCGACCTTACCTTAACCCTCGGCAAATAGACGGCGTCGAGCTCGGTTTCCGTTAACCCGGCTCGCGAGAACGCCGCCTACCGACCGCACGGAGCGCACGTTCGTCTGCTTCGTGCCACCGAGTAATCAGGGTCCCGGAACCGGGCGAGGTCATTGTCGCTCGAATTACCGCGGACGTTCGACGCGGCGACCGGTATCCGCGCCGGGCAGCCTGGCCTGTGACTCCCGAGAGGATCGTCAACTCGACGCGATCCGGGTACCGCCGCGAACTGGACCCGTACGCCACTGGGCCAGACTACCAGACGCGACAATTGAGCGGTCTCATCAGCTGAAGGTCGTCCGGGACGACCTGATCCGTTTACTGCTTCGGGGCATGTGGCCAGTCTCCGCCAGGCAATCGAGGCGCTCGGGCTCGGCGGCGGTGGCATAGCCCTGACCACCCGAAGGCTCGGGGATCGCTCAGAGCGAGCGCCTGATCGCTTAGAACCGCAAACCAAGCGAGGGCTCGAAGCCTACTGCTCGATACTTGTCGGGATCACTGAGGGACTGAGCACTGGCCTAGATTTCGCCGTGCCTGGACGGGGCTTCCCACCGAGGCCGACGTACGTGTCCCCGGCCTTTACTGCTCGTATGACACTGACAATTGCTCCGCGATCACCAGCAGCTCGGCAAACTCCTCCGCACCAGTCAGCGTGCGGAACGCCGACAGAGCGAGGAAGTTCCCTTTCTCGAGCTGTTCATCGGATCCGGTGAGAAGCGCATTCAGGCGCTTCGATACACACGGCGGATGCCCGATCAAATCGCACGCCGGGTCGTCCGGATCGAGTGCAAGGCCCTTACCCGGGGTCAGCTCGCGGTATTGAAGCGTAACGGCCTGATGGGCCTCGATGATGCTGCCAGGTTCGCATTCTCCGACCGACTGGGGAATGTCTTCGCACGTGATCGGCACAATGTCCGGATCTTTTTGACCATAGACACCGATGACGTTGTAGTTGTCCGTCAAGTCGACATAGAAGCCGGCCATGTCACCGAAGCTAATGGCGGCCACCCCCTTTTCGGCGTCCTCTCTGGTCAAAATCTGCCGCTGATGACCAGGATCAGACGCTCGCCCGTTCCGGTGATCTGCGCCACGTCGAAAGGCGCTTCGGCTACGGCGAGCGGTTTCGGCGCGGCCGTGGCGACTCCAACTAAGGTCCCGAGCATGGCTGCGACGGCAACGAGGGATGATTCCGCGCTTGGCGGATCGAATCCGTAGTCATATCAGTAGCCCGTCGCATATTGGAAGTGCTCGGCGTCGCAGAACGCCAATCCCCATTCCCATCCGTGATTCTGGAACGTGCTCGAGACATTTGCTGGGATGGTGTGGTTGTGGCAGTGACCAACGTGCTCGTGGTTCCAGTTGATGTCGATGGCAATACCCCAGGCGTGGGTGCTCCAGAGCGTCGTGGAGCCGGACTGCAGCCGGCAGTTATGCCCCCGATACCGCCCAGGACGGTCATATGGCCGTTCGCGATGTGTCCGCGGACGTCATAGAAGAGGTTGCGTCGATCCGCCGCCGTTTCCCACGTACCCAACCTGGGGTCGGCGCTCCCCGAGCTTCTTGTGGAAGTTCACGTTCCAGCTGGCGTTCTCGGCCAGCCACGTGAACTTGTTGAAGATGAAGTTACTGGTGCAGCGCGTTCCAAATGTGCTGTTGATTGCGCTCAGGCCATTGGGGACCGCTGGATATCCCGTATGTCGATCTGACCAGCCGTCGGTTGCCCAGTGATATCCGAAAGCGGTGCCTGGAAGAAGACGAGGATCAGGATTGGTGCTAGACCGAGCTTGATTGCCCAACGCGGCCTGAGCCTCAACTTGGACCAGCGTCCCGGTCGTCTAACTTCAAGACTTGGCACATCCCCCTCCAGCACCTTCTAGGACAACCCTGGTCACTGTGCCCCCCCGACTCGTTGGAAGTCAATAGCAACTCGACACGGGCAAGAGCAAATGCTTGACCAACGCCGGCAGCCGGCCGGGACGGGCGTAGGCTCGATGGGGAATTACTCGGGGGTCCCACCACGCCGGCTGCCAATCCGAGCTGACGCGGTCCGGTATCGAACAACCGTTGTACGTCTCCGCGACCGATCTCCCCTGCGGATCCGGGCGGGCGATTGTCGCACTCGCGGCGACGTGCCAGTGGTCTCGTGCCAGCGGACATGGGAATGTGGACGGAGGCGGACACGAACCTGAACGCTGACGGCCACGAGATCTGAACGGTGGCGGCCACCAGATCTGGACGGGCTCGCCGGACGGTCGCCTGAGGGCGCCGTGAGCTGAGTCGTCCCTCCCCGGTTCACTGAGGGTGTTGTGGAACCCCAGGAACCGAGGGCGGCAATATGGCAAGGTATACCGGAGACATCATTGAGATCCTCGAGGCGTTCGACCTGACGGGCAGCCTGCGTGATGCGGCTCGCCTGGCCGGTTGCTCGCCGATGACCGTCGCCCGCTATGTCCGCCTGCGCGAGACCGGCCGACTGCCGACCGGTCGATCCGCGCGACGCGACCAGGTCCTCGATCCGGGCGAGGGCGCAGACCTGCGTAAGCGCGCGCCACTGGCGCCCGATCGACGCCGGGCCGAAATCCGATCTCGGCTGCGGTGGCGCTGGACCTCGGCGAAGAAGTCCGGATGATGACGGGCGACGATGTCGCCCAGGTGGATCCTGCGAGTCACGAGGTACTCGGCGCTCGGCCGCAGGCGACGGGTCGCGATCAGCCACGCGACGAAGCGCTTAAATCTTCAATGTCTGAGGGCGATCTGATCGGCGACGCCGAGGGCGGACCAAGTCTCGCCATCACCGAAAACGCGCACAGAAGGCGCGGCCGCCCACAGCCAGGAGTGGTCGATCGTCGTACCGGCGCGGGAGAGCTCCTCGGCATACCGCTCGACAAGCCGCTCGTGCGCCGGCGACAGCCGGAGGGCGGTCACCGGCCGACCTCGGCCTCGATGGCCACGACCGCCCGAGCGTACTCGTCGGCGAGCCAGTCGCTCGTCAAGTGCAGATAGACGCGGGTCGACTCGATCGAGCGGTGGCCGGCTCGGGCCTGGATGGCCTCCAGGGCCATGCACCGGCCTCCCGCAGGCGGGTCAGGCAGGTATGGCGGAGCTGGTGGCAGGTGATCGGTCCGAGACTCGCTCGACGGCGCGCACCGCGGAGGATCTCGTCGAGCCCGGCCGACGAGAGGGGCTGTCCCCGGCGGTGCCCCTTCAGGCTCACGAAGAGCGCCTCCGATCGGGTCTCGGGACGCTCGGTCGCGAGATACGCGGCCGAGTTCTCGAAGAATCGGGCCGAGATCGGGACGACCCGTTGATGACCGCCCTTGCCCGCCGCGATGAACACCCGCCGTTCACCCGGGTTGAGGTCGGCAAGGCGGAGGCCGAGGACCTCAGAGCGGCGCAGGCCGCCCAGAAGCATCGCCTCGACCATCGCCTACCGCTTCCGGGGCGGGCGGATCTCGACCCCATGGAACGAGGGGACGCTTGATCCGAGTGGCGCGCGCTTTGGGCGCACGTCGCACGACGATCCGGCGTTCCTCGGTCGGCTGGCTGAGGCGTTCGCGTGATCGATACCTGCTCCGGGTGTTCGTGGAGAGCCGGATGCGCGGGAACGCGCACGTCCGGTTCGGAGGGCGGCGGCGAGGAGACCGACGGCTGAGAGGCCGCACGGCGCCTTGCCGCCGACCCTACTGCTGCCCGTCGGCGCCGACGAGGCCGAGGCCCTCTATCGCCTGGTCGACGCGGCCTACGAGCGGCGCTCGCTCATCCTCACGAGCAACCTCCACCCGGCCCGCTTCGACACCATCTTCCCCAAGGGCCTTGCGACCGCCGCCGTCGATCGGCTCCTCCACCACGCCCACGTCATCGTCACCGAGGGCACGTCGCATCGCCTCACCGAGGCACTCGACGGTCGTGGCGTGATGCCATTGGAGGCGGCCGAGCCTGAGTGACAAGGGGCTACTGCCTGAGGCCCTGTATACGAAACCCAAGGCGATCTCAGCCGGACTGACGAACGCGACCAGACGAGGTCAGGTGGCAGCGACTACGGCGACCGCTTGCCCGTGACCGACCTGACCGAGCAGCACAATCAGCACAACGCCGAGTGCGATCAGGAGAAGCCAGCGGACCCAGGAACGTCGGCGGGGCCTGGGCCCAGGCAGCACAGCCACATGCCCAGCCGCTGATTGGAGGAGCCGTGGGTTCAGCCCACCTGCCTCACGTCGCCACCGCCGCACGAGATCGTCCCAGAACATGTGTCACGCCTCCACCGACGAAGGGTCGGCGCGACCACATTACACCCGGCCCAATTGGCCGACCTGGACGAGGAGGATTCGTACGGGGGCCTCTGACTGTCCAGATCTCGTGGCCACGACTGTCCAGGTTCCGTGTCCGCGCCTGTCCAGATCTCGTGGCCGCCACCCTCCCGTCCCTTATGTCCCTTGACATCGGAGTGTCAATGGCCAAGTCGAACTGCCTGAGGGCGGACACGGATCCTGCCCGGCCGTGGCCATCGGATCTGCCCACCGGCGGCCACTGAACCTGCCCACCCGGAAGTCCGGCGGCCTGCGACAGGCGCGATCAGCGACCCGTGGCTGATGCCTCGCTCGCGACTAGGTCATTCAACCGACGGTGACTCGCCGCTCGAAGCACCACGTATCTGGCCCAGTCTTAGACGCGGCCCAGCAGCGGCTCACCTTCGACAAAGCGGGCGCGCTCCTCGTCTGTTAGACCCGGGTCGTTAGGGTAGCGTCCCAATTTGTCCGGCCAGACCGCTTGGAGGACACGCAGCCGGCCAGTGCCGAACTGCTTGTGGAACCAGAGCAGGCGGCCGAGATACTCGTCGTAATGAAGGGCGCCCATCTCCCGCAGATCGAGGATGTAGTCACCACCGAGAATCCCGGGGAGAGGGCCCACGTCGATCCTCTTGCCGTTGAGCGCGATGGTGCCAATGTCGTTCAGAATGCGACCGGCCGGTGAAGGGTCGATCCCGATGATGATCACCTCCGGCGAGTCCAGCCGAGACAGACCAATCGTGTAGGCGAAGGGAACGAACCGCTCGTTCCGCGTTGGTCCGACCATCACCAGGGCCCAGCCGAACGCGTCGATCGCTTCCAGATTCCGGCCATTGACGGCGTCGAGCTCAACGTTGCGCCGGCGCGCCTCGTCGATCATGGTCTCGGACACGAATTGCCACCTCTCCGGTTGATCGGCAGGGTATGCGAGAAGGGGTCGTCAGGTCATTTTGGTCGTCATCCCCAGCCCGGGTCCGATGATGATCCCGATAGAGGCTTCGTCGGAGACCACGCAGGACAGTGAGACCTCTCAAGTGCCTTCGTCCGACGATGCATCGAGCGGCTCCACGCCACGACCCTCGAGCGCCTCGGTCAGACGGTGCGATTGACCCTCGGTGACGATGACGTGGGCGTGGTGGAGCAGACGGTCGACGGCCGCCGTCGCGAGGCCCTTCGGGAAGATCGAGTCGAAGCGGGCAGGGTGCAGGTTCGAGGTGATGATCAGCGAGCGGCGCTCATAGGCCGCGTCGACGAGGCGATAGAGGGCCTCGGCCTCGTCGGCTCCGGCCGGCAGCAGGCCGATGTCGTCGACCACGATCGAATTCAGATCGGACGATCCGATCGACGACCGTGTGCATCGAGGCGTCGACCTTGGACCCGGCGATCGTCGCGGTCAGCGTCTCGAGACTGAACCAGCTCACGCGTAGATCCCGATCAATGGCCGCGTGGGCGATCGCCTCGGCGAAATGGGACTTCCCGGTCCCTGACGGACCGACCAGGACGAGGTTCTCAGCCCGCCCGATCCAGTCGAGGGTCCGCAGCGCCCACTGAGCCTCACCTGGGATCGCCGAGGCTTTCGGTTCCCAGGCGTCGAATGTCTTTCCGGATGGGAGCCGGGCAGCCTTGCGGTGCATCTCACGGGTGGAACGGTCGCGACCGGCCGCCTCTTCGCAACCACCAGCCAGCTGACGACCCTCGTCTACCGACGCCGCCAGACCGCCCAGGAACGTTTCTCCGCCCTGTACGAGCTTGGCTATCTCGATCGCGCCGTCCTACCGCCGACGACCCGCGGAGGTTCACCCTCGCCTTCCGCGTCGCGGCCAAGGGCCGCCGCCGCCTCCACTACGACTCGCTCACGCGCTTCCGCGCCGGGACCCAGCTCCGTCACTCGCTCAACGTCGGTCGAGACCGGCTGCGCACTCGTACGCGCCCCGACCGGCGACGGTCGCCCGCTTGTCCAAGTCTGGTATTCCGAGTATATGGCGTCCGACCTCTTGCCCGGCGTCTACCCCGATAGCGTCGTCGCCCTCCGGGCGGAGTCGGGCTCGGCCGTCCTCTGCCTCGAGATCGACGAGGCGACCGAGCACGGCCAGGACATCCGCGACAAACTCGCGCGTTATTCCGATGCTCTCGCCGGCCGCTCGGGCTGGCACGTCGTCTTCATCACGCCGAGCAGAGCGCGTGTCGACTTCGTCGCCCGCGTGGCCAAGCGAGGTGGCGGCTACCAGGGCCTCGACGGACGAGCACCGGGCACTCGTCTCGGCGAGCTTCAAACGGCCGGCCTAGCGTGCGCCACTGTCCCAATGTTCCCCAGTGGTCGCCGGGCAGCGCTCGGCGACATCCTGTCGGATCCAATGCCGCGGCGGTGCCCGACGCCGGTCGGCACCGACGCCTGGCTGGCAATTTTCTCGGCGATGGCGCCGCCGAAGAGGCCGACGAGGCGCTGAAGTTGAGCCAGTCGCGCCGGGGCTCCCACGGGCCCAAAGCCGCCTGACCGGGCCGAGCGCCCACTTGGTACGGGGGATCGCGCTTCCCTCGCCCGCCTGGCTGCCCACGAGCGCTGGGCGCGTGTCCGGGATCGCAGCGCCGCCACGGCTGCTGCACGCGCGGCCGCGGACGATCGCTTCGTCGCCGAGGCACGCCGATTCCACTCTGGCCTTCCAGAGAACGAGATCCTGAAGCGCGCCCGCAACCTGCGCTCAGCAACATGCGATCCGCGCAGCCAGGGCTCGCTGGCATAGAACCGACCCGGAGTCGGTCGATGAGGCGGGCGCGTCGCAGTCAGACGGCGCGGAGCACCAATAGCGTCGAAGTGCAGGAGTACTTGCTCCATCCAGACGGCGCTGCCGAGCCACAACGGCGTGGCTCTCCGGGTCCGGCATTCGTTCAAGCATAGGAATGGGCTCCACGGCCGGGCCCTGCTCCTCCGGTCGCCCGGTATCCGGCCGCGCACCACGTCCAAGAGACTGCTAGGCGCCAGTCGAGCATAGACGCAGCTCGTTCAACATCAGTCTAGGTGCACGAGGCGATCCGCCCCGCGAATGACATGCTCGTCATGCGAGGCGACGAGCACCGCCCGGCCCGTGTCGCGGATCCCTCGGAGCAACTCGACCATGTGTTCGGCCGACGCAGCATCGAGGCTGGCGGTCGGTTCGTCGATGATCAGCACCGGCGGATCCGCGAAGAGTGCCCGCGCGACTGCTATGCGCTGCCGTTCGCCTCCCGAGAGCTGCGCCGGAAAGTGGCGCGCGCGCTGAGATAGGTCGAACTCCTCGAGAAGGCTGGCGACTCGCGCGCGAACATCGCCACGATCGTGCGAATTGCGATGATCGCGGCCGTCCGCGAGCCCGGGCAGCGCGACATTCTCGGCTGCGGTCAACAGGTCGACCAGGCCGCCGGTCTGGAACACGAAGCCGATGGTGTGTCGCCGCCGTTGGGTGACCTCCGCGGCAGTCAGCCGCGTGATGTCCTCCCCCAGCCATCGCACGACGCCGTGATCCGGGGCCAACAACCCGCTCGCGACATACAACAGGGAGGTCTTGCCTGATCCGGACCGGCCGGCGACACAGAGCAGTTCGCCGTACCCGACCGCGAGATCGACCCCGCGCAGCACGTGGAGCAGCTCGCCGCCCGGGAGCCGGTAGCTCAATTCGACGCCGGTCACCTCGAGCCTAGGATCCGCCGCGGGATCCGCCTCTCGCAACATCATCTGATGTCCCCAGGACTTGCACCGATACGACGGACGACGACGATCGCCCCAGAGCGCCGCGCCCCCGGCCAGCGCGGCGGCACCGATCGCCGGCAGCGCCGGGTTTGCGATCTCGAACGGTCCGGCCAGGGCGACGACGGCAACCACCCCGATGGCGGCACCGCCGATCGCCGGCAGGAGGAGCCCCGCCCAGAGCAGGCGCCGAACCTGTCGGCTCGACCAGCCGCTGACGACCAGGATCAGCGCTTCGGGCGCCCGACGCCGGCGGTCCATGCGGAAGGCGACGACGACGAAGAACACGGAGCCCGCCCCGATCGCGGTGAGCATGACTGGCTGGTAGAGTGCCGCGGCGGCGCTGGCCGCGGACGCGAGGAGGGTCGGGCCGATGCGTGTGCTAAGGCCGGCCACGAGCGCGAGCCCGAGGGCGACGGCCGCACCCGCCGCGCCCAGACCCAGTGCTATGGCCGCCACCCACGGCCACCGCGCGATCGCCGCGCAAATCGCGTAGGTCGGCGTGTCCGAGACACCGATCCGGAGTGCGACCCCGCTCCGGCCTCCAACCGCCCCAAGGCTGCTCGGCCGCGCCCGCCGGACCGCATCCAGGGCCGCAAGAATGCCGGCGAGGAACCACAGGACCGCCATTGCCACCGCCACCGCCACCGCCTCGGGGCTGCCGCCGCCAGCCACGAAACCGACGATGCCGAGCGCAGCAATGGCGATCGCCCCGAGGACCGGCTCACCTGTGAGCCAGCGGACGATCTTTGCCCGACTCCAGCCGATCGCGGTCAAGATCGCGGCGTCGCGGACCCGGCGTTCTGCCCGTAGGCCGGCGAGAGCGAATGCCCAGATTGCGGCAGCAGCGGCGCTGAGCATGAGCAAGGCGAGGTCCGAGGCGTCGAATCCGTGCGTGACACGCGCGGCCGCGCCGATGGTCGTCCAGTGCTGCCGGACCCAGCCGAGATCGCCCGCCGGGTCGCGATTAACGTGATAGGCCGGGACGTACACATCGACTGCCTGGGTGACGAGCCGGCGACGATGTCGACGTCGAAATCCCAGCCGCTTGAGCGCCGCTGCGACGGCTTCAATTCTGGCCTGCGACGCCGGTCCAAAGTCGTTGATGCCGGCGACCCGGACGCGGACAGCGTCGATGGGTGAGTCGCCGCGGAGGACCTGCGCGCCCCTAATGTCGGTGATTGCAAGGGGGGGCGTTGTCACGAGACCGTCGGGCAGCAGCGGGTAACGCATCGAAGTAGGGGTGCCAATCGCTCCGCTCGGATCGGCGATGTAGGTTGTGTCGGAGGGGTCGTAGGCCCCGAGCGGGACGTAGTCGATTGGATCGTCGGGGACCTTGACCGCGGTCGCGTCGAAGGTGCCGACCGGTGCGAGGATGAATGGCTCCCGGATGTTGGCGTGGGGCGAGAACGGGATCTTGGAAACTGCGAGCGGAACCTGCCTCAGTTTGCGGTAGGCGGGGAACGCCCCGGTCGACGCGAGATCGCCCATCCGGAAGTCGGGCGTGGTGGGATCGTCGTCGGGATCCACCGTCCCGACCTGCTCGATCCGGAACGCCGGCGCTCCGCCGTCCGGGCCGGACGACGCCGCCACAACGTAGGTGGGTCGCTCCATCAAGCGTCCGTCGAGGCTGGAGGTCGAGAACAGGCTCGCCACGCCGCAGGTCGCGTGCGAATTCGGCCACGGGACGACACAGGGACGGTGCCCGCAGCGGAGCGAGGCTGCTGCCCGCATCACCCGCCGCTGTCCCGATCCGAGTCGTTCCGGACCCTGCCTCCGCCTCAGCCGCGGCGAGGCCGCCCGGCGGGTAGCCTGGCATGGGCGCGCCCAGCTGATCCACCGTGAGGTCGACTGTGAGGGCTGCCACCTGGCGGCTGCTCACGACAAGCGGAATCACTGGCAGCATGCGGTCCGAGGGGAACGCGTTGCCGGGCGACTGGATCGACCGGAGCTGGCCGGTGGCCTGCCGGAAGGCGGGATCGATCAGGTCAGCGTCGAAGGATCCTGCAGTGCGATCGATCGATCCGGCGCGGCGCAGCGGCTCGAGGAACGGTGCATTCCCGGCCAGGAGCTCGTCCTCGGCGGCGGGGTCCACGGCGAGCACGGGCACCAGCGAGCCCAGGAGCGCTCGCTTGGTGATGATGTCGACGATCCATCGGCCATCGGGATCCTGGTTCGCGTCGACATCGCCGAAATTCGACGCCCAGTTGGCAGCAGGACGATCGCCAGCCGCCGGCGGCCCGAGCAGGATCTCGCCGGATTCGCGTTGGACGAGCTGCTTGTTGAGGCCATCCGTGGTGGTCGACACGAGCCCGATTCGATAGAGAGTCGGTCGCGCCGGCAGTTGGTCGAGCTCGATAACGACGGCCGGTGCCAGGCTGCGCACATAGCCCACAAAACCGATCGGCGCAGCCAGCTCGACGCCGGCCACGCTCCGGATCTCCGAGAGCTCGTCCAAGCCGATCCCGCCCGAACCCGTGAATCCAACGAAGTTCGGCTCGACGAGGCCATTCGTGGCCTCGAGGTCGAGACGCGCTCCCGCTGGCCTTACGAGGATGTCGTAGGCGCCGCGCCAGTGGGCATCAACGACGGCGGCCACCCGGATCGTTGCCGCCTCATGGATGCCGGCCGTCGTTGAGGCAAGCAGCGCGACGAGCACGACGGCCACGACGGCGAGAGGATCTCGCCGGAGCCGTGTCAGCGGCCCGGGAAGACCCTCCGCCATGTTCGACAGGATACGCTCGGACCGTCCTCAGCAGGGGGTGCCGGCGTTCTCGTGCGCGCTGCTCGTGCTCGACGCGTACAGCTTGCCCGTGCCGTGCCCGACGTTGTCCCAGACCTGGAGGAGCTGGTAATACGTTGTCGGGTCGCCCGGGCACGGTGAATAGCCGTGCGAGTAGTTTCGCGACAGGTTGTTCGTAACGACCTCGAGCCCGGTCCCGTCGCCGTACCAGAAGATGGTGTCGAAGCTTTAATTCGGCCGGTCCACGACCCCGTCCAGCTCGAGGAGACATTGTGGGCGTGGCTCTGGGTGGCCGGGTTGATGTTGGCGCTCACGGCCAAGGCGGGACTCCCCGCGAGTGTTAGCAGGGCGACGGCCAGAGAACAGGGAGATGAGCGATCGTCGCATGCGTGACCCCCTTCCGCAGATCGAGCCTCCCGGGCGTCGATCGAGCGCCGTTCCGGCTCGTGGGCTCACTCTAGTTCAACCTTGGGCGGCGGTCAATCATAACTTTCCCGGCGAGTCGTCAGCCGCCTCAAGAAATCCGAACAGTCTCGGCCCTCGAATTTCGTGTAAATCTGGAGCCCCCGACCGAGATGATCTCGAGCGGCTCAGCGAGGTACGGACCTCGCGCATGGCAATGCGGCAGCCGATTTGCCTCCGTGCGGGTCGCACCCAGTCCGCACGAAGAACTCACGGCTTGTCCTCGCAGATCATTCAGGAAGGACGGGACACGTAGTGGTGACCGTTGAGGCCGGTGAGGCGGCGGGTCTCGCGGTCGAGCCTTGCGACTCCGACCAACTCTGCTGTCCTCATAGCGGCAGCCGGCCAGAGACGCCCTCGCCTCCAGCCAATAGTTGCTGGGCCGCCTCACCCTACAGACCGGTCAAGCCGTACCGTCTGTCCTACGTGCAGTTCCTGGTATTTCGAGAGTCGGGTGCATCGGCATCGTCGCGCGGCGTGCACAGGACGCCTCGCCGCAGCGATGGGGAGTTGCGCCGAGCGTCGCCCTTGTCCTCGCATCACCCGAAGGAAGCAGCCGAAATCCGTGCGTGTGAGGCGCGCACATAACTCGGACTCGTTAGCATCACTCCGTGATCGCGGCGCACTGAGCAGGGCAGGAATCGCTCCTAAGGCCGGCGCGTCTGCCATTCCGCCACTCGCCCGTGGCGGCGAGTCTACCGGCCGGGACCGCCGAGCGGGACGAGCCTGCCTCCCGCCTTCCACGATCCGGCCGCCGTGCACCTTCGCGCCCCCCGGCCGACCCACCCTATACTCGCCCGGCGATGAACGTGACCGCCACCCCCGCCCCCAAGAGCTCGATCCTGCTCGAGGTCGAGGTGCCGCCCGAGCGCCTCGACCGCGCCGTCCGCGACGCCGTGAGCCGCCTGTCTCGCCGCACGCGGGTTGCCGGGTTCCGCCCGGGCAAGGCCCCGCGCCCGATCCTCGAGCGCGTCCTCGGCCCGCGGCGCGGTGCTCGACGAGGCGGTCGAGCACCTGGTCCAGGACGCCTACCGCGAGGCGCTGGTCGAGCAGGAGATCCTGCCCCTGACGAACGCCGACGTCGAGGTCGTGGAGGCCGAGGAGGGCAAGCCGCTCCGCTTCAAGGCGACCGTCCAGGTCCGGCCCGAGGTCACAGCTGGGCGACTACACCGAGTTCAACTTCGCGCCCGAGATCGAGACGGTCGACGACGCGAAGGTCGACAAGGTCATCGACGAGCTGCGCGACCAGAACGCCACCCTGGCGGCCGTCGAGGACCGTGGCGCCCAGAACGGCGACTGGGCGGTGATCGGGTTCGCCGGGCACCAGGGACGGCCAGCCGTTCGACGGCGGCGAGGCCGAGCGGATGCCGCTGATCCTGGGCGAGGATCGGCTGATCCCGGGCTTCGAGGCCAACCTCGTGGGGCTCCGGCCCGGCGAGTACGACGGACTTCGACATCACGTTCCCGGACGACTACCCGGAGCCGTCGCTGGCCGGCCAGCCGGCCCACTTCCAGGTCGACGCTCAAGGAGCTGCGCGAGAAGGTCCTGCCCGAGGCGGACGACGAGTTCGCCCGCTCGCATGGGTGACTACGCGGACCTCGCCGAGCTGCGCGCGGACGTCGCCCAGCGGCTCGAGCGCAACGCGCTCGATCGGGCGCGCCACGAGTTCAGCGACCAGATCATCGACTACGCCGTCGCCAACGCCACCATCGACCTCCCGGACATCCTGGTCGACCAGGAGGTCGAGGTGATGCACGACGAGTTCCGGACGACCCTCGCCCGCCAGGGCATCGCGCGAGGAGGCCTACCTCAAGGCGACCGAGCAGACCGAGGCCGGACCTGCACGCCGAGTTCCGGCCGCGCGCCGAGCAGCGGACCAAGGTGCTCCTCGTCCTGTCGAAGATCGCCGAGGCCGAGGGCCTCGACGGTGCCCGACGCGGAGGTCGAGGCGCAGGTCGAGCTGCGCGCGGGCTCGCTACGAGGACCCGAAGACCGTCCGCTACTTCGAGTCCGAGCGCGGACGCAGCTTCATCCGCAGCACGCTGCGCCGGACGCGGGTCGTCGAGACGCTGGTGGACCGCTGGCTGGCCGCCCATCCCGAGCATCCGGCGCTGCCGCATCTCGAGGACGACGCGCCGTCCGCCGTCGACGCGCCCGAAGCCGAGGCGGCGGCCTCGATCGACGCCACCGATCCCGGGGCGATCCCGGGTGCCCGAACCCGCCGCCGCGGGCTGATGCCGGCGACGCCTGAACCAGCCCAGGAGAGACCCACGATGCTCGTCCCGATGGTCATCGAGTCCACCAGCCGCGGGGAGCGCGCGTACGACATCTACTCGCGCCTGCTCCGCGAGCGGATCATCTTCCTCGGCGACGCGATCGACGACCACCTCGCCAACCTCGTCATCGCGCAGCTGCTGTTCCTCGAGTCCGAGGATCCCGAGAAGGACATCAGCCTGTACATCAACTCGCCCGGCGGGGTGGTGACCAGCGGCCTCGCGATCTACGACACGATGCAGTACCTGCGGGCGCCGGTGAGCACGATCTGCATCGGCATGGCGGCGTCGATGGCGGCGGTGCTGCTGGCCGCCGGCGCGAAGGGCAAGCGCTACGCGCTGCCCAACAGCCGGGTCATGATCCACCAGGGCTCGGGCGGCTTCCGGGGCAACGCGCCCGACGCCGTGATCCAGATGCAGCGAGTGGGAGTACCTGGTCCAGGTCAACCACGAGATCCTCGCCCGCCACACGGGCCAGCCGCTGGACAAGGTGGTCAAGGACACCGATCGGGACTATTTCATGGCTCCCGAGCAGGCGAAGGACTATGGCATCATCGACGCGGTGTACACGCTGACCGGCGACTCGCTCATCGCGCAGGCGCACGATGCGGAGCTGTCGGGTGGCAAGGCAGCAGGGGGGAAGGCGCTGGACCCGGGCGAGCCCGGGCCTGCCGCCGACCGATAGCGCAGGGGACCCATGCCGGTGACCACGTCGGGCTCCAAGGGAACCAAGGTTCCGTACCGCTGCTCGTTCTGCGGCAAGAGCCAGGAGCAGGTCCGCAAGCTCATCGCGGGACAGGGCGTCTACATCTGCGACGAGTGCATCAACCTGTGCCAGGAGATCATCGAGGAGGAGATGCTGGAGGCGCCCAAGGCGCGCCCAGCCCAGCAGAAGCTTCCCAACCCGCGCCAGATCACCGCCTCGCTCGACCAGTACGTGATCTCCCAGGAGAAGGCGAAGAAGGTCCTCTCGGTCGCCGTCTACAACCACTACAAGCGGATCAACGCCGGCTCCTCGGTGGACGACGTCGAGCTCCAGAAGTCGAACGTCCTGCTGGTCGGGCCGACCGGCTCCGGCAAGACCCTCCTCGCCCAGACGCTGGCCCGGATCCTGGATGTGCCGTTCTGCATCGCGGACGCGACCTCGCTCACCGAGGCCGGGTACGTCGGCGAGGACGTGGAGAACATCCTGCTGCGGCTGATCCAGGCCGCAGACTTCGATGTCGCCCGGGCCCAGCGCGGGATCATCTACATCGACGAGATCGACAAGATCGCGCGCAAGGCCGACAACCCGTCGATCACCCGTGACGTGTCGGGCGAGGGCGTCCAGCAGGCCCTGCTCAAGATCCTCGAGGGCACGGTCGCCAACGTCCCGCCCCAGGGCGGCCGCAAGCACCCGCACCAGGACTTCATCCAGATCGACACCACGAACATCCTGTTCATCTGTGGCGGGGCGTTCGACGGGCTGGAGAAGATCGTCGAGGAGCGGGTCGGCAAGCGATCGATCGGGTTCGGCTCCGAGAGCGGGATCTCTGCCGCCGACAAGGCGAAGATCATCGAGAAGCTGATGCCCGAGGACCTGCTCAAGTACGGGCTGATCCCGGAGTTCATCGGCCGGCTGCCGGTGATCGTCACGCTCTCGCCGCTGACCGCGGACGACCTGATGCGGGTCCTGGTGGAGCCGAAGAACGCCGTCACTCGCCAGTTCCAGAAGTTCCTCCAGCTGGACAAGGTCGAGCTGGTGTTCACCGAGCGCGCGCTGCTGGCTGCGGCCGAGGTGGCGCTCGACCGCAAGACCGGCGCGCGGGCCCTCCGTTCGATCGTGGAGGAGGCCCTGCTGGAGGTGATGTTCGACATCCCGGAGCGCACCGACGTCCGCAAGTGCATCCTCACGGAGGAGACGATCCGTCACGGGCGCCTGCCGCTGCTGCTCACCAAGTCGGACGTCGACAAGGGCGTGGACGAGACCAACTACGAGGGCTGGCTGGCCGACCAGGGCGCCTCGGCGTAGGCGGGCGGTCCGGGGCCAGCCCGGCACCACGCGCGTTCCCGCATCGACCCGTGCGATCGCGTGCGCCCAGGGCCGTCCCGCCGCGCCGCGTGCGCCCCGGCCCGGGCCATCCGGCCGCGTGCGCCCAGGGCCGGGCCATCCGGCCGCGTGCGCCCAGGGCCGTCCCGCCGCGCCGCGTGCGCCCAGGGCCGTCCCGCCGCGCCGCGTGCGCCCAGGGCCGTCCCGCCGCGCCGCGTGCGCCCAGGGCCGTCCCGCCGCGCCGCGTGCGCCCAGGGCCGTCCCGCCGCGCCGCGTGCGCCCAGGGCCGGGCCATCTGGCCGCGTGATCGTCCCATGTGCATTTCCAGGGCTGGGTCGCGGTCAACCGCGCCCGGTGCTGCCGGGACCCGGGCTTCGCCCGGACGCTGCACATCCGGCGTGCACGAAGCGATGCATCGGTGACGGCGGGCGAGGTAAGTCTCCGTGAAGCGCTGACGATGAACATGAGCCGATCATGTCCGGACGCAGGCGCACGAACCTCGCGGTCGAGGCGGACCGTCGCAATCGCGAGCAGCTCGCCCGGATCGGCCTGGTCGTGCGCGACGCTCGCGTCGTCCGCCGGCTGACGCAGCAGGAGCTCGGCGCACGGACGGGGCTCGGGCGGATGACCATCAGCCGGGCGGAGCTGGGACGAGGCGGTGGCCTGACGATCGATGCGTGGCAGCGGATCGGCCTCGCGCTGGGCATGCCGGTGGTCGTTGCCTTCCAGCGCGACCCCCGGGCCGAGACGGTGGATGCGGGCCACCTGGCGCTGCAGGAGCTCGTGCTGCGGCTCGGGCGCGCCGTCGGGTACCGTGGGCTCGTCGAGCTGCCCACGAAGCCGGCCGAGCCGTGGCGGTCGATCGACGTCGCGTTGGCCGATGACCGCCGACGCCGGCTCGTGGTCGTGGAGTGCTGGAACACCATCGGTGACGTCGGTGCAGCCGCGCGCTCGTCGGCGCGCAAGCGGGCCGAGGCGTCCGAGCTCGCGGCGGCTCGCTGGGGCGTGCCGGATGCGGTGGTCGGCATGGTCTGGGTGGTTCGGGACACGCGCCGGAACCGCGCGATCGTGGCGCGGTACCCGGAGGTGTTCGCCGCCCGGTTTCCGGGTAGCAGCCTGGGCTGGCAACGCGCCCTCGTGGCCGGCTCGGAGCCGCCGGCCGCGCCCGGGCTGGTATGGGCCGACGCGGAGGCCGGCCGGCTCTACGCCTGGCGCCGCCCGAGCACGACGACGCGAACGGCCGGCTGACGACGCGGGCGACCGAGGCGGCGAATCACCGGCTGACCACGCCGGCGACCGACGCCGCGAACCGCCGGTTGACCACGCCGGCGACCGACGACGCCGGCGACCGACGACGCGGGCGACCGACGACGCGGGCGACCGACGACGCGGGCGACCGACGCCGACGAGGAACCACGCGCCTCAACCGGTCTGGAACAGCCGCAGCACGAGCAGGGCGAGCAGCACGCCGCCGATGCCGACCGCCGAGGCGCGCCAGCGTGTCAGCCGGTCCCACAGGCGGGCGATCGGGAGGACCGCGAGCGCCACGCCCGCGTACAGCAGGTGGAGCGGATCGTCGGGCCGCCCGCCCGTGCCCAGGATCACCAGCCCGCTGAGGGCGCCGACGACGACGACGACCAGCGCGGCCAGGATCGCCCGGTCGAGGGCGAACCGCAGGGGTTGGCGGCGAGCGGCACCGATCACCACGACGATCGCGACGGCGACGCCGCCTGCCGCGGTCAGGAGTCCCAGGACGAAGTGGAGTCCGACGAGCATCGTGCCTTCCCGTGGAGCCGATCGTGCGCCCGGATCCCGTTGCGCCTGACCGGACGGATTCGTGGTTCGGGGTAGGATGAGACCACCCGAGCCAGCCCGGAGTCGATGCCAGCCAGGAGTCGATGGTAGACCGCGCGACCGCGTCCCCCGCCGGACCCCATCCAGCTGCCGCGCAGCGGCCCGCCAGCAGGCGATCGCCGTCCGGTCGCCGGGTGGTCGTGGGCTACGCCGCGATCATGGGCCTGCTGGCCCTGGCCTTCGCGGCGGCGAACGTCGTGCTCGGCGCATCCTCCTCGTCGGCCCCCACCGCCCGCCAGGCGACCGTCACGGTGGCATCGCGCGGCGAGCAGCTGTTCCTGACCAGCTGCGCCGCCTGCCATGGCCCCCAGGGCGCCGGAACCGGCATCGGACCCGACATCCGCTCGGCCGGGGCCGCGCTCGCCGACTTCGTCCTGCGCACCGGTCGCATGCCGCTCGCTGACCCGGGCGCGCCGGCGCGGCGTCGCACGCCCCAGTTCGGTGATGCCGACATCCAGGCGCTGGTCGGCTACGTCGCCTCGCTGGGGAACGGGCCAGACATCCCGTCGGTCGTGGTCGACGGCGCGGATACCAACAAGGGTCGCGACCTGTTCGTCGCCAACTGCGCCGCCTGTCATGGCCCGGCGGGGGGTGGGGGATCGGTCGGCGGCGGCTTCGTGGCCCCGAACCTGACCAACGCGGATCCCACCACGGTGGGCGAGGCGGTGATCACGGGCCCGGGCCCGATGCCCAGGTTCTCGTTCTCCCCGCAGGAGGTGGACGACCTCGCCGCCTACGTCCGGTTCCTGCGCGACGCACCCCACCCGGGCGGTGCGACCGCGCCGGCCATGGGCCCAGTGACCGAAGGGTTCGTGGCCGGGATGGCGTTGCTCGGCCTGCTGCTGGTCGCCGGCTGGGTCGCCGTCCGGCGCAACGCCGGAGAGCCCGAGTGAGCGACCGACCGCAGGATTCCCGGCGCGTGGAGCGCGGGATCGCCCTCGCGTTCGGGATCGCCGGCCTGGCCGGCGTGGCGCTCCTGGGCGTGTACATCGCGGGCGGGCAGACCCAGGTCGAGGGCGTCCTGCTCGCCATTTCGCTGGGCGGCATCGGCATCGGGATCATTGCCTGGTCGCACTGGCTGCTCTCGGGCCGGCTGCAGATCGAGCCACGCCATCCGGTCGAGGCGGCCGCCGACCTGGACGCCGAGCGCGAGATCCTCGACGAGGAGGCGTCGATCACGCGGCGAACGCTGCTCGTCCGGGCGCTGGGCGGCGCGCTTGCCGGGCTCGCCGCGGCGCTCGCGATCCCCGTCCTGTCGCTGGGGCCCGCGCCGGGCCGGAGCCTGTTCGAGACGCCCTGGCGTCGCGGGCTGCGGCTGGTGGGCCTCGACGGCAACCCGATCCGCGCCGACGACCTGCCGGTCGAGGGAATCGTCACGGCCTTCCCGGAAGGGTTCGCCGGCTCCGCCGACGGGCAGACGCTACTGATCCGGGTCGCGCCCGGGCTGCTGCGGCTGGCGCAGGACCGGATGGCGTGGGCCCCGGAGGGCTACGTCGCCTATTCCAAGCTGTGCACGCACGCAGGCTGCGCCGTCGGGCTGTACCGGGCGGCCGAGCACCGCCTGATCTGCCCCTGCCACCAGTCCACGTTCGACGTCCTCGACGGCGCCCAACCGGTGTTCGGGCCGGCCTCCCGGCCGCTGCCCCAGCTGCCGATCCAGCTGCAGCCGGACGGGACGTTCATCGCGCTGGGCGACTTTCCGGAGCCGGTCGGGCCGGCGTTCTGGAACATGACCAGTGGCTGAGCCGCAGGACCAGGCGGACGGAGCGCCGCAGGACCAGGCGGGCCGAGCGCCGCAGGACCGGGCGGACGGAGCGCCGCGGGAAAACGCGGGGGCGCCCGAGCGGGACACGGAGCTCGAGCGGCTGGTCGCCTGGGTCGACCGGCGCACGGGCCTCGCGGACACCGTGCGCCACGCGATGGCCAAGGTGTTCCCGGACCACTGGAGCTTCCTGCTGGGCGAGATCGCGCTGTTCGCGTTCGTGATCCTGCTCGCGACCGGCACCTTCCTCACGTTCTTCTACACGCCCGACGCCCGGCAGGTCACGTATGACGGCTCCTACCAGACGCTGGTGGGCACCCCGATGTCGGCCGCCTTCGCCTCGATCATGCGGCTGTCATTCGACGTCCAGGCAGGCCTGCTCATGCGGCAGGTCCACCACTGGGCCGCCCTGATCTTCCTGGGCGCGATCGCCGCGCACCTCGCCCGGATCTTCTTCACCGGCGCGTTCCGGCGGCCGCGCGAGCTCAACTACCTCATCGGCCTGGGGCTGCTGATGTTCGCGCTGGGCGAGGGGATCACCGGCTATTCGCTGCCCGACGACCTGCTCTCCGGCACCGGCCTCCGGATCATCGACTCGGTGATGCTGTCGATCCCGTTCGTGGGGCCGTGGGTGGCGTCGCTGTTCTTCGGCGGCGAGTACCCGACCGCCGACATCCTGAGCCGGCTGTTCGTGTTCCACGTGATGCTCCTGCCCGGGCTGCTGGTGGGGGGCATCACCGTCCACCTCGCGCTGCTGTGGTTCCAGAAGCACACCCAGTATCGGGGCGGTGCCGCGCGCGAGGACAACGTCGTCGGGCTGCCGTTCTGGCCGGGCCAGGTGTTCCGCTCGCTGGGCCTGTTCTTCCTGACCGCGGCGGTCGTGGTCCTGGTCGCCGGGCTGATCCAGATCAACCCCATCTGGCTCTATGGCCCGTACGTGCCCTACATCGCGACCGTCCCGGCGCAGCCGGACTGGTACGTCGGCTGGCTCGAGGGCGCCCTCCGCCTCGGCCTGCCCATCGAACCCACCATCCTGGGCGTGACGATCCCGTCGCCGTTTGTGCCCGGGATCCTGATCCCGGGGCTGCTCGTCGGCGCGCTGGTGGTGTGGCCGTTCCTCGAGGCGCGCCTGACCGGCGATCACGCCGAGCACAACCTGCTCGACCCGCCGTGGCGGACGCCGATCCGGACGGCGACCGGTGCCGCGGGCGTGGCCCTGTTCCTGGTGCTCACGATCGCCGGCGGCAACGACGTGCTGGCCGTGATCCTGGACGTGCCCGTGGAAGGGATCACGATCGTGTTCCGGGTCCTGCTGGTCGTCGCGCCGATCCTCACCTGGCTGGTGGTCTATCGCGTGGCCCGTGACCGTCGCGCCGCGCACGAGCGGCGCGAGGGCGAGGGCGCGCCCGAGGAGCCACCGAGCGTCCTGCTGGTGCGCAACGCGGCCGGCGGGTTCAGCGAGGCGGAGGCGGAGCGATGAGGCGTCGCCTGCCCGGGGTTCGGGCGCTGCCGGCTCGGACGCTGCCGGCTCGGGCGCTGCGGGCTCGGGCGCTGCGGGCGCTCGCGCTGCCGGCGCTGGCCCTGCTCGCCGTCGCCCTGGGTGGCTGCATACCCACGCCCGCTACCACCCAGGGTCAGGACATCTCGGACCTGTACCTGGTGTTCGTCGCGGGCGGCATCATCGTCGCGGGGATCGTGTGGGGCCTGGTCACGTTCGCGATCCTGCGCTACCGGCGGCGCGACGACCGGCTCCCGCCCCAGACCAGCGGCAGCCTCCGGATCGAGGCGGTGTGGACGGTCATCCCGCTCATCACGGTCCTGGTCCTGTTCGGGCTCACCGTCCGAACGCTGGCGGCGGTCGACACGGTCGAGCCCGGCGGGGTGAACCTGCACCTGACCGCCTTCCGCTGGCAGTGGCAGACGAGCTACCCGGATGCCGGGGTCACGGTCACCGGCGACGGCACGAAGCCCCCCGAGATCGTGCTCCCGGTCGACACGCCGATCCACGTCACGCTCGAATCCCTGGACGTGAACCACGCCTGGTTCGTCCCGCAGTTCCTGTTCAAGCGCGACGCGATCCCCGGGCGGCCGACCCTGTTCGACCTCAGGATCACGGCACCCGGCGTGTATCCGGGCGCGTGCGCCGAGTTCTGTGGCATCGGCCATGACGAGATGCTGTTCACGATCCGGGCCGTCCCCCAGGCCGACTTCCAGGCCTGGCTGGCCGCCCACGCCGCCGGTGGGAGCGCCGCGCCATGACCTCGATCGAAGCCCGCCTCCACGCCACGCCCCAGGTCGGCCTCCTGGAGTGGCTGACGACCACCGACCACAAGCGGATCGGGGCGATGTACATTGCCGCGGCATTCGGGTTCGCCTTGACCGGGGGAGCGATCGCGGAGGTCATTCGGCTGGAGCTGGCGGCCCCCGGCCAGCAGCTGGTGTCAGCGACCACCTACAACCAGCTGTTCACCGTGCACGGCACCCTGATGCTGCTGTTCTTCGCCGGGCCGTTGGCGATCGGGTTCGCCAACGCGATCATGCCCCTCCAGATCGGCGCCGCGGACATGGCCTTCCCCCGCCTCAACGCCTTGTCGTTCTGGCTGTTCCTGTTCGGTGGCCTGATCGTGATGTCCGGCTTCCTCACCACCGGCGGGGCGGCGGCGGCCGGCTGGACGGGCTACGCGCCCCTGTCGGGTCCGTCGTACTCGCCCAACCCGGGCATGGACCTGTGGATCGTGGGGGTCGCGTTGGTCGGGGTGTCGGGCATCCTCGGGGCGCTCAACTTCCTGGTCACGATCTACACCCGGCGCGCGCCGGGGATGCGGATGTTCCGGATGCCGATGTTCACCTGGACGATCCTGGTGACGTCGATCCTGATCCTGTTCGCGTTCCCGTCGATCACGGCCGCGCTCGCGATGCTGTTCATCGACCGCCACCTCGGCGGCGGCTTCTTCGACCCGAGCCAGGGCGGCGACCCGATCCTGTGGCAGCACCTGTTCTGGTTCTTCGGCCACCCCGAGGTCTACATCCTGATCCTGCCGTACTTCGGGATCGTGAGCGAGGTGGTGCCGGTGTTTTCCAGCAAGCCGCTGTTCGGCTACCGGCTGCTGGTGTTCGCGACGATCGCGATCGCCGGGCTGTCGATGGGCGTCTGGGCCCACCACATGTTCACGACCGGTCGGGTGGACCTGCCGTTCTTCTCGATCATGTCGCTGCTGATCGCGGTGCCCACCGGGATCAAGATCTTCAACTGGATCGCGACCATGTGGCGGGGCAGCCTGCGGTTCTCGGTGCCGATGCTGTGGTGCCTGGGGCTGCTGTACGTGTTCACGATCGGCGGGATCACGGGCGTCATGCTTGCCTCGCCGCCCATCGACTACCAGGCGCAGGACACCTACTTCGTGGTGGCCCACCTGCACAACGTGCTGATCGGCGGGTCGATGTTCGCCGGCTTTGCCGGGATCTACTTCTGGTTCCCCAAGCTGACCGGCCGGATGCTCAGCGAGCGGCTGGGCCGGGTCCACTTCGTGACCTGGCTGATCGGGTTCGCGCTGACCTTCGTGCCGCAGTACCTGCTGGGCGCCGAAGGCATGCCGCGCCGGATCGCCGACTACTCGCCCGACCGCGGCTGGACCGACCTCAACCTGATCTCGACGATCGGCGCGCTGGTGCTGGCCGCCGGGATGCTGCCGTTCCTGGGTGCCGTGTGGGCCGCGCTGCGCCGCCCGGCCGACATGCCCGACGACCCGTGGGGCGGCAACTCGCTGGAGTGGGCGACCTCCTCGCCGCCACCCCACCACAACTTCGACCGCCTGCCGCCGATCCGGTCGCTGCGCCCCGTGTTCGACGCGCGGATGGCGGCCCGGGAGCGGACGGTCCCCGAGGCCGGCGCCGGCGGCGGAGGTGACGGCTGATGACCGAGGAGGTCCGGTTCTTCGGCCGCCTGTCGCTGTTCGCGCTGGCCGCCGGGCTCGTGTACTGGTTCGTCAGCTACGAGGCCGCGGGCACGGTCCTGCTGCTGGGGTTCGGGGTCGCCACCGGCGCGGCGTTCCTGGTCCTGCGCGGCGGCCAGCCGGCCGGTTCCCGCGGGACGGACGAGGAGGCGCCGGCCGAGCCCGGCCGCCCGGACGGCCCGTTCGGTGACGAGTCGGGTCCGGTCCCGACCCGCAGCTCCGCGCCCCTCGCGGTGGGCTTCGGGGTCGCGGTGATCGGCCTGGCCGGCGCGTTCGGCCCGTGGTTCGCGATCGTGGGGGCGGTGCCGTTCCTGCTCGGCGCCGCGGACTGGCTGCGCTCGGCGAACCGGGAGCTCGACCTGCGCGCTCGGGCCGACGCCACGGAGCCCCGCCGGCAGGCCTAGGCGGACGCCCCGGCGTTCGGGGATGATGGCGCCATGCAGCATGCCGATCACGTGGCCCTCATCCGCGCCGGCGTCGCCGGGGCGGGACCCCACTGGCTGGAGCTCGGTTCGGGCGACGGCGAGTTCACGCTCGCGCTGGCGGACCTGCTGGGCGAGACCGGCCACATCCTCGCGCTGGACCGCGACCGCTGGGCGCTGACCGACCTCGCCGCGCGGGCGGCGGCACGCTTTCCGGGGACGCCGGTGCACACGGTGATCGCCGACTTCACGCTGGACCTCCCGTCGGGCCCGTTCGACGGGGTGCTGGCCGCGAACAGCCTCCACTTCGTCGCGGACCCGATGCCGCTGCTGGGTGCCGTCCACGCAGCGCTGGCCCCCGGCGGACGGCTGGTGGTGGTCGAGTACGACGCCGACCACGGCAACCCGTACGTTCCCCACCCGATCTCGTTCCGGCGCTGGCAGCGCCTGGCGCCGCAGGCCGGCTTCGGGGCGCCTTACCTGCTGCACCGCGTGCCGAGCCGGTTCCTGGGCGCGATCTACGGGGCGGCCGCCGCCCGTCTGGAGATCCCCGGAGCGGCGTGTGCTACACTCCGGCCCTCACGGCGACGACCGAGAGGAGTAGGCCCGACAACGGCCCGGGAGCGAGCGCGGGATGGTGCGAGCCGCGCGGGCACGACGGGCGCGAAGGTCGCTCGCGAGCCGTGCGGCCAGCACCCGATAGCGTGCCGCGAGGATGCCGGACCTGCGCCGGCCGCGATGAGCGGCGGGGCCCCGGCGTCGAACCAGCAGGTGGTACCACGACCCCGTTCGTCCGCTGGACGACGGGGCCGTTCCGTCTCCGGGCACGACGCCCGCCGAACCGGGAGCGATCGATGACGCACAGCCGACCGGGACGCTCGCGAAGGCCTACGAGCCGGCCGAGTTCGAGCACGAGATCTACGAGCGCTGGCTGGCCGCCGACGTGTTCGCGCCCGACGGCGCGGGCTCCACCGCCGACTCGGCGCTGGACGCCGTTCGTGATCATCCAGCCGCCGCCGAACGTGACCGGCAGCCTCCACCTCGGCCACGCCCAGCGGACCACGGTCGAGGACCTGATGATCCGGCACGCCCGGATGCTCGGCCGCCCGGCGCTGTTCCTGCCCGGCCTCGACCACGCCAGCATCGCCGCCCAGTTCGTCCTCGACGGGATCCTCGCCCGCGAGGGCGAGAGCCGCGCCACGCCTGGGCCGGGAGCGCTACCTCGAGCGGATGCGCGGCTTCGTCGACGAGACGCGGACCACGATCCTGGCGCAGCAGCGGCGGGTCGGCGGCAGCTGCGACTGGAGCCGGCTCCGGTTCACGATGGACGAGGTGTCAGCGCGCGCGCCGTGCGGGACGCGTTCGTGCGCCTGTACCGCGACGGCCTCGCGTATCGCACCGAGGCGCTCGTCAACTGGTGCCCGGGCTGCCGCACGAGCGTCAGCGACCTCGAGGTCATCCCCACCCCCGAGACCGGCACGCATCTGGCCGATCCGCTACCACCTGCTCGGACGCGACGACCGGCGCACCCGACCCGGACGCGACCGTGACCGTCGCGACGACCCGGCCCGAGACGATCCTCGGCGACACGGCGGTCGCGGTGCACCCCGACGACCCGCGCTACGCGAACCTCGTCGGCCGCCGCGTCCGGATCCCGTTCGTCGATCGGGACGTGCCGGTCATCGCCGACCCGGTCGTCGACCTCGCGTTCGGGACCGGGCGCGGTCAAGATCACGCCGGCCCACGACCACGACGACTACGAGACGGGCCGCCGCCACGGCCTGCCGATGACCACCGTCCTCGACGACGGCGCCCGGATCGCCGGCACCGGCACCGCCTACGACGGCCTCGACCGCTACGCCGCGCGCGACCGGATCCTGGCCGACCTCGCCGCCCGGGGCGACCTCGAGGCCGAGCAGGCGCACGAGATGGTCATCGGCCGCTGCCAGCGCAGCGACGACGTGGTCGAGCCGCGGCTCAAGACGCAGTGGTTCGTCCGGACCGGCCCGCTCGCCGAGCAGCCGCCCTCGACGCCACGCGCGGCGGCGAGACGCCGATCCTGCCCGACGCGCTTCGAGAAGGTCTGGGAGCACTGGCTGACCAACATCCGCGACTGGAACGTGTCGCGCCAGCTGTGGTGGGGCCACCGGATCCCGGCCTGGTACTGCCCGGACGGCCACGTCGACGGTCACCGCCGACCCGGCCGGCCCGCAGGCGTGCGAGGTGTGCGGCCGGCCGGCGGGCGAGCTGACCCAGGACCCGGACATCTTCGACACCTGGTTCAGCTCGGGCCTGTGGCCGTTCTCGACGCTCGGCTGGCCGGACGCGACCGCCGACCTCGCGCCGCTTCTACCCGGGCTCGGTCATGGAGACCGGCTACGACATCCTGTTCTTCTGGGTTGCCCGGATGATGATGCTGGGCATCCACCTCACCGATGACGCGCCGTTCCACACGGTCTACCTGTCGGGCCTGATCCGCGACCCGTACGGCGCAGAAGATGTCGAAGACGAAGGGCAACGTCGTCGACCCGCTGGGCATGATCGACGAGATGGGCGCCGATGCGCTGCGGTTCGCGCTCGTCCACGGCACCACCCCGGGCAACGACCAGCGGTTCGGCCCGGCCAAGGTCGAGAACGCGCGCAACTTCGCCAACAAGCTCTGGAACGCGGCCGGTTCGTCGCTCGGCGCCCGGCCCGCGGCGCATCCCCGCCGACGCGGAGCGCCGGCCGCCCGATCCGGCGCACCTGGGCCCGGCCGAGCGCTGGGTGCTGTCGCGGGCGGCCGCCACCGTCGCCGCGGTCGACCGGGCGATGGCCGACTACGCGTTCGGCGAGGTCACGCGCCTGCTGTACGAGGCGATCTGGAACGAGTACTGCGACTGGGGCCTCGAGCTCGCCAAGGTCCGGCTCGAGGACGACCGGCTGGCCGACGCCGAGCGGGAGGCCACCTGGTGGGCGCTGGTCGAGGCCCTCGACACCTACCTGCGGCTGCTCCACCCGGTCATGCCGTTCGTCACCGAGCGCCTGTGGCAGGCGCTGCCGCACCGGGCGTCGGACCCGGAGCTGCTGGTCGTCGCGCGCTGGCCCGGCGTGGGCGAGCGGGACGAGGCCGCCGAGGGCCAGGTCGAAGCCCTGGTCGAGCTCGTCCGGGGCGTCCGCAACGCGCGGGCGGACGCCAGGGTCGAGCCCGGCGCCTGGCTCCCGCTCGACGTGTACGTGGAGCCCGAGCTCGGGCACGCGCTCGAGGCGCTCCGCCCCGCGCTCGAGCGGCTCGCCCGCGGCCGGCCGCTCCGCCGCCACCTCACCCGCGAGGATCTCCACGCCACGGCCGGCGCCGCGGGCGGGCTGGCGGTGATCGTCGGTCCAGCCGAGGCCGTCGTCGGGCTGCCCGACGTGGCGGCGACGCGGAGCCGATCGCGCCCGGCTCGAGAAGGAGCTGGCCGACGCCGAGCGGCTGCTCGCCGCCGCCCGGGCGCGCCTGGCGAACGACGCGTTCACGGCGAAGGCCCCGCCGGCGGTCGTCGAGGGAGCCCGGGCGCGCGAGGCCGAGCTGGCCGACCAGGTCGCCCGGCTGCGCGCCCGGCTCGCTCGCTGAGCGGCACCCGGTGCCAACCGGGCGTACGCGCTGATACGATCATGCGGGCCAATCAGCAGGCCGCGTCCCGGAGGACCCAGTGCCGCTCGAGTTCCTGAAGCGCCGTGGTGGCGACAACGACAAGCCCGTGCAGGCCACGCGACAGCCCACGGTCATCGGGCTGCCGGAGGAGGTCGTCGCCCAGGACTACCAGCTCAAGCTGTACTACGCCGGCAAGAGCACCGAGGGCGTCCGGCTGCAGGCAGGGCCGCGGGCGCTGGCCGAGCTGCCCGCGATGCTCGGGGGCATCGCCCAGCAGCGACGTCGAGGTCGTCGAGCCGCTCCCGACTCGAGTTCAGCCAGGCGATGCCCCAGATCGCCCGGCCGTCCGAGGCGATGCAGTGGCTCAACGCCCACCACGAGCTCAGCCCGGTCACCCGCCATGCCCTGGTCGTCCTCGAGTCGATCGACGCGATCGACCTCGCGTTCGACACCTTCGCCTGCGCGCTGCTCGACGGCGAGACCGACACCTCGGGCTACCCCGAGTACAACGCGATCGTCGGCGGCGTGGCATCGCACTGGGACGAGGCCACCGGCGACATGATCGTGCGCGGCGTCGTCGGCTGGGGCGGCCGCGGCGTCCGCGGCGACACGGACCGGATCGGCGCAGCGGATCCTGGGCGGGCTGCTGACCAACATCCTCGCCAACCAGTACGCGCTCGGCCTGACCGCCGTGGAGCGACCGGTGCCCGCCGCCGGTCGCGGCGGCCTCGTCTGCGCCCACTGCGGCTTCGCCTCGGGCCACGAGCGAGCGTTCTACTGTCCCAAGTGCGGCATGCGCCTGCTGCGCGGCTGACCGGCTGACCGACTGGAACGGGATCTCTCACCGCCATGCCCATCTACGACTACATCTGCACCGCTGCGGCCACCGCGTGGACATCCTCCACGGGATCAACGACCCCGGTCCGCAGTTCTGCCCGTCCTGCGGCAGGGAGGGGACGATGCGCAAGCTGTTCGCCCCGCCGACCATCCACTTCAAGGGCTCCGGCTGGGCGAAGAAGGACCGGGGAGGGTCGGGCGACGAAGGCGTCGGCCGGGTCGTCGGGCGGGTCGTCGGGGGAGTCCGAAGTCGGACGCGCCCACGGGCGACGGGACGAAGGCACCCGCGGCGAAGGACAAGGGTGCGGCCTCCACGAGCGGTGCGGGAGGGGCTGAGGCCGATGCCGTCCGCGGCCGACTGGATCACCCTCAGCGAGGCCGCCGAGATCCTGGCCGCCGCGAACGTGCGGTTCCGGCCCGAGACCATCGGCGCCTGGGCGCGCACCGGCCGCCTGTCCAGCATCAAGCTCGGCGGACGCCGGTTCGTCCGCCGAGGCGAGGTCCAGGCCCTGGTCACCGCGCCGCGACGGGTGCACGCCGAGGACGTCCAGCCGGGGCTGTTCGAGGACCTCAGCCGCTGATGGCATGAGCGAGGCCGGCGAGGAGGGCCGGGTCGACCGCCTCCGAGACCTCGCGACCCGCGTCGCCCGACGGGTGGGCGGCGTGCCCGCGGTGCAGACCCTGCTCGCGGTGCTGGACGCGTACGACGGCGCCGGCGGGGGCCTGGTCGCCGGCGGGCTCGCGTACGCGGCCCTGTTCGCGGTGCTGCCGGGCCTGCTGCTGATGCTGTCGCTGGTGGGGCTGGTGGTCGACGACCCCTCCATCCGCGAGCAGGTCGTGGCCGCGATCGCGAGGGCGGTGCCGCCGCTCGAGGAGGTTGCCCGCCAGGCGTTCGAGCAGGTCTCCGCCGGCGCCGTCCCGACCGGGGTCGTCGCGATCGTCGGGCTGCTGTGGGGCTCCAGCCGCTTCTACGCGGCGCTCGACTTCGCGTTGTCGAGGGTGTTCCGCACGGCCCGGCCGCGCAGCGGGCTGGAGCGCACGGTGCGCGGGCTGCTGGTGTCCGCGCTGATCGTCGCGACCCCGATCGCCGCGCTCGTGGCCGGCTCCATCGCGTCCTGGCTGCTGGACATCGCGCCGGGCGGCAGCGAGATCGGCGGGCTCGCCCGGACCGCGTTCCAGCTCGCCTCGCCGCTGGCCTCCTTCCTGCTGTTCGTCGCCGGCGCCGGGCTCGTCTACCGGTTCGTCCCCGCGACCCTCGTGCCGGCCCGGGTGCTGCTCCCGCCGGCGCTGCTGGCCGGCCTGGTGCTGGCGCTCATCGCCCAGGCGTTCACGTTCATCGCGCCGCGGCTGGTCGGGGTCGCCGCGCTGTTCGGGGCGCTCGTCGCCGTGTTCGCGATCCTCGCCTGGCTCTCGATCAGCTTCAACGTCCTGCTGCTCGGAGCGTCGTGGACCAGGGTGCGCCTGGTGGCGTTCCGGGCGGCTCGCGAACGGACGGCGCCGCCCGAGCCCTCGGCCGGCTGACGGAGGCGCCGGCTCAGCCCTGGCGCGTGCCGCAGCGCCTGCAGAACCGCGCGTTGGCCGAGAGCGATAGCCCGCACTGGACGCAGGGCTGCGCGGTCGGCGGCGCGGGGGCGTCGGGGAGGCCCGCCGGGACGGCCCCCAGCACCTCCCGGGCGGACGCCGCCCAGAGCGCCGTCGCGTCCCGGTCGGGGAGCAGCGGGCGACCGGCGAGCGTGGTGGGGTAATCGCGCTGCGCCGAGGCGGCACGCCATGCGGGAACCGCCGGCCACTGGGGGGACCGGGCTCCGAGCCGTCGTCCGGGGCGACGGTCAGCCAGGGTGCGACCGCGGGCGCCGCCGGTGCCTCGGGGCTCGATGGACCGGCGGGCGTCGCGGGAGCCGGCGACGCGGGAGCCGGCGACGCGGGAGCCGGCCAGGTCGGCTGCGGGATCACGTCGGCCGCGGTCGCCGCGGCAGGCTGGACGGCCGGCGGCTCGGCCTCCGGCTGCACCGCCGCGGGCTCCGCGATCGCGGGCACGGCCGGCGCGACCGGCTCCGGCTCGAGCACGACCCCTTCCGGCTCGAGCGCGACCGGCTCCGGCTCAGGCGCGACCGGCTCCGGCTCAGGCGCGACCGGCTCCGGCTCAGGCGCGAGCGCCACCAGGCCCGCCTCCGGCTCGACGGTGGCCTCCGGCTCTGCGATCGCCTCCGGCTCGACCGTGGCTTCCGGCTCTGCGATCGCCTCCGGCGCGGCCATGCGTTCCGGCTCGGCGGCCGCCGCGGCGGGGACGGGCTCGGCTCCGGGTTCGCCGGCGACCGCTGCGGCCGCGCCGGCCTCGTCGGCCGCGAGCTGGGCCTCGTAGGCGGCGACCGCGTCGGCGAGGCTCTGCCCGGGGGCCATGCCGATGACCGTCGCGCCGCCCGCCTCGACGATCTCGGCCTCCCCGGACTCCGCCGTTTCGGCCGCCGGCGCCTCGAACGCCGCGATCTCGTGGCCCGCGCCATCGGTCGGCGCAACCTCCGCCCCCGGCGCCTCGATCGGGCCGGCATCCGCGCTGGCGGCGAGGGGCGGCTCGACGGCCGCGAGGTCGATCTCCGCATCCAGCGGCTCGCCGGCTGGCGGAGCGACCGGCGAGGCCCCGATCGGGCCGAGCACGGCCGCGACCCGCGTCAGGTCCGCCTCCGGCCAGGCCTCGTCGAGCGCGACGTCGGCATGATCGTGCCCGTTGGAGCCGCCAACGGCGGCCGCGGCCACGGCGTCCTCCATGCCCGGGACCGGCGCGCAGGTGAGGCAGCTGCCCTCCGCGGTGTTCCAGCAGTTGCCGCACGTGTACTGGCGGCAGGTCAGGCAGAAGTTGAAGGTCTTGTGGAAGGCGTCCAGCTGGTGCGCGGTGGCGGCGAGCTCATCCTCGCTCCGCGCGTCGGCCATCGCCTCGGAGAACGTCGATCTCGTCCGAGAGGACGAAGTTCCGCAGGCCCTTGGACAGCGTGCGGACACGGCCCAGCCGCGAGCGACGCGGTGCGCCGGATTCGAACGTGTAGCGGGTGCCGCACCGTTCGCAGAACGACTCGGTGAGGATCTCCGTCATCCGACCCCCGGGAACGCACGAACACGCCCGGTCGAACCGGACCGGGCAGGGCCAGAGTATACCCACGTGGTCCAGAACCTCCCTCCGACCGAGGTACCGGGTCGGCCCGCCGTTGGTCCCGCCGGAGTGGCGCCGCCGGGTGGTCTGGTACGGTTAGCACCGGCATGGCCACCCTCGCCGACATCGAGCAGCTCCTGGAGCAGCTCTTCGAGCGCTCGACCGCCCGCCTGTTCCGGACGCAGGTGCAGGCCATCCAGCTCGAGCGCCGGGTCGAGCGCGCGATGGAGCGGCGCGCGATCCGGGCGTGGCGCCCGCACCACGGTCCCCGCCCGGTACCGCGTCCGCCTCAACCCCGCGGACATGGCCGACGTGGCGCCGAGTCGAGGACGCCCGAGCCCTGGCGGGCCGGCTCGCCGACGCGGCGCTGGCGTTCGCGCGGGCCCACGCCTACCACCTCCCGGGCCGTCCGCAGGTCGCGCTGGTCGCCGACCCCTCGGTGCCGCGGGGACGCGTCGAGGTCGACACCGGCGATCGAGTCGCTCGCGGCCGCACGGCCGGACGCGCCCGGTATCGGCCGGCGGGCAACGCCCCGCCGAGCCTGCGCCGATCCCCCCGAGGCCGGTGACCATCGCCGATCCGGGCCCGACCGGCGCGTTCGCGACCGCGCCGGCGGCGTCCGGGCGGGCCCCGGCTGTCGCCTCGCGGGCGGCCAGCGCCCGCACCGCTGGAGCCCGGCGACGCGCCGGACCCGACGGCGGCACCTGGGGCGCTGGCGAGGCCGACGCGGCCGGCGGGGGCATCCGCGGTGACGGCACCCAGACACTCGTGTTCCGCCGCCCGGCGCCGTCGGGCGCGCGCGCGATGCTCCGCGTGACCCGGCCGCGACGGCCGCGAGCGGCCGTCGTGGTCGACGGCCCGCCCGCTGACGCTCGGCCGCGCCCGCGACAACCGCTTGGTCCTCGCCGATGCGCGGGTGTCCCGGCACCACGGCCGGCTGCAGACGCGCCAGGGACGCTCGTCTACACGGACCTCGGCAGCACCAACGGCAGCCGCGTGAACGGCATCCGGGTGGACGAGATCGCGCTGGGCCTGGGCGACCGGCTCCAGGTCGGCGACACGGTGCTCGTCGTCGAGTCGCTGCCCGGCTGACCGTGGACGGCTTCGTCCTGACGCTGTGGCTGGTCCGGATCCTGTTCCTGGTCCTGCTGTACGTCGTTCCTGTTCGCCGTGGCGCGGGTGCTGCTGCGCGACCTCCGCGCGGCCGTCCCGTGGGCCGGCGGAGCTCGGCCGGCTCGTCGTGCTCGCCTCGCCCAACGGCGAGCCACCGGCCGGGACGTCGTTCCCGCTGGACGCGGTGACCACGCTCGGCCGCGACGTCAACAACACCATCGTCGTCGACGACCCGTTCGCGTCGTCGGAGCACGCGGTGCTGACCTTCCGTGGCCGGGCCTGGTACGTAGAGGACCTCGGCAGCACCAACGGCACGTTCGTCAACGGTGTGCCGGTGGACCCGGCTCGGCCGCTCGGGTTCGGCGACGAGCTCCAGGTGGGCGAGGTACGGTTCCGACTGGACCGGGGTCGCCGGATGAGCGCCTTGGCGCAGGCCCGACCGGCCGATGCGTCCCCGGCTGGCGGATCCGTCCCCGACCGCGCCCGACGGAGCTCGCGCTGCTCGGCCTGGCGTCGCTCGCGCTGGTCGTGGGCGCCGCATCGCTGGGTGCCACCCAGCGCGTGGAGCGCACGCTCGCCGCCGGGCACGCGGTCCATGCCCTCGACTTCGTGCCGCCCGACCCGCGCGCCCTGCTGGTGTACCTGGGCGCGCTGTTCGTGGTCCACGTCGCGTTCGTGCTCGCGGGACGGCGCACGGACCAGGTGCTGCTGCCGGCCGTCGCGCTGCTGGGCGGTATCGGCCTGCTGCTGATGCAGCGGCTGCCCGCAGACACTGGTCACCCAATCGTTCGGGGATGCGCTGTTCGGGCTCGGCCAGCTGCAGCTCGGCTGGCTGCTGATCGCGCTCACCGTGATCGCGCGCGCTCGCGCTCGCCGTGCGGTCGGACGCCTGGCTGCGGACCTACAAGTACACCTGGGCCGCGGTGGGCATCGTGCTCCTGCTGCTGACGTTCGTGTTCGGCAGCGATGTCAACGGGGCCCGGCTGACGCTTTCGATCGGGCCCCTGTCCGGCCAGCCATCGGAGCTGCTCAAGGTGATCCTGGTCGTGTTCCTCGCCGGGTACCTGAGCGAGAACCGCTCGCTGCTGGCGGACGAGAGCACGCGCCTGGGGCCGCTCCGCCTGCCGCCGATCCCGTACCTCGCCCCGATGGTCGCCATGTGGGCGATCGCCCTGGGCATCGTGGTCGTGCAGCGTGACCTGGGCGCGGCGCTGCTGTTCTTCGCCGTGTTCCTGGCGCTGCTGTACGTCGCGACGGGCCGGCCGTCGTACGTGGTGGGCGGGACGATCCTGTTCCTGGTCGGATCGTGGGCCCTGTACAACCTGTTCGGGCACGTCCAGCAGCGGGTCGACAACTGGCTCGATCCGTTCCGCGATCCATTGGGTGCCGGCTTCCAGACGGTCCAGGCGCTGTACGCCTTCGCCCGGGGCGGCCTGCTCGGGGTCGGCCTGGGCGCGGGGCTGCCCACCATCGGCGGCCGCCTGCCGATCCCGGCGGTGCACACCGACTACCCGCTGGCCGCGCTGGGCGAGGAGCTCGGCCTGATCGGACTGCTGGCGATCCTCGGGCTGTACCTGGTCGTGGTCGAGCGGGGGCTGCGGATCGCGGCCGCCGCCGCACGACGAGTTCCGGGCACTGCTCGCCGCCGGGCTCGCGCTGGTGGTCGCGGTCCAGGCGTTCATCATCGCGGCCGGCAACCTCAAGCTCATCCCGCTCACGGGGATCACGCTGCCGTTCATCTCGTACGGCGGGTCGTCGCTGCTCGCCAACGCGCTCGTGATCGGGCTGCTGCTCGCGCTGTCCGACCCGGGCGCGGAGCCGCCGCCCCCGCCGCGGACCCGCCGGTGGCTGCCGGGGATGCGGCGCGCCCGCGGTCGCCGGGCGACCGGAAGCGGCGGGGCCGGCGCGCCCGTGGCGACCGGAAGCGGCGGGGCGGGCGCCGGCGCGCAGGCCGGAGCACCGGCCCGGTGAGCGGCGCCAGCGGCCGGTCCATCGGCGGCAACGTGCTGCGAACGGGGGTCGCCCTGGTCGACCGCGTTCGCGGTGCTCGCGCTGGGCGCCGGCTGGTGGCAGGTCGTGGAGGCGCAGCGCCTTTCGAGGTCGGCCGACAACCCGGCAGTCATCGCCGTGGCGCGCCGGGCGCTGCGGGGTCCGATCGTCGATCGCGACGGGCGCTGGCTCGCGCGCAGCTCGCGCGACGCCAATGGCGAGGCCGTCCGCGAGTACCGGGACGACTCGATCAGCCACGTGGTCGGCTATGCCTCGCGGCAGTTCGGGACCGCGGACCTCGAGCGCACCTACAACGCCGAGCTGCTGGGCCTGTCGGGGTCGGACCCGTTCGACGGGCTGCTGGACAAGCTGGGCGCCGAGCAATCGCGACCCGCTCGGCCTCCAGCTGACCCTGGACCTGCGGCTGCAGCGGGCCGCCGTCAACGGCCTGGGCCGGGATCGCGGCGCGGTGGTGATGCTGGACCCGACCACCGGGCAGGTCCTGGCGCTCGCATCCACGCCCACCTATGACGCCTCGGCGATCGCCGACCCGGCCACGGCGGGCGCCGCGTTCGAGCAGCTGCGCACCGACGGTTCGAACCCGCTCCTGCCGCGGGCGACGCTCGGCCGGTACGTCCCGGGATCGGTGTTCAAGATCGTGACCGCGATCGCGGGGCTGACACGGGCGCGATCACGCCCCAGACCACGTACCCGCAGCAGCCGGGAGCGGAGCGCAGGGGCCTCCTGGTGAGCGGGTTCCGGATCAAGGACGGCCATCATCCCCAGACCGGCGACACGCCGCTCGACCTGGTCGGCGCAACCGAGGTGAGCTGCAACATCTGGTATGCGCTCGACGGGCCTCGCCACCGGTGGCGCCAGCCTGGTGGACACGGCCGGCCGGCTGGGCTTCGGGGCGCCCATCCCGTTCGACCTGCCGACCGCAGTCAGCCGAGTCACGTCGGGGAACGGCAGCGCGCCGGGCGGGTTCGCGATGACGTCGAGCTGGCCGCCGCGTCGTTCGGCCAGGGCCAGACGTTCGTCACGCCGCTCCAGATGGCCCTCGTCGCGTCGGCCGTCGCCGACGACGGGGTGCTCATGAAGCCCTACCTCGTGAGCGCCCTGACGGGCACCGGCCCGGGGGCCCGGACGATCGGTCCCCAGACCTGGCAGCGGGTGCTGTCGGCCGCCGACGCCCAGTCGATCCAGGCCGCGATGGAGCAGGCGGTGGAGGGCGACCTCGGGCGGCTGTTCACCTCCGGCGCCGCCGTCCCGGGCATCCCGACCGCGGGCAAGTCGGGGACGGCCGAGCTGGGCGGCACGGGCGAGCCCAACTCCTGGTTCATCGGCTTCGCCCCGGTCGACCATCCCAGGGTGGCCATCGCCGTCGTGGTCGAGCAGGGCGGTCGCGGCGGCGAGCGGGCGGCGCCGCTGGCCGGCTCCCTGCTCGGCCGCTACTTCCAGCTGTACGGGCAGCCCTGATGGCGCCTCCGCCCACGGGGCCCGATCGTCCGCCGCGACCGATGGTGGAGCGCGTCGGGCTGGCCGTGATCGCGGTCCTGATCGCCGCGATGTTCGCGCTGGTCGCCGGCGCCTCGTTCCTGGGCGGGGAGCCGTACCTGGGCGTGATGGGCGTGGTGGGCTGCCTGATGGTCCTGTGGGTGGGCGGGCTCACGCTGTTCCGCGGCTGACCGCCCGTGAACCGGAATCGCGGTCGGGTCGTACACTGGACCAGAGGCACGACGTCGCCGCGCCCCGATCCCCGTTGTGCGACGTCATTGGAGGGACGCACCCGGCGGCATCGCCCGGTGCGGGACAGCCGCCAGACCCGGCGGTCGCACGCGACGGGAGTTCGATGAGCAGCATCCAGCAGGTCGGCGACAGGGTCCTGGCCAACGTCGAACGCGTGATCGTGGGCAAGCACCACGAGGTGCGCCTGGCCCTCGTGGCCCTCCTGTGCCGGGGGCATCTCCTGATCGAGGACGTTCCGGGCACCGGCAAGACCATGCTCGCCAAGGCGATCGCCCGGAGCCTGGGGTGCTCGTTCCGGCGGATCCAGTTCACCCCGGACCTGCTGCCATCCGACGTGACCGGGCTCTCGATCTACAACCAGAAGACCCAGGAGTTCGAGTTCCGGCCCGGCCCGATCATGAGCCAGGTCGTCCTCGCCGACGAGATCAACCGGGCGACCCCCAAGACCCAGAGCGCCCTGCTCGAGTGCATGGAAGAGCGCCAGGCGACGATCGATGGCGTCACCCACCGGATGCCCGACCCGTTCCTGGTCATCGCCACCCAGAACCCGATCGAGTACGAGGGCACGTTCGCGCTGCCCGAGGCGCAGCTGGACCGGTTCATGCTCCGCATCCGGCTGGGCTACCCGCAGCTGCTCGACGAGATCGTGATCCTCGACGAGCAGAAGCGGACGCATCCCCTCGAGGACCTGACCGAGGTGTGCTCGGTGGACGAGCTGCGCGAGCTCCAGGCCGGTGTCCGCGAGATCTACGTGGACCCGGCGGTCAGCGACTACATCGTGCGGCTCGTGTCCGCGACCCGCTCCCACCCCGATGTCTACCTCGGCGCGAGCCCGCGTGGCTCCATCGCTCTCTACCGGGCCTCGCAGGCCCTGGCCGGCCTCCTGGGCCGCGACTACGTCATCCCCGACGACGTGAAGGCGCTGGCCGAGTCCGCGCTGGCACACCGCGTGATCATCAAGACCAGCGCCTCGATCCACGACGTGAGCGCCGCCCACGTCGTGCGCGAGCTGCTGGACAGCACACCGATCGAGGCCGCCCGCCAGACCGGCGGCCCGCGCGAGGTCACCCCGAGCCCCACGGCCGGCTGACCAGGATCCGCGCCCTCGTCGAACGGAGGTTCGAGCCTCGTGCTCCGTCGGCTCCAGCTCCTCGTCCTCGCCGTGGTCCTCCTCGTCGCGGCGTTCTCGACCGGGTTGCCGTTCCTGTTCTTCCTGGTCTACGTCGGGCTGCTGGTGGGTGGCGGGAGCTACATCCTGACCCGGCTGGGGCTGTCCGACCTCGAAGCAGGCTACGCCGTGTCCCAGCTGAGCGGGCACGTCGGCGACCGGCTGCGGGTCACCTACACGCTGCGCAACACGGGGCGGATCCGCAAGCCGTGGCTCGAGGTCCACAACCCGACCACGCTGCCGGGCGGGTTGCCCGGCCGGGCGCTGTCGCTGGGTGGACGACAGGAGCGCAGCTGGCTGGTCCGCGCGCCGCTCATGCGCCGGGGGCACTTCCGGATCGAGCCGCTCATGATCCGGACCGGTGATCCGTTCGGGTTCTTCGAGGCGGCCGCCGCGGTGGGGCAGGGGGTGACGCTGGTCGTCTACCCGCGGATCGAGGTCCTGCCGCTGTGGCGGCTCCCACCGGCCAATATCGAGGGCGCCCATGCGTCGCCCGAGCGCACGCTGCAGACGACCCCGCTGGCGACGACCGTCCGGCCCTACGCCCCGGGCGACTCGATGAACCGGATCCACTGGCGCACGACGGCACGGCTGGGCGAGATCCAGGTCAAGGAGTTCGAGCTCGAGCAGACCGCCGACGCGTGGCTGTTCCTGGACCTCGAGGCGGCCGCCGAGGCCGGGGAGGGCGAGCGGTCGACGACCGAGGTGGCGGTGCGGGCCGCCGCGTCCATCGCCGACAAGGCCCTGGGCGAGAACCGTGCCGTGGGGCTGACGGTCAACGCGCACCGGCTGACGGTGCTGCCTGCCGATCGCGGCGGCCGCCAGCGGCTCAAGATCCTCCAGCTGCTCGCGGCCGTGGAGGCGGACGGGCGGGTGCCGCTGGCCGAGGGCCTGATCACCGGGCTCAACCGGCTGCGGCGGGGGATGACCGCGATCGTGATCACGGCCTCGACCGACCCCGGGTTCATCCGCCCGCTCGCGACGCTCCGCGGCCGCGGCATCAGCGCCGTCGTCGTCCTGCTCGACCAGGCCGCGTTCGCGCCCAACCCGGACGCGATGGGCGCGGAGCTCCAGCACCAGCGCGTGCGCGCGGTGCGCCACGCCCTGGCCGAGTTCGAGCTGCCGACCTTCGTGGTCGGGCCGGACCGGCCGCTCGCCGAGGCCCTTGCCCGATGATCACGGAGCGGTCGCGGCTCCGACCCGAGGAAGGCTGGCTCACGCTGGGCCTGGTGATCCTGATCTCGATCGTGCTGGCCAAGGCGATCGACGACCCGGCCTGGGTCAACGGGCGGCAGGCGCTCACCGATGGGCTCGTCCCGTGCGCCTTGCTGGGCGTGGCATCGGGGTTCGTCGGCGCCAAGGCCCGATGGGGCCGCTGGACGACCCACCTCGTCGGAGCCGTGTTCGCGGGCCTGGTGATCCCGATCGTCGCCGGCTGGGCGGTCCTGCCCGGCTCGTCGATCGCCGACGCGTTCCAAGCGACCGCCCACGGCACGGTTGAGGCGTACCTCGACATCGCGTGGCGCGGGCTGCCGTTCACCGACCAGGAGGTCCACTACATCCTGGTCCTGGGCGCCATCGTGTGGGCGACGGCGCAGTTCGCCGCCTACGCCGTGTTCGGGCATCACCATCCGCTCAACGGCGTCGTGGTCGTCGGGCTGGTGCTGATCGCCAACATGGCGCTCACCAGTCGCGACCAGCTGGTCTACCTGGTGCTGTTCACGGCGATGTCGCTGTTGCTGCTGATCGAGATGCACGCGTTCGACGAGCGGACCACCTGGATCCGGCGCCAGATCGGCGATCCGGGCACGATCTCGGCGCTTTACCTGCGGGGCGGGACCGTGTTCATCCTGGCCGCGCTGCTGGGCTCGCTCGTGCTCACCCAACGGGCCGCATCGGCGCCGCTGGCCGGCGCGTGGCACGGGATGGATGCTCAGCTGGTCGATGTCGCCGAGACGATCAGCCGGCTGTTTCCCGTCGGCGGCGACCTTCGCGGCGGCGGCGGCGTCACGTTCGGCTCCACCGCCCGGATCGCCGGCAAGTGGTTCAGCGACGACGGGGTCGCGTTCCAGGCCACCGTGCCCGCCGATGCCGGCGACATGTACTGGCGGGCGGCGACCTACGACACGTTCGTGCTCAACGGCTGGCAGCAGACCGGGATCACCAGCGTCCCGATCGCCGCCGGCACGCCGCTGCTGGCCGGCACGCCGGAGGATCCGTCGCCGGACGAGACGACCCAGATCCAGGTCACGATCCAGCCCGACACGTTCGTCGATCGAGCCCTGCTCAGCCCCGGGACGCCGACCAGCGCGGACACCTCGACCGACGTCCTGCTGACGGGCGAGTCGGGGTGGTTCTCGGGGGTCGAGCTGCCCAACGGCGGGATGAGCTACACCGTCGACGCCAGCCTGCTCCGGCTGTCGGACGAGGACGTGATCAGCGCGAACCGGCTGCGGGCGGCGTCGCAGGAGTACCCGGCCGACATCCTCGCCCAGTACACCGGGGTCCCCGACGGAGCGATCGGGCCGGCGGCCTCGGCGCTGCTGAGCAAGATCCTGACCACGGCCCGGACGGACAACCCGTACGACATCGCGGTTGCCATCCAGACCTACCTGCGGGACCCCTCGCACTTCACCTACAACACCGACATCCGCGACGTCGAGTGCAGCTCGCCCAGCGCCGTCGAGTGCTTCGCCCAGACCCAGCAGGGGTACTGCCTCCACTACGCCTCGACGATGGCGATCCTGCTGCGAGCCGCGCTGCCCGGCAGCCCGATCCCGACCCGCCTGGTCCAGGGCTTCCTGCCCGGCGACCGGACCGGGACGACCGAGACGGTCCGCAACAAGGGGGCGCACGCGTGGGTCGAGGTCTACTTCCCGGGCTACGGCTGGATCCCGTTCGATCCGACCGGCAGCGTCGGCCGGCCGTCCGAGATCCGCGAGGGCCCGCCGGTCCCGAGTGCGAGCCCCGGCAAGCCGGCGGACGGCGCCAATGTGCTCGACCCGACGCGACGACCCCAGGGCGCCACCGGCGACAGCGGGCCGCAGGGCCCGGTCACGCTCAACCAGCCGGGGGATCGCGGCGTGTTCCTCGTCCTGACGGTGCTGCTGGTGCTGCTCGTCGGCGGGGTCGCGCTGGCGGCGTGGCTGCGGGGGCCGCGTCGACGAGGTCACCCCCGACGCGGCGTGGCGCACGATGTCGCACGCGGCCGCCAGGCTGGGCTTCGGGCCGCGACCCACCGAGACCGTGTACGAGTACGCGGCCTCGCTGGGCGAGCTGGTGCCGGTCGCACGCGCCGACCTCAAGACCGTCGCCGACGCCAAGGTGGAGACCGCCTATGCGCAGCTCCGGCTGGGCGGCGACCGCCTCCAGGCCCTGCGCGACGCGACGCGGCGGCTGCGGATCTCGCTGCTCCGGCTGGTGCTTCGTCGCGCTCATCGCGGCGGACGCCGCCGGGGGCGACGCACGTAGGCTCGCAGCGAGCCACGCGGCCGGCCCTGCCGTCGGGGCTGGGGTTCGCGCTACAGGGCTCCGGAGCGCGCCCGCCGATCGGCGGCCGCCCGGGCCTCCTCGTCCAGCAGCGGCACGAGATGCTCGGTCAGGTTGTGCGCCCGGACCACCGCCCGCCCGCCGCGGATCTCGACGACGGTGATCCCGCACAGGGCGAAGGTGAACATCCAGAACCGGTCGAGCGGCAGGCCGAACAGCGTCAGCATCACGATCTTGAACACGCCGTCGTGGCCGACCAGGATCGACCACGGCTGGCCGGGACCCGCGCCGACGCCCCGGTAGCCGCCGACCTGCGGCCGGTCGAGCGTGCCTCTCGGGAAGTCGCGACCGAGGCGCTCCAGGACGAGCGCGAGCGCCGGCGCGACGCGGGCCCGGACGTCGGCCAGCGACTCGCCGCCGGGGGCCCAGGCCTCGTGCGGGCGGCGGCGCCAGCGCGGCCAGCTCCGCTGACCAGCGGCGCATGATCTCGTCGTGGGTCTCGCCCTCCCAGTCGCCCTGGCCGATCTCGGTGATCCCGGGCTCGGGGCGGACGGCGACGCCGCCCGGTCCGGCGTCGGCCGCGCGCATCGCGTCGGCAACGGCACCCGCCGTCTCGGCGGTCCGGGCGAGCGGCGAGTGGACGATCTCCAGCGGCCGGCCGTCCGGCACCGGCAGGGCGGGAGAGGCGTGCGGGCGGGCGAGCCGCTCCGCGGCCAGCCGCGCCTGCCGGCGTCCGACCTCGGACAGGGGCGTCTCCGCCTGGCCCTGGAACCGGCCCTGGCGGATCCACTCCGATTCGCCGTGGCGCAGCAGCACCAGCGTCGCATCGAGACCGTCCGGGATCGGCGGCGGCAGTGCCGGGTGGGTGCCCCGGCCCGGGGCGCCCTCGGTCACCGTTCCCCGCCCAGGCGGATCGTCCACACGTCGAGCACGGCCGGGTGGGCGCGGATGGCGTCGACGACCGCCGCCGGCACATCGTCGTCGAGGGCGAGGACCATGAACGCGTCGGCCCGCGGCGCCGACCGGGCCAGCGTCATCGCGCTGATGTTGACGTCCGCCTCGCCCAGCAGCATGCCGATCCGGCCCATGCTGCCGGGCCGGTCCTGGTGGCGGGTGATGAGCATCGAGTCGGCGGGGGCGAGGTCCATGGTGTGCTCGTCGAGCCGCACGATCCGGGGCTCGCCGTTGGCCACGGTGCCGGCCACGGTGACGGGGCTGCCGTCGGTCTCGGCCGACAGCGTCAGCAGCGACGCGAAGGCTCCGGCGTTGGGCGTCTTGCGCTCGATGACCGTGATGCCGCGCGCCTTCGCCATGCGCCCCCGCGTTGACCAGGTTCACGCGCTCGGTCGTCGCCGTCTCGAGCAGGCCGCGCAGGACCGCCGCCACCAGCGACGAGGCGTCGAACGCGGCGGGCTCGCCGGCGATCTCGAGGGTCAGGGTGTGCGGGGCCGTTCGCGCGAGCTGGGCCAGGAACCGGCCCAGGATCTCGGCCAGCGGCAGGTAGGGCGCGATCGCCTGGGCCGTCTCGGGCGTGAGCAGCGGCGCGTTGACCGCGTACCGGGCCGGCCGCCCGTCGAGCACCTCGAGGATCTGCTCGGCGACCTCCTCGGCGACGGCCACCTGTGCCTCCGCGGTGGACGCCCCGAGGTGGGGCGTGAGCACCGTGTTGGGAGCATCGAGCAGCGGCGAGCCGGTGGGCGGCTCGTGCTCGAACACGTCGAACGCCGCACCCGCGATCCGCCCGGCACCGAGCGCCTCGGCGACGGCTCCCTCGTCGAGGATGCCGCCGCGGGCGACGTTGAGCAGCATCACGCCGGGCTTCATGCGCTCGATGACCGCGGCGTCGATCAGCCCCCGGGTGGCCCGGCTCATCGGCACGTGGACGGTGATGACGTCGGCGCGTGCGACGAGGTCGTCGAACGCCACCAGCTCCGACGCCCAGGTTGGCGGCCTGGTCGGGGGTCACGAACGGGTCAGACGCGATGACCGTCATCTCCATCGCCCGTGCGCGCACCGCGATCGCCTGGCCGATCTTGCCCAGGCCCACGATGCCCAGCGTCTTGCCGCGCAGCTCGACGCCGGTGAACTGCGACCGCTTCCATTCGCCCCGCCGGATCGAGGCGTCGGCTGCCGCCGTGCGCCGGGCCAGCCCGTACAGGAGCGCGAGCGTGTGCTCCGCGGCCGCGATCGTGTTGCCGGTCGGGGCGTTGACCACGGTGATCCCGGCGCGGGTCGCGGCCTCGAGGTCGACGTTGTCCACGCCGACGCCCGCCCGACCGATGACGATCAGCCGGGTGCCGGCCGCGATCAGGTCGGCGTCGACCTTGACCTGGCTGCGGACGACCAGCGCGTCGTACTCGGGCAGGATCGCGGCGATCTCGTCCGCCGGCAGCCCCAGCTGCTCGTCGACCTCGTGGTGGGCCCGGAGCAGCTCGAGCCCCTGCGACGCCAGGGGCTCGACGACCAGGACCCTCATGCCCGGGCCGCCGCGGGCATGCCGGCGACCGATGATCGCCCGCTGCGCGGCGGCCACCGCGGCCCCCGGCCGGACATCGAGCCCGTGCTCGATCGCGACCTCCTCCAGGACGCCGATCGCGGCCAGGATGTCGTCGCCGGTCACCGACCCCAGGTGGCCGACCCGGAAGATCCTGCCCTTGAGCTTGCCCTGGCCGCCCGCGAGCACGAGGCCGCGCGCCCGGGCGGCGGCGTTGAACGCCTTCCAGTCCAGCCCTTCCGGGATCGTGGCCGCGGTCACCGTCCGCGACGCGACGTCGTCGGCGCCAGCAGCTCGAACCCGAGCGCCCGGAGGCCGGCCCGGGTCGCCGCGGCGCACGCTCGTGGCGCGCGAACACGCCGTCGCCCTCGGCCTGCATCAGCCGGAGCCCCTCGTCGACCTGGTACAGGACGGCGACCGCGGGCGTCCACGGGGTCTCGCCATTGGCTGGCGCTCTCACGGTGGCGCCGCAGGTCGAGGTAGAAGCGGGGCATCCGGGCCGTCTCGGCCGCGGCCCACGCCCGCGGGCCGACGGCGGCCATCGCCATGCCCGGGCGCCGCCATCCAGGCCTTCTGGGACCCGGTGACCACGAGGTCCAGGCCCCAGCCGTCCATCGTCGAACGGGACGGCGCCCAGGGCCGAGATCGCGTCGACGAGGAGCAGCGCGTCCGGGGCGACGTCGCGGACCGCCGCGGCGAGCGCGGCGATGTCGTTGGTCACGCCCGGTCGAGGTCTCGTTGTGGGTCAGCAGCACCGCCTTGAGCCCGGGGATGGCCGCAGGCGGCGGCCCGGACCTCGTCGGTGCCGGCTGCCTCGCCCCATTCGACCTCGAGCCGGGTCACCGCCGCCCCGTAGACCTCGGCCACCTTGGCAAACCGGTCCCCGAACGCGCCCATCGTGACCGCCAGCACCGGATCGCCCGGCGAGAGCACGTTGACGACGGCGGCCTCGAGGGCCCCCGTGCCCGCGCAGGTGAGCAGGATCACCTCGTGCCGGGTACCGAAGTAGGGCCGCATCCCGGCCTCGACCCGGCGCATGAGCGCCTTGAACTCGTCGCCTCGGTGATTGACCATCTGGCGCCCGCCGGCCTCGCGAACCGAGGGCGGGAGCGCGGTGGGTCCGGGGATGCGCAGGTTGGGCTCGAAACGGCTCACGGCGGCTCTCCTGGGATCGCGAGGGGTGCCGCGGATGGTGATGGACGTGACAGCGGTCTGTCCACCGTGGTAGATATGACGTCATATGACGACCGTCCGGACCACGATCCTGCTCGATGCCGACCTTCTCGACCGGCTCGACCGCCACGTCCGGCGTCAGCGAACCACCAAGACCTCGGTGATCGCGGCGGCCGTCGAAGCGTGGCTGGACGGCCACGAGGCCACGCCGGCGTTCCCGTTCCTCGGCATCGGGCGCAGCGCGCATGGGCGGCTGTCGCTCGACGGTCGCTCGATCACGCGGCGGGAGGCGGGTCGCCGGACCGGCAGCCGCTGATGGCGATCCTGCTCGATCCCTCGGCGATCCTCGCGGCCGCCGACGCCGCCGACCTCAATCACCGCGCGGCGGTCGGCTGGTTCGAGCGGGCGGACGAGCCGCTGCTGCTGGGCGCCCTGGGTCTCGCGGAGCTCGACGTGCTGCTCCAGCGCGAGCTGGGCATGGCGGCGACGCAGGCGGTGATCGAGTCGATCGTCGCCGGGTCGATCCGGCTCGTCTCGCCGACCAACGACGACCTGGCGCGCGCCGCCGTCCTGATGAACGCGGCGGCCGAGCACAGTCCGCGCCTGGTGGACGCGCTGCTGGTCGCGACCGCGGAGCGGCTGGGGATCCGCCGCGTGGCCGCGTTCGACCGGCGCCCGCTGGCGGTGTTCCGGCCGCATCTCGCCCGGGGCCTCGATCTCGAGCCCTGACCACGTTCGTCGTGGCCGGGAATCGAAACGGGGCCGGCGATGCCGACCCCGTCCGGTGTCCTCGCGTGGGGGGTCAGACGACGCGCTTGACCACCACGGTGCCCGCCTGGACATCGTGGAAGCCCTGCCGCTTCGCGCTCTGCGATGCGGTGTACAGCAGGTACAGGGTGTACAGGAAGGCGAGCAGGCTCAGGATCGGTGACAGCCAATAGATGTCCGATGTCCCGAACGCGAACTGGCCCACGCTGGCCAGGGCCTGGGGGCCGAACAGGAACGCCCAGCGGCGGATCGCCTGGTCGCGGGTGAGCGTCGCGCCATCCGCCGCGTTGACGGTCTCCAGGTTCGAGGATCTTCTGGCCCGGCGATGCGCGCATCGTGGTCCAGGTGTAGACGAAGTAGACGGCGCTGGCCGCGAGGACGATGACGGCCGAGGACCAGCCCGGCAATGATCGCCAGGATGAAGCCGCCCGTTAGCAGGCTCGCCAGGATCGCGACGCCGAGCACGGCCGCGACGATGAACGTGCCGATCGCCAGCAGGATGGAGTCGAGGACGTAGGCGATGATGCGGGTGACCAGATCCGCGTACATCACCCCTGGGGCCGGGCCCGCGGCGACAGGTGCCGGTTGGAACTGCGGCGGCGGGCTCGCCGGGGGAGCCTGCCAGTTGCCTGAGCCCTGGGGGGGCGGAGTGCCCCCGGCCGGATCCGTCATCGAACACCTCTCCCTCGTTGGCGCCAGACGCGCCGATCTCCGGCACAGCATACGGCCGTGGCTGTCCCGTTGGAAGCCCCGTAGGGTGCCCTATTGCACCACTGGTTGAATGCATGGCGAGACACGTCGAATGTCGTGCCCGCGTATGAATCTCGAGCCATGCAGTCGCCGGGTCATCGTTTGCAATTGACGCGAGACATGAGCGCGCTCGATTTCGATTGGACGGCGGCGAGATTCGTGTCATCATGCTGTCGCCCACTTGTGCAGCGTCCGACAGGAGTCATCGAACGAGATGCGAATCCGGTCCGCGAAGATCGAGGAGCTCGCGCCCAAGCCGCGAGAGCGGGCGCTCTCGCCCCGTCAGCTCGCTGCCCTGCAGCGCGAGGAGGAGATCCGCCGGGCGCTCGCCCGTCTCAAGGTCGACGAAGACGTCATCGCGCTCGAGCTGGATCCGGCCGACAAGATCCCGACCATGCGCGCGGCCGTCAAGAAGGCGATCGCCGCCCACAAGCCGGGGACCAACATGGCCATCCGAGGTCACACCATCTATCTCTCGACGGGCAAGCTGCCGGGCGGCCGAGGGCGGCGACCGAAGGCCGCCTGACCGAGGGCGGGTGGGGCGTCGCAGCGGGCCGGCGCCACCCGTCTTCACCGGCGTCCCATCCGTCCCGGGAGTCCCCATCATGTCCTTCGCGCGAGGCCGAGGCCTTCGCCGGCGCGAGATCGTCGCCGCGCTGCTCGCCCTCGTCGTGCTGGGCTTGGGCGCCGTGTGGCTGAACCTGCTCGATGTCCGGGGCCACATGCGTTCCGTGGCCCACCGGATCGAGCTGTGGGTCGATCCGCCGCCCGACCGCCCGATCGCGGACACGGTGCGTGGTCACGCCCCGCCCGTCCCTGGAGCCGACGCTCTCGCCCGCGACCGCGCCGGGCGGGTCGTCCGGCCCCTCGACGCCGGGCCCGACGCCGACCCTGGCCCCGAAGCGGGTCAAGGTTGACGTCAATCTCCTCAAGCAACCAGACAAGTTCTTCATCAGCGAGCAATACGACCATGACTGGTGCGCCGTGGCCGGCACGCAGATGGTGCTCGCGATTCACGGTAAGGCACCGCTGACGCTGGCGTTCCAGAAGCAGCTCGCCTCCCGCATCGGCGAATGGGAGAGCCGGCGCGACAGCCTCAACGGCGGCTGGGGACCGTCCGCCATGGTTGCCGCGCTCGACGCCTACGGCGTGCACGGCTACGAGGTCCGTGCCTACGACACCCGGGCCGATGCCCTGTTCGACGCAGCCCGGGCGATCGAGCAGCTCCACGCCCCCGTGCTGCTCCTGGCCTGGCGGGGCGCCCACACCTGGGTCATGACCGGCTTCCGGGCCAATGCCGACCCGCCTGGTGTTCGAGGACGCGAGGGTCACCGGCACCTACATCCTTGATCCGTGGTACCCGCTGATCTCGTCGATCTGGGGTGCCTCGGACCCGCCGGGCACCTTCCAGGACATGAGCCGAGATGCAGCGCAACTACCTGCGCTGGAAGCGCCCCGAGGGCAGCTACCCCGACCCGGGACGGGCGGTTCATCGCCGTCGTGCCGACGCTGCCGCTCAACCCGTAGCGGCGGGCTCCGGGTCGGCCGGGGCGGCATCCGGCGCCCCGAACGCCGCGCCGGGGCGGATCCGCCAGGCCAGCGCGGCGCCCTGGAGCGCGGCCCGGACCGCGGACCCGGACGCGAAGCCCAGGCCGATCGCGACCACGCCCACCGACCCGACCAGCAGCAGCGTCGTGGCCACGGTGACGACAAAGCCGGCGACGGACGCCAGCACCGGCAGCAGCGTGTTGTGCGTCGAGTACAGGCCGCGGGCGAACAGGTGGCCCAGGGAATCGAACGGGACGGCCAGCGCGAACGCGGCCAGGACCGATGCCGTCACGGCCACGTCCTGCGCGTCGAAGGCCCCACCGCCCAGGAGCACCTCGATGGCCAGCGGCCCGACGATGACCAGCCCGACCGTCGCCAGCAGGGTCAGCACCAGGATCGTTGCCGTATTCGATCCGGACCAGGCGCCGGAAGGCGGCGCCGTCGGCGGCGGCCCAGGCCGCGGACAGGGCCGGAAAGGCCGCCACCGAGATCGCGATGCCCACGAGCGACACGGGCACGCTCTGGAAGTTGCGCGCGAAGCTGACCGCGCTGACGCTGCCGGCAACCAGCGTGGTGGCGACGTTGGTGAAGAACAGGAACGTCAGCGGCTCGATCGGGTGGCTCGCCATCTTGGGCACCATCAGCCGCAGGAACTCGCGGACCGCCGGCATCCGGAGGTCCAGCCGAGGCCGGATCCGGACCGGCGTCCGGGTGATCCCGATCACGCGGATCCCGAGGTGGAGCAGCGCTCCCGCCACCGCTCCGACGGCCGCCGCCCGGATCCCCAGCTGGCCGTGCAGCAGGAAGGTTCCCCCCGCAATCCCGACGTTGTACAGGATCGGGGCCAGGGCGTAGTACAGGAACCGACGGTCGGCGACCAGGACCTCGCCGAGCGTGATCGACGCCCCGAACACGACCGGGGTGATCAGCATCAGCCGGAACAGCTCGAGGTAGCGAGCGCGACCCGCGGCGTCGAAGCCGGGCGCCACGATGTCGATGGTCGTCGGGGCGAAGGCGAGCAGCACCAGGCTCGCGGCGCCCATCGTGATGACGGCCAGCGTGAGCACCGTCTGCGCGAAGCGCGGCGCTGCATCGGGATGATCGCGGCGCAGGGTGCTGAACACGGGCACGAAGGGCGCCGTCAGGCCGCTCGCGACGAGGACGTCGAGCGCCAGCTCAGGGAGCACGAACGCCGCGTTGTAGGCGTCGAGCTCGGGCCCGGCGCCGTAGGTCCGGGCGAAGATCCGGTCGCGGACCAGCCCGGCCGCGTAGCTGGCGAAGGTGAGGATCGAGAGCAGGATCGCGCCCTGGGGCAGGAACCGCCCGAGCAGGGCCCGGATCCAGGCGACCACGCGACCTCCCTCAGCTCCGACCGCTGGCGCGGCGCCGCCTGACGCCCCGCGATTGCTGCTGGGACGGTAGGGGATCCGGCCGGGATGCGCATCCCGGTGGGGTGGCCGCACCAGGCGGGGCGGGGCAACCGAGTGGGCGTGCCGGGGCGCACCACCGACCCCTCGACACGGGGCGGCGGCGACTCCCCCGCACGCCGCCCAGGCCCCCTGCACCGCACATCCGACCGGGACGTTGGTCCCAGCCCCCGGCAGGACCACGCCGCCCGAGGTCGCCGCTGATGCCCGGTGCGCGCCGGCAATGAGCCCATCGTGCAGTAGTACCGCTGCGCGATCGGGGCCATCGTTGCCCTGCGCTTCGAGGGAAGCGTGCGTCGCGTGAAACGGGCGCCGGCCAGCACACCGGGGGTGCTGAGATGGGCAACCATCGACCGATCGGGGGATTGGCCCGTACGGCGGCGCTGGTTGCCGTCCTGACCGCGGGCAGCTGGCCGGTGGCAACGGTTGCCGGCACCGCGTCGCCGGTGCTGGCCTCGAACGTCGACCCGATCCTCGACGTCGAGCCCGACGTGGACACGGTCAGCCTGGGGACCACCGTCACCCTCACGGCGTCGATCTTCGCCGAGGACGGGACGACGCTGCTGACCGGTCCGGGCAGCAACACCCAGGTCCGGTTCTACTTCCTCCCCGGCGGCGCCAACGATCCGGGAGGCAACGGGGCCTCCGCCGACCTCAGCTGCCACACGGGAACGGAAGGCACCTGCACGGTGACGTACGCCGCGCTCCAGGCGGGGATCGACACGATCTGCGCTCGGACCGCCACCGGACCGGCGGATTGCACCGAGGCGGTCGGCGCACCGGAGCGCCTGGACGCCTACGACGCCGTCCAGATGACAGTGGTGGCGGGGTCCGATCCGACCCCCGCGCCCACGCCCACGCCGACCCCGACCCCCACGCCGACCCCGACCCCCACGCCGACCCCCACGCCGACGCCGACCGCGACGCCGACCGCCACGCCCACGCCCACGCCGACGCCGACCGCGACGCCGACCGCCACGCCCACGCCCACGCCGACCCCGACCGCGACGCCGACCGCCACGCCCACGCCCACGCCGACCCCGACCCCCACGCCCACGCCGACCCCGACGCCCACGCCGACCCCGACGCCGACCGCCACGCCCACGCCCACGCCGACGCCGACCGCGACGCCGACCGCCACGCCCACGCCCACGCCGACGCCGACCGCGACGCCGACCGCCACGCCCACGCCCACGCCGACCCCGACCCCGACCCCGACGCCGACCGCCACGCCCACGCCGACCCCGACGCCCACGCCGACCCCGACCCCGACCCCGACCCCGACGCCGACCGCCACGCCCACGCCGACCCCGACGCCCACGCCGACCCCGACCCCGACCCCGACCCCGACGCCGACCGCCACGCCCACGCCGACCCCGACCCCGACGCCGACCGCCACGCCCACGCCCACGCCGACCCCGACCCCCACGCCCACGCCGACGCCGGCTGCGCTCACCGTGTCGGCTGCCGACGGCACGAGCGGCGGCGATACCCGAGCAGGCGGACCGGATCAGTCCTCCCGCGGCCCCGACGTCGTGCCGGCGCGGCCGACCGGGGGCCTGGTCGCGGCCATCATCGACCTCGCCACGGACGGCGCCCGGGCCGTCGTCCAGCCCGGGATCGCGGCGACCGTCGCCACGACGTTCAGCTTCCCGCTGCTGCTGGCGCTCCTGGTCTTCCTGTTCCTGCTCGTCCAGTCGCGCCTCGACGATCGTGACCCGAAGCTCCGATCGGCGCCGATGACGATGGCCGACACCGTGGTGCCATTCGAGGATGACCCGAGATGAACGAGCAGCGCGCCGACCACGTCGCTCTCGCGGACCGGATGCTCTACCTGCTCGCGCTCCGGTTCGGCCTTGCCGCGGTCGCGGTGGCCCTCGCCCTGAGCGATCCCGCAGAGCTGGGGATCCGGGTTCCGTTGCTCGCCACGATGACCGCCGGCTACCTGTGCATCGCGCTGGTGATGGCCGCGGTCGGGCTCCACTCGCCGCGGACCACGTTCGCGACACTCACGGTCACGCTGCTCCTCGACGGGCTCTACCTGGCCGCGGCGATGTACGTCACCGGCGGCACCCAGAGCCCGCTTCGATTCCTGGTCTACCTCCACCTGGTCGCCGTGTCGCTGCTCGCGTCGTACCGGACCGGGCTCAAGATCGCGCTCTGGGACTCGCTGCTCCTGTTCGTGGTGCTCTACGCCCAGGCGGCGGCGCTGCTGCCGGCGGTCGACGTGGGCGCAGGCGGCACCGTCGCCCTCGACGGCATGCCCGCCGTCAACGTGACCGCGTTCTGGCTGTTCGCGCTGGCGACCTCGCTGTTCTCGGCCGTGAACGAGCGGGAGCTGCGGCAGCGGCGCGGGGACCTCGAGTCGGTGGTCCACGTCGGGTCGCGGCTGGACGACGAAGGGGACCCGCTCCAGCAGGCACGGATCGTGCTCGACGCCCTGGTCGAGCGGTATGCGTTCCCCCGGGGGGTCGTTCTGGGGGCCTCCGACGACCAGCTGCTGGTCCTCGCGCGGCACGGCGTGGGGGACGAGGTCGGCGAGCCGATGGCAGTGGATGCGGTCGTGCGTGAGGCGTGGGATCGCCGGGCGCCGATCGCGCTGCGCCGCCTGGACCCGGCCCGGGACCCGGCGCTCGCCGCGCTGCTGCCGCGGGTGCGGCGGGTGATCGTGGCGCCGATGTGCGCCGACGGTCGCCCGGTTGGCGTGGTCGTGCTCGAGCACCAAGGGCGCACGTTCACGGGCATCGAACGCCGGGTGATGGGCGTCGTCAGTCAGCTGGCCTCGATCGCGGCCCTCAACCTGCGCAACGCCGTCCTGCTGCGGCGGGTCCGGGACCTCGCCGAGCGCGACTCGCTCACAGGCGTGGCCAACCGGCGGTCGTTCCAGGCGAGCCTCGAGCGAGCGCTGGAAGGATCGTCCGCCGCGGACGCCTGGATCTCGGCCGTGCTGTTCATCGACCTCGACGACTTCAAGATCGTCAACGACACGCTGGGTCACGCGGCGGGCGACGAGCTGCTGGTCGCGGTGACCGAGCGGATCTCGTCGCTCGTCCGCGACGGCGACCTGGTGGCCAGGCTCGGCGGCGACGAGTTCGCCGTGCTGACCAGGGACCTGCCGGACCTGCGGCGCTCCCGGGCGATGGCAGAGCGCCTGGTCCGCGACCTCCGATCCCCGTACACGGTGGCGGGCCGCCAGGTCCGCATCTCCGTCAGCATCGGCATCGCCGGCGCGCGCGACGCGGTCGACGGGGCGACCGACATGGTGCGCAACGCGGATGTCGCGATGTACATGGCCAAGGCAAGCGGAAAGGCCGCGTTCGCGGTCTTCGACCCCGGCATGCACCAGGCGATCCGGGAGCGCCACGAGCTCGCGATGGAGCTCAAGCAGGCGGTCGAGCTCGAGCAGCTCCAGCTGCGCTACCAGCCGATCATCGCGCTCGACACTGGTCGCCTGGCGGGCGTCGAGGCGCTGGTCCGCTGGCAGCATCCCGTGAAGGGCATGATCCAGCCGGGACAGTTCATCGAGATCGCCGAGGAGCACGGCTCGATCCTGCCCATCGGGCAATGGGTGCTTCGCGAGGCCTGTCGCCAGGCTGCGGCCTGGGTGACGGAGGGACTGGCGCAGCCGGACATGTTCGTGAGCGTCAACGTCTCCGCCCGCGAGGTCCAGGAGGCCGGGTTCGTCGACAGCGTCCGTGTGGCGCTGGCCGATCACGGCGTAGCCGCCCAGCGCCTGGTGATCGAGATCACCGAGACGGCGCTGCTGCGGGCGACGCCGGCCACCATCAGCACCCTCAAGGGGCTGCGCGAGGCCGGGGTCCGGGTCGTCATCGACGACTTCGGCACCGGCTACTTCTCGCTGAGCCACCTGCGGCAGTTCCCGGTGGACGCGCTTAAGATCGCCTCCGAGTTCACGCAGGAGGGCGAGGCCGAGAGCGCCTCCCGGTCGTCGGCCCTGGCCTCGGCGATCGTGGCCATGGCCCGGTCGCTGGGCATCGAGACGGTGGCCGAAGGCATCGAGACCCCGGCGCAGGCGGAGCGGATGCGCAACCTCCGCTGTACCTACGGCCAGGGCTACTACTTCGCGCGCCCGCTGCCAGCTGACGAGCTGCTTGCCGTCGCACGCGCCGCCGAGCTCACGCTGGCCGAAGCGGCGGCCGCGATGGCGGCTGCGACGGCCGTGGCCTCGAACGCCGGAGGCACCCCGAAGCGGAGGACGACCAGGTCTCGCCCGGCCAGGCGGACGGGCCCGCTCGCCAAGGCGAGCGCTGCCTGACCGCGTCAGGCGGGCGGCGGCTCGGGGAGCGTGGGCTCGGGCGGGATCCGCCGGCGGAGCCAACCCGCGCCGACCGGGTGCCGGCGACGTCGCTCGGCGACGGCCCGGCCGAGCTCGCGGATGCCGCGGGGCAGGGGTCGCTCGAAGAACATCGCCAGCCCGACCAGGGCGGGCACCAGGCACAGCACGAGGGCGCTGGTGAGGTCCAGCACGCCGGCCTGGACCAGGGCGCTCGCGATCAGGGGCATCGCGACCCCGCGGGCCCCGGTGAGCGAGTTCCAGCCGGCCATCGCCGCCGCCCGGTCCTCGAGCGTGGTGTGGGCGGTCAGCGCACCCTGGATGCCCACGTCGATCGCCGCTGTCGAAAGTCCCCCCGCGATCGCCGCCACCCACAGCGCCGTCGCGCCCGGCGCTATGGCGTAGATCGCCAGCGAGGCGACGCCGAACCCGGCACCCAGGCGGAGGCCGATCGCGTAGCCGCTGCGGTCGACCAGCGCGCCCCAGGCGACGTAGGAGGTGGTCGTCGCGGCCGCGGCGAGCACGGCGATCACGCCGACATCCGCCATCGAGAGGTGCAACCGGTCGACGTACACCAGCGCATACAGTGGCGCCGCTGCGATCTGCCCGCTACCGAAGAACGCCTGGGCCAGCACCACGCGCTGGAGGCGGGGTCGCGTGGTCAGCGCCCGGACCGCATCGCGCGGCGTGAAGGCGCGGGCGGGCAGGGGGATGCCGGAGCGGAGGCCGAGCGCGGCGACGGCGCACCCGGCGCCGACCACGCCCGCGGCCGAGACCGCGAGGGGCGCCCCCAACCGGTCGGTGATCAACCCGACCGACAGTGCGGCGATGCCGGCCGCCGCGGCCTTGGCCATGCCCAGCGTGCCGATGACGCGGCCCCGGAGGTCCGCCGGGTACATGGCACCCCAGAGCCGGGTCTGGAACGGGACCCCGAACGAGACGGTGAGCCAGAACAGGGTTGCCGCGAGCACGATCAGCGAGGGATCGGGGGCGAGGGCAACTGCGATCAGGAGCAGCGCCCCGATCACGCGCAGCGACGCGAAGCCGCGCACGCCCTGGGGCCCGATGCGCCCCGAGAAGGCGCTGAGCAGGTTGCCCAGGTAGGGGGCCGAAGCCAGTGCGGCAACGCCCAGCGGCACCAGCCCGCCCTGGCGCGCGATCGACGGCAGCAGGCCCCCCACGACCGCGATCGTGACGCCACCCCCGACCGCCAGGACGGCGTCCAGCGCGACGTTGCGGCGCAGGCCTCCGGCCGATCCGGCGTGTCGCCCTGGGATGGCGGTCACCACGAACACCTCGCACGTATCCGGCGAGGCCTACGAGGTGAGCTGACGGGCTGGGCCGGCCTTGGTTCGGCCCTCGCGGACGGTCCGCGATTCGCCCCGTGGGGATGTGGGTCCCCCGTCCTCATCGCTGAGGTTCGGCCTCGATCAGTCTATGCCTGTCGCGACGCGCTGCGTCGTGGTTCTTTGGTCCCGCTGCTCGCGATGCCGGTCGGCCCGCGTCCCAAAGGTTGGAGCCCGCGGGATCGCCGCGGCTTTCGCGCGCGTGCGCGTGGTCTCCGCGGCGGCCAGGTCCGGTCGCAGATGCCGCGTGTTCCCCGAGATGCCGACGGTCGATGAACCGATGCGACCCGGCGATACTCAATTGAGACATGAGCGGCCTCGACGTCGGTGCGGTCTCCGAGCTCATCCAGCTCGCGCGCGAGCGAGACGAGGCGGCGTTCACCATGCTCGTTCGGCCGCGGCTCGAGGCCCTGCTGCGGACGGCGACGGCGATCCTGGGTCGCGAGCCAGATGCCCGTGACGCGTTGCAGGCGGCGCTGACGAATGCCTGGACCAACCTGCCGCGCCTGCGTGACCCGGACCGGTTCGAGGCCTGGCTGACCCGGATCCTGGTGAACGAGTGCCGCGTCGCATTGCGACGGCGAGCGCGGACCAAGGTCCGCGAGCTGCCGATGGACGAGGTCCTGGCGACGAATGCGAGTCCGTCGCTTCGACACCCCGGCCCCGAGGACGCGCTCGCCGACCGACTCGCGCTCGACCGGGCCTTCGAGCGGCTGCCGGCAGACGCTCGGGTCGTGCTCGTCCTGCATCACTTCGAGGGGCGATCGGTCGAGGCGATCGCAGACACCCTGGCGATCCCGGCAGGCACCGTGAAGTCTCGACTCCATACCGCACGCCGAGCGCTCGAGCGCGAGCTCGAGAAGGAGTCCCGATGACGATCAAGGACGACCAGCTGCGCGACCTTCTCGCGTCTCGGGCCGACCGTGCCCGCCCCGAGCGGCTCGAGGCCCTCATCGTCAGCGCCCTCGCCGGGCCGGCCCCTCGATCTTCGCCACTGCGGTTCGGCAGCGGCGGCCTCCTCGTCCTCGTCATCGCGGCCCTGGTCGTGGTGAGCCTGCTGGCGACGTCGATCGGCTCGCTGTCCGGCCTGTTCGGGGTCGCGCCGGTGCCAGGCCCGAGCTCCGCGCCGAGCCCCGCGGTGTCGCTGACACCGACACCCACGTCGAGCCCGGCCCCAACCGACGTCGCGCTGACACCGCCGCCCTACGTGCGGGGCACGTGCCCGGTCACGCCGTACACGGCCCTCGCTGGAGGCAGCGTTCCGGTGGTGGTCATGAGCGAGGTCCGATGGGTCTGGGGACCCGAACCATGGCAAGCGGGCGTCGGGCAGAAGGTCGTGCTGTCGGCCGGCGTCCCCAACGGATACGTCGATGTGTCCGAGATCTCCGCGGAGCGGCTGCCGATCGGCGAGCCGGCAACGCCGCTGAGCGTTCGCTTTCCCCAGGGTGGCGGCCCGGGCTTCGTGTTCGGAGTCGGCTTGCCCGAACCGGGCTGCTGGCTGCTGACCGCCGTTGGCGCTACGGTCAGCAGCAGCGTCGTGGTCAAGGTCGGGCCCCAGCCGGCGGATGCGCCGAGCCCCCGGTCGCAGAACGTGCCAACGACGACAGCCCAGCTCGTGCCGCTCGATCGCTGCCCGACGAGCCCCGTCGACGAAAGCAGGGGCTTCCGTGCCCATGTCGATGGACACCAGCTCTGGGATGACCCGGACTCTGCGCCGTGGGTCGCTGGCAAGGAGCGCAAGCTCATCGTGAGCGGCAGCACCGACTCCGTGATCGCCGTTGCCGCGCGCGTCGGGATGGTTCAGGTCCCTGGCTCCGACCAGGCACCCGCCTTCGTCACGGAGCAGCCGGTGTTCACGACGCCGCCGCCCGGCAGCGGCTCGCTCGGGTTGAAGTTCACGATCCCGACGGCAGGCTGCTGGTCGTTCACGTACATCCAGGGCGACCGGACGTCCACGATCGTTGCCGAGGTCGGTGTCGCAGCTGCAGTGCCGGGCGGGTGATCGGTGGCTCGGCCACCGAGCTCGCCCGGAACCCACGCGCCGCCTGCTGAGCCAGCGCGAAGGTGTGATCAGTCGGCGTCGTGCCGCTGCGTCTCGGCGAGCTTCCTGCGGCTCTCCTCACGCGGTCGCAGCGCGTCAGACATCGACGCCATCGGCGGGTCGGCGCGTTGCTTCCGCCGAGGTCGCTCCTTGCGCGCTTCTTCCCGCGCCGCCATCCGCGCCGCGATGGTCGCCTCGTAGCCCTGGTCGCCGGGGACGTAGTAGCGCCGACCCACGAGCAGGTCGGGAAGGTACTGCTGCTCGACGTCGTCGCCCTCGAAATCGTGCGGGAACTTGTAGCCGACGCCGATGCCGTGCGCCTTCATCCGGCGGTCACCCGCGGTGCGGAGGTGATTGGGGACGGGGAGGGACCCGTGCTTGAGGACATCGGCCATCGCCGCGCCGTATGCCCGGCCGAGGCTGTCCGACTTCGGGGACGACGCAATCTGGACACACGCCTGCGCGAGCGCGTACTGCGCCTCGGGGAGCCCGACGTGGTCCAGCGCCTGGGCGGCGGCCACGGCCACCTGGAGCGCTCGCGGGTCGGCGTTCCCCACGTCCTCCGACGCGGAGATGATCAGCCGCCGCGCGATGAACCGGGGGTCCTCGCCCGCCGCGACCATCGCCGCGAGCCAGTACAGGGCCGCATCGGGATCGTTGCCGCGCAGGCTCTTGATGAACGCGGATACGGTGTCGTAGTGGCCGTCGCCGGCGCGGTCGTAGGCGAGCACGCGCTGCTGGGCCGCGGCCTCGATGTTTGCCAGGGTGGGGGAGACCGCGCCACGTGGCGACCGGTGGTCCTCGTCGGCGGCGAGCGCCGCCGCACCCTCGAGCACGTTGAGGGCCTGCCGGGCGTCACCGCCCGCGAGGTCGATCAGGTGCTCGAAGGCATCCTGCGGGAGCTCCACCCCGCCCGGCGGCCCGAACGGTCCGGCCAGCCCGCGTTCGGCGTCCTCGAGCGCGCGCCGCACGATCGTCGCCACGTCGTCGTCGGCCAGGGGTTCGAGGCGCCAGACGCGCATCCGGGACAGGAGCGCCGAGTTCACCTCGAAGTACGGATTCTCGGTCGTCGCCCCGATCAGCGTGACGGTGCCGTCCTCGACGTGCGGCAGCAGGGCGTCCTGCTGGGCCTTGTTGAAGCGGTGGATCTCGTCCAGGAACAGGACGCTCCGCCGTCCCTCGAGCGACAGGCGCTCCTGCGCCTCGGCGATGATCGCGCGGACGTCGGCCACGCCGGACATGACGGCCGAGATGGTGCGGAACTCCGCGCCCACGGCGTCGGCGAGCAGCCGGGCGAGCGACGTCTTCCCGGTTCCCGGCGGGCCCCACAGCAAGAGCGACGAGAGGTGACCCCGGGCCACGCTCCGGCGCAGCGGCCCGCGCTCGCCGACCAGGTGCGCCTGGCCGACGAACTCCTCGAGGTCGCGCGGCCGCATCCGCGCCGCGAGCGGCTGTCGCTCGGGAGGCGGGCGGAACAGGGCCTCGGGGCGGGCTCCGGGGGGCGTGCGCCGGGTAGGCATGATCCCGCGATGGTAAGCCCGGCCGGCGCTCGTGGCGGGTCCCGGCGGTCGGTCAGCTGATCGTGACGAGGCCCATGACGTCGATCGCGATCCACAGCCCGAACAGGATCACCAGCAGCAGGGTCGCGATGCGCACGATGTCCTTGACGTCGCGCGCCACGTAGGCGTACTCGGTCTCGGGTCGCAGGGCGCGGGTGCCGCCCACCTCGCGGGCGGTGGCGACTCGCTCCTCCGTTCGCCGCCGGGTGGTCTCGGCGGCCCGCTCCTCCGCCAGCAGCGCGGCCTCGATCTCGGCGGCGCGCTGGACCTCGGCGTCGGTGAGGCCGCTCGGGCGCGATCCGGGCGCGGGTCGTGCCGCGGGCGCGGGCGCGGGGGAGCCGGGGGCGGGTCGCGAGGCGGCGGACGCGGGACGGCGCTCGATCGGCCGGCGCTGGCCGGGCCGGGTGCTGCCGCGTACGCGCTTCGCCATGACGGGCCTCGGGACCTCCTGGTGGTTTGGCGGCGCGGAGCAGCGCACCGTCGGCGGCAGAGGATACACCGGGCAGCCCCGGCGTTGGGCCCGACCGGACCGGAGAGGCCTGCCGACAAGCTCCGGGCAAGGGCCGGCTGCTAGACTCGCAGCGCCCCGTCCGGAGGAGACCTTGGCCGACCTCGACGCGTTCGCAACCGCGAATCCAGGCGTGATCGCGGTCGTCCTCGCCGCGGCCTGCGTCGTGCTCCTGGTCGCGGTGCTCCTGGTCATGCGACGCACATCGCGCCTCGACCGACGCCTGCGGTCGATGACCCGGGGCGCCGACGGGCGCAGCCTCGAGGCGATGCTCGATGCCCACCTGGACAAGGTCTACGCGGTCGCCCGCGACGTGGACGACCTCGCCTCGCGCACGGCCGCGCTCGAGCTGGCGCAGCCGGTCGCATTCCAGCGGATCGGGCTGGTGCGGTTCAACCCGTTCGAGGACACGGGCGGCAACCAGAGCTTCGCGCTCGCCCTGCTCGACGGCCGCGGTGACGGGTTCGTGGTCAGCAGCCTGCACTCGCGCTCCGGCACCCGCGTCTACGGCAAGTCGGTCACCCGCGGCCGGTCGGACTCGAACCTGTCGGGGGAGGAAGCCGAGGCCGTCCGGGTCGCCCTGGCTCAGGGAGCGGCGCCCGCCAGGGGCGCCTGAGAGCGCGATGCGGGCCGTGACACCCAACATGGCACGGGCTCGCGGGATCGTCGCGGCATGCCCATCGAACGACAGCAGCGCCGGCCGCCGCGTGTGGACCGCGGCCCGGCCGGAGCGCCGCGGGTGAGGCGCCGGACGGCGCGCGCCGGGGCGGATTCACTGGTGCAGATCCCCGTCTGGGGCCACGTCCAGCCCGCGGCCGACGACGGAACGCCGGGGGACGACGGCCTCGAGGCCCTCCAGCAGGGGCTGAACCCGGAGCAGCGGCGGGCGGTGACCCATGGCGACGGGCCGCTGCTCGTCGTCGCGGGTGCCGGCACGGGCAAGACCCAGGTCATCACCCGCCGGATCGCCTGGCTGATCGCGACCCGGCGGGCGCGGCCGTCGGAGATCCTGGCCCTGACGTTCACCGACCAGGCCGCCGACGAGATGCAGGTCCGCGTCGACCAGCTGGTCCCGTACGGCTACACCGACACCGCGATCTCGACGTTCCACGCGTTCGGCGATCGCCTGATCCGCGAGTTCGCGCTCGAGCTCGGGCTGCCGCCAGACGTGCGGGTCCTGTCCCGGCCCGAGACCGTCGTGTTCCTGCGCGAGCACCTGTTCGAGTTCGAGCTGGACGAGTACCGGCCGCTGGGCGACCCGACCCGGTTCCTCGACGCCCTGGCGACGCTGTTCTCGCGGGCCAAGGACGAGGACGTGTCGCCCGAGGCGTTCCGTGCCCACGCGCGGCGGCTGGCGGCGGGGGCCAGCGAGGCGGCGGCGACGGTCGAGGCCGCCGGTGACGCGGCCACGGAGGCCGACCGGGACGCGGCCGACGCGCTTGCGGAGGAGGCGCGGCGCCAGGACGAGCTGGCGCGCGCCTACGCGCGCTACCAGGCGCTGCTCGCGGCCAACGGCGCGATCGACTTCGGCGACCAGGTCTCGCTGGCCCTGCGGCTGCTGCGGGAATCGCCGGCGGCCCGCGAGCTCGTCCAGCAGCGCTTCCGGTACGTGCTCGTGGACGAGTTCCAGGACACGAACCGCGCCCAGGCGGAGCTCGTCGCCCTGATCGCCGAGCGGCACCGGAACGTCGACCGTCGTGGGCGACGACGACCAGTCGATCTACAAGTTCCGCGGCGCGGCGATCAGCAACATCCTCGAGTTCCGGGAGCGCTACCGCAACGCGCGGGTGGTCGTCCTCCGCCGAAACTACCGCTCGCGGGCGCCGATCCTCGAGGCGGCCTATCGGCTCGTCCGGCACAACGACCCCGACCGGCTCGAGGTCCGCGCCGGGATCGTCAAGCGGCTCGTCGCCGAGCGCGGCACCGAGGGCGAGACGGCCGTCCGCCACGAGGCGTTCGCGACGGGTGCGGAGGAGGCCGACTGGATCGCGGCCGACATCGCGCGTCGCGTCCGGGCCGGGGCCCGACCGCGGGATGCCGCGATCCTCGTGCGCGCGAACGCGGCGGCGGACCCCATGCTGCGCTCGCTCAACCTCGAGGGGATCCCGTGGCGGTTCTCGGGCACCAGCGGGCTGTACGCGCGGCCCGAGGTCCGGCTGCTGCTCGCGTTCCTGCGCGCGGTCGCGGACCTGTCGTCGTCGGTGGACGTGTATGCGCTCGCGGCGTCGGAGCTGTACGGGCTGGGCGGCCAGGACCTGGTCGCGATCGTCAACATGGCACGCCGCCGCAACCGATCGGTGCTCGAGATGCTCGAGGAGCTCGGACGCCAGCCGGGGATCCTGCGCCTCGCCCCCGAGACCCGGACCGCGGCGCGCCAGGCTGGTCGAGGACCTGCGGCGCTACGTCGAGCTCGCCCACGAGCGTCCGGCCGGCGAGGTGCTGTACGCGTTCCTGCGCGGCACCGGGCTGGCTCGAGCGGCTGGCTCGGCGCCGAGACGGTCGCGGCCGAGGAGGCCCTGTCGAACATCGCCCGCTTCTTCGACATCGTCCGGGCCCAGTCGGCGCTGCTCGCCGACGACCGGGTCGCTGTTCGTCGCCCAGCACCTCCAGACGCTCATCCAGGCCGGCGACGATCCGCCCACGGCCGACATCGACCCGGACGCGAACGCGGTGGCGCGTGATGACGGTGCACAAGGCCAAGGGCCTGGAGTTCCCGATCGTCTTCCTGCCGGGCCTCGTCGCGGGCCGCTTCCCGGCCGCCGGCCGCCGCGAGCCGCTGGCGCTGCCCGCTGGAGCTCGTCCACGAGACGCTGCCCGAGGGCGACTACCAGCTCCAGGAGGAGCGCCGGCTGTTCTACGTGGGCATGACCCGGGCGCGGGACGAGCTCATCCTCACGCACGCCGCCGACTACGGCGGACAGCGCGCCCGTCGCGTCTCGCCGTTCGTGCTCGAGGCGCTCGACCTCCCGGTTGCCGCCGGCGCACCGCGGCTCGGCGCGCCGTCGCGGCCACCGCCGCTCGAGCGACTCGCGGCGCTCGAGCGGACGCGATGCCGCTCCCGCGGCGCCACGCGACGCCGGACGGCGAGCCGCTGATGCTGTCGTTCTACGCCATCGACGACTACCTGACCTGTCCCGCTGAAGTACAAGTACGCGCACCTGCTCCGCGTCCCGCTGGCCCCGCACCACTCGATCATCTACGGCGCGGCGCTCCACGCGGCGGTGTCCGAGTTCCACAAGCGCCACGCGCGGGGCGACGTGATGACCGAGGCGCAGCTGTGCGGCCTCGTTCGAGAGCGCGTGGACCAACGAGGGCTTCCTGTCGCGCGAGCACGAGGAGGCGCGGCTGGCGGCCGGGCGCGACGCGCTCCGCCGCTTCCGCGAGGAGCAGCTCGCGCCCGGCGCGGTCATCCCCGCCTACGTCGAGCGCGAGTTCAGCTTCCTGCTCGACGGCGACCGGGTCCGCGGCCGGTTCGACCGGGTCGACATCGTCCCCCGGCGCGCGCCGGCGACGCCGCCTGCCCGTGACGGGCCCGATCCGATGGACGGCAGGCCGCCGACGTCGTCGAGCCCACCCTGCGACCTGTCGCCGGAGCGACGTGGTGATCACCGACTACAAGTCGTCGGACGTGCGTGACCCGGCCAAGGCCGCGCCAGCGGGCGCGGGACTCGCTCCAGCTCTCGATCTACGCGATGGGCTACGAGGCGATGACCGGCCGCCTGCCGGACGCCGTGGCGCTCCACTTCCTGGAATCGGGGCTGGTCGGCACGGCGCCCGGTCGATCGGCGCCGGATCGACAAGGCGCGAGCGTCGATCCGGACGGCCGCGGCCGGGATCCGGGCACGGCGACTTCGCGGCCCGGCCGGACCATCTCTCGTGCACGCTGCTGCGCGTTCCGCGAGATCTGCCCCTCGAGCGTCGCGCGCTGACGATCGGGCGCCCGGTGCCCGCCCGGCGCCCGGCGGCGCGCGATCGGAGGCGGTGCGTCGGGGAGCGGCCCGCCGGGGCGCCGAGCTCGAGGCCGACAACCTGGACGTGCTGCGCGCGCTCCCGGACGGGGTGCGTCGACCTCGCCTACGCGGATCCGCCGTTCGCGCAGCGGCGGGCGCGGCGGCTGGCATCGATCCGGACGGGGACGGGCGAGCGCGACCCGCCGCGGGTTCGGCGGTCGCGGACGTACCGCTATCGGGTCGTGCGCGAGCTCGCCTGGGCCGACGACCTGCCGCTGGACGCGCACCTCGGGCGCTCGGCAGGCGCGGCTGGTCGAGATCCACCGCGTGCTCGCGCCGCACGGCTCGCTCTACCTGCACGTGGACTGGCGGACCAGCCACCATGTCCGGCTGCTGCTGGACGAGGTGTTCGGGCCGGAGCGGTTCCTCAACGAGATCGTGTGGGCGTACGACTACGGCGGCCGGGCGCGCGACCGCTGGCCGCGCAAGCACGACACGATCCTGTGGTACGCGAAGGGCGACACGTGGCTGTTCGAGCGCGACGCGATCGACCGGCTCCCGTACCTCGCGCCCGGGCTGGTCGGGCCGGAGAAGGCGGCCCGCGGCAAGCTGCCCACCGACGTGTGGTGGATGACGATCGTGCCGCCGGGCTCGGCCGAGCGCACCGGCTACCCGACCCAGAAGCCCGTCCGGCTGCTGGAGCGGATCGTCGCCGCGTCGAGCCGGCCGGGCGACCTGGTCCTCGACCCCTACGCGGGCAGCGGCACGACCGGCGTCGCCGCCGCGCGGCTCGGCCGGCGCTGGCTGCTGGTGGACCGCAACCCCGAGGCCGTCGCGATCGCCGCTCGCCGGCTGGCCGCGGAGGCCGGCGTGACCGTCGACGGGGCGGACGAGCCGCCGGACGAGCCCCGGCGGCTGGCCGCGACGCGGATCGCGGCGATCACGCTCGACTTCGGCAACACGCTGGTGCCCGTGCCGCCGCGGGGCTGCGCGGGGTCGTCGCGCGACACGGCGCGGGCGATGGCCGACCGGCTCGGCCCGTTCGCCGTGGACGAGGTGCTCCGGGTCTGGGACGAGGAGCGGGCGCGCCAGTTCCGGGAGGAGGTGCCGGCAGTTCCGCGAGGTCGACCTCGCCCAGCGCGCTGGTCCGGATGCTCGCCCGGCTGCGGGGGATGCCGGCCCCGGCGGCGGACGAGCGCTGGGACGACGCCGCGGCCGGCGGCTGAGCGACCCGGACGAGGTCGCCTGGGCGGTCGACGTCTACTCCCGCGCCTTCGTCGCGCCCTTGCCGCCGGCCCCGGATGCGGGCGCGCTGCTGCGCGCGCCTCGCCGCGGCGGTACCGGCTCGCGATCCTGTCCAACTGGCCGCTGGCCGCGACGATCGACCGCTATGTCGAGGTCGGCCGGCTGGGCACCGTCACCTGGCGGGCGGTCGTCGTGTCGCAGCGGGTCGGCGTCGATCAAGCCGCACCCGGCGATCTTCGCCGCGGCGCCGCACGGGCGCTCGGCGACCCGCCCCGTCGGCGATCCTGCACGTCGGCGACGACTGGACGGCCGACGTGGTGGGTGCGACGGCGGGCCGGCTGGCGCGCGGCGTACCTGGGTGCCCGACCCGCGCGACTCGCCACTGCCGGCGGAGCCGGTCGCGACACCGTCGGTCGAGGCCAGACCTAGAGCTCGAGCCTCGCTGGCCGAGCTCGGAACCCGGCCTCGCCCGACCTGGAGCGGCACGCGCCGCCCGTCCGGCGGCGGCCGACGGTGCCACGCCCGGCCACCCGCCCCCGGGTCGCCGGCCCTCCGGGCACGCGGACGCTGGGTAGACTCGGCTGTCGATGGAGCTCGCGCGACCGCATCGCCAACCTCGGCCTGCTCGCCGCGGCCGCCGTCGCCTGGCTCCTCGTCGCGCTCCTCGTCACGACCCGCGACCCGTACCGGGACGCGATGGCCGGCTACGTCGGGGCCCTGCTGATGGGGCTGGCCCTCGGCATCACCGCCATGCCCGCTGTTCTGGCTGGTGGTGTTCGCCCGCCACCGCCGGATCGCCTACCAGGGCGACTGGTTCCGGGCCGGCGCGGCGCGGCGGCTGGGTCGGCCTGTCGTGGCCGTGCTCGTCGTCCTGCGCCTCGTCGACGCCGTTCCAGCTCCCGATCGTCCTGTTCCTCGCCGCCATCTTCTTCATCGCCGAGATCACCCTCTCCGGCCGAGCGCTAGGAGGACACCGTGACCGAGCCGCCCGCCCGCCGCCCGTCCACGCCCAGCCGTTCGCCGAGGTCAAGGCCCGCGTCGCCGAGGCCGTCGAGGCCGCACGGGACGAGATCCTCGACCTGTCGCACCGGATCCACGCCAACCCCGAGCCGGCCTTCGAGGAGCACCAGGCGGCGGACTGGGTGGCCGAGGTCGATCGCGCCGCCACGGGTACGCCGTCGAGCACCCGGCCGGCAGCCTCGCGACCGCGGTCCGCGGCCGGCTCACCGGCGGCCGCGGGCCGGAGGGGCCCCGGGTCGGCGTCCTCGCCGAGTACGACGCGCTGCCCGGCCTCGGCCACGGCTGCGGCCACAACACGATGGCCGCGTCGGGCGTCGGGGCCGCGATCGCGCCTGGCGGCCGTTCGCGACGCGTGGGCGGGCGAGGTCGTGTTCCTCGGCACGCCGGCCGAGGAACGCGGGCAGCGGCAAGCCGATCATGCTCGACGACGGCCTGTTCGAGGGCCTCGACGCCGCCCTCCTGTTCCACCCGTGCGACCGGCAACCACGTCGAGTTCGCGCCCGCTCGCGTCCGAGGACGTGGAGCGTCGTGTTCACCGGCCTCCAGTCGCACGCCGCGTCGGAGCCGTGGGCGGGCAGGAACGCGCTCGACGCGATGATCGCCCTGTTCGTCTCGGTGGGCCTGTGGCGCCAGCAGCTGCCGCCCCACTGCCGGGTCCACGGGATCATCCAGGAGGGCGGGACGGCCGCCAACATCATCCCGGACCGGACGACGGCCTGGTTCATGATCCGGAGCGCCGACCAGGCGTACTACGACGACGTGATGAAGGCCCGCTTCCGCCAGCTGTGCGAGGCCGCGGCACTGGCCGCCGACTGTCGAGGTCGAGGTCGAGTTCTCGGGCGGCGCGATGCACCATGAAGCACAACCGGGCGCTGGCGGATCGCTGGGTGGCCAACGCGCGAGGCCTACGGGATCGTCGACCAGGGGATGGACCCGCACGTCGGGCTCGACCGACATGGCCAACGTGTCCTGGGCCGTGCCCGCGATCCACCCCGAGCTGGCGATCGCCGACGAGCCCACGCCCGGTCACTCGACGGCGTTCCGCGACGCCGCGGCCCGCCCGCGGGCGGACCGGACGGTGCTCCTCGCCGCGACGCTGGTCGCCCAGACGGCGATCGACCTGCTCGCCGACCCGGCGCTCGTCGATGCCGCCTGGCGGGAGTTCCGCGGGCAGAGGTAGCTGAGGCGCGACGGGGCGGCGCCGCCACGGGCCCGGGCCGCGCCGGCGGTACGATCGCCGCGACGGCGCGCCCCGCTGGACGGCGGACCCGAACCGGCGGCGCCCCGCGAGGCGGCCCGTCCGACCGCGCGGCCGGCGCCGGCCGCGACCAGCCGTCGCGGAGGACCATCCCGTGGCCGAGCGTCCCCGGTGACCCGGGCCGACGTCCCCGACTTCGCCGACGCGCAACGGCTGGGACCGCGCCTACGAGATGTTCGACGACTTCGACCTGCCCACGTACGTCGGCCTGCCCACGTTCAAGAAGCTGCCCTGGGTCCCGACCCGGGTCGAGCTGCGCGCGCGCAACGTCGGACGTCGCGATCGTCGGTGCGCCGTTCGACGACGCCGTCAGCCACCGGCCCGGCGCCCGGTTCGGACCGCGCGCGATCCGCGAGGCGCAGTACACGTCGGGCTCGATCCACTCGCTCCAGCTGGGAATCGAGCCGTTCGAGGTGCTCGACGTCGTCGACGCCGGCGACGCGAACATCGTCCCGGCCTGGATCGACCGCGCCCACGCGCTCATCTACCGCAAGGTCCACGAGGTCGCGGCGACCGGGCGCCATCCCGATCGTGCTCGGCGGCGACCACTCGATCACCTGGCCGTCGGCCACCGCGGTGGCCGAGGTCCGCCGGCCGGGCAGCATCGGGATCGTCCACTTCGACGCCCACGCCGACACCGCCGACGAGGACTGGGGCGTGCTCGCCGGGCCACGGGACGCCGATGCGCCGGCTCATCGAGTCGGGTGCCGTGCAGGGCCGCAACTTCGTCCAGGTCGGGCTGCGCGGCTACTGGCCGCCGGTCGAGACATTCGCCTGGATGCGCGAGCAGGGCCTGCGCTGGCACCTCATGCGCGAGATCGAGGAGCGGGGCGCGGAGGCGGTGATCGACGACGCGATCGCCGAGGCGCTCGACGGCCCCGACGCGGTGTACCTCTCGGTCGACATCGACGTCATCGACCCGGGGCTCGCGCCCGGGCACCGGCACGCCGGAACCGGGCGGCCTGCTGCCGCGCGAGGTGCTGCGGGCGGTCCGCCGGATCGCCGGCGCCGTGGAGATCGCGGGCATGGACATCGTCGAGGTCTCGCCGCCGTACGACCACGCCGAGATGACCGCGATGGCCGCCAACCGGGTCGCCCTCGAGGCGATCTCCGCGCTCGCGGCGAAGCGGCTCGGCCGGTCAGCGCGGTCCGCTTCGAGCGGCGACGCCGCCGCGGCCGGGTGGCCGTGACCGGCGAGACCGGCGGGTGCCGGCGCGGCGCTCGCGCGCCTGTACGACCTCGACCTGGCCGACGACCCGGGCGACCTCGACCTGTACCTGGCGCTCGCCGCGCGGACGGGCGGGCCCGTCCTCGAGCTCGCGGTGGGCACCGGCCGGCTCGCGGTCCCGCTCGCCGCGGCCGGCCACGAGGTCACCGGGCGTCGACCTCGATCCGGCGATGCTCGACCGCGCCCGCGCGGCGCCGCCGTCGGCCGCCGGCGCCGGACGGTCGCGCGCCGGCTCCGGCTCGTCGAGGGCGACGCCCGGACGGTCGCGGCTGCCCGACTGCCGGCGACGTACCGGCTGGCATTCATCGCCGCTCAACTCGATCTTCCTGCTGGGCGCCCGCGCGGACCAGGCGGCGCGCCGTCGCGACGCTCGCCGCGCACCTGGCCCCGGGCGGGCTGGCCGTCGTCGACGCCTGGCTGCCCGATGCCGACGACCTGGCCCGCTACGACGGGCGCGCTCGTCCTCGAGTGGGTTCGCGAGGACCCGGCGACCGGGCCACACGTGACGAAGACCGGCAGCGGCGCTCCACGACGCGACGACCGGGCGCGTCGCGCCTGACGACGATCTTCGAGCGAGGGCGTCCAGGGATGCCGCGCCCGTGCGCTGGGTGCGCGCGGACCGGCTGCGCCTCGTCGGCGCCGGACGAGCTGGTCGCGTTCGCGCCGAGGCGGCGGGGCTGGCGGTCGAGACGCTGGCCGGCGACTACGAGCTCGGCCCCTGGGCCCGGCGCCGAGCGTGTCTGGTCGCCCGGCGGCCAGCGACCGCGGCGGGCGCGGTCGCTCGCGGACGGAAGGCGTCGCGAGCGCCCGACCGCCCGGTGGGACCGCGGGACGGCGGCCGCGACGGCCGCGTGGTATAGTCGGCCCGATGCCGTCCGACCAGATCCGCCTGCTCGTCGTCGAGGACGTCCCCCAGGTCGCGCAGTACATCCGCGGCCTGCTGAACTCGCAGTCCGCGATCAAGCTGCTCGACGTCGTGTCGCGACGGCTCGCGGGTGCTCGGCCTGGTCGGCCAGCTCCGGCCCGACGTCGTCATCGTCGACGCGCTGCTCCAGGGCCGGGTCAAGGGCCTGCAGCTCGTCGAGCAGCTCCACGAAGTCGGGCAGTCGCGTGCCGGTCATCGTGCTGACCGTGCCCCAGCAGCCGGTCGCGGTCGATCCCGCGCAGCGGGATCCACGGCGTGCTCTCGATGCCGTTCTCCGGCTACGACCTGGTGACCCGGCTCCAGCAGGCCCACCAGGACGCAGCAGTCGCCGACGCCGTCGGCCGGCTCGCGTGGTCATCTCGCTGTTCGCGCCGAAGGGCGGCGTCGGCAAGACGACGCTCGCGTTCAACCTCGCCGTCGCGCGTCGGCCAGCTCGGGCCGCGGACCGTGCTCATCGACGGCAGCCTCCAGTTCGGCGACCTGCGGGCGCTGCTCAAGGTGCCCGTCGACGCGCCGTCGATCCTGGACCTGCCCGACCGACCGGATCCAGGAGTCCGACCTCCAGGACGTCCTGTGGCGCGACCCGTCGGGTATCGACATCCTGCTCGCGCCGCCGCGCGTGGAGATGGCCGAGATGGTCACCGTCCGCGACGTCGAGAAGGTCCTGTCGCTGCTGCGGCGCGTGTACGAGGTCGTGGTCATCGACACGCCGGCCGTCGGTCAACGACGTCAACCTCGCGTTCCTCGACGCCGTCCGACACGATCGTCGAGATCGTGACCTACGACTCGACCACGATCCACAACACGCTCGTCGATGGCCGACGCGTTCCGGATGATCGGCTACCCGCCGACGAAGGTGCGCTACCTCGTGAACCGCGCCGACTCCACGGGCGGCATCGAGCCCGAGGACCTGCAGCGCGCGCTCGGCCGCGATGCCGGAGCATCACGTCAGCTCCGACGGCGCGCTCGTCGTGCGAGGCCAACAACGAGGGCATCCCGTTCGTGCTCGCCGATCCGAGCGGCGCAGATCAGCCAGGACGTCAGCCGGGCCGCCGCCGAGCTCGTCGGCGCGCGTGACGCGTCGGCGGCGGCCGGCCGCTAGGGCACGGGCGTGTCGGATCCGCGACCCATCGGCGTCTTCGACTCCGGGCGTCGGCGGACTGACCGTCCTGCGCGAGATCCTGCGCCGCTCGCCGCACGAGTCGACGATCTACCTCGGCGACAACGCCCGCGCGCCGTACGGCACGCGCACGCGACGACGAGGTCCGGCGGTTCTCGATCGAGGCGCTCGACGCGCTCGCGGCGCGCGACGTCAAGGCGCTCGTCGTCGCCTGCAACACCTCGACCGCCGTCGCGCTCGACGACCTGCGCGCGCCGCTACGACCTGCCGGTCCTGGGCGTCGTCCGGCCCGGCGCCGTCAGCGGCCGCGCTCGCGACCCGCAACCGGCGGATCGGCGTCATCGCCACGCCCGGCGACGGTCCGCTCCCACGCGTACTTCAACGCGATCAAGGACGAGAACCCGGCGGTCGAGGTGTACGAGCACGCGACGCCGCGCTTCGTGCCCATGGTCGAGGCCGGGAGCTCGACGGTCCGAGGTCGAGGCGGCCGTCGCGGAGGAGCTCGCGCCCGCTGCTCGGCGAGCGCGACGGGGCGGGCGAGTTCGTGTTCCCGCTGCCGCCCTCGGCCACGATCGACACGCTGCTCCTGGGCTGCACCCACTACCCGCTGCTCCGGCCGGTGCTCGCGCGCCGACCGGGGCGAGCGGGTCGCGATCGTGGACTCGGCGACGGCGACCGCCTCGGCGCTGGCCGAGCTGCTGTCGATCAACGGGCTCGAGGCGCCCGGGCACGACCCGCGGGCACGGCCGCCGATCCGGGCCGCCGCCGGCCACGTCGCGGCCGGCGGAGCGTAGGCGCCGCCGCCCGACGCACGTCCAGCTCACCACCGGCGACGTCGACCGCTTCCGGGCGCATCGCCTCGCGCATGTTCGGCGAGGCGCTTCCCCGACGTCGAGTCGGTGGAGCTGCGGGTGCGCGGCGGCGATGAGCGTCCGGTCGGCCGCGGGCGGGACGGCCGCGGCCGCGCCGGCGGCGGCCCGGGCGCCGGCCGGATCTCGCGACGAGCGGCTGTGGCAGGCCGGATTCCTCGTCGGGTCGGCGCTCGGTGCGGCGGCGACCGTCGCCGGGCGGCGCAGTCGAGCGCTCCGCGCGGACGGCGGCCTGGTCGACTGGCGCCGGGTCGAGGATCGTCGCCGATCGGCCGGCCTGCGCCGCGCGCCCGGCGCCCTGACGCCGGCCGAGCTGCGCGCAACCGAGGCCGACTACGCGGAGGCGATGGCGCGCGTCGTGCCCGCGCTCTCGGCGGCCCTCGGGACGGAGCTGCCGGGGGTCGTCGAGCGGGTCGGCGCGTGGTCGACCGGGCGGCCTGGGTGCAGCGCCAACATCAGCGCGTTCGCCGCCCTCATCGGCAAGCTCGAGGGCGAGCTGCTCGACCAGCTCGTCCCGCCGGGCAGCGGCCTGGCCAAGGCGACCATGGCCCTCGCCAACCGCTGGGTGACGACCCGCCAGCTGGGCCTCCTGCTGGGGTTCATGGGCCAGCGCGTGCTCGGCCAGTACGACCTCGCGCTGCTGTCGGCCGAGACGGACGCCGGGCCGGCTGCTGTTCGTCGAGGAGAACATCCGCCAGACGGCGCGCGCGCTCGACGTGCCGCTCGCGCCGTTCCGGACCTGGATCGCGCTCCACGAGACGACCCACGCCTTCGAGTTCGAGGCGCATCCCTGGCTGCGGCCGTACCTGGCCGAGCGGCTCGAGCGCCAGCTGACGCTCTTCTCGCAGGACGCGTCGCACGCTCGGGCGGGACGCGCTCCGCGGCCTCGGGCGCGGCGCTCCGCGGCGACGGGCGCGGCGACGACCACCACTGGATGGAGCGGCTCATGTCGCGACGAGCAGCGGCGGCTGTTCCGCGAGACGCAGGCGGTCATGAGCCTGCTCGAGGGGTTCGGCGACCACGTCATGGACGCGGTCGGGCGCGACCTCGTGCCCGGCGTCGAGCGGATCTCGGCGCCGGTTCCACGACCGCCGCGAGCGGCGGACGCCGTTCGAGCGGGCGATGCTCCGGATCACCGGCATGGACCTCAAGATGGAGCAGTACCGGAAGGGCGAGGCGTTCGTCGCCGAGATCGAGCGCGCTGGCCGGCGCCGCCGGCGCTGCGCCGGCTGTGGGACGGGCCCGAGACGCTGCCGCGCCGGAGGAGATCGATGCGCCGACGCGCATGGCGTCCGCGCATCGGGCCTGCACAGCTCCGAGGGGAGGCGATCGTGACCGAGCGGGCGACCGCGGCACCGGGCCCGGGCTCGGGGCCCGGGGGCGTGCCCGCGGCGATCGCCCTGACGCCCGATCCTGTCGGCGCGCTACCGGACCGCGCGACCTCGACGCGATCCGGCGGCCGCGCCCGGGGCGCGCGGATCGTCGACGTCTCGGGTTCGACGGGCACCCCGACGGGCCGCTGGAGGACGTCGAGGTCATGCTCCGCGGCCGGCTGCCGGCCGACACCTTCGACCGGATCCTCGCCCGGGCGCCCCGGCCTGCGCTGGGTCCACTCGGCGACCGCGGGCGTGGAGCGGGTCCTGACCCCGGCCAGTCGCGCAGCGGGGCCTCGTCGATCACGAACGCCCGGGGCGTGTTCTCGCGCCCGATCGCCGAGTACGTGATGCTGATGATCCTGGCGGTCTCCCGGCGGCTGCCCCAGCTGCTGGAGCTCCAGCGCGAGCGGACGTGGCAGCCGCTCGAGGCGCGCGAGCTGCGCGACGTGACGGTCGGGATCGTCGGGCTGGGCTCCATCGGGCGGGCGGTGGGCGCGCTGGCGACCGCCTTCGGCTGCCGGGTGTCGCCGACGCGGCGCCGGCCGCGAGGCGGGAGCCGCGGCCGCCGACGGCGCCGGCGACGAGCCGTCCTCGGCACGCTCATGCTCGACCGCGTGCTGCCGCCGGACCGCCTGCCCGAGCTGCTGGCCGAGTCCGACTTCGTGGTCCTCGCGGCGCCGCTCACGGCGGACACCCAGGGCCTGATCGGCGACGCAGGCGATCGGCCAGCTCAAGCCGGGCGCGTGGGTGATCAACGTCGCCCGCGGCGAGCTCGTCGACGAGCGGGCGCTGGGCCGCGCGCTGCGCGAGGGGCGGATCGGCGGCGCCGTCCTGGACACGTTCCGCGACGAGCCGCTGCCCGCCGACGTCGCCGCTGTACGACCTGCCCAACGTGATCGTGACGCCGCACACGTCCTGGTCGTCGACCCGGGTCCTCGACCGCTCGGTCGACCTGTTCTGCGACAACCTCGCCCGGTACGCGGCCGGCGCGCCGCTGGTCAACGTCGTCGATCCCGGCGCGGGGTACTGAGGCCGGTCCGGGGACGGGGCGCAGCGGACGAGCCGCCCGGGCGAGCCCGGCGCCCGGTAGCATCGACCCGATGCAGATCGCGATCGTCGGCCTTGCCGGGTCCGGCAAGACGACCGTGTTCAACACGCTGACCCGCGGGCCACGCCGAGACCGGCGGCTACGGTGGCCTCAGCTCAACGTCGGCGTGGTCAAGGTGCCCGACGCGCGGCTCGACCGGCTGGCCGAGATGTTCCATCCCCAGAAGATCGTCCACGCCGACGTCACCTACGTCGACCTGCCCGCGCCGCCCGCCTCGACCGAGGGACGCGTCGGCACCGAGGAGCTGCCGGCGGAGCACCTCGCCCGCCTGCGCGAGGCCGACGCGCTGATCCACGTCGTCCGCGCCTGGGACGACCCGACCACCCGCACCCGGCCGGCTCGGTCGATCCCGCCCGCGACCTCGAGCAGCTGGACCTCGAGTTCACCCTCGCCGACCTCGCCCACGTCGATCGCCGCGCTCGAGCGCCTGAACGCGGGCGGGGGCCGCCACGGCACCCCCGCGGAGCGCGAGGCGAACGAGCGCGAGCAGGTGATCCTCGATCGGCTCAAGCCGGCGCTCGAGGCCGGCCGGCCGATCCGCGACGAGCCGCTCGATCCGGACGAGGAGAAGGCGATCCGCGGCTTCCGGTTCCTCACCCAGAAGCCGGTCCTCGTGCTGCTCAACGTCGGCGAGGCGGACCTGCCGGCGCAGCCGGCGCTGATCGAGCGGATCGCCGCCGGCTACCCGCACCGGCACGCGATGGTCGACGCGCTGTCGGCGAAGATCGAGATGGAGCTGGGCGAGCTCGAGCCCGACGAGGCCGCGGTGTTCATGGACGAGCTGGGCTCCACGAGTCGAGCCTCGACCGGGTGATCGCGCTGTCCTACCGGCTGGTGGGCCTGATCTCGTTCCTCACGGCGGGCCCCGACGAGGTCCGTGCCTGGCCGGTCCCGGACGGCTCGACCGCCGTCGATGCGGCGGCAGCGATCCACACCGACCTCGCGCGGGGCTTCATCCGGGCCGAGACGATCGGCTACGAGGAGCTGCTCGCGGCCGGGCTCGATGGCCGAGGCGAAGCGGCACGGCAAGGTTCGCTCCGAGGGCAAGACCTACCGCGTCCGCGACGGCGACGTGATCGAGATCCTGTTCAGCCGCTGAGCGATCGCCCGGGTCGGTTCGCCGGTCCCGCGGTGGCACCCGGTGTCCAGGGCCGGTGCCGTGTCGACGGCCAGCGCTAGTTGGGGCGGGCGTCTCCGGGCCGGAGGTCAGCCAGGATCGAGACGTAGTCCGGGGTCTCCTCGGGCGCGTCGAGGTCGGCGAGGAAGTTCTCGTCCTCCTCGCGCGACACGTTGACCGCCGCCGTCAGCCGGTCGTCGGTGATCGCGATGAAGCCGTAGTCGCGCTCGAGCTCGTCGGCGATCGCCTCGACCAGCGTGTGCTGCTCGAACGCATCCACCACGCGCCGGCGGATCGACTGGACGATGTCGAAGAACTCCTCGGGCTCCATCTCCTCCTCCCGGGCAAGGAGCAGGTCGGCGAACACGTCGTCGTCGCCCTCGTGCAGCTCGTAGAAGTGCATGATTCGGAAACCTCGGTCGCAGCGGCCGGGTGGGCCGCAGTCGCGCATCGGTGCGCGAGGACGGCCAGTATATGCGGGTCGCCCTGAGGGCCCGCCGGAGGCTGGATGGACGAAGCGCCCGAGGTCGTGGTGGTCGGCGCCGCGTGCCGGGACCTGGTCGACGACGACGAACGGGGCTGGCGCCTGGGGGGCGGCGCGTCCTACTCGGCGCTCACGCTCGCCCGGCTCGGCCTGCGCGTCGGCGCGCTGGTCGTCGCGGACCCGCTGGCCGCTGGGTCGCGCGAGCTCGACCTGGTGCGCGACGCCGGCGTGGACGTGGTCGTGGTGCCGGGCACGCACGGCCCGATCTTCATCAACACCGAGACGCCGACCGGACGCACGCAGCAGACCCCGCAGGTGTCCGACCCGGTGGATCCGGTCGCGCTGCCCGCCGCCTGGCGTGCCGCCCGGGCCTGGATGTTCGCTCCGGTTGCCGCCGAGATCCACGCGGCGTGGGCGGCCGTGCCCCCGAGCGACGCCCTCGTCGCGCTGGGCTGGCAGGGGTTGCTGCGCGTCCTGGACGCGGGCCTCCCGGTCCGCCACCTGCCGCCCGGCCCGTCCGCGGTCGTGCGGCGGGCGGACCTGATCGGCGTGGGACGCGACGACATCGACGCCACCATCGGGCCGGCCGACCTGGCGGCGCTGATGCATCCGGGCGCCACGCTCCTGCTCACGGACGGCGTCCACGGCGGGATCGCGGTCGCGGTGGCCGCCGGCGGGGCGCCGGGTTCCCGGCGTGGCTGGGACGCGATCCCGGTCGAGCGCTACGTGGATCCGGTCGGGGCCGGGGACACGTTCCTCGCCGGCGTGTTCGCCGCGTGGGTGGATCCGACCCTCGTGGACGGCTGGTCGAACCGCGACGGCGACCTGCGGCTCGGCGCCGCCGTGGGCTCGCTCGTGCTCGAGGGTCCCGGGCTGTTCGGCGTTCCGAGTCGCGAGGCCGCGCTCCGGCGCATGGGCGTGCCCGAGCCGAGGGAGATCGGCAGAAGCCCCGCCGGCTGACTCCTGCTCGCCCCGGCCACGCCCGCGGGGAGCGGCCGGCACCCACCCGCCGGCGTCTGGCCGATGCAAGCGCTTGCGCCGCATGGCACGATACGTCGGCCGGGGCCGGCGCAGGCCTCGCCACGGACTTCCGCAGTCGGGAGCGGCAGATGAGCCGGCTTGGGATCGGGGTCGTCGGTCTGGGGCGGATGGGCGCGATGCACGCCCGGTTCGTGGCCACGGGCGTCCCCGAGGCGCGGCTGGTGGCGGTCGCGGACGCCGACGCCGACCGGGCGGCCGCCGTCGGCGCCGAGCTCGAGGTGGCGGGCGTCTACGAGTCGGCCGCGCAGCTTGCCGCCGACCCGGCGGTGGACGCGGTGCTGGTCGCCACGCCGTCCGTGCGCCACCCGGAAGACGTCGCCGCGATCGCGGCCGCGGGCCGGCACATCCTGTGCGAGAAGCCACTGGCGCTCACGGAGCACGGCGGCCGCGCGGCGCTCGACGCGGTCGAGGCCGCGGGCGTGCGCCTGCAGGTCGGGCTGATGCGCCGCCATGACGCGGACTACCGGCGCGCCTACGCCCGGCTGCGAGCCGGCGACTCGTGGCCGACCGGTGCTGTTCCGGAGCCTCCAGTTCGATCCGGAGCCCCCGCCGGCTGCCTTCTGTGACCCCGCGGTGTCGGGCGGGATCTTCGTCGACATGGGCATCCACGAGTTCGACCTCGCGCGCTGGCTGCTCGAGGACGAGGTGGTCGAGGTCAGCGCCTATGGCTCGACGGCGGGCGTGCCCTCGCTGGCCGAGGTCGGCGACTACGACAGCGCGGTGGCGATCCTGCGGTTCGCGGGCGGGGCGACCGGGGCGGTGGAGCTGGCGCGGACGGCCGTGTACGGCGAGGACGTCCGGACGGAGGTCCTGGGCACGGACGGGACGGTGTTCGTGGGCCATCTGCCGGTGTCCCAGGGTGCCTTCGGACGCGCCGGGGCGCTGGTGCGGGATACGGTCGACCCGTCCAGCCTGCGGTTCGCGGCGGCCTATGCGGCCCAGGTCGGGGCGTTCGTGCGGGCGATCCTCGGCGGCGAGCCGGTCGAGCCCGACGGTGCCGCCAGCCTGGCCGCGCTGCGGATCGCGCTCGCCGCCCGGACGTCGGCCGCCGAGGGGCACCCGGTCGCCCCAACGGGAAGGTGACCGCGACGGGGACGGCGGGGATCAAGGTCGGGTTCCAGGTCTGGGGCCAGCACACCGGCTGGCCCGGGTTGGCCGCGACCGCGATCGCGATCGAGTCGCTGGGCTTCGACAGCCTGTGGGTCAACGACCACCTCTTCCCGGCGGCGGGGGCGGCGGCGGCCGAACCCGACGCCGGGCCAGGCCCGTTCCTGGAGGGATGGATCACGCTCGCGGGGCTGGCCGCCACGACCTCCCGCATCCCGCTGGGCATCCTGGTCAGCGCGGCCGGCTACCGGGCGATCGGGCTGACCGTGAAGCAGGCCACGGCCGTGGATCACGTGTCGGGCGGCCGGATGACGCTGGGCCTGGGCGCCGGCTGGCATCCTCGCGATCACGCCGCGTTCGGGTTCCAGCTGCTGCCCATCGGCCAGCGCCTGGACCGGCTCGAGGCGCAGGCACGGGCCGCGCGGGCGCTGCTGCGCGGCGAGACGGTCAGCGAGCGCGGACCGTACGTGACCCTCGATCGCGCGGTCAACCTGCCCGCCCCGGTGCACGGGTCGCTGCCGCTGCTGATCGGCGGCAGCGGCGAGCGGCGGACCTTGCGCATCGTCGCCCGCTACGCCGATGCCTGGAACGGAGAAGGCGCACCCGAGGCCTGGGCGCGCCTGAACCGGGTGCTCGATGAGCATTGCGCGGTCGTGGGCCGCGCGCCGTCCGCCATCCGGCGCACCGTCGGCCTGCCGCCGGTCTCGATCCGCCGGACGCGGGCCGCCGCCCGCCGCGCCCTCGCGCAACGGCTTGCGGCCAACGGGCTCGACCGGTCGGAGGCAGCGGAGCTCGCCACGTCGCCGCTTGCCGGGACGCCCGAAGACGTCGCGAGCGCGCTGGCGGCCTACGCGCAGGCCGGCGCGGACGAGGCGATCGTCGATTGGCCGGCCCCGTTCGACCTCGAGACCCTGGAGCGGCTGGCGGCCCTCCGCGACGCCGCGCACAGGGCCTCGCACCACTCCGCGGGCGAGCGTTGACACTCGCGCGACCCCGGTGTTAGGGTCGCCAGCGCAACCGCTTGCGATGGGTCGGAGGGCTGCGGAGGCACGCGTGGACATTGGCACCAACCGATGGCCGGCGATCGGGCCCGAACCCGCGTGCCGCTCCGTCGCCCCGAGCGAGGCGGGTGACCTCCCCGGCCGCGCCCGGTCCCGCCCCGACGCCGGCGATCGAGCTGGTCGGCGTCACCAAGCGCTACGGCGACACGGTCGCCCTCGACGACGTCTCGCTGCGGATCATGCCCGGTGAGTTCTTCTGCCTGCTGGGGCCCTCCGGCTGCGGCAAGACGACGACCCTGAACATCATCGGCGGGTTCATCCCCCTCACCTCGGGCGACGCTGTGGATCGAGGGCAAGGTCGTCAACGACCTGCCGCCGCACCGCCGCAACGTGAACACGGTGTTCCAGAACTATGCCCTGTTCCCGCACATGACCGTGAGCGAGAACGTCGCCTTCGGCCTCCAGATGGCGCGGCATGAAGCGCGGGCCGCGTCGATGCCCGGGTGCGCGAGTGCCTGGAGCTGGTCGGCCTGGCGGCGCTGCGGCGGACCGCCAGCCCGGCCAGCTGTCGGGCGGCCAGCAGCAGCGGGTCGCCCTCGCGCGGGCGCTGGTCAAGCGAGCCGGCGGTGCTGCTGCTCGACGAGCCCCTGGGCGCGCTCGACCTCAAGCTGCGCAAGCAGATGCAGTCGAGCTGCGCCGAATCTGCACCGCCAGGTCCGGCACCACGTTCGATCTTCGTGACCCACGACCAGGAGGAGGCGCTGTCGATGTCCGACCCGATCGCCGTCATGTCGCGGCGGCCGCGTCGAGCAGCATCGGGTCGCCGCGCGACATCTACGACCGGCCGGTGACGCGGTTCGTCGCCGACTTCATCGGCGAGTCCAACTTCCTGGCCGGCACGGGCGAGACGCCGGGCGCCGGCGGCGCACCGCTGGTCCGGCTCGCCGGTGGCGCGACCGTGATCGGTCCCACCGGCCTCGATCCCGGGGCAACGACGCTCATGATCCGGCCCGAGAGCGTCCACGTGGAGGCGGACCCGCCCGCTGGCGACGTCGCCAGCCTGCGGGGACGCGTGGTCGGGGTGAGCTTCCTCGGCGCGTACACGCGCCTGACGATCGATACCGCGGCCGGCCGCATCGTGGCCGCGCCACCCAACGTGGACGGGTCGCGCTCCGCGGCCCGCTCGGATCTGCTGGACCAGGAGGTGTGGGTTTGGTGGGTGCCGTCTGACGCCGTTGTCACGACCCAGGATTGAGGAGGAGGAAAGCGTTTCCGTGGATCGATCCATCTCGCGTCGCGATTTTCTGAAGGTCTCCGGCCTGTCGAGCGCCGGGCTGTTCCTGGCCGCCTGCAGCGGCTCGTCGCCGACATCGGCGCCGACGACCGCACCGACGGCCGCATCGAGCACCGCCCCGAGCACCGCCCCGAGCACGGGTGCCAGCATGGCGCCCGAGACGTCCGCTCCCACCGGGGGCACGTTGAACTTCCTGACCTGGAGCGATCACTGGAGCAAGGACGAGCTGGCGGGCGTCAAGTCGAACACCAACATCGACGTCCAGATCACCGAGCTCGCCGACAACATCGACGGCTTCAACAAGCTCAACCAGGTCCACGGCCAGCTCGATCTCGTCTCGGGCGACGCGCTGTGGGTGCCCAAGTACTACGACGCGGGCCTGATCCAGGCTGTCGACATCAACAGCTTCCAGGTCGCGTCGCAGCTGTACTCGATGGCCCGCTCGTTCGACTTCTGGACCAAGTCCGACGGCTACCTCGCCTATCCCTGGGGCTGGTCGCCGATCCAGATCGTGTACAACCCGGCGAACGTGACTCCGGGCGCCACCAGCTGGCAGCTCCTCGTCGACCCCAAGTACAAGGGCAAGATCGTGATGGAGAACCAGCCCACCGACATCATGCTGTTCGCGGGCATCGCGACCGGCGCGTCGGACATCTACAACATGACCGATGCCGAGCTGTCCGCGTGCAAGGACTGGCTGACCAAGCTCAAGCCCAACCTGCTCAAGCTCGTCCAGCAGAACAACGAGACGATCACGGCCCTCGCGAGCGGCGAGGCGTGGATCTCGACCCAGAACCTGGGCGCACCTGATCGGGTCAAGGCCGCCAACGGGCCGGAGGTCATCGCGTTCGTCCCCGACGAGGGCACGACCGGGTTCATCGACGGCGAGATGACGGTCAAGGGCGGCACCAACCAGCCGCTCGTCAAGCCGTATCTCGAGGCCGGGGCGCAGGCGGAATACGTCGCCCAGAACTTCCTGGACAACGGCCGTCCGCTGTGGAACGAGAAGGCCTACCAGCTGCTGGTGGACGGCGGCCACAAGGACCAGGCGGACCGATACCTGTACAACCAGCCGGAGCTCGCGCTCAAGATGCGGCTCAAGGGTCCGGCTGGCAACGTGGACGCCTACATCCAGACCTTCAACTCGGTGTTCGGCGGCTGACCCGGGTTGGGTCCAGCCCCGGGGCAGCGAGCATGACCAGGGCGACGGGCGGCCGCACCGGCGCGCCGCCCGTCGAGGCCCAGGCCGGCGCCAGGTTGACCTGGCGCCGCTACTGGCCGTTCACGCCGGCGGTGGTCGTGCTCGTGGGCCTGTTCTTCATCCCGCTCGCGATCGTCCTCGTCTACTCGTTCTGGACGATCGACAACAACACCCTGCTCGTGGTGCCGCACTGGACGCTGAAGAACTACACGACGTTCTTCACGACCGAGACCTACGTGCGCACGTTCTTCAAGACGATCCTGATGGCTGCCCTGGTCACCGCCACCGGGCTCGCGTTCGCGTTCCCGTTCGCCTACTTCCTGGTCCGCTACGTGGGCGGGCGGTGGCAGCGGATCGTGCTGCTTGCCGTGATCATCCCGTTCTGGACGAGCTACCTGGTCCGGATCTACGCGTGGCAGGCGATCCTCGGTGAGAAGGGCGCGCTCAACGGCCTGCTCCAGGCGGTGGGCCTCATCTCGCAGCCGCTCGACCTGTTCGTGTACAACGACGTCGCGGTCTACATCGTGCTCGTGTACCTGTACTTCCCGTTTGCCGCCCTGGCCCTGTACACGTCGCTCGAGAAGTTCGACTTCACCCAGCTGACGGCGGCCCAGGACCTGGGGGCGACACCGGCCCGCGCGCTGGTCAGGATCCTGCTGCCCCAGGTGCGCCCGGGGATCATCACCGCCTGCATCTTCGTGTTCATCCCGGTGCTCGGCGAGTACCTCACGCCGACGCTGGTGGGCGGCACCAGGGGCGTGCTGATCGGGAACCTGATCTACAACTTCTACCGCGGCGGGGCGTTCCCCGCGATGGCGGCCGCCTCGTTCATGGTCGCGCTGGTGATCGTCGCGCTGCTGATCGTGTTCCGGCGCTACCTGCAGATCGCCGACGTGGTCACGAGGACCTGATGGCACGCGGGATGGACCGCCTGGACACGATGCCCGTCAGCCCGTACGCGCGGCTGGTCCGGTGGGTGCTCCGGCTGTGGGCCGTGCTCGTGCTCGCCTACCTGTACCTGCCGATCGTGTTCCTCGTCCTGTTCAGCTTCGAGGACGGCAACGCCGTGGGCTTCCCGGTCACGGGCCTCACCCTCCGCTGGTACCAGGGGCTCCCGGACAACGGCCCGCTGCTGGGCGCGATCTGGCAGTCGGTGACGACGGCGGCGGTGGTCGCGGTGGTCGCGACGCTGGTCGGGGCGATGGCCGCGTTCCCGCTGGTCCGCTCGGGCATGCGCTTCCCGAACGTCGCCCGGATCCTGTTCACGATGCCGATCATGATGCCCGGGCTGATCATCGGGATCGGGATCCTGATCTTCCTGGCCAGCTTCCTCAAGATCCAGCTGTCCCAGCTGACCGTGATCGCGGGCCACCTGGTGCTCACCATGCCATTCGTGGTGCTGATCGTGTCGGCGCGGCTGCAGGGCTTCGACCGGCGGCTGGAATGGGCAGCGGCGGACCTCGGCGCGAGCCCCAGCCAGGTCCTGCGGCGGATCGTGCTGCCGCTCATCTTCCCGGCCATCCTCGCGGGCGCCCTGATCAGCGTCACGCTCTCGATCGACGAGTTCGTGGTGACGTTCTGGACCGTGGGGCCCAAGCTCACGCTGCCGATCTACATCTACACCCAGATCAAGTTCGGGGTCACGCCCGAGGTGAACGCGGTCGCCACGCTGGTGCTGGTGTTCACCCTCGGCGCGCTGGCCCTGGGCAGCATCCTCGCCATCGTCGTCGGACGGGCTCGACGGTCGCTCCGCCGACGGGGCGCCACGACGGGCGCCGACTGACCGCCGGCTCACGCCATCGCCAGGAGGGCAACGGATCCATGCGCGCCGCCGTGTTCCAGGGGCAGGGCCGCCTGGCGCTCGAGGACCGGCCGGCGCCGGCGCCGGCGCCGGGCGAGATCCTGGTCGAGGTCGAAGCCTGCGGGATCTGCGGCAGCGACCTGGCCGTGCTCGACGTCCCGCCCCGCCACCCGGCCACGCCCGGGATCATCCTGGGTCACGAGTTCGTGGGCCGGGTCGCCAGCCTGGGCGAGGGCGTGCGCGACGTCGCGGTCGGCTCGCGGGTGATCGTCGATCCGGACCCGAAGTGCGGCGCGTGCGCCTCGTGCCGTGCCGGACGCCCGGCGAACTGCGAGCGGATCGTGGCGCTCGGGGTGTACCGCGACGGGGCCCTGGCCAGGTTCGTCACCGCGCCCGCCGAGACCTGCCACCCGATCCGCGACGAGGTGCCGGCCACGCTGGCCGCGCTCGCGGAGCCGCTGGCATGCGTGGTCAACGGCACCAACCGGGCGGCCCTCCGGCCCGGCAAATCGGCGCTCGTGTTCGGGGCCGGGGCGATCGGCTGCCTGTTCACCGCGGTTCTCGCCGCCGGCGGGGCGTCGCCCCTGGTCGTGGTCGAGCCCAACCCCGTGCGCGGTCCGTTGCCTCGGCCGTCGGGGCGACCGAGGTCCTGACGCCCGAGGCGTGGGCGGCGGCTCGCGCCAGCCTCCTGCCCGCGGGCGCCGACGTCGTGATCGACGCGGTTGGGAGCGTGCTGCCGCAGGCGATCGAGGCGGCGGCGATGGGCGGTCGGGTGGTGCTGTTCGGCATGAACGTCAACGCCCGGCCCGAGGTCCACCAGGTGGAGATCACCGAGAAGGGGCTGACGATCCTGGGCAGCTACATCACCAGCTTCACGTTCCCCCAGGCCATCCGGCTGATCGAGAGCGGCACCCTCGCCCTTGCACCGCTCGTGTCGCAGGTCGTGCCGCTGGAGCGCGTCGCGGACGGCCTTGCCGCGCTCCGGTCGGGCGAGGCGACGAAGGTGGTGGTCACCCCATGAGCGGCGCGACGCGCGGGTGGCACGAGGCAGCGCCGTCGCCCGCGGGCATCCGCGTGGCGTCCGCCCCGTGCTCGTTCGGCGTGGACGAGGTCATCGTCGGCGATACCTGGATGCCGGGCCCCGACGAGATGCTCGACTGGATGCGCGCGCTGGACTACGAGGGGACCGAGCTCGGACCGCCGGGCTTCCTGGGTGACGGAGCGCAGATGGGGGAGCGGCTGGCCGACCGCGGCCTCGAGTTCATCGGCACGTTCCTGCCCCAGGCGCTGACCGACGACGAGCGGTGCGCCCGGGACCGGGAGTGGCTGGCCCGCCTCCTCGCGGACCTCCGGTCGGGGCTGCCGGCGGGGGCTGCTCCGTTCGCGGTCCTGTCCGACGCGATCGACCAGCCGGTCCGGCAGCAGGCCGCCGGGCGGGTCGCTCGGCGGCCCGAGGCGCAGCTCGACGACGCGGGCTGGCGCCGGCTGCTCGACAACCTGCATCGGTCCGCGGAGCGGGCCGCGTCGCTCGGCTTCCGGCCGGTGATCCATCCCCACTGCGGCACCTACCTCGAGACGGCACCCGAGATCGAGCGGCTGGTCGAGGGAATGGACGCCTCGATCGTGGGCCTGTGCCTCGACACGGGGCACTTCCGGTTCGGTGACGCGGACCCCGCCGGCTGCATCCGCGCCTATCGCGCGGTGGTGCGGCACGTGCACGTGAAGGACTGCGCCACCCGCGTCCGCGATGCGGTGGTCAGCCGCGGCGAGGATGTCGTCGCGGCCCTCGCCGGTGGCGTGTTCTGCCCACTGGGCGCCGGTGATGCCGACATCCCGGGCGTGGTGGCCGCGCTGCGCGAGACGGGATACGCGGGCTGGGTGGTCGTCGAGCAGGACCAGTTCCTGTCGCGGACGGTGACCCGCGACGACGTCGTGGCCGGCCAGCGGGCGAACCGCGAGTATCTCGCCCGCCTGGGGATCTGAGCGCAGTCGCCAAGCCGATCGCGGCGGGCCGCTCCGCGACCCGCTCAGCCTGCGGCGCGAAGCGTGCTCTCGCGGACCACCAGCCGCACCGGCAGCACGCGCGAGGGGGGCAGGACGCCAGTCGAGATCGCGTGGAGCAGGTCGACGACCGCCAGGCCACCCATCTCGGCGGCCGGCTGGACCACGGTCGTCAGCCGGGGGTTGGAGATCTCGGCGAACGGGATGTCGTCGAAGCCGGCGACGGCGACGTCGGCCGGGACGCCCACGCCGATGGTCCGGAAGCCGTCGAGCAGGCTGAGCGCCACGCGATCGTCGTAGCCGATGACCGCGTCCGCGCCGAGGTCGCGGATCGTGGTCGCCAGCGCCACCCGCCGTTCGGGGATCCACGACAGCGGCGCGATCGGCTCCAGGCCCAGCCGCTCGCGCACCTGGACCGCGACGGCCTGCTCGCGGATGAGGTTCGATGCCGCCCGGTCGGCACCGACGTAGACGATCCGGCGGCAGCCCTGCCCCACGAGGTGATCCACCAGCAGCCGGATGCCGTCGGGCTCGTCGGGCCGGAGGCAACCGGCAGGGAGGTCCGCGAGGCGGCCGCGGCTGATGCGCTCGCTGTTGAGGAACACCACGGGACTGGGACGGACCATGACGCTCACGGCTTCGTGGTCCAGGACGCAGCCCATCAGGGCCAGGCCGTCCGCCCGGTGCGCGCTGAACTCGCGGATCGCGCGCCGCTGGCGGGCGGGATCGCCCTGGCTGTTGGCCACGATCACCGTGTACCCGGCCGCGTGGGCCGCCTGCTCGAAGCCGGCGACGACCGAGCCGTGGATGGGGTCCGTGGCGTCGGGAACCATCAGGCCGAAGGTGCGGCTCACGCGGACGGCGAGGCTCCGAGCGGCGAGGTCGGGGACGTACCCCAGCGCCTCCGCGGTCGCAGCGACCCGCTCGCGTGTCGCCACGCTGATCTGGGGGTCCTCGTTGAGCGCCCGGGACACGGTCGCCACCGACACCCCGGCCGCGCCGGCGACGTCGCGCAGGGTGATCCGCCGGTCGAGCGTCACCCGCTGGTGCCGCCCGGCAGGCTCGCGGCGCCGCCAGGGCGACACGCGTGGAACGCGGAGGGGTCCGTGCCGGCCGCGCCGCCGTGGCGCGCCGCACGCCGGCGGTGGCGGGACCAGCGGGGCTCGAGCACGATCACGATCCTCCTCACCTCTCCAGGGTGGCATTGTGCAAGCGATTGCGACTGCGGGCAACCGTCGCGGACGGCACCCGTCGTGGGCGTCGGCACGCGTTGACAACGCCCCGGTCGCCGGGTACGGTGCAAGCGCTTGCGCTGAAGGAGGATGGGATGCCGGGACCCGGGCTCGACCTGATCGGGGAAGAGGAGATCGCCGAGGTCGTGGAGGTCCTCCGGAGCGGGTACCTGGCCCGGTTCGGGCCCGATGACGACCCGCGCTTCGGCGCCAAGGTCCGCCATCTCGAGGAGGCCGTCAGCGACTGGACCGGCGTGCGCCACGCCGTGGCCATGAACAGCGGGACGAGCGCGCTGCTGGCCCTGTTCGCGACCCTCGGCATCGGTCCCGGGGACGAGGTGATCGTGCCCGGCTTCACGTACGTGGCGAGCATCTCGTCGATCGTCTACGCCCGCGCGGTCCCCGTCCTGGCCGAGGTGGACGAGACGCTCAACCTCGACCCCGCGGACGTCGAGGCGCGGATCACGCCCCGCACCCGCGCGATCCTGGTCGTGCACATGCTGGGCAATCCCGCCCGCCTGGACGAGCTCAATGCGATCGCGGACCGCCACGGCATCGCCCTGGTCGAGGATTGCGCCCAGGCGTTCGGCGCCTCGTACCGCGGACGCCGGGTGGGCTCGATCGGCCTCGCCGGCGCGATCTCGTTCAACGTGTTCAAGACCATCACGTCGGGCGACGGCGGGATGGCGGTGACCGACGACGAGGACCTGTACCGGCGCCTGTTCGCATTCCACGACCAGGGCCACCTGCCATTGCGCAACGGGGTCGAGGTCGGCGCGCGGTCGATGCTCGGCCTCAACTTCCGGATGACCGAGCTGTCGGGCGCCGTGCTGGTGGCACAGCTCCGGCGGCTGGACACCATCCTGGCCACGCTGCGGGCGAACAAGACCCGGCTCAAGAGCCTGATCGCGGAGCAGCCCGGGATCTCGTTCCGGGCGCTGCCCGACCCCGACGGCGACATCGCGACGCACCTGGTCGTGCAGTTCCCGACGACCGAGGTGGCCCGGAGCGTGAGCGCCGAGCTGGGGTCACGCGTCCTCGCGGATTCGGGCTGGCACATCTACACCCAGATGGAGCACCTCCTGGCCCAGCGCACCGCGGCGGGCAAGGGCTGCCCGTTCGACTGCGCCCAGTTCTACCCGCACCGGATCGAGTACCGGGCGGGCATGCTGCCACGGACGGAGGACATCGTTGGGCGCTCGATGTCGATCGGGATCGGCGTGGCCGACCCCAACCTCGGATCGAGCTTCGGCGTCACCATCCGCGACGACGGGGCGAAGATCGAGCAGGTCGCCGACCAGTTCCTGGCCGCTGCCTCCCGCTACCTGGGCTGACCGCGCGCCGCGGGCAGCGCGCGCGGGCAGGCAGCCGTCACCACGCCGCCCGCCCGATCGCCCGTCCCGCCACGCCGGAGCCGCCGGACGAGCCGGACGGCGCGTCGCGCGAGGTCGGCCTCCAGCCGAGCGTGCGGCCGTCCGAGCAGCCGCGATCGCTCCAGCACCGCGGCGGCCGCCCGGGTCGCCACGAGCGCCCCGCGCGGGTCGTCGAGCCGGTGCTCGCGCAGCTTCGCGACCTCGATCCAGGCGATGGCGCCCAGCGCCCCGCCGGCGGCCGCAGCCGTCTCCCACGCTTCCGCCGACTCGGCCCATCGCCCGAGGCGCCACAGCACCCGGGCACGCTCCGCGGCGAGTCGCTCGTCGGTCCAGCGAACACCGGCGTCCCAGGCGCCCCGGGTGGGGGCCGGCCCGAGCGGGCCGCCCCGGCCGTTCGCGAGCTCGCCTCGCCACCCGGCGCCCGGCGGGCGACCGCCGAAGTGCGGGCGGTTGCGGGGCGCCCACCACGGGTCTCGCTGGGCCTCGTCCGCTTCGCGCGCGATCGCCGGAGCGAGTGGCGAGCGACCGAACGGATCGCGCGCGGGTCCGGGCGATGCGAGCGCGTCATCGAGGCACGCGAGCGCCTCGTCGTGCCGTCGCTCCGTGCCGTACGCCCGCGCGAGCCCGGCCAGGTCCCCGCGGGGCGCGCCGAGCCGGGTGCGCCGGTCCGCGTACCCGCGCTCGATCTGGCCCAGGAGCAGCCCGAGCGAGCGCACGTCCTTCTCGTTGTGGACCACGACGCCCGCGAGGGCGTCCACCGCGCCCCCGCGCAGCACGTCGAGGTAGATCCCGGGGATCTCCCAGCCCGCGACGTCACCGATCCGGGACACGCCGAGCAGCTCGGTCTCGACGCTCTGCAGGCGCGCGTCGGCCATCCGGTGGCGGAACACGCGGCGCACGAACGGCAGGAGGTCGAGGTGCCCCGCGTGCGGCGGCGCCGACCGGCCGGCGAGCCGGTAGCGGGCCTCGATCAGCGGCCAGTCGAAGCCCCGCCCGTTGTAGCTCACCAGCCACGCGTCAGGGGACACCCGGGCCTCGATCTCGGCCAGCAGCGCCGGCTCGTCGGCGTGGTCGGGGAGGAGCAGCTGGACCTGGTGGAACAGCCCACGGTCCCATCGAGCGAGCCCGACCAGGAACGCGAGCGTGCCGGCCGCCGTGGCGAGGCCGGTCGTCTCGGTGTCCAGGAAGACGAGCGGCGCGTCGGGCGGCGGCTGGCCGGGCAGCCTTGCCAGCCGCTCGCGGTCGATCGGGATCGGGACGGGGGCGACGACCCGCCGGACGAGCCGGCCCGCGGGCGAGACGGCGACCTCCGCCCCCAGGGCGGCGGCAAGGCGGGCGGCGAGCGCCGGGCTCTGCCGCCCGGCGAACGGGGCTCGCGACGGCGGCTGGTCGGGTCCGACCGGTGGGCCGCCGGCGCGCCCGAGCGTCGCCCGCAGGTTCGCGAGGCGGCGCTCCCGGGTGACGCCGGCGAGCGCGTCGGCGGTCATGCGACGGCGGCCGGTGCCGTCACCCGCGCCGCCCCGGCGCCCAGCGCCGCGAGCAGCCGCAGCGCCAGCGCCTTGCCGTCCACCTCGGGCTCGAGCCGCGGCCCAGTGCATGCCGGGCAGCCCGCGTCGCACGGGACAGGCGCGGATCAGGTCCGCGGCGCCGGCGACCAGCTCCTCGTGCCGTTCGAACAGGCGCTCGGACAGGCCGACCCCGCCCGGCATCGCCTCGTACAGGTAGATCGTGGGCGCCTCGTGGTGCGGCGATCGGACCTGGGCCACGAGGCCCAGGTCGCGCGGGTCGACCATGAGCAGGACCGCGGCCACGGCCTGGATCGCCCGGCCCGCACCGATCAGCGCGACGTCGAGCTCGTCCCGCCGCCAGCCGGCACCGGCGCCCTCGGCCGTGAGCCAGTACGCGGTCGTCTGGAGCTCGATCTCGGGCAGGTCGATGGGCCCCCAGCCCACGTTCTCGTCGGTCACGAACTTGAGCTTCTTGTACAGCGTGACGAGGCTCGCGACCATGACCTCGCCGTGGACCCGGCTGCCGCCCGGTCGCCGGCGCCGTCGCGAACACGTCGAGCGGCTTGAGGGTCACCGCCCGGTTGGCATAGGTGTAGTGGTCGGCGTCGATCCGGTGGACGTAGGCCTTGCGCTCGCCCCAGTCCAGCCGGTCGACGTGGTACTGCGCCGACTCGTGCATGTAGATCGCGTGCTCGTGGACCAGCACCTGGGCCGAGAACAGGTCCACCTCGCCCAGCACCCGCGGCCGGTCGGGCGTGGTGTCGATGATCACGACGTTCTCGGGTGCGGCGGCGCGCAGCGAGATCTCCGAGGCCGGGAAGTTCTCCGAGCTCCAGTACCAGCGGCCGTCGTCCGCCTGGCGGACCTGGCCCCCCTCGCGCCAGGAACGCGAGCAGGTCGTCGGCGGGGCCGGGCCCGAAGGCCTCGCCGGGCTCGAACGGGAGCTCGAACGTCGCGGCCCGCAGGTGGGCGAGCAGGACGTGCAGGTTGTCGGGGTCGAGGCGCGCCTCCTCGGGGCGACCACCCGAGCACGAACTCGGGATGGTGGATGACGTACTGGTCGACGGGCGACGGTGAGGCGACGAGCACGGCGACGCTGACGTCGCCCCGCCGGCCGGCCCGGCCCATCTGCTGCCAGGTCCCCGCGATCGATCCCGGGTAGCCGGCCAGGATCGCGACGTCGAGGCGGCCGATGTCGACGCCGAGCTCGAGGGCGTTGGTGCTGACGACGCCCAGCACCTCGCCGTCCCGCAGCCCGCGCTCGATCGCCCGGCGTTCCGTCGGCAGGTAGCCGCCGCGATAGCCGCGCAGCCGCGTCCGCGGGCCGAGATCCTGGCGCAGCCGCTCGCGCAGGTTGGAGAGCATGATCTCGACCGCGACCCGCGAGCGTCCGAAGACGATCGTCTGGCGGCCCGCCCGCAGGAACGGCAGGGCCCAGCGCTCGGCCAGCGTCAGCGCCGAGCCCGCGGGCCCCGGTCGCCGCGTCGAGGATCGGCGGGTCGACGAGCAGCAGGTGCCTCTCGCCGGCCGGGGCGCCGTTGCGGTCGACGACGCGGACGGGCCGCCCGGTGAGCATCTCGCGCCAGCTCGCCCGGGTTGCCGATGGTGGCCGAGCAGCACACGATGACCGGGTGGCTGCCGTAGTGCGCGCACAGCCGCAGCAGGCGGCGCAGCACGTTGGCCACGTGGCTGCCGAACACGCCGCGGTACGTGTGCAGCTCGTCGACGACGATGACCCGCAGCTGCTCGAACAGCTGGAACCACTTGGTGTGGTGGGGCAGGATCGCCGAGTGGAGCATGTCCGGGTTGGTCACCACCACCTGGCCGGCCTTGCGGATGGCCGACCGGATCGGCGCCGGCGTGTCGCCGTCGTAGCACGCCGAGGCGACCTCGAGCCCGGCGTCCCGGACCAGCTCCGAGAGCTCCGCGACCTGGTCCTGCCCGAGCGCCTTGGTCGGGAACAGGAACAGGGCCCGCGCCGACGGGTCCTCGGCGATCGCCTGGAGGACCGGCACCGTGTAGCACAGCGTCTTGCCCGACGCGGTGGGCGTGACGACCACGACGTCCTCCCCGGCATGGACGGCTCGATGGCCTCGGCCTGGTGGAGGTACGGGCGCTCGATGCCCCGCCGCGCCAGGCCGGCGCGGAGCCGGGGATCCAGCCACTCCGGCCAGTCCGCGTGCTGGGCGTCGCGCGCCGGGCGGACCTCGTGGTGGACGACCCCGCGGGCCAGCGACGGCTCCTCGAGGATCGCGTCCAGGACGGCTCGCGTGGGCGCCGGGGCATAGGTGCGCATGGGGGCCCTCCGGTCTGGCCGATTTGGAACGCATGATCGATTTCGACGCAGTGTACGCCAGCGTCGGCGGGCCGTCGTGACAGCTCGGATGTCACGCTCGCAAGGCGCACCCGGCTTCGGATCGGGGAGCGAGTTGACAGCCGAATCGAGCGCAGCTACCCTCGCCCCGATGCCCCGACCCGTGGCGCAACCCGACGCCGCCGACGCCGAGCCCGATCGGGGCTCGCGCCGTGGCGCCGGCACGCCACCGGACGCCGACCCTGCCCTCGTCCAGGGGACCGCCGGAGCGGCCGGCGGCTCGCTCGCGGACCTGCCCGTCGCCGGCCTGACCCGCCGCCGCATCGGGCTCCTGGTGGGCGCCGTCGTCGCCGCCTGGATCATCGTCCTGTTCGCTCGCCAGGTGGGCGAGGCAAGCGAAGCGGCCGGCCGCGCCGACGCGATGCGCGCCTCGAACGCGAGCCTGGACGCCGACGTGGCCGCGCTGACCCGCGAGCTGGACCAGATCCAGCGCCAGGCCTACATCCTCCAGCAGGCGCGCGAGTACCGGTTGGGGACCAGGCGCGAGATCCCGCTGATCCTCGCGGACGACGCGCCGCCGCTGCCGGCCGATGCCCCGGGCTCGGCATCGGTCAAGCTGGGTGCGGTCACCGATCGAGCGACCCCGCTCGAGTCATGGCTGAACCTGCTGTTCGGGCCGCCCGAGGACCCGGCGCCGCAACCGGCGGGAGGCTGACCGGACCGTCGGCCCCGAGGTCGCAGCTGCCGGCCGGCCCGGCGTGCCGTTCATCGGCCGCCGGACCGATTCGGGTTCCGCCCGGGATGGCCGCGCCCTATGCTGGCAACGGGCGCCGTGCCGGCTCGCCGGATGTCGCCCGGATCGTCAGCGACCGGTCGGTCGCGAGGGAGGGTGGGGCACGGTCGCATGATCACGATCCCCGTCGAGGACTGGGTGTTCGCCGTCGCCGCGCTGGTCGGCGTCGTGCTGCTGCTCATCAACGTCCTGCTCGACGACGTGCTGGGCGGCGTGTTCGACGCCATCGGGATCGGCTTCGACTTCGGGGAGACCTCGATCACGCCGATCCTGCTCGGCTTCATCGGCATGTTCGGGGCAGGCGGGCTGTTCGCCACCCAGCTGCTCGACGTGCACGGCGGGCAGGCGGCGATCATCGGCGTCATCTCCGGCCTCGGCGGCGCGGGGGTGGCAGGGGCGCTGTTCGGGATCCTCCGTCGCAGCGAGAGCGCCGAGCCGTTCAGCCTCGCCGACCTGGTGGGAGGCACGGCGTACGTCAGCGTCGCCATCCCCGCCAACCGCTTCGGGAGCGTCCTGGTCAAGGCCGAGGGCCAGACGCACGAGTTCGCGGCCACCGCCGATGCCGACGTGCCCGCCGGCCGGACGGTGTCCATCGTGGGCATCGCCGGGAGCGCCGTCATCGTGCGCGACGCGGCGCCGTCGGCAGCGGCGGCCACCGGGGAGGGATAGGTCATGGACGCGCTGGTGCGAGTTCCTGGGCGGCGGGGTCGTCGCGGTCATCATCCCGATCGTCATCCTGGCCCTCCTGTTCGCCTACGCGACCAGCCGGGTCAAGGTGGCGGGCGCCAACGAGGCGCTGGTCCGGACGGGCGGCGTGTTCGGCGGGGCGCCCGCGCAGCTCAAGGTGGTCTCGTGCCGGGCGCGTGATCGTGCTGCCGCTGGTCCACAAGCTGGGCCGGCTCCACCTCTCCGCACGGCAGATCAACATCGCCCTCTCGGATGCCGTGACCAAGCAGGGCATCAAGGTCGCCGTGCAGGGCGTGGCGACCGTGAAGATCGGCGGCGACGAGGAGTCGATCCGCAACGCGGCCGAGCGCTTCCTGGACGGCGAGCAGCTGCTCGATTCGATCGTCAAGAACGTGCTCGAGGGATCGTTGCGCTCGATCGTCGGCACGCTCACGGTCGAGGAGCTCAACTACGACCGCCAGAAGTTCCAGCAGGAGGTCCAGAGCGCCGCCAAGGCCGACCTCGCGACCTCCGGGCTCGCCGATCGACAACTTCACGATCCAGGCGATCCGCGACGAGGTCGGCTACATGGACCTCATCGGCCAGCAGGAGACGGCCCGCCGCGAGCGGGACGCGCGGATGGCCAAGGCGACCGCCGACCAGGAGGCCGCCGTGCGCGAGGCCGAGGCGCAGCAGATCAAGCTCAACGCCCAGCGCGACGTCGCCCTGCGCCAGGCCGAGGTCGTCGCGCAGACGGCGGCGGCCGAGGCGAAGGCCGGACAGGCCGGGCCGCTGGCCCAGGCCGAGGCCCAGCAGGAGGTCGTCGCGGCGCCAGACCGAGCTCGCCCAGCTCGAGGCCGACCGAACCCAGAAGGAGCTCGTCGCCAGCACCGTCCGCCCGGCCGAGGCCGAGGCCGACGCCCAGGTCAAGCGGGCAGAGGGCGACAAGCTCGCCCGGATCGCCGCGGCTCAGGCCGAAGCGGAGCGGGTCAAGCTCGCCGGGCAGGCCGAGGCCGCGGTCCAGGTCACCAAGGGCGAGGCGCAGGCGAGGGTCACCGAGGTGAACGCCGAGGCGATCGCCAAGCAGACGACGCTCGAGGGCAACGCCGAGGCCGGCATCGTGTTCACCAAGGGCGAGGCCGAGGCGAAGGCCCTGGCGCTGCGCGCCGAGGCCTACCGCCAGTTCAACGAGGCCGCGATCATCACGACGGTCCTCTCGATGTTGCCCGAGATCGTGCGGGCCGCGGCCGAGCCGATGTCGGCGATCGACAACCTCACGGTGCTCTCGTCCGACGGCGCGTCGGACCTGGTGAAGAACGCCACCCGGACCGTCGCCGAGGCGGCGACCACGGTCAAGGGCCTCACCGGGATCGACATCCCGCAGCTCCTGGGCAACGCCCTGGGCAGCGAGACCGGCCCCTCCGCCGGCAGCTCGCCGGGCGGCTCCGAACGTGGCGGCGCCGAGCGTGCCCAGCGTCCACGTCGCCGCGGTCCGGACGGCGGCGACGGCGGACCGGGTGGCGGCGGCCCGTCGGGCGGCGGCGGCCCGTCGGGAAGCGGCGGCCGAGGGCGCCCCAGGCCGGGCGGCGGGTCAGCGGCACAGGACGCGGGCCAGGCGGCTCTCACGAGCCCTCCTGCGCTGGACGCCCCGGCGCCCGCTGCTTCCGCCGGCGACGCGGCCGCTGCTCCCGCCGGCCAGGCGGCCGCATCGGCGCCCGCCGGGGCGTCGCCCAGCCATCCGGCCACGCCCCCACGCCCGCCGGAACCCACCCCCGAGGACCAGTTCGCGCGGGCGGCCGAGGCCATGCGCGCGGCAACGGAACGAGCCGCTGCACCGGGACCGGATGCCCTGGGCGGGCTGCGGTCCCCGCTCCCGCCGATGGCGCCCGTGTCGGATCTCGCGCCCGGCGACCGCCGGCGGGCGGCCGCAGCCGGGACCGCGGCATCGGCGGCGACCGCCGCCGCGGGCGCGATGGGCATCGACCAGACAGCCACGCTCAGCGAGGCTGCGACGCGGCTCGCCGAGGAGCTGCGCCGGATACCCGGCATCGAGCGCTTCGGCGGGACGCGGCTGGGCGACCTCGACAGGAGCGGCCCACGAGCCCTTCGTGCCCTGTGGGGCACCGCTCGAGGTCAGCTCCAGGGCCGCTACGGTGACGTCACGATCGGAGCCCTGCTCGACGCCTACGAGCGCGCCCGGGGCGGGCCGACGGCAAGCCACTAGCCTCGAGCCGACTCGGCGCCCCGCGACCATCGGCCACCCTCTCGTGGACCGCTGACGGATGCCTGCGTCCCCGACGCCCGACCCGCGGGCCCTCGACCCGATGACCCCCGACCCGATGACCGACGACCCGATGACCGACGACCCGACGACGACCGAGCCGCCTGCGCCGCGCCGGCCGCCCGCGCTGGTCCGGATCGGCCGCTGGCTGCGCGCGGAGGATGTCCTGATGGCCGCGGTCGGCGCCGTGGGCATCCCGCTGGTGGTTCGCCTGGCCGGCTCGGGCGGCGGGCCGGTGGTCAACCCCGACGCCCCGACGCCGCTGATGGGTCTCGCGGGGCTGGTCGCGATCCTCGGCGTGCTCGTCTGCCTATGCACCCGCGGTGCCGGCGAACCGGCCCCGTTCGGGGATGGGGAGCTCACGCTCGAAGGCTGGGCGCGGTTCCCGCTGCTCGCGGGGATCGGGATCGTCGCGCTGGAGACGCTGCCCGGGATCGGGCTCGACGGAGATCCGTTCATCGGCATCACGTTCCTGGTGGTCACGATCAGCGTCCTGGCCTACCGCTGGTTGCCGATCCTCCCGGTCGTCGCTCGCCGGGCGCTCGTGACACCGATGGCGATCCTCGCCGCGGGGGCGTTCGACCAGTTGATGGGTTCCGGCCTCTCGGACGTGGTCCGGGGCCTGCTGACCGGGCAGGCGCCGCCCGAGGTCAGCGCGTTCCTTCCGATCATCCTCGGCGCCGTCGCGGTGATGTACATCGCGCTGGTCGTGGCGCCGCGCGCGATCGCGGACCCCGGGGCGAGCTGGCTCGCGTGGGCGGTCCGGTTCGTGTTCCTGCTCGGCGCGGTGGCAACGGGAAGCCTGTTGTTCGGGGTCGCTACCTGACGCCCGGGTGCGTCTCGGGCCCGGGCGTCTCGGGCCCGCGACCTGTTGCGCGTCGCGCCGGCTTCGGACCTGGCGCGCTGCGCCCGCCTGCGGCTCCCCGGGCCGCGCCCGCCTTCGGCCCCCGGGCCGCGCCCGCCTGCGGCCCCCGGGCCGCGCCCGCCTGCGGCTCCCCGGGCCGCGCCCGCCTTCGGCCCCCGGGCCGCGCCCGCCTTCGGCCCCCGGGCCGCGCCCGCGCGATCCGCCATTCATGACCCCCGGGTTCTGTTCGGCGGGCAGCCGGGGCTTCCGCGGCCGTTACCAGAACCGCGGCGTTCTGTTGACCGCCCTTTCCGTGTCGGGCTGACACCGAACAGAACCAGCCAGTTCTAAACGGGGGGCCACGCCGCCGGCCGCCGATTGGCCGGCGCCCGGTTGGCCGGCGCCCGATTGGCCGGCGCCCGATTGGCCGGCGCGCGGTTGGCCGGCGCCCGATTGGCCGGCCGCGCTTCGTCGTCAGGCGGTCAGGGAAGGATCTTGCGAGCGACAGCCTGGGCCGTGTCGCAGATCGATGGCGCGGTGATCACCCCGTCGGTGGTGGTCCCCATGCCCGGCACGCTGCCGTCGGCGGGGCCGCTGAGGCTGACGTACACGAGCGTATCGCCCCTGCGGACCAGCACGCCCGCCTGGATGGCCGGGGAGAGGCCCGTGCAGAACGCCTCGTCGCCCAGGCCGCTCACGTCGCCCGCGAAGTAGCCGCTGTTCTCGAGGGTCACGCCGTTGCCCTGGTCCTGCGACGTAGGGGCCGCGTTCTGGTGCTCCTGCTGGAACACGGCGGCGGCATCGCTGCCCTGGTAGCGGGCGATCCGGCCGATCGGACTCGATCCGTCGGAGGTGATCCAGCAATCCTCGGCATCAGGCAGCACCCGCTTGTCGAGGATGAGGCCCAGCGTGGCGTCGAAGAACCCCTCCAGCTTGATCGCCGACGCGCTCGAGCCGAGTGCCGACGTCAGGTCCGCGTCCGAGATGATGGCGCACGGCGTGCCGATGCTGCCGTCCGAGTTGATGCCGACCGAGTCGGCCACTCGGTTGACGAAGAAGGCGAAGGCGATGACGGCGAGCACGACGAGGATCGCCCCGATCACGGCCACGATGAGGCAGGCCTTCAGGCAGCCGTTGCCGCTCGAGGGGGGGGCCGGCTGGGGGCTCCAGGAACCCGGCGGCGTGCCGCCCGGCCCCGGCTGCGGGACCGCAGGTGGCGCGCCCCAGCCTCCGGCCGGCTGGTTCGGGGCGGCGGCGGGAGGAGGCGCTCCCCAGCCGGCGCCCGGGGGCGTCGCCGGGGCGGGCGGCATGGCCGCGGGAGGCACCTGGACCGGGACCGGCGGGGCGGCGCCGGGCACGGACGGCGCGGGCTCGGTCGTGGGCGGCTGGCCCCAGCCCGGCGCCTGGGGCGGCATCGCAGCGGGATCGGCCGCCGTTGGCGTCGTGGGCGGCTGGCCCCAGCCCGGCGCCGGAGGCGATGCGGGCGTCGGAGACGCCTCGGGACCGGCAGGTGCGGGACCGGTGGGCACCGGGGAGTTGGCCGGTTGCGCCGGCGGTGTCTGGCCCCAGCCGGGGATCGCGCCGGGCGACCCCGAAGGAACCGTGGGCGCCGGCGTGGCAGGCGCGGGCGACGGCTGCTCCGGGGCCGGTTGCGCCGGCGGTGTCTGGCCCCAGCCGGGGATCGCGCCGGGCGACCCTGAGGTTCCCGGCTGCGACGGCTGTGCCGGCGGCGACGGCCGTGGCGGTGGTGCCGGCTGTCCCGATGGCGCCGACGGCTCCCCGGCCGGCTGCTCACCCCATCCCGGGACGGCCCCCGGCCGCGGCGGTTCGCTGGACATGCGTTCGTCTCCCCGTGGCGCGCCTGGTTGGCGCGGGACATTGTCCCGGTTCGACCGTTGCGACTCAATGGCCAATCTCGGCCGTGGCGCGGCGGGCCTCGACCCCGGTGCCGGCGCCGCATCGGATGCCGCGTGGCTTCGATGTGCGCCCCGCGCCACGGGGTACCCGGCGTGCCGCGTGCCAACCTATCGCTCGCCGGCGGCGTAGCTCGCTGGTAGAGCATGGGAACTCGCAATCCTCGCGACCTGACCGCTATGGTCGATTGCGGCCTCCGAACGGCGTTCCGTTGGGCGCGACGTGCTCCGCCGGGCGCACCGTCGGCTCCGCCTGGCCCACGGTCGGCTCCGCCTGGCCCACGGTCGGCTCCGCCTGGCCCACGGTCGGCTCCGCCTGGCCCACGGTCGGCTCCGCCTGGCCCACGGTCGGCTCCGCCTGGCCCACGGTCGGCTCCGCCTGGCCCACGGTCGGCTCCGCCGGGCGATCGGCTCAGGGATCCGCCTTCCGCCGCTTCCTCGAGGGCTTGAGGCTGACCGCCGGATGGGCCGCCGGCGTCTGGGCGGCGCGCATCCCTGGTGCTCCCAGCTCGGACTCGTGCTCAGCCAGGGCAGCACCGAGGTACCGGAACGTCCATTCCTCCGCGAGCGGCCGCGTCTCGAGGAACACGATCGCGACTTCGGGGTAGCGAACCTGGACCCGAGCCAGCATGTCCGGCAGGAAGCCGGTCGGCGCGTATGCGTGCTTCAGCAGGTTTCCGTACCGGTCCTCGACGACGATCGCCGCGCGAGGAGCCTCGGCAAGCTTGGCCAGCTCGAACACCAAGGTGCCGTTGCTGAGGCACCCGGCGAGGTCCGCCAGTGACTTGCGCTCGACCACGGCGACGAGCGTCCCCGACGCCGACCGGACCGCATAGTCGCCGGCGGCGACAGTGGCGCGGACGGTCGTGGCTTGCTGCTTCGAGAAGCGATATGGGTATCGCTCACGGGTGTCGACGATGATGACGAGCTCGGGGATGCCGCTCGCCCGACGGCCCGGGATCCGAGCGCCGGGCCGCGCGGTCGTGACGACCTTCCGGGTCTGCCAGAAGATGGCCTCGCGACCGGAGGGCAGGATCGTGAACACGAACTGCGAGCGGTTCTCGCGGGGCCGGGCCAGGACGAGGTCGATGGCAACCCCCCTCCGCCGGCAGAGGGCGACGGGGACCTCCTCCAGGATCTCCACATCGGGCGGCCAGTCCTGACTCGACGCGCGCGCAGAACACCCGGCTCGTCCGCGGCCAGGTGTCGCGGACCTTCAGGACGAGGCCGCCGTCGATTGGCAGACGGACCAGATAGGGCAGGCGGGAGTCCGGATCGGGATTTCGCGCGACGACGAAGGTCACGTCGATAGCGTAAGGCTCGCGAGGGAGACCGCGACTGGCGAAGGGCGCACTCCAGCGCGATCGTGCCGAGCCGCGATCGCCTGGGCTCACCTTGGGCGCTCAGCTTGCGCACGGTCCGGAGCAGGGAGGCCTTGGGACCAGACCCACCGAGCGACGGACCAGCGACCGGATTGCGCGCAGGCAGGCGTTCGATGCGCGCACGTCGCCCGGAGGCGGTTCCGATTGCCCACAACCCCGGGCGAGCGACGGCGGCGGCGAGGATGCGGACGCCATCGTCCATGTACATCGTCGTGCGATGGGTGGAGAATGGCTCGGTAGGAGGATCGCCATGCGCACGATGGGTTATCGGATGCGAGTCGTCGGTTGCGCAATCGCCGGCATGACCCTGGTCGCCTGCCAGGCGGGTGGAGGCTCCCCGTCCGCCGGCGCACCGTCCGCCGGCGCACCGTCAGCCGGCAACCAGGCCAGCGCATCGCCGCCGGCAGCATCGGCCGGCGGCGAAGCCAGGAACCTGGTCATCGGCTTCACGACATCGCAGACCGGCGCCCTCAACGTTGAGTCCACGCGCCAGAAGAACGGTCTGGAGCTCTGGATCGACGACGTGAACAAGGCCGGCGGGATCAAACTGTCTGACGGCACGGCCGTGACCTTCACCGCCAAGACCTATGACGATGAAAGCAAGAGCGATCGTGTCCAGGAGCTGTACACCAAGCTGATCAACGACGACAAGGCCGACTTCCTGATCAGTCCGTACTCGAGCGGCCTCGCCGACACGTCGGCCGTCATCGCCGAGCAGTACGGCAAGATCATGATCACCACTGGTGCGGCGTCGGACGGCACCTACAAGAAGGGCTACACCCACGTCTACCAGACGTACACGCCTGCCAGCCGCTACCTGACCGGCGCCGTTGATCTGCTGAAGAACCTTGACAGCAGTGCCAAGACCATCGCGATCGTCCACGAGAACGACAAGTTCTCGACCGATGTCGCCACCGCGTTGAACGACTACGCGACCCAGCAGGGGTACCAGATCGTGGTCAACGAGGGCTACGACAGCGGCACGACCGACTTCGCCGCGTTCGTGAACAAGGTCGCCGCTGCCTCGCCTGACGCGGTGATGGGCGGCGGCCATTTTGCCGATACCAGCACGTTCGCCAAGCAGCTCCACGACAAGGCGTGAAGGCCAAGATGATTGCCCTGCTGGTGGCCCCTCCGGAGCCCAAGTTCGCCGACATCGGCGACGCGGCGATCGGTGTGATCGGGCCGAGCCAGTGGGAGGCCACGGTCAGTTCTCGGAGGATGCCGCCAAGAGCGCAGGCGTCACCTGGCTGGGCCCAACGGTCGACGACTTCGTGTCGCGCTACAAGACCGCGTACAACGAGGATCCGTCATACCACAGCGCCGGTGGATACGCGGCCGGCCTGCTGCTACAGGCGGCCATCACGGCGGCCGACTCGACCGATACGGACAAGGTCAAGACCGCGATGGACGGGCTCAATCTCGAGACCTTCTTCGGTCTGACCAAGTTCGATACGAGCGCCGAGGCCCACGGCCTGCAGGTGGCGCACGACATGGTCTACATCCAGTGGCAGGGCACGTCGGGCTCCCTTGGCAAGCAGGTCGTCTGGCCCGAGGCGGCCAAGACGGCCGACGCGGTGTATCCCATTCCCTGACGGTCGTGACGCGAAAGCGCCCGGCGCCCGTGGCGCCGGGCGCTCCACGCCTGCACCTGGACGGCGCGAATGGTTGATCAGTTCGTCGCCTCGCTCGTTGACGGGTTGCTGATCGGCTTTGTCTACGGCGTCGCTGCCATGGGTCTCACGCTGATCTGGGGGGTCGTGCGGGTCATCAACCTCGCGCACGGCGCGATCATCGCGGTGGCCATGTTCGGGCTCTACTACCTGGTCGGCTGGGCCGGCCTGAACCCGTATCTTGCGCTGCCGCTCGTCGCTCTCGGCGGCCTGGCGGCCGGCTACGTGATCTACGTGATCGCCGTGCATCGGGTGATCAACGAACCGCCGCTCGCGTCGCTGCTGGCCACGTTCGCGGTCAACATGATCATCATCGGGACGGCGACGACCGTGTTCACCACCAGCCCGTACAGCCTCGACGTTGACCTTGGGCGCGTGACGGCCGGTCCGATCACCGTGCCCGGCACGCGGATCGTGGCGACGTTCGCCGCGATCGCCGTCACCGTGGGGCTCTACGTCTTCCTGTATCGATCGGCGACTGGGCGGGCCATTCGCGCGGTCGCGAACAACCGGGACGCGGCGGAGCTGATGGGCATCCCCTCGAGCCGCATTCTCGCGCTGTCCTTCGGACTGGGCACGATGCTCGCGGCGGTCGCCGGCGGGCTCATCGCCACATTCTTTCCGTTCACCGTTCTGTCGGGCGATAGCTATCAGCTCAAGAGCTTCGTGATCGTGGTGCTCGGCGGCCTCGGCAACCCGATCGGGGCCCTGGCCGGCGGCCTGGTGCTCGGGAGCCTGGAGGGTCTGGTCCCGGTCTTCACGTCGGCCTCGTGGGTCCCGGTGATCGAATTCGGTCTGTTCGTGATCATCCTGCTGATCAGGCCAAACGGTCTCTTCGGGGGACGGCGGTGACCCGTCTGCTGCGTCGACCCGGGCTGTGGATCCCGATCGTCCTGATCGTGGCGCTCGGCGTGCTGCCGCCGATCACCGGCTCGGCGACCCTGCGCGAGGAGCTGTTCCTGCTCCTGATGTTCGTCGCTCTTGCCTCGAGCCTCAACATCCTGCTCGGCTATACGGGTTACGTGAGCTTCGGGCACATCGTCTTCTTCGGGCTGGGCGGCTACGTGGGCTTCTACTGCCTGAACGTGCTGCACCTGCCGCTGGTCCTGGCGTGCGTGGCGGGCGGTGCCGCCGCGGGCCTGCTGGCGCTCGGCCTTGGGGCGTCGATCCTGCGCCTGCGTGGCGCCTACTTTGCCCTGGCGACCCTCGGGATCAACGAGGCGATGCGCGCATTCGTCAACAACTTCGGGCCGTTCGGCGGTCCCATCGGCATGTCCCTGGACTTCTCGATCTATCGCGACTACGGGGGTGCGGCCCAGGCCCTGTGGCTCACCTACTACGCGATGCTGGCGCTCACCGCCGTGGTCATCGTCCTGAGCTACGCGGTCAAGACCTCGAAGTTCGGGCTCGGGCTTCTCTCCATCCGCGAGGACGAGGAGGCGGCTGGGGTGATGGGCGTGCGCACCCCCACGGCGAAGGCCATCGCCCTGGTCCTGTCGGCGATTGCCCCAGGCATCATCGGCGTGCTGTTCTTCTTCAAGAACGGGAACATCGAACCGAGCGACGCCTTCAGGCTGCAGTCCTCGATCGAGATCATCGTGATGGTCATGCTCGGCGGCTTCGGCACGGTCCTCGGTCCGGTGATCGGCGCGGCGGGCTACGAGCGGCTGCGCGGCTTCCTGCTGACCAGCGACCCGTTCAAGTCACTGCAGCTGACCATTGCCGGGATCGCCCTGCTGCTGATCATCCTGTTCATTCCGACCGGCATCGTGGGCTGGCTGCGCGCCCGCCTGCCGCGGCTACGGACGATCCTCGAATGACCGTCGTGCTCAGGGCCAGCGGAATCAGCAAGCGATTCGGCGGCCTGCAGGCCCTGGCGGACGTGACGTTCACGGTCGAGGAGGGGGAGATCCTGGGGCTCATCGGTCCGAACGGAGCCGGCAAGACGACGCTGTTCAACGTCCTGAACGCGGTGCATCGTCCCGATGCCGGGCGAATCGAATACCACGATCGCGACACCGCTGGGCTGCGGCCGTACGACATGGCGCGTCTGGGGATGGCTCGGACCCACCAGATCGTCCGCCCCCTCAATGAATTGACGGTCCGCGACAACGTGACCGTCGGCGCCTGCTTCGGCCGGAGGAACTTCGGGATGCAGGACGCCATCGCGAGAGCCGAGGAGGTGCTGGAGCGGGTGGGACTGATGAGCCGTGCCGACGAGCTGGCGTCTGCGCTCAACGTCGCGCAGAAGAAGCGGCTCGAGCTCGCCCGTGCCCTGGCCGCCGATCCCGACCTCCTCCTCCTCGACGAAGTGCTTGCGGGGCTCAATCCGGCGGAGATCAGCGCGATGCTGGACATCATCCGGCGCGTCCGGGACGCCGGCGTGACGATCCTGATCATCGAGCACGTGATGCAGGCGCTGATGAACGTGTCCGACCGCGTCGTGGTCCTCGATTACGGTCGGCAGATCGCCGAGGGTACGCCGGCCGAGGTGGCGGAGCGATCCGGCGGTGATCGCGGCCTACCTGGGCGACCCCAAGCTGGCGGCGGGGCTGGGACGACCGTCATGACGAACCCGCAGGTGGCCGAGCGGGTGCCGGCCGAGGCCGCCGCGATCCTGGAGGTTCGCGAGCTCACGTCTGGCTATGGCGACGTGCAGATCCTGTGGGAGGTGTCGCTGGCGCTCCGGCCGGGCCGACTGACCACGCTGATCGGGTCCAACGGCGCGGGCAAGACGACCCTGCTGCGAACGGTCATGGGCCTCCTCCGCCCGTGGAGCGGGTCCGTGACCTTCGAGGGGCGTGACATCGGCACGCTCACCACGAACGCCAGGCCCGACCTGGGCCTGGTCCTGGTTCCCGAGGGAAGGCAGCTGTTCACCGACATGACGGTCATCGAGAACCTGGAGCTCGGTGCGGTCAACCGGCGCGCCCACGCCAGGCTCGGCCAGAACCTGGAGCGGGTGATGGAGATCTTCCCGCGCCTCAAGGAGCGGCGGGACCAACGCACCGCGACGCTGAGCGGCGGCGAGCAGCAGATGGTGGCCGTGGCCCGGGGGCTGATGGCGGAGCCCAGGGTCCTCATGCTCGACGAGCTGTCGCTGGGTCTCTCACCGCTCCTGACGATCAGTCTGTTCGAGGTCCTTCAGAAGCTGCGCAAGGAGGGCCTGACGATGCTCCTCGTGGAGCAGAACGTGCGGCTCGCCCTGGCCGTGAGCGATGATGCCTACGTGCTCAGCGAGGGCCGGACGGTGTTGGCGGGGCCGGCCGCGGAGGTCGAGCGCAACGACCAGGTCCGACGCGCATACCTGGGCTTGTGAGGCCGCGACGCGGCATACCTCCGATGCGAGGAGGAGGGATGTGATGCTGGTTCGGGACTACATGTCGCAGCCGCCCATCGTGATCGCGCCCAAGATGCCGATCAGCGACGCGCTCAGGATGATGCGCGAGCACGGCATCAGGCGGTTCCCCGTCGTCGACCCTGGAGGCCGCCTGGTCGGGATCGTCTCCGACAAGGATCTGCTCCACGCCGAGCCATCCTCGGCGACCAGCCTCAGCATCTGGGAGATCACCTATCTGCTCGGTCGGATCACGGCCGAGCAGGTGATGACGCGTGACGTGTTGACCGTCGGCCCGACCACGCCGCTCGAGGAGGCGGCCCAGATCATGGTCGATCGCAAGATCGGCGGGTTGCCGGTGGTCGAAGCCGGTCTGGTCGTTGGCGTCATCACCGAGACCGACATCTTCCGCGTCTTCGCCCTCATTCTGGGCGCGGACGAGCGCGGCACCGGGGTGACCGTCACGGCCATCGACCGGCCTGGGCTGCTGGCCGACCTGACCCGGGCCACGGCGCTCGCGGGCGGCGATATCACGGCCATCGTCACGTATCCCGCCGATGGCGGGTCGAAGACGTCCATCTTCCTGAAGGTCAGGGGCGTCTCGATGGAGCAGCTCACGGCGGCAATCCGCCCTCACGTCGAACGGATCGACGACATCCGGGAACCAGGCGGCGGTTCGTAGCCAGACGCCATGACCGAAGGCTGGTAGAGCAGGGGACACATGAGACGCCCGACCTATCCGCTGTGGTTCCGAACTCAGAAGCTGAGCCCGAACCTCCTCACTTATGTGCTCCATCGTCGCCGAAGCCAAGAGGACAGGACTCCGATGCAGCACATACCTGATTCGCGTGCCGCTTGTCCCTTGTTCGGGCGTGCTGGGTGTGACAGCCAGCAATCCGAATAGTCCCTAACAGAGAGTCCTCAGTCCAGAGGGGCTCTCCAAGGCCATCAGGATCCTCGCCCTGCCGGTTGTGCTGAAGTTCAAAGACTGGTGCTCGACCTCGGGTTTCACGTACATGCCGGATCCACGGTCACGGTTGACGCGGGTCGAAGTCTTGGCCTGCAAACGCCCTACACTTTTCCGTCAAGCGCCCTGGACTCGCGCGGGCGCCTCATGGGTGTCGGCCATTGTCAACGGCGAAGCTCAACTTGCCCACCGGCACGGTGACCTTCCTGTTCACGGACATCGAAGGTAGTACCCAGCTGGCCCGACGACTGGGTCCCGGCTATCCCGAGCGCCTTGCGGCCCACCACCGGATCCTCCGAGAGTCGATCGCCGGCCATCGCGGGATGGTCGTATCCACCGAAGGCGACGCCTTCTTTGCCGTCTTCCCGTTCGCGCGCGATGCCGTCGGGGCAGTCGTGAACGCGCAGCGGTCCCTCGTCGCCGAGGGAGCCGGCCTGGACGATCCCATTCGAGTGCGAATGGGCATGAACACCGGCGAAGCCTTGCTGGGCGGTGACAACTACACCGGCCTCGACCTGGTGCGCGCGGCGCGAATCATGGCGGCAGCGCACGGTGGTCAGGTGCTGGTCTCGGATGGCACGCGCGGCATTCTCGCCGGCGACCTGCCCGATGGCGCTCACCTCAGGTTCATCGGCACGTACCGACTCAAGGACCTCGCCGAGCCCGAGCGACTCCACCAGCTCGAGGCGGCCGGACTGCAACCCGCGTTCCCGCCGCTCCGCGCCCTCGATGTGCGCCAGGCCCACCTTCCGCCGGAGGCCACGTCGTTCATCGGGCGGGCCGAAGAGATGGGGACCGTCGCCGCGTTGCTGCTCGATCATCGCCTCGTCACCCTGACCGGGCCGGGCGGAAGCGGCAAGACCCGGCTGGCCCTTCGCTGCGCGGCGGACGTCGCCGGGCGGGCGGCCGATGGCACCTTCTTCGTCGGCCTTGCCGCGATCGCCGCCGGCGTCGAGGTTTCGAGGGCGGTGGCGTCCGCCATCGGTCTGCCCGAGCGCCAAGACCTCGCTCCCGCCGACATCGTCCGCGACTGGCTTCGCGAACGCGAGGTTCTCCTCGTGCTCGACAACCTCGAGCAAGTAGAGGGCGCTGCCGCAGCGGTCAGCGCCTTGCTTGCGACGGCGCCCCGGTTGCGCGTCCTGGCCACGAGTCGTGGGCCGTTACGCGTCGCCGGTGAGCAGGAGTTCGTCGTCCCGCCATTCGAGGTGCCGGCGGCCGGCGCCGATCCTGGCGCGATCGAAGCATCCGACGCCGTCCGGCTGTTCCTCGATCGGGCGCGCCTCGTCCGGGCAACCTTCGCGCCGACCCCCGCCGACCTTGGCGTCATCGCCGACATCGCCCGCCGCCTCGACGGCCTGCCTCTGGCCATCGAGCTGGCCGCGGCGCGCATCCGGCTGCTCCCGGTCAGCGCCATCCACGATCGGCTTGGGCATCGGCTCGACGTGCTGGTGCATGGCCCGCTGACGGTTCCCCAGCGCCAGCAGAGCCTGCGCGAGACCATTGCCTGGAGCCACGATCTGCTCGACGAGCAGGATCGAGTGGTCTTCCGGCGGATGGCCACCTTCGTCGGCGGGTGGACGTACGAAGCGGCCGAGGTGATCGCCGGCGGACCGCCGGTCGGCGACGTTGGGCAAGCCCTCGAGCGTCTCGCCGACCAGAGCCTGGTCCAGGCGTCACCGGGTGGCGAGGAACCGCGGTTCGCGATGCTGGCGACGATCGGGGAGTTCGCCCTGGAACAGCTGGTGGCCAGTGGCGACGAAGCTGAGGCGACTCGACGACACGTGGGTTTCTTCCGCGCGTTCGCGGAACGGGCACAGGCGGCTTCGGAAGGCACCGATGCGGCCGTCTGGTTCGACCGGATCGAACTCGACCTCGACAACTTCAGAGCCGCCATGGACCGGGCAGAGGCGCAGGGTGACAGCGCGAGCGCCATGGCCATCGCGGCCGCGCTCGGGACGTTCTGGCTGCGGCGCAATCACAGCGCCGAGGGCCAGCGACGTCTGGTCGGCCTCGTCGAACTGGCGGCGACGGACGATGGGCCGGAGGTCGCGGCGGCGGCGTTGCAGGCGGCACTCATCGCCACCTGGCTCGGCGACTACACCACCGGGCGACGGATGGGCGGAGAAGCCGCCGACCGGTTCCGCCGTGTCGGTGATCGACAGGGTCTCGCCATCGCCATGTCGACCGTCGGCTTCTCCACGATCGAGATCGATCCGGCGACCGCGCTGGGGCTGCTCGAGCAGAGCCCGGCTGGCGTGGACGCTCATCAGGAGGGTCAGATCTACCTCGGGCTCGCGACCGCCCAGTTTGCGCTCGGTCGGGTGGCCGACGCCCGTGCATCGCTGGAGCGATCGCTCGAGCGTCTGCAGGACTCCGGCGACTGGGTGTTCGTGCTCAACGCGGGCGTCTTTCTTGCGCGGATCCAGCTGATCATGGGGGAAGTGCAGGATGGCATCGCGGGATACCGCAGGACCCTCGAGATGTCACGTGCCCTCGATTTCCGGCTGGGCGTGGCCATCGCGCTCGAATACCTCGCGGAAGTCTCGGTCTGGGCCGGTGACGTGGAGCGCGCCGTCCGCCTCGGGGCCGTGGCCGAGCGGATCAAGGGCGAGCTGGGCGGCGGGATCCCACCGGGGATCGGCGGGGGCCTCGACCCGCTGGCGGTCGGCCGCGCCGAGCTCTCGCCGGACGCCTTCGAACGCGAGACCGCGGCGGGTCGCATGCTCGCCATCGACTCGGCCGTCGCCGAGGCACTGTCGATCGAACCGCCCTACGTCATCCCGCCGGCCTACCTCACCGCCCCGGTTACCGGGCGAGCGGGTGATCAAGGTCAAGGAGCTCGTCGGTAGCGGTTGCCGCCATCACGCACGCTCGGTACTCTTGACGGCCGCG
>CAVUJW010000008.1:0-54749 GCA_963741915.1 uncultured Chloroflexia bacterium | reverse complement strand
GAGGATTTGAACCTCCGACCTCATCGTCCCGAACGATGCGCGCTACCAAGCTGCGCCACGCCCCGACCGAAAGTGCCCGCTGAGGGCCGGGGCATGATACCCCATGCCGTACGCGGAGCCCAACGCCGAACGACCCTCACGCCGCCCCGGTGCCGCTCTCGGGGTCGGATCGCGGCGCCGGTGGGACGCGGATCCTGAGCGTCGCGAGCGCCGCCGCCAAGGACGCCGCGGCCATCATCCAGAACACCAACCCGAGGCCATGCCCCTGGCCGCCGGCATCGACGACCGTGCCGTAGAGGATCCCCCAGAACGACCCGACGCCGAAGGCGAGCGCGAAGTACGTGCTGAACGCCGCGTCGCGGAGGTGCCGCGGCGTGAGGTCGGCGAGCAGCGCCTGGAGCTGCGGGCTCTCGACGAACGAGAACACGCTCAGCAGGACGATGCCCGCCCACAGCCAGGCCATGTCGCTGCCGGCGAGCATGAACAGGGCGATCGAGACCGCCCCCGCGAGGTACACGCCCACGATCACGGGCGTTCGGCCGATCCGATCCGACAGCCAGCCGGCAACCAGCGGCCCAGGCACGCTCGCGGCGAGCAGGACGCCGTACATCAGGCCGATGGTCGCGGTATCGAGGCCGATGACCTCCTTGAGGTACAGCGGCACGAAGATGTTCAGCACGCCCAGCCCGCGCGAGCCGCCACCCAGCACGGCGGCCGTGAACAGCCAGCGCAGATCACGGTCGGCCAGCACGGCGCGATAGAGGTGTCGAACGGGTCCGTCGGGATGGGCGTCGCCGGCGGCAGGTCGCACCTCCCGCACGAGGGCAAGGATCGCGATCGCGACGACCACGGCCGCGAGGCCGAGCGCCGCGACGGATCCACGCCAGCCGAAGGCCGAGATGGCCAGGGCGGCGGTGAACCCGATGACCACGGTGCCGACGTTTCCGCCGGCGACGTGGACCGCGATGGCCGTCCCGATCCGGCGCGGCGGAAACTGCTCGGCGAGCAGCGCGTTGCCCACGGGGTGCTGTGGAGCACCGCCGATGCGCGAGGTGACGTTGGCGATGCCGAACAGCCCGAAGGAGGGGCCCCCGCCTGCAGCGCGGTCCCCGCCCCCACGATCAGGCCACCGACGCCGAGCAGCGACCGGCGGCTGACGCGACGGGTCAGCACCCCGAAGGTGTACTGGAGCAGCCCGGTGACGATGTTGCCGAGCGTGGCTAGGATCACGATCGACGCCGGCGTCACCCCGAACTCGGCGATCACCGCGAGGTACACGAGGGGATACAGGGCGGACTGGCCATGGATCAGCGCGTGCTGCGTGGCCAGCAGGCCCAGGCTCAGGCGGGGACGCAGGCCGGCAGCGGCGGGCGGGTGGCCCAGGGCCGCGGCCGGGAGCGGTTCGGTGGCGGGCTGCACGTTTCGAGTCTCGCACGAGCCGCACTGCCGGCGCGCCGGTGGCTCAGCTACGCCGGGCGGCGGCCAGCCGGTCACCGCGGGCGCTCGTCCAGGCGAAGCCCGGATCCGCCGGCATCGGCCGGTCAGGATGGCCGAGCGCCGAGATCCACGCCGCCGAGGAGGCCGGGTAGCGGGCGGCGAACAGCGGCGCGAGCTCACGGACGAGGGCCCGGTTCCGCCGGGTGCCGGGCGCGACGAACAGGCCTTCGACCCGCCAGCCCGACGGCCATCGCTCGCGGGTCGCGAGGACCTTTGCCTCGAGGCCGCGCATCGCGGCGCCGCCGTCGAGGATCAGGTCCCAGATCTCGACCACCGCGATCTCCCCGCGCTGGTCGCGCGTGAGCAATACGTCGATCGATCGCGGCCGGTGCCCGTCGACGATCATCGCCTGGCGCCGGAGGTGCTCGATGTCGCGCTCGATCCGGCTCCAGTGCGGCTGCGAGATCCCGGCCCGAGCGGCAGCCTCGCGCTGGGGCAGGCGAAGCGCCCGTCGAGCATCCCTGAGCCCCACCCCGATCCGGTGTGCGAGGGCGATCGCTCGGCGTCGGCCGGTGCGTTGGCGCAGCGTGGAACGGGTCGCGACGAGGCGCTCAGGCATGCCCCACAGGATTAGCCCGGCCACTTACGCGCGGCTTGCGAGGCTGTGCGGCGTCCTGGGCGACCGTCCGAGGCCGATACCGTTCAGCTCATCCGTGACAGGTATGGATGGGCCCGGATCCGACGGCGGACGCGGCGGTGTGCGCCATTCCATACGTGTCAGGCATGAGGGGGCGGGCGGCAAGGCAGCGGGAGCGGGCGGGCGGCGTGACAGGCAGAGCGCGAGGGCGCGCCGGCCGCGGCAAGCGAGCAGGAGCTCAGTACTGGAACAGCAGCTCCCGGTACTTGGGCAGCGGCCAGAGGTCGTCCGCGAACCACCGTCTCGAGCTCGTCGGCCACGGAACGCAGCGCCGCCTGGGCGGGGATCACCTGGTCCACGAACGCGCGGGCCTCGGCCTGCACGGAGCCCGCCCCGTGCGCCGCGTGCTCGACGTGCTCCAGCGTATCGATCGCCTCGACGAGGTGATCCGCGAGCCCCGCGACACGCTCGCAGATCGCCGCGACCCCCGCGACGCCCCGGCAGCCTGGAGCTGGCCCAGGTAGCGCGCCGCCGCCGGCAGGATCATCGTCCGGGCGATGTCCAGCGGCGCAGCTGGCCTCGATGCTGCTGATCTTGACGTAGCGCTCCCAGGCGATGTCGACGCGGGCCGCGAGCTCGCGCTCGGACAGCACGCCGAACGAGGAGAACAGCGCCTTCGCCCTGGGCGTGGTCAGCGCCGGCAGGGCGTCGACCGTGGTCGCGGTTGTTGGGCAGCCCGCGCCGGGCGGCCTCCGCATGCCACTCTGGCGCAGTAGCCGTTGCCCTCGAACAGGACCTGCTTGTTGGCCTTCACGACCTCGGACAGGACCCTGGTCAGCCCGTCGAAGTCGCCCGCCGGGAGGTCGTCCAGCGCGTCGGCGAGCTGCTTGAGCGAGTCCGCGACGGCCGTGTTGAGCACCGTCTGCGGCCAGTAGATGGGGGCGGACGAGCCGACCGCGCGGAACTCGAACTTGTTGCCCGTGAACGCGAACGGCGAGGTCCGGTTGCGGTCGGTGGCGTCCTTGGGCAGCACCGGCAGGGACGTGACGCCCAGCTCGACGTGGCCGCCCTGCTTCGACGCCGACGCGGCACCCTGCTCCAGCTGGGCGATGACGTCCTCGAGCTGCGACCCGAGGAAGATGGACATGATCGCGGGGGGCGCCTCGTTGGCCCCCAGGCGGTGGTCCTGGCCGGCGTCGGCGATGCCGCCCGCAGGATGTCCGCGTGGGTGTTGACGGCGCGGATCACCGCGATCAGGAACGCCAGGAACTGGGCGTTGGCGTGGGGGTCCGTGCCCGGGTCGAGCAGGTTCTCGCCGTCGTCGGTCGCCATCGACCAGTTGTTGTGCTTGCCCGAGCCGTTGATGCCCGCGAACGGCTTCTCGTGGATCAGGAACACCAGGCCGTGCTGCTGGCGCGAGGCGGCGCATGGTCGACATCACGATCATGTTGTGGTCGGATGCCGACCGACGTCGGCTCGAACACCGGCGCCATCTCGAACTGGCCGGGCGCCACCTCGTTGTGGCGGGTCTTGGCGGGGATGCCCAGGCGCCACAGCTCGCGGTCGAGGTCCATCATGAACGCGAGGATCCGCTCGCGGATCGGGCCGAAGTACTGGTCCTCCAGCTCCTGGCCCTTGGGCGACGGGGCGCCGAACAGCGTGCGCCCGGTGAGGATCAGGTCCGGCCGCTGCTCCGCGAGCCGGCGGTCGACCAGGAAGTACTCCTGCTCGGGACCGATGGTGGTGAACACGCGCGAGGCCGTGGGTTGCCGAACCAGCGCAGGACCCGCAGGGCCTGCTTGCCCAGCGCCTCCTGGCTGCGCAGCAGCGGGATCTTGTGGTCGAGCGCCTCGCCGGTGAACGAGACGTACGCGGTCGGGATGGTGAGCGTGACGCCGTTGGGCTCGACCTGGAGGAAGATCGGCGAGGTGACGTCCCAGGCGGTGTAGCCGCGGGCCTCGAACGTGGCCCGGATCCCGCCCGACGGGAACGACGAGGCGTCCGGCTCGCCCTGGATCAGGTTCCGGCCGGAGAACTCCGCGATCGTCTGGCCGTCGCCGGTCGGGGTCAGGAACGAGTCGTGCTTCTCGGCGGTGGAGCCGGTCATGGGCACGAACCAGTGCGTGTAGTGGGTGGCGCCGTGGGCCATCGCCCATTCCTTCACGCCGTGCGCCACGGCGTCCACGATCACGGGGTCGAACGGCTCGAGCCCGTCGATCGTGCGGCGCAGGCGGTCGGAAGATCGGCTTGGCGAGGTACTGGCGCTGGGCGCCCTCGTGGAACACGTACGCGCCGTAGATGTCGGCGCCGGCGTGCTCCAGGTAGTTCTCGGTCGAGGCGACCTTGTGGTTGGCGATGGCGGCGATGGCCGTGTGGTCGGGCGGTCATGGGTCTCCTGCTGGGTGGCGGTGCGATCGCTGACGTGGTGGGGCGGGTCGACTCAGAACGCCTCGAGGTAGCGGTCGAGCTCCCAGCTGCGTGACCTGGGTGCGGTACTGCGTCCCACTCGGCGCGCTTCGCCTCCAGACGTAGTGCGACAGGACGTGATCGCCGAGGGCCTCGCAGATGACGCTGGTCGCGCTCGAGCTCGTCGATCGCCTCGCCCAGCGTGCCGGGCAGCTCGCTGATCCCCTTCTCGGCGATCCGGCCGGCGTCCATCTCGAACAGCGATCTCCTCGACCGGGCTCGCCGAGGGTCAGCCCTTGCTCCACGCCGTCGAGGCCGGCCGCGATCATCGCCGCGAAGGCGAGGTAGGTGTTGGACGACGGGTCGGGGCAGCGGACCTCGCAGCGCGTGCCCTCGATCGACTTGCCGGGCGAGATCATCGGCACCCGGATGAGCGCCGAGCGGTTCGTCCGGCCCCACGTGATGTAGGTCGGCGCCTCGTAGCCCGGGACGAGCCGCTTGTAGCTGTTCACGAGCGGGGCGAGGACGGCGATCATCCCGCGGGCGTGGGCGAGGATGCCGGCCATGTACGACTTCGCCGACGTCCGACAGCCCGTACGGCGAGCTCGGGTCCGCGAACGCGTTCCGGCCCTCGGCGATCGAGTACAGGCTCTGGTGGGTGTGCATGCCCGGAGCCGTTGATGCCGTGGATCGGCTTGGGCATGAACGTCGCGTACAGGCCGTGCTGCTGGGCGATCGCCTTGAGCGCGAACTTGAAGGTGATCGCGTTGTCGGCCGTCTTGAGCGCGTCCGCGTACTCGAAGTCGATCTCGTGCTGGCCCTCGGCCACCTCGTGGTGGGCCGCCTCGACCCGGATGCCGAACGCCTCGAGGGCGTCCACCATGTCCTGGCGGACCTCCTGGGCGAGGTCGGTCGAGAAGTCGAAGTAGCCCGCCTGCGTCGTGCGGCAGCGGCGCGATCTCGCCGTCCTCGCCGCGCCGGAACAGGAAGAACTCGAGCTCGGGACCCGGTGTTGACGACGTAGCCCAGCTTGCTGGGCGCGCTCCACCTGGCGGCGGAGGACGTAGCGCGGATCGCCGGCGAACGGCTCGCCGCGCGGCGTGAACACGTCGCAGATCACGCGGGCGGTCCCGCGCGGCCCGCTCCCCGGCTGCCACGGGATCTCGTCGAACGTGCTCATGTCGGGCTGGAGGTACTGGTCCGACTCGGCGATCCGGGTGAACCCCTCGATCGAGCTGCCGTCGAACCAGGTGCCGTGGGTGACCGAGTCCCTCGAGCTGGTGGATCGGGATCGTCACGGCCTTGACGATGCCCGAGGATGTCGGTGAACTGGAGCTGGACGAACCGGATGCCGTCGCGCCCTGGCGGCCTCGATCTGCTCGAGGTCGGCCTGCTGCGCGATCGCCAATCGAGCCTCCTTACCTGCGCCTGGGCGCGGCGCCGACGCCAGGCTTGCCCGGGCCGGCTTGTGCCACGGGCACGAAGCCGGCGTCGCGCGGTGGCCGGGATCGTCCGAGTCTACGCGGGCAGGCGGTGCCGCGGACCAGCGGGATGCCGCGTTCAGCGCGGCTCCTGCTTGTGCTGATTGCACAATCCGCACGGCGATCGCCAGGGCCAGCCGGAGGTCCGGATCGGCAGATCCCAGCCCGTGGCCGCCTCGAGGTTGCGGACCCGGTACGCGAGGGTGTTGCGGTGGATCCCCAGCGCCGCGGCCGCCTCGCCGACGCCCGCCGTGGTCGAGCACCGCCCGCAGCGTCGCGAGCCGCTCCCGCACGCTCGGCGGGTCGCCCGCGAGCAGCGGCTCGAGCAGGGCGCCGGCCTGGACCCGGTCGTCGGGCAGGTTGCCCAGCGCGGCGAGCAGCCGGTAGGCGGGCGTCCGGTCCGCGCGGGCCACGCGGGGCGGCTCCGCCAGGCGCTCGACCGCCTCGAGCGTCGCGCGCGCCGCCGCCTCCTGGCGCGGGCCGGCCGGCCGGGCTCGTCGAACGGGCGCGACATCGCGACCGTGCGCCCAGGAAGCTCGCGCGACCCGGCCGGCGATCGCCGATGCCCGGTCGGGTCGCCGGCCTCGAGCGCGGCGATCGCCCGCAGCTCGAGGCTCTCGCTGGTCCCGCGGAGGGCCAGCCGCCGCGCCGCGAACCGGAAGCGCAGCTCGCGCCGCGTTCCTCGCGGCCTGCGGGCCGCCGTCGACGCGGCTCCGGCTGGCGGGCGACGAGCACGACCCACGGCGGGCCGTCGGCCGGGCAGCGCGTCGCCGCCGCCCGGCCTCGTCCCGGGCCCGCCGGACCTGCGCCTCGAGCACCAGCTCGAGCGACGAGCAGCGGCGCGATCCGCTCGGCTGCGACCGCCTCGAGGTCGGCCGCCGGCCGGTCGCCGAGCAGCACCAGCCAGCCCGCCGGCCCGGGCTCGCCGGGCGGCGCCGGGCAGCGGCGACGCGGCGGCCCGTCGCCGGGGCCGGGCGAGGTAGGCGGCGACGGCGGCCGCCGCGCCGGCGACGTCGGCCGGCGCATGCACGGCGAGGGCGTCCGCCCGCCGACCCTCGATCGCGACCGCCCGGCCGCAGGAACCCGCCGATCGCGGCGGCGAGGGCGTCGAGGCCGCGGCCGGCCATCGCCAGCCGCGCGAGGTCGCGCCTCGAGCACGGCCGCCTGGCGCTCCAGCTCGCCGCGCCGGTCCACGAGGTAGCCGATGAGGCGGCGCTCGAGCGGCGCCGGGCTCGACGGCCGTCGACGCGGTAGCGCCGGCAGCCCCGCGCCGACGGCCGCCGCGGCCGCCTGTCGAGGCGATCCGGGGCGGCGCGCGGCGCCGGGGCGGCCGCGGCCGCGGCCGGGACCGAGCAGCACGCCCGGCGGCGCCCGCTGCCGGAGCGTCCCGACCAGCTCGCCGCACTCGGCCGGGCCGGGCGCCACGACCGCGAGGGCCGCGGCCGGCACGATCACGAGGTCGCCGGGCTCGAGCGACGTCGAGCGCCGGGACGCGCGCGCGGAGGACGCGGACCCAGCCGACGTGCGGGCGCGTCCGGCGCCGGCGTGCCGGGCGCGGCACGGCGCCGGAGCAGGTCGCGCCGGAGCTTCAGCGCCACGAGGCACCGTGGCCAGGCGCGGCCATCGGCGGGACCCGAGGTGCGGACGCGGGGGCCGGTGGCGGCGCGGCTGGGCCGCGGGGCGCCCGTCGCGCGGCGACGAGGTCGTCGAGGCACCCCCGAACTCGCGATCGAGGTCCACGTAGCGGTCGGCGCGGACGCCACGAACGACGCCGCGCCGTCGGGTCGAGCCGGCCCCAGACCCGGCGGCGCGGCATCCAGAACGTGATCACGAGCCCGACGATCAGCAGCCCGAACGCGACCCACACGATCCCCTGCCCGGGGTCCTTCTTGGCGATGAGGAGCGTGAAGCTCCGCGAACCCGCGCAGCTCGACCGAGAAGTCGGTCCCGGCGGCGACCCCCTGCCTCGCCGGGGGCGAGCGCCACGGGCTCGAGCGGCTGCACCTGCGGCGTGCCGTCGGGGTTGGTGCCGACCGCCCGGAACGGGAGCACCAGCAGGATCGGCCGTCCCGTCCGCGCCGCGCTGGAGCAGCATCTGGAGCGCGATGTCGCGGCCCGGGCACGGCGATCTCGGCGAGCGGGAAGCCGGCGGCCTCGTCGGTCATCGGCACCGGCCCCGACCAGAGGGGCCGGCCGGCAGCGTCGCGGATGACGACGTCCGGCGCCGGCCCGAACCCGTTCTGGTGGAACGTGTAGCCGCCGACCGTGAGGGGGTCGTTGACCCGGATCACCTTGTCGCGCGATCTCGCGGCCGTCCTGGTACACGGCGAGGTGGGTCGTGAAGTCGGTCGGCCTGCCCGGTCTCGAACCCGGGCGCCTCGAAGCCCAGGTTGCGCACGAGCAGCAGGCCCGGGCGTGCCGATCGGCTGGACGGTCAGCGACTCGCCGTCGGCGACGACGAGCCCCTGCTCGTCACCGAACCGGGACGTGACCGCCGCCGCGACGAGGAACAGGACGAGCCCGGCGTGGGTCAGCAGCGTTGCCAGCTTCGTCCAGCGATTGCCGATCGCCGTACAGGTAGCGGACCCCGGCGGCCGGGCCTCGCGCCGCACCCGGAACCGGTGCCGCCGGAGGACGCCCGCGACCGCCGGCCTGCCTCGAGCCCCTCCACCACGGCCCGATCGGGAAGGCGCGGGTCGTAGAACGGGTCGGGCTGGACGACCCGGATGTCGGCCGACTGGCGCCACAGGCGCGGGAGTCGGTCGAGGGTGCAGGCGACGATCGAGACGATGAGAACGACCAGCCCGATGCTGAACCAGGTCGAGCGTGAAGACCTGGAACAGCTGGAGCCGCTCGAGCGCGTCCACGACCGCCGACGCCGAGGGCCGCGTCGTACCGGCCATGGAGCTTCCCATCTCGTTCGCGTAGTCGGTGGACGAGCGGAACGCGAAGTCGGGCAGCTGGCGCAGGGTCATCCCGACGACGGCCAGCAGCGCCAGCACGATGATCTGGAGGACGGCGAAGTCGACGGAGGTCAGCAGCCCCCAGACGGCGTTGCCGAGCCGCCGGCGACGGGTCCGGGCCGGACCGGGCGGGCGCGCCGAGCGGCCGGCGGCGAGGGTCGCGATCGGTCGCCTCCTATGCCCGGTCGGCCGCGCGCCGCGCGGCGTCGAGCGCGCGCGAAGGTCGGCCCGCAGGTCCGCCTCGTCCTCGAGCCCGACGGAGACCCGGAGCAGGCCCTCGGTGATGCCGGCGGCGGCGAGCGCCGCGGCGTCGAGCGCACGGTGCGACGTCGACGGCGGGTGGACGACCATCGTGTGGACGCTGCCCAGCGAGGCGGTCCGCGCGCGGGATCTCGAGGGCGTCGATGAACGCCCGCCCCGCCGCCCGCCCGCCGCTCGAGCTCGACCGAGAGCATCGCGCCGCCGTGGTCGAGCAGCCGGGTCGCGAGCGCGTGCTGGGGGTGGCTCGGCAGGCCCGGGTACGTCACGCCGCGGACGCCGTGCTGCCCTCGAGCCAGACGGCCAGCGCGGCGGCGGTCCGCGACTGGCGCTCCACCCGCACCGCGAGCGTCGCGATGCCGCGGAGCACGAGGAACGCGCCGAACGGGCCGAGCGTCGCACCGGTGTCCATCTGCGCCGAGCGGACGGCCGCGATCCGCTCGCGCGAGCCCACGACGGCCCCCGCCATCACGTCGGAGTGACCCGACAGGTACTTCGTCGCGGACTCCACGACCAGGTCGGCGCCGTGGTCGAGCGGGCGGCAGACGGCCGGCGAGGCGAACGTGTTGTCGACGATCGAGCGTCGCGCCCTGCTCGTGGGCGAGCGCGGCGAGGGCCGGCAGGTCCGCGAGGACGCAGGTCGGGTTGGCGATCGTCTCGACGTGGAGCACCCGGGTCGGCCGCCGCGCAGGGCCGCCTCGACGGCCGCGGGGTCGGTCGTGTCGACGTAGCCACGTCCACGCCGAGCCGTCCGAACGCCGCCATCCCCTGGGTCCGCGTCGTGCCGTAGCCGACGCTGGCCGACGAGCAGCCGGTCGCCGGCCCGGAGCAGGGACAGGAACGCGGCGTGGATCGCGGCCATCCCGGTGGCCAGCGCGATGCCGGCCTCGGCGCCATGGAGATCGGCGACGGCGTCGCCCAGCGCGGCGACCGTCGGGTTGTCGATCCGGCAGTACGCGTAGCCGGGCTGCTCCCCCGCCAGCACTGCAGCCAGCTCGTCGCGTCGCCCGAGGCGAAGGTCGCGGTCTGGTAGATCGGGACGGCGGTCGGGACCTCGCGCACGACCGGGACGCGCGAGGCCGCGCGGACCGCGCGCGTGGAGAGGCCGGGCGTGGGTCGCTTGTTCGTCACCCGGCGGATGCTACACCGGGCGCGTCGGGTCGCCCGTCCCGGCCGGCTTCACGTCCATGACCGCGATCCCCGCCACCCGGTCGCGGCCCGAGCGCTTCACGCCGTACATCGCGGTGTCCGCGCACTCGAGCAGCGATCCCACCGTCTCGCCGTCCTGGGGGTACGTCGCCACCCCGACCGACACCGAGGTCGGCACCCGTGCTCCGTCCGCGATGAAACCGGCCTCGGCAACGCCGCGCCGGACCTTCTCGGCCAGCACCCAGCCGCCGGTCGCATCCGTCTCGGGCAGGAGCACCACGAACTCGTCGCCGCCGAACCGGGCGCCGGTGTCGATCCGCCGGGTGCCCGCCCGGATCACGTCGCCCACCAGCTGGAGCACCCGATCGCCGACCAGGTGCCCGTGCCGGTCGTTGATCATCTTGAGGTCGTCCAGGTCGATCATCAGCAGGCAGAAGCTGCGACCCGTGCGCTGGCTCCGGGCAAGCTCGCGATCGAGCGCCGAGAACAGGAACGGGCGGGTCCGGAGACCGGTCAGGGCGTCCACGGTCGCCCGATGGTGCACCTCCTCGCGCGCCCGGAGCTGCTCGCGCCCGATGGCCATCCCGACGTAGGCGACCAGGCACAGCGCCATGACGTTCACGCCCGCCGTCGCGATCGCCAGCTGGGACAGCGAGCCGGCCGTCGCCGTGCCGGCGATCACCGCCACGAGGTACACGACGCCGGCGCCCGCGGTCAGGACCAGGGTGATGGCCGGCCGAACCACGATGGCCGCCCCGATGACGACCAGCGGCAGGGCGAAGAAGAACGGGCTGAGCGCCCCGCCGGTGAGGGCAACCAGGAGGCCGGCGAACCCGAGACCGGTCGCCCCCTCGGCCGCCAGCAGGCCCGCGTCGGGGATGCGTCCCCGGACGAGCTCGTTGAGCACCAGGGTGGCGCCCACGGCGGCAGCGAGCACCAACAGGATCGGGCCCTGGCGCTCGCCCCACAGGCCGGTGACCGCCACGATCGCGGCCGTGGCGAACAGGAAGATCCAGGTCCCGACGTGGATCACCCGGTCCAGCGATGCCGGCTGCAGGTCGGGATCGGCCTCCGCCGGTCCGGGCGACGGGCTGCTCGCGCGCCGGGACGGGGGGTCGGCACCGTGCTCCTCGTCGCCGCGCGGGCCAGGCCGGTCCGCTCGCGGCGCGGCCAGCCCGGGAACGGTCCGGCCGAGCGCGCGCACCGTCTCGGCAAACCGCCCGGTGGACGCCACGACCAGGGCGAGATTCGCCACCAAGGCGATCATCACTAGCGCGAGGATCGGATCGATCGGCACGTCGTGCCCCCGGGTCGGTAGCCAACGGCCCCCCAAGGCCGCCTGCGCGCATCGTACCGCGGTGCGGCAATCCGTCCCTTGCCTGCTGCCGGCGCCGCCCGGCGCGGTTCAGCGAGCCGCGCGAGCCCGGGGCCGCCGCGCCCGGCGCACTCCCACCATCGGCGCGTCCCCGACCGTCAGCGCGTCCCCCACTGGTAGTTCTGCTTCATCAGCCGCAGGTACACGAACGTCTCGGTCTCGCGGACGCCCGGGATCTTGCGCAGCCGCATCGACAGGAACTGGAGCAGCGCCTCGTTGTCCTCGGCCACCGCCTCCACGAGGATGTCATAGCTGCCCGCGGTCACGACCACGTAGTCGGTCTCGGGAAACGAGGCGATCTCCTCGGCCACCTCGATCAGGCGCGCCGCCTCGACCCGCACGCCGATCATCGCCCAGACCTGGAACCCGAGCTTGAGCGGATCCGTCACGCCCACGATCTGGAGGATGCCCTTCTCGATCAGGCGGTTGGTCCGGGCGCGCACCGCGGCCTCGGACACGCCGAGCGCCGCGGCGATCTGGGTGAACGGGCGGCGGCCATCCTCCTGGAGGTGCTCGATGATCCGCTTGTCGAGGTCCGACACCTCCAGCCCGCGGCCGTTGTGGCGGTTGGCAACGCGCGGCCGATCGGTCATCGGGTGGCACCTGCCGCCGCGTCGCGCGCGGCCGGCTCGAGAAGCCTCATGGCATCCCCGCGGTAGGAGGGTCACGTTGCGCGAACCGGGACTGGCGGTTCGAGCCCGCGAGCGGGCGCGGATGCTAGCACGCGTCGCGGCCGCTGCGGACCCTCGTCGCTGTCCCCGCAACGACGGGCTCAGCCGCGGTCGAGCGCCTCGAGCACGGGTACCAGGGCGGCCACGGACGCCTCCGTGATCGGGTCGATGACCAGCTGGACGTGGCCGATGCCCTCGCCGGCGTAGGCGCGCAGCGCGGCCGCGATCCGTTCGGGCGGGCCCTCCAGCGGCGCGACGGCCTGGCGCGCGTCGGTGTCGCCCATGACGCGTCCCGTGCCACCGGGCATCCGGACCAGGACCGCCACGGTACGCTCGATGGCGGCAGGGTCGCGACCAGCGGTCCGCGCCGCTTCGTCGACCACGGCTCGGAGCGCGGCGACGCCTTCGGGCCGGTTGCCGGTGTCCGCGTACCACGCGTTCCAGGCGTCCACGTGGGGCAGCGTCGCGGCGAGCATCCGGGCCCCGCTCGAGCCGACCAGCAGCGGCGGGCCACCCGGCCGGGCCGGCGGTGGCAGGAGCTCCGCGTCGCGTGCCGAGAGGTACCGGCCGGCGAAATCGATCCGACCCACGCGCAGCAGCGTCCGGACGACGGTGAACGCCTCCTCGAAGCGGGCCACCCGGTGATCGTACGGCGCGTCGAGCGCCGCGAACTCGACCGGGTTCCAACCCGCCCCCAGCCCGAGCACCAGCCGCCCACCCGAGATCTCGTCCACGGTCGCGGCCTGCTTGGCCAGCATGAACGGGGCGTGGAACGCGGTCGCCGCGACCAGGGGTCCGAGGGCGACGCGATCGGTGGCCTCGGCCAGCGCGGCAAGCATCGTCCACGCCTCCCACGGGCCGCGGGCATCGCCCGATGCGTGGCGGTAGAGCAGGTGGTCGCCCAGCCAAACCGAGTCGAAGCCCCCCTGCTCCGCCGTCCGGGCGATCGCGCGCACCTCGGGCCAGCGGACCTCGCGCTCCACCTCGGGCAGCTGGACGCCGACCCCGAGGGGCCGGCCGGGTCGTCGGGGGATCATCGCCCCACGCTACCGCATCGCGCCCCCGAGGACGCCCTCCCCGGTGATCAGGCTCAGGACGAGGTCCACGTCGCGGCTGCCGACGATCCCGTTGTACTTCGCCCGCACGATGCCGTCCCCGTCGACCACGAACACCCAGGGCATGTTGGTCGCCGGCCAGGTGGCGTCACCCAGGCCGAACGCCCGCGCGTTGGCGGTGAGCGGCGGGTTGGCGATGTCCCCGGACAGGACCGGCTCGCCGGTGATGATCTGGTAGGCGAACGGCTCGAGGTGGACGAACGTCACGTCCGTCCACCGGTCGAGCAGGTAGAACGCCATCGCCAGCGCCCGGCCGCACACCTGGGTCACGCGGAACCGCGCCGAATCGATGACCAGCACGTAGGGCCGGCCGGCGGACCGGGCGTCCGAGGTCGAGGCCTGGTAGAAGCGCGCGTCGGCCTGCGGCAGCGTGCTGACCGCCAGCAGGTTGCCCCCGACGTCGGCCAGTGTGGGCGTGTGGACGTCTGGCGCGGCAGCGCCGAGCTGCGTGGTGTTGCCCGGATCCAGCGCGTCGACCAGCAGGGAGCCGGTTGCCCCGTTCGCGGCGACCAGGTCGATCCGCCAACGGCCGACGGACGGGATGTCCACGGTCGCCACGAACGACACCTCGGTCTCCCCGGTAGGCCGGATCGGGACGGCCGGCGCGTCCGGGCCCAACGGCCGACCATCGGCGCCGACCACCCTGGCGACGACCGGCATCGAGCCGTCGAGCGCCATGCCCATGCCGTCGGCGATCGACATCGCCAGCGGGCTATGGCCGCCTGCCCAGATCGAGGTCGAGATGACGGTCACCCGCAGACTGCCCACCGGCACGACACCGGGCGGCGCCGACCCGCCCGCCGCGGGCAGGGCCGCGGCGGTGGGCTCCGGCGGCGGAACCGCCGGGACGGTCGTGGGCGCAAGCGTGCGGGCCACGACCGCCGGGGCCGGCGTCTCGGACGGCGGCGGGGTCTCCGCCAGCAGCCCGGCGAGTGACGAGGCGATCGCGGCCGGTTCCGTCCCGAACGGGAAGTGCGCGCGAAGCCGGCCCTGTGCGTCCACCAGGAACACGTCGGCGGTGTGCGCCATGCCATAGCCGTCGGGCGAACCCTGCTCGACCTTCGCGTACTTCACGCCCCACGCGTCGGCGCTGGCACGGATCGCGTCGGCCGCCCCGGTGAGGCCCGTGTAGGCCGGCGGGAGGTAGCGCAGGTAGGACTTCATCGCGGCCACGTCGTCGCGCTCCGGGTCGACGGTGACGAACACCACCCGGGCGCCGGGCCGGGTCTCGGCAAGCGCCTCGTTGATCACCCCCACCGTGGCCGGGCAGACATCGGGGCAGTGGGTGTAGCCGAAGAACACCAGCACCGGACGGCCTTCGAGCGAGGCCAGCGCGAATGGCCGGCCGTCCTGGTCCGTCAGGGCCAGGGCCGCGCGTAGCGCACGGCCGCGTAGGCAAACGCGGCCGGCTGTGCGGGCGACGCGGCGGCTCCCGGAAGATCGCCGCTCCGGGCCAGGATCACGAGCGCGAGCAGCCCCGCGGCCAGGACAGCCAACGCACCGAGCAGGAGCGCTCCGGCGATCGCGAGGCGCCGGTCGAAGGGTGCCCCGGATCGGCCGGTCGGCGCGCCGGATCCGGGGGGATGGTGGACTGCCCGTTCATCGCTGGGGCGCTCAGCTCGCCCGGACCTCGGCCCGCACCTTCAGCGCGCCGGCATGCTCGAAGGTGAGGGTGAGCTCCACCACCGAGCCGGGGGCGAGGTCGCCGACGAGGCCCATGAGCATGACGTGGTCGCCGCCTGGCGCAAGGGTCACCGTCTGCCCCGCGCCGACCTCCAGCCGCTCGAGGGGCTCCATCCCGGTCAAGCCATCCGCGCCGGTCGAGGTGCGGTGGAGACCGGCCTCGCCCGCCGCGCCCGAGAACACGGCGATCAGCGCGTCGTCGGACGTCGTGCCATTGGTGATCGTGAGATAGGCGGCCGAGGTCGACCCCGCCGCCGCGGCGCGGACCCAGGCATCGCCGATCGTGATCGAGCCGGCCGCCCCACCCGTCGCGGCACCGCCCCCCGTCGCGCCGCAGGCCACCGCCGAGACCGCGACCACCAGGGCCAGGATCGCGACGGCGATACGGGAGCGCATTGGGGGCCTCCGGGAGGTTCCGCGGCCAGGCCGCCGCAGCGGGGGGTCGCCGCACGAGGACGCGATGGCGGTGCATCACCGCCGGTCTCCGGCGGGCGCGGGGCGCCGACCCGTCTCCGGGTCGAGGGCAGTCTCGCAGGAACGGCGTGCGGCCCGATCGTCGGGAGGTCCCGAAGTTGTCGGGCCGGACGGCCCGCGTGCCGCATCATGACCCGATGCAGTACGGGATCGTGGTCACGATCGGTGATCCGCGCACCGCCGCCGAGCTGGCCGCGGCAGCGGAGCGTGCCGGCTGGGACGGCGTGTTCACCTACGACGCCATCGCGATCGGCCAGCAGCCGATGTACGACCCGTGGGTGCTGCTGGCGGCGATGGCGATGCCCACGGCCCGCGTCCGGCTGGGGGCGATGGTGTTCGCGCCTTCGCGCCGCCGGCCGTGGAAGCTCGCCCGCGAGGCGATGACCCTCGACGTGCTGTCCGGCGGGCGGCTGGTGCTGCCCGTGGGTCTGGGCGCGCTCGACGATGCCGGGTTCGGCAACGTGGGCGAGGCGGTCGACGCGCGGACCAGGGCCGCCCGCCTGGACGAGACGCTGGCCATCCTCGAGGGCCTTGGCAGCGGCGAGCCGTTCGCCTTCGCGGGCGACCACTACCGGTTCGGGCCGATGACGTTCCGCCCTCGCCCGGTCCAGCGGCCGCGCATCCCGGTGTGGGTGGTCGGGGCCTGGCCGCACGAACGGTCGATGCGCCGCGCGGCGCGCTGGGACGGGATCGTGGTCCAGGCGTCGGGCCCCGACGGGCGGCCGGCCAGCGACCCCGCGGTCCTTGCCGAGGTGACCGCCTGGCTGCGGCGCGAGCGGGCGGGCGAGGGAGCCCGGGGCATCGCACCGACCGACCGCCCGTTCGACGTGGTCGTGGACGGCGTCACGCCGGTCGGCGACCCGGCGGCGGGTGCGGCGACCACGCGGGCCTGCGCGGCCGCCGGAGCGACCTGGTGGATCGAAGCCGACTGGGAGCACCCCACGCTCGAGCGCCTCCGGGCACGGATCGACGCCGGCCCGCCGCGCTGAGGCCGGCCCGCCGCGCTGAGGACGGCCCGCCGCGCCGCTAGGGTTCGCCGCCGATCCCGGTGCCGGTGGCCGACGCACCCGCGGGTCGCCCGAGGCGCGCCCGGATCCGCTCGGAGACGGCGTCCTCGATCACGGTGTCGGGGTCGCGCAGCCCCTCGAGCCGGGCGCGCACGCCGACGAGGGCCGCGTACAGCGGCGGGCAGGTGGGGCACGACGCGAGATGCGTCTCGACCGCGGCGGCCGTGGACCGGTCGAGCTCGCCGTCGAGGTAGGCCGAGACGTGCCGTCGGGCTCGCCAGCAGCGCAGCGGCTGGGCCAGGCTCGCGCGACGGCGGGCATCGTCCTCGGCCAGGGCGCTCACCAGCGTCATCCGGCCGCGGCGCAGGCGTTGCTTGGCGGCCGGCAGCCCGATGCCCAGGGTGTCGGCGATCTCCGGGCCGGTCCAGCCGAGCGCGTCGTGGAGCACCACCGGCACGCGGAGGATGACCGGCAGTCGAGCGAGGGCGTCCTCCAGGTCATCGCGCAGCTCGGCACGCTCGAGGACCCGCTCCGGGGCCACCGTCCAGGCGTCGTCGGCCCAGTCCAGCTCGACCGCCCCGATGTCGAGCTCCGCGTGGTGGGCCCTGGAGCGATCGATGATCCGGTTGACCAGCGTCCGCCGCAGCCATCCCCGGAGCGCCGCCGGATCGCGCAGCTGGTCGTACCGGCGCCATGCCGCGACCAGCGTCTCCTGGGCGCAGTCCTCGGCCTGGTCGACATCCCGGGTCAGCCGCGTGGCCAGGCGCACCAGCCACGGCAGCTCGGCGAGCAGGATCTCGCCGAGCTCGGGCGGCCCACCGGTCGATCGAGACGTCATCCGCCTCCGGGCTCAGCGGGTCGAGCGGGTGCGGATGCCGGCCAGCGCGTACAGCGGGCAGAAGCCCGTGAGCCCGGTGACCAGCATCATCGCGGCCAGCAGTGCGGCCACGTAGCCGAGCGGCGCGGCGAGCGTCCCGGTCAGGAGCGCTGCGCCCAGCGCGACGGCCAGGATGACGCGCACGATCCGGTCTGCGGGGTGCTCGTTCTGGGTGATCTTCATCTCGATGGCCTCCATCGGCGACGACCTGTCGCTGCTACCCGGAGGACGAGACGCAGCGACGGATGGATACATCGACCCGGCGCGGTCAGCGCAGCCGCGCGGAGAGCCTCCCCCGGCGCAGCCAGATGGCCATCGCCACCAGGAAGCGGACGATGAGCGACAGCCCGTACGCCGTGCACCACACGCACAGCGCGTGGATCACGAACAGCTGGAGCGTCAGGAAGTAGATCTCGAAGATGACGCCGATCAGCGACAGCCCGTAGTGGGCGTCGAGCAGGACCGGGTTGTCGCTCCGGATCCAGGCGACCGCGAGCGTGAGCAGGACCAGCGACAGCGCCACGCCGTACACCGCGACCGGGACGCCCCCGATCCTCGCGTACTCGCTCTGGGCCACGGTCTCGCAGCCGTGGAGCGCGCCGCAGTAGGGCACGCCGCCGCCGAGCTCCACGACCGACAGGTAGCTCGCGATCGCCAGGCCGACGACGTCGAGGACGGCCAGGATCCAGCCGGGATGGATGCGGCGGAGGCGGGCGGCGGCAGTCGACATGTCGGTGAACCTGGGTGCAGGACGCGAGTCGCGATCACGGTACCCGAGGTCCGCCGCTCCGCCCATGTGCCGAACGGCCCTCGGGCACGGCCGGACGAACCGCGACCGCGGCGGGGGCCGCGGCGCGTCCAGGGAGCCCGAGCGTCGCTCGGCGCCCGGGTAACGGCCCCGCGCGGTCGACCGGTGGCCCGTGGACGCCCGGCGAATGGCCCGGTCGGGGCGGGGCGGCCGGTCCCCCCGAGCGCCACGTGGCCCGTTGCAGCGAACGGCCGGCGGGGCGACCCTTAGCGACGCACCGGACCCCGATCCGGCACGCCCGCCATCGACCGAGGCCGCCAGATGACCACCCTGACCCCCGCCCACGACCCCACCGCCGACATCCTGCGCGACGCGCGGCGCCCGCTCGACGCGATCTTCCATCCCCGCTCGGTCGCCGTCATCGGCGCCACCGAGAAGGAGGGCTCGGTCGGCCGCACGATCCTGTGGAACCTGCTGTCGTCGCCCTTCGGCGGCACGGTCTACCCGGTCAACCCGACGCGGCCGGCGATCCTGGGCGTGAAGGCCTATCCGTCGGTGTCGGCGATCGGCGAGCCGGTGGACCTGGCGGTGATCGTGACCCCGGCCAGGACCGCGCCGGACCTGGTCGACGAGTGCGGCCGGGCGGGCGTGCGCGGCGTGATCATCATCAGCGCGGGCTTCAAGGAGGTCGGCCCCGAAGGCGTGGAGCTCGAGCGGCGGGTGCTCGAGGCGGCGCGACGGCACGGGATCCGCGTGGTCGGGCCCAACTGCCTGGGCATCATGAACCCCGTCGAGCGCATGAACGCGACGTTCGCGGCCGGGATCGCGAACCCGGGGCGCGTCGGCTTCATCTCGCAGTCGGGGGCGCTGCTGACCGCGATCCTGGACTGGGCGGCGCACGAAGACGTCGGGCTTCTCGTCGATCGTCTCCCTGGGCTCGATGCTCGACGTCGGCTGGGGCGATGCCATCGACTACCTGGGCGACGACCCCAACACCGACAGCATCGTCATCTACATGGAGACGATCGGCGACGCGCGGGCCTTCCTGTCGGCCGCGCGCGAGGTCGCCCTGACCAAGCCGATCATCGTGATCAAGCCGGGCCGGACGGCCCAGGCGGCCAAGGCCGCGGCCTCGCACACGGGTTCGCTGACCGGCTCCGACGACGTGCTCGACGCGGCGTTCCGGCGGGCCGGAGTCCTGCGCGTGGATTCGATCAGCGAGCTGTTCGAGGTATCCGAGATCCTGGCCAAGCAGCCCAGGCCCAGGGGCCGACGGCTGTCGATCGTGACCAACGCCGGCGGGCCGGGCGTCCTCGCGACCGACGCCCTCATCAGCGGCGGGGGCGAGCTGACCGAGCTCACCCCGGCCACGATGGAGCGGCTCAACGCCGTGCTTCCGGCGGTCTGGAGCCACAACAACCCGATCGACATCATCGGCGATGCCCCGCCCGAGCGCTACGCGCAGGCCCTGGAGGTCGCCGCGGCGGACCCCGAGACCGACGGGCTGCTGGTGATCCTCACGCCCCAGGCGATGACGGACCCGACCGCGACCGCGCGGGCCCTCGTGCGGCACGCCCGGATCGAGGGCAAGCCGGTGCTCGCGTCCTGGATGGGCGGCGAGGAGGTGGCCGAGGGCGCTGCGATCCTGCGCGAGGCGGGTATCCCCACGTTCGCCTACCCGGACACCGCGTGCGGCCTGTTCAACGACCTGTGGCGGTACGCGGAGAACCTGCGGTCCCTGTACGAGACGCCGCGGCTGCCCGTCGCCCCCGAGCGTGGCGAGTTCCGCGAGGAGGTCGACCAGATCATCGCGGACGTCACGGCGGAGGGCCGGACGCTGCTCACCGAGTACGAGAGCAAGAAGGTCCTCGCCGCCTACGGCATCCCGATCACCGACACCGAGCTCGCCCAGACGCCCGAAGAGGCGGTCGCGGCGGCCGAGGAGATCGGCTACCCCGTCGTGGCCAAGCTGCTCAGCCGCACGATCACCCACAAGACCGATGTCGGCGGCGTGTGCCTCAACCTGCGCGACGCAACGGCCGTGGGCGAGGCGTTCGAGCGGATCCGCGAATCGGTCGCGGCCAAGGTGGGCCCCGAGCACTTCGAGGGCGTGACCATCCAGCCGATGATCAACTGGAGCGGGTACGAGCTCATCGTCGGCAGCAGCCCCGATCCGCAGTTCGGCCCCGTGCTCCTGTTCGGGATGGGCGGCCAGCTGGTCGAGGTGTTCCGCGATCGTGCGCTCGCACTGCCGCCGCTCAACACCAACCTGGCCTGCCACCTCATCGAGGAGACCACGATCGCGACCGCGCTCCGCGGCGTCCGCGGCCGCAGGGCCGTCGACCTCGACGTGCTCGCCGCGCTCCTCGTCCGGTTCAGCGAGCTCGTGGCGGAGCAGCCCCGGATCGCCGAGATCGACATCAACCCGCTGCTCGCGTCACCGGAGCGGATCATCGCGCTCGACGCGCGGGTGGTCCTCCACCCCTCGTCGATCCCGGAGGTCGACCTGCCGCGGCTGGCGATCCGTCCCTACCCGCATGAGTACCTCCGCGAGACCACCACCGACGATGGCGTGCCGCTCACCGTCCGGCCCGATCCGGCCCGAGGACGAGCCGGCCGTCGCGCGCTTCCACGGCCGCCTGTCGGCCGAGACCGTCCGTGCCCGGTATGGCAAGGACCGGCCGCTCTCGGAGCGGACGGCCCATGAGCGGTTGACGCGGATCTGCTTCGTCGACTACGACCGCGCAGTTCGCGCTGGTCGCCGAGGCGGCCGGGCCCGACGGTCCCGAGATCACGGGTGTCGCCCGGGTCGCCCGGGTCCACGCCACCGACGACCGCCGCCTGACCATGGTCGTCGCCGACGCCTGGCAGCGCCGGGGGATCGGGGTCGCCCTCGTGCGCGGCGCCATCCAGGTCGCCCGCGGCGAGCACGTCGCGCACCTCCTGGCCGAGCTCGCCCCCGACAACGCGCCGATGCACGAGCTGCTGGCCTCCGAGGGCTTCTCGTTCGTCGCGCGGGACGGCGTGCTGGAAGCGTCGCTTACCCCGGGCTGAACCGTGCCGTCCGGGCTGCGCGACCGCGGCCGGCCCGCCGACGCCTGAACCCTCGCCGCTAGCGGCCCACCACGAGGGCGTCGATGTCGACCCGCGGATGCCCCGCGGTGCCCACCACGACGACCTTCAGCCGGTGCGCTCCGGACTCCGGCCAGGATCGTGAGAACACGACGCGGCGAGCGTGGGTCGACGCGGCGTGAAGGTTGACCGTCGTGGCGTAGACGCCGTCGACGTACACCCGCGCCCGGCCCTCCCCCCTGCCCTCCGGCATCACCAGCGCCGCCGACCGTCCGGTGAACGAGAACGTCGCCCGGCTGCCGGCCCGCGTCGCGTAGCGGGTGTGGCCGCCGGACGCGCTGGCCCACGCCGTCCGATGCCAGCCGCGGCCGTACGCGGCGTAGCCCTCCTGGTGGCGGACCAGGCGCAGCGGCACCACGACCGAGGTCGTGTTGCCGCCGACGTCACGCGCGGTGATCCGGATCTCGTAGGCGGTCCCGATGCCCAGCCGGCCGGCGGCCGAGCGGCCGGTGGTCGAGCTGGTCACCGTGCTCCAGGCCGTCGTGCCCGCCTTCCGCTCGTGCACCTGGTAGCTGTCGATGCCGGTCTCGTCGATGGACGGCGCCCAGGTCAGGCGCGTCGAGACGGAGACGGTCCCGAGGGTGGCCCCGCGCTGCGCGGCCCCGGTGACCCAGGCGGGCGCCGGCGGCGCGGTGACGTCGAGCGCATAGCCCGCGTCCACGACCCTGCCGCTCGCGGTCACGGGGCTCGCGATCCGTGCGTCGCGCCAGCCCGAGCGGATCAGCCGCGCCCGGAGCGCGATCGGATCCGCGAGCAGGTCCGGCCGCAGCTGGCCGACCAGGGCGGCCACCCCCGAGACGTGCGGTGCCGCGAACGACGTGCCATCCACCAGGCTGAGCGATCCGTCTCGAACGTCCGCGGCCAGGATCGCGCTGCCGGGGGCCGCCACGTCGACCGCCCGGCCGTGGTTGGAGTAGTCCGCCAGCCGGCCGTCGGCCTGGAGCGCGCCCACCGAGATCACGTTGGGGGCGTCGTAGGCCGCCGGGTAGTAGGGCAAGGTGCCGCCGTCATTGCCCGCCGCGGCCACGATGAGCACGCCCGCGCCGGCAGCCCGGTCGACCGCGTCCAGCAGCGCCAGGCTGCGGTCATTCGTCCCCCAGGAGGCGTTGATCACGTGGGCGCCCCCGGCGATCGCGTAGTCGATCGCCTCAACCGCGAAGCTCACCCAAGCGCAGGCCGGCTCGAGCCAGCGGACGGCCATGATCCGCGCGTCCGGTGCGACCCCCACCATGCCGGATCGGTTGGCTGCCGCGGCGAGGACGCTCGCAACCGCGGTGCCGTGCCAGTCCTTGCCGGCGACGTGCAGGACCTGCGGCGCGGCGTCGGTGCACAGGTTCGCACCATGGACGTCGTCCACGAACCCGTCGCCGTCGTCGTCGATCCCGTTGGTCGCCATGTCCGCGCCACCCGCGTCGAGCCCGGTCTCGCCCGGGTTGGTCCAGGCCTGCCCTGCCAGCTCGCCGTTGCCGAAGTCGACGCCGTCGTCGAGCACGGCGACTGTGACCCCGGCGCCCGTCGCCTGCGGCCAGGCCGCGGTCGCGTCGATGTCGACGTCGGGCCGGCACGGGACGTCCGCGACGCAGGTCGTGCCGTCGTTCTCGAGCCCCCACTGGTCGGACAGCAGCGGCTCCTGGGCCGGGTCCGTCGCGAGGCTGATCGGATCGTCGGGCTCGGCATACTCGACATCGGGATCACGGGACAGCGCCGCGAGCGCGGCGCCCAGGGCATCACCGGCGCCCGGGCGGACGACCTCGGCTCCGATCGAGCGAAGAGATCGGACGCGCGCCACGCCCGCCCGTCCGCGGCTCCGGGAACGGGCTGCGGTCGTCACCCCGGTCCGGAACTTGACGATCAGCGTGCCGCTTGTCCGGCGATCCCGGCCGTCGACCCGCGCGGCCGGCGCTGGTCGGGGAGCGGCGGCCGGCTGGTCCGGCCCGGACGCGGTCGCAGCAGGAACTCCCGTGACGGCCAGCAGCAAACCGGCAAGGATCGGCGCCGCCCCCCGTCGCGCTCCCAGCCTCCGCACGCCCCGCTCCCCTCGCCGTTCGATCGCGGACCCCGGTGGTCCCGATCGCGCCCTGTCGGTCGTTGGGCACGACCGGCCGACCCGACAAGGCTACCTGATCCGCATCCGGCAGCCCCCCAGGAAGGGGCCGTGCCCCTGGCCCGCAGCTCAGGACGAGATGATCGACGCGCCCACCGGCTGGTAGATCGATGCGTCATCGGGCGCGCGCTCGTGGCGGTCCGGCTCGTCATCCTGCGGATCGTCGCGCCGGTAGGGCACGTCCACCACCACCGTGTGCGGCCGGCCGAGCAGGACGGTGCGCAGCCGGCGCGCGGACTGGTTGTAGAGCACCCGCTCCCACCAGTGACGGGCCACATACTCGGGGATGACCACGAACGTGATCGGGTCCGGCTTGTCGGGCGGCCACGCCCGGTCGAGCACGTCGAGGTACGCGACGAGGGGTCCGGTCAGGGCGCGGTACGGCGATTCGACGATCACCAGCGGGATGCCCGGGACCTGGCGCTCCCAGCGCTGGCGCATCCGGGCGGACGACTCCGCATCGTCGCTGATGTAGACAGCCGTGACGTCCTCCGACACCGAGCGCGCCACGTTGATCGCGCGGACCACGGCCCGGTTGAGGGCCGGCACCGGGATGATCGCGCGCTCGTCGCGCCGGGGCGCCGGGACGACGAAGTCCGACCGGACGGCCAGCTGGGACCGGGAGGCGGCGTACTGGCGGTTGATGAACAGCATGATCCCGACCAGGGTGGGGATGAGGATCACCACCAGGTAGGCACCGTGGACGAACTTGACCGAGGCGACCACGAGCAGGACCACGGCGGTCAGCACCATGCCGAACGCGTTGATCGCGAGCCGCCACCACCAGCCCGGCTCCCGGTTGCGCAACCAGTGGAGGACCATGCCGCCCTGGCTCAGCGTGAAGCACACGAACACACCGACCGAGTACAGCGGGATCAGCAGCGTGGTCACGCCGCCGAAGTAGACGAGCAGCAGCCCTGCCACCGCGGACAGCAGGACGATGCCCCACGAGAAGGCCAGACGGTCGCCGCGGAAGGCGAACTGGCGGGGCATGTAGCCATCCTCCGCGAGCAGCGCGGCGAGGCGCGGAAAGGCGTTGTAGCTCGTGTTCGCGGCCAGGAACAGGATCAGCGCCGTCGCCCCCTGGAACACGTAGTAGAGGGGGTTGTCCCGGCCGAACACGGTCTGGGCAACGAGCGCGATCACCGTCGGGCCGCCCGAGCCCTCCTCGGACGGCACGATCCGATAGGCATCCGCGATGATCGTGATCCCGATGAACAGCACGCCCAGCAGGACCGCCATCGCGATCAGGGTGTTGGCCGCGTTCCTGGCCTCCGGCGGCTTGAACGCGGGCACGCCGTTGGCGATCGCCTCGGTCCCGGTCAGCGCCACGGAGCCGCTGGCGAACGCCCGCAGGACGAGGAACAGCCCCAGGCTCTGGGTGCCGAGGCGCATCGCCTCGGCGTGCTGCGGGGTGGGCGTGACCTGCCCGGTGATGACCCGGGCGAGCCCGATGCCGACGATCAGCAGGGCGAGCCCGACGAACAGGTAGGTGGGTACCGCGAAGATGTTCCCGGACTCGCGAAGACCGCGGAGGTTGGCGATCGTGATCAGCGCGATCGAGGCCAGCGCGAACTCGATCCGGAAGGCGTTGAGCGCGGGCGAGATCGAGATCAGCTGCTCCACGGCGGACGACGTCGAGACGGCGACCGTCATCACGTAGTCGATCAGCAGGGCGGCTGCCGCCACCAGGCCCAGGAGCGGGGTCAGCTCCTTGCGCGCCACGGCGTACGCGCCACCGCCGTTGGGGAATGCCCGGCAGACCTGGCGGTACGACAACGCGACCACGGCCAGCAGGACGGTGATCGCCACCGCGAGCTGGACGCTCAGCAGGAACGCGGCCGCGCCACCGATGACCAGCACGCGCAGGATCTCCTCGGTCGCGTACGCCGAGGAGGAGATGGCGTCGGAGCTGAAGATCGGCAGCGCCTTGCGCTTGGACAGTCGCTCGTCGATCTCCTCCTCGCTGGCCAGGGGTCGACCCAGCAGCCCGGCCTTGAGGCGGACCAGCGCCCGGCCCATTCGCGTCCGCGGGACGGATGCGGTCGGCTTGGCGACCAGCTGGTTCGGGCCGGCGTAGCGGAAGTAGGCCGAATGGGGACGCTCCACCCGGACCCGGCGGTCGCCGGCCTTCCGACCCTGGAGCGACCGTCGGCCGCCGATCACCGGCTGCCCTCGAGCGCGGGCCGCAGCGACCATCCGGGAGCGGGCTGCCGGGCAGTCGTGATCCCGCGCTCGACGGCGAAGTCGAGACGCCCGGTGACGGCCGACCGGAGGGGAACGACCCGGACGCCCGACTCGCAGCGCGAGGCGTTGGCACGCATCGGCGATCTGGTCGCCGTGGAGGAGACCGGCGACGACCACCCGCCGGGAGCCGTTCGATGCGACCATCAGGACCGCCTCACGAACCAGCCGCAGCTCGCCCGTGTACGGCGGCGCGACTCCGTCTCGACGCCCGCCTCGGGAACGGGTTCCATGCCACAAGCATCGCGCGCGATCCCAAGAGGAGCAGGACGTCATCAGGGTGCGGGCGCCTTAGGTTTCCCTAAGGTCTCGGCCGGTTCGGGCCCCTCGGAGCCCGGCAGGTCGCGCACACGATAGCCGATCCCCGGCTCGGTGACGATCAGCCGTTCCACCTGCCCGCTGGGATCCGCGGCGGCCAGCTTGCGACGCAGCTGGCTCACGTGGACGTACACGTAGCTGTCCTCGCCCTGGTAGGCCTCGCCCCACACCGCGCGCAGCAGCCGGCCCTTGGTCACGACGCGTCCGCGCTGGGTCAGCAGCACCCGCAGCAGCTCGAACTCGCGGGGCGTGAGGTCGACCAGGCGACCGTCCACCCGGACCTCGTGGCGGGTCGCGTCGAGGACGACCGGGCCCGCGGTCACGCGACCCGCAGCGTCGCCCGCCGGGCCCGACGCTCGCCGAAGCGCGACGCGCAGGCGCGCGCGCAGCTCGTCCACGCCGAACGGCTTGGTCACGTAGTCGTCGGCGCCACGGTCGAGCGCATCGACCTTCTCGCGCTCCTCGTATCGACCGGACAGGATCACGATCGGCGTCGTGGCGCCGGCGCGCCGGATCGCGCCCACCACGCGCAAACCGTCCATATCGGGCAGCCCGAGGTCCAGCAGCACGAGGTCGGGCCGGCGCTGCTCCCAGCGCTCGAGGGCGCTCCGCCCGTCGGCGGCCTCGACCACCCCATACCCCGCCGCCACGAGCTCCCGGGCGAGCGCCGACCGGGTCTCGCCGTCGTCCTCGACGACCAGGATCGTCGGTCCGGCGCCGGACGGGCTCATCCTGGCCGACCGGTCGAGAGCTCCTCGGGCACCATCGCCATCGGCAGGTCGAGATCGATGGCGAGGCCGCCGAGCGCGCTGCGACGTGCAGTGACCCGGCCCCCGGACGCCTCGACCAGCCCGCGGGCGACGGCGAGCCCGATCCCCGTGCCACCGCGCGAGCCTCCTGGCGCGCCGGGAGCCCGGTAGAACTTGTCGAACAGGCGGGGCAGGACGTCGTCCGGCACTCCCGGCCCGTCGTCCTCGACCGTGACCCTCACCCGGGCCTCCTCCGTGCTGCCGGCCGAGATCCGCAGCGTGGCGCCGTCGGGCGTGTACTTGAGCGCGTTGTCCAGCACGTTGGCGACCGCCTCGTCGACGAACACGGGGTCGATCTCGACGGGCGGCGCGCCCAGGCTCACCTCGAGCCGGCGCATGCCCAGCCGGGGGCGGATGCTCTCGATCGCGCGCGCCAACGCGTCGTCCAGCTCGAACACGTCCCGGCGAGCCCGCAGCGCCCCGGCCTCGATCCGCGACAGGTCCAGCAGGTTGGTCACCAGGCGGTTGAGGTACTCCACCTCGCGCTCGATGGCATCCGCGCTCGCCTGGCGATCCGGGTCGCTCAATGGCACGCCCGGTCGGAGGCTGCCCGCCGCCGCACGGATGGTGGCCAGCGGCGTGCGCAGGTCGTGCGACACCGACTGGAGCAGCGCCGACTTGAGGGCATCGCTCTGCTCCGCGATCTCGGCCGCCCGCGTCCGCTCCTCGACCCGGTCGTGGGTCAGCGCCTGGCCGATCTGGTCGGCGGCGGCGGCGAGCAGCCGGGTCTCGGTCTGGTCCGGCTCGTCGCGATCCCGGTCGCGCAGCGCCCAGACGGAGCCGAGCGGCTCGCCGCTGGCCTCGATCCGAACCCGGTACGTGTCGAGCTGGGCGGGGGGTCGCCCGGCGGCCGCCCCAGGCCGCTGCACGCGCACCCAGCGCGCCGGCTCGTCCCCGGGCGTCCGCTGCAGGACCCGCAGCCGAGCCGGGGGCGCGGGCGCCTGGCCGTCACCGGTGTCCGCCGCCACGCGCTCCACCGCTGGGTCGGTGCCGATCGCCACCCAGGCGCGCTGCATGCCGGTCTCGGTGCGCAGGACCTGGGTGATCTGGGCCAGGGCCGCCGCGGTCGTATCGCGGGTGGCCAGCGAGCGGCTGACCCCGAACATCGCCCGGGCCTCGCGCTCGCGCGCCCGAGCCGCCTCCGCGCGACCATGCTGGAGCGCGGCCAGCTGGCCGACGACAACCCCCACGAACAGCAGCAGGATCACGCTCAGCAGCACGCCCGGATCGTGGATCGCGAAGGTGAAGCGAGGTTCCGTGAACAGGAAGTTGTAGACGAGGAAGGCGCCGACCGCGACGGTGATCGCTCCGCCCGTGCCCACCAGGAGCGCGGCAAGGACGACCGCGACCAGGTACAGCGACGATGCGTTGACCACCCCGAAGCTGTGCTCGAGGACCTCGACGGCGAGGGTCGCAAGCGCAAGCGACACGCCCACCACGAGGACGAACCTGGCGACGGCGCGAGCATGCCGATGCATGCCCGCGATGCTACGCCGCTGCGGGCCGGGCGGACCCGCGGCGGCGCCGGTCGGCACGCCCGGTCAGCTTGCCTGTGCCACCGCCGTCAGCACCAGGATCAGGGCGCCCAGCGCGGTCATGCCCTCGGTGGCCAGCCCGAGCACCCCGGCCAGCGTCCGGCGCTCGTCCTCGGAACCGGCGCTGCCCACGGCGACCCCCAGCCGGTCCACCGCCACGCCCAGCGCCAGCATCACCAGCACGAGGAGGTGCTTCACCGTGAGCATCGTGGTCCAGGTCGTGGCGAACAGGTTGCCCGCGCCGGCGTAGCGGCCGGCGCTGACCAGGAGGTAGATGCCGCTCACCAGGAACAGGACGGCGGTGACGACCAGCATCGGGCGCGACCGGTGGCCGATCGCGGCGACGGCGCGGGCCATCGCTGCACCGTCGAGGGAGCGTCCGAGCGACGGAAGCACCACCAGCGCGAGGCTCGCGTAATAGCCGAGCAGGCCGACCATGCCCAAGGCGTGCAGCCACGTCATCCCGACCCAGGTGGTGTCCATCGATGCCTCCGGCTCCGGGGCCGGGGCAGGCGCCGGCCGCTCGATCAGGACGCCCACGGATTGGACCCGGACGACGCCCGGAGGGTCAGGGCTGACACGCTCCAACCTCGCCGTCCGGACGGCCCGTCATGCCCGGGCCGCGGGGACCGGTGCGATTGTCATGCAGCGGCAAGGCGGCACCGACAGTCCCGGATGCGCCCAATTCGGACGACGTGCTCAGATCCGGCTACCCTACGCCGGCACAGGAGGCAACATCGGTGTCAACGCCCCGCGCCTCATCCGACGGTCCGCCGTCCTCCGACGCCGGTCAACGGACCATCTCGCGCCGGGCGCTGCTGGCCTCGGCCGGTGCCGTCGCGGGCGCCGCCGTGGTCACCGCGGTCGGCATCGAGCTGGGGCGGTCGGGGGGTCCCGGTCCCTCGCCGTCGAGCTCTGGCAACTCCGGTCTCGCCCTCGCCAGCCCGGTCACCGAGACCCCGGCGCCGACCGGGACGGCACCCGGCGGCGGGCCGACCCCCTCACCCACCCCGCCCGGGCCGCGGATGGCGTTCCGGTCCCGCCCCGACCTCCGTCCGCCGGCGCTGATCATCCGGACACCGGCCGCGGGCACGGCCCCGGGGCTGCTGCTGATGACGCCCAATAACGGCGACGGGCCGGACGGCCCGACGATCTACGACGAGGCCGGCGAGCTCGTCTGGATGCACCAGGCGGACGACCACGCGGCCAACCTCCAGGTCATCCAGTACCGGGGCAGTCCGGCGCTGTGCTGGTGGGAGGGCTCAGTCAACGGCGGCATCGGCGACGGCGCGTACGTGATCGTCGACGGGACCTACCGGGAGGTCGCCCGCATCCATCCCGATGGTGGCGGCGCAGATCTCCACGAGTTCCACGTCACCCCGGAAGGCACGGCCCTGTTCTTCATCGACAAGGGCGTCCCGTCGCCCGACGCGACCGCATCGCCCGACGCCACTGCATCGCCCGACGCCACCGGATCGAAGGCACCCGCGCAGGTGCTCGACTGCGCGGTGGTCGAGATCGACCTGGCGACCGGCGAGCGTCGGTTCGAGTGGCACACGGTCGATCACATCGGGCTCGACGAGACGGTGCTCGACGGTCCCCCGGAGACCGGGGCGTACGACTACGTGCACGCGAACTCGATCCACGTGGACGACGACGGCAGCCTGCTGGTCTCCGCGCGCAACACCAGCGCCGTGTACAAGGTCGACCGCTCGACCGGCGAGATCGCGTGGCGGCTGGGTGGCCGGAAGAGTGACTTCCGAATGGGCGACGGCACCGCCTTCGGGTGGCAGCACGACGCCCGGCGGCAGGCGGACGGCACGATCACGATCTTCGACGACCAGAAGCCGCCCGATCATGCCCGGGGCCTCGTCCTGCGCCTGGATGAGACGGCGATGACGGCGACCCTCGTCCGGAGCTACGAACGTCCCGACGGCCTCGAGGTCTCGAGCCAGGGCAACATCCAGATCCTGCACAACGGCAACGCCCTGGTGGGCTGGGGATCGCAGCCGGTGCTCACGGAGTTCGGGCCGGACGGTGGGGTCGTGTTCGATGCCAGCCTCCCGGCCGGCAAGCAGTCGTACCGCGACGTGCGCTCGGCCTGGACGGGCAGGCCCACCGATCGCCCGGCACTGGCCATCGATCCGCTGGTCGAGGTGACGTCGTCGCAGCGCCGCGTGATCGCCTACGCGAGCTGGAACGGGGCGACCGAGGTCCGGTCGTGGGCCCTCTACGCGGGCGCCTCTGCGAGCGGGCTGACCCAGGTGGCGATCGCGCCGCGGACCGGCTTCGAAACCGTGATCACCGAGGTCATCGACGCGAAATCGGCGGCGGTCGTCGTGGTGGTCGCCCTCGACGCTTCGGGCAACCGGCTCGGCACCTCGGATCCCGTCCCCACCGCCTGACGGCGGCTCAGGCGGTCGGCTGGACGACCGGCAGCGATCGCGGGCGGGCGATGGACGGCAGCGGTGCCAGCTCGCCGGCCAGGGTTCGGAACCGCCCGACCGCCTCGGGGCGCAGGGTGTAGTAGACGAACGACGCCCGACGCTCGGCCCGCACCCACCCCGTTTCGCGCAGCACCTTGAGGTGGTGGCTCACGGTCGGCTGGGCGACCGTGCAGCACGCGGTGAAGTCGCACGCACACACGTCCCCGCCACCCGCCAGCTGGCGCAGGATCGCGAGCCGGGTCGGGTCGGCAGCACCATGGAGCAGCAGCGCGTCGGGATCGGTGAGCCGTTTCATCCCGACGTATAGTATTGACAACCGTTGATATCGTCAAGTATCAATACAGCATGCGTCCCGCCAGCCCTGAAGGAGCTCGCGCCATGACCAATGGAACCATCGACACCAGCGGAACGATCCACGAGCAGGTCCGTGCCAGGTACGCGGAGGCCGCGCTCCAGGCCTCCGCGGGGAGCTGCTGTGGGAACGAACCCGAGGCCGTGGGCGCGGAGCTCTACTCCGCGCTCGAGCGCGCCCAGCTGCCCGAGGCGGCCGTCCTCGCATCGCTCGGCTGCGGCAACCCGATTGCCGTCGCGGAGCTGCACGAGGGCGAGCGCGTGCTCGACTTGGGCTCGGGCGGCGGGATCGACGTCCTGCTGTCGGCGAAGCGGGTCGGGCCCACGGGCCGGGCGATCGGCCTCGACATGACCGACGAGATGCTCGCGCTCGCACAGCGCAATGCCGCGGAGGCCGGGGCGACCAATGTGGAGTTCGTCCGCGGCCACATCGAGGACATCCCGCTGCCCGCGGAATCGGTCGACGTCGTGATCAGCAACTGCGTGGTCAACCTCGCCGCTGACAAGCCGGCCGTGTTCCGCGAGATCGCGCGGGTCCTGCGGCCCGGCGGCCGGATCGGGATCACCGACATCGTGGCCGCGGATCGGCTGTCGCCCCAGGAGCGCGCCGAGCGCGGCTCCTACACCGGCTGCATCGCGGGCGCGCTGTCGTTCTCGGAGTTCCGGGCGGGCCTCGAGGCCGTCGGGCTGGCCGACGTGTCGCTCACGCCGACCCACGACGTCGCCGAGGGGATGGTCAGCGCCATCATCAAGGCGACCAAGCCCATGGACGCGGCGCCGCAGGTCGATCGCTCCAGGCCGCCGCTGCCGGTGGCCGAGGCGGGCTGCTGCGGTGGCGGGGGCTGCTGCTGATTGACATGTGGCCCGACAATCGGGCGACACGAGGAGGCACCCGATGCCTGAGCGGCGGACGATCAACGACCTGCTGGCCGCATCGCGGTCGCGCATCGAGCGGCTCGAGCCGCGTGCGGTCCGGGACGCGGCGGAATCCGGGGCGGTCGTGGTGGACACCCGTTGCGCCGAGCAACGGGCGGCCGTGGGCACCATTCCCGGCTCCGTGCACGTGCCGCTTTCGGTGCTCTTCTGGCGCCTCGACCCAGCGTCGGGGTTCGAGGACCCGCGGCTCGCCGACGTCGAGCGACAGGTGATCCTCGTGTGCGCCGACGGCTATTCGTCGAGCCTCGCCGCCGCGACCCTGCGCGATCTCGGGTTCGCCCGGGCCACCGATCTCGACGGCGGGTTCACGGCGTGGGCGGCCGCCGGGCTTCCCATCGAGCGCGTCGGCGGCTGATCCCGGCGCATGACGGATCCGGGCGATCGGTTTCGGGGCTCGGTCAGGGCCGCCCGGAGACCGTCGGCGACGCCGGGGCTCCAGCTGGGCCCAGCCAGCCGGTCGTCGAATCCTCGCCGGCGACGGTGGGCAGCTCGGCGCGTGGATTCGCACAGCAACCGACCGGGCATACCGAGGGCCATGGTCCGAGCGGGCTCAACGCGACGCCTGTCGACCCTGCGGACCGCTCCTCTACCAGGTCCGCGATCGCGGTGACGAACGCCGGGTGTGTCCCGGGGGTGGCCACCCGGATCATCGGGATCCCCAACGCCTCGCACGTCTCGCGCGCTTCATGGTCGAGGTCCCAGACCACCTCGAGGTGGTCGCTGACGAACCCGATGGGCACGATGACCGCGGCCCGCATCCCGTCCTCGAACCCGGCCCTGAGGGCGTCGTTGATGTCCGGCTCGAGCCACGCGACGTCGGGCGAGCCACTGCGCGACTGGTAGACGAGCGACCACACCGGCACCTCGATGCCGCGGGCGCGAACATCGCGCACAACGCTCTCGACCGCCGCGCGGTGCATGGCAACGTAGGCCCCCGGCGGCTCGAACCGGCCGGGTGGGCCGGAGGCCTCCGCCATGGAGGCCGGGATCGAATGCGTCGTGAACAGCAGCCGGGTGGACGCAGCGTCGATGCCGTCCCGCGCGAACCTCGCCAGGGCGGCGGCGAGGCTGTCCGCGAATGGGGCGATGAACCCCGGGTGATCGAAGTAGTGGCGGATCTTGTCGATCGAGAGCTTCCCGGCGAGGCCGGCCTCCTGCAGGGATCGGGCCAGGTCCTCGCGGTACTGGCGGCATCCGGAATACGAGGCGTAGGCGCTCGTCGCCAGCGCCAGGACGCGGCGATGGCCGTCCGCGCCGATGCGCTGGAGCTCCGGCGTCAGGTACGGCACCCAGTTCCGGTTGCCCCAGTAAACCGGCAGGTCGATCCCGCGCGACGCGAACTCGGCCCGCAGTGCTGCGACGAGCGCGCGGTTCTGGTCGTTGATCGGGCTCACCCCACCGAGCGCCAGGTAGTGATGCGCCACGGCCTCGAGTCGTTCGCGGGGGATCCCCCTGCCCCGCGTGACGTTCTCGAGGAACGGCATCACGTCATCGGGGGACTCGGGCCCGCCGAACGACACGAGCAGGAAGGCGTCATATGGGGTGGACAAGGGCGACCCACACCAAACAAGGAAGAGTGGTCGGGGCGGTGGGATTCGAACCCACATCCTCGTGCTCCCAAAGCACGTGCGCCACCGTTGCGCCACACCCCGACAGGTTTCGTGCTCACGAAGCGCATGTGCTTCGTGACTCGGCCGGACTGGAGGCCATCGACACGCCCGCCGATGAGCCTCCACCGCTCCAAGCGCGTAATGCTAGCCCATGCGCATATGCTTTTCTGAGACGCACGGTGGCTCGATCCTGCTCAAGCTCCGAGGCGCTGCGATGGTGGAGTGGACGCGCGCGGTGTCGATCCGGCCGCTGGACACCCTCTCAAGCGAGGTTCGGGGTCCTCACTCGACGACCCGGATCGCGGCGATGCGTCTTCACAGGGGCTGAACGCGCCGGGTGACGGATCGCGCACCGGCCCCGCCGCCTCGTTGGGCTCATCGCTGGATCCGCCCAGACCCGCCGGCTGCGAGGGCTTCGATCTCGGCGAGGGTCGCCATGGTCGTGTCGCCCGGGTATGTCGTAAGCAGCGCGCCGTGGGCCCAGCCCAGGCGCAGTGCCTCCTCAATGGGCAGGCCGCTGAGCATCCCGTAGATGAGGCCCGAGGCGAAGCCGTCGCCGCCGCCGACACGGTCGACGACGTCGAGCTCGATCGTCGGCGCCCGGTGGACTTCGCCATCGGCCCAGACCACGGCGCTCCAGAGGTGCCGGTTCGCGGAATGCACCTCGCGCAGTGTGGTGGCGACGAGCTTGATACGCGGGTAGCGCTCCCGGACCGCCTCCGTCATGACCACGAACGCGGCTGGGTCGAGGGCCGAGGCGCGCGCCGCCTCAGGACCCGCGATCCCCATGGCGAGCTGGATGTCCTCCTCATTGCCCACCAGCACATCGACCTGCTCCACCAAACGGCGGGTGACCGCCTGGCAGCAAGCCTCTCCCCCCCGAGGCTTCCACAACTTGGCGCGGTAATTGAGGTCGTAGGACACGACTGCACCGTGGCTGCGCGCCGCCTGCATCGCCTCCGCCAACAGCTCCGGCGTGGACTCGGACAGGGCGGCGAACAGACCGCTGGAGTGGAACCAGCGCACGCCCTGACCGAAGATGGCAGCCCAGTCGAAGTCGCCCGGCCTGAGCCGACTGGCGGCCTCGTTGGCGCGGTTGTAGAAGACCAAGGGGGCGCGCACGCCAGCACCGCGATCGGAGTAGACAGTAGCGATGTTGGGTCCGCTGACACCATCGTGGGCGAACCGGCGGTAGAACGGGGTCACCCCCGCGGCGCGAACCCGCTCCGCGACGAGCTCGCCGACTGGGTAGTCGACCATGGCCGACGCGATGGCGGTGCGCATACCGAACGCGGCGGCGAGGTTGGCCGCGACATTGAACTCGGCCCCGCTGACATGGATCGCAGCCTCGTGAGCGGCACGGAACGGGACGACGCCCGTGTCGAGCCGGATGACTAGGCCGCCCAGTGACAGCAGGTCGAAGGCACCGTCGGGGCGGATGGCAAGCGGGTCCGTCATCAGCGTTCGTCCCCGTCACTCCTCTGCTCGGCGTGACCGCCGAACCCCCAGCGCATCGCGGACAGCACCTCGTTGCCGAACGTCTCCTCGCCGCGCGATGTGAAGCGCGAGTAGAGCGCGCTGGTGAGCACCGGGGTGGGGGTAGACGTCTCGATCGCCGCGATGCTCGTCCAGCGGCCTTCGCCGGAGTCCGAGACCATGCCGCCGCAGCCGGCGAGATCGCGGTCGGCGACCATCGCCTGGGCGGTGAGGTCGAGCAGCCAGGAGGCGATGACGCTGCCCCGCCGCCACAGCTCGGCCACGGCCGGGAGGTCGATCTCGTACTGGTACAGGGCGGGGTCGCTGAGCGGGCTGGTCTCGGCGTTGACCGTGCGGTCCGAGCGGCCGGCGCTGGCATGGTGGAGCGTGTTGAAGCCCTCGGCATTGGCGGCCATGACGCCGTACTCGATCCCGTTGTGGACCATCTTCACGAAGTGGCCCGCCCCCGCCGGGCCGCAGTGGAGATAGCCCTCCTCCTCGGTCGCGGGAACGCCCTCGCGCCCGGGGGTCCGCGGCGCGCGGTCCACCCCGGGTGCGAGGGCGCGGAGGAGGGGATCGAGGGCCGCGACCGCGTCGCCGGGCCCGCCGATCATGAGACAGTAGCCGCGCTCCAGTCCCCACACGCCGCCGCTCGTCCCGCAGTCGACGTAGTCGATCCCCCTGTGCGCGAGCTCGTGCCCGCGCCGGATGTCGTCGCGGTACCAGGAGTTGCCGCCGTCGACGATGACGTCCCCCGCCGTCACCAGCGGCGCGAGCTCGTCGAGGGTGGCATCCACTGACGCCGCCGGGACCATCAGCCAGATCGCGCGCGGGGCGGGCAGCTGAGCCACCATGTCGCGGAGCGAGGACGCACCGGCGTCGATTGCGCCGTCGGCCACCAGGCCGTCGACGGTGGCGGCGGTCCGCGCGTAGCCCACGACGTTGTGGCCGCTGCGCCGCCAGCGGCGCGCCATGTTCGCGCCCATCCGGCCGAGTCCGACAAGCCCGACGTTCATGCCAACACCTCCGTCAGCAGTGCACCCTCGGGCTACGTGGCGCATCGACTGCCTCACAGCGCGCCCACGCAGCTGGCATAGGGCTTGTGGGCTCGGGAGCACCAGCGTATGACCGGCGAACTCGGCTCACCACTCGACGTCGATCGCCTCTGACGGTGTGTCCAGGTTCGGGGCGACGATCGAGAGGAACAACAGCGGCTCCGGCCCTGGAACGCGGATCCGATGGGGGACGTCCCGCGGCGCATAGAGAACGGTCATGGGTCCAGCGCACTGCTCCGGGGCTTCGCCGATCGAGAACGCGCCGACCCCCGCCAGCACGATGAACACCTCGTCGGACTGTGGGTGGCGATGCCGGGGATGCGGCTCTTCGCCAGGTGGCAGTTGGAGCAGCACCGCCCGACAGGCGTCCGAACCGACGATCGCCTGGCGCCACGACGATGGGCCGTGCTGCTGGCGGAGCTGATCGAGGTCGACGAGACACTCGTTGAGCGCCTCGGCGGCCGAGACGTAGGGCACGACCTTCTACCTCCTCTCGAACCGGTGGAGTGGATCACCCGCCCGGCGCCGCTTCATTCCGCGTGCTCCTGGAGCCTCCAGTCGCCGGTGCGGGTCCCGGTTCGGATAGGCAGCCTTACGGGCGCGTTCGTGCGTTGGGAAGCGTAGACCGCGCTGAACAGCTCGACCGCCCTGCGCCCATCGTGGCCGGTGACGAGCGGTTGCCGATCCGCCACGATGGCGTCAATGAAATCTTCGAGCTGCAAGCGGTGATAGTGCGCCATGGGATCGACCCGGCTGGCAGCCACCCGATCCTCACGCTGCCATCGCGTCAGCAGCTGCTCCTCACCGGGCACGGTCCAGATGTCGTTGACGGCTGGCTCGACATGGGTTGACACACCGGCGACGAAGGACGATCCAGACTCCGTCTGCACACCCACCGACGCGCCGTTACGGCCGTGGACGTGGATCCGGCCGTAGAGCCCGGGCCGCTGCGAATTGCTCAGCGTGATCGCGCCCAGCGCACCACCGACGAACCGGAGCACGGCCACCGCGGTGTCCTCGACCTCGATGGTGGGGTGATTGAAGTTGCCCCAGTAGCCAAACACCTCCTCGACCGGGCCGACGAGCCACTGCAGGAGGTCGAGGTGGTGGCTGGCCTGATTGACGAGCACGCCACCGCCCTCGCCTGCCCACGTGCCGCGCCAAGGCGCCATTCGGTAGTACGACTCGTCGCGCCAGCCAAGCAGGGTCAACGTCGCCAGAACCGGGTCGCCGATCTTGCCCTCGACGATGGCCGAGCGAACGCGCTGGACGGGCTCGTACCACCGGCGCTGGCTGACCACACCGAGGCGCACACCATGTTGCGCGGCGGCACCGATCATCGCATCGCAGTCTTCGACGCTGGACGCCATCGGCTTCTCCACGAGGACGTGGCGCCCGCTGGTCGCCGCCTCGACGGCGATCGGGGCGTGGGTGGGGTGTGGCGTGCAGATGTCGACCATGTGCACGGCCGGGTCGTCCAGCACCTCGCGAAGGCTTGCGCACGGCCGGGCGCCGAAGCGCTCCGCGAACGCCTGGACCGCCACCGGCAATTCGTCGAACACAGCCACCAGCCTGGAGCTCGGCAGGGACGCCAGCGCCTCTGCGTGCGCCGTCGCGACCTTGCCGAGTCCGACGAGGGCGGCGCCTACGGGATCCACAGTGAGGCGACCTCCACGGCACCGGGATGAATCTGGTGGCCGCCGACCGCCGACCTGTTCGACGGCGGACGACGTGCCCCCGACGCACCGATCCTCGCCTGCATCGCTACACCCCGACCATGGCGATCGCCTGCTCGATGCTCCGGTCGATCCGGTCGCACATGTCGTCGATGTCGCGTTCCTCGGCGATCAGCGGCGGACAGACGGCGAACCAGTCGGGATCGACGCGCAGGATCATTCCGTTGTCGAGGGACGTCTGGCGGAGCGCGTCGCCGAGCTTGCGATCAGGGGGGAATGGCTCGTTGGTGCCTGCATCCCGGACGAACTCGACTGCCAGCAGGACGCCAAGTCCCCGAACCTCGCGCACGAACCCAGTCGACTTGAGGCGCTCGAGCCGGAGCCGCAGATGATCGCCCAGTCGACGTGCTTTCTGCGGCAACTCGTGTTCCACGAGTTCATCGATGACGGCGATGGCGGCGGCAGCGGCGAGCGGGTTGCCCGCGAACGTATGACCGTGCTGGAACTGGACCTCCGCCTCGGGGGGGCCGTAAAAGCAATCGGCCAACTGATCGCTCGCAATCATTGCACCCGCCGGGATCACTCCGCTTGCCAGGCCCTTCCCCGAGCACAGGATGTCGGGCGTCACCCCGTAGGTCTGTGCGGCGAACATGTCGCCGGTCTTGCCGAACCCAGTCAGCACTTCGTCGAAGATCAGGAGCACGTTGTGGCGAGTGCAGATGTCGCGGATCAGGGCGAAGTACTCGGGCGTCGGGGTCACCATTCCGCCCGTGTTGCACACGGGCTCGATGATCACCCCGGCAACGGTGTCAGGGTTCTCGCTGAGGATCACGTCCTCGTACAGCTGGGCGGAGAATCGATTGGTCTCCTCCCAGCTGGCGAACCGATCGCGCAGCTGGATCGGCGACAGGACCTTCAGGTAGCCTGGCACCTCCGGCTGGAATTTGGCCTTCCGTCTCGCGGTGCCGCCCGCGGCCATGGTCGCCAGTGTCGAGCCGTGAAAGCTCAGGTAGTTGCCGATGAACTTGTACTTGTCCGGATACCCACTCTGCTTGAAGTATTGGCGGGCGAGCTTCATCGCCGATTCGACGGACTCAGAGCCCCCGCTGAAGCCCTTCACGAAGTTGAGATCGCCGGGCGTGACGGACGCGAGCTTCTCTACGAAGTCCAGCGTGACGTCCGTTGTGCCGTGGAGGGGGGGCGCGAACGTGATCTTGTCCAGCTGCTGGCGAACCGCGTCCACGACCCGCGGATGCCGGTGACCGAGCACGGCCACGAAGATCCCGCCGATCGCATCGAAGTACTCGCGCCCCTCGATGTCCCACACGTAGAGGCCATCCGCCCGGGTAAACACGAGGGGTCGGCGCAGAAAGTCCGCAGTCTGCCTGAAGTCGATGAAGGTCTGCAGGACGAGTCGTTCCTGTCTGGGGGTCAACGCCATCCTGTTGCCTCCCGGAAGCGCCACGGATCAGATTAGGCGCGCGTGCTGCTTGCATTGTCGCTGTGACTCTCCATAGTCTACTGTATGCGGTAGCCAGGCAGCGAAGCCACGCGGCCGTCGCGGCCGGGCACCGTCCCGGAGCCGTAGACTGCAGACATGAGGAATCGTCGATGAGGGAGGATCGGGTGGCAGCGTCCCAGCCTGAGGTCGAAGCACCGGACTATCGCGGGCTGTCCGAGTGGGTGGTCCTCAAGGTCATCGACGGCGTCCGCAAGGGCGTATTCATCCCCGGTGAACGCCTGTTGGAGGAGGATCTCGCCCGCCGGTTCGGTGTCAGCCGGGCGCCTGTTCGAGACGCGATGCACCGCCTCGAGAACCTTGGCGTCATCGAGCGGCGCCAACCACGTGGCGTGTACGTCACGCACTGGACCCAGGACGATCGGGCGGAGGTGCTGGCTATTGCCGACGCGCTGATCCTCGCCTCCGTGCAGCTGGCCCTTGACCGGCTCACCGAGGCGGATTTCGACGCCCTCGACGACATCGTCGATGGGATTCGCACGGTCGTTGAGTCAGGCAAGGCCATTCCCGACCTCAGTACGCGCGATGCCAAGTTCCACAAGATCATCGCCATGGCATCGGGCAATCGCCGCCTAGTCGAGCTGCTCGATACGCTCACTCTTCCGCTGGGGCTGTACAACAACACGTCCGACTACTACTCGCCCGAACAATGGCTTCGAAATCCACTCGGGTCTCCTCGAAACGCTAAAGCTCCGCGATGAGGACGCTGCAGTCACCAAGGTGTGGAGGAACCGACGCGAGACGATGGACATCCTCCTGGGCCCCCACGAGCCGGCTCTCGGGCGATCGCAGCCCCGCGCAGTCGGCGCCCATCCACCCGACGCTCCGAGGCCCGCTACGCCTGACGAGACCCGGTCGCGCTGACGACTGCTCTGTCGATCGACCTAGTAGAGGGCGTCCCCGCCGGAGAACAGATATCGGTCGAGACCCTCAATGTCCTTGGACGTGAGGAGCAGGTAGATCGAAGGGCCGATGCGGAACCCGAAGTCGAGCAGATGGCCGAGCGCGGGCCGGGCGATCCCCGGCACGCGAGCCCGGATCACCTCGATCCTGCGCTCTGAGGCAGACCGGTTGGCGATCTCCAGGGCAGGGGGAAGATAGCGCGGGTCGATCGTGGCGAGTGGCCCGATGACGCCGTTGCCGTCTAGGTAGACGTATCCGACCACCTGACCCCCGTCGAGCAGGCGGAGGCCCTGCATCGACGGCATCCCGAGCCAACACGCATGATCCTCGGGGCGGGCGGTCCCGAAGATCGGCTCGTCGATAGCGGCCAAGTCGGTCGCAGCACATTCTGCTGGTTCGATCACCGAATAACGTAGCTCCATGGCCGATGCGGGCTGAACCCACGTTGGGCCTTCGAGGTGCAGGATCGGCACCTGCGGAAACATTCCGAAGCGTCCGTAGAGAGCGTTCGAGACGGGTTGTGCGGCCTCGGTGATCGTGAGGCGGATCGAGTCGGACGCCTCGCCAGCCAGACACCGTCGCAAGAGCTCGCGGCCGATGCCTCGTGACTGATAGTCGGGAATCACGTGAAGGGCTGCGAGGTACCAGAGGTGCCGGCGCACCGTGGCAAGCCCGAACCCCACGACGCGCCCTCCGTCTTCGGCCACCCAGAACCTCTCCCCGTCGTGCCGAAGGGCGCTACCCCGGACGGCGAGCGCCCTTGTCGGCGGGGACGTGTCCTCGATGTCGATGGTCCGATGAAGGCGACTGTTGAGCTCCTCGTTGGCCTCGAGCATCACCTCGTACGTGCGCTCGACGTCCGCCGATGTGGCCAAGCGGTACGCCACGTGGGCGGTCATCGATCGGGAACTCCGGGAGCAGAAACCTTGGATTCCTTGGGCGGCTGCCCCATCTCGCCTCCACGTGGTGCCATTGGCACACCGTCGACAGTATACGTGATCGTTTCATGTACCGCAGAGATCACATCATTGCTAGTGTATGCAGTATCCACAATTCGGTCGAGTGCGAGGCAGCCATGCGCGCCGGTGCGGCACGTGTCGACATCACACCTCCGTTCCCGGTCGATCTTCAGGGCTACGTCCGCCGTGACGTCGCAGCGCGCGCGGCGATCGACCGCTTGAGTGCCACGGCACTGGTTCTGGAAGGCGACAACGTCACCGTAGCCGTCATCGGGGCAGATCTGGCCAACCTCGATCCCGAGTACGCGCCGCGTATTCGGGACGCCGTGGCTGACGCGGTTGGCTGCCCCCCCGCCCATGTGCTGCTCAACTCCAGCCATACGCACGCCGCTCCCTGGCCGGGACAGGCAGCGAAGATCTCCGGCGAGTTCCTGGACCGCTGGCTGTCGACCGAGGACACGTACCTGCGATGGTTGCCGTCGGCGTTTGCGTCGGTCGCCAGTCGGGCTCGCGCACGAGCGGTCCCAGCCCTGGTGTCGGCAGGCGTTGGCCGGACGCGCGGGCTCGCCGTAAATCGCAGGGAGCGCAACCCGGACCCGTCGGCCTCGCTGCTCGCCCGGACGATCCTCGGCTGGAACGCGAGCAACTTCGTGGATGAAGAGGTCCCGACCATCCGCATCGACGCGATGGATGGTTCTCCGATCGTCACGGTGGTCGCGTTTGGTTGTCACCCGTGCGTCCTCGGTCCCGAGGTTCCACAGGCCGGCACCGACTTTGTCGGTCCGTTGCGGGACCTCGTTGAACGCATGCGCGGGGGCCTCTGTCTCTATCTCGCTGGTGCCGGGGGCAACATCTTGCCCGCCGAAGGCTGGCACACGCACCCGGGCCCCGAGGTCACGTTCGGCCAGCGGGTTGGACTCGAGGCAGTCCACGCCGTCGCTGATGCCGACCCGCGGATCACGACTATCGAGCGATTCGAATACCGCTCCCTTGTGCCGATCGCGTACTACCGGCGCACGGCGAGCCCCACGCAACCCGAGCCGCTGCTGCGCGTGGCCTCGCGCATCGTCGACCTCCCCCTTCTGGAGCCGGCCTCCGCCGATGAGCTCCGAGAGGAGCTCATCCTCCGACGCTCCGAGCTGACGGCTGCTCGGGACCGGGCGGCCGGCGGTGCCATCACGAACCCCATGAGGGTCAATATCCGCTGGCTTGAGGAAACGCTCCTCGCGCTCGAGCAGCAACGGATCCCGTCCAGCCGAGAGGGGGAAATCTGGGCCCTGCGCGTTGGGGAGATCGGTCTCGTCGGGGCGCCCGGCGAGGTGTTCTCTGAAATCGGGCATGCAGTGCGGGCGGGCTCGCCGGCGACCGTGACTCTGTTCGCTGGCTATTCCCACGGTTGTCTCGGCTACGTCCCAACCCGCCCGGAGTACTCGCAGGGTGGCTACGAGCCGTTGGTGTCGCACCGTAACTACGGACAGCCCGCCGGCCTAGCTCCCGAAGCGGGCGAGCGTATCGGCGATACGGCCCGGGAGCTTCTTGCAGATCTCTTCCAGTCCTGACGACGAGCCAGCCGTCGGTGACGCGCCGAGCTGACGCCTCGACGAACACTCGAGCAACTACGCAGGTGCGGTGTCGACACTCCGCCGCTTACGACGATCAAGTCCCGACGGCGGCGTCCTGCCGAGTACTTCGCACCGCTACTGCCGATGTACGCGCCCACACGCGCGGGCCTGCGCACCTAGGTCGCGGCGACCGCGACTTCGAGCCGCGTCAACCTCCGTTCTCAGAGGTATGCCTCAGGGTTGATGCAGTTCGGCAGCCGCTCCCCCGCGAGGCCGGCCAGAATACTGTCCACGGCGACATCCACCATTCGGGCGCGAGTCGCGTGGCTCGCCGAGCCAATGTGCGGCAGAACGACGCAGTTGGGAAGCGTCAGGATCGGATCGTCGGACGGGATCGGCTCGACCGCGGTGGCGTCCAGCCCCGCGGCGAAGATCCAGCCTTCGCGGAGCGCGCGCACGAGCGCCGTCTGGTCGACAACCAGCCCTCGCGACGCGTTCACGAACACCGCGGTTGGCCTCATCAGCCGGAGCTCACGCTCGCCGATCAGGTTGCGCGACGCGGGGGTCAGGTTCACATGCACGCTGACGACGTCGGCGGTGCGCAACAACTCGTCCAAGGCCACACGCCGCGAGATCCCTCCGTCCGGCGGCCCGTCGGCGATGTCGCACTGCAGGACGTCCATCCCAAAGCCGGTCGCGCGGCGCGCAACGGCACGCCCGATGGCGCCGTAGCCGACGATGCCCAGTGTTGCCCCGTAGACATCCTGGCCCAGCATCAGTTCGAAGTGCTGCTCCCGCCACGAGCCCGCACGCACAAACCGATCAGCCTCAACAACCCGACGGCTGGCGGCCAGGATCAATGCCCAGGTGAGGTCGGCGGTCGTCTCCGTAAGCACCCCGGGCGTGTTCGAGGCGGGAATGTGGCGCGCCGTCAGGGCGGCGACGTCCAGGTTGTCAAAACCGACGCTGACCGTTGCCACGGCACGGAGGCGAGGGGCCGCGCTAATGACACCGCGGTCGATGCGGTCGAGACCCAGGCACAGCAGACCGTCGGCGCCAGACACGAGCCGCGCGAGATCAGCAGAATCAGGTGGGGTCGCCCCGTCCCAGCGGACCAGGTTCGCGTGCTCCGCCAGCCGGGCGAGTCCGGACCCGGGGAGTGCGCCGCGTGTCACGGCGACGGTTGCCTGCCCGTTCTCGAATTCGTTGCGCACCGGACACACCCCGCCTGCTGCATGAAACCTGACCGGAGGAGCGGACGCCCAGCTTCGTCATTTGGCCGCCGCTGCTTGGTCAACCACCCTCCCTTGCAGTGTTAGTATACAGTCGACGGAGGCGGCTGGGATGCCAAGCCTGAAGCCGACGGAAGCCAGCTGATCACCGATCGCGACGGCATGCCGGTCGGGTCGGGTCCGGCATCGTCCGCGTGGCGAGATGGCGAGGAGGCAACAGGACGATGCGACTTGCCGAGCGTATGGCGAGCGTCGGGGATGAGATCGCCTTCGAGTATTACGGCCGGGCCCGCGCGCTCGAGCGTTCCGGTCGCAGCGTGGTGCATTTTGAGGTCGGTGAGCCGGACTTCGAGACCGCCCCCACCGTGCGGGACATCGCCAAGCGCGCGCTCGACGACGGCTACACGCACTACTCGCCGACCGAGGGTTTGGGCGACCTGCGAGTGGCAATCGCCGAGGACGCGTCCGCCCGGCGCCATGTTTCCTTCGACCCGGCGAGCGTGATGATCACACCGGGCGCCAAGTTGGCGATGTTCCTGGTGCTGCAGGCCGTCGCCCAGCCGGGCGACGAGGTGATCTATCCGGATCCCGGGTTCCCCATGTACCGCCAAGTTGCCCGCTATGTCGGGGCAACCGCCATCCCGCTGCCGTTGCGCCAGGAGCATGGCTTCCGCCTGGATCCCGACGAGCTCGTCTCGCTGGTCACGCCCCGGACGCGGCTGGTCATCCTGAACTCACCGGCTAACCCCACCGGCGGGGCGCTGACCCGGGCGGATCTCGAGAGCATCGCCGCCATCGCCATCGAGCATGACCTCCTCGTCATGTCGGACGAGATCTATGGCCGGATCCTGTACGAGGGGGAGCACCTCTCGATCGCCGCGATGCCCGGCATGGAGGATCGGACGATCGTGGTCGACGGCTTCAGCAAGACCTTTGCGATGACGGGCTGGCGGCTCGGCTACCTGCTCGTGCCCACAGCCATGACGTCGGCGTTCGGCGGCCTGATGTTCAACTCCGTCAGCAGTACCGCGACGTTCTCGCAGATGGCGGCAGTGGAGGCCCTTCGCGGACCGCAGGACGCGGTGGACGCAATGGTCGAGGAGTTCCGGACTCGTCGCGATCTGGTCGTGACCGGCCTGAACGCGATCCCAGGCCTTGACTGCCTCCTCCCGCAGGGGGCCTTCTACGTCTTTCCGAACGTCAAGGGGACAGGTCTCACAGGCGCGGAGCTCGCGGACCGCTTGCTGGCCGAGGGCGGCGTCTCTGTCTTGCCGGGGATCGCGTTCGGCGATGCGGCAGCGCACCACATCAGGATCAGCTACGCATGCAGCCGGGCGACCATCGAGGAGGGGCTGGCGCGCATTCGAGCGGTGGTAACGGGCATCCCGCGCACGGTGGCCGCGCACTGACCGCGCCCGGTGATCCGGGTCACCCGATCCGTTCACCTCGGGTGACCACACGGCCCGTTGTTGTGGCCGATATCTTGCTGGAGGACTAGATCCATGGCGGACCGCCTGCACGCCGGGGTCGCCCGGACGATCCTCACGCCACCGGTGGGGATTGCGCACGCCGGCTGGGGCGTCCAGACGCACTCGCGCGCGGCGGGCGTTGACCTTGATCTGCTCGGCACCGCGCTCGTGCTCGAGGGCAGCGATGCCCAGGTCGCGATCCTGGACCTCGACTTCTGCATCGTCGGTGGCCAGCTGGCCGCGACGATCCGCGAGGCAGTCGCGGACCTCACCGGCATTCCCACCCCCAACGTGCGGCTTTCGTACACCCACACCCACTCCGGTCCGATGCTCGGTCCCAGCTGGCTGCACGAAGGCTCGGAGATGGTCCCCCCGTACGTCGCCAGCCTGCCGGATCGCATCGCAGGCGCTGCCTGGGAAGCCCAGCATCGATTGCGACCGGTCCGGGTCGCGGCGGCGACCGGCGGCTGCGCGATCGGCGTCAACCGCCGGTTCGCGATGAGCGACGGTCGCGTCGTCTGCGGGCGCAACTGGGACGGGTTCGTCGACCGGACGGTCGAGGTGGTCCGGATCGACGACCTGGACGAGCACACGTTGGCCACGATCGTCCACTTCGCAGCCCATCCGACCATCATGGGCCCACCGAACCAGCTCATCACCCCGGACTATCCGGGCTTCGTGCGCCGCACGGTGGAGGCGGCGACGAACGCCACCTGCCTGTTCCTCCAGGGGGCCGCCGGAAACATCCACGCTGTCGTTGACTACGTGGCGGACACCGACACCTACCATCGACTGGGGTCGATCCTCGGCCACGAGGCATCCAAGCTGCTCCTCGGCGCTCGGACGTTGCCGACCAAAGAGCGGCTGGTCGAGGTCTGGGAATCGGGTGCGCCGCTTGCGATCTACGCGGACGAGCCGAGCGGCGAGCCGGACGGCACCCTGCGCGTCATCATAAACGCCATCAGGCTCCCCCTGCGGTACTACGAGACCGTCTCGACGCTGACCACTCGATACGAGGCCAGACTGGCCGAGCTCGACCGCCTCCGGGCCCAGACGCAGCCGGGGCCGGCGCTGCCAGCCGCGATCGGCGCTGCGAAGCGAGCGCACATGGAGCTCGAGGCCGCAACGCGATACCAGGGCCAATCGTCGCTCGAGGTCGAGCTGCACGGTATCCGGATCGGCTCGATCGGGCTGATCGGGTTCCCGGGCGAGCCGTTCGCCGAGCTGGGGGCGGAGATCCGGTCCCGCTCCCCGTTCGCGCATACGTTGTTCTCCGGCTACACCTCCGACTACCTCGGGTACCTCCCCACCGACGAGGCGCGCCCGGCAGGTGGATACGAGGTCGACACCACCCCGTTCGCCCCCACGAGCGACGCGCAGGTCGTTGCGGCCAGCGTCGAGCTCCTCGAGCGGCTGGCCGGGTGACACGGTCAGGGAGGGATCGACTCGCGATGTCGGTCGACGAGCATCCAGCAGCGGAGCCGGCCGTGGAGACCCTGCCTTTCGAGGGCCAAGTCGTGCTCGTGACCGGTGGCGGATCCGGGATCGGTCGCGCGGCCTGCCTGCGATTCGCCAGGGATGGGGCTGGCGTCGTGTTGCTGGCCCGACGAGCACGAACGGGACGCGAGACGCTGCGCGTGCTGCAGGAGCTCGACGCGCCTGCCGAGCTCGTGGTAGGCGACGTTTCTCGTGAGGCAGTCGTGCGCCGTGCCGTCGATGCGTGCCTGGATCGCTTCGGCCGGCTCGACATCCTGGTCGCCAACGCTGGGATCGAAGGTCCAATGCGCGATATCACCGAGATCTCGGTTGCTGAGTGGGATCGCCTGATGGCCGTGAACGTGCGCGGTGTGTTCCTCGCTGCTCGCGCGGCGATCCCCCCGATGCGTTCGCAGCAGCGCGGGGCGATCGTGGTCGTATCCTCGAACTACGCGTTCGTGGCAACCCCGCATACTGCCGCGTACTGCGTGACCAAGAGTGCCACCCTGATGCTGGCGCGCGGTTTGGCGATCGACTTGGTCAGGGACGGCATTCGCGTCAACGCTGTTTGCCCCGGCAATGTTGACACGCCGATGTATGACCGCGCCCTCGATCAGCAGACCGCGACCCCCGCCGAGGCCAAGGCAAGCGCTGGCCGGATGGCCACGCCCGACGAGATCGCGAACGTGATCGCGTTCCTTGCCTCCACCGAGTCGACCTACATGACCGGCGCCGCGGTGGTGGTCGACTACGGGGAGACGGCGCGCCCTGGGCCGGTATGGGGTAGTCCAGCATGGTGAGATCAACCCGGCGACGGGATGTCAGGCTGGCTGGCGATCGGCGTCCGACGCTGGGCGGACGTCCTGCGCCAGGGACCCCGGTCCGGGGAGCCGGTCGGCAGGCGGCGGAGGCCCGTGCGGTCGGCGGCAGGTCGGAGGTCCACAGTGCCCGGCATGCTGCCTGAGCTCATTGTCCGCAAACCCGTCCATCTCGTCACCGAGCCCTGGTCCGACGACCTGGTGTTCTCGGATGGGGCCGTGCGGGAACGTCCGGCCACGCGCGATGTCACGGTGTTGGGGCGCGGCCTGTACATCCTGCCGGGGATGATCGACGCCCACGCCCACTTGATGACGTCACCCCGGTTGGGGGAGTCCGGCTATACGGAGTCGTGGCGTCTCAGCCCGGGCCAGCGGCGGCGGCGGATCCGCGAGCACCTCGCGACGCAGGGTCGGGCAGGGGTCGCCGCCGTCCGCGACATGGGCGCAGCTTCGGGTGGCGTCGTCGAGGTCGCCCGACGGCGCCGCGGCTCCGCGCGACCGTTCCTCCAGGCTGCTGGCCGGTTCATCGCGCCGCCAAGGCGCTACCCGGCGGGGGTGGCGCACGAGGTGCGTGGCGCGACAAGCCTGGCCAGCACCGCCCTTGAGGAGGCGAGTCGGGGCGGTGGCTGGGTCAAGCTCATCGGGGACTACCTCGATCGCGACGACCCGGAGCGGGACCCAGCCGGCGAATGGACGAGCGAGGAGATCGCGGCGGCCGTCGCCGCCGCGCATGCGGCAGGCGCACGAGTCGCCATCCACGCAATGACGGCGAAGATCGCTCAGGGCGCGATCGAGGCCGGAGTCGACACCGTCGAGCACGGATGCGGGCTGGAGGAGGCCGATCTCCAGCACATGGCCACCCTCGGCATCGCGTGGACCCCCACGCTCGCGGCATTCGTGCACCTGCTCGATCGGATCCGGGCGGGTGAGCCGCTGCTGCCGGCCGCGTTCATGGAACGGTCGGTCGAGCGAGTACGCTGGCTCGTCTCTCGAGCCGAGGCCGCGGGGGTGGTCATGCTGTGCGGGACTGACGGGATCCTCCGCCACGGCGACGTCGCGCGTGAGGTGCTGGCGCTGGCCGACGCCGGACTGAACCACCTAGCCGCGCTGCGAGCCGCGACGGTCGACGGCTGGACGTTCCTCGGTCTGGGGGAGCCCCTTCAGGACGGGAGCCCGGCCGACGCGCTGGTGTTCGAGCGGAACCCGCTCGACGATCCCCGGCTGCTGCTGCGACCGATCTACGTCATCCGAGCCGGCCGATTGTTCCCGCAGCGGCCGGACCGTTAGTCGCGGCGAACGGCTCGCTACCGGGCCGGCCGGGCGACCCGTTGGCAGCGGGTCGAGTCCCGGGCGAAAGCCAACCGCCGCCCGACAACGGACTCAGTGCATGACCCAACCGCCGTCCACCAGGATGGTCTGACCGCTTACATAAGCGGCGCTGTCGGACACGAGATACAACAGAGCCCCGTTGAGGTCCTCCGACACCAGCCGGCCGGGGAGCGCCTGTCGCTCGGCGAAGAACGCGGTCCGCGCCTCCTGGTCGGGATAGCCTTCGAGCTCCGTCTCGGTCAGGATCCCGCCTGGGCTGATCGTGTTGACCGTGATGTGGTGCGGACCGAGCTCCGTGGCCAGCCCGCGCGTCAACCCAACGATCGCCCCCTTCGACGAGACGTAGTGCACATAGCCGGCAAGGCCCAGGGGATAGGCGACGGACCCTAGGTTGACGATGCGCCCCCATGATTGCTCGATCATGTGCGGGACCGCCGCTTGCGCGCACAGGAACGAGCCTCGGACGTTGACGGCGAAGACGCGGTCCCATTCCTCGGGGCTGATCGACTCCCAGGTCGTTCGGGGATAGATCCCGGCGTTGTTGACCAGGATGTCCACGGGTCCCAGCCGCTCGCCGATGGCGGCAAACATCTCCGCCACCTGGCCCGGTTCGCTGACATCGGCCCGGAAGGCGACGCAGACCCCGCCGGCGCCCCGGATGGCCTCCACCACAGCCCGGGCACCCGCTTCGCTCGATTGGTAGTTCACCGCGACCGCGGCACCATTGGCGCCGAGAGTTTGGCACAGCGCAGGCCCGATCCCCCGGCCACCGCCGGTGACCAGCGCAACGCATCCGCGGAGATCGACCTGAACCTCGTGCTTCATCTCGCGCGCGCCTCCTCACCGGACCCGGCTACCGCGGGATCGGCAGCCAGCAGCCCGTATGTCTGCAGTTGCTCCCGGACGGCTGCCCGCTGGGCGGCCGTTGGCGCGGGGTAGGGATCAGCCACGACCGCGTCATCGAGGACGCCGAGCAGGTCGAGGGCCGTCATCGCCATGCCGAAAAACGCGCCGAAGACAGAGGCCCCGGGCGCCCAGCCCCGAACGACTGCGTTGAAGGCTGCGATCCGATTCTGGACCTCGGCCGCGTGCATCCAGTCTCCCCGCCGGGCGCTGTCGTACAGCTCCACGAACCAGCGAGGCACGATGTTGGCGAGCGGCGGGATGCAGCCTCGCGCGCCCATCAGCAGCGCGGCGTCGGCGAGGAACTGGATGCCCGTGACGATCGCGAAGTCCTCGAGGTCGGACAGGGCGACCACCAGTTGACGGAAGTCGCCGAAGTCTCCTGAATCCTTCAGGCCGGCCAGCGTTCCCTCCGCCGCGAGCGTCCTCACGGTCGCGATCGGCAGCGGCGTCTGGGTGGCGTAGAACGCGTTGTACGCCACGACCGGCAGCGAGGTCGCCGCCTTCAGCGCCCGAAAGTGCGCGATGACCTCGGGCTGGGTGACGGGCGCGAACCCGGGTGTTGTCGCGAACATGGCATCGGCGCCCAGCGCCTCCGCCCGCCGCGCCCGCTCGGCACTCCGCGCGGGCGATGGTTCGATGCATCCAGCGAGGACCGGGACCCGTCCGCCGGCCGCACTGACCACGGCCTCGATCGCACGGTCGCGCTCGCCATCGGTGAGGCCGTCGAAGTCACCGGTCGCGCCCAGCACCCAGATCCCGTGCACCCCCCCCTCCAGGAGGTAGGCGACCAGTCGACGCATGCCATCCACGTCCACCGCGCCCGTCGGTAGCACGGGCGTGACGATGGGCACCGTGATCCCACGCAGGTCCAGCTGTTGACCCATCACGCATCGTCCTCCGAGCGGCCAGGCAGGTGGCGAGATGATCTCCACACTGGCGTTGGAGACGCTCTGGGCTACAGTATACTGAGGACGCTTATCGGACGTCTTGCTGGCACCGCCCACGCGTGCGGGGGTGTCTCGGGGTGCTTCATGCCGTACGTACCGGAGGCTGCGGCCCTCAATCAGCCGGCAGTCAGAATCGCGGAGATCAGGAGCCAGCTCGGGCCCGGACCGTGGCGGCAGCCGATCGTCGGATTGGACGTTCTCCGCGCCGTGCTCATTGCCTGGGAGCCGGGGTATGCGAGTGTTCCGCACGTGCACCCGCGGGCTGTAGAGGTATTCCACGTGCTGGAAGGCTCGGCCGCGTTCCGGATCGGTCACGACGTCGAGCGGATCGTCGGTCCCGGCACCGTGCTGCTGGCCCCACCAGCCGTCTGGCATCAGATCCGCGTCGTTGGCAGGCAGGACCTGCTGCTAATGGTCACTTTGGCGCCGAACGAGGACGCCAGCGATGAGACCATCGAACAGCAAGACAGGGCCGGGCGCGCGTCACCACGATGATGGGCCGGGGTGGAGGCGGCGTGGACCGCACTTAGGAGCCGAGATGAGTCCGACGCAGACGACGAGTGGTCTCTCGATCGAGCCGGTGACAACCCCCACGATCGGTTTCATCGGGCTGGGGATCATGGGCAAGCCGATGGCCCGCAATCTGCTGAAGGCCGGCTATCGCCTCGTGGTCCACGACGTCGTCCGCGCCGCGGTCGAGGAGCTGGTCGCTGACGGCGCGATCCTGGCCGCCAACGCGCGCGAGGCCGCGACCGCCGCCGACATCCTCATCACGATGCTTCCCGATTCGCCCGAGGTGCGCGAGGTCTACCTGGGTCCGGACGGAGCGTTCGAGGCGCTGCGGCCCGACTGGCTTGCGATCGACATGAGCTCGATCGCGCCGAGCACGGCTCGCGAGCTCGCGGCACGGGCAGCCGCGGGTGGCGCCGAGATGCTCGATGCCCCGGTGAGCGGCGGCGACAGGGGGGCGATTGCCGGAACGCTGTCGATCATGGTCGGAGGCTCGGACGCCGGGTTTGGGCGCGCGCTCCCGATCCTCGAGGTGCTCGGCAAGACGATCGTCCACGTGGGCCCGGCCGGCGCCGGCCAGGTCGTCAAGGTCTGCAACCAGATTGTGGTCGGCGTCGTCATCGAGGCCGTGGCGGAGGCGCTCGTGCTGGGCGCCAAGGCCGGCGTCGATCCCGACCGGATTGCCGATGTGCTACAAGGTGGCCTCGCCTCAACGAGGGTGCTCGAGCTGCGCCGCCAGAACATCCTTTCGGGTCAATTCGATCCTGGCTTCAGGATCAGACTGCACGCCAAGGACCTGAAGAACGCGCTCGAGCTCGCGCGGGAGCTGGACGTTGCCCTTCCAGCGGCGAGCCAGGTGGCGCAGCTCATGAGCGCGGCGATCGCGGCCGGCCGCGGCGACCACGACCATTCGGGTCTCGTCACCGTCCTTGAGGATCTGGCGGCCTTCCGTGTCGCCGGGAGGGCCAACCACGATGCATGAGCAATCCCAATCGGTGATATCCGCGGCCAGCCCCTTGCTGCGGATGACCACCGAGACCCCGACCGACTGGTGGAACGACTCGTGCGACGTCGACGATCTTGCCCGAGCTATCGAGCTTGGCGCGACCGGCGCGACCTCCAATCCCAGCATCGTGCTCGACGTGATGCGCAAGGACGGCGCGTACTGGCTGCCCAGAGCGCAGGCGCTCATCGCGGACCATCCGACCTGGTCCGAAGTCGAGTTGAGTTGGGCCGTGGTCGACGACATGGCGATCCGCGCGGCCGCGGTTCTACAGCCCGTGTTCGAGGCGCACGGTGGACGGAAAGGCCGCCAGACAGTCCAGACGAACCCGGCCGACTACCCCGACGCAGAGGCGATGGTCGCCCAGGCGGTCCACCTTGCCGGGCTCGCCCCGAACATCGCCGTCAAGTTCCCGGCCACCGCCGCCGGCATGATGGCGATCGAGGAGGCAACCGCGCGAGGCGTCAGCATCAACTCGACCGTCAGCTTCACGGTCCCGCAGGCGATTGCAGCAGCTGAGGCCGTCGAGCGGGGCCTGCGTCGTCGAGAAGCTGATGGTTTCGATGTCGCATCGATGATGCCGATCGTGACGCTGATGATCGGGCGCCTCGATGACTGGCTCAAGATCGTCGTCGAGCGCGACGGTCTCGCCGTCTCGCCCGAGGCCCCGGAGTGGGCAGGGATCGCTGTCTTCAAGCGCGCCTACGGCCTGTTCCAGGAGCGAGGCTTCCGGTCACGCCTGCTGTCGGCCGCCTACCGACACCCGCGGCATTGGACCGAGCTCATTGGGGGCGACGTCGCGATGACCCTGACGCCGCAGTGGCAGGCCCGTTTCAACGCCAGCGGCATCGAGCCCCTGCCCCACATGGACGATCCCGTCGACTGCTCCATCATCGACGAACTGTGCGACCGGATCCCGGACTTCAGCCGTGCGTACGAACCCGGAGGCCTGGATCGGTCCGAGTTCGATCGCTTCGGAGCGACGGTCCGAACCTTGCGGGCATTCATCGGCTCTTACCACGACCTGATGGGTGCGGTGCGGAATCTAATGCTGCCCGATCCAGGCGTCGCGGGTCACTGAACCCGGGGCGAGGCTGCGACCTACCGGTCGTCGCCGGCGGTGGACACCGGGCGGTGGACCCAGCACCGTGTGGTTTGCCCTACTGGTCCTGCGCCGGCCGGCTCCGGCGCCGGGAGAGCGGTCCGATGCCGCCCAGCACGTACGCGATGGCCAGGGACGCCACGACGACCGTGATCTCGACCGAGGACACCACGGCCAGGATGGGGCTTAGCCCGAAGTTCAGGTCGCCCCACAGCTTGACCGGCAGGGTCACGACCCGCGGGCCCCGGATGAAGAGCGTGTAGATCAGCTCGTCGAACGACGCCAGGAAGGCGAAGAAGCCGGCCACGACGAGCCCCGGAGCGAGCGCCGGCAGGGTGATGTGCCGAAACGTCTGCAGCTTGCTGGCGCCCAGGCTCTGCGCGGCCAACTCGAGCCGCTCGTCGAACGTCTGGTACGTGGCCGCGACGATCAGGATGACCACCGGGATGGCACCCAGCGAATGTGCGGCCACCAGCGCCGGCGGGAAGCCGTTGAGGTCGAGTCTGATGAGCACCCAGTAGAGCGACAGCGCCGCGACCACGGCCGGAACGATGAGGGGGCCCAACAGGAAACCGACGACCGCACCTTTGAAGCGGATCTTGCTGCGGGCGAGCCCGAGTGCCGCAAGCGTCCCGAGGAACAGGCTGAAGGCAGCGGTTGCCAGGCCCAGCACGAGGGACGTCATGGTGGCCGAGATCCAGGGCTGGCTGTCCAGGTAGGCGGCGTACCAGCGAAGCGAGAGCCCCGTCGGTGGAAACGACAACAGATCCGACGCAGTGAACGAGAGCGCGACCACGACCAGGATGGGGGCGACCATCGTGATCACGACCAGCAGCCCGACGAGCCGCGGGACCACGCCGACAAGCCTCGATGGGATGTGCGACATGGCACGCAACAACGGCCACGTGACCGCATCGGCCAGGCGTCCGCTCGCCCGGCGCGGCGTGCGTCGGTCCTGGTGGCCGAGCTCGGTCGCCGATGGCGTAGCCTGTCCCGGGTTCTCTCCCTCGTCTCGAATAGCCATGCCCCAGATCAGGTCA
>CAVUJW010000007.1:0-7634 GCA_963741915.1 uncultured Chloroflexia bacterium | reverse complement strand
ACGCAGACGACGGGACGTCGAGCAGCGGGCGCCGTCGATCGCGACCTCGAAATGGTGGAAGGAGGAGCGCCACGGGGTGTTCCTCGACTACAACCAGAACGCCAAGGACCGGACCGTGGCGTCCGCGTACTCCGTCCGGCCGCTCCCCGACGCCAGGGTCTCGTTCCCGCTGCGCTGGGACGACGTCCCGGACGTGGTCGCCGAGGACTTCACGCTTGCCACCGTGCCGGCGCTGTACGCGGAACTCGGCGACGCGGGCGCCGGGATCGACGATGCCGTCGGCTCGCTCGACGCGCTGCTGGAGCTGAGTGCCCGTCACGAGGCGGAGGGCCAGGGCGACGCCCCGTGGCCGCCGAACTACGCGAAGCAGGAGGGCGAGCCGCCGCGCGTCCAGCCGTCACGCAAGCGGCGATCCGACGCGGAGTACGAGGGCCGGGGCCGAGAGGGCGGTCCGCCGCCGGAGGTTGCCGCGGCTCGGGCGGAGGCCGTCGCCGCCGGTGACCCGAATGCCGGCCTGCCGGCCGAGTGGGAAGGCACCCGCCCCACGCCGACCGGCCGGCGACGATCGAGCATCCCGGTCATTGAGATCGCGCGCGCCGCCACCAAGGCCGAGGTCAACGAGGGCCTCGAGCGCTGGAAGGCCCGTCACCCGGAGGTGGTCGAGCACCTGGAGCCCGCCGACATCCTCACCGACGGCATGCGCGGCCGCGCCTACGTCTGGTACCGGCTGCGCGTGAACCTGATCCATGTCCCGGAGGGGCTGCGGCCGGAGCAGGAACCCCTCGACCCCGACTACAACCCCTGGGAGGGCTACGAGTGGCCCGACCGGGCAGGCCAGCCGGAGCGGGCGCCGAGGAAGCGCGCGTCAGGGTCCGGCACCGAGTGACGATCCTGCGGGTGCCGCGCTAGCCATCGGTGTCGGGCGCGAGCCAGCCCTTTTCCGCCGCGATCCTGGTGGCCTCGGCGCGGTTGCGGGCTCCCGTCTTCTGGATCGCCGCGGACAGGTGGTTGCGCACCGTCCCCTCGGACAGCGTCAGGCGGTCCGCGATCTCGGCCACCGTGCCGCTGGTCGCCGACAGCGCGAGCGTCTCGCGCTCGCGCTCCGAGAGCGGGTTGGCGCCCTCGCTGAGCGCGGCCAGCGCAAGCGCCGGATCCACGACCCGCTGGCCGCGCGCGACACGCCGCACCGCGTCGGCGAGATCCGCGGCCGGGGCATCCTTGAGCATGAAGCCGGTCGCCCCGGCCTCCATCGCGCGTCGGAGGTAGCCCGGACGACCGAACGTCGTCACGATCACCACGCGGCAGGCCGGCAGCGCGCTGCGCAGCTGCGCGGTGGCGGTCAGGCCGTCGATGCCGGGCATCTCGATGTCCATCAGCGCGACATCCGGACGGGTGGCCAACGCCGCCGGCACGACCTCGTCGCCGCGGCCGACCTCGGCGACGACCTCGAGATCGCCCTCCAGCGCGAGCAGCGCAGCGAGCGCGCCGCGCACCATCGCCTGGTCCTCCGCGATCAGGATCCGCGTCATCCGGCCTCCTCCGGGATGGCCACCAGCAGGCGAAAGCCGCGATCCGGCAGCGGCCCGGCCTCGACGCGGCCGCCCAGCCTCGCCGCCCGCTCTCGCAATCCGGCCAGGCCGACGCCGGCACGATCGCCAGGCGCCCGGTCATCGTCCGCCCGCCCGCGGCCGTCGTCCACCACCTCGACCGCACGGGAGGCGCCGTCGGCGATGATCCGGATCCGCGCCGCGGTCGCGTCACTGTGCCGGAGGACATTGGTCACGCCCTCGCGGACCGCCCAGCCGAGGACCGCATCGACGTCCCGCGGCAGGCCCTCGGGCGGCGGCTCGACCTCGCCCGTGATCCCGGCGGCGGCGAGGGCAGCGCGGGCACCGGCCAGCTCGATCGCCAGCGACGGCTGGCGGTAACCGCTGACCGTCTCGCGAACCGAGGCGAGCGCTTCGCGGGACACGCGCTCGATGTCGGCGAGCTCGGCCTCGGCCCGGGCCGGGTCATCGGGGAGCAGCCGCCGGGCGAGCTCGCTCTTGAGCGTAATCACCGACAGGCTGTGACCCAGCGTGTCGTGCAGGTCGCGGGCAATCCGGGCCCGCTCCTCGGCGACCGCAAGATCTGCGAGATCGCGGCGTGCAGCCTGGAGCTCGCGGTTGGTTCGGCCCAGCGCCGACAGGGCGAACAGGGTCAGGCTGATGGTCCCGACGGTCACCCCGACGTCCAGGCCCGCACCCAGGTCCGACGCCGCATACCCCGTGGACAGGCTGGCGGCGAGCGATACCAGACCGATCGCGCCCAGGCCCCGCCGTTCCGGCGCGATCCGGGCCGCGCTGACGCCCGCGTAGAAGAACAGGGCCCCGGCATCGCCCACGCCGAAGCCAACCTCGGCCAGGACCGCGATCGCCGTGATGGCCATCGTGGCGAGCGGCAGCCATGGGCCGCGGACTCCCGGCCCGAGCCGGCGCTGGCTGAACAGCCGGAACACCACGACGACGAAGATCGCCCACGCGGCCACGAGCAGGGCGAGCACCTCCGGTCGCGGCGGGTGAGTGAGCAGGGAGACGAACGGATAGATCGTGAAGAACGCGGTGGCCGCGATGAACGGCACGCGCAGCCCGGGCCGATCGATCACCCGCCCGGGCGGGTCGTCCCCGGCGATCGGCGACAGGTCCGGGCTGCGCATCGAGGTCAGGCTCGTCCCGACCGCTCGTCGGCGAGGTACCGCCAGGCGGCCAGACCGCCAAGCACGAGCGCCCAGGCGCCGAGAACCAGGATGTCGAGGCCATCGGGTGTGCGTCCGGCCGCGAGCGTCCGGCCGAGGCTTGCGAGATGGGACGACGGCAGCACGTGGCCAATCGTAGCGAGCCCGTCGGGGAATGCGTCGAGCGGCGCGAACAGCCCGCCCAGGATCGCCAGGCTGAAGTAGCTGAGGACCATCCCGCCCTGGGCGCTGTCGGCATCGAGCAGGTAGCCGATGAGCAGACCGAGCGCCGCGAACGGGAACGACCCGAGCGCGATCGCGGCCACCACGAACAGCATCGTGCCGTTGCCGAGCTGGACGTGATTCACGACCACCCCGGCCAGCATGACCAGGAACAGCGCAGGCACGGTCAGCACGACCGCCGACATGACCTTGGCAGCGACGTACGCCCGTCCCGACAGCGGCGTGACCCGGAGCTGGCGAGCCCACCCCTGGCGGCGCTCGATGGCGATCGGTGCCGCCTGGCTCATGGCCGCGCCCATGGCACCGTATGCGGCCATCGAGACCAGGAAGTACACGGGCCATGCCAGCCCGTCGATCGGGTCGCTGCCGGCTGCCGGCAGGATCGCCGTGTACAGCACGTACAGGAGCACCGGGAAGGCGATCGTGAACACCAGGTAGCGCCGGTTCCGGAGGGAGCGACGCACCTCGAGGCGCAGGTAGGCGAGGAACGGGGAGGCGGCGGGGCCGGGGATGGCCAGGGCGCGAGACGCAAGCATGGGTCGGATCTCCAATGAGCTATTCGGGTCAGGCGGCGGCCGATGCGTCGGTCGCGCCGTTGGTGAGGGCCAGGAACGCGGTGTCGAGGTCGGCGCCGGTGACCTCCAGGTGGCGGAACGCGACATGCGACGCCACGAGGGCGCGAACCGTCTCGTCGGCGTCGCCGGTCACGAGCGACACGGTCTCACCGTGCCGCTCGGCCGAGGTCACGCCGGGCAGCGCCCGCAGTGCGGAGTCCTGGGCGGCGTCGATCAGCGGCCACGCGAAGCGCACCGTGCGCTCGGCGATGCTGCCCTTGAGCGCAGCGGGCGAGCCGTCGGCGACCACGCGGCCCCGGTCGAGCACGACGATCCGGTCCGCCACCTGGTCGGCCTCGTCCAGGTAGTGGGTCGCGAACAGCACGGTCCGGCCCTGGGCCGCGAACCCGCGCATGTCGGCCCAGAAGGCGCGCCGGCTCTCGACGTCCATGGCAACGGTGGGCTCGTCGAGGAACACCAGGTCCGGGTCACCGGCGATCGCGAGAGCGAACCGGACCCGCTGCGCCTCGCCACCCGACAGGGTCTCGGCCCGACGCCCTTCGAGCTCCGCCAGGCCGGCTCGCTCGAGGATCGCCTCGCGCGGCAGCGGAGCGGGGTAGAGGCCGCGCGCCAGGTCGACCAGCTCGACCACGCGGGCGCCGGCCGGGAGCGTCGCGGACTGGAGCATCGCGCCCACCCGGCCCGATCGCACGGCGTCGCGGGGCGCCAGGTCGAGAACCCGGGCCGTGCCGCCGCTCGGCTCGAGCAGCCCGAGCATCACGCCGATCGCCGTCGACTTGCCGGCACCGTTGGGTCCGAGGAGCGCGATCGTCTCGCCGGTTCCGACGCCGAAGCGGGCACCGTCGAGGGCGAGGGTCGGACCGAACCGGCGGGAGACGCCGTCGAAGTCGACGGCCTGAGGGGGAGCCATGGGGGTGGACCTCTGAGACGCGGAAGGAGTCATGCCCGGAGCATCGCCCCGGTCCGCCCCGGCGCGAAGTCACGCGCGTCGGGATCGCGCCGTGACAGCCGTCATGGTCGCCCGCGGCGTGCCGGCCCTGGGACGCCGCCGGGCCAGGCTCCCGGCGGCCGGCTACCCGAAGATCCGGGCGAGCTCGTACGGCGCCGTCGTCTCCAGCTGGTCGTACCGGCAGTCGGCCGGTGCCTTGTCCGGGCGCCAGCGCCGGAACGTCGTCGCGTGCCGGAAGCGGTCGCCCTGGAGGTGATCGTAGGCGACCTCCACCACGCGCTCCGTCCGCAGCGGCTCCCACGACAGGTCCTTGCCCCGGTTCCAGCGCGACGTCGCACCAGGCAGCCGCTGGCCGGAGGCGTCGGCCGCCCCGGCGGCAGCCCACTCGGCCCACTCACCCCAGGGGTGCCCCTCGAGCGCACCCTCGCGCAGCGGTGCGAGCTCGTCGACCAGCGCAGCCCGCCGCTCCCACGTGAACGACGACGTGATGCCGACGTGGTGGAGCGTGCCCGCGTCGTCGAACAGCCCCAGCAGCAGCGACCCGACGTGCGTGCCGGGTCCGTTCTTGTGCCACCGGAACCCGGCCACCACGCAGTCCGCGGTCCGTTCGTGCTTGATCTTGAACATCGCCCGCTTGCCGGGGAGGTACGCGCCGTCCAGCCGCTTGGCCACGACACCGTCGAGCCCGGCACCCTCGAACCGGTCGAACCAGTCCGCGGCCAGCGCGCGGTCGCGGGTCGCCGGCGTCAGGTGGATCGGCGGGGTCGCGGCACCCAGGACCGCCTCCAGCCGTGCCCGCCGCTCCCCCTGGGGCACCGCCCGCAGGTCGTCGTCACCCAGCGCGAGGAGATCCCAGGCCACGAACGAGGCCGGTGCCTCGGCCGCGAGCATCCGCACCCGTGACTCGGCGGGGTGGATCCGCAGCAGGAGGGCGCCGAAGTCGAGTGCGCCGTTGCGCGCGATCACGACCTCGCCATCGAGCACGCACCGCTCGGGCAGCTGGGCGAGGAACGGGTCCGCGAGCTCCGGGAAGTAGCGGTCGAGCGGCTTGAGGTCCCGGCTCTGCGTGTACACCTCGTCGCCGTCCCGGAACACGATCGCCCGGAACCCGTCCCACTTCGGCTCGTACAGCCAGCCGTCGCCGTCGGGCAGGCCGGAGGTCGCCTTGGCGAGCATCGGCTCGAGGGGCGGCGAGAACGGGAGCGCCATGCGGGCACGATACCCCGGCCGGACGCCCCGTATCGCGGATTGCGGGTTTCCACGGAACGACGCGGACGTTCGCTGCCGCTAGCGTCGGCGCCGCGACGCGCCGTCGCCGTGCCCATGTCGGAACCCCACGGCGCGTCGTCGCGTCATCGGGGTGCGCGGTCACCGCCGCGGGCAACCGGACCGACCCGAGGAGGGTTTGCGATGAACACCAGCAGGCGCCGGAGCCTCGCTCTCCGCGTGGCCCTGATCGCCGCCGTCGTCACGGTGGTGACCGCGTGCGGAGGCTCGGCAAGCCAGATCCTCAGCACGGTCGGCGGCCCGGTCGACGAGCGGGCTGCGACCACCGCTGGTCCCGCGGCCAACCCGGAGACCCCGCAGGACCTCGGCGGGACCGGCGGCAACGGCACCACGGACACGCCGCCGTCCGCCGTGCGCGACGACCTGCGGATCGTCTACACGGGCTCGCTCCAGCTCGTGGTCGACGACCTGCAGCCGGCGCTCGCCCGCGCCAAGGCGGCCGTCGCAGCGGTCGGCGGCTACATCGGCGCATCGCGCGAATCCAACGACCGCGATCGCCCGGTCGCGACCATCACCTACCGCATCCCCGCCAGCCGGTGGGAGGACGCGATCGATTTGCTGCGCGGCCTCGCCACCAAGGTGGTCGCCGAGGAGACGCAGGCGTCCGAGGTCGGCAGCCAGATCGTCGATCTCGAAGCGCGGATCAGGAACCTGCGCGCGAGCGAGGCGTCGCTCCAGGAGATCGCCAAGAGCGCCGGCAAGATCAGCGACCTGATCGCGGTCCAGGCGCAGCTGACCGAGGTCCGCGGCCAGATCGAGCAGCTCGACGCGCAGCGGACGCAGCTCAACGACCAGGTCGCCTACGGGACGCTGGTCACCACGTTCGGGCTGGAGATCGTCGCGGTCCAGGAGACGGCGAAGGGGTGGGATCCGTCCAAGGACGTCGACGGTGCCACCGCGACCCTGATCGGCGCTGGCCAGACGATCGTGAGCGCGTCGATCTGGTTCGCCATCGTGTGGCTGCCGATGATCCTCGTGATCCTCGTGATCGCCGTCGTGGTGCGCTGGCTGTACCGCCGCTTCGGCCCCCGGCCGCGCGGCAACGACCCGATCCCGGGCTGGGACACCGGCGCCTGAGCATCGGCAGCGCCGCGGGTCGCCGCCGGGAGAACGAGGATGAAGAGCAAACGGAGGCGCGTTGTCGGGGGCATGGTGCTCTGGACGCTGCTTCTCCTCGCGGCCGCGATCCTCGTGGCTGGCCAGGCGATGTTCAGCCTCTACGGCGGCCAGCAAGCGTGCTTCTTCAACTACCCCGCCGTGGCCTGTCCCGGTGGGGACGATCCGGCCGTGGGTAGGCTGACCTTCGCGTTCTTCGGCATCCCGGCGGTCTGGCTAGGCGGGCTCATCGTGGGCTTCGCCGTCCTGGCGACCCGCCGAGGCGGGCGACGGATCGACTGATTCCCCGTCCGCCGTGTCCCTCCCCAATCCAAACTTCCTGTCGGTCTCAGCGGCGCCTGCGACCGGCGGGGCGTGTTGGCAAGTCGTGGTCGAACCGGCTGTCGCAGATCGCACAGCTAATTCGGATCCGGAAGCCGGCCAACGGGACCTTGACGAGTCCGTCGCCACTCTCGACGATTGGGTGGGCGAACGCCCGCGCCCGGCATTCGGCCATCGCGGGGCGCGAAGTAGCGAGGGAGTTGCGATTGAGTCGGGAGGTCGCGACCTTCGCCCGCGCGCTGCTCGGCCTTGCCGTGGTCGGTGCCGCTTTCCTGCTCGCGTTCTCCTCCTTCGCCACGAACAACGCCGGAGTGCCCCCACTGCTGCTTCCGTTCCTGCCGGTCGCGATCACTGTCTGCGTCTTCGTAGGCGGGCGGATCATCAGAGCCGCATTCCGCGACGCAACCAAGCCGCAGTAACTCGGGCAGGT
>CAVUJW010000006.1:0-29210 GCA_963741915.1 uncultured Chloroflexia bacterium | reverse complement strand
TGGGACTGGGACGGGCGTTTGGGAGGAACCGTGCTGCCCGATGGGAAGGTCGTCGTCCAGCTCGTGGGCAGCGCGGGCTCCGCAGCCTACCGTGCTCCATCCGCGCGGCCGGTCACGCCGTCGCAGGTGGCGGCGTACGCGGTCACGATCGACACCGTCGATACCTCGATCCAGCAGCGCCTGGGCGGCGCGGACCGGTACGCGACCGCGGCCGCGGTCAGCAAGGCCTATGTCAGCCCGGGTGTCGGCACCGTGTTCGTCGCCACCGGCGCGAACTTCCCCGACGCGCTCGCCGGTGCCGCGGCCGCCGGCGCCATGGGTGCCCCGATCCTGCTCGTCGCCCAGGGCTCCATCCCCGCCCCGACGGCGACCGAGCTCACGCGGCTCAAGCCGGCGAAGATCGTGATCCTGGGCGCGACCGGCGTCGTCTCCGACGCGGTCGCCAAGGCCCTGGGGCAGTACGCCGCCAGCGTCACCCGCCTGGGCGGCGCGGACCGGTACGCGACCGCGGCCGCGGTCAGCAAGGCCTATGTCAGCCCGGGTGTCGGCACCGTGTTCGTCGCCACCGGCGCGAACTTCCCCGACGCGCTCGCCGGTGCCGCGGCCGCCGGCGCCATGGGTGCCCCGATCCTGCTCGTCGCCCAGGGCTCCATCCCCGCCCCGACGGCGACCGAGCTCACGCGGCTCAAGCCGGCGAAGATCGTGATCCTGGGCGCGACCGGCGTCGTCTCCGACGCGGTCGCCAAGGCCCTGGGGCAGTACGCCGCCAGCGTCACCCGCCTGGGCGGCGCGGACCGGTACGCGACCGCGGCCGCGGTCAGCAAGGCCTATGTCAGCCCGGGTGTCGGCACCGTGTTCGTCGCCACCGGCGCGAACTTCCCCGACGCGCTCGCCGGTGCCGCGGCCGCCGGCGCCATGGGTGCCCCGATCCTGCTCGTCGCCCAGGGCTCCATCCCCGCCCCGACGGCGACCGAGATCGCCCGCCTGGCTACCCGCACGATCGTGATCCTGGGCGCGACCGGCGTCGTCTCCGATGCCGTGCGCACCCAGCTCGCCGCGCTCCAGCCGCGCTGATCGACCGGATCCGGAGCCGGAGCCGCCTCTCGGCCCGGGAGCAGCCCCTCGGCCCGGAGCAGCTCGTCGGCCCGGAGCCGCCCCGTGGGCCCGTACACTGACATGCCGTGAGCACCGACAGGATCCCCTCCGAGCCAACCGCAGCCGCCTCTCCCGACACCATGACCGGCGATGTCGGCCGCGGGGCCTGGGTGGTCCTGCCCACCTACAACGAGGCCGACAATCTCCGCGGCATCACAGCCGCGATCCTGGAGGCGCTGCCGGGTGCGACGCTGCTGGTCGTCGATGACAGCTCGCCCGACGGTACAGGGGACATTGCGGAGGAGCTGGCGACCGCCGATCCGCGAATCCGCGTCCTCCACCGGCCGGGCAAGCAGGGCCTTGGCCGGGCCTATATCGATGGCTTCCGCGTCGCGCTCGGGGCCGATGCCCGCATGATCGTCCAGATGGACGCCGACTGGTCGCATGATCCCACTGTCCTGCCCACCATCATCGAGCCCATCGCGGCTGACCGGGGCGACCTGGTGATCGGCTCCCGTTATGTCCATGGGGGGGGCGTCGAGGACTGGGGCGTTGCCAGGCGCGTGATCTCCCGCGGCGGCTCGCTGTTCGCACGCGCCGTGCTCGGGCTTGGTCCCCACGACCTCACCGGTGGCTTCAAGGCCTGGAGCGCCAGGACGCTCGCGACCGTCCCGCTCGACGGCGTGCGGGCCGGCGGGTACGTGTTCCAGATCGAGATGACGTACCGCGCGTCGCGCCTCGGGGCGCGGGTCCTCGAGGTGCCGATCATCTTCCGTGACCGCCGGGCAGGCCAGTCGAAGATGAGTCGGCGGATCATCGTGGAGGCGCTGTTCGTCGTGGTCGGGCTGCGCTGGGACGAGATCCGCGGACGGGCATCGATCCGGCCCCCGCGGTGACCGGCCAGCACCGGATCGGCTGGAGACCGGGTGCCGTCGACGCATCCGCCCCGGCGGTGCCCGGCGTCCGCGTGGTGATGGATGTTCGCCCCCTCCAGGATCCCGAGCGCGCACCCCTGACGGCCGCCTATCTCGAGGGGCTGCTGGGCGCCCTCGAGGCAGATCCCGTGCCCGGCGAGTCGTTCTCGTTCCTGCTCGCCTCCGATCGTGACGATCCCACGGACCGCTGGCCCGGCCTGTCCGTCGTGGGCCGCCGCCTGCTGCCGCCGACGCGGCTGCTGCGCGCAGGTGCGCTCACCGTGGATCCCGTCCTCCTCCGCGGAGCCTCGGTCGGCGCGGGCTGGCGCGCGGAACGTGACGGCGCACGGGGAGCCGTCTATCACGCCGCCGCGGGCGCGCTGCCGGTTGCGTCCCGGATCCCCACGGTCGCGGCCCTGCTCGACCTTGCGCCGTGGGTGCTCCCGGACGCCTATCGACGCGGCCCGGTCGCACGCTTCGGCCAGCGGCTCCGCGGCCGCCTGCTCCGCGACGCGGCCGCTGTCATCGTTCCGGCTCGCGACACAGCCACGGAGGCCCGCAGGCTCATCCGCATCCGTGCCGCCACTCTCCACGTGATCCCACTGGCGGCGCGTCCGGCCTATCGACCCGAGGCGGCGGCGGGAGCGGCACACGAGCGGGACCGGCTGGGCCTGGGCGAGCGCTACGCCGTGTATGCAGGCCGGTACGACGCGCGCCAGGACCTCTCGACGCTGCTCGCGGCGCTCGCCCAGCTGGCCTCGCAGCCGGCTCCCGCCGGCGTCCCGTGGCCGCCGCGCGTCTGCCTCATCGGGGCGTCTCCCGGCGATCGAGCAGCGTTGTCACGAGCCTCGATGCGGGCCGGGATCCCGGAGGCCCTGGCCTATGCACCGAGCCTGACCGATGCCCGCATGGCTGCGCTCGTGGCCGGGGCCCAATTCCTCGTCCTCCCAGTGCGCGCCGAGGCGGCGAGCTTCGCCGCGCTCGATGCCCTCGCCGCGGGTGTGCCGGTCGTTGCCTCGGCAGTCGGCTCGCTGAAGGAGATCGTGGGTCGCGCGGGGATCCTCGTCGAGCCGCGTGATCCAGCCCGGCTCGCATCCGCGCTGCGAGCGGCGTGGTGCGACGACGACCTGCACGCGGGGCTGGTCGCCGCCACCCGTGAACGTGTCGACCGGGATCGGACCTGGGCGGACGTCGCGAGCGAGACGCGCCGGGTCTGGGCGGAGGTCGCCCGCGCTGCACCCCTGATCTGAGCCGGGGAGCCAGCCATGAGCGCCGGAGCGGGGCTCAGTCGGCCGCCGGGCCCGGCCTCGGCGGCGGCGGTACGGTGCCGTCCTTGATCGTGATCCTGGTCCCGGTCTGCACGACATTGACGAAGGTCTGGCCCGGTGTCAGGGTGGCCGGCTTGCCGTCCGGCCCGTACAGCAGCGTCGGGGCATTGACCGACTTCTTGCGCCAGGTGCCCTTGACGGTGTGACCGTTGGTTGCGATCCAGGCCGTGCCGCTGCCGGTCAGCTGCGCCTCGAGGCGGTGCTTCGTCGAGCCGTCGTTCAGCGGTCCGAACGCCATGGTCAGGACGACGACGTTGGTGGGTGCCACGCGGACCTTCGAGGCGGCGTCGATCTGCGCGCCCTCGCCGGTGACGGTGCGCAGGTAGGTGTTCGACGCGCGGTCGTAGGAGTACTCGATCCGGTTGGCGTAGTAGGGGACGACGATCGTGCCGCCGCGCGGACGATCGGCCAATGGTGCCGCGGGACCGTACCGCCAGATGGGCGCCTGAGCGGACACGGGCCTGGCCCCGACGACCTTGGCCAGCGCCTGCAGGTGGTCGCCGTCCGTGTAGACGTTGTGCGGGGCAGCGCGCTGCTTGATCCGCCACAGGTACTTGCCGCCGTATCGGAACTCGTCCGCATCGTAGACGAGCCCCCCGCGGCCCTGGGCCGAGTGCAGCGTGCTCAGCGCCTGGGGCGACCCGCCGACGTGGACGTAGACCGCCTTCCATTCGGAGGCCCACGCGATGAAGTAGTAGCGGGCGCTGCGGACGGGCCCGACCGCCGCCGGCTTGCCGTCCTGGAACAGCATCATGTAGCGCGGGATGCCACCCTCCGCGGGCGCCTGCCAGACGATGCCCGCCTCGGAGAACCCGGATTGCGGCCGCGCCGGGGCCAGGTCGTCGACCATCACCGCGATCACGTGCCGCGACGCCAGCGCCTGGGTGGTCGGAAGCCCGGTGAGCGGCGCCGGCACCATCACGGGGGTCGGCTCGGGTGTGGGGGTCGGGCTCGGGGTGGGGCTCGGCGAGGCCGTGGGGGCGACGGTGGGCGTCGGCGTCGAGGTCGGGCTCGGCGATGCGGTGAGGTCCGGGGACACGAGGGCGAGCGGTGAGGGCGACGGCGCCGCAAGAAGTCCTCCGGCGACAGAGCCGACGAACACCCCGACGCCCAGCGTGAGCGCGACGAGCAGAGCTGCGGCACCGCGCCTCACGGGACCGATACGCCGCGCCGACCAATGTGATTCACGGTGTCGGGCTCCTCCGGAGATGACCTGCGATGGGGCGGTGGATGGGTCGCCGACCGTCACTGCCGCTCCGGGCGCAGGATAGCGTCATGCGCGAAAACGGGGCATCCGGCCATGGGCACCCCGACACCGATGCGCTAGGCTCGGGGATATCCAGGCCGCCCACCATGCGAGGCCACCGATGACCGAGCCAGCCCCCGCCACCCCGAAGCGCCCGCGCCGGCGCGCGCCGAAGCCGCCCACAGCCGACACCGCCGACCGCGCTTCCGTGGTCGAAGCACCCACGCCGGGCGCGCAGCCCCCGGTCATCGAGGAGCCCGCTGCAGCGATCCCGGGCCCCGAGCGCGAGACCGTGATCAGCGTCGAACGGGGCGGGATCGCGGAGGCCACGGCCGGTGAGGTGAACGTCCGGTTGGGCGGCATCGGACGTCTTGATGCCGAGGAGGTGTTCGTCCAGTGGGGCGGCATCGGCGCGGCTCGCGGCGACCGGATCGGGGTCGAGCTGGGCAGCCTCGGTGCCGCCCTCGCGAGCGAGATCCGGGTGACGCAGGGCATCGCGGGCACGATCGCCGCGCGCGAGGCGACCCTCGACCAGAGCCTGGTCCGGACGCTGATCGCGCAGCGTGTGACGGTCACCCGACCGACCGGCGTGCTGGTGATGATCGCCCAGCATGTCTCGGGCGACGTGCGGCCGCTCCTCGACTGGCGCGGGGCGCTCGCGGCGGGGGCCGCGTTCGGCCTCGTCTCGGCGGTCGCCCGGCTCCTGCGCGGCCGGGGTTGAGGGCGGCCACCGGTATACTGGCCCGCGGTCCCCGGGGACGCGGCACGTGGCCGTGGGCGCCCGGCCCCCGGTTCCGCGGGCCCCTCGCGCGAGCCGCGACCCTGCCAGGGAGCCCGCCGAGACCGTGATCGACGCGACCGCGCGCATCCACCCGACAGCCGACCTCGAGGCCGACGTCGCCGTCGGTCGTGGAACGAGCGTCTGGCACCGTGCCCAGATCCGGGTCGGAGCGCGGATCGGGGCCGAGTGCATCATCGGGCGCGATGCGTTCATCGACGAGGGGGTCACGCTCGGCAACCGGGTGAAGATCCAGAACGCCGCCCTCGTGTATCACGGTGTCACCGTTGAGGACGGCGTGTTCATCGGTCCCAACGCGATCCTCACCAACGATCGCTACCCCCGTGCGATCACGGCAACGGGCGAGCTCGCCCGAGCCGACGACTGGGAGGTCAGCCCGATCGTGCTGCGAACGGGTTCCGCGATCGGCGCGGGCGCCGTCGTCGTCGCGGGCACGGACGTGGGCCGCTTCGCCACCGTCGGCGCGGGGTCGGTCGTGACCCGTGACGTGCCCGACCACGCCCTGGTTGCCGGCAACCCGGCCCGCCGCCTCGGGTGGGTGTGCTTCTGCGGCCAGCGCCTCGCCGATGCGACCGGGGCGCGCATTCCTGGAACTCATGCCGGACCGGCTGCCTGCCCTCGGTGCGGCACACGGTTCGCGATCAGCGGCGACGCCTGCGTTGCCGAACCGACGGAGGCATCGCGATGATCCCGATCTCCAGGCCCGACATCGGCGCTGCGGAAGAGGAGGCCGTCCTCGAGGTCCTCCGCTCCGGCATGCTCGCCATGGGCAAGAAGACCGCCGCGTTCGAGGAGGCATGGGCCGACTACTGCGGCGTGAAGCACGCCATCCTGATGAGCAACGGGACGGTCGCCCAGGAGGCGGTCCTCCACGCTCTGGGGATCGGCCCAGGAGACGAGGTCATCACCGTCTCGTTCAGCTTCAACGCGACCGTGAGCGTGATCCTGCGGACCGGTGCCACGCCGGTGTTCGTCGACATCCGTGCCGACGACTTCTGCATGGATCCGGCCCAGGTCGAGGCGGCGATCACGCCCCGCACGAAGGCGATCATGCCGGTCCACCTGTACGGCCTGATGGCCGACATGGATCCGCTGGTGGACATCGCCGCGCGGCACGGGCTGTGGATCGTGGAGGATGCCGCCCAGGCCCACGGGGCGACGTACGCCGGCCGACGGGCCGGCCAGTTCGGTCCCGCGATGTTCAGCCTGTATGCGACCAAGAACCTGATGACCGGCGAGGGGGGCTTTGCGACCACCGACGACGACGATGTCGCGGATCGGATCAGGATGTTCCGGAACCACGGCATGCGGGTCCGCTACTACCACGAATCGCTCGGCACGAACTACAAGCCGAGCGACCTCGTGGCCGCCATCGGCCTGGCACAGCTCACACGTCTCGACGAGCGCACCGAGCAGCGTCGCCGGAACGCGGCGTACCTCACCGAGGACCTCGGGGGCGATTACCTGACGCCCGCCGTGCCCGCCGGCCGGGAGCACGTCTGGCACCAGTACGTCATCCGCTTCCCGGGCGAGCGCCAGCGGGTGATCGAGGGCCTGACGGAGCGCGGCGTGGGGACGCTGATCTACTACCCGGTACCGATCCACAAGCAGGCCTACCTGCAGGCGTTCGTCCCTGGCGCCGCGGACCTCGACCTTCCGGTCACGGATCAGCTGTCCGACGAGGTTCTGGCCATTCCGGTCCACCCGAGGCTGACCGCCGATGACCTCGGGACCATCGTTGCGGCGGTCCGGGACGTGGCGACGCCCGCCGGCGCGGGACGCACCCGATGACGGAGAGAAGGATCCGGATCGGTCTTGCCGGGGCCGGGTCGATGGGGCGCAACCACGTGCGCGTGGTCTCCACCCACCCGGAGACCATCCTTGCCGCGGTCGCGGACCCGGACGAGGCGACCCTCGCGGCCGCGACGGGCCCGACCGGTGCCACAGGCTGGGCGGACCCGCTTGAGATGGTCCGCGATGCGGACCTCGACGCGATCGTCATCGCGGCCCCCACGACGATGCATCCCGGGCTGGCCCATGCCGCCATCGAGCGGGGCCTCGCGGTCCTCGTCGAGAAGCCCCTCGCGGCCACCGCCGCCGAGGCCTGGGACATCGTCCGGGCCGGTCGGGAGAGGGGGGTGCCTGTCCAGGTCGGCCACGTCGAGCGCTACAACCCCGCGGTCCTCGAGCTCGGCCGGCTGCTGCGGCAGGGCTGGCTGACCACGATCTACGCGATCGTCTCGCGTCGGGCGGGCCCGTTCCCTGCCCGGATCCGCGACGTGGGCGTGACGGTCGACCTCGCCACGCACGACGCGGACATGCTGTGCTGGATCGCCGGTGAGCGCCCCACCCGGGTCTACGCCGAGCTCGCGCAGCGCAAGCACGCGACCCACGAGGACCTGCTGTTCGGGCTGCTCCACTTCCCGTCGGGCGCCCGAGGGATGCTGGACGTGAACTGGCTGACGCCCGCGAAGCGGCGGCAGCTGACGGTGGTCGGCGAGGAGGGGATGTTCGAGCTGGACTACCTGACCCAGCGGCTGACCTTCACCAAGTCGGACCTCGCCCACCCGCAGCTCATCGCCGGCTACGCGCCGACGTTCACCGGAGACGTCCTGGAGATCCCGGTCGAGACGCACGAGCCGCTCAAGGCCCAGCTCGACGCCTTCGTCCGGGCGATCCGGAGCGGGGAACGGCCGTACGTCGATTCCGAGGACGGCGCGTGGGCTGTGGTCATCGCCAACTCGCTGCTGCAGGCGGCCGCGGACGCCGGACCGGTGGTCCTGGACGTTGCCGGCCCGGCCGGGACGTCGCGATGACGATCGTCTCCCGGCCGTCGCGCAACACCTCTCTGCTGGGCGGCTCGATCGAGCTGCCCATCGCGCCCTGCGTGCATGGTCCCCAGCGGCGGGTCCAACCCTGGACGGGCGAGCCCGGCACCACCGGCATCGTGGCCGTCGTGGGTGCCGGCAAGATGGGGCTCCCTCTGTGCGCCCAGTTCGCGGGGCACGGCTGGGACGTCATCGCGGTGGACATCAATCCCGACGTGGTGGCGGCCATCAACGAGGGCCGCTCGCACGTCGGCGAGGAGCCGGGCCTGGCCGAGCTCGTGGCGGACGCCCACGCAGCCGGTCGTCTGCGGGCCACGACCGACGGGGCCTCCGCGGCCCGGGAGGCGGACGTCGTCGTCCTGATCGTGCCGGTCATGCTCGACGCCGCGCACCAGCCCGACTACCGGTACATGGACGGGGCGGTCGCCTCGATCGCACCGGGCGTCCATGCGGGGTCGCTGGTCATCTTCGAGACCACGCTCCCGGTCGGCGACACTCGTGCGCGGTTCGCGCCGCGGCTTGCCGCTGCATCCGGCGCCACGCTCGACGGCGACCTGTTCGTGGCGTTCTCACCGGAGCGGCTGTACTCGGGCGCCGCGCTCAAGAACCTGGCCATGTACCCCAAGCTCGTGGGCGGAATCGGACCGCAGTCCACGGATCGCGCCGCCCACTTCTATGCATCGGTGCTCGATGCCGAGGTCGTCGCGATGACGAACGCCGAGACCGCCGAGTTCAGCAAGCTCGCCGACACGACGTACCGCGACGTGAACATCGCCCTGGCCACCGAGTTCGCCCGCTACGCCCAGCGCGTGAACGTGGACATTACCGAGGTCATCGCGGCTGCCAACAGCCAGCCCTACAGCCACATCCACCAGCCGGGGATCGGCGTGGGCGGGCACTGTATCCCCGTCTACCCGCACTTCCTCCTGTCCCGGGCCCCCGAGCTGTCGCTGGTCGCGGCCTCCCGGCAGGTCAACGACGGCGGGGTCGACCTGGCGGTCGGGGCGGTCGAGGAGGCGACCGGTTCGCTGGCCGGCGTGCCGGTCCTGGTGCTCGGGCTCACCTATCGCGACGGCGTCAAGGAGCTCGCGTACAGCCGCGCGGTCCCGCTGATCGCTGCGCTCGCGGCGCGCGGCGCGCACGTGCTCGCCTTCGATCCCTTGCTCGACGAGGAGGAGACCCGTGCCCTGGGAGCGGAGCCCTGGACATGGGCGTCCGCCGTGCCGGTCCGCGCGATCGTGACCCAGACCGGGGACCCGCGCTGGCGGGCGCTGGACTGGTCCTGGTTCCCGCACCTCGCGATCGTCTATGACGGCCGGAACAGCCTGGCAGGCGCGACACCGCCGCCGGGTGCCCGCATCGTGGGCGTCGGGGTTCCGCCCCGGGCCGAGCCGGCGTGACCGACTGCGGGCTGGCCCGAGGGCCCGGGTCCGCCGGGCGCTCCTGAGCGTGCGCATCGTCAGCGTCGTCGGGACGCGGCCGCAGCTCATCAAGGCGGCCGCCCTGTCACCCGCCCTGCGCACCCGCCACACCGAGGTGCTCGTGGACACGGGCCAGCACTACGACGAGGCGATGGCGGGAGCGTTCTTCGCCGAGCTTGGCCTGCCCGCACCGGACCACGCGCTGGGTGTCGGTGGCGGCTCGCACGCCCGGCAGACGGCCCGGATGCTGGAGCGGCTGGAGCCCATCCTCGTGGCCGAGCGGCCGGACGCCGTGCTCGTGTACGGCGACACCAACTCGACGCTTGCCGGCGCGCTTGCCGCGTCGAAGCTGGGCATCCCCGTCGCGCACGTGGAGGCCGGCCTGCGGAGCTTCGACCGGCGGATGCCGGAGGAGATCAACCGCGTGGTCGCCGACCATCTCTCGCGATGGCTGTTCGCGCCCACCCCGACCGCCGTCGCGAACCTGGCGGCGGAGGGGATCCGGGACGGGGTCGTCGAGGTCGGCGACCTGATGCAGGACCTCGCGGCCCGGGTGTCGGGCGAGGTCGCCAACGCTGCCGTGCTCGAGCCGATCGGGCTGACGCTGGGTGTCGTGCTGGCGCCGGGCGCGTACCTGTTCGCCACCATCCACCGCGCCGAGAACCGGACCCCGGAGGCCATGCGCGCGTGGACGGGCATCCTCGGCGACGCCGCGTCGTCCGGGCGCCCCGTCGTTCTGGCGCTCCACCCGGGCACGCGGGCGGCCCTGCGCGAGGCGGCGGTCGCGCTCCCCGCAGGAGTCCTCGCCCTCGAGCCGCAGGGCTACCGGACGACGCTCGCGCTCCAGCTCCACGCCGCGGCGGTGGTCACCGATTCGGGCGGGATCCAGCGGGAGGCAGCCTGGCTGGGGACGCCATGTCTGGTCCTGCGCGGGACCAGCGAGTGGGTCGAGGCCGTCGAGGCGAGCGGTGGCCGGATGGTGGTCGTGGGTCTCGACGCGGCTCGCGCGGTCGCGGAGCTCGAGCGGCTCGCTCCCCGAGGGGACGCGCCGGACCTGGCCCGGGCACGGGCGGCTGCCCTGGACATCGCCCCGGCGGGCGCCGCCGAAGGGATCAGCCGGCGGCTCAGCGAACGCTGACGCCGCCGACGAGTGGTTTCGGCGCCAGGCTCCATCCCTCGTCGATGATCGGCGGCAGCGCTTCCGGCTGCTCACCGGCGCGCCGCTGTGCGGAGCGCTCCTCGTGGATGGCGACGACGTCGGCCGGTTCCCCTGCCGCGACGATGTGCCCCCGCTCGAGGAGGATGGCCCGGTTGCAGAACTCGATCGGCCAGGTCATGTCGTGGGTCACCAGCACGATCGCCCTCGCTGAGCGCATCAGCTCCTCGACGCGCTGCTGGCTCTTGGAGCGGAACGTCGCGTCGCCCGTGCCGAGGACCTCGTCGAGCAGAAGGACGTCCGGATCCACGGCCGTGGCGATGCTGAAACCGAGGCGTGCGTTCATGCCGGTGCTGTAGGTCTTGATCGGCGCGTCGATGAACTGCCCGATGTCGGCGAACTCGATGATCCCGGGCAGCCGCCGGAGCATGTCCTCGTGCTCCATGCCCATGAACGCCCCTGCCAGCGTGACGTTGTCGCGCCCGCTCAGGTCGCTGTCGAACCCGGCGCCGAGAGTCAGCAGGCTTGAGATCCTTCCGTTGACCTCGATCCGGCCCTCCGTGGGCTCGAGGATGCGCGCCAGGACCTGGAGCAGCGTGCTCTTGCCGGCGCCGTTGGGGCCGATGACGGCGAGCGATTCGCCGTGGTCGAGTCGGAACGAGACATCGCGCAGCGCCCAGAAGTGCCCCGGGCCGTTGCGCAGGCGGGCGAGGTTCTTGAACGTCTCGCGGACGGTGTTCTTGCGGGTGAGACGCAGGTTGTAGCGGATGCCCAGCGACTGGACCTGGATAGCGGGCCTCACTACAGGACCTTCGCGAAGGATGGCTCGAGGCGCTTGAACACCAGCACGGCCACGAGCAGCAGCACGATCGATTCCAGGACCACGACGCCGAGCAGGCCCCACGTCGGCGGCTGGCCGTAGTAGATGAGGTAGCGGTACGACTCGAACAGCCCGGCAAACGGGTTGAGGTCGTAGATCATGGCGATCTGGGGATGCTTCTCGGTGAGGCTCGCAATCCGGTCGGCGCCGTAGAGGGCGGGTGACAGGTAGAACCACAGCCGGAGCAGGTGCGTGGTCAGCAGGCCGATGTCGCGATAGAAGACCGTCAGCGAGGACATCAGGATGGCGACGGCCGTCGTGAACAGGAACTGGACCGCCGCCACGACCGGGATGAGCAGGATCCACGCGCTCAGGTGCGAGGGAAAGAACAGCACCAGCATCGCGACCAGTGGGATCAGCCCGAACGAGAAGCTCGCGATGCCGCCCACGGCCGCAGCCAGCGGCAGCACGATCTTCGGGAACTGGACCTGCTTGATGATCTTCTCGCGGGCAATCACGCAGGTCGTGGCGTCCGCCATCGTGCTGGAGAACCACTTCCAGGGCAGGATCGCGCAGAAGATGAACAGAGGGTAGGCGTCCTGGGTCGAGCGCAGGATCACGCTGATCAGGACGACATACACGAGCATCGTCAGCAGCGGGTCCAGGATCCACCACACGTTGCCCAGCAGCGTGTCCGAGCCGTGCTTCTTGAGGTCAGCGCGCACGAGGTACTGGATCAGCCGCCGACGGGACGCGATGTCGACGACGGTCTGGCGGATGGTAGAGACAGGCCCGGGGCGTGCTGGCTTGTAGGCGGGCCGGATGGCCTCGGGGGCGGCGCTCATGCGGCCGACAGACTAGCAGACACGTCGTGACGGGCAGCCGGTCCGTGCTCGACCGCGGCGGTCCGCGGGCCACCGAGCACGGCTCGTCGACCGGCGGGATGAGAGCGTGGGCCGGCGCCTATACTCGGGCCATGTCGGGCCGGGAGCGCTGAGCGCCATGGCGCGCGTCGTCATGTTCGTCCTCAACGACTGCCGCAACGACGCTCGCGTCCTGCGCGAGGCGGCCACGCTCGCGGGCGCGGGCCACGAGGTCACGATCGTCGCGCGGACGACCGACCCCTACGCCGCGGCCGGGAGTGCCGGGGCGGCGGACGGGTTCGGGATCCTGCGCGTGCCCGTTGCGGCCGGCGCACTTCGCTGGGTCCTGCTTGCGCGGCGTCCCGGCCGGCTGGCGCGGGAGCTCGCCGAGGCGGCCCGACGCCGCGTCCGGGCTGGTCCGGTGGGTTTGGCCGAGCTGGTTGGCCTGGGACTGCTGGGCCTCCTGCTGGCGCTGCCTGCAGCCGCCGGAGCGCTCGTCTTCGGGCTGTCCGTCGCGATCGTGCGCCGGCTGCGGGTCGGGCGGACGGCGTGGCTGGCGATCGAATGGCGTCTGCAATGGCAATTCGGCGTCGTGCCGTGGACCCGGGCCGCCGTGGACGCGGCGCCCCATGGCGACGTGTTCCATGCCCACGATTTGCGGGCGCTGCCGGCGGCTCTCGGGAGCCGGGCCCGCCACGGCGGCCTGGTGGTCTACGACAGCCACGAGATCTTCGTCGAGGCCGGTGCCAACGCACGCCGGCCGGAGTCCGCCCGCGCGGCCCTGCTCCGGCTGGAGCGCCGGCTGGCCGCGGGCGCCGCCGCTCTGGTGACCGTCAACGATGACCTGGCCGCCGTGCTGGGCGAGCGCCTCGGCCTGGCCGACCGGACCGTCGTGGTCCGCAATTGCCCCCCTCGCTGGGAACCGCCCGCCGCCGACCGGGGCCCGCTCAGGGCCGCCGCGGGCGTCCCGGCCGGCGTGCCGGTCCTGCTGTCCCACGGCACCTTCGTGCCGCACCGGGGCTTCGAGCAGCTCGCGGCCGCGCTGGCCCTGCCGCCGCTCGCCGGTGTCCATGCGGTGTGCCTCGGGTTCGGACCGCTCCGCGCGCACCTGGACCAGCTCGCCGCGTCGCCCGCACTGACCGGTCGCCTCCACGTGCTCGACGCCGTGCCACCGGTCGAGCTGCCCTCCTGGATCAGCGGCGCGGACGTTGACGTCGTGGCCATCCAGCCATCCAGCCTCAACCATCGGCTGTCGACCCCCAACAAGCTGTTCGAGTCACTCGCGGCCGGCGTCCCGGTGGTCGCCAGCGACTTCGCCCCGATGCGCCGCATCGTGATCGACGACCCGGACGGCCCGCTCGGCGCCGTGTGCAATCCGACGGACCCGGCCGCCCTGGCCGCTGCGATCCGGTCCCTCCTCGACCTGCCGCCCACCGACAGCGCTGCGCTGCGGGCGCGCTGCCTCGAGGCAGCGCATGCCCGGTATGCGTGGGAGATCGACGGCGGCCGGCTCCTGGACCTGTACGCGCGTCTCTCGGGTCCGCCGGCGGCCGGGGACGTGCCATGACCGACGTCGCCGGATCGAACGCGAGCGCCGCCTCCGGACCGAGCGACAACGGCACCCCCGTGCCGAACGTGACCGGCGCACCGGTGCCACCGCGTCAGGTCCCCCGGCCCCAGCGCCTGGGCATCGTGGTGCCGTCGTCTGCGGTGCACGACTCGCGGACGGCGCGCATCGCGCGCTCGCTCGCCGCTCGCGGTCACGACGTCACCGTTCACGCGCGTGCGGGGGCGGATGCGCCGGCGGGTGAGGAGCTCCTGGACGGCTACCGCGTGGTTCGGGCGCCGGCGGGGCAGGGGCCACGCCTCCCGCTGCCGCTTCGGATCGTCGACCGCGCCCTTTCCAGCCGGCGCCAGGGTCAGATGGCGGTCCGCGCGGACCGGGGTGCCGACCTGTACCACGGGATGGCGCTGATGGGAATCCCCGTCGCGCTGCGGCTCGCCGAGCGGGCGGGGGTGTCGGCGGTCTATGACGTCCGCGATCTCTACGCCGACGCCCGCAACCTGGCTCGGCTGCCGGCACCGGCCAGGCGGATCCTGCTCGCCCGCGAGCGATCGTGGGCTCGCCGGGCCGGGGCGATCGTCACGGTCAACCCCGCGCTCGCGGACGTGCTCGCGGAGCGCTTCGGCGTGGCCCGGCCCGCGGTGGTGATGAACTGCGCTCCACGCTGGACGCCAACGGACGGATGGCCGCGCCGGTTCCATGACACGCTCGGCCTGCCGTCGGATGCGCGCATCGCGCTGTACCACGGAGGCCTCGAGCCCGGGCGGGGTATCGAGCAGCTGCTGGCGGCCGTTCCGGCCCTGCCGGCCACCGTCCAGGTGGTGCTGCTCGGCTACGGCCGGCTTCGTCCGGCGCTGGAGGCCAGGATCGCCGGCGACGGTGGCCTCCGCGACCGGGTCCACCTGCTCGACGCGGTCCCGCCGTCGGATCTTGCCCAGTGGGTCGGGTCCGCCGACGTGGCCGTGGCCGCGATCCAGCCGACGACGCTCAACCACCGGCTTTCGACGCCCAACAAGCTGTTCGAGGCGCTGGCGGCGGGCGTGCCGGTCGTCGCCAGCGATTTCCCGGCGATGCGCCCGGTCGTGCTCGACGACCCGGCGGGCCCGCTGGGAGCGGTCTGTGATCCCACCGACCCCGCCGCACTTGCGGCCGCGATCGTCAGGGTCCTCGACCGCGATGACGCCACGCGCCTGGCGTTGCGCGAGCGTTGCCTGGCCGCTGCCCACGAGCGCTACGCCTGGGAGTCCCAGCTCGAGACGCTCCTCGACGTCTACGGTCGCCTGACCGGACGGCCCTGGTGACCCCGACGGCGAGGCCCGGCATCGAGGACGATAGACTGGGCGCCATGTGGTCACGGGCACGGGAATGGCGGGCCGGGCATTTCCATGGGTGACCGCCAGCCGGGCGATCCGCCGGTCGATCCCATGACCGAACGCACCGATCACGCTTGGCTCGAGGCGCAGGTCCGCGAGCTGGAGGCGACCGCGGAGAGCCTCCTTGCCCAGAACCGCCAGCTGACGCAGCGGGTCCACTTTCTGCGCGGCGAGATCGATCGCCTCGGCCGGATCATCCGGGTCGGGGGCGTCGTGCGCAACGCGGTCCGCGACCCCGGCCGGCTTCGGCTCCTGCGGATGGACATCGTCCAGGCCCTGCAACCGCGACCCGCGCCGGAGTCGCCCGGACCGCGTCCGCCCGACCCGGCCACGGCCGCCGCGGCGCACCGGGCGGTCGTGCTCGAGGCGGTCGACCGGCGGCGACGCGACGGACCACCGGCCCGGCCGGTGGCCGACCTGCGGATCGGTCTGGTGGCGGACCCGCCGCTCCATGGGCTGCTCGCGGGCATCTGTACGGTCGTGCCACTGCGTCCCGACGACGCGCCCGCGACGATCGCGGCCGGTGCCCTGGATCTCGTGCTCGTCGAATCCGCGTGGGCGGGCCGGGACGGGTCCTGGCGGTACCGGCTCGCCTGGCATCCGCATCCTCGCTCGGTCGCCCAAGCCGACCTGGGCGCGTTGCTCTCCGCCGCCCATGCAGCGGGCGTGCCCACCGCCTTCTGGTCGACCGCGGCACGCCACGACGCGGGTCGGTTCGCCGCCGCAGCGCGACGCTTCGACCACCTGTTCGCGACGGACGACGCTGTTCTGGACCGGCTCGCCCGGGACCCCGAGCGCCGCTGGGTCTCCGCGGAGCAGCTGCTGCCCGGTGTCCGCATCGACATCCATCATCCGGCCGGCGACCCCGTCGATCCCCGACCAGTGTTCATCGGCAGCGTCCCGCTGGCGTTGCCCCTGGAACGTCGAGAGGCCATCGCGGCGCTCCTGGCCGCTGCGGCCTCCCGCTCCCTCGTCGTCGCGGACCGGCAGGCCGCCGGCGATCCGGCGCGGTTCGGGATCCCGGCGCTGCCGGCCGGGATCGTCCCGATCCGACCCGCAACCGAGGCGGTCGTCGACCTGTACCGGCGCCACGCCGCCGTGCTCGTCCCGTCGCTGGTGGCCGCGTCGGGGATCACCGTGCCCGCGCGCCTGCTGGAGGCCCTTGCGGCCGGGGCACCCGTCATCACCACCCGATCCGACGCCGTGGCCCCGCTGGTCGGCGACCTCGCCGTGGCCACCGACGATCCGGCGGAGCTCGCCGACGCGCTGGCGGCGGCGCTCGATGGGCCGGACGTCCGGCACCGGGTGCGCGCCGGCGCCGCCGCGCTCGCCTGGCGCCACGACATCCGGAGACGAGTGGCCGTGATCGCCCGCTCGGCGGGCATCGCCGTTGTCGAGCCGGCTCCGCCCGTCGAGGTCCTGGCGCTGGCCGACGACCCGGCCAGCCTCGATGCGCTCGTAGCGGGCCTCGAGGGCGAGGTGGACGCCACGGCGGCGGTCGTGGTCGGCACCACGACCTGGGACGCCGTCCGGACCTCGCTTCCCGCGGCGCTTGCGGCCGCGCTGCCCGGTCGCCCGGTCCGCGTCGTCGCACAGACGGCCCACGAGCCGGAGGCCCAGCGGTTTCGGCAACTGGCGACGGTCGCCACGGGCGGCCGTCTGGCGATCGTCGATCCGCGGGGCGCCGCCGGGATGCCGCGGGCGGCCGCCGGCGGCCTGGGCGGCCTGATCGGCTGTGCCGAGGCGTCCGGGGCCGAGGTGGTCGCCCTGTCCGCCGACGATGCCGGCCGGACGCACGACACCATCGCGTCGGTCCGCGCGTTCCCGGTGCTCCTGTCGCGATCCATGCTCGAGACGCATGGCTGGTCGTCGGCGCCGTCGGCTCTCCAAGGGCTCATCGGATCCGGGAGCACCGTCCACGCGGCGGCCCCCGCCGTGGCGACCGACGAGGGGTCACGGCCATGAGCGAGCGGAGGATCTGCCTCTATTCGCCGGCGAACCTCAACAACGTGGACGGGTCAACGATCTGGGTCCAGACCGTGGCCGAGACGCTCCACGCGGGTCCCGGCAACCGGATCACGATCCCGCTGCGGGCGGCCGAGCGCCGGACGACGATCACGGGCCTCCTGCGGCGGCTGGACCGCGTGGACCTGCTGACCCCGGGCGACCTCGGCTTCCGGCGCGTGGCAACGCTGACCGAGGCGCAGGCTCTCGACGCCATCGAGGCACTCGACGCCGAGCGGCCGTTCGACGTGATCCTGCTGCGCTCGTTCGAGCTCAGCCTCGCGGCCGCGCGGCGCCCCCGGTTCCACGGCCGCCTGTGGAGCGCATACATCCTGGAGCCCGAGCGGGACCCGGGGTCCGCCGCGTATCTCGCCGAGATGGCCGAGATCGCCGAGGCGTCACGCTATGTCGTCAGCCAGTCGGAGGAGATGCGGTCTCTGACCGAGGCGCTCGTGCCGGCGACGCGCGACCGGACGATCCTCCTGCCGCCGGCGATCCCCGCCGCGCCCGCGGCCCGCCCCGATCCGGGTCGGATCGTGCCGCGGATGCTGTACGCGGGCAAGTTCAGCCCGTTCTACCCGGTCGACCGGATGATCGACTTCTTCCGCGAACTCCGCGCGACCCATCCCGACCTCGGCTTCCACGTGATCGGCGACAAGTTCGGCCGGATGCCCGGCAACCCGAACTGGCAGCACGACCTGCGCGCCGCACTGACCTCGACGCCGGGAATCGTGTGGCACGGGGCCCTCCCGCGCGACGAGGTGGAGCGGGTGTTCGCGTCGGGCGGAATTGCGATGAGCCTCTGGGACTACCGTCACGGCTCGACGATGAACGATCTTGTGATCTCGACCAAGCTGCTCGACTACGCGTCCGTCGGCCTGCCGGTGATCCTCATGCGCACCGAGGCACAGGAGGCCGTGCTGGGAGCCGATTACCCGCTGTTCGTCGACGATCCCGAGGAGGCGCTGCCGCTCCTGCGGCGGCTGCTGGACGATGCCGGTCTGTGGCGCTTCGCCGCCGATCGGACGTACGAGGCCAGCAGGCGCTTCACCTATCCGGCCGTCCATGCGCGGCTGGCGCCGTTCATCGACGACGATCCCGGCGTGGAGCGTGCGGACGCGCTCGTCGACCGCGACAAGGTCGGTGACGCGTGGTTCGGCGTCGGGCTGGTCGCCCACGGTGCCGGCGACGACGGGCCGACCCTCGCCGGAGCACTCGACCTCGTCGGCCGCCTGGTCGAGCTCGATGAGCGCTACCACCTCGCGATTCGCGCCCCGCGCGACGCGTTCCGCGATCTTCGCGATCGAGGCACCGCCCATCTCGGGAGTCGCCGCGTCGGGATCGCGTTCACGTCGGCCGAGGACGAGGGCCTCGCGAGCTGGCTCCGAACCGTGGGCTTCCTCGTGGCGCCCGCGTCGGACGATGGCGCGGGCCCGGACGTCGATCCCGGACGGGGCGTCGCAGGTGACTGGTCCGCGTCGGGCCGGCTCGTCGCGCTCGCGCTCGCGTCCGGGACCATGGTGGTCGATCAATCCACGGCGACGGGTGCCTCCGATGTCCGGATCCACCCGGCCGGGGGGGAGGCGGGTGCCGTCGCGATCCACGCTGTCGCCACGGGCCCGCTGCGGACACGGCCCGGCGCCGCCACGTTCGGGGTCGCCGCCACGTTCGGCACCGAGCCGGAGGCCGGCTGATGCGCATCCTCCACGCCGCCCGCAACACGGCCAACCAGGCCGGCGACGCGGTCGCCGGATTGCGCCGCCTGGGCCACGAGGCCGAGGTCTGGGAGTACGGCCCGGCGCCCGCGTTCAACTTCCCGGTCGACCGCCGGATCCCGCTCGACAGCCGCGACCCGCGCATCTTCTGGACGACGTTCCAGGAAGCCATCGAGCGGTTCGACGTGTTCCATTTCCACTTCGGGCGATCGCTGTTCCCCGACCAGTGGGGCGGCGTGCCGCCTCTGTGGGACCTGCCGATCTATCGTGCCCTCGGCAAGAAGGTGTTCTTCACGTTCCACGGGTCCGACTGCCGGATCCGCGCCATCCACCTGGAGACAAACCCCTGGAGCTACTACCGGACGTCGGACATCCCGGCCGACGACGACCGGACGCAGAAGGTGATCCAGGTCGTCCGCACCTACGCGGACCGGATGTTCGTCGTCTCCCCCGACTACCTCTCGTTCATCCCCGACGCGGTGGTGATGCCGCGCCTGATCGATCTCGCGGAGTGGCCGGAGCAGGCCCCCGCCCAGCGCGACGTCCCGACGGTCCTGCACGTCCCCTCGCGGCGGGGCACCAAGGGGACGGACCGGATCCTGGCCGGCCTGCACGAGCTCGAGGCCGAGGGCGTGCCGTTCAATCTGCGCCTGCTGGAAGGGGTGCCGCACGAGGAGGCCCGGAAGGCGATCCAGGACGCCGACATCGTGGTCGACAACGTGATCACCGGCGATTACGAGGTCGTGTCGATCGAGGCCATGGCTTCGAACCGGGTCGCCGTGGCGAACGTCTTCCCGGCGGTGTCGGCGGCCTATCCCGGGAACCCGGTCTATCCGGTCGACCCGGAGACGTTCGTCGACCGCATGCGCGACCTGATCATGGACGTGGACGGCCGCCGGGAGCGCGCCGCACGCGGTCGGGCACACGTGGCCGCCACGCACGACGCTCCGGTGATCGCGGCGAGGCTGCTGGAGCACTACGAGGCGCCGGCCGCGCCGGTTCTCCAGCGCGCCTTCCCCGACTGGCTCAGCCTCGAGCCGCAGCGCAAGATCGAGCACCTCGAGGCACTTCTCGCCCGTTCTCAGGAGCGCGAGGCCGGGCTGCGCCGGCGGCTCGGCCTGCCCGTCGATGGTGTCGCCGACCTGCGAACCCAAGGCGAACGAGCCAAGGACATCCTCCCCGACCGGTTCCGCCTGCCGCTCCGCCGGGCGCGGGCCCGGGCGCGAACGTGGCTCGGGCGGATCCGGGGCCGGTGAGGCGCGCCGGGGGCGCGGCTCAATGACCGTGCCCGCCCGTCCCGTCGCGATGCTCGTTCACGCCTACTACGAGGAGGACCCGCGGGTCCGGCGCGAGGCGGAGGCGGTTCTGGCCTCCGGCCGGGACGTGGACGTGTTCGCGCTCCGCCCCGCGAACCTGCCGGCGACCGGCACCGTTGCCGGAGTCCGCGTCCACCGCCTCGACGTCCAGCGACACCAGGGAGCAGGCGTCGTCACCTACCTCGCGGAGTACCTGGACTTCCTTGTCCGCGCCGCCGCCGCCCTCACGCGCGCACACCGCCGGCGCCGGTACGCACTGGTCCAGGTGCACAGCCTCCCGGACTTCCTTGCCTTCGCCGCGCTGCCGTTGCGGCTGACGGGCATCCCGCTGGTCCTCGACCTCCATGAGGCGATGCCCGAGTTCTTCCGGGTCCGGTTCCCCCGGGCCTCGAACCCTGTCGCCCACGCGCTGCTCGAGCTCCAGGAGCGCGCCTCGATCGGGATCGCCAGTGCCGTCGTCACCGTGAACGAGGCGCTCGTCGATCGCCTCGTCGACCTCGGTGTTCCGCCCGCCAAGGTGCACCTCGTCCGGAACAGCCCGTCGATCCAGCGGTTCGACCCGTCGGCGTATCCGCGGCGTGCCTTCGCGGAGGACGGCTCACTCAGGCTCGTGTATGCCGGTGCGCTGTCGGCAACCTACGAGATCGACGTGGCGATCGAGGCCCTGGCAAGGATCGTGGCCGGGCGTCCCGAGCTCGACCCGGTCCTCGAGGTGTACGGACGTGACTACGGCGAGGGGGCGCTGGCGGCGCTGACGGACAGTCACGGGATTGCCGATCGGGTGCGGTTCCACGGCCGTATCGCGATCGAGGCGGTGCCAGCGGCGCTGGCGGCGGGCGACATCGGGCTGGCGCCGACGCGGCGCACCCCATTCACGGACTTCAGCCTGTCCACGAAGCTGTTCGAGTACGGGGCGATGGGAAAGCCCGTCGTTGCGTCACGCCTGCCGATGGTCGAGAGGACGTTCGCCGCACAGGAGGTCTGGACGTACGAGCCGGGTGACCCGGCGGATCTCGCTGCCGCGATCCTGCGCGTCGTCGATGACCCCACGGCGCGCGAGGTGAGCCTGGGGCGCATGGCGGGACGCGTGCGTGACCTCGCCTGGGAGCGTGAGGCGCAGGCATACATCGACCTGCTCGAGAGCCTCGTCCCGGCCCACGGCTGAGCGTGCCCCGGAGCCACCGGCACCCCGAGCGTCGATCGCCCGCGCGCACCTCCCCGGCCGCACAGGTGCCCGTGCGCGCGCATCGGGTACCATCGCGCTCTGCGCCGTCCGCCACACGATCCTGTTGCCGCGACGGCCGCCACACCGAGGATCCTCCGACCCCATGACGTTTCGCGCTCGCCCGGGCTCGAACCGGCCGCGCACCTGGGACGAACGGGACCGGCGCACGTTCCTGCTCAACGTGGGCTTCGGTCTCACCGTCATCGTTTCGGTGCTGCTGCTGGCACTCGCGTTCGGCATCTCCTGGTACGGCGACCATCTCGCAGCCGCCGCAACGGTCAACGGCCAGACGATCACCAAGGACGCGTACCAGACGCAGCTCAAGATCGACACCTTCCGGGTCGACTACCAGGCGAGCCGGATCCGGACGCTCCTGACCGCCGGGCTCCTGCGGACGGCGGACGCCCAGAGCCGCCAGTCGAGCATCACCCAGGTTCAGCAGCAGATCCACACCATCGCCCTGGAGCAGCTGATCGACGGCGACATCATGACCCAGCTCGCCGCCAAACAGGGCGTCACCGTCACCGATGCCGACGTGGCCGCCAAGCTGACGGACGAGGCGACCACGCCGGAGCTCCGCCACGCGTGGATGATCGCCGTGCAGCCGACCCTCGCCCCCGGCGAGACCGTCGCCACCGCGGCCGAGGTGGCTGCGGCCAAGTCGGCGGCAGAGCAGGCGCTCAACTCCCTCAAGGCGGGCGCGGACTGGGCGACCGTCGCGAAGGCGGTGTCGACGGACGCGTCCAAGACCCAGGGCGGCGACCTCGGCTACATCGACAAGAATGCAGGGCTGGACCCCGCGTTCGTGGACGCGCTGATGGCCGCGACCAAGGACGTTCCCACCGACGTGATCGCGGGCGCGGACGGCACCTTCCGCGTCGGCCGTGTCACCGACATCGTGGCTCCCGCCGTGGACGCCACGCTCGAGGAGCAGGTCAAGGCCGCCGGGATCGACTACGGGGCGTTCCAGCAGGCGCTCAAGCTCGAGGTGGTCCGCCAGAAGCTCAGCGACGCCGTGACCGCCACGCTCCTCGCACCCGGGCCGCAGCGCGAGGTGCAGGAGATCTACATGCAGAACGGCACCAGCGAGAGCGGCCCGAGCGCGATCCGCGTGCGCCACATCCTCTACTCACCCAACGGGGATCCGGCGAACGCCTCGAAGGTTCCCGCGAGCGACCCCGCGTGGGCCGCGGCGGAGGCCAAGGCCAACGCCACGTACGAGAAGCTCAAGGCGGATCCCAGCCAGTTCGACGCCATCGCCCGTGCCGAGAGCGACGAATCGCTGGCCAGGACGAGCGGCGGCAAGCTGCCCTACCTCTCCAAGGACGACCCGATCGACCCGGCATTCGCCGCGGCGATCTTCCAGCCCGGGCTGAAGCCCGGCCAGCTCCTGGCACCGATCAAGTCGAGCTTCGGCTGGCACGTGATCCAGATCATGCACGGCCCGACGGACATGGAATGGGCGGCCAAGCTCAAGGCCGCCGCCGAGGGGGGCCAGGACTTCGCGGCGCTCGCCCGCGACAACTCGGACAAGGCCGAGGCGGCGCAGGGTGGGGATATCGGCTGGGTCGCCAAGGGCCAGCTCGCCCAGGCGCTCGAGGACGCGATCTTCTCGACCAAGATCGGCGGCATCAGTGACCCGGTGCAGATCAGCGGGGATGGCGTCTACCTGTTCAAGGTCAACAAGGAGGAGACGCGCACACCGGACGCGACGCAGAAGGATGCCATCAACTCCTCCGGGTTCACGAGCTGGTATTCGCAGCAGAAGGCCGGGTTCACCATCACCCGGGATCCCAGCATCACCGCATCGGCGGGCTGACGCCTCGCGGGCGGCCGGACGATGCTGGACGCGCTCCTCGCCGAGGCACGGCTTCGCTGGCAGCTCGACCCGGCCGATGGGTTGGGCGTGGTGGTCGCCGAACGGCTGATCGCGGCGCCCATCGAGCCGTCGAGGCCGGTCCTGGTCGTCCCTGCGGCGTGTCTCCGGGCCGTCTCCGATGCACCGCCGGTGCCCCTTCCGGGTCGTCACGGTCCGGGCGGTCGTAATGCCATCGCGGTCCTCAGGCGCCTGTACGCGCCCGACCACCCCGTCGGCAGGCTGGGTCGTGAGGACGGGACGACGGTCGGGAACCTGACCGCGGATGATCTTGGGCAGCCGCTGTATCTCGCACCGGCCGCCCCCGTCGCGGCCGTCGCGTCGCCGTGGGGGATGCCCTGGATCTCCGACCGTCTCCGCGCGCCGTACGGCTGCCCGTGGGACCGCGAGCAGACGCACACATCGCTGCGCAACCACCTGCTCGAGGAGGCATACGAGGTCTACGACGCGCTGGAGGGGGGTGCGTCGCCCGAGCTCGCCGGCGAGCTCGGGGACCTGCTGCTCCAGATCGTCCTCCATGCGCAGCTCGCGGCCGAGGAGGGCGTGTTCGACATGACCGACGTGTGGGCGGCGATCGCGTCCAAGATCGTGCGCCGTCACCCGCACGTGTTCGGGGAGTCGGAGGCACGGACCGCGGCGGACGTCAACCGCCAGTGGGAGCGGATCAAGGCGCAGGAGCGGGCGGTCGCAGCGGATGAGACGGGCGCGCCGGAACCGGACAGTGCGCTCGACGGCATCAGCCGCTCTCTGCCCGCCCTCGCGGCCAGCCAGGAGATGCAGGAGCGCGCCGCGCATATCGGCTATGACTGGCCGTCAATCGACGGGGTGCTCGACAAGGTGCGGGAGGAGGTCGGGGAGCTCGTGGAGGCGCCCGATGCCGCGGCCCGTGCCGAGGAGCTGGGCGATCTGCTGTTCGTGCTCGTCAACGTCGGACGCAAGACGGGGATCGAGGTCGAGGGCGCGCTCCGCTCGGCCAACGAGAAGTTTCGCCGGCGGTTCCGGCACGTGGAGCGGTCCGCGGCGGCCCAGGGCGTCGCGCTCCGTGATCTCTCCTTCGAGGAGCTTGATGCGCTCTGGGACGCCGCGAAGGCGCACGAGCGACGGGAGGCAACGACATGAGCATCGGGAATCGACCGCCGGCCGGCGGCGCGGGGGACAGGTCCGCCGGTGGCGGCATCGGCAACCGTGGGCACGTTCGCGCCGACGGGCGGGGTCCCAACGACCTGCGCCCGATCGAGATCCAGCTGGGCGTCCAGAAATGGGCAGAAGGCTCCTGCCTGATCCGCTTCGGCGACACGCAGGTCCTGTGCGCGGCCACGATCGAGGATCGTGTCCCACCGCATCTGCGGGGCAAGGGCACCGGCTGGGTGACCGGAACCTACGAGATGCTGCCGCGGGCCACCGCGGAGCGCTCAGAGCGCGAGGCGGCGAGGGGCAGGATCGGGGGACGGACCCACGAGATCCAGCGCCTGGTGGGGCGCTCGCTCCGGGGCGTCGTGGACCTGTCGCGACTCGGAGAGCGGACGGTCACGGTGGACTGCGACGTGATCGTCGCGGACGGCGGCACGCGGACTGCATCGATCACGGGCGGCTATGTCGCGCTGGCCTCGGCGCTCATCACCTACGGCATGGACAGGCACCTTGTCGGCCATGTGGCCGCCGTCAGCGTCGGGATCATCGACGGCATGAACCTGCTGGACCTCGACTACTCTGAGGACTCGCGGGCCGACGTCGACTTCAACGTCGTCGGGACGGACGCGGGGGCCTATGTGGAGCTGCAGGGCACCGCCGAGGGCAAACCGTTCGACCGGGCCGCGCTCGACGAGCTGCTGGACCTCGCCAACGTTGGCCTCGGCCGGCTGTTCGAGGCCCAGTCGGCGGCGCTGGCCACGGTCCGGCGCTAGCCCCGGCCGTCCGTGTCGACACCCGCTCGCCGGCTGCTGATCGCCACCCGGTCCCGGCACAAGCTGCGGGAGCTGCAGCAGCTGCTGGACCTGCCGGCAGGCGTCACGCTCGTGTCACCCGATGACGTCGGCATCCCGGACGAGCCCGAGGAGACCGGGGAGACGTTCGAGACCAACGCCCGGCTCAAGGCCCGCTTCTACGCCCGCCGATCCGGCCTGCCCACGCTGGCCGACGATTCGGGGATCGAGGTGGAGGCGCTGGGTGGCGGGCCCGGTGTGCGCACCCGGCGCTACGCCGGGCCGGACGCGACCGACGAGGCGAACAACGCAAAGCTGCTGCGGGAGCTCGCGGGGCTTCCCGCAGTGAGCCGGGGGGCGCGCTACGTGTGCGTCCTCGCGCTGGCGCTGCCGGACGGAGCGGGACCGCGAGGCGGGCTCGGAACGGTGACCCGCCGCGGGACGTGTCGGGGCCGGATCGCCGAGGTGCCAAAGGGTGACGGCGGCTTCGGCTACGACCCGATCTTCGAGCCCTGGTCGGCGCCACCGGGTGGCGAGACGCTGGGCCAGTGGTCCGCCGAGGCGAAGAACACCATCTCGCACCGATCGCGCGCGGCCGCCCGGATGAGCCCCGTGCTTCGATCGCTCGGGCTCTGATCCCCGTCCCGGTCGCGTCGTGAGAAACTGTCGGGACGACGGATCTCAGGGGCCTCTCAGCATGAGTCTCCACAATCCATGGAACCATCGAGTTTCGTTGCCTCGGTGGCAGCTCGGTCGCGAGTTGCGGACCGGCGACCGGTCCCGCGCCATCCGCTGTCGCGGGCGTGCGCCGGCCATCCCGGAGCTGCCGGGAGAATCCAAGAGGTCAGCGTGAACACTGGTGCGCCGGCACCCGGGCACCACATCACCCGTCGCCGCTTCCTCCGCCTGGCAGGCGTGTTCGCCGGGGGTGGCGTGGCGATCGGGGCGCTTGGCATTGCCCGCCAGGCGATCAGCCCGCGCAGCCCCGGCGCGAGCGCAACGGCCGGCGCAACGGACGGCGCGACGGCCGGCGCGACACCGGGCACGGCAGCGGCCGCACCCTCGCCCTCGGCGACGCCGGGCCCCCGCCGCCATTTCCGGTCCCGCCCGGACATTGCCCCTCCGCTCCTCAGCGTGACGACGCGGGCGGGCACCCTCGCGCCCGGCCTCATCTTCCTGACCCCCGCCAACGGCGCGAACCAGGACGGACCGACGATCATCGACGACACAGGTGAGCTCGTCTGGATGCGGCCGGACACCGGGGGCAATGCGACCAACCTTCGGGTCGCCACCTACCTCGGCGCCCCGGTGCTCACCTGGTGGCAGGGCATGAACAATGCCGGCATCGGGTCGGGTGAGCACGTCGTGGTCGATGCCACGTACCGGGAGGTGATCAGGATCCGCGGAGCAGACGGCCGGCAGGCGGATCTGCACGAGCTGCAGCTCACGACGACCGGCACCGCCCTCATCACGGCGGACGCGGCGATCACCATGCCACTCTCGTCGGGCGCGACGGCCACCACGCCCGCCCCGGGCCAGGTCATGGATTGCGCGATCCAGGAGGTCGACCCCGCGACCGGCCGCCTGCTCTTCGAGTGGCACTCGATCGACCATGTCGGGCTCGACGAGTCCATCGCGGATGTCCCCAAGGACGCCGGCTCTGTCTACGACTACTTCCACGCCAACTCCATCGACGTCGACACGGACGGAGACTTCATCCTGTCCGCACGCAACACTTCGGCGATCTACAAGATCGACCGCCAGACCGGCCAGATCCGGTGGCGCCTCGGTGGCAAGCGCAGCGACTTCGCCATGGGACCGGGCACCTCGTTCGCGCTCCAGCACGATGCCCGCCGGCAGCCGGACGGCACGATCACGATCTTCGACGACAACCAGGCGCCGGGACACTCGCGCGCGATCGCCCTGCGCCTCGACGAGTCGGCCATGACCGCCACCCTCGTCCGCGAGTACCCGCAGCCGCAGGGACTGCTCGCGACGAGCCAGGGCAACATGCAGCTCCTGCCGAACGGGAACGTGTTCGTCGGCTGGGGGGCCCTGCCCCGGTTCAGCGAGTTCGACGTGACCGGGCGCCTCCTGTACGACGCCACGTTCACGGCCACGCAGTCGTATCGCGACTACCGCTTTCCCTGGGTCGGCCTGCCCGATGACCTGCCGGCCATCGCGGTCGACGGCAGCGCCGGGAGCCTCACGGTCTACGCCAGCTGGAACGGGGCCACCGAGATCGCGACCTGGGAGGTCGTGGCCGGGAAGGATGCCGCGCACCTTGCGGTCTCCGGGTCCGCGTCGCGGACCGGCTTCGAGACCGTGATCGCCGTGAACACGACGGCCGCCTTCGTGGCCGTCCGCGCACTCGATGCGTCGGGCTCCATCCTGGGCACCTCGCCCGTGGTCTCCGTCACGACCTGAGGCAGGCGGTTCACGCTGGGGCGGTGGGCGGACGCCCAACACGAACGCACCAGCTCACCGACCGGTCTGCGGTTCAGGCGACCGTCAGCTTGCCGCCTGATCGTGCTCCTGAGCGCGTACCTTGGGCTGGTGGAGCTGGCGAAGCGGCGGCTCGAGCCGGGGGGCTGGACGCTTCGGTTACGCTTCTCCACCCCTGCACAGGAGTGCCACGTGGCGAGTGATCCGTTCCCGCGCAGCGCCCTCGATGCGAACCGGTCCGGGCGCCTCACGCCCGAGCAGTCCACCTTCTATCGGGCGGAAGCGGCGACAGACCGTAAGAACCTCGTGTTCGCCGGGATTGCTGTGACGGTCTTCGGGGCCGTCATCCTGTTCGGTGCGATCACCGGGCGGATCCCCGGCGGCCGGCTGGAGCCGCTGTTGGTCGGGGCCGCGATCCTCGCATTCGGCGTGGCCCTCGCGTACTTCGGCGGGATCCGCGGGTCAGCCGCCAAGGCAGCCGCGGCGGCCGAGGGACGGGTGACGTCCCTCGACGGTCCGTTCCGCCGCGACCGCCGCGACCGCCGGGAGGACACGGACCACGTCAGCCCGGGCAACGAGTACGAGTACTACCTCCTCGTGGGCGACCGGAGCTTCAGCGTGTCGCGCGACCAGTGGGAGGCGGCACCGGAGGACGGCGTCGTCCGCGTGTACCTGCTCGGGGACTCGAGCAGGATCGTCAACCTGGAGAAGGTCGCCGACGCGCCGCCCCCGCAGGTCCCCAGCATCATCCGCGACGCGCTCGAGCGGGCCGCGTCGTCCAGCGACCCAAGGGCCGCGCAAGCACAGGCGTTCCTGCGTCAGGCGGAGGCATCGACGGCCTCAGCAGACGGGACGCCGCAGCGCTCCGCGGCGTCGCCGGCCGGTCCCCTCGAGCAGGCGATTCTCGGGTCCTGGCGGAACGACGGACTCGGGATCACCTATGAGTTTCGAGCCGGGGGATCCGCCGTCGCGACCTCGGCGATGGCCGGCACGCGCGAGCAGCGGTGGTCCGTCGTCGGCGTGGACACCATCCGGCTCGACGACGCAACGCTGCAAGCCTCGGTCGCGGGAAGCACCCTCTCGCTTGGCGAGCCTGGGCACCGGCTGGCGTTCACGCGCCTGGGCTGAACGAGGACGGCCGGCCGGCGCCGCCACAATGACGCAGGCGAAGGGCCCGCCCATCACGATCAGGCGGCGCGGGTGCTCTCGGCCCTGTGCGAGAGGCCGATCGCCTCCGTCCCGACGCTGCCGCGCGGTTCACGCCGGGCGAAGGTTGCGGTGTAGCCTATGCACCCTGTCG
>CAVUJW010000005.1:0-133266 GCA_963741915.1 uncultured Chloroflexia bacterium | reverse complement strand
ATCCCGTACAGGCGGCCGAAGAACGCGAGGTTCTCGCGGGCGTTGAGATCGGGGTAGATCGCCAGGTCCTGGGGGACGAGCCCGATCGCCGCCTTGGCCGCCGTCGAACCCACGTCCAGCGGCTGGCCGGCGACCACCACCTCGCCCCCGTCGCGATAAAGGATCCCGCACGCCATCGAGATCGTGGTCGTCTTGCCGGCCCCGTTGGGACCCAGCAAGCCGTACGTCTCGCCCGGGCCGATCTCGAAGCTGACGCCGGCGACCGCCTGGCGCTTGCCGAAGCTCTTGCGCAGGTCCGTGCACCGGAGCACCGGCTCTGAAGACCGGATCGCCGGCGGCGCCGCGGCGCCTTCCACGTCCAGGACAGGTGAGGCGGTCACCACGCTCGCTCCCTCGGACAGGCTGGTCGTCGGGCAGTGTCGGATCGTCTGCGGACGCCCGTGAGTGCCATTCGGCCCGTTGCCCGGGGCCGCCCTCCGCGTTAGCAGCCCCGGCGCCCGCCACGGCCGCCCGGAGCGACAGCAGCCGCCCCCGGCGTCACCAGCCGCCCTCGCCGATGAGGGGCACGAACACGCACCGGCCATCCGACTGCTCGAACCACTCGCCGCCGCGCCGCTCGACCACCATCAGCTGCTGCTCCCAGCGCGATCCTACCGGGACGACCATGCGCCGGCCTTCGCCCAGCTGGTCGCGCAGCACAGCGGGGATGACCGGCGCGGCGGCCGCGACCAGGATCCCGTCCCACGGGGCGTCATCGGCCGCACCCAGGCTGCCGTCGCCGACCCGGATGTCGACTTGCTGCCCATAGCCCAGGAGAACCAGGCGTTCCTGGGCGGACGCGGCCAGCGACGGGTCGCGCTCGATGGAGGTCACGCGGCAGCCCAGGTGGGCAAGGATGGCGGCCTGGTACCCGGACCCGGTGCCGACCTCCAGCACCCGGTCGCCCGCCGAGACGCCCAGCAGCTCGGTCATGCGGGCGACGATGTAGGGCTGGCTGATCGTCTGCCCCTCGCCGATCGGGAGCGGGTTGTCGGCGTAGGCGCTCTTGCGGTCGCGCTCCGGCACGAACGCGTCGCGGGGCACCGTGCCCATGGCCTCCAGGACGCGCTCGTCGCGGATGCCCCGGCCGCGCAGCTGCTCGGCGACCATCCGGGCCCTCGCCTCGCTCGCGCGTGCCGGGCCCTCGTCCATCGCCCGGCCGTCAGCTCGCTGCTGGGCTCGGCGAGGTGGCGCCCGGCGAACCCGCCGGCGGCGGCGACGCGGATGCGCCCGGAGAGGCGCTGGCCGCCGGAGACGCGCTGGTGGCCGGAGAGGCGCTCGGCGCGACCGAGATGCTCGGCGCAACCGAGGGGCCGGCCGACGCCGACGCGCTTGCGGCCGGGCTCACGCTGAGGGCCGGCGCCGCGGTCACGACCGGGGTCGGCTCGGGCAGCAGCCCCGACAGCATGCCCCGGTGCCCGAACAGCAGCGCATACGCGAAGATCAGCACGAACACGCCGACCAGCGCGATCACGTACAGCGCCGAGAAGCGGTCGTGGACCCGGACGGCTTGCTCGGAGACGGATGGCGCGCTCGGGGCCGGTCGAAGCGGCTGGCGGCCACGCCCACGGCGCCCGGCGGCCGGCGGCGCGACCCGGGACGGGGTCGTCGGGCCCTCGGGCTCCTCCGCTTCCTCGTCCTCGTCGAGCTCGTCGCCCTCCTCGTCCTCCTCATCCGCGTCGTCGATCGCGTCGGTGTCGCCGGCTGCTGCCGCGTCGCGCTCCTTCTCGGTCATCCGGTGATCGGTCTCCTCTCCGCGGGCATCGCCTTCGGGCGTCGGCTCGCGCGGCCGCCAGTGTACCGAGCGGCGGCGTCTTGTTGCCGCATGCCCCGAGTCGCGGCCCCGCTCATGACTCGCGCACGGCCTGCACGAGCAGGCCCGCGATTCCGGCCGCGAGGGACGCGGTGCCGGCCGCCGCGATCACCGGCCCCGGACCGAACTCGCCGACCAGCAGGCCACCGAGGGCCATCGCGATCGACATCCCGCCGAACACCAGCGCGAACCGGAAGCTGACCACGCGGCCCATGAGCTCGGGCGGCGTCCGCTCCTGGAACAGCGTCTGGCTGGGGATGATGAAGGCCATGTTGGCGATGCCCATGCCGACCAGCAGTCCCAGGGCGAGCGGGATGGCGGTCACGGCACCCAGGATCATCATCTGGAGCCCGAACGCGAGGTACCCGGCGATGATCAGCCAGCCCTTGCGCACACGCGTGCTCACGAGGCCCAGACCGAACCCGCCGAGCAGGTTGCCGAGGCCGATCGCGGTCTCCATGAACGCGTACGTCGCCCGATACTCGTCGCCCGGGCCCTTCGTGAGCTCACGGGCCAGGACGACCGTGGCCACGGTCACGACGCCCACCGCGAACTGGCCGGCCGTGCCCTGGAGGGTGTTGGCCAGCAGGACCGTCTCGTGGCGGAGGAAGCCCCAACCGGCCTTCAGGTCGGCAACCAGGGTCGCGCCCGGCAGCCGGTCCCGTCTCCCGTCATCGTGGGTGCCCGCCGCCGCGGCCACGCGGCGGGCGATCGGCGGCACCACGATCGTCGTCAGCAGGAGGGCCGACGCGAGGTAGGTCGCGGCGTCGAACCAGAACGCCAGCGGGAGCGACGAGGCGAGGAACACCACGAACAGCCCGGCCACCGGGTAGTTCACGACATCGGCGATGGTCTCACCGACCCACATCGCCGAGTTGGCGGCCAGCAGGTCCCGATCCTCGACGATCCCGGGCAGGATCGACACGCGCGCCGGCCGGAAGAAGATCGACACCGTCGTGACCAGGAACACGAGCGGGTACGCGAGCCAGACGTCGATCAGGACCGCCACCGGGACCAGCAGCACCAGCGCCGCGCGCAGGATGTCCGAGACCACCAGGACCTGCTTCCGGTCCCAGCGGTCGACGAACGTGCCGGCGACCGGCGAGAACAACAGGTTTGGGATCGTGGACACCAGGAATGTCAGTGCGACCGCGGCGGGCGAGTCCGTGATCTCGAACACGAAGGCGATCAGGGCGAGCTGGTTGACGCGGTCACCGAACAGGCTGATCAGCTGGCCGACCCACAGCGCGGAGAACGAGCCGTTGAGCGCGAGCCGGACGTAGGGGTGCTCCCGGACCCGCCTGAGGAGCGGCTCCGGTCGCTCCAGCGGCAGCGTTCCGGCCGCAGCGGCGCCCGCTCCCGACAGGCCGCCCCCGCCCGCAGCCTCAAGACCGGGCGAGGCCATGCCCACGGCGCTTGCTCCGAGCACCAGCGGGCGTTCCAGCGCCGCGGCATCCTCGAGGCCCGCGGAGAGCCCGCTCGCTCCGGGCGCCGTCGGGGCGGCGATCCCGCTCGGTCGGTAAGGAAGCCTGGCCGTGCCTGCGACGCCCAAATAGCGGCCGGTGGCTGCCTCGTCGAGTCCGGCGCGCGTGGCTTCCGGTGCTCGGACCAGGGTTGCGAACAGGAAGAACGCGAGGCCGGCGGTGAGGAACAGGTCGCCGACCGAGGCCACGTTGCGCACGAACGGGATCGGGATCGGGATCAGGTCACCCAGCGGGCCAAGTCGCAGGAAGAACTCGGGCGTCGTCCCGAACGCCAGCGGGACGTGCAGCACCGAGTTGATCGGGCCTTCGATCCCTGCCGCGTCGTACGCCGGCGTCCAGATCGGCATGTAGCCGCCATTGGCCGCAATCACCACCGCGTTGGCCGCGATGCCGACGAAGGCGAGCGCCAGCCCCGGGTACGACCGGTTGTGCCACAGCGTGAACAGCAGCAGCCCATAGGCGAGGGCCAGGAGGGGGAGTCGGTACGTATCGGCGAACGGCACCCCGAGTCCGAGCAGCGTCTCCGTCCCGAAACGGACGATCACGGCCAGGAACAGGAGTGGCAGGAACCGGAGACGGACGTCTGCCAGGCGGTCGATCCGTCCCCCCAGGAGCAGCCCGACCACGAGCCCGAGCGCGACGCCGCCGATCAGCATCCGGTGATTGTGAGGTGGGGCGCCCTTGCGCCGCGGGTCGTTGTGGCCCGAAACCGAGTGACGTCCGGCGCGATTGGGCCTTCAGCCGTCAGCTTGCGTCCACCGGGCTGCCTGCCGCGCTCCCGGCCGAGGCGACCCGGTTCGCGTGCTGCGAGATCAGCGGGATCGGTCGTTGCTGCACCGTCCGACCGGGATCCGTGACGCCTTCCGCCCACGAGGTCTTCACGAACGCGTCCACGACCTTAGGGTCGAACTGCACCCCGGCGAACTTGCGCATCTCGTGCAGCGCTTCCTCGGGGGTGAGCGGCGTCATCCGATACGGCCGCGCCGCGGTCATCGCCTCGAAGGCATCCGCGACGTGAAGGATCCGCGCCAGCAGCGGGATCTCGTCCCCGATCAGCCGATCCGGGTACCCGGAGCCGTTGTACCACTCGTGGTGGTGGCGGATGATCGGCAGCTCTCGCGACAGCCGGGTCACCGGGGCGATGATCTCGGCCCCCAGCACGGGGTGGGCGTTCATGAGCGTCCGCTCTTCCTTGTTGAGTCGCTCCTGCTTGAGCAGAACCGCGTCCCGCACCCCGATCTTGCCGACGTCGTGCAGCAATCCGCCCCACTCCAACGCCTCGAGGTCGGCGTCGCCCAGGCGCATCACCCGCCCGATGTCGCCGGCGATCTCCTTCACCCGCCACGAGTGCTTGCTGGTATACGGGTCTCGCTTGTCCACGGCTCCAGCCAGCGCGGTGATGGTCTGCGTGAACATCTCGCGCATCTCAATGAAGTTGTGATAGGCCAATCTCGTTGTGTAGAGAGGGAGTGCAAAGAGCAGGCTGGCCCACCATGAGACCGTGTACATCATCTGGGCCATCAACCAGCCGAGCGGTCCCATTCCGACAACGCTTGTTGCGATCCCGCGTGCCTCCGATCGGATCATTTCTGCCGCACTCTGATTTGTCCGCAGGGAAACTAGGATCGCGGTGAGCGTCGCATTGAGTGCCAAGAAGAGAGATGCCGCGACCATGGAGGCGAGAAAGGCAACCGGGTCGCCAGGTCCACGCCCTGGGCCATTGACAGACTCGATTACCAGACCCGCAGCCACAGCTGGCGTGACAACACCAGCATGGTTTGCCAGGGTCCCATACCAGGGGATACGTCCCCGGATCTCGCAAATCTCGGTCGTGCCGACTAGCCCGACCCAAGCACCCGCGGTTGGGCCACCGAGGATTGTCGCCGCGAGCAGTGTTGCGGTTGAGACCGCCCAGATCGCTCCACGCGGCGTCCGGACCGGCAAAGCAGATGCCACAAGGGTCAGACCGATCCAGAAGATGACGCCGGCGAGCTCCGCGCGGTCACCAAAAGCCGGAAAGCTTGCGCCGATTGCCCTGTCGACCGGAATCAGAAGAGTCGTGGCAACCAGCGCAACAACGCCAACCGCCACGACCCCAATCAGGTAGAGCCTCAGATATCTAGGCATCCGACCTCAGCTTCCCGAACATCCGGACTCTAGCCCCTCCTCCCGCTGGAGTGAACAGGACCAGAGTACTGAGGTTGGCGTCCCCGCTATTCAGAAGCCCTTTAGCGACGCGCCTCCAGCGAGTGCCAACGCGGCCACTGCACTGAGGGCAGCCAAGAGTCGCATGAGGCGATCCTTCATCGGTCGAACCTCCGCGCTTCCTTGGCCTACCAGCCCTTGAAGACCTTGTCCGGTGCCACGCTCGTACCTCCTCGCGGCCTCCGTGTCCGTCAGGAACACGAAAACCGACCTGACTCGAAAGCCGGTCGGTTGCACTACTCGCTAAGCCCTCACCCTAAGTGCCCAGTTCAGGCGGGGGCCTCTGCGCGTTCCGAGCGTTCCTTGATGCACGGTACCTTCGTACTAGTGCGGGCCGGACTATAGGGGTCCTCCTCCGCACCGGTCAATACGCAACCCTACCTATGTCCACGGGTTCGTTCGGCCCCCTTGAGAGGGGCCAACTGGCCTATCGGCTGATCCGGGTCGCCCTCAAACGAGCTCGATCGGTGGTGGCTCGATGCCCAGATCATCACGCATTACGGCCGCGTAGTGCGCGTACTGCTCGGCAGCCGCTACGGGTGAGTCGAGCTCCCGGTAGAGCCGAATGACCAAGGCCTCGATACCATCCGCCTCTGGGTCAATGGCGAGTGCTCGTTGCGCGACCCACAACCGCCATCGAGGGTCAGCGGATCCGATCTTGCCGGTAACCGCCCGTTCGATCATCGAGAGGAATGCCGCGTGAAGGCTGTCCCGATAGCCCGACGCCCAATCTTCGTAGGCGAAATCGGGGGCGAACTGGCCCCGGTATTGCTCAAGCACATCTTCGACGACTTGTTGTGTTTCAGGGCGACGTCCAAACAGACGCCGACAAAGCCAACTTCGACAATCGACCAGCGACTTGTCCAGCCACATCAATTCCGAGTTGAAGCGGATGTAGTCGACGGAGACGCCTGTTCGGTAGTCAGGATCGATTACCCTCCGTAGGAAATAGACTGTCTGATGGATCGAGTTGAGCCCCTGCCCGGGGTCAAGTCCGGGCCACATCGCCTCCAGAACCTGATCCGGTGTCGCAGATCCATTGGGCTGGCTGGCAAGGAACATGAGCAGCCCAAGGACTCGCCTCCTGACATCATCTCCGGAGATCGGGCGATCGCCGACAGTGATCGATGCAGGCCCAAGATCGTCCACCATGACCCTCGGCGCCAACCGTTGAGCCAAGGTAATGCCAAGCGATCGCGTCGACTTCTGGGACCATCGGCTGTACTCCCTGAGAAGCCGGATGTCCGACCACTCGCCGATCTGCTCAAGTATGGAAGCCGCCCGATCGCCGTTAGGACCGGGCCTGCCGAGGAGACTTCTCAGTGGTCGCCGCCATCGATGCGGACAATCGGCGGCTGCGCGCGCAACCGTGGCTAGGGCTGAATCGGAGTATGTGCCGAGGTGCTGGCTGAGTTCCGCGGCAAAGATGCCAAGGAGGGGATTACCAAGGGAATCCCACCCGCCTAGCAGCCTCGACACGGCGATGGGACCGTCGCCGAGCGCCCGAAGAACTGCCGCGATACGGCGTTGGGCGGGGGACGCTTGTGCAGCTGCGACCCGCTCGACGCGATCGAGCTCGTGCCCAAATGCACCCCCGTCGCCAGATCTCAGGAATGAGCGTGCTCTGGCGACATGCCATCGGAACGCTGCACCAGCCTCGGCTGACGCAGGTGGATCACCCGACGTTTCCTCGAGGGCAGCCGCCTCTGCCGGGAGACCGACGACAAGCCATAGGTCAAGGGCCCGCCAATGTAGCGCCCACGAACTGGGCAGGCGACGACGGTCGACGCGTTCGAGGATCTCGTCGGGGTAGTCATACGGCCCAAACCAGGCGGCTATCGACGCGGCTTCGAGAGCCGCTTCCTCCTCACCCGCCGGATGGTCCGTACTGAGGGCGATCCTCAGCAGCGGCTCGGCCGTCGGCCAGTCGCCAGCGTGCGCCTTCGCCTGTGCTTGCACGAGGCGAACAGACACGCCCTCGTATCCGCGTGACGACTTGCCAAGTCTGTGGTCGGCGTCAGCTGCCAGCCGCAGGGCCTCGTCGAGCCTGTCAAGCCACACCAGGACCTGTGCCAGATTGAGGCTAGTGATCGCCGCGTAGTGAGTCTGTCCTCGATCGATTTGCCTCGCCAGCATCCGCTCAAACTGTCGCGCGACGGCGGGTAGGTTCGCGTCTACCGATGCTCCGAGCAGCGCCGAGTACGCTTCCGCGACATCGCGCGCGTCTCCACCATCAGTGGTCATGGCTGACCTCTGGGCGTACTTCAGAGCGTCGTCGTAGTGATGTACGGCAAATGCAATCGAGGCGGCATTCTGTGCAGCGAGTGCTAGGTGCGAATGCGTTTCGATCTCCGCTGCGGCAAAGGTGCGACCGGACAATTCAACGGCCTCAAGTGTGGCACCGACTTGGAGCAGAAGGCGGGATCGCAATACACCGCGCACGACCACATCACCGACATTGTCAGATAGCAGATCGTCAGCGGCCCGGTATTGGCCCGTGGCGAGAATCTCCTCCAGAGCCGCAGTTACGACGTGCCTGGCTCGTTCGGCGTCACCAGCTCGCCGGAAATGGGTAGCCGAGATGCGCCAGTCGCGACCATCGAACGCTTCTCCCAGCCGCCGATGCGCTTCGCGAATCGCATCTGCATCAAGCACGGTAGCGAGGCGCGCGAGCAGGAATTCACGAACCAGTGGCACGAAGCGGTGGTTTGTCCCCGGGTCCGGTCGAACGGCCAACGCCAACTCTTCGGCCGTTGCGATGAGGGATTGGGCCTCAACTGGCGTCACGTCTGCAAGCAACGCAGACGCCTCCGGATGGAGATCATCGAGCAAGGACGCCCTGACGAGGAAGTCGCTCAATGCGCTAGGCAAATGGTCGAGCACCTCCTCAGCGAGGTAGTCGTACATGTCGCCACCGGCGCCCGTTAGGTCTAGGACGAGACCTCGGGCACTCTCTTCGGAACGTCCCTCCAGGCTGGTGCGGACCAGGCTTAGGAGGGCGGCCCAGCCTTCGGTGCGTTCGACGAGGTCGCCGACCACCTCGCGGTCGAGCGGCAGGCCGTAGGCGTCGCGGAACAGGCGGTCGGCCTCGTCGGGCTCGAAGCAGAGAGAATCGCCCGTCAAGCGAGAGACGGCATGGCGCGCCCGAAGGCGGCTGAGCGGGAGCTTCGGCACCGAGCGCGAGGCGATCACGATGCTGAAACCGGGTCCGGTGAGGTCGAGGAGGGCGCGGACCGTGGGGACGACCTCATCGCTGCCGTCCACCTCGTGGTAGTCGTCGAAGATCAGCGTGAAGCCCTGGGAGCTCGCCGCGCCGAAGGCCGCGATGTCCTGGGCCAGGCTGGCCATGATGTCGTCGCGCGTCGGGCCGCCGGGCCCGAGCTGCATGAGCAGGTCGAACGTCGCGGACGCGAAGGCGCCATCCAGCTCACGACCACTGGCGACGAGGTGGCGGGCAAAGGTGAGCCAGTCCCGGTCGTCGCGTTCGAGTCGATACCAGGCGGTCAGCCGGCTGGTGTGGCGCGCCCAATCGGCGAGCAACGTGGTCTTGCCGAAGCCGGCCTCGGCCACGATGAGGGCGAGCCGGCCCTCCGCCGCCTGGTCCAGCCAGCCGTTCAGTCGCTCTCGCGACAACACGTCCGCGCGGAGCATCGGCGGGTGGATCCGGGCGCCGACGATCGGGAAGGTGGTCACGGCGGCGATGCCGGCCCGCCCGCCGAGCAGCAGCGCACCCGGGACACCCGGTCCGACGGGAACCAGCGCATGACTCTCCCGAGCCCTCCCCGGCGGATCCGACCAAGCCCTGGCCCCCCGGTCCGAGCCGCCGCTGGGCGCGAACGATACGGACGATCGATCGTCCTCGTCAACGCGCTGCGAGCCACTCGCTGCGGTGGGCGGTGCCTGCGGCCCGGGCGGCGACGGGCGGGCGGCAGGATCGCGGGACTGGCCGAGGGCCGGGGTGGGCATGCGCGTCATCTTGGCGCGCGGTGCTCAACGGCCGCTTATCTGGCCGTTGTCCAAGGTCCCGCGGCGCCGCGGGCACGCGACCGGGGGGTCAGCCCTCGTACTCGAACCCGATCTTGAGCTCGACCTGGTACTCGACGATCTCGCCGTCCTCGATCCGCGCCGTCGACTTCACGACTTCGACCGTGCGGATGTTGCGCACGGTCTTCGAGGCCGTCGCGACCGCCTGTCGAGCGGCGTCACTCCAGGATCGGGGGCTGGTCCCGACCATCTCGCGGATGATGATCACGCCCACTGGCTTCCTCCTGCTGTCGAGGATCCCAGCATAGGTCGGTCGGGTCGCGGCTCAGGCCGTTGTGCCGGCGCTCGACCCCGCGCGGACCTTGTCGAAGCAGGAGCTGCAGTACACGGGACGGTCGCTGCGCGGCTGGAACGGGACCATGGCCTGCCCGCCGCAGCTGTTGCAGATCGCGGCATGGTACTCGCGAGAGCCGACGGGGTGGTCGGTGCGAGCTCGCTTGGCCGCGGCCCGGCAGGAGACGCACCGCTGCGGGTCGTTGGTCAGGCCCTTGCTCGCGAAGAAAGCCTGCTCGCCCGACGAGAAGACGAACGACTCGCCGCAGTCGCGGCAGGTCAGCGTGCGGTCCTCGAACACCCCTCGGGATCCTCCTGGCGGCGCGGATGAGCCGGGATCCGGCGATGGACCGGCTCCGGCGTCGCAGACCGGTCGGCGCAGGGGCAGGTGGGCTCGCAGGCCCGGAACCTTTCCGCGGAGAATACGCGTCCCGTCAAGGCGCGAATCGGTGACGATCAGCATGCGGACCGGTTGCGACCGTCGGGGTTCGCCTGGAGCGTCGGAACCCCGGGCCGGCGGGCGACGTCGAGGGGCGCATGTCCAGCCAACGATTCTCCCCAGTCCTCTCCCTCCTGCTGCCGATCGCCGTGGTGGCGTCCGGCTGTGCCGCGAGCTCAACCCCCTCGGGATCGCCCCCTGCGCCGTCCGTCGTCGCGACCGCTTCCCCGGCCGGGATCGACCACCCCGCGGGCGCGACCGAGATCGTGCTCCGGTTCGACGAAGGTGGTGGCTTCGTACCAATCGAGTTCACGGCATCGCACGTGCCGCAGTTCACGCTCTATGGCGATGGGACCGTGGTCTTCGTGCGCGCGGACGCCGCGATGGCCCCGGGGCCGGACGGGATCCAGACCGGTTCCCCGATCCGCACGGCCCGGCTGTCCGAGGGCCAGGTCCAGGCGCTCCTGGAGTTCGCGCTGCGGGATGGTGGCCTGGCGATCGCCCGCGCCGAGTACCAGAACCAGATGGTCGCGGACGCGCCGACGGCCACCTTCGAGATCCATGCCGGCGGGGACGCCAAGACGGTGTCCGTCGTCGCACTCGGCCTCGATGCGCAGCCCGGACCCGACTCGGCCATCAAGGCGGCGTTCGTCCGGCTCGCCGACCGGCTGCGGGACTTCGACCAGGGCGGGTCGCTGGCCAGCGCGCCGTATCAGCCCGTCGCGTATCGCGGGGTGCTGGTCGACACGGGTGGAGGCGTCGTGCCCAGCGTCAGGCCGTGGCCCTGGCAGCATATCGCCCCCGGGGGCTTCGCCTCCGGGGACCCGTCGGGCGGCGTCATGCGCACACGCACGCTGACGCCCGACGAAGCCGCCGCGATCGGGGTGACCGGCATCGAGAACGGCATCAGCAGCGGCCTGTGGCTGGCGGCACCCGACGGCACGACGTACTCGTTCGTGCTCCGGCCGCTCCTCCCCGACGAAGACGCATAGCGCCGAGCGGACTCTAGCTGACGTCCGCGAACCGGTCGCCCGCGTAGTTCACGAACCGGGTCTGGGCCTTCCTGAACCACAGGTCGATCTCGCCGGTCGGGCCGTTGCGGTGCTTGGACAGCTTGAGCTTGACCACCTCGCCGTCGGTCACCTGGTCGTCCGAGCCGCGCTCCTTCTCCCGCCACAGGAACATCACCAGGTCGGCGTCCTGCTCGATGCTGCCTGACTCGCGCAGGTCCGAGAGCCGAGGCTCCTTCGACTCGCGCATCTCGGGCTGGCGCGAGAGCTGGCTGAGAGCGACCACGGGGACCTTGAGCTCGCGGGCCAGGGCCTTGAGCCCGCGCGAGATCTCGGACACCTCCTGGACCCGGTTGGCATCCCGGGTGGTGGTCGACGACTGCATCAGCTGGAGGTAATCGACGATCACCATGTCCAGCCCCGATTCGGCCTGGAGCCGGCGCGCCTTCGTGCGGAGCTCCATGGTGGTGATGTTCGGCGTGTCGTCGATGTAGATCGGCGCCTCGGACAGCGCGTTCATCGCCGGCGCGATCCGGGTGAAGTCGAGCTCCTCGAGGAACCCGGTCCGAAGGCGCTGGGAGTCGATGTTGGCGACCGACGAGAGGAGCCGCAGCACGAGCTGCTCCTTGCTCATCTCGAGGCTGAAGATCCCGACGCTCCGGCGATCCTTCACTGCAGCATGCTCGGCGACGTTGAGCGCGAAGCTCGTCTTGCCCACCGACGGCCTGGCCGCCACGATCACGAGGTCGCTCTTCTGGAGGCCGGTGGTGAGCGTGTCGAGATCGCCGAACCCGGTGCGGATGCCACTGATCTCGCCCCGGTGGGCGTGGAGGTAGTCGAGCCGGTCGTACGCGTCGTGGAGCAGGCTGCGCAACGGCGAGAAGCCGGCCGCGACGCGGCGCTGGCTGACCGCGAACAGCTCGGCCTCGGCGCGGTCGATGGCCTCCTGGACCTCGGCCGGGTCCTCGTAGCCGATGCCCGCGATCTTGCCCGCCGCGCCGATCAGGTTCCGGAGCAGCGCCTTGCGCTCCACGATCCGCGCGTACTGCACGGCGTGGACCGCGGTCGGCGTCTGGTTGGACAGCGTGCCCAGGTAGGCGCGGCCCCCGATCGGCTCCAGGTCCTCTGTTCGTTCCAGCGCCTCCGCCACCGTGACGATATCGATCGGCTCGCGCCGCTCGAACAGGTCGAGCATCGCGGCGTAGATGCGCGCGTGGGCCTGCCGGTAGAAGTCGTCCGGCTTGAGGAACTCGGCGACCTCGATCACGGCGTCGCGGTCGATCAGGATCGACCCGAGGACGGACTGCTCGGCTTCGATGGATTGGGGCGGCAGGCGATCGATCACGGGCAACGGGGCTCCACGGACGCGGGGTTCGGCTCCGAAGGTCGCCGGTGCGACCCGGTCGGCGGTAGGGGCATTTCCACCGCCGGGCACCGGGGCGGGTTCCCGCTGTGGATGAGTCCTTCGATCATGTTGACGAGGGGTGGATGTGACGTGGGAACGGTGGACAACGCCGGTGACGGTGGCGCGACCGGATCCCGCAGCGCGCGAACACGCCACGGTGAGCACCATCGCCGGCGCACGGCGTGCGGGCGTGTGGAGCACGACCCGGAAGCTTCCGGACGAGCCGAACGGCGGGCGCTCAATCCAGGCGGCGGATGACCCCGATGAGCTTTCCCTGGATCCGGACCGACGGGTAGAACTGGGGCGGGTAGCTGGGATTGGCGGGCTGGAGGCGGACCCGGTCCTTCTCCCGGAAGAAGCGCTTCAGCGTGACCGCGTTCTCCTCGACCTGGGCGACGACGATGTCGCCGTCACGGGCCGTCTCCTGGGGCCGGATGACCACGAAGTCGCCGTCCGCGATGTGGGCCTCGATCATCGAATCCCCGCGGACGCGCAGGACGTAGGCGTCGCCGGCGGGCGCCAGGATGTCCGGGACCGCGAGCGTCTCCGCGGCGTCCTGGTAGGCCTCGATCGGGCCGCCGGCGGCGATCTCGCCGATGATCGGGAGGCTGTGGGTCTCGCTGGGCATCGCCTGCGGGGTCAGCTCCGCGGCCAGCCCGAGGCGCAGCGCGGCGGTGGGCGTGAGCCGGATCGCCCGCGACTGGGCGGCACCGCGCTCGAGGAAGCCCTCCTTCTCGAGGACCTGGAGGTGATGGTGGACCGCGGACGTCGAGGCCAGGCCCACGGCCTTGGCGATCTCCCGGACCGACGGCGGGTAGCCGCGGGCACGGATCGTCGCCGCGATCACGTCGAGGATCTTGCGCTTGCGTTCGGCGTCGTGACGGGTCACCCGGCGCCTCCTTCCACGGAGATCATACCGAACGGACGTTCGATGTCAACCCGACGCTGTCGAGCGACGGTCGATGCGCGGAAGCCCGGTGCTAGACTCCCCCTCCCCGGGCTCGTGCACGCCCGCGGGAGGACGTGAGGACCAGCGTGGCTCGAGGCTCGCGGACGGACCGCGTCGAGGACGGAGCGGGATCGGGCGGGGATCATCGCCCGCAGCGGATCGGCCTGCGCCGGCTGTTCGGGCTGGCCGCCCTGCTGCCGCTGGCCAGCCGGGCGCCGATGTACGGGCGCCTGCTCTGGGAGCTCGTCCTCGATGACCGCACGCCCGCGGGCCGCAAGGCGCTGCTGGCAGGCGCGCTGGGCTACCTCGTGCTCGGCCGCGACCTGATCGCCGACGACCTGCCGCTGATCGGCGGCCTCGACGACCTCGTCGTGGTCGTGCTCGCGGTCGACGTGTTCCTGGACGGGGTTCCGGGCCACGTCCTCGACGAGAAGCTGGACCAGCTGGGCATCGACCGCCGCATGTTCGCGGAGGACGTCTTGCGGATCCGCCGGTTCACGCCCGGTCCCGTGCGCCGTGTCGTGCGGCGGCTCCCGGGCATGGTGGCGTTCGCGGGCGATACCCTGCACCATAGCGGCCTCGGGCCGAGGGTTCGGGCCTGGATCAACAAGGAGGATGGGACCGCGTGAAGGTGATCCTGACCAAGGACGTCGCGAAGCTCGGCAAGACGGGTGAGATGAAGACGGTGGCCGACGGCTACGCCACCAACTTCCTGATCCCCCAGAAGCTCGCGGTGTCCGCTGCCGGCGGCGCCTATCGCGCGTACCAGCACGACATCGCCAGCCGCGAGGAGAAGCGCAAGCGCGAGCGGGAGGAGGCCGAGATCGCGGCCACCCGCATCGGCTCCACCACCCTGACGATGGGCGTGAAGGTGGGCGAGGGCGGCAAGCTCTATGGGTCGATCAACACCCAGGACATCGCGGAGGCGCTCGGCCGGCGCGGGATCGTGGTCGACAAGCACAAGATCGACCTCGACCAGCCGATCAAGTCGCTGGGCACGTACAAGGTCGCGGTGAAGGTCATGGCCGGCATGACGCCCGAGGTGACGATCGTCGTCGAGCCCAAGGGCTGATCGTCGACCCGGGCCACCTCCGGCCCGCCCAGAGCAGGGCGCCGAACACGGCCACCAGGCCGAGACCCAGCCCTGCCAGCGCGTCCCAGGGCACGAGGGCCATCGTCACCCGGTGCTCGCCCCGGCTGATCGGGATCAGGGTGCCGCCGAGCGCGCGGAGCGTCTCGACACGCTGCCCGTCGACGGTCGTGATCCACCCCGGCCACCATGCCTCGTCCACCCACATCCAGCCATCCGCCGGCGCGTCGATCGTCGCCGTGAGGCTGCCCGTCTCGCGGGCGTCCACCGTGGCCGCGACCGCGGCGCTGGTCGCGGCCGCCGGATCGAGCTCGGCCAGCCGCGGCCTCACGAGCGAACCCGGCTCGTCCGCCACGCGCGCCACGTCGCTCGGGATCCAGTACGGCGGATGGAGGGCGGCATCGTCCCGGCAGATGACGGCGGCGGGATCGTCGGTGGAGCCGACCTGGCGGCCGGGACAGGGCGCACCGAACGTGACCACGACATCGACGCCCAGGGCGCGCCGCAGGGCGGCCGCCCCGGGGGTGTCCCGGGCGGCCGCGTCGGCCACCTGGTCGCTCGCCTGCAGGTCGAGCGACGAGAACATGTGGAGGTCGGCGAGACCCGCCGCGGCCGGCTGATCCGGCATTCCCGCGTAGTAGCCGGGCCCGTCGATGGTGACGAACCGGCCCGGGTGCGCGCTCGCGACCGCCGTCAGGAACACGGACTGCGCGTACGACAGGTCGCTCTCGGGTCGCGTGTCGTTGGGGGCAGGCCCGAACAGCAGCAGCGGCGCGGCGACGACCGCCAGCGCGAGCGGCCCGGCGGTCCGGCGCAGCGACTGGCGCCACGCGACCACCCCGACCAGCGCCACGATCGCGGCCCCGGCGGCGAGCTCGGCCGCCAGCGGCCAAGGGGCGGTGAGCGCGGCGACCGCCAGCGGGCGGTTGGCGGCGACCTGGTCGGCGCTGCCGAACGTCGTCACGGCGAGGACCACGGCATCGTAGGCCGCCGGCAGGAGGGTGGCCAGCCCGAGCGCCACGCCGTACGCCCCGGTCACGACCCCGACGCCGATCACGGCCACCACCGCCCGTGACCGACGGATCGGCCGTCCCGTCGCCGTTCCGGCGACGACGCCCAGCAGGAGCGTGGCGAGCAGGTAGGCGCGCACTGGCGAGCGCAGTCCGTTCACGAACGGGATCGCGAGCAGGAACCCGGGCCGGAACGCCTCGACGATCGGGATCGCGAGCAGGACCGCGATGGCGACCACGAGCGATCGCACGCGGCGCGCCCGGATGCCGACCAGCGCGAGGGCAACGACGGGCAGGCCGACGTAGGCCGCGGCCTCGAACTGCGCGAACACGCCGTCGGGATACCAGGTGGTGAAGATGTCCCAGTGTCCGTCGGCCAGCCGGGCGAACGCGCCCTGGAAGCCGAGCCCGATGACGTCGAACGGCGTCGCGGCCGCGGCGAACAGGTCGTCGGCCGTCAGCGCGGTGCTGCGCACGGACAGGGTGGTGAGCAGCGCGGTCGGGATGAGCTGCACGGCGCCCACGCCCGCGCCGAGCAGGCCGAAGCCGACGGCCCGCCCGAGACCCGTGAGCCGCGGGCCGCGCGCGACCAGGATCGCGGCAGCGGCGACACCCGTAAGCAGCCACGTGTTGGGGTGGCCGGCGAGCGCCTGGATCCCGAACAGGACGCCGGCCGCGACCAGGCCGAGCCGGGTGGGTGCCGGGCGGCGCACCAGCGGCAGCAGGATCCAGGGCACGTAGGCGTACGCGGCGACGAGGTTGTGCCACTCGAGCTTGGCGGTGATGGCCCCCCCGAGCACCGCGACCAGCGCCGCCACCAGCGACCCGGGTCGCGACCCCGACAGCCGCAGCGTGAGCAGCCCGGCCCCGACGCCCGCGGCGGTCAGGTGCAGCACCCGGGTCAGGTCGAGGGCGGTCAGCGGCGGCAGCTGGAACAGGATCCAGTTGGGCGGATAGAAGGCGCCGATCTGGCCCTCGGCATAGAGCGGGAAGCCGAGGCCCAGGCGGTCGTTCCACAGCGGCAGCCGACCGGCGGCCAGCGCCTCGTGGTAGAAGCTGGCCAGGGGAAGGTCGATCTTGGGCAGGTCGAGGTTCCACAGCCAAAGGCCCGAGCCCGGCACCACGCGGGCCGCCCACACCGCCGCCACCAGCGATACCACGGCCAGGCCCGCGATCATGGACAGACCTGGCGGGACGCGGCGCCCGGTGGCCGCGAACCGGCCCGCCGCCGGGCGCGGGGTGATCATGGCGGTCAGAAGGCGACGAAGCCGATGCCGATCGCCCACACCGCGTAGGCGCAGAACCCGATCGAGGCGACGGCGGCCGCCACGGACAGGCGGCTCCAGCCGCGGGCGGCGACGACGGTGGCCAGGATCACGAACAGCAGCACCTGGAAGTCGAGGCTGAAGCGGTAGCCGAACTGGGTGATCCCGACGTTGCCGTGGGTCACGACCGGGGTCGCCACCAGCACCGTCGCCACCAGCGCCCACGCCACGCGTGGATCGCGCAGTCGTGCCGAGAACAGCCACAGCAGCAGGGGCGTGGTCAGGAAGATCCCGAGACCCCACCAGGACGGCTGGAGCCACGGCGGCTGGTCGACGTAGTTCCAGCTCCGGAACAGGATCGCGTACAGGTTGCGCGGGATGTACCAGACCGAGAGGATCCCGTGCGTGGCGTAGATCGGGTCCTCGAGGACGCCTGGGATCCGGACGTACGCCTGGTCCGTGAGCGTTCCCCAGCGTGCCAGGTTGTAGGCCACGTACGTGGCGGCGGGCCCGGCGAGGCCGATGCCCATGCCGACCGCCGCTCGAGCAACGCGCCGGAGGTCGAGACCGCGGATGCGACCCGGGAACCCGACCTGCGCGGCAAGCACGAACGGCGCGGCCAGGCCCACCGGGAGCCGCGACAGGGTGGCGAGGCCGAGCAGCAGCCCGGCGATCCAGGCCGGGCGGCCGTCGAGCGCGCTGAGGATCGCGGCCAGCAGCAGCAGGACGGCGGCGACGTGGGCGAAGTACCACGCCGAGCCGCCGATCGCCGTGTACCAGAACACGGTGCCGAACGCGAACACGGCGCTCAGCCCCAGCCGGTCGCGGTGGCGCAGGCCGAGCCGGCCCAGGACGAGGAACAGGATGCCGACCGCGAGGCCGGCGTAGAGCGAGCTGTAGACCTGGGCCGGGAACCCGGTGCCGAACAGGGCAACGAACGGCAGCGCGAGCACCGCGGGCACCGGAGGATAGGCAACGAACCACTGGCCCGGACCCGCGGGGATCAGCTCGTTGAGCCACGAGGGCGCCTCGTCGACCCAGATGCGCCCGTGCAGGAAGGCGTCCGCGAGGCGGTTGAAGTAGTCGATCGGCTGCGGGTCACGGGCGGCGGTGAACAGGTACACCCCCGAGGCGCCCAGCACGCAGGCCGCGAAGCCCAGGAGCTCGGGTCGCGCCAGGATCCGCGCGAGGTACGTCGCCGCGTAGGTCGACGCGACGTACCCGCGCGCTCGGGTCGCGAACGACTGGCCGGGTGCCGCCATCGGCGGGTCGGACATGCTGGGCTCCCGGATACGGACGCGCGAATCTACGCGAGCCCGGGCGGCCGCTGCGACCGCCGCCGGCGGGCGGTCGTGCCCCCACGCTGTCACGGCGGGGGCGACAATCGCGCCCGTGACGACCCGGACGATCCTCCATGTCGACCTCGACGCGTTCTTCGCCGCCGTGGAGCAGCGCGATCGGCCCGAGCTTCGGGGGCGGCCGGTGATCGTCGGCGGCGGCGGGCCGAACTCAGCGGGGCGTGGTGTCGGCCGCGTCGCTACGAGGCCCGCAGGTTCGGCGTCCACTCGGCGATGCCCCTGCGCACGGCCGACCGGCTGTGCCCCCAGGGCGTGTTCCTGCCGGTCGACGGGCGGCGCTACCAGCAGGCGAGCCGCGAGGTCATGGCGATCCTGCGCCGGTTCACGCCACAGGTCAGCCGATCTCGATCGACGAGGCGTTCCTCGACGTCACCGGCTCGCGCGCCCTGTTCGGCGAGGGCGAGGCGATCGCCCGCCGGATCAAGGTCGGCAGTGCGCGACGAGGTGGGCCTCACGGCCTCGGTCGGGCGTCGCCACGACCAAGCTCGTGGCCAAGATCGCGTCCGACCTGCGCAAGCCCGACGGGCTGGTGGTCGTGCCGCCGGGCGAGGAGGCCGCCTTCCTGGCGCCGTTGCCGATCTCGCGGCTGTGGGGCGTGGGCGAGCGACGGCGCGCGGCGCTGCGCGACTTCGGGGTGGTGACCATCGGCGACCTGGCGGCGCTGCCGCCGCGACGCGCTCGTGCGGCGGTTCGGCAAGCATGGCGGCGTCGCTGGTCGACCGCGCGCATGGGGCTCGACCCGGACCCCGTGGCCACCGGCGACCCGGCGAAGTCGATCGGGCACGAGCACACGTTCGACGTCGACACGCGCCGATCGCGAGGTCATCGAGCGGACGCTGCTGGGCATGGCCGACGGCGTGGCCTGGCGGCTTCGCGCGCCGGGCTCAAGGCCGGCACGGTCACGCTCAAGCTGCGCGACTCGACGTTCCGCACGATCACCCGCCAGACGACGCTCGACGATCCCGACCGACCTGACCGAGCCGATCTTCGAGGCCGCCCTGGTCCTGCTCCGCCGCGAGCTCCACGGCCAGCGGATCCGGCTGGTGGGCGTGACGGCATCGAACTTCCGCGACCGGGAGCAGCTCGCCCTGTTCGCCGACGACCGACCCGCGGCGCCAGCAGGCGGCCGAGGCGCTGGACCGCATCCGGCGCAAGTACGGGGAGCGGGCGGTCACCCGCGGCCGGCTCGTGCGCGCCGGCCTGCCGGCCCCGTTCGAGCGCGACCCGATGACGCCGGTCGAGCACCGGCAGGCCCTGCGTCGGGGTCCCGGCTCCAGGCATGCCGATGACGCCCCGGCCGCCCGCCGCGGAGCGTGACAGCCGAGATGTCACGGACATCGACGAGGATCTCGACGCGACGCTTGACATCGAACACCTGTTCGGTCTAGTGTCCGACCTGAAACGAACAGGCGTTCGCATCCGGCGTGCCCACGGGTGACGACGATCCCGCCGAGGCAAGGAGACACCAATGGCGATGGTTCGCGTCGCACCGGTCAAGGTCCAGGTTCGCACCGACTGGTTCAACGGCACGCCACGCGAGATCACGTGGGGAGACGAGCGTCTGCCGGTGACCCGCCTGGTGGCGGTGCGCGACGAGCGCTCCGCCTACCCGGCCATCACGGGTCCGCGCACGCTGTTCGAGGTCGACACGCCCTCGGTCCGGCTCGCGCTGACGTACCTCCACCGATCGCGCCGCTGGACGATCGATGGCATGGACGAGCTCGAGCAGGCGGCCTGAGGCGCCCGCCGATCAGCAACGGGGCCGCGGCTCCTCCCGGCGGCCCCAGGGGTCGGCTGCGGGGCGGGCGCGCAGGCGCTCGCCCCGCGGGCCATCCGGGTCCGTTAGGCTGGGCACTACCGGCCGACGTCGGATGGGCCGCATCGGCGAGCCAGGCCGGGGATCGGGGAACGTGCGGTGCAACCGGCTATGCGGTTCGGCGACCTGACGGTCGCGTCGTTCGTCCAGCGCCTGGCCTCGGCCGAGCCGGTTCCGGGCGGTGGAAGCGCCGCCGCGGTCACCGGCAGCCTGGCCGCCGCGCTGGTCGCGATGGTCGCCTCCCTGTCGCAGGGACGCCCGAGGTATGCCGAGCACGGGCAGCTTCACGCGGATGCCGTCGCCGCGGCGCACGGGCTCGCGGATCGGTTCCTCGCCCTCGCCGACGAGGACGCCCTGGCGTTCAGCGCCTACAGCGCCGCGCTGAAGCTTCCACGCGAGACGGGCACGGAGCGGGAAGCCCGGGATGCGGCCATCCGCGCGGCGGCGCGTGCGCGCCGCCGACGTCCCGCTCGCGTACGGTGCAGGCGTGCGCGGAGGTGGTGGCGCTCGCCGAATCGCTCGCGGGCCGCAGCAACCGCAATGCGGCCTCCGACCTCGAGGTGAGCGCGCTGCTGTCGTTGGCGGCGTCGCAGGCCGCCGCCGCCAACGTCTACGTCAACCTGCCGTCGACCGGTGACGAGCGGCTGGCCGCCGACCTGTCGAGCCGGACCGCGGGCCTGGTCGAGGAGATCGGCGGCTGGCCGGCCGAACGCGCGAGATCGTTGCCCGGGGTGAGACGCGCGAGCCGCTCCGAGGCGCACGCGTGACAGTCCCCGTGACCGGCGCCGAGCCGCGTCTCCTGCGCGGCGGCCCGATCGCCGCGACGATCCGTGACCAGGTCGCGGCGGACGTGGTCGCGTTCCGCGAGGCGTTCGCATTCACGCCGGTGCTGGCCGTCGTCGTCGTCGGCCGCGACGCGCCGTCGGCCGTCTACCTCCACAAGATCCTCGACGGCTGCCAGCGGGTGGGCATCGAGGGCCGGCTGGTCGAGCTGCGGTGACGAGGCCGGCGAGGCCGATGTGGCGGCTGCGCTGCGGGTGCTGGACGCCGACCCGCAGGTCGCCGGCATCATCGTCCAGATGCCCCTGCCGCCGTCGATCCCGCTGCGGACGGTCATCGACGTCCTGGATCCGATGCGGGACATCGACGGCATCCACCCGCTCAACGCCGGGCCTCCTGTCGCTGGGGTACGAGGGGTTCCTGCCCGCCACCGCGCACGCGGCCGTCGAGATCCTGCTCCGCTCCGGGATCGAGATCTCGGGCAGGCACGCGGTGGTCGTCGGGACGCTCGAACGTGGTCGGCAAGCCGGCCGCGCTGCTGCTCCTGCGGGAGCACGCCACGGTCACGATCTGCCACTCGCGCACGCCGGACCTGGCGGCGACCGTCCGGACCGCCGACATCGTCGTCGTCGCGGCTGGCCACGTGGGCCTGGTGACCGGCGACATGCTCAAGCCCGGCGCGGTCGTCGTGGACGTCGGGCATCAACGTGGTGGCGTGACGCGCTGGTGGGGGACGTCGACTTCGCCACCGCCCGCACCGTCGCGTCGGCGATCACGCCCGTGCCCGGCGGCGTCGGCCCGCTGACCAACGCGATCCTGCTCACGCACCTGATGCGGGCGGCCCGGGACCAGGCCCAGGGCCGCGTCCCGCTGGGCGCCCATTCGCTCGCCGTGCCCGTCCAGGAGACCGCCAGATGACCGCCGCCCCCTCGTTTCCCTCCGACCTCGAGATCGCCCGCGCCGCCGCACCGCGCCCGATCGCTGGACGTCGCGGCCGACCTCGGCCTGCGCGACGACGAGATGGAGCTGTACGGCCGCACCAAGGCCAAGGTGACCCTCGAGGGTATCCGCCGAGTGGAGGCGGAGAACCCGCGCGGCAAGTACGTCGTGGTCACGGCGATCAGCCCGACGCCGCTGGGCGAGGGCAAGAGCACCACCACGGTCGGGCTCGCCCAGGGCCTCAACCGGATCGGCCGCCGGGCGACGGTCACCATCCGCCAGCCCAGTCCTGGGCCCCGTGTTCGGGATCAAGGGCGGCGCGGCGGGCGGCGGCTACTCCCAGATCATCCCGATGGAGGACTTCAACCTCCACCTCACGGGCGATGTCCACGCGATCGGCGCGGCGCACAACCTCGCGGCGGCGTTCATCGACAACCACATCCACCACGGCAACCCGCTCTCGATCGACCCCCACGGCGTGCTCTGGCCGCGGGTCCTCGACATCAGCGACCGGGCCCTGCGCGAGGTGGTCATCGGCCTCGGCGGGCGTGAGAACGGCGACCCGCGCGAGACGCTAGTTCGTGATCACCGTCGCGTCCGAGGTCATGGCGATCCTGGCCCTCGCGAGCGACCTCACGGATCTCCGCGAGCGCCTTGGCCGGGTCGTCCTCGCGACGCGCAAGCGACGGCATCGCCGGTCACCGCCGAGGACCTCAAGGTCGCGGGCTCGATGACCGTGCTCCTGCGCGACGCGCTCAAGCCCAACCTGCTCCAGACGCTCGAGGGCGGGCCGGCGTTCGTCCACTGCGGGCCGTTCGGCAACATCGCCCACGGCAACAGCTCGATCATCGCCGACCGGGTCGCGCTGGCGACGAGCGACATCGTGGTCACCGAGGCGGGGTTCGGCGCCGACATGGGCGCCGAGAAGTTCTTCGACATCAAGTGCCGCGCGTCGGGGCTTCGGCCCGACGCCGCGGTCATCGTGGCCACCATCCGGGCGCTCAAGATGCACGGCGGTGTCGGCCGCATCGTCGCCGGCAAGCCGCTCGACCCGGCGCTCCTCGAGGACAACCCGGACGCCGTCCGGCGAGGCGGCGCCAACCTCGCGGCCCAGATCGCCGAACGTGGCCGCGTTCGGCGTGCCGTCGTGGTCGCGATCAACACCTTCCCGACCGACACGCAGGCCGAGATCGCCGCGGTGCGCGAGGTGGCCCTCGCCGCCGGCGCGCGCGACGCGGTCGTCGCCCGCCACTTCACCGATGGCGGCGCGGGTGCCGAGGACCTGGCGCGCTCGGTGTGGGCGGCGGCGGAGGAGGGCGCGCCCGGCTTCCGGCTGCTGTACCCCGACGACGCGCCGCTGGCCGCCAAGATCGAGGCGATCGCGACCCGCATCTACGGCGCGGACGGGGTGGACTACCAGCCTGCCGCGGCGAAGCAGCTCGCGGCGTACGAGGCGATGGGCTTCGGCCGCCTGCCGATCTGCATGGCCAAGACCCAGTACAGCCTGTCCCACGACGCCAGGCTGCTGGGCCGCCCGACCGGGTTCCGGGTGCCCATCCGCGAGGTCCGGCTGTCCGCGGGCGCCGGGTTCGTGACCCCGCTCGCGGGCGACATGCGCACGATGCCCGGGCTGCCGTCACGGCCCGGCGGCGAGCGGATCGACATCGACGCCGAGGGGAACGTGGTCGGGCTGTTCTGAGCGGCCCGGCGGTGGGGGGACGGATCAGGCGCTGAACGAGAACCCCGTGGCGGCCACGAGGCCCGCGGTCACGATCAGCGCCACGATCACCCCCAGCACGCCCACGGCCCACATCGACCAGTCGATCGGCCCCAGCGTGCCGCCGGCGTGGGCGTGGTCGTCGTGGCCATGGTCGTCGCCGTGGTCGGCGACCGACCCATGCCCGCGCTCGACGGCATGCGACCGGCCGTGCTCGTCCGGGACGCGGGCACCGGCGCCCCCGCCGGACCCGGCGGCGGCATCGACCTGCGTGGTGTGCGGATCGCTCATGGTCGCCTCGTGCATGCCTCCCGAGGCATTCTCCCACGCCTGGCCGGTCCCGCGCCGTCGGGCGACGCCGCCACGCCTCGATCGCGACGCCGCCCGGCGCACCGCGACCGGCGGGGCCCCTAGACTGGCCCGATGCTGACCCTGGTCCTCACCCGCCACGGCCTGACCGACCGGTCGGTGCCCGAACAGCATCTCGGCCAGCACCTGGACATCTCGATCAACGATGCCGGCCGCCGCCAGGCGGAGGCGCTCGGCCGGCGGCTCTCCCAGATCGCCTTCGACCGCGTGATCACCAGCCCGTTGTTCCGAGCGCGCGAGACCGCCGACATCCTGGCGGGCAGCGTGATGGTCGAGGCCGACCCGCGGCTGCGCGAGATGGACTACGGGGCCTGGGAGGGGCGGACGTACGAGCAGATCGACCAGGTGGACGGGGCGTTCCGGCGCGACTGGGAGCAGGCACCCGACCGGCTGGCCTGCCCCGGCGGCGAGTCGGGGGCAGACGTCGCTGCCCGCGTCCGCTCGTTCCTCGGAGACCTGCTCGACGACCATCGGGCCTGGCACGCGAAGGCCTCGTTCCGGGCGGCAACCTCCGGCCGCGACGCCGCGGGCGCATCGCCGGACCGGCCGGTGCTCGCCGTCGGCCACGGGACGACGAACCGGGTCCTGCTGTGCGTTGCGCTCGGGGTGCCGGTCGCCGACTACCGGCGGCGGTTCGTCCAGGGCCAGGTCAACCTGACCGTGCTGCGGTGGGCCGCCGGGGCGGGCCCGGGCGAGGCGAGGCTGCTGGTGATGAACGACCGGTCGCACCTGCGCGGCGCCATCGACGTGCCCTGGACCTAGCCTTCCATGGGCGGGCTCCCCGCCGGTCGTCGGCGGGTTCCACAGCCGGGCCTCCTCAGCGTTGCGCGGGATCGGCCTCCCGTCGGGGCCGGCCGGGCATGCCCAGCCGCCACCACACGAACAGCACGATCAGCAGGACCACCGCGACCGCGATCGCGAGGTCGAACGGCTGCAGCGCATGCCGGATGTCCGTCCATCGCGCGCCCAGCTGCTCGCCCGCGAACACGAGCGCGATCGACCACGGCAGCGCGCCGGCCGTGGAGTAGGCGATGAACTTGGGCAGCGGCATCCGGGTGACCCCGGCGGGGAACGAGATGAACGTGCGCACGATGGGCAGCAGGCGGCCGAAGAACACCGTGGCCGCGCCGTACCGGACGAAGAACCGGTCGGCGGCCTCGATCTCGTGGGGGCGGATGAGGAGATAGCGGCCGTACCGCTCGAGGAACGGCCGGCCGCCGTAGGCGCCGATCGCGTACGCGACCAACGATCCGGCCGTGTTGCCCAGCGTGGCCACGATCACCACGATCCAGAAGCTCCAGGCGCCGCCCGTGAGCGGCTCGACCTGGCTGGGGTCGGAGATCAGGAACCCGGCGTAGGGCAGGATCAGCTCCGAGGGCAGCGGGATCATGGCCGATTCGATGCCCATGGCGACCATGACGCCCAGGTATCCCACGGCGCCGTACAGGGAGTTCAAGAACGGGATGACGATCTGGTCGATGAACGCGAGCACGGTCGGCTGGTGCTCCGGGTGGGGCGTGCCGGGGTCGGGTGCCCGCGGACCAACGGAGCCGAGGATAGCCGACTATCCTCGGCACGGTGACCGAAGCCCACTTCCTCCCGGAGCGATCTCCAGCGCACGGCGGGCGCGACCTGGTGACCCTGACCGGCGCGGACCTGTCCGTGGCCGACGTGGAGGCGGTGGCGCGTCACGGTGCGCGGGCTGCGCTCGACGTCCACGCTCGTGACCGGATGCAGGAGGCGCGCGACGTCATCGACCGCCTGGTGAGCCGGGGCGAGGTCGTGTACGGGGTGACGACCGGCTTCGGCGACCTGGCCACCACGTTCATCCCCCGCGAGGATGCGGCGGGCCTCCAGGAGAACCTGCTGGTCTCCCACGCGGCCGGGGTCGGACCGCCCTTCGCCCGCGAGGTGGTGCGCGCGATGCTCCTGCTCCGCGCGAACACGCTCGCGCTCGGCCACTCGGGTTGCCGCCCGCTGCTGGTGGACCGCATCTGCCGGTTCCTCGAGCAGGGGCTCCACCCGGTGGTCCCCGAGCAGGGGAGCGTCGGGGCGTCGGGCGACCTGGCGCCGCTCGCGCACCTCGCGCTGCCGCTGATCGGCCGCGGGGAGGTCGAGCTCAACGGCCAGGTCATGCCCGCGATGGTTGCCCTGCGCGAGGTCGGCCTCGAGCCGCTGGTCCTCGAGCCCAAGGAAGGGTTGGCGCTGCTCAACGGGACCCAGCTGATGGGGGCCCTGGGCGCCCTGCTCCTGGCCGACGCCGACCGCCTGGTCCGAACCGCCTCGGTCGCCGCGGCGATGTCGGTCGAGGCCCTGCTGGGCACGGAGATCGCGTTCGCGGCGCCGTACCAGCTGGCGAGGCCGCACCCCGGCCAGGTCGAGGTGGCGGGCGAGCTCCGCCACCTCCTCCGCGGGTCGGGGCTCCAGGCCGCGCATCACGGCTCCGCGCACAAGGTCCAGGATCCGTACTCGCTGCGCTGCGTGCCCCAGGTCCACGGCGCCGTGCGCGACGCGCTCGACCATCTCCGCCGGGTGCTCGACATCGAGCTCAACTCGGCGACCGACAACCCGCTTGTCTTCCCGGCCGGCGGCGATGTCCCCACGGACGCGCTCGCGACGGGTGGCGGGCTGGTGATCTCCGGGGGCAACTTCCACGGCGAGCCGATCGCCCTCGCGCTGGACTTCGCGAAGCTGGCGCTGGCGGAGCTGGGCGCGATCAGCGAGCGGCGCACCGCGCTGCTGCTCGATCCGCGCCTGAACGGCGGGCTGCCCGCCTTCCTGTCGCCCGACCCTGGCCGCAACAGCGGGCTGATGATCGTGCAGTACACCGCCGCCGCGTTGGCCTCCGAGAACAAGGTGCTCGCCCACCCGTCGTCGGTGGATTCGATCCCCACCTCCGCGAACCAGGAAGACCACGTGTCGATGGGGGCCGGCGCCGCGCGTCATGCCCGGATCGTGCTCGCGAACGTCGAGCGGATCCTGGCGATCGAGGTGCTGTGCGCCGCGCAGGCGCTCGAGCTTCGGCTGGCCTCGGTGAGGGATGCGGCGACCGGCGAGCCGCCACGCCCGGGAGCGGGGGTCGCGGAGGCGGTCGCCACCGTGCGGAAGCGGATCGCGCCGCTCGCGGGTGACCGCGAGCCGGGGCCCGACCTCGCGGCGGCGATCGGGCTGGTGCACGAGGGTGCGCTGGCCGGCCTCGCCTGACCCGTCGATCCTCGCTCGAGGGAGGGCCATGCGATGGATCGGCCGTTGGATCGACGTCGGTTCCTCGAGGTGGCAGCGGCCGGCGCGGTCCGGACGCTGGCCACACCCTGACTGTCACCGATAGACTCGCCGGGATGGCGACCCGCATCGTGGACGTGACCGACAACGCCTCGTTCCGCCTGCTGCCGCCGTGCGCGGATCCGGGCTTCGACCATCGTTCGTGCGACTACTGGGAGGAGGCCGACCGGGGGTCGAAGGCGGCCAGGGCGTCGTGGCTGCCGGGCGCCGGCGACGCCGCCACGGCGGGTGCGGCCGCGCGGCGCGGCGCGGCGGTCCGTTCGGGGCGATCGCGTGCCCGGAACCCGTTCGGTGACGACGCGGCTGATGCGCCGGACTTCAACCCGTTCGCTCCGCCATCGCGCGGGCCGGCGTTCAACCCCTTCTTCGCCGACGACGCAGAGCCGCAGGAGAATCCGTTCGCCCCCAAACCGGACGCGAGGCCGACGGTGGCGTCCGACGCGCCGCCCAAGCTCCGGCTGCTCGGCCGCGGGCTGGCCGTGTTCGGGAGCTACGCCAAGGTGCTCCTGCTCGACGACGAGCCCACCGTGTACGCCCAGTTCGGCCCGCTGTCCGCCTACCCCCGGGCGCTGCGCACCAGGGACCTCTATCCCCGGTTGCCCGCGATGCCGCTCCCGGCCGTGATCACGTGCATCGCGACGACCGCCGAGGCGCGCGGCCGGGGCCTCGCGGCGATGCTGGTCGGTGCCGTATGCGACGACCTCGCCTCCCGCGGGTTCGCCGCGGTCGAGGTCTACCCCGAGGTCGGTGCGCGGGCCGATGCCACGAGCGCTGCCCAGCCCGGGTTCTGGGAGCCGCTCGGCTTCGTCATCGCGGCTCCGGACGACCGGTTCCCGGTGCTGCGCCGGGAGCTCGGTTGACGCCGGTCGGATCCACGGTCGTCCGCGCCGGCCTCGTCATCGCCTGCCTGCTCGCGTTGGCCGGCTGCGGATCGACTGCGCCGACCCCGCCCGCGACCTCGTCAGCGCAAGCCAGCGCTGCCGCGGTCAGCTCACCGTCGGTCCCCGTGACCTCGTCGACCGAGGCGCCGTCCCCGGCCACACCGGCCGCCTCGGCGGCCGTCGCGCTCGACCCCTCGCTGCTGATGATCCTGCCGCCGACCGTCGACGCCGTCCCGGTCACGGCAGAGCCGGACTCGCTCGCCGATGCCGTCGCGAACCCGGACTTCGTGGCCAACGTTGCGGCAGCTGCCTTCCCGATCGTCGTCGACGGATCCGATCTCGCCTCGGGGGTCGTGGCCAGGCTCCGGCCCGCCGTCTACACCGAGGCCTTCTTCCGCGACTGGCGCGACACGTACGATCGGGGCGCCTGCGCCCAGGCCGGAGGGGTGGCGAGGACCGCCCAATCGCAGCTCGGCGGACGGGCCGTGTACATCGCCAGCTGTGCCGCCGGCCTGCTCGTGTACCACGCCTATCTGCCCCAGCGGAACGTCATCGTGTCCGTGTTCTCGCTCGGCGACCGGAGGTTCGGGGAACAGCTGCTGAGCGACCTCCGGCCCTGACGCGGGGACCGGCCGGCGGCGTAGACTCCGCGCCCATGACGACCCCCTCCAGCGCCCCGCAGGCGTCCGGCCCGCGGCCGGTGCGCGCTCCCCGCGGTACCACCCTCTCGACTCGCGGCTGGCAGCAGGAGGCCGTGCTGCGGATGCTGATGAACAACCTCGACCCGGAGGTCGCCGAGGACCCCGATGCGCTGGTCGTGTACGGCGGCACCGGTCGGGCGGCTCGCAGCTGGGCCGCGTTCGACGCGATCGTGCGCGAGCTGCGCCGGCTGGGCGACGACGAGACCCTGCTCGTCCAGAGCGGCAAACCCGTCGGCGTGTTCCGGACGCACGAGTGGGCGCCGCGAGTCCTGATCGCGAACTCCAACCTGGTCGGCCGCTGGGCCACCTGGGAGCACTTCCGGGACCTCGAGCGACAGGGCCTGATGATGTACGGCCAGATGACCGCGGGGTCCTGGATCTACATCGGGACGCAGGGCATCCTCCAGGGCACCTTCGAGACGTTCGCCGAGCTGGCGCGCCAGCACTTCGGCGGCACGCTCCGCGGCCGGGTGACGCTGACCGCGGGCCTGGGCGGGATGGGCGGGGCGCAGCCGCTGGCCGTGACCATGAACGAGGGCGTGTGCCTGGCGATCGAGGTCGACGAGGCCCGGGCGCGCCGCCGTCACGAGATCGGCTACGTGGACCGGCTGACGAGCTCGCCCGGCGAGGCGCTGGCGATGGCCCGCCGGGCCGCGGAGGACGGGATCGCGCTGTCCATCGCGCTGGTGGGCAATGCCGCGGAGATCGAGCCGTCCTGGGCGAAGGCGGGCGAGCCGTTCGACGTGGTGACCGACCAGACGTCGGCCCACGACGCCCTGGGCGGCTACGTCCCAGCCGAGATCACGCTCGAGGACGCCGAGGTCCTCCGTCGCACCCAGCCCGACGTCTACGAGGCGCGGGCCATGCGGTCGATGGCGGACCAGGTGCGGGCCATCCTCGCGTTCCAGGCGGCCGGCGCCGTCGCCTTCGACTACGGGAACAACCTGCGCGCCCAGGCGCAGCAGGCGGGCGTGGCCAACGCGTTCGACTACCCGGGCTTCGTGCCGGCGTTCATCCGCCCCCAGTTCTGCGAGGGCCGCGGGCCGTTCCGGTGGGTCGCCCTGTCGGGCGACCCGGAGGACATCCTGCGCACGGATCGCGCGATCCTGGACCTGTTCCCCGACGACGCCGGCCTCCGGCGCTGGATCGAGATGGCGGAATCTCGCGTGCCGTTCCAGGGGCTGCCGGCCCGGATCTGCTGGCTGGGGTACGGCGAGCGGGCACGGGCGGGCCTCGCGTTCAACCGCCTCGTGGCGGCCGGCGAAGTCAAGGCGCCGATCGTGATCGGACGGGACCACCTCGACGCGGGCTCGGTGGCCTCGCCCAACCGGGAGACCGAGGCGATGGCCGACGGGACCGACGCGGTCGCCGACTGGCCGCTGCTCAATGCGCTGGTCAACACGGCCGCCGGGGCGACCTGGGTCTCGATCCACCACGGCGGCGGCGTGGGCATCGGCTACTCGCAGCACGCCGGCATGGTTGTCGTCGCCGACGGCACCGAGCTTGCCGCGCGCAAGCTGGAGCGGGTGCTCACCACGGACCCGGGCATGGGCGTCGTGCGCCACGTGGATGCCGGCTACGAGCGCGCGATCGAGGTGGCGCGAGCGCGCGGCGTGCGGATCCCGATGCTGGACGGCTGAGGACGGCCTCAGGCCCGGGCCGCCGCCACGCGACCCCCGCCGGCGTCGTCCTCGGTCGGCTCCGGCATCACTCGGATCGCGCGCACCGATGACAGCGTGACCGGGATGAACGCGACGAGCCCCCCGATCGCCCCGACCCAGATCGTCGGGTGCAGCCCGATGATGCTGCCCAACGCGCCGCTCGCGATCGAGCCGAGCGGGATCGTGCCCCACACGATGAACCGCATCGTGGCGTTCATCTTGCCCTGCATCCGGGGCGGCGTGATCGCCTGGCGGAGCGAGACCTGGTTGATGTTCCAGGCCACCCCGCTGTAGCCGCCGATGAACCCCCAGGCGGCGAGCGCGGCGAACGTCAGGTCGTCGGGCACGGCGGCGACGGGCAGGGCGGCGAGGCAGAACCCGACGGAGGTGAGGACCAGCATCCGGCCCACGCCGACCCGCCGGGTGACGAGGCTGGTCGTGAGGGCGGCAACCAGCACCCCGATGGACCCGATCGAGAACGCGAACCCGATCGCCTCGGCGGTCAGGTTGCGCTCCTGGACGAGATACAGGATCAGGATCGCCTGGAACACGTTGCCGAAGAAGTTCGCCGTGCCCGTGGTCGCCGCGATGGGCCGAAGCCAGGGGTGCCCGACGACGTAGCGCAGGCCGCTCCCGATCTCCTGGCGCATCGACGGTCGCGGCCCGTGCACGGCCTCGTCGTGGGGCACGATCGGCGGCTCCGGCCGGCGGATGAGGAACACGAACAACGCGGACCAGACATAGCTCATGGCGTCCAGCGTCATCGCGAACGGCGCCTTGAGCACGCCGATCAGGACGCCGGCCATGCCCGGTCCCAGGATCGCCGACGCCGACCGCGAGATCTCCATCTTGGAGTTGCCCTCGACCAGCTGGTCCCGGTCGACGATGGACGGCAGGTAGCTCTGGTAGGCGACGTCGAAGAACACGGTCAGGCAGCCGTTCGCGAAGCCCACGACGTACAGCTGCCAGATGGTCAGGCCGTTGAGCGCGAACGCGACCGGGATGGAGCCGATCGCGACGGCCCGACCCAGGTCGCCCACGATCAGGATCGGCCGCCGGCGAAGGCGGTCCACCCACACGCCGGCCGGCAGGCTGAACAGGATGAACGGCAGGAACTCGATCGTGGTCAGCAGGCCGAACTCGAAGGCGGACACCTGGAGCGTGGTCGCCGCGATGATCGGCAGCGCGAGCTGGGTGATCGCCGTGCCGAACACCGAGACGGTCTCGCCCGTCCACAGCTTGAGGAAGTCGGGGTGGCGCAGCAGGCTGCGGCGGGGCGTTGCCATGGCGCTGGAGTGTACGGGCCGGGCCAGCGTGGCGCGCTGCCGACTCGTCGCGCCCGGGGTCGCCGGTCGCATCCGGGCGGCACGACCCCCGTGTCGCTTCGCTAGCATCAATGGGTGCTCGTCGAAAGCGTGCCCAACGTCTCGGAGGGGCGGCGTCTCGACGTCGTCGAGCGTCTCGTCGTCGCCCTGACCTCGGTTCCCGGGGTGTTCCTGCTCGATCGCACCAGCGACGCCAGCCACAATCGCTCGGTGTTCACGGTGGCCGGGGAGGACGGTCCGATCTTCGCGGGCCTCGAGGCCCTGGTCGGGCAGGCGATCGACGACATCGACATGGAGGCGCACAGCGGCGAGCACCCGCGGATCGGCTCGGTTGACGTGGTGCCGTTCGTGCCGCTGGGGGACACGCCGATGGAGGCGTGCGTGGACCTGGCCCGCGCCTTCGGACGCCGGATCGCGACGCGCTGGGACCTGCCGGTCTACCTCTACGCGCGGGCCGCTACGCGCGCGGACCGGGTGAGGCTCGCGGACGTACGGCGGGGCCAGTACGAGGGCCTCAAGGCCGAGATCAGCCACAACGGGCGCCAGCCCGACTACGGCCCCGAGCGGATGCACCCGCGGGCGGGGGCGGTGGCCGTGGGCGCGCGCCCGTTCCTGATCGCCTGGAACATCAACCTCGAATCGGACGACGTCGACCTCGCCAAGCGGATCGCCCGCCGCGTCCGCGAATCCGGCGGCGGCCTGCCTCGGGTCCAGGCGAACGGGTTTCGCGTGGAGGAGCCGGACCGCGGCCACCCGGTCCGGGCGCAGGTGTCGATGAACCTGCTCGACTTCCACACGACCGCCCTGTGGCAGGCGTGGGAGGCAGTCGGCGAGCTGGCCGCCGAGGACGGGGTACGGCTGGCCGAGTCGGAGCTGATCGGGCTCGCGCCGCTGGCGGCGTTGCTGGATGTCGCGGACCGCGCCGGCGCCGACCGCGATGCACCCGTCGACGACCGCCTGGCGCGCGCCGCAGAGGCGATCCGGCTGCGCGACTTCAGCCCCCTGATGGCGCTCGAGCTCCGGCTGGAGGCGGCCCGCGGGCAGCCATGACGCTCCGGCTGATCGAAGGCGGCAAGGGCAGCAGCGACTCGGGCGGGGGTCTCCTGATCCATGGCGCCGCCGCGGTGGCGACGCTCGCCGGCGGGCTGCGACGAGGTCTCACCCAGGGTGACCTCGGCCTGCTCGATGCGGCGGCGGCCGGCGGGCCAGGCGCGCCCTCCGCACCGGTGGTGGCCTGCTGGGAGGGCCACGTCATCGGGGTCGGCCCACGGGACCGGATCGAGCGCGGCCTCGAGCAGGGCGGCTATGCGATGGCACGGTTCGCCCGCCTCGATGCGGCTGGTGGCGTGGTCACCCCCGGCCTTGTCGATCCGCACACGCACCTGCTGTTCGCCGGAACCCGGGCGCAGGAGCTCGTGCTCCGCCAGCATGGCGCCGGCTATCTCGAGATCCTGGCGGCCGGGGGCGGCATCCTCTCGACCGTGGCCGCCACGCGCGCCGCGAGCTCCGAAGACCTGGCCCGCCACGGCCGCCACTGGCTGGACGAGATGCTCCGTCACGGCGTCACCACGGTCGAGGCCAAGTCGGGCTACGGCTTGGACCTCGCGACCGAGCTGCGCCTGCTGGACGTGGCCTGGCAGCTGGGTCGCGAGGGCCCAGTCGAGGTCGTCCCGACCTATCTCGGTGCCCACGCCGTGCCCCTCGAGTTCCGGTCGCGACCCGATGGCACCGAGGCCTACGTGCGGAGCGTGATCGAGGAGCAGCTCCCCGGGGTCGCCGCGCAGGGACGCGCCGCGTCGTGCGACGTGTTCTGCGAGCAGGGCGTGTTCAGCGCCGACCAGGGTCGCCGGATCCTGACCGCCGCCGCGGCCTATGGCATGTCGATCCGGCTCCACGCGGACGAGCTGGCGCCATCCGGCGGGGCCGAGCTTGCCGCAGAGCTCGGCGCGCTGTCCGCTGACCACCTCCACGCCCCCAGCGACGGAGGGGTGGCGGCCCTCGCCCGGGCCGCGGGCGGGGAGCACCCGACGGTCGCGACCCTGCTCCCCGCGACCACCTGGTTCCTGATGGCGGGCGACGCGGCCCCGGCCCGCCGGTTCATCGATGCGGGTATCCCGGTGGCGCTGGGCACCGACTTCAACCCCGGCACGTCACCCACCTCCAGCCTGCCCCTGGTGATGACCGTCGCGTGCCTCGAGATGGGGCTGTCGCCCGCCGAGGCCCTGGCGGCGGTCACGATCAACGCCGCCCACGCGCTGGGCATCGCCGATCGGGCCGGATCGCTCGAGCCCGGCAAGCAGGCGGACATCGTGATCTGGCGGGCCTCGACCGTGGACGAGCTCCCCTATTGGGTGGGTGCCGACCTCGTCGAAGCGGTCGTGAAGGGAGGGCGCATCGTCCACCGGCGAGGCGGCTGAGGTCGCCGGCCGTCAGACCTTCCCGCGCGACTCCAGTACCACGGTGGTGGTCTCGGCCGGCAGGCTCGACGCCGTCATGGACAGCTTGGGCTGCACCGCGGGCTCGGCCCCCATCTCGTGGAGGAAGCGCTTCAGCGCCTCGTCGCAGTCGGCCTCGACCTCGCACACGGGCATCGGCACCACGATCCGTGGGTCGAGCTGGGCGACGAGGGCCGCGGCGCTCGTGGCGGTCAGGGCGCCCCCGATCGGCACGCACACCACGGCGACGCGGCCGATGTCGGCCAGCTTCTCCTCGGTCAGCTGGTGGCCGATGTCCCCGAGGTGGATGGTGTGGATGCCCTCGAGCTCGATCATGAACGCGGTCTGGCGACCGCGCTGGGCGCCACGAGCGTCGTCCCGGTACGTACGCACGCCCGTGATCAGCACGTCGTGGACCTCGTACTCCCCCGGCCCGTCGAGGATGAACGCCGGCTCGAGGCTCGACGGGAGGGCCGTCAGGCCGTCGCGCGACAGCCGGCCGGCCTTGCGAGGCAGCGGGCTGTCGTCGGGGTGGCTGAAGGTGACGACATCGCCCGTGATCCCGCGGCCCGTGGGCCCCACGATCGAGGGATAGGGGTCGTTGACGACGACCGCCTCCTTGCCGCGCAGCCGGATGCAGGTCCGTCCGTACCAGCTGAGCTCCATGCGCCGATTCTTGCACAGGGCCCTCGATCGGGACCCATCGCCGGCGCAGCCGGCCGCGAAGGCAGGACGTCGCGGAGCGGCGCCACGGATGGCGGGAAAAGGAAGGACCGGAGGCGCCTGCCCAATCGGCGCCTCCGGCCCGAGGGAGGGAGGATGGAACCTGAGGGGTTGTTCCGAGAGGCACCATAGGCCGGGTCCGATTCAAGCCCGAGCCTGCAGACGGTTAAGAAACGCACATCTCGGCGGCAGGCGTCGGTCGGGACCAGGCTCGTGCGTGGACCCATGGCACAATCGGCCGACCATGCCCCGGGCTGACCGCCGACCCTCCCCGCTCGTTCCGCGGCTCATGGCGGCCCTGATCGCCGTGCTGGTCACGGCCTGCGGCTCGGCCACCCCCACCGCCGTGACGCCCACGACGCCCGAGCCCACGAGCGCACCCACGACCCGCACGCCGACCCAGACGGCAAGGCCGACAGCCGCGTCGCCTTCGCCCTCACCTTCGAAGCCTCCCGCCTGCGACCCGAATGACACCTCGACGCCGGCTCCGGCCAGTCCCGATACGAGCGACCCCAACGCCGCCCTGTACGGCGGGATCGAGGCCCAGGTCAGCCAGCTGCGGGGGCTGGAGGCGACGACCCCGGTGGAGCGGGCGGTGTTCGACACCGCCGGCTTGTGCGCCTACATCCGCGCGAGCTTCGCCAAGGACAACCCGGAGACCCTGGTGCAGGGCACCGAGACGCTCTACAAGTCGCTCCTGCTGCTGCCCCGGGACGCCTCGCTCCATGACCTCGAGATCAAGCTGCTCATCAGCCAGGTCGCCGGCCTGTACGACGATCGGACCAGGAAGATGTACGTCGTGTCGCAGACCGGCAAAATCGGGCCGGCCGAGGAGATCACCTACGCTCACGAGTACACCCATGCGCTCCAGGACCAGCACTTCGGGCTGCGGCAGCTGGTCGGGGATGCCACCGACCAGGGGGACCGGACGCTCGCCAGGACGGCGTTGGTGGAGGGCGACGCGACCCTGCTCATGAGCCTGTGGGCGCAGCAGAACCTGACTGCGGCCGAGCTGGCCCAGGTCGCAACCTCGGTGGATCCGGCGTCGCAGGCCGTGCTGGATTCGATGCCCGCGATCCTGCGCGAGCCCCTGCTGTTCCCGTACACGTCCGGGTTCCAGCTCGCGGTTGCCGCCTTCGGACGCAGCGGCGGCTTCGCGGGCGTGGATGCGCTGTTCGCCGATCCGCCGGATTCGACCGAGCAGGTGCTGCATGCCGACAAGCTGGCGTCGCGCGAGGCGCCGGTCGTCGTCAGCTTCCCCAGGGACCTTGCCGGCCGGCTCGGGTCTGGCTGGTCGGTGACGCTCCAGGACACGATGGGTGAGTACCAACTGGAGCTGCTGCTTCGCGCCGCCGGTGGCACCGATGCCGCGACGTCCACCGAGGCCGCCGCGGGCTGGGGCGGCGACCGGGTCGCCCTGGTCGAGGGTCCGTCCGGCGCGACCGGGGTGGTGCTCGACACGCGCTGGGACACGGACACCGACGCGACCCAGTTCGCGGCGGCCCTCGACGGGCTGGTGGGACAGCTCACGACGGCCGGCCGGAGCGCCTCGGTCCTGACGCCGGCGCCGGACCGGGTCGTGCTCGTGACCGCGGAGTCGGATGCGACGATGGGCCGGCTGGCCAACGTGATGGGCCTGGCGGGATAGGGGGCAGGGACGGCCGCGGCGGCTGCCGCGCGGCTACATCGACTCGGGCGCGGAGATCCCCAGCAGGCCCAGCGCGTTCGCGATGGTGATCCTGGTCGCGGTCGCCAGGGCGAGCCGCCTCGCGGATCGCAGCGGCTCGGCCGGGTCCACGACGCGTGCGTCCCGGTAGAACGCGTGGAACTGGGTGGCCAGCTCGGTGGCGTAGGCCGTGATGCCCTGCGTCTCCTCCGCCCGGACGGCATCCTCCACGACCTCGGGGAAGCGGACCACCTCCCGCGCCAGGACCGCCTCCGGCTCGCCCGCCAGCAGCCCCTCGACGTCCGGGGCCACAGCCAGTCCGGCTTCGGCTGCCTTGCGCAGGATCGAGGCGATTCGGGCGTGCGCGTACTGGACGTAGTAGACGGGGTTCTCGGCCGACTGCTTCTTGGCAAGCTCGATGTCGAAATCGATTCCGGTCGTTGCCGCGCGTGACCCGAAGAACCAGCGCGCGGCGTCGACGCCCACCTCCTCCAGGAGCTCGTCGAGCGTGATGAACTCACCCGCCCGCTTGGACATCGAGATCTCGACGCCGTCGCGCACGAAGCGCACCCAGGAGTAGAGCAGGACCTGGACCGCCTCCCGCTCGTAGCCCATCGCCTGGGCGGCGTTGCGCAGCCTGGCCACCGTGCCGTGGTGGTCGGCTCCCCAGATGTAGATGAGGTGGTCGAACCCCCGGCTGAGCTTCTCGGTCACGTACCCGATGTCGGCCGCGAAGTACGTCGGCCGGCCATCGGAACGGTAGATGACGCGATCCTTGTCGTCGCCGAACGCCGTCGACCGGAACCACAGCGCGCCGTCCTGCTCGTAGACGTGCCCGCCTTCGCGGAGGCGGTCCACCGCTCGTGCGACCCAGCCCTCCTCGTGGAGCGAGCCCTCGCTCTTCCACACGTCGAAATGAACGCCCAGCCGGTTGAGGCTGTCCTCGATCCGCGAGCGGACGCGTCCCGCTGCCCAGGCCCCGACGACCTCGCCGGGGTCGGCCCCCGGGCCGTTGGCCGTAGCCCATATGTCGGGCGGGACGTCCTCGGCGAGGTCCTGGACATAGGCGCCCCGATACCCGTCCTCTGGGAGTGGCTCGCCGCGGCGCAGCGCCACGACCGACGCCCCGAGGTTGCCGATCTGCGCGCCCGAGTCGTTGAAGTAGTACTCGCGGGTCACCCGCTGCCCGCCCGCATCGAGCACGCGGCACAACAGGTCGCCAACGAATGCGCCGCGCGCGTTGCCGACCGTCAGCGGGCCGGTCGGGTTGGCCGACACGAACTCCACGTTCACGCGCCGGGGGTTGACCGCAGGGATCCGGCCCCACGCGTCGGGCGCAGCCAGGATCGCGGCCACCAGCTGCTCGTAGGTCGCGTCCGCGACGCGCAGGTTCACGAAGCCCGGCCGCGCCACGGCCGCGGAAGCGACGAGGCCGGCTCCGGCCGCTCCGCGCAGCCCGGCCGCCAGCGCCTCCGCGATCTCGAGGGGCGGCCGGCGCAGCGGTCGCGCGAGCTTCATCGCAAGGTTGGTGGCGAGGTCGCCGTACTCCGGGTTCGCCGGCCGCTCGACCTCGATCGGCGGTGCCTCGCTCCCGCCCTGGATCGCGGGCAGCCGGCCGGCCTCGACCGCCGCCGCCCATGCTTGCCCCACGGCCGAGCGCACGCGCGTGCGGACGGCGCCGGGAACCGCGGGCTGGTCGGGGCTGGGCACGATTCGCTCCTGGCGGCGGGACGACTGGGCGGCCATCGTACCGGTTCGTCGGGCGGGAACGGCGGCGTCGGGCGCGGTCCCGCTTGCTCGACTGTCGGCTGCCTGACAGCTGCAATCCAGATCCTAGTCAAGGGCCGTAGGGCCTAGTACTGTTGGCGTTCCGGCCATGGCCCGTCGGAGGCAGGACCTGTCGGTGTCGGGGAGCACCACAACCTGACCCCGTGGTGGGGTTCGGTGCCGTCATATGCAGTCCGTGCCGGCCCATCGGTACTGGACATGCACCGGACCCGCCCGCACGATTGGGGCTGTACGAAGGACCGGCAGGAACAGGGGCTCGCATGAGCCTCGCGGAATCATCGGCGGCACGATCCGCCGCACCGGCAGAAGGGGACTGATCGATGAAGCACACCCAGGCGATGCGCTCGGCAGGCTGGCTCGCCGTGGCCGCCATGTTGGGCGCCGCGCTCCTCCCCGGCTCCGTCCTTGCGGCGGGTCCGGGCAACAACGGGCTGGATGCCACCGGCAACGGCACCAAGTCCAACGCGACGGTCGACGGCAGCCTGTCGGCTGCCGGATCCAGCGCCACGATGGCGGCCAATGCCGTCATGAGCTGCTCCTCGGACAACGTCGGCTCCGTCGGCGGCTCGTTCACCCTGACCAAGACGCTGGACATCGGATCGACCATCACCGTGTACATGGTCCCGAATACCGGGTCCAATGCCAGCCCAGCTGGCAACGTCGACAAGAACGAGGCCACGGTCACGCTCGGAGCCGGCAACCACACCAGCGGCTCCGTGATCCATTGGACCGTCACCGTCACCAGCCCGTTCACGGTCTCGTCGGGCGGCATCCTGGTCGTGTTCGCCGTCAACGACGACGGTACGACGGCCATCTCGTCCAGCAAGACGAACTCCCTGAACTGCACTGAGGCGGCCACGCCGACCCCGACCCCCACGCCGACGCCGACCCCCACGCCGACGCCGACCCCCACGCCGACGCCGACCCCCACGCCGACGCCGACCCCCACGCCGACGCCGACCCCCACGCCGACGCCCACGCCGACGCCGACGCCCACGCCGACGCCGACCGCCACGCCGACCCCGACCCCGACGCCGACGCCCACGCCGACGCCGACCGCCACGCCGACCCCGACGCCGACGCCGACGCCCACGCCGACGCCGACCGCCACGCCGACCCCGACCCCGACCGCCACGCCGTCCGGCAGCGTCGAGGCGGAGACCGGAACCCCGCAGACCACGCCTCCGCCGACGGACGCGCTCGGCACCACGCCGAGCCAGCCCAATGACTCATGGCGCCTGGTCCTGCTCGCGATGGCCGGCCTGCTCAGCGTCGTCCTGCTGCTGACCCCGTCGCCGGTGGCTCGCAGGAACAAGCGCTAGGCATCCGTCAACCGGGCCGTCGGTGAGGCGGCGGCCCACAGTCCCTTGAGCCCAGGTCGGCCGGGCAGGCATCGAGCCTCCCGGCCGACTTGCGTGCCGGCACCGGCGGCTGGTGCAGCTTGCCCGGCGCCCGGCCAATGACCGGACCATCCCGTCGCTGTCCCCGAGCGACGAGCGGCCGTGACGCGGTTGCCCCGCATCCCGGCCGCTCTCCCGTGTCAGCCGGGGTCAGATCTCCACGCTTGTCCCCGGCCACGCGAACTCGACCGGCCCGTCGTAGCCGGCTCGGACGACCGACGCGATGGTGGACGCCGGGTCATGCCCCATCAGGAGATGCGTCAGCAGCACCCGGCTCGCCCGGGACGTTGCGGCCAGCCGGCCGACCGCCGGTCCGTCCAGGTGCATGGCCCCGGTCGCAACCGGACCCGGCCCGAACGACACCTCGATGAGCAGGACATCGCCGGGTTTGACGAGCGGAGCCAGGTCCTCGGCCCGACCGCAATCGCCGCTGTAGACCAGCCCGGCGCCACCGGCAGCGGTGACCCGCATCGCGTAGCTCTCAGCGGCATGGGTGACCAGCTGGGTCCGGATCTCGAGGGTGCCGATCCGGAAGGCACCCTCTCGAAGCAGGGCGATGTCCAGGGCTTCAGCAGCGAACCCGGGCTCGGCGTGCAGCGCGTCGAGGCGCGCCTCCAGGCCGGTCGGTCCGAGGACCTGCGTCCGACGAGGCGGGTCGAACTCGTAGCGCAGGTAGTGGCGGAGCGGCACGAGGTCGATGAAATGATCGGGGTGCAGGTGGCTCACCACCACGGCATCGAGCTCGGTCGGGCGGACGATGGAGAACAGCCGGGAGAACGACCCGTGGCCGAGGTCGAGCAGCACGCGGGTCGAGCCGTCCGCGACCAGGTAGCACGCCCCGGACGAGCCCTCGAGATCGGTGTAGGCGGGGCCCGCTCCGACCACCGTCAGGCGCATCGCCGGCTCATTCGCATCTGGCTGAGGGTAGCGCCTCAGGTGGGCGCCGGCCCGGTCAGGGCTGCAGGGGTGGCGGCGTCTCGGTGGGTGGGCTGTCCTGCGGTGCCTTGGGCGTCGGCCGTGGCTTGGCCGGATCAGGGGTCCTGACCGGGGCGTGGGTGCTGGTCGGCTCCTCGGTCCCGGCCGGCTCCTCGGTCCCGGCCGGCGCCGGGGTCTTCGCGGGGGCCGGGGTCTTCGCGGGGGCCGGGGTCTTCGCGGGGACCGACGTCTTCGCCGGTCTCGTCCCGCCGTTGCCACCGCCGGCGCCGTTCGTGTTCCCGTTACCGCCAGTCGCGCCGTTGCCGGCGCCGTTCGTGTTCCCGTTACCGCCCGCCGCCCCGTTGCCGCCGGCGTTCTCGTTCCCGCCGGAACCGGCGCCGGAGCCATCGTCCGAGGACAGCGCCTGCGTGAGCCTGTCGATCGCCCCGCTCGATCGCGAGAGGGCATTCTCGAGGCCGCTCAGGGCCTGGCTGGGAGCCGTCTGCAGCAGCTGCTCCAGCACGGTCCGACCGAATTCGATCGCCGCGAGGGCGTGGCTGGTCGACGCGCCACCGGCCGATCTCAGGCTGTCCAGCGATCGCTCGTAGCCGCGGAGCGCCGCATCGAGGGCCGGCGAGTCGCCACGACCGGACGCGTCGACCACCTCGGCCAGCCGGGCCTGCGCCTGAGCAAGCTGGGCATCGAGCCGGGCGTCGGGCTGGGACGGCAGCAGGAGGTCCTCCACGCTGAGCCGGGTGTCGTACAGCGGGCCACCCGCGCGCGACGCGGCGAAGGTCGTCGACCCGATCAGCAGGCCCGCGAACACCGCGGCCGCCAGCGAGGCGCCGATCCGGCGGGAGCTCCAGCGGGAGCTCCAGCGGGCAAACGGGAGGCGCACGCCGACCGAGGCCGGCACGGCCCGAACAGCACCCAGGTGGCGGCGCCACGCCTGCTCCATCAGGGCCGCACGGGCGCGTCGCGACTGGGCCGGGCTGGGATCCAGCCGGACCCGCGCGTACCGCGCCAGCATCCGCTCGAGCTCGTCGCCCGCGCGGGGCTCCAATGCCTCCATGTCGTCCTCGTTCACCGCCCGTCCCCCGACACCCTGGCCGGCACCTCGTCGGTGCCGGGCTCGATGCCGAGCTCCCGGCGAAGCGCCGCGATGGCCCGGAACTGGAGGCCCCGCACGGTGCCTTCCTGCCGGTCCATGGCCACCGCTGCCTCCCGCGCCGACAAGCCGGCGAAGAACCGCAGCTCGATGGCCTCGCGCTGCTCCGGCGTCAGCCGGCGCAGCGCCGTCGCGATGCTGTCCATCTCCTGCCGGAGCACCGCCAGCTCGTCCGGCCCCTCCTGCGCGGCGGGTCGTTCCGCCACCAGGTCGAGCGTCGCGTGCTCCCGGCGCGTCCGCATGTGATCGATCACCACGTTCCTGGCCAGCCGGAACAGCCAGCCCCCGAAGGGGACGCCCCGTGCCTCGTAGCGCGGTAGCGCCTCCAGGGCCTTGACGAAGACGAGCTGCGCAAGGTCCTCCGCGTCGCTCGGGCGGTTGACGCGGGCGGCGATGTAGCGGTGGACCGGCCCGTGGTAGCGGTCGAACAGCGATCCGAAGGCCTCCGGGTCGCCATCCTGTGCCGCCGCCACGAGGCGTTCGACCGCCTCATCGTCGATCGTCATAACGATCCGCGCATCCCCGTGTTAGGCCCGGGCCATCCGGCTCGGGGTCTCGGTCGGCATCGGCACGGGGAGCCGTTCGCCCCCGCGCCGGAAGGCGAGCGCCTCGAACCCGGCGCCCGCCGCATGACGATACGCCTGCCGCAGGCCGTAGCAAAACCACTCCGTTCGATGCGCATCCGACCCGATCGTCACGTTGCGCCCGCCGAGCGCCCGGTAGCGCGCCACGATGGCGGCCGAGGGGTACGTCTCGCGGGGGAGCTGGCGCAGCCCCGAGGCGTTGACCTCGAGCGCCGTCCCCGATTCGATGAGCGCCCGCAGGGCGGGCTCGTACAGCTCCGGCGCTGCGGCCAGCTGGGTGGGCAGCACGTGAGGCACCAGGTAGCGCTTGACGAAGTCGAGGTGGCCGATGGTGTCGAACAGGCCCGACCGGGCCGCCGCGATGATCTCGGAGAAGTAGGGTGCCACGATGGCGGCGAGTTCGCGTCCGGTGACGAACGTCGCCACGTTCGACGCCTTGTACGGCGAATCGGCGCCGATGTGGACGCTGCCGATCACGAAGTCGTGCGCATGCCGTCGCAGCCAGCCCCGGATCTCGTCCTCATGCCGGCGCTCGTACGTCACCTCCACCCCCAACCGGACGGCGAGCCCGCGGTCGGCCCAGCGGGCGGCTGCCTCGCGCACGTCGCGCTCCCGGTCGGCGAACGAGGCAAAGGCATAGGCGGGCATCCCCGGATCGAAGTCGACATGATCCGTGATCGCGATCTCGGCGATCCCGCGCTCGACGGCCAGGGCGCAGTAGGCCTCGATGTGCGCGTCGGCATCGGGCGAGCGGGTCGTGTGGAGGTGCGAGTCGAGGGGCAGGTCGCGCCCCTCGCCCAGGCCGGCCGCCAGGCCCTCGAGGAACACCTCGCGCTCGATCTCGGCCCGCGGCCGCGTGTCGGCCGGATCGGGCTGCGCGATCGATTGCGGGCTCACCCCGAGATCACGCCCAGCTCGTGGCCGACGCGGTCGAACGCGGTCAGGGCCTCGTCGAGCAGGTCGTCGGTATGGGCCGCCGTCACGATCGTGCGGATCCGCGCCCGATCGAGCGCGACGGTGGGGAACACCACGGACGTCCCGAACACGCCCTCCTCGAACAGGCGGTTGCTGAACCGGATCGTCGTCTCGGCGTCGCCCAGGATCACCGGCGTGATCGGCGTCTCGCTGCGCCCGGTATCGAAGCCCAGGCGCGCCAGCTCGGTCTTGAACCGGCGGGTGTTCGCCCACAGCCGCTCCACCAGCTCCGGCTCCTCGTCCATGATCCGGATGGCCTCCCGGCATGCCTCCACCACCGCCGGGGGGTGCGAGGTGGAGAACAGGAATGGCCGTGCGCGCTGGACCAGGATGTCGCGCAGGGCCTGCGACCCGGCCACATACCCCCCGAGGACGCCGACCGCCTTGGACAGGGTGCCGACCTGGACGGCGACCCGGCCCTTGAGCCCGAAGTGGTCCACCGACCCTCGCCCGTTCCGGCCCAGCACCCCCGACGCGTGGGCGTCGTCGACCATCACGGCGGCGCCGAACGCCTCGGCCGCCTCGACGATCCCGGGCAACGGCGCGATGTCGCCGTCCATGCTGAACACCCCGTCGGTCACGACGAGGACCAGCCGGTACGGCGCCCCGTGGCCGTCGCGCCCGGTCTCGACCGCCTCCCGCAGCACCTCGCGCAGGGCGGCCACGTCGGCGTGCGGAAACACCTTGCGGGGCGCCTTCGAGAGCCGCATGCCGTCGATGATCGAGGCGTGGTTGAGCTCGTCCGAGACGATCAGGTCGGTCTCACCGGTGATCGTGGGGATGACGCCCGTGTTGGCGGTGAACCCCGACTGGAACGTGAGCACCGCCTCGGTGTCCTTGAACGCCGCGAGCTCGGCCTCCAGCGCCTCGTGGAGGGTCATGGTGCCCGCGATCGTGCGCACGGCGCCCGAGCCCGCCCCGTACTGGCGGACCGCCTCGATCGCCGCGACCTTCATCCGCGGATGGTGGCTCAGCCCGAGGTAGTCGTTGGACGAGAGGCTGATGACCCGCCGATCGTCGAGCGACACGATCGGCCCCTGGGCGGACGACATCACCCGCAGCGGGCGGTACAGGTGGCGCTCGCGGAGCGCCGCCAGCTCCTCGTCCAGGAACGCGAGGGGGTTGGGGCGGCCGGCCGTTCCCATGGGTGGCTCCTTCGCGTCCTGCGGGCTCACGCCGTCCAGTCGAGGATGACCTTGCCGGCATCGCCGGACCGGGCCGCGGCGAACGCCGCCTCGTGCTCCCGGAACGGGAAGCGGTGGGTGATGGCGGGGGTGATGTCGAGGCCCGACTGCACCATCACCGTCATCTTGTACCAGGTCTCGTACATCTCGCGACCATAGATCCCCCGGATCGTCAGCAGCTTGAACACGATCTCGTTGACGTCGAGGCTGATGTCCTCCGTCGGGATGCCCAGGATCGCGATCGAGCCGCCGTGGGCCATGTTGTCCAGCGCGGTCCGGATCGCGGCCGGGCTGCCCGACATCTCGAGCGCGACGTCGAACCCCTCGACCATGCCCAGCTCGCGCTGGATGTCGGCCAGGTCACGCTCATGGGGATCGACGGCGAGCGTGGCGCCCATCCGGGCAGCGATCTCGCGCCGGACCGGGTTGGGCTCGCTGACGACCACGAACCGGGCTCCCGCGTGGCGGACGACCGCGGCCGCCATGAGCCCGATCGGGCCGGCGCCGGTGATCAGCACGTCCTCGCCCAGAACCGGGAACGCGAGCGCCGTGTGCACCGCGTTGCCGAACGGATCGAAGATCGCGGCCACGTCCTCGTCGATGCCCGGCCAGTGGTGCCACACGTTGGTCATCGGGAGGACGACGTACTCGGCGAAGGCGCCATCGCGGCCCACGCCCAGGCCGACCGTGTGGGCGCACAGGTGGCGCCGCCCGGCCAGGCAGTGCCGGCAGCGGCCGCAGGTGACGTGACCCTCGCCGCTCACGATGTCGCCCAGGTGGAAGTCCGTCACGTTCGAGCCCACCTCCACGATCTCGCCCACGAATTCGTGGCCGACGACGAGCGGCGGCCGGATCGTCTTCGCGGCCCAGGCGTCCCACGACTCGATATGGAGGTCGGTCCCGCAGATCCCTGTCTTGTGGACGCGGATCAGGACGTCGTTGATGCCGATCTCCGGATCCGGAACCGTGTGCAGGCTGAGCCCGGGACCGGGCGCCGTCTTCACCAGCGCGAGCATGTGCGTCTCCTCCTGCCCCGCCCCGGGCCGCGTTGGGCGTCAGGTGGTGCCCCGGGGGTCGTCGGTCCAGTCGACGATCGGGTTCTCCACGCTCCCGATGCCCTCGATCTCGCACCGAACATGGTCGCCCGGCTCGAGGAACATCGGCGGGTCCCGGAAGACCCCGACCCCGGCGGGCGTGCCGGTGGCGACGAGGTCCCCGGGCTCGAGGGTGATCTGCTGCGAGATGTAGCTCACCAGGGCAGGCACGGGGTAGAGCATGTCGGACGTATTCCCGTCCTGCATCAGGATCGGCGTGCCAGCGTCAGGTCCCGCGCCCGGGATCCGCCACGAGCGGAGCGCCAGGCCGCGCTCCGGATCGACCTCATCCGGCGTGGCGAGCACCGGGCCGACCGGCAGGAAGGTGTCGCTGCCCTTGGCGCGCAGCCACTGCCCATCGCCCTTCTCGCCCTCGCGCAGCGCCTGCTGGTTGCCCTGCCAGTCGCGGGCGCTGATGTCGTTGACCACGACGTAGCCGGCCACGTGGTCCATCGCCCGGTCATGGGCGACCCGGCGGGCCCGCCGGCCGATCACCACGCCCAGCTCCACCTCGAGATCCAGGGCGTGGGTGCCGGGCGGCCGGACCACGGCGTCGCCATCGCCCACCACGGCGCTCGCGAACTTCGCGAACAGGAGCGGGCGGGAGGGGAGGGAGCGACCCCCCTCCCTGGCGTGGTCGCCGTAGTTGAGCCCCACGCACACGATCTTGCCGGGGTGCGCGATGGCCGCCAGGGGTCGCCTGGCCTCCGGGTCGCGGCGCCGCACCCCTTTCCGTCGGGCGCGGGCGATCAGCCGCGGCATCGCCTCCTGCCACCCGGTGTCGCCCGCGATCAGGCAGCACGGCGCCAGCCAGGTGCGCAGCGTCGGCCGCCGTTCCGCCTTCGCCAGCTGGCCGGCGGTGATCAGCTCGCCGTCGACGAGAGCGCCGATGCGGGGCGATCCGTCGCGCCCCGCGTGCGCGTACAGGCGCATGTGGTCGTGCTCAGCTCGCCGACGGGCTCGCGGCGGCCGACGGGCTGGCAACCGCCGACGGGCTGGCAACCGCCGACGGGCTGGGCGACGCGGACGGGCTGGGCGACGCGGACGGGGAGCCGGACGGGGCCGCGGAGGGCGAGGGCACCGCGCATTGCGGCTCCGGCGGGGCCAGCCAGGTGCCGTCGGGGGCGACCACCTCACCGTAGCGGGTGAAGAAGTCGTAGATCCTCTGGACGTCGAGCGTGTCGAGGTAGAGCGCCCGGTTCCAGAGCAGGGCTGCGTACCTCGTTGGCATCTGCTCGAAGCGGGCGACGACCGGTCCGACGATCCCCGGCGCTAGCCCGCACACGGGGCTGGTCGGGAACCCGGCGCTGAACGCCTGGAGCTGCTGCTCGAACGACGGGTCCGCGCAGGCCCCCTTGTCGCACGAGTACAGCAGCACCAGCCCCCCGTGCTCGAGGTTGTGAACCCAGCCGTTGGGCACGCTCTGGTCGTCGGGGCCGTAGACCTTCGGCTGGAGCGGGCCGAACCCCGAGCGGTTGATGTGCTTCCCGGACGCGGGCGGGCAGACGGCGTAGGTGATCTTGTCGCCGGGCTGGACGTGCTGGTTGCCCATGTCCGACTGGATCTGGCCCAGCTCGCCCGACGCCGCCGGCTGGACGGCGTCGATGGTCGTGCACGCGTATGCCGGCGCCGCGGCGGACACGAACACGAATGCGCTGACGCCCACGACCACCGCGATCACGATCAGGGCAAGAATCGGGGTCCGGAAGCGCTGCAGGCCCGAGACCGGCTCCTGGCGGCGACGCCGGACGTCCCGGCGGCCGGCGCGATCCGTCCCCGTCGGGCTCGTCGACTGGTGCCCGCGACCCGCTGCTCCGCCGGCACCGGTCCGGGTGCCGCGCGACGACTTCTGGTTCGAGGTGGTCAAGGCTGCCTGCTCCAGCTGATCCGGCGACGACCGCCGTGTTGGCGCCGCCGTGGCCCCCGGCATCGCCGGTTGCACGCTGGTCGAAGGGTAGCGTCCTGCGCCCGGGCGCGCCGGGGGAGCGCCCGGGCGCCGGTGCGCGCGCCCGAGCCCCCGGCGCCCGAGGCTATGGCTCGGCGAGGTAGTGACGGACCTCCGGACGGGTGAGCCCGAAGAACAGCAGTACCGCGAGCAGGAGCACCAGCAGCGCGAACAGGGGCTGGGCGGCCAGCAGCGCCAGGGGCACGGCGGGCACGGTCAGCGTCGACAGTCCCAGCGCCAGGCCCCGGGCGGCCTCCTTGCGCTGCAGGACGAGCGTGATCGTGAAGATGGTGTAGGCGAGCAGGACCATCGCCACGACGCCCACCGGCGAGATCGGGGCGCTGATCGCCTGGTCCACCACCCAGCGCAGCGAGAGCCCGATCGCGCCCAGGATGAGGAACGCGTAGCCGAGGAAGATCCGGATGCCGGGCGGCATGGCGCGTAGCTGGGAGAGCACGGGCTGATGATGCCCCATCGGCGCCCCCATCCGGGCCGCGGGCCGCGACGTCACGCGGTCCGGCATGCGACGCTAGCCTCGCGCTCCTGCCCGCGCCCCAAGCTGAGGCTCACGATGCCGATCACCACGCCGGACTGGGTCCGCGATGCCATCTTCTACCAGGTGTTCCCGGATCGCTTCGCACGCAGCGGACGCGTGCGCGCACCCGGTCCGCTGGAGCCATGGGACAGCTCGCCGACGGCGCACGGGTTCAAGGGCGGCGACCTGTACGGGATCGCGGATCGCCTCGACTACCTGGTCGAGCTGGGCGTCAACGCGCTGTACCTCAACCCGATCTTCGCGTCGGCGTCCAACCATCGCTACCACACCTACGACTACTACGCGGTCGACCCGCTGCTGGGCGGCGAGGCCGCGCTGCGGGAGCTGCTCGACCGGGCGCACGCGCGGGGGATCCGGGTGGTGCTCGATGGCGTGTTCAACCATGCGAGCCGCGGGTTCTGGCCGTTCCACCATGTCCTCGAGTGCGGGATCGCGTCGCCCTACGTCGACTGGTTCCACGTGGATCGAGATGCGCTCGCCTCGGGCCGGCCGTTGCGTGCCTATCCCAACGAGACGTTCCGGCATGCCGTCGGCGCGGAGGCCGGGGTCGACCAGTTCGGGACGGAGTCGATCTCCTCGCTCGGCTATCGTGCCTGGTGGAACCTGCCGGCCCTGCCCAAGCTCAACACCGACAACCCCGAGGTCCGGGAGTACCTGCTGGGCGTCGCGGAGCATTGGGTGCGGTTCGGGGCCGACGGCTGGCGGCTCGACGTCGCCGCCGAGATCGACGACGACGAGTTCTGGCGCGAGTTCCGCCGGCGCGTGCGCGCCGCGAACCCCGAGGCCTACATCGTGGCCGAGGTGTGGGTCGAGGACCACCGCTGGCTGCAGGGCGACCAGTTCGACGCCTACATGAACTACCCGCTGGGCTTTGCGGCCCTTTCGTTCGCCGCCGGCTCCCACCGCGATCAGCGGGTGATCGACCAGCAGGGTGACGTGCGGGCGGGGCTCCGCGAGGAGGACGGGCCCGGCTTCGCACGGCGCCTGGAGCACGTGCTCACCACGTACGACCCCGCGGTCACGGCCGTCCAGCTCAACCTGCTGGGCAGTCACGACATGCCGCGGATCCGGTCGATCTGCGGCGGTGACCGGGCCGCGGTGCAGCTTGCGACCCTGGTCACCATGACCGTGCCCGGCGCGCCGTGCATCTACTACGGCGACGAGATCGGCCTGGCCGGGGAGCGCGACCCCGGCTGCCGCGGTCCCTTCCCGGCCGAACCGTCCGCGTGGGACCGCGGTCTGCTCGAAGCCTTCCGCAGCTTCATCGGGCTTCGCCGTGATCATCCGGCGTTGCGCCGTGGGACGTTCGCCATCACTGGCGCGGACGGGATGCTCGCCGCATGGCGCCGGGACGGGGACGGCGAGACGCTCGTCGTCTGCCTCAACGCCGGGGAGCAGCCCGCCTCCATCGAGCTGCGGCTCGAGGCGCTCGAGGGCCGGGTCCTGGCGCCGCTGGCGCCGGTCGGTTGGCCATGGCCGGCAGGCGGGCCGGTCGCCGTCGCGGGTGGCCGGGCCCTGGCGACGGTCCCCGCCCGCGGGGCGCGCCTGCTGACGCTCCGGGACGCGGCCTGACGGCCGGCCAACCCAGGTCGCACGCGTGTCGCGCGAACGGGTCAGCCCCAGTATCCTCCCCCGGACGTGGCTGACCTTCCCTTCCCCCTGTCCGATGCGCATGCCCCGCGCCTCCGCGCCGCCGCTGACGTGGAGGGCAAGATCGTGCGCGCGCTCGACGCGATCGGATCGCTCGCCGGGCGGGAGGTCGCCCTGCTCGACGTCCCTCGCGGGCCCTTCCGCGACCGGCTGGCGGCGGCCGGCATCGTCGGCCGTTACCTGCCCCTGACCGAGCCGCTCGAGATCGAGGCGATGGACGGGAGCCTGGATGCGATCGTGAGCCTGTGGACCGGCTTCCGGGGGGTCGATCCGGCCGCGCTGCGCGAGGCCGACCGGGCGCTCCGTCCCGACGGGCGGCTGCTGGTCGTCCACGACTACGGGCGGGACGAGGTCAGCGAGCTGCGGGGCGACGACGCGCCCGAGTACGGAGCCTGGAGCCGGCGCGACGGCCCGTTCCTGCGGGACGGCGGGTTCAAGATCCGGGTCCTGCACTGCTTCTGGACGTTCGCCTCGCTGGACGACGCTCGCGAGTTCCTCTCGAGCGCGTTCGGAGCGCGCGGAGAGCTGGTCGGCTCGCGGATCAAGCGCCCCCGCCTGACCTGGAACGTGGCCATCTACCATCGCCCCCGGGCCGGGATCGAGCCGGTCGCCGAGGCCCAGCCCGTCGACCTGGCGCTCGGCTGACCCGGGCGCCGAGGCTTCGCGCGCGCCTGCTACGCTCGATCCGATGACCGATCCCTCCCCCTCCACGCGGCGCCGGCCGGCCGCGGCGCGCCGGTCCGACGACGAGCGCAGGCGCAGCGGTCCGCACGTCGGGCCGCTGGCGGTCACGCCGCTGCGGGTCTCGCTGGCCGTCGCGCTCGCCGGCGGCCTGGCCTTCCTCGGCTACGCCACGTTCGTGCGGGACCAGCTCCAGGTCCCGCTGATGGCCACCGGGTTCGCGATCTGCGGGATCGTGTTCGCCGTGATGGCCGTGCTCTCGGTCGCGGCCGTCGTCCGCGCCGGCCGGGAGGGCCGCGACGGCTCGGCGGTGATGACCGCGCTGGTCGGTGGGCTGGTCGCCGTCGGGTCCCTGATGCTGCTCGCGGGCGCGGTGATCATGAGCCTCATCTGGAGCGGGACCAAGAGCACCTGACCGGGGCGGTCCAGGACCCCTCTGGTACACTCGGCCGGCCCTCCGCGGGCCGCCGGCCCCCATCGTCTAGAGGCCTAGGACGCCACCCTTTCAAGGTGGAGATCGCCGGTTCGAATCCGGCTGGGGGTACCACCCGACCGCAGTCCGTCCGGCCCTCGGCGCCCGCCTGCCCGGCGGGGCATCCTTGTTCCATGCCCGGTCGCGCTCGTGCCGCCGTCACGCTCGTCCCCTTCACGCCCGCCCACGCCACCGACGCCGCCACCCTGGTCACGACGCGCCTTCGGGCCCTCCGCCGCCGGGCGTCGCCGTTGCCGGCGGCGTGGACCGAGCCGGCGGTCGTCGCCCCCCTGGTCACCGAGCTCTCGCTTCGGGGTTCGGGGCTCGCCGCGATGCACGGCGATCGGCTGGTCGGGTTCCAGGCGGCGACGCTCATCGACGGCCACGGCGGCCGATGGGCATACACGCCGGACATCGGGCACGCCATGGCGGATCCACGGACGCTGCCCCGCGGTCTGGCGGACCGCACGCTGGCCGCGCTCTACGCGGAGCTCGCTGCGCGCTGGGCGCGTGAGGCCTGCCTCGAGCACGTGGTGACCGTGCTCGCCAACGACAGCACGGCGCTGACCACGCTGGCGCGGCTCGGGTTCGGGCAGCTCGTGGTCGACCTCGTCCGCGACCTGGCGCCGGTCTCCCCGTCCGTGGGTGTCGACGGGGTGGAGATCAGGCGCGCGTGGCCGGGCGACGTGCCCGCGATCGTGGCCCTGGACGCCGCCCTGCGGACGCACCTTGCCGCGTCGCCGATCTTCCTGCGCATGGGTGCCGCCCGGCCACCCGAGATCCAGCGCCGGACGCTGGCCGACCCGAGGGTCGCGACGTTCGTCGCGGAGGAGGCCGGCCGGACGATCGGGATGCTCCGGATCGGGCCGTCGGCGAACGACGTGGCGACCATCGTCCGGGACCCGGGGACGGCCAGCATCACCTCGGCCTACACCGTCGCTGATCGTCGCGGGGACGGCGTCGCCACGCAGCTGCTGGACGCGGCGCTTCGCTGGGCGCGATCGGAGGGCTACGTCCGGAGCGCGGTCGACCACGAGTCGGCCAACGGCGAGGCCAGCCGCTTCTGGACACGCCACTTCACGCCCGTCACGGTGTCGCTCGTGCGCCGCCTGCCGGCCAACGTCGCGCCGTAGGCGAGCGATCCTCCCTGCTATCCTCGTTCGCGATGGAGCTCATGGGCGTATCGATCCGCACGATCGTCGGCGACACGATCGCGATCCGCTGCGACGGCTGCCGCGAGGTCATCGCGGGCACCCCGTGGCGGGTGAACCTGCTCGACATCGTGGCCCCGGAGGTAGCGGTCGGCTGGGCGGAGCAGACCCCCCTGAACCCCGGGCCGCACCAGTTCCACGCCGACCCGGCGTGCGTGCGCCGGTGGATGGCCGAGAAGGGCCACTACCTGTGCCGCCGGGGCGAGGTTCGCGAGATCATGCGGCCGGTGCGGCTGCCCCTCGAGCCGCCCACCTGGGGCCTGTGCGACGGCCTCCACCGCGACGATCACGAGTTCGTTCCCGCCTGAGGCGTTCGCGCCGGATGCCGCCGGTCCGGCCCGGCCCGCCCGACACCGTCCGAGAACCCCTCGGTCCCGGGTGACGGCACGCGGTTGACGCTCGCCGCCGGCCACCCCTACACTCGCGGCCTCCGGGCTCCCGGCGATACCCAGGTTTACCCAGCTTTTCGTGCCTGGCGCGGGTCGCCCGGTCCATCTCGTGGAGGGCCTGTGCCGGACGACCGGCCGCAACCCGACTGGCCGCAACCTGACTGGCCGCAACCCGATCGTCCGCTCGCCGACCGGCTGCCGCTGGGCAAGGCCAGCCGGATCCTGGGTGTCGACCCGGACACGCTCCGCCGCTGGGCGGACGAGGGTCGCGTGCCGGCGTTCACCACGCCCGGAGGCCACCGCCGCTTCGACCGGCGCGCCCTGGAGCGGCTGGTCGACAGCCGTCGCACCGGCCCGTCGGGCTGGCTGGCGGGGCTGGGCGAGACACCCGACCGGCTGACCGCCGCCTACCGGCGCCGCTACGGGGAGCTGCACGGACGAGGGTCCGACGCCCGCTCCCGCGTGCCGGCCGGCGAGCGGGCCACGTTCCGCGACGAGGGCCGGCGGCTGGTGGACGCGATGGTGCGCCACCTCGACGGCCCCGGCCCCGAGCGCACCCGGGCGGAGCAGCGAGCGCTCGCCTTCGCCGGCGGCATGGGGCGCCGCCTGGCGCAGCTCGGGGTGCCGCTCGAGGACGGCGTCGAGATGTTCGTCACCGCCCGCCGGCCGTTCCTCGAGGAGCTGAGCGTCATGGCCCGTCGGCGGAACGTGGACGCGGCACGCGTCGGCCAGATGTACGACGTCTCGACCGGGCTGCTGGACCGGCTGCTCCTGGCGTTCGTGGCCGGCCACGCCGGGGTCGACGCCCGGGCGCATGCCGTGGCCGAGCCGGACGGCGACCCCCCGGTCGTCGCCCGACGCTCGTCGTCGGTGGCCGCTCGCTCCCGCCCGGGGGAGGCCGCCCCATGAGCCCGCTGCTGCCCGCGCTGACGTCGGCGCTCGCCTTCCTGTTCGCGGTGCTGCTGGTCGACCAGTGGCGCGAGCGGCGCCACGGGTTCCAGCTCGCCTGGGCGTTCGGCATGCTGTGCTACGCGCTCGGTGCCGGCGCCGAGGCGATCGCCGCGGCGGGCGGCTGGAACGAGGCGCTGTACCGGGTCTGGTACCTCACCGGCGCCGTGTGGACGGCTGCTTGGCTGGGCCTGGGCACGGCGTTCCTGCTCGGACGCACCCGCTTCGGCTACACCTACGCCGCGCTGCTGCTCCTGTCCGGGCTGGTGGCGCTCATGATCCGGAACAGCCCCAACTACGCCGGCGCGGGGCCCCTGCCCGTGCTGTACCTGGTCGGGGCAGGGATCCTGGCCCTCGCCGTCGGGTTCGAGACCTACTTCGCGGACGACCAGTGGCCGCGCATCGCCGCGGCGGCGATCGTGGCCGTCACCCTCCTGTCGCTGGTGCTGATGGTCGCCACCCCGCCGCTGCCGGCGCCCGGCTACGCCCTCAGCCCATCGACCGGGGAGCCGGTCGGGGACGCCATGCCCGGCTCCCTGCGCCTGCTGACCCCGGTCATGAACATCCCGGGCGCGATGACCCTGCTCCTGGGCGCGGTGTTCTCGACCTACGTGTTCATGCCCAAGCGGCGCGTCCTCGCGTATTCGCTCGATCCCAACCAGCCCGGCGACCAGTTCCTGTTCAACCTGTGCATCGCGCCCGTGGCGATCATGGTCAACCTGGTCGCGTCGCTGCCGGCCGCAGGACGGGCGCTGGTGACGGGCCGCCTGCACTCGCGCGTGCCGGCCACGATCCTGATCGCGATCGGGGCGTTCGTGCCCACGATCACCGACTCGCTCAACCGGGCCGGCTCGACCCAGCTGTTCCAGGTGGGGAAGTTCCTGGGCGTGGTGTTCCTGTTCGCCGGGTTCCTGGTGTCCGTCGAGGTGTTCCGCGAGGTCCGCATCCCGTTCACCAACGTCCGGCTGGTCGCTGCCAGCCGGGAGCGCGCCCGGCTGCGCGACGCGGCGATCCGGGACGGCGACCGGGCGGCGAGGCGACCGGGCGCGGCGCCTGGCGGCGAGGCGACCGCATCCGACGGTCCGCGCTGATCGGTCGTCCAGACCGCTGCTGCCGCCGGGTACGGCTATGCTCTCGCCGATGGACGGGGCCGACGACCACGCCGAGGGCGAGACGAGCACGAGGATCCGCGTCCTCCTGGCCGACGATCACGCTGTCGTCCGGCGCGGCCTGCGCGGGTTCTTCGAGCTGCTCGACGACATCGAGATCGTGGGCGAGGCAGCCGACGGCCGCGAGGCGGTCGAGCTCGCGGCCGCGCTGGCGCCCGACGTCGTGCTCATGGACCTCCTGATGCCCGTGGTCGACGGCATCGCGGCGACCGCCGAGATCAAGGCCGGTTCCCCGGATATCGAGGTGGTCGCGCTCACCAGCTTCATCGAGGAGGAGCGGGTCACCGCCGCCCTGGAGGCCGGGGCGACCGGCTACCTGCTCAAGGACGCGGATGCCGACGACGTCGCGACCGCGGTGCGCCGGGCGCACGCCGGCGAGGTCCACCTCGACCCGCAGGTCGCGCGCCTGCTAGCCCATCGCATCCGCAGCCGGCGCGAGGATGCCCCGGCCCGTGAGCCGCTGACGGACCGCGAGCGCGAGGTGCTCGCCCTGGTCGCCCGGGGGCATTCCAACAAGGAGATCGCGACGCTGCTCGACATCACGGAGCGCACGGCCCGCACCCACGTCTCGAACATCCTGGGCAAGCTCGACCTGGCCAGCCGCACGCAGGCAGCGCTCTGGGCCATCGAGCACAAGGCGGTCTGACCGATGGTCGCGATCGCCGTTCCCGTGGCAGCCGCGGCCCCCGCGACCGGCCCGATGCCCTGGACGGCGTGCGGACCGCGTGATGCACCGGCGATCGTGTTCGTGCACGGGACGCGGCTCTCCCGGCGCCAGTGGTGGCCGCAGCTGCGGCGCCTGTCCCGCCGCTACCGGTGCGTCGCGATCGACCTGCCGGGGCACGGCGCGAGGGCGGCCGAGCCGTTCACCATGCGTGCGGCGCGGGAGGCCGTGGTGGCGGCGATCGATGCTGAGGTGCCGTCCGGGCGCGCGGTGGTGGCCGGCCTGTCGCTGGGCGGCTTCGTGGCGATCGAGACCGCGGTGCACGCCCCGGAGCGGGTTGCGGGCCTGGTGCTGGCCGGCTGCTCGGCCGAGCCGATCGGCCCGCTGTCGGCCAGCCTGCGACTGCTGGCCGCGATCCTGGAGCGCGCGCCGGCCGGCTTGCTCGACCGGCTCAATCGGGCGTTCTTCCAGATCCGGTACGGACAGGCGATCGCGGCGCCGCTGATCGAAGGCGGGTTCTGGTCGGCAGGCGGTGCGCGGGCGCTGCGATCCCTGCGCGGCCGGCGCTACCTGGAGCGGCTGGGCCGGCTGTGGACCCCCGTGCTCATCGTGAACGGCGCCCTGGATCCCGTGTTCGGACCCGGGGGCGATCCCTGGGCGGCGGCCTGCCGGCGCGGCCGGCACGTGCTGCTCGGGCGCGCGATGCACCTCTCGAACCTCGACCGGCCGGGCCCGTTCGCGGACATCGTGGCCGGCTTCGTCGACGAGGTCGCCCGCGACGCCGCCGCCGTGGCCTGAGGCCGCTCCGGCCCCCACGCCTCGCCGGGGCGAACGGGAGCCCCGGGTATACTGCCCCGACACCCGTTTCCCGCCCGAGAGGTTCGATGCGCGTTCGCAAGGCGGTGTTCCCGGCTGCCGGCTGGGGAACCCGGTTCCTGCCTGCCACCAAGGCTCAGCCCAAGGAGATGCTCCCGCTCGTCGACAAGCCGGTCATCCAGTACGCGGTCGAGGAGGCCGTCGCCGCGGGGATCGAGCAGGTCATCATCGTGACCTCGTCCCAGAAGCGGGCGATCGAGGACCATTTCGACCTGAACTACGAGCTGGAGCACCTGCTCGAGGAGAAGGGCGAGATCGAGAAGCTGCGCCAGGTGCGGCACATCAGCGATCTCGCGCAGGTCGCCTACGTCCGCCAGAAGGAGCAGCTGGGTCTCGGGCACGCGGTGCTCATGGCCAAGGACCTCATCGGGCACGAGCCGTTCGCCGTCATCCTGCCCGACGACGTGGTGGTGGCCGACCGCCCGTGCATCGGGCAGCTGATCCACGTCTATCACGAGTACCACGGCTCGGTGGTCGCCGTGATGGAGGTCCCGCCCGAGGAGACGCGTCGCTACGGCGTCATCGGGGGTGACCGGATGGAAGAAGGGCCCGATCACGACCGGACCTACCAGGTGCGGTCGATCGTTGAGAAGCCCGAGCCAGAGTCGGCCCCGTCAAACCTCGCCGTGATCGGCCGCTACGTCCTGACGCCCAAGATCTTCGACAAGCTGGAGCAGACGCAGCGTGGTGCCGCCGGCGAGATCCAGCTGACCGATGCCATCCAGGCGCTGATGGAGGAGCAGCCCGTGTTCGGGTACGCGTTCGAGGGGCGGCGCTACGACGCCGGCACCACGATGGGCTGGCTCCAGGCGTCGGTCGAGATGGCGCTGGCCAGGCCGGACATCGGCGGCGAGTTCCGCGACTACCTGCGGATCGCTCGACATCTGAGCCCCGGTCCACCGCGGCCCGTGCGGTAGGATGCCCCGGGCTGCATCCGTCAGGCGACCCAGAGGGGAGACGTTCAGCGCGTGACCGAGATCGGCAGCACCCTGGGCGGCCGCTACCGGCTGCTCGAGCTGCTCGGACAGGGCGGCATGGCCACGATCTATCGGGCCCGCGACGCGCAGCTCGAGCGGGACGTCGCCGTCAAGCTGCTGCGCCCCGAGTTCGGGCGCGACCCGGACTTCCTCGCCCGGTTCCGGGACGAGGCGCGGTCGGCGGCCTCGCTCAGCCACCCCAACATCGTGGCGGTGTTCGACTTCGGCGAGGACGATTCCGGGCCGTACATCGTCATGGAGCTGGTGGACGGCGAGGACCTCGCGTCGATCCTCCGCGACAACGGCGCGTTGGCGCCGCGCCAGGCGGCGCGCATCTGCGCCGAGGTCGCCAAGGCCCTCCAGGCCGCCCACGCGCGCGGCATCGTCCACCGCGACGTCAAGCCGTCCAACATCCTCATCGGCCGCGATGGCCGGGTGAAGGTGGCGGACTTCGGGATCGCCCGCGCGGTCACCGAGTCGCAGCTGACGCTGCCCGGCACGACCATGGGCTCGGTCCACTACTTCGCCCCCGAGCAGGCCCGGGGCGAGGTCGCCACCGAGGCATCCGACATCTATGCCCTCGGCATCGTGCTGTTCGAGTCGCTCACCGGCCAGCGGCCGTTCTCGGGCGACGGGGCCGCGGCCGTCGCGCTGGCCCGACTGACCACCACCCCACCGCGACCGTCGGCGCTCCGGTCCGCGGTGCCACCCGCGCTGGACCGGATCGTGCTGCGGGCGATGGCCCTCGACCCGGCCCAGCGATACCCGTCCGCGGCGTCGATGGCGAGCGCGCTCGAGGGCTACCTGGCCGAGGGCGCCGCCCGACCCGTCGCCGGTACGGCGGCCGCCGCGGCCGCCGCCGCAGCCATGGCGGCGCCCCCGACCCGGACGGTCGCCGCCGCCCAGGCAAGGCCGAACGCCCCGGTCCCGTACGCGCCCGACGCCTACGCCCGCAGCGGACCCCCGTCGGCGCCGATCTCGACCCGCGGCGCGCCGCCTCCGCCACCGGTGCATGGCGATGAGGACGACGAGGGCGGCGGATGGAGCCCCTGGGCGTGGGTCGCCGGGCTGCTCGGGCTCCTCATCCTGGTCGTCGTCGGGTTCGTGCTGTTCCGCATCCTGACCGCGGGCAGCGGGGCCGCCGCACCCAGCCCGTCACCGTTGGCCGTGACCGTGCCCAACTTCGTGGGCATGGACGTGGAGGCCGCGAAGCAGCAGGCGAGCGCATTGGGGCTGACGATCGTGGTCGGGGGGACGCAGGAGTCCGACCGGCCCGAGAACGAGGTGCTCAGCCAGGACCCGCCCGCGGACGCGACCGCCAACACGGGAACCGAGGTCAGCGTGATCACCGCCCGCGGCCAGCAGGCGGTTCCGGTTCCCGACCTGCGAGGCAAGACCGAATTGGAGGCGGTCCAGCTGATCGTGACCGACCGGCTGACGCCGGGTACCCGCACCGAGGGCTTCGACCCGTTCGTGCCCGCCGGCTCGATCATGGCCCAGGAGCCGGGCCCCGGCATCATCGTCGCCCCGGGGGCGCCGGTGGACTACGTGGTCTCGAAGGGCCCCGAGCCCACGCCCACGCCGACCCCGACCCCCACGCCGACCCCGACCCCCACGCCCACGCCGCCGCCGACCCCCACGCCCACGCCGCCGCCGACCCCCACGCCGACGCCGGCACCGGTGAACGTCGGCGACTACACCTGCAAAACGCTCGACGCCGCGACCGCCGCGCTCGAGGGCGATGGCTTCACGGTCGGCACGGTCAGCTCGGAACCGGCCGGGGTGGACCCGATCCCTTCGGACTGGATCGTGTCCGCCCAGTCACCGACCCCGGGCAAGAAGCGGGCGCTCGGCACCCCGATCGACCTCACGCTGGCCGACCCCACGACCGTCGCCGGCTGCCCCTGACGTCCGGCCCGATCAGGCCTCGAGCTCGCGCCACAGCGACCAGCGATCCGCGGCGCCGGGCGGGCTGACCCGCGCCGCGACCGGTGGCGAGGCGAGCGACCCGTCGGGCTCGTTGCCGGGTGCCGCCGCGCCGCGGGTCGCGGGCACCAGCTCCTCGACGGGCACGAACGTCCGCCCTCCAAGCGCCCCGCGCGCCTCCCAGGCCAGGGGGCCGGGGGCGCCCGTCGGCGCGGGGGTCGCGGGCGCCTGGCCGAGCGGGTCGCGTGCCGTCCAGCACGGGCGCACCTCGTGGCCGTGGAGAGCCACCCGCCGCGTGCCCAGCCCGCACATCCCGAGGCCGCCCGCGATGCCGCGCCGGAAGTGCCGGCAGGTCGCGCACGAGGTGGTCGAGCGATGGCAGACCCAGCAGCGCGAGCTCTCGGGCTGCGGGGTCCCGCAGTACGGGCAACGCCAGACCGGCATGGTCGGGATCGTAGCTGCACCGGCGGCCCGTGTCGAGTGCCAGGCGCGCGCCGTCGAACGCGCGTGCGACCGCTATCGGACGGTCAGGACCTGGCGATCGGTTCCCTGGCCCGAGGAGTCGGTCGTCACCAGGACCGCGGCCAGGCCACTGCCGGCCATGGCTCCCGCCGGGATGGTCGTGGTAAAGGTCGCGGTACCGTCGCTCTTCGTCGACAGCTCGGACGACACGATCGCCTCGAGCCCGGGCACGGTCACCGTGAACAGCGCGGTCGCGCCGGCCAGCCGCTTCCCGTCGGGACCGGTGACGGTGACCGTGAACGACAGGGTCCTGGGCAGCTTCTTCGCCCTGAGCCGGTAGGCCGTGCCGGTCAGGGCCACGACCAGCTTCCCCGATCCACGTCGGACCGTGATCGTGGTCGTGTTCGTGTTGCCGGCGGGGTCGGTGGTGGAGACCCCGATGGTGTTGATCCCCGACACGAGGGCGATCTTCGCCTCGAACAGCCCATCGGCGTCGGCGTCCGCCGTGGTGGTGGCATTGTTGGCATCGTTGCGCAGGCGGACGGAGCTCCGAGCCTGGGTCTTCCCCTTGACCGTGATCGAGCTCTTCGTCGTGGACGACCTGTCCTTGGGCGAGATGACCGTCAGCTTCGGTTTCGAGGTGTCCTGCACCCAGGTCGCGATGGCCGACTTCTCGCTCTCCCCACCGGGCCCCACGATCGACGCCTGGATGTCGTTGCGACCCTTGCTCAGGGGAACGTTGGGGATGATCAGGGTCGAGGTCGGACCCACCGCGACCTCGGTGAGGACGCTGGCCGGCTTGTCGGCCAGCGTGTCCCACAGCCGGACGGTGTAGTCGGGCAGCCCCAGCACGCTGGTCGGGACCCGGACCGTGATGTCCACGTTGTCGGCGTTGGTGTAGGGCTCCTCGGGCGACACGATCGTCGGCGCGTCGGCCACGGGCGGGGCTGCCGTCGGGTCCGGGCTGCTGACCGCCGACCCGATCGAGGCCACGAAGCTACCGAACCCGTGGACCGCGCTCGCGATGACCGGTCCCACGCTGCCGCTCGCGACCCACAGGACCCCGAGACTGAGGGCGGCGACGGCGATGGCGAGCGAGGCCTTCGCCGCCAGCGGGAGCGACCGTCGCCGCTCGATCCGGCGGTGCCGGGCGAGGCGCGTCGGCGACGGCCCGACCGCGCGGATCGTCGAAGGCGCCGGGCGGCCGTTCGACGGGGAGCGGGGGCGGACCTGCGACGGCCGGCCACCGTGGCGGGTGTCCATCTGGAGCGATTGTCGCACGGCCGGGGCGATCACCCGACCCCGCCATGGCTCGCCCGGGCCCCGACCGGGCCGGGCGCCGCGCCACGGTGATACGCTGCGGGCTGTGTCGCGGCGCCGCGTCCCGGGTGCCGCACAGACGAGGGAGAGTGTGGAGGCCCGAGACCGGCGACCGATCCGCCCGAGTCCCGGAGATCGCGGCTCCTGGAGCCATGGGCCGATCGCCCGGGTGCGGCCGCGCGCCAGGGACACGGACGAGGACCCCGTCGCGTCGCCGGGGATGCCGGGGGATTGGCGCGGCGGTTCGGGCCCGCCCGGCCGTCCCGGCGAGGTGTTCGGCCGGTCGGCCCCCCCGGCAGCGGGTTCCAGCCCGCGCACGGCGTGTTCGGCCGGTCGGCCCAGGCACCGGCACCGGGACGGTCGGCGCCACCCCCGTACGCCGCCAGGTCCCAGGCCCCGGGCGCGCCCCGGCCGCTGCTGCCGCCTGCACGCGGTGGGTTCGGCCTGCCCAGCCTCCGGCGCAACGTCTGTCCGCATTTCTACATGACCGGTCCGCGCGGTGCGATCCCCATCCAGGCCCCGCACCTGTTGAAAGGCCTGCTGCGCCAGCCCAACAACGTCTCCCGGTGCCAGCTGCGTGGCGGCGTCCATCTCGACGAGGGGTACGTCAACGACGTCTGCCTCACCCCGCGCTTCAACCAGTGCGTGTTCTACGAGGACGAGCTGACCAAGTCGTGAGCGAGCTCGGCCGGGAGACCCTGTCGGCCCCGCCGGCGAGCGGCTCCGGCTACGCCCGCGCCCTGCGTGCCGTCGAGGCGCGCGGCCGGTACGGGGTCCATCTCGGGCTCGCCCGTGTCCGCGCCCTGCTGCGCGCGATGGGTGATCCACAGCTCGCGGTCCGCGGGGCGCTGGTCGCCGGCACCAACGGCAAGGGCAGCGTGATCGCGCTGGCCGGTTCGGCCCTGCAGGCAGCCGGCTACCGGGTCGGCGCCACGCCCAAGCCGCATCTGGTGACCTACCGGGAGCGGATCGTCGTGGACGGGGAGCCGATCGAGCCCGACGACTTCGCCCGGCTCGTGGACGAGGCGCTGCCGCTCGCCGACCGGGTCGCTCGCCGGCTCGGGCCGCCGACCGAGTTCGAGCTGCTGACCGCGATCATGTTCCGCCACTTCGCCCAGGCCAGGCCGGACGTCGCACTGGTCGAGGTCGGGCTGGGCGGCCGGCTGGACGCGACCCATGCCTGGGACGGCGGGGTGGCGGCCGTGACCAACGTGGGGCTGGACCACACTGACCGCCTCGGCCACACGATCGCGGCGATCGCCCGCGAGAAGGCGGCGATCATCGAGCGGGGTGACGTGGCCGTCACCGGTGCGACGGGCGATGCCCTGGCCGTCGTGCGCCGTCGGTGCGCCAGGCTGCACGTCGCGCTGACGGCCGTCGAGCCGGCCCCGCTGCTCGGCTGGTCCCGGGACGGGATCGAGGTCGAGCTGCCGCGGCTGGGCAGGATCGACGTCGGCCTGCGCGGACGCCACCAGGCCGCCAACGTCGCGGTCGCCGACGCGCTGCTCGACGCGCTCGGTTCCGCCGGGATCGCGACGGTGCCCGGCGAGGCGCGGCGGCGCGGCTACGCGGCGGCGCGCTGGCCGGGGCGCCTGGAGCTGGTCGACGTCAGGGTCGAGGACGGCCGCACGCGGGCGGTCCTGCTCGACGGGGCGCACAACGCGGATGGCGCGGCGGCGCTCGCGCAGGCGCTGGACGACCTGCGTCCGTACCTGCCGGGTGCCGGGACCGCCCCGCCCGCGCCGCCCACGGTCGTCTGGGCGTCGATGGGCGACAAGGACGTCGGCGCGATCGTGCGCGCCCTCGCGCGCTCCTCCGCGATGGCCGGCGCGACGGTGGTCTGCACCGCGATGCCGCTGCCCCGCGCCCTCCCGGCGGACCGCCTGGCGGCCGCCTGGGTCGCGGCGCTGCCCGCCGCGACGGTGCTCACCGTTGCGGATCCCAACGCCGCGCTGGACCTCGCGCTGGCCACGGGCGCAGGACCGGTGGTCGTGGGCGGCTCGCTGTACCTGGTGGGGGCCGCCCGCGGCCGACTGGTCGCCGACGCGAGGCTGCGCGACCCGGTGGCTACGGCATGAGCGGTGGCCGCGAACCGCGGCGGCTCCCCGCCGAGCGGGGCGTCATCCGCGGGCGCCCGGATCTTGGCGGCGGGGCGGCCACGCCCTCCTTCGCGCTCCCCGACGATGCCGGCACCGGCCTGCCCGAGCCGCCGCGGCCCATGGCGATCGGCCCGGTCACCGCCGCCTGGGGCGAGCGGACGTGGATCATGGGCGTGCTCAACATCACGCCCGATTCGTTCTCGGGCGACGGGCTGCTGGCCGCGTCCGACCCGGTCGCCGCGGCGGTCGGGCAGGCTCGCCGCATGGTCGATGACGGGGCCGACCTCCTGGACCTGGGCGGGGCGTCCAGCCGACCCGGCCACGCCGAGGTTCCGCCGTCGGAGGAGGCCGCGCGGGTGGTGCCCGTGATCCGGGCCGTCGCCGCGGCGCTGCCCCGGACCCCGATCTCGGTGGACACCACGAGCCCCTCGGTCGCGGCGGCGGCGCTCGACGCCGGCGCCCACCTGGTCAACGACGTGTGGGGCGTTGCGGACGACCGCGAGATGCTGCGCCTCGCGGCCGACCGTGGCGTGCCGATCGTGCTCATGCACAACCGCGCCGAGGCGCGCTATCGCAACCTGGTGGCGGAGGTCGTGGCCGACCTCCAGCGCGCGATCGAGCGAGCGCTCGCCTCCGGCGTCGGCTGGGACCGGGTCATCGTCGATCCGGGGTTCGGGTTCGGCAAGGCGCCCGACCACAACCTGGCGCTGCTCGCCAACCTCGCCGCCCTGCGCGTCCTCGGCCGGCCCGTGCTGCTGGGGACCTCGCGCAAGTCCACCCTGGGCAAGCTGCTGGACCTGCCCCCGGACCAGCGGGTCGAGGCGACGGTCGCCACGACCACCCTCGCGATCGCCGCCGGCGTCGACATCGTGCGGGTCCACGACGTCCGCGAGAACGCCCGCGCGGCACGGGTCGCCGACGCCGCCGTGCGCGGCTGGCGACCCGGCGGCTGGGTGGGCGGACCGGCCCGATGAGCGACCGGATCATCCTCGACGGGATGCTGTTCCAGGGCACCCACGGCGTGCTGCCCGAGGAGCAGCAGGCGCCCCAGCCGTTCGAGGTCGACGTCGAGCTGGTGGCCGACCTCCGGCCGGCCGGCGTGACCGATGACCTCGGGCGGACGATCGACTACGGGCGCGTGTTCGAAGTCTGCCGCGAGATCGTCGAGTCGACCCGGTACAACCTGCTCGAGGCGCTGGCCGAGGCGATCGCCCAGGAGCTCCTGGCGGGCTTCCCGGCGGCCCCCGAGGTCGTCGTGCGCGTGCGCAAGCCGCGCGTCCGCCTCGGCGGCCCGCTCACCGCGGCGGGGGTCGAGATCCGCCGGTCCCGGACACGTTGAGCGCCCGGGCGGAGGGGGGATCCGCCCGGGCGCCGGTGACTTCGAGCGACGGTGACGGCTACAGGTTGCCGGGCCGGGTCCCCAGGGTCACGTTGAGCTTGAGCGACGTGCCGTCGCGCAGGACGTCGAGGACGACGGTGTCGTTGGGCGCGAACTGGACGAGCAGCGCGTCGAGCGGGTGCTCGGTGTCGATGTTGATGCCGTTGATCGAGAGGATGATGTCGCCGTCCTTGAGGCCCGCCTTCGCGGCCGGGCTGTCGGGGACGACCGCGGCATCGGTGCCGCCGCTGGTCGTGACCAGCGCCCCGTTGTCGACCGGCAGGTTCTGCTCCTGCTTGAGCTGGAGGTCGATCGACAGGAAGCGGATGCCGATCCAGGGGCGGGACAGGGCGACGCCCTTGACCGCCTGGTCCATGATCGGGCGCGCGATGTCCATCGGGATCGCGAAGCCGATGCCGCTGGAGTCCGTGGCCACCGCGGTGTTGATCCCCACGACGTCGCCGTTGGCGTCCACCAACGGGCCGCCCGAGTTGCCAGGGTTGATGGCGGCGTCGGTCTGGATGAGGTTGGTGATCCGCTGCCCGCTGTCGACCTGGATGTCCCGGCCCTTGCCCGACACGATGCCGCTGGTGACCGAGAACGAGTAGGTGCCCAGGGGGCTGCCGATCGCGATCACCAGCTGGCCGACCTTGAGGCCGTCCGAGTCACCCAGCGGCGCGGTGGGCAGCCCGGTCTGGTCGACCTTGACGATCGCGAGGTCGGTGAGGGTGTCGATGCCGTACACCCGGCCGTCGAACTGGCGACCGTCCTTGAGCTCGACGGTCAGCTTGTCCGCGCCCGAGACGACGTGGCGGTTGGTCAGGATCCAGCCGTTCGAGTCGTAGATGAGGCCCGAGCCTATGCCCTCGGTAGACCCCTGCGAGAACGGGTCGGTGGCCTGGCCCACGGTCGTGATCTTGACCACCGCCGGGCTGACCTTGGCCGCCGCGCTGATCACGGCCGAGGACTCGTCGATCGTGACCGGGATGGACGTGCCGGTGGTCGACCCCCCGCCCGTGGGCTGGTTGATGACCGTGCGGTCGAACGCGCCGGTCCGGTCGAGGGCGACCACCGTGCCGCCCGCCGCGAGCACGGCCGACAGCAGCGACGCGCCGACGATCATGCCCAGGCCGGCGCCGCCACGCCGGGGGCGCTCGACCGGCGCCACCGGCTGCGCCCACGCGGGTGGCGGTGGCGTGACCCCGGGCGCGGCCGCAGTCGCAGGCTGGCCCCAGCCGGGGGCCGCACCAGGGCCGCCGGGGATCGACGACGGCTCGGTGGGCGCCGGCTCGTACCAGCGCTCGGGGCCGGGCGGGCCGGCGGGTGAGGCCCACGCCCAGCGGGCGTCCGGCCGCGGATCGGGGGCGGGGGCGTAGCGCGGGACCTCCACCCGCTGGGTGTCGGCCAGCGGGTCGGTGCTGCCGGGGCCCTGGGGAGCGGCCGGCGCGGGCTCGTCGTTCATGACTGCGGTGTGGGTTCCTCGTGTTCGCTGGGCTGGCCGGCCGCGGGGCGGCCCGGGACCGCTACCAAGGGTGACGGATCGCGATTCACCGGGGACGCCTGAGTCGGTGAAGAATCGTTGACCTTCGGCGCCGGCGCAACCCCGCCCTCGTCACGTGCGGAGTCCCGGCCACCCGGGCGGTCGGCCGGCTCGCGTGGATCGCGAGGCAGGCTGACCATGAACCTCGACCCGTGCCCGACCCGGCTCTCGACAGCGATCGTGCCCCGGTGCATGTCGACGATCGACTTGACGATCGACAGGCCGAGCCCCGACCCCGTGCTGCGCGCCTCGTTGGCCTCGGCGCCGCGGAAGAAGCGGTCGAAGATCCGGGGCAGCTCGGTCCGGCGGATGCCGACGCCCGTGTCGGAGACCTCGATCTGCGCCCCGCCGTCGGGCTGCGCGCTCGAGCGTGACCCGGACCGTGCCACCGCGATTGGTGAACTTGATCGCGTTGCCGACCAGGTTCGTGATCACCTGGCCGACGCGGGGCGGGTCGTGCCGGATCCGGAGCGGGCTGTCGGGCAGGTGCGACCGACAGCCCGATGCCGCGGCGCTCGGCCGATGCCGCCTGCTGCTGGACCGCCGACTCGATCGTGCCCCGGACATCGTCGGGGCGGAGATCGAGCAGGACCAGGCCCGAATCGAGCTTGGACAGCTCGAGCAGGTTCTGGGCCAGCCAGTCCAGCCGGTCCAGCTGGACGGCCGACGAGTCGAGGAACTCCGCCCGGGCGGACGCATCGCGACCGGCCGGACCCTGGAGCAGCTCGATGAACGTGCGCATGGCCGCGATGGGCGTGCGCAGCTCGTGGCTGACGTCGGCCAGCAGGTCCCGGGAGTAGTCGCGATCGCGCCGGATGATCGTGACGCTCTCCTCGAGCCGATCGGCCATGGTGTTGAACTGCTGCGACAGCGCCCGCAGCTCGAGCGTCCCGGAGGACAGCTCCTCGGCCGGCACGCGGGACGCGAAGTCGCCCTCGGCCAGCCGCCGGGACGCCTCGGTCAGGCGAGTGAGCGGTGTCGTGAAGCGATGGGCGATGAAGGCGGCAACCAGCATCGCGACCACGAACGCGATGATGCCCATGATCAGCAGCAGCCCGGTGATCGCCGCGAGGGTGCTGGCGCGGCTGGTGTACGGGTTCGAGAGCACAACCGACATGCCCCAGTCCTGGGTCCGGTTGGTCCTCGCCCGGTCGGCCCGCGTCGGGCTGATCGCCGGGTCGCGAGCCTGTCCCCGGACGGGGCGCACGTCGAGCGCCGCCTCGAACGCGAGCGACGGGTCCGGGTCGACCACCAGCGTGCCGTCCGTGTCGGTCCGGGCGGCGCCGAACGTCAGCCGGATGTCGGCCTGGGCGATGTAGTCGGCGGCGAGCGTGAGCAGCTGCTGGTCGACCAGCAGGGTCCGGATCTGGGGGTTGAGGGCGAGCGTTTCGTCGGAGCGGCGGGCGACGACCGGCTGATCGCCCACGGCGTCGGTGATGAAGCGCTCGAGGACGGCCGCGGTCGCCTGGGTCCGGTCGCGCAGGCTCTGCTCCTCCTGCTGGCGGAAGTAGTCGTCGAGCCGGTTGATGACGACCGGGGCGACCATGCCCAGGGTGAGCGCGACGACGCCGATGAACGCGACCGTGAGCCGCGACTGGAAGGTCCGGGGCACCGATGGCCGGCGTGGCGATCGAGGATCGGGCGGCGCGGCACCCGACGGTCCCGACCCGGGCTCGACCCCGTCCGATCGGCGGGTGTCGGCCATGTCAGCGCTCGGCGAATTGGTAGCCGGCGCCGCGAACCGTCAGCACGAATTGGGGCATCGAGGGGTCGTCCTCGATCTTGTCGCGCAGGTGGCTGACATGGACGTTGATCGTCTTCTCGTCCTGGTCCAGCGCCTCGTAGTCGCGCAGCAGCTCCAGCAGCTCGCGGCGGCGTGAACACCCGGCCCGGCCGGCTGGCGAGGTGGCGCAGGATCTCGAACTCGGTCGCGGTCAGCGACACCCGTCGGTTGCCCCGCTGGACCCGCCGCCGCTCGAGGTCGATGACGAGGTCGTCGTGCCGGATGACCCGGCCGCCGGCGGCGTTGGCCAGGTCGCCATAGGCTCGCCGGAGCAGCGCCCGGATCCGGCTCATCAGCTCGCGCAGGGCGAACGGCTTGGTCACGTAGTCGTCCGCCCCCAGCTCGAGGCCGACCACCTTGTCGAACTCGTCGCCGCGCGCGGTGAGGAACAGCACCGGCGCCTTGGAGCCGACCGCCCGCAGCCGCCGCAGCACCTCGAACCCGTCGATCCCCGGCAGCCGGACGTCGAGCACGATCAGGTCCGGGGCCTGGTTGGTCGCGAACTCCAGCCCCTCCTCGCCGGAGCGCGCCACCGTGACCTCGTACCCCTCCTGCTGGAGGGCGTACTGGATGCCACGGGCGACGGCGAACTCGTCCTCGACGATCAGGATGGTGGCGGCCACAGCGCGGCGATCCTACACCGCGTGCGATCGGCAGGGCCGCCGTCGGCCCTGCCGGGACCCGGGCACCGGCTCGCCTCTGCCGGTCCCGGGCCTCGCGTGTGATAGCCTCGGGCCCGCGAACGCGGTGGGGAGGACCTGCCGCGCCCGGCGCCCGACCGCCGCCGGTGCGCCGCCCACCAGAGAGGTTTCCGCCGCCATGCCCACTCGACCCAAGCTCGCGGCCTCGAGCCGCAACGTGACCGGCAAGGCGGTCGCCCGCCTGCGCCGCGAGGGACGCCTGCCGGCCGTCGTCTATGGTCACGGAACCGCGAGCGAGTCCGTGAGCCTCGACGCCCACGAGTTCGAGGTCCTGCGCCGGCACACCGGCGCGTCCACCCTGATCGACCTGGCGGTCGACGGCGGCCACGTTCGTCCGGTGCTGGTCCACGGCGTGCAGGTGCATCCCGTCAGCCGCAGGCCGCTCCACGTGGACCTGTTCGCGGTGCGCATGACCGAGGAGCTCACCATCGAGGTGCCGCTCGTGGGCACCGGCGCGGCACCGGCCAGCGAGGCCGGCGGGACGCTGGTCCACCCGAACGCTACGGTCAAGGTGCGCGCCCTGCCCGGCAACCTGCCCGAGTCGCTCACGTACGACCTGTCCCCGCTGACCAGCTACGAGGCCACGATCACCGTCGCCGACCTCATCGTGCCCGAGGGCGTCACCGTCCAGGCCGACCCGTCCGAGGTCGTCGCCCGGGTCCTCGCGCCCAGGATCGAGGAGCTGCCGGTTGCCGCCGAGGGCGAGGCCGCGGAGGCCGCCGAGGGCGAGGCGGAGCCGGGTGGCGAGGAGCCGGCAACGGCGGCGGGGGACGCGGAGGCCTGATCCCGGCCGGCGCGTCGCCGCGTCGGCCGATCTCAGGCCGCGTGCCTGCCTCCGGCCCGCGGTCGCGTACACGATCGGCAGCACCATCCGCAGGCCGTTGGACGACAGCGCGCGCAGGCGGGCAGCAGATCGGCCTCGAGCGCGGCTCGCCGGTCGGGCTCGAGGGTCGCGAACAGGTCCTCGTCGTCGAACCGGGCCACGAACTCGAGGTACGCGTCGGGCGTGAACTGGTGGGCGAGCTCCGCCGCCCATGCCTCGGCCCCGCTGAACCCGGCGCGCCGCAGCACGGCCTCGGCGGCGCCGGGCGAGGGCGAGGTCGTCGTGTGCCGCCGCCGGTGCGCGGCTCGAGCCCCGCCGCGACCAGCGCCGCCTCGTAGGCATCGTCGGCCGGAAAGGGGCCGCCGCCCTGGAGCCAGGTCACGATCGCGAGTCGCCCCCCCGGGCCGGAGGACCCGCCGCATCTCGCGCAGCGCGCGGTGCCGGCGCGGCACCAGCTGGAGCACGAACGCGCTGGCGACCGCGTCGAAGGCGGCGTCCGGAAACGGCAGCGCGTCCGCCGTGCGCCCGGCGCAGGCGAACCCGCCGTCGCTCGCCGGGCGGCCGGGCGTCGAGCTCCGCGCGGGCGACGGCAAGCATGCCCGTGCCGACGCGTCGATCCCGTCCACCTCGAGCGAGCGCCACCGGCGCACGCTCTCGATGGCCAGGCCCCCGGTTCCGCAGCCCACGTCCAGCACGCGGACGTCGCGCCGCGATCGAGATCGGGCGCGAGCACGTCCAGCAGGCCGAGGGTCGCCGGGCGGTGGATCGGGGACCCACCAGCTGGCGTAGCCCTCGGCGATCCGGTCGTAGCGAGCCTGCTGATCGGTCATGCCCGCATCGTGCCATGCCCGAATTGGGACCTTCGGCCCCCGGCGCGCGGTCCTCGGGCCGCTGGCGGGCGACATGCAGGCGATCGATGCTCGGGAGCGTGGAGACGGGCCGCCACCCGCGCCTTCGTGTATCGATGGCGCCGGCAGCCCGAAAGGAGCCGAGCCATGAACAAGATCCTGCTCGCGTACGACGGCGGCGAGCCGGCCAAGCGTGCACTCGAGCAGACGATCGAGCTTGCGAAGCGGTTCAACGCGGCCGTGGGCGTGGTGAGCGTGGTCCCCGTGCATCCGGGCCGGGCGCCGATCGATCCCGTGGGACGACCGCACCGCCCACGCGGACCGAGCTGCTCGAGGCGCGCAAGCTCCTCCGGGAGGCGGGGATCGAGGCCGTCCTGCTGGAGCCTGGCGGCGACCCCGCCAAGACCATCGAGCGCATCGCCGACGAGCACGGGTACGACACGATCGTGATCGGGACCCGCGGCCTGAACACGCTCGCCCGGGTGCTCCAGGGAAGCGTGTCCGAGCACGTCGCCGCGCACGCCCACGCCACCGTCGTCGTCGCCCGCTGACCGGCGGCCTGCGTCCAGCGATGCGTCCCTCCGCCGGCACGCCCCATCCCGGGGCCGCGCCGTGCCGTTCTTGGAGTCTGCCGTCATGACCGTCGCCACCCCAACCAGCCCGGCTGCCGGCTGGCCGTTCGTCAAGTCGCTCGAGTGCTCGATGCGCTGCGACGCGGGGTCGGTCCCGCGCCCATCTCGCTGCGAGGGCATGGCCCTGCTCGCCGATCCCGTGCTGAACAAGGATGCCGCGTTCACGGACGAGGAGCGCGACGCGCTCGGGCTGCGCGGCCTCCTGCCGCCCCGCGTCGTGGATATCGAGCCCAGGTCGTGCTCGAGCTCGAGCACGTGCGGCGCAAGGCGGACGACCTCGAGCGGTACATCGGGCTGGCCGCGCTCCAGGATCGCAACGAGACGCTGTTCCACCGGGTGCTCCTGACCACCTGGAGGAGCTGCTGCCGATCGTCTATACGCCCACCGTCGGCCGGGCCTGCCAGGAGTTCAGCCACCTGTACCGGCGGCCGCGGGGCGTCTGGATCACGCCCGACGACGTCGACCGCATGCCCGAGCTGCTCCGCCATGCCGCCCGTGACGAGATCCGGCTGATCGTGGTCACCGACAACGAGCGCATCCTCGGGCTGGGCGACCAGGGCGCCGGGGGGATGGGGATCCCGATCGGCAAGCTCGCCCTGTACTCCGCCAGCGCCGGGATCCATCCGGGACTGACGCTGCCCGTGTCGCTCGACGTGGGCACCGACCGGGAGGCGCTGCTCGCCGATCCGCTGTACGCCGGCTGGCGCCACCCGCGGCTGCGGGGCGTGGCCTACGACCAGGTCGTCGAGGCCTTCGTGGCCGGTGTGCGCGAGGTCCATCCGCGAGCCGTGCTCCAGTGGGAGGACTTCAAGCAGCACAACGCCATCCGGCTGCTGGAGCGCTATCGGAACTGGGTCTGCAGCTTCAACGACGACATCCAGGGCACCGCGGCGATCGCCTGCGCGACGATTCTGACCGCCCTTCGTTCCTGCGACCAGTCGCTGGCCGATGCACGGGTGGTCCTGGCGGGAGCCGGGGCCGCCGGCACCGGCATCGCGAGGCTGCTCCGGGTGGCGATGATCGATGCCGGGCGCGACGCCGCCGACGCCGCCGCCTCGATCGCCGTCCTCGACTCGCACGGCCTGCTGGTCGCCGGTCGCGCCGAGATGGACGAGGACAAGCGAGACGCCGCTCTTCCTTCGGACGTGGTTGCCGGCCTGGGCCTCGATCCGGCCGAGCAGCACGGGCTGGAGGCGGTCGTCCGCGCGTTCCACCCCACGTCCTGGTGGGCACGACCGGGCTCGCCGGCGCGTTCACCGAGGGAGCGATCCGGGCGATGGCCGCGACCGCGGCGCACCCGATCATCCTGCCGCTGTCGAACCCGACCGCCAACACGGAGGCACGGCCGGCCGACATCCTCGCCTGGACCGACGGGCGGGCGATCGTCGCAACCGGCAGCCCGTTCGCCCCGGTGGAGATCGGCGGCCGGTCCGGCGCATCCCCCAGGCGAACAACGCGTACGTGTTCCCCGGGATCGGGCTGGGAGCCATCGTCAGCGAGGCGCGGATCCTGCCGGAGTCGGCGTTCCTCGTGGCCGCGCAGCGGCTGGCCGAGCTCGCCACCCCCGACATCCTCGCGGCTGGCGGCCTGTTCCCGCCGATCGGCGAGCTGCGGATGGTGGCGCGCGAGATCGCCATCGCGCGTCGTCGCCCACCTGGGTGAGCTGGGCGTCGGGCAGGCGGTTCCCGCCGGAGCAGATCCCGGCCGCCGTGCGGGCCGCGATGTGGCACCCGGACTACGTCCCGTACGAGGCCGTCTGAGGGCCGGCCTCCGGACAGGAGACGATGCGGCGCCCGGTGGCCGACCGGGCGCCGCGAAGGCTCAGCCCGCGTCCCAGCCCTGCACCGGGCCACCCGGTCGAGCCGCCGGCAGGAAGCGCCGGATCAGCCGGCGCGTGATCAGCGCGATCACCGCCAGCGCCAGGATCAGCGGCAGCCACACGATCCCGAACCAGATCGCCGCGCTCACCAGGGTCTGTCCGGCGCCGATCAGGGTGGCCGTGGCCGCGTCGACGTCGGTCGCGGGATCCCAGCCCTTGGCGGTCTCCTGGACCTGCTGGACCTCGAGCCCGAACGTGGTGACCAGCGTCCCGTAGGCGACCTGGTCGGTGAGCTGGGCCTGCTGACCCTGTAGCTGCTCGATCTGGCCCCGGACATCGGTCAGCTGCGCCTCCACCTGGAGCAGGTCGCTGATCTTGCCGGTGCCCCGGGCGATGTCCTGGAGCGACGCCTCGCTTGCCTGCAGGTTGCGGATCCGCGCCGCGAGGTCGACCAGCTGGCCACCCACCTCGGTGGCCTGGGTCTGCTCGGCCACGACCTTGGTGGCGAGCTTGCGCAGGCTGTCGATCGCGTCCTCCCAGCGGGAGGCCGGGATGCGGTAGGTGATCGTCGCCACCGGCTTGTCGCCGTCGTTGGACTCCTGCGACGCGCCGATGTAGCCGCCCGTCGCCAGCACCGCCGTCTTCGCCCTGGCCAGCGTTGCGGCGAGGTCGTCGACGACGAGCTGCAGCGAGCCCGTGTACACGATCTTGAGATCGTCCCGCGGTGCGGCCGGGACGTATCCCTGCCCGAGGTTCAGATTGCCCTGCCCGCCCGCCGGCTGCGGAACCGCCGAGGCCGCTGCCGCCGAGGGGGCGGGCGCGAGCGGCCTGCCCTCGGTGGCAGGGCCGTCGTCGACCGCGTTGCCGACGGTGCTCAGGATCGCCGAGCTCCCCCCGCAGGCGGCCACGACGGCGGTCGCCACCATGACGGCGACCGCGAGGCCGATGAGCGAGCCGCGCCCGCGAGACTGGTGTTCCCGGACCCCCATGACGCACCTCCTGGGGCAAGCGCGGTGCCCTCGACCGCGATCCTTGCGGCGCTGCGGTGACGCTCCCGGTCCCGGCCGGGTTCCGCCCCGCGCCCTAGATGCTGCGCGCCGGTCGCCTGCCGGTCGTTCGGTGATCCCCCGCAACATGGATCCGGGGGATCCGGGCGCGGTATCGTCCACGCATGCGCCTCCCCTTCGAACCGCCGATCGAGCCCATGCTGGCCAAGGCGAGCCCCGGGCTGCCCGACGGCGACGGGTGGCTGTACGAGCCGAAGTGGGACGGCTTCCGGGCACTCGTGTTCCGGGACGGCGACGAGGTGCTCACCCAGAGCCGGGACCTCAAGCCGCTCGACCGCTACTTTCCCGAGCTGGCCGCACCGTTCCTGGCCCAGCTGCCCGATCGCTGCGTGCTCGACGGCGAGGTCGTGATCGCGCGCGACGGGGCGCTGGACTTCGAGGCGCTGCTGCTGCGCATCCACCCGGCGGCCTCGCGGGTCCGGATGCTGGCCGCGGAGACGCCGGCCTCGTACGTTGCGTGGGACCTGCTCGCGCTGGGCGACGAGGACCTGCGGACGACCCCGCAGGCCGAGCGACGGGCCCGTCTGGAGACCGCGCTGGGGAGCGCCACGCCGCCCATCCACCTGACGCCGGCGACCCTCGACCGGGGCCTGGCGGCCGAATGGTTCGACCGGTTCGAGGGGGCCGGCCTCGACGGGGTCGTCGCCAAGCGCCTCGACGGGACGTACCAGCCCGGCAAGCGGGCGATGATCAAGGTCAAGCACGAGCGGACGGCCGACTGCGTGGTCGCCGGCTTCCGATGGCACAAGAACGGGCCGGGGACGCACGTCGGATCGCTGCTGCTGGGGTTGTTCGACGAGGACGACACGCTGCACCACGTCGGGATCACCTCCTCGTTCACCTGGGACCGCCGGGCGGCCCTGGTCGAAGAGCTGGCGCCGCTGCGCGAGCACGCGCTCGATGGCCATCCATGGGGCGAGTGGGCCGAGTGGGCGAGCGCCGGGTCGGCCGATGCCTCCGGCCAGCGGCTGCCGGGGGCGACCTCTCGCTGGAACCGGGGCAAGGACCTGTCGTGGGAGCCGCTACGGGCCGAACGGGTCGCCGAGGTCGCCTACGACCACCTCCAGGGCGATCGCTTCCGCCACGCGACGACGTTTCGTCGCTGGCGACCGGACAAGCCTCCCGAGGCGTGCCGCTACGACCAGCTGGAGACGACCGCGCCGTTCGAGCTCGCCCGGATCTTCGGCTGACCCCTGAGGGCGCGGCGGGTGGTTCCTGGAGGGGTGGGTCAACGGCCGCCCACCGGACCGTGACGCGTGTCATGGCGCGATCGAGACGGCCGTGACTTCGCGCGGAACCGATCGGGTCCGATGCTCGGGCCATCGTTCCTCCGCGTCCCACGAGGCCAATCCCATGACCACCTCGCAGGCCGTCGACTTCGACGGCGTCTCCCGGCGCTTCGGCGCCACCCTCGCGCTCGATGACGTCCGCTTCCACGTCCACGTCGGCGAGACCATCGCCCTGCTGGGCCCGAACGGCGCCGGCAAGTCCACCGCGATCGGCGCGATGCTCGGGCTGCTCGAGCCGAGCGGCGGCGTCGTGCGTGTGCTCGATCAGGCACCCCACGCGGCCGTTCGCTCGGGCCGGGTCGGCGCCATGCTGCAGTCGGCCACGCTGCCGGTCGGGGCGCGGGTCTTGGAGCTGGTCGAGCTGGCCCGCGGCCTGTACCCCAACCCGCTGGCTCGCGACGCCATCCTCGAGCGCGCCGGCCTCACCGGCCTCGCCGGCCGTCGAGCCGACACCCTCTCGGGTGGCGAGACGCAGCGGGTCCGGTTTGCGCTGGCCATCGCCGGCGACCCTGACCTCGTGTTCCTCGATGAGCCCACGGTGGCGATGGATGTCGAGAGCCGGCGCGCGTTCTGGGCCGACATGCGCCGGTTCGCGGCCGAGGGCCGGACGGTCCTGTTCGCCACCCACTACCTCGACGAGGCGGACCAGGTGGCGGACCGGATCGTGGTGCTCGACCACGGCCGCGTGGTGGCCGAAGGATCGCCGTCCGCGCTCAAGGCGGGTGTCTCCGAGCGCAGCGTGCGCTTCACGCTGCCGGCCGGCGACGCCACGACCGCTGCCGCCCTGCTGGCCCTTGATGGCGTTGCCGCGGCCGACCGCCGCGGCGAAACGGTTGCCCTGACGTCGCGCGACGCCGACGCGACCGTGCGTGCGCTCGTGCAGCGGGCATCGCCTTCCGCCACCTCGAGGTCACCGGCGCCGACCTTGACGCCGCCTTCCTGGCCCTGACCAACGGGACGGTCGTCGCCGAACCGGCCACCATGCGGCCGCCTGAGCCTCGGCCCGATCCAGCCAGTCCAACCCTGATCACCCTGGAGTCCGCAACCATGCTTGCGTCCGAGCCCGGCCCTTCGCCGGTCCCGGCACCTCCCCCTTCCTCGCCTATCTCCGCCTGGAGATCCGGCGGTCCGCTGCGCAACCGGCGCTACCTCGTGTTCACCGTCGTGTTCCCGGTGATGCTCTACGTGCTGTACACGGCGATCCTCCCCGCCGGCCGGCGACGGAACCCTCGAGGGGCTCTCCTGGCCGATCTACTTCCTGGTCTCGATGGCGTCCTATGGCGCCATCGGGGCGGCGATGAGCCAGGCGGCCCCGATCGCCATCGAACGTCGCCAGGGCTGGGCGCGCCAGCTACGCGGTCACGCCGTTGCCCGGGTATGCCTACGCGGCCGCAAAGGTCGTGTCGTCCATCGTGCTCACCGTCCCCGCACTGGCCCTCGTGGCCCTGGCCGGCGCCCTGATCAACCACATCTCGTTCGGCGGCACGATGCTGGCCACGATCGCGGTCCTGGCCCTCGGGTCGATCCCGTTCGCGACGGCAGGATTGCTGATCGGCTACCTGCTCGATGCCGACAGCGCCCAGGGCGGCATGGTGCTGACGTTCTTCACGCTGGCCATCCTGGGCGGGCTGTTCGCCCCACTGGAGTCATTCCCGGCCTGGCTCGCTACGATTGGCCACGTGCTCCCGTCGTCCCACCTCGCCAGCCTCGGGCGCTCCGTCGCCGCGGGCCGGCTGCCTGACATGGTGGACATCGCGGTCCTGACCGCCTGGACGGTCGGCCTGGGCGCGGTCGCCATCTGGCGCTACCTGGCCGACGAGCGGTCCGGACGGGCCTGAGTCGATGGCCGTTCATGATCGTGCCCGGCGGGAGCTCTCGCCCCAACCGGGCGCGTTCATGGCCAGCCTTGCCGAGCGGCGGCCCAGGCTGCGCTGGGTGTTCATCGCCATCACCCTGTTCTTCACGATCTGGCCGTTCGTCTCGGTGCTGCAGTCGCGCCCCGACCCGGTCCCGCTCGCGCTCCTCCTCGTGGCCTGGGCGGGGTTCGGGATGGTCCTGCTCCAGCTGTTCCGCTTCTCGCCCTTCGGACGCGTCGAGGACCGGGCCGTCATCCTGCCCGCGATCGTGGTCCTGACCGCGATCGGTGCGATCACGACGACCGCGTTCGGAGTCGACGCGGCACCCGCGCTGTTCTACTACGCCGGTGTCTCGTGCGCCCGGCTCGTTCCCCAGTCGTGGGCGCTGCGAGCCATCGCGGTGGTGAGCCTCGTGGCCGGTGTCAGCGTCTCCATCGCGGCCGGCGATCCGTCGGCCGGCGTTCCGGTCGGGATCACCGTCGGCACCATCAGCCTGACGCTGTCGTCACTGTCCGCGCTGGCGCGCACGAACCGCGAGCTGCAGGCTGCTCGCCTCGAGCTCGCCGAGTCGGCAGTCGCCGAGGAGCGGAACCGGATCGCCCGTGATCTCCATGACACGCTCGGTCACAGCCTGTCGGTGATCGCCCTCAAGAGCGAGCTGGCGCGCCGGGTGCTCCCCGAGGACCGGGCACGGGCCGCGGCCGAGATGGCCGATGTCGAGCAGGTCTCGCGCGAGGCGCTGGCCTCCGTGCGCGAGACGGTCAGCGGCTATCGGCAGCCGACGCTGGCGATCGAGCTGGCCGGAGCCCGAGCTGCCCTGGCCGCGGCGGGGATCTCGGGCGAGGTCGAGCCTGCCCCCGAGGACCTGCCGCGTGAGGTGGACGCCATGCTCGGCTGGGCGGTCCGCGAGGGCGTCACCAACGTGCTCCGCCACAGCGATGCCACGACCGCGCGGATCCGGATCCTCGGCGACGCGTCGTCGCGAGCGGTCGAGGTCGTGGACGACGGACGCGGCGCCCCGGTCGAGCCGGAGACCACCGCGACCGGTCGCGGCGGCGTGGGCCTGGCCGGGCTGCGGGAGCGAGCCGCGCGGCTCGGCGGCAGGGTCGAGGCCGGCCCGCTGCCGGATCGCGGGTTCCGGCTGCTGGTCGCGGTCCCGGTTGCCACACCGACGGAGGCCGGATGACGCGCATCCTGCTGGCCGAGGACCAGGCGATGGTGCGCGGCGCCCTGGCGGCTCTGCTGGCCATGGAGCGCGACCTCGAGGTCGTGGCGCAGGTCGGCCGCGGCGACGAGATCGTCTCGGCCGCGCTGGGCGCCCGGCCGGACGTCGCGCTGCTCGACATCGAGCTCCCGGGGATCGACGGGCTGGCCGCCGCGGCGCAGCTGCGCGCGGCCGTGCCGGGATGCCGGGTCGTGATCCTGACGACGTTCGGCCGGCCCGGCTACCTCCGCCGGGCGATGGAGGCGGGCGCCTCGGGCTTCCTGCTCAAGGACGCGCCGGCGGCGGACCTGGCCGATGCCGTGCGGCGCGTCGCTCGCGGCCAGCGGGTCGTCGATCCGGCGCTTGCACTGGCCGCGCTCAGCGAGGGCGCCAACCCGCTCTCGGAGCGGGAGCGCGAGGCGTTGGCCCTGTCGGCGACGAACGGCACGGTGGCCGACGTCGCGAGACGGCTGGGCCTGTCCGAGGGCACCGTCCGCAACCACCTGTCAGCGGCGATCCAGAAGACCGGGGCCCGCAACCGGGCCGAGGCGGCGCGCATCGCGGCCGCCAAGGGCTGGCTGGCGCCGGACACGGACGCCTGACTGGCATCCGCGACCCGTCGGTCTGGCGTTTCGGGCCCGACGTCGGCCCTCAGGGCCTGGACCGCAGTCGCGATCGGCGGCGCTCACCGAAGGCCACGACGGCGGCCGTGCCCGGGCAGCCTAGCCTCGATCGCTCCGGGGCGCGCGCTCCGCCTGACCGCTGCGGTCCGGCCACTCGTAGCCCTGCCACGGGTCGTAGTCGGGATCCAGTGGCTCCTGGGGCGGCCGCAGCTCCTCGGGCACGTGGATGAGGTTGACGCGCAGCCGGTACCAGACGTACGAGCGCCCGCGCATGCCGTCGGTGAGGATGTCCGCGGGCTCCAGGTGGGCGGCCGCCTCAGGATGGCGCGACCTCCAGCGCTCGAGGCCCTCGTTGACCTCCTGCTTGGTCGCCGCCCTCGCGATCTCGATGACCGGGATGCTCGACCTCCGCCGTCCGGTCGGCGTGGGCCGGGTGCCCACCCAGTCGGTCGGCAGGCCGGCGTTCGGGTCGCCGGCCGCCACCGCCGCGGCCCGTTCGGCCGCTACCTCCGGCGGGGGTCCACCGTTTCGCCCCCGGCCCCCGTACTCGCTGTCCGCCCTCCGCTTGCGCGACGGCTGCACACGTGGCGGCTCCCCCTCCTGCTTTGCGTAGTTGGGGGGCCATGGCGCGTCGCCCAGGCCCTCGGCCTCGTGGCGCGCGGAGAGCTCCAGCAGCGCATCCAGCGACCCGACCGCCTCGTCGATCCCGGCGCCGGCGTCGCCCCGGTCGCGGTACAGCTTGGGCACGGTCGCCAGCGTGAACTCCTCGGCCACCACGTCGGCCACCTCGTCCCAGCGCAGCGGGAACGAGACCCGGGCATCGGGCAGCGGGCGCACGGAGTACGCAGAGGCGACGGTCCGGTCCTTGGCGTTCTGGTTGTAGTCGAGGAACACGCCGTGGCGCTCCTCCTTCCACCACTTGGAGGTGGCAATCGACGGTGCCCGCTGCTCCACGTCGCGGGCCAGCGCGAGCGCCGCACGCCGCACCTGCGGGTAGCTCCAGCGTGGCTCGATCCGGACGTTGATGTGGATGCCGCGCGAGCCCGACGTCTTGGGCCAGCCGACCAGGCCGACGGCGTCGAGCGCCCCGCGGCAGACCAGCGCGACCTCGCGCACCTGGGACCAGGGTACCCCGGGCACTGGGTCGAGATCGACCCGCAGCTCGTCGGGGTGGTCGAGGTCCTCTGCCCGGACCGGGTGCGGGTTGAGGTCGATGCAGCCGAGGTTGGCGACCCAGGCGAGCCCGGCCGCCTCGTCCACCACGATCTCGTCCGCCGTTCGCCCGGACGGGAAGGTGAGGGTGGCGGTCCGCATCCAGTCGGGGTGGTTCTCGGGGGCCCGCTTCTGGAAGAACGGCTCCTTGTCGATGCCGTCCACGAACCGCTTGAGCGCCATCGGCCGGCCGCGCACCCCGGCCAGCGCGCCGTCCGCAACGGCCAGGAAGTAGCGCACGAGGTCGAGCTTGGTGTGGCCGGGCACGGGAAAGTAGATCTTGTCGGGGTTGGTGATCGTGACCTCGCGGCCGCCGATCTCGAGGACCTCCTTGCGCGTGGGCATGGCCGAATGCTCGCACGGCCCGGCAACCTGCGCCCATGGCTCGTGGGCCGCAACGATCTCCTCCGCGCCGTGGCCCAGCCTGTGGGACGATCGCGCCGTGTTCCGGCGCGCCGCACAAGACCCGGGTGCCAGCCGCTGTGCCTGGTCCAGCCGCCGGGCGACGGTGGCTCGCCCCCTTACGCGCGGCTGCCGTCGGATGCGTCCATGCCCCTGGTGTCGATTCCCATGGGTCCGTTCGTCGCTAGCATGATCGGGTCGCCCATCGGCCCGAAGACGTGACACGGAGGCAACGTTCCCGATGCGCTACCTGCTGCTGATCTACCAGGAGCCGTCCGTGCAACAGCCGAGCGGCGACGGACCACGGCAGATGTCCGAGGCGTACCTGCGGTACACGGAGTGGCTCCAGGGCACCGGCCAATGGCTCGGGGGCGAGGCGCTTCAGCCGGTGTCGGACGCCACGACCGTGTCCGTCCGCGACGGCCGGCGGATCGTGACCGACGGGCCGTTCGCCGAGACCAAGGAGCACCTCGGCGGCTACTACCTGATCGACGCAGCGGACCTCGACTCGGCGATCGAGGCGGCCGCCCGGCTCCCGGGCGCGCAGACCGGCAAGATCGAGATCCGGCCGATCATGGAGTTCGCCTGACCGCCGCCGACGCCAGGGACGCCGTCGTCCGCGTCTTTCGCGAGGAGCACGGCCGGGCAATCGCCACCCTCATCCGTGTCCTGGGCGACTTCGACCTCGCGGAGGAGGCCGTGGCGGACGCCTACCTCATCGCGCTCGAGCGGTGGCCCGTCGACGGCGTGCCCGCGAACCCGGGAGCCTGGATCACGACGGCGGCCCGCAATCGCGCCATCGATCGGGCTCGGCGCGCCGGGCGGCTCGCGTCCAAGGCGGAGGCGATCGCGCGAGACGCGGCGTTCGAGGCGGCCCAGCGCGCCTCCGCGCTGCTCGCCGCGGCGGAGGATGAGATGGCCCCGATCCCGGACGACCAGCTCCGGCTGATCTTCACCTGCTGCCACCCTGCGCTGGCGCCCGAGGCGGCGATCGCGCTGACCCTGCGAACGCTCGGCGGGCTCACGACCCCCGAGATTGCCGGTGCGTTCCTCGTCCCCGAGGCCACGCTCGCGCAGCGCCTCGTCCGCGCCAAGCGGAAGATCCGGGAGGCCGGCATCTCGTACGAGATCCCGGCGCCCGAGCGCCTCGCCGAGCGGCTGGAGCCCGTGCTGCAGGTGGTGTACCTGATCTTCAACGAGGGATACGACGCGACGACCGGCGAGGCGCTCATCCGGCGCGACCTGTGCGCCGAGGCGATCCGGCTCTCGCGGCTCGTGGCTGACCTCCTGCCGGACGAGCCGGAGGCGCTCGGGCTGCTGGCGCTGATGCTCCTGACCGACGCCCGGCGGCCGGCACGCGAGGCTGCGGACGGCGGGCTCGTCCGGCTCGAGGACCAGGATCGTCGCCTGTGGGATGCGCCCCGGATCGAGGAGGGGCGGTCCCTCGTCGACCGGGCGCTGCGCATGGGACGGGTCGGCCCGTACCAGCTGCAGGCGGCGATCGCGGCCGTCCACGACGAGGCGCCGACGTTCGAGACCACGGACTGGCGCCAGATCCTCGGCCTGTACGAGGTCCTTGTCCGGATCGCCCCGTCCCCCGTCGTGGCGCTCAACCGGGCGGTGGCGGTATCCGAGGTGGCCGGCCCCGCCGCCGGCCTGGCGGCGGTCGAGGCGCTGTCGCCGGACCCGGCGATGGCGGGGTACCGCTTCTTCCACGCGGCCCGCGCCGACCTGCTCCGGAGGCTGGGACGCTGGGCCGAGGCGGTCGAGGCCTACGACCGCGCCCTCGCGCTCGCACCGAACCTTCCCGAGCGCGCCGACCTCGAACGCCGCCGCCGCGAGACAAGGGACCGTGGCCTGGCCGGCTGACGTGGTGCGGGTGGGGACGGACGTGTCAGCGGGTACGTGCTGCAGGATGGTCCCGGATGTTGACGGCCGCGAGCGCGGCCTGCCGGATCGCTCGTCCGGTCTCAGGCCAGGCTGATCCCGACCGCCCCCAGCAGTGTCACCCCCAGCAGCACGACGTTGAGCGCGACCACGACGGCGACCGCGCCCCAGGCCAGCACGTTGCCCCAGCGGCCGTTCGCGTGGGAGCCCATGAGCCGGCGATCGTTGACCAGCAGGACCATGAACACGAGCACGACCGGGAGCAGGATCCCCTGGAGGTTCTGGCTGCCGACGATGATCGGGACGAGGGCGCTCTCGGCGACCAGCAGCACCACCAGCCCGCCGGCCGCCAGCACGAACGTGTAGATCCCGAAGAACACGGGCGCATCGGCGAACCGCTTGCCGACCCCGCTCTCCCAGCCGAACGCCTCGCAGATCACGAACGCAGTCGAGATGGGCATGATCGTGGCGGCCAGCACCGAGGCGCCGAACAGCCCGATCCCGAACAGCGCCTCGGCCCACGGACCCGCCACCGGTTCCAGGGCATGCGCGGCGTCGGCAGCCGAGCTGATGGCCGCCCCGCCGCCGAGGCCGATGGCCGCGGCCGTCGCGACCACGATGAACACGGCGATCACGTTGGTCCAGATGGACCCGACCACCGCGTCGGCCTGCTCGAGCCGCAGCTCCTCCTCGTCGATGCCCTTCTCGGCCACCGCCGACTGCAGGTAGAACTGCATGTAGGGGGTGATGGTGGTGCCGACCACGGCGACCATCAGCAGCAGCGTCCGTGGATCGAGCTCGACCGATGGGGTGACGAAGGCGTGCAGGACCGGCGTCCAGTCGGGCGTGGCCATCACCGCGGCGATGGGATACGCGAGGAACACGATCATCACCGCGAGGAACACGCGCTCCACGCTGCGGTAGCTCGCGAACAGCACCAGGCCCCAGATCGCGACCGCGACCACCGGGACGGTCAGCCACTTGGGGACGCCGAAGATGTCGAGCGCGGCGGCGGCACCGGCGAGGTTGGCGATCGTGTTGGCGATGTTGGCGATCAGCAGGACCGCCATCGCGAACACCGTCCAGCGGACCCCGAACCGCTCGCGGATGAGATCGGACAGGCCCTGGCCGGTCACGACGCCCAGGCGCGCGACCATCTCCTGGACGATCGCCAGGATTACGATCGTGATCGGGAAGATCCACAGCAGGCGGAGGCCGGTCTCGGCGCCCATGACCGAGTAGGTCGTCAGGCCACCCGCGTCGTTGCCCGCGACCCCGGCGATGATCCCCGGGCCCATCACCGCGAGGAACGCGAGCAGCCCGCGCCGCCGGAACCGGCCGCGGAGCCGCGGCACCGGGATGCCGGGCAGCCGCGATGCCACGCGGCCGCGCTGGGCGACCACGGCAGCGCGCAGGCCGCGCCCGATGGTCACCGGCGCGACCCCTGGTCAGGCCTGCGCCCGACCGCCGCCAGCGGCTCGCCCGCAGCCTCCGCGTCACGATCGGCACGCGCGAACACCCGCGGCAGCCGGCGGTGCCAGGCGGACGGCGCCACGGTGTCGATCGCGTCGTCGACCGTCACGATCCCCACCAGCCGGCCTTCGTCATCGACGACCGGCAGCGCCAGCAGGTTGTAGTGCGCGATCGTCTCGGCGACCGACTCGGCGGGCTCGAGGACGCCGGTCGCCACGGGCTCGTCGATCATCACCTCGGAGATCGCCGCTTCCGGCCGGGCGACGATCAGGTCGCGCAGCGAGAGGACCCCCACCAGCCGGTCGTCGTCGTCCACGACGTAGACGTAGTAGATCGTCTCGGCATCGGGCTCGAGCTCGCGCAGCCGCTCGATCGTCTCGGCCGCCGTGAGCGTCGCGGGCACGGCCACGAACTCGGTCGTCATCATGCCGCCGGCCGAGTCCTCGGGGAATGCCAGCAGGTCGCGCACCTCGTCGGCCTCGTCGGCCTCCATCAGGGCCAGGATCTCGTCGCGGCTGCGGTCGGACAGGTCGGCGACCAGGTCGGCTGCGTCGTCGGGGCTCATCTCCTCGAGGATGTCCGCGGCGCGCGCCGGCTCGAGGTCCTCGATGACCTCGACCTGGGTGTCGGGCTCCATCTCCTCGACCACGTCCGCCAGCGCCTCGTCGTCGAGCACCGACAGGACGCCCAGCCGGTCGCGCGGCGTGAGCTCCTCGATGATCGACGCCAGGTCGGCGGGATGGAGCTCGGCCAGCTTGGCATGCGGCACGCGGAGGCGGACGCTCGCGATCGTGCCCTCGAGCGGGTCCACGTCCTCCCAGTCGATGTAGCGCTCGGGGACTGCCCGCCGAAGGCTCGCGGCAAGCGCCCGGAACGTCCGCTCGACGCCCAGCCGCCGCAGCAGGCCGGCCGCCCCGACGTCCACCGCCACCACCCGCAAACGGCCCTCGATCTCGTCGAGGCTGACGTCGTTGACGCGGATGACCTTGCGGCCCTCGATGTCCACGATCTGCTTGTCCAGCAGGTCGGCCTTGAGCAGGATCTCGTTCGGGCGCTGGCGGAACTTGCCGATGTCGATCGTGGGCACCCGGAGCCGTGCCCCGGACTCGTCGAACGTGTCCACGTTGCGCCACGGCAGGAAGATCTGGCGCCGGTCAGTGCGGGCGACCAGGCCGGTGACGGGCGGATACCGATGGCCGATGGCGACGATCAGGTCGGCGACCGTGCCGATGGGCTCGCCGGACGGGTCACGCACCGGCAGGCCGATGCACAGGCTCAGGAAGCGCATGGTGGCCACCTTCGGGGGCGGGTCCGTCCGCCCTCGGTGGCCCGGGCGCGGCGCCAGCCGGCCCGTGCCGTCGTCAGGCGGGATGGACCACGGGCTTGCCGGCGCGGACGCCGGCGCGACTAGGTCCGTTCTCCACGGGGGAGGAATCCTCGATGCGACGTCGGGCACCCCGAACGTGCACGTGGCTGCCGGGGGCAGAGCGGAGCGTAGTCCGGCGGCGGGACCCGGTCAAACCCACGGTTCGGCATCCGGTCCCTCCGTTCGGCAACCGGTCCGCCGTACCATGCCTCGTATGGCGAAGCTGCGGGTCGCGCTCGTGCAGGTCGAGGCGCGCGACGACGTCGACGGCAACATCGCGCACGCCGCCGCCCTCGCCCGGGAGGCGGCCGCCGGGGCCGACCTCGTGGTGCTGCCCGAGTACGTCCAGTACCGGGGCACGGACGACGGCTTCCGGGCATCAGCACGCCCGATCCCCGGACCGACCACGGACCCGTTTGCCGCGATCGCGCGCGACTTCGGCTGCTGGATCCTCGCCGGCAGCCACGCCGAGCGCTCGGGCGATCCGGTCCGGCCGTACAACACCGCGGTCCTGTTCGACCGCTCGGGCGGACTCGTCGCCCGCTACCGCAAGCTCCACCTGTTCGATGTCAGCGTCGACGACGGCCCGACCGACCTCGAGTCCGCGCGCGTCACGCCGGGCGACCGGGCCGTCGTCGCCTCGCTCGAGGGCGTCGGGCTCGGGCTCTCGATCTGCTACGACCTGCGGTTCCCGGAGCTCTACCGGGCCCTCGCGGTCGCGGGGGCGAGCGTGCTCGCGGTGCCGGCCGTGTTCACCGAGCGCACCGGCCGCGCCCACTGGGAGTTCCTGCTGCGCGCCCGCGCGATCGAGAACGGGGCGTGGGTGGTCGCCGCCGGCGGGTGCGGTGCCGGGGGTCCGGGCGCGATCCCCGCCTGGGGTCACTCGATGATCGTGGACCCGTGGGGCCGGGTCACCGCGCAGGCCGGCACGGACGAGGCGATCCTCCGGGCGGAGATGGACATCGACGCCGTCGGGGCGGCCAGGCGCCAGATCCCGGTGCTCGCCAACCTGCGGCCCGACGCCCTGCCGCCGTCGCGCGCCGTGGAGACCGTGGGCGATGGCGGAGCGGCTACACGGCCTCGTGGCGCACGCGCAGCACCCGGCGCGTGAACGGGATCCGGATCTCCCGGAAGACCTCGATCGAGACCAGGAAGCCCGCGAACAGGAACACCACGCCCAGCAGCTCGCCCAGGAAGAACGTCTGGGTGACGCCGAACCGGGACAGGCCGCTGGTGAGCGACGGGACGAAGCCGCCGATCGCGAGCAGGATCGTGGCCGGGACGCGGCTGTGGAGCTGGCCGCGGAGCAGCGCCGTCACGGTGGACGGGATGGAGGCGACGAGGTTGACCACGATGGCCAGCGGGGCGATCGCCAGGTTCCGCAGGAACGGCGCCGCGCCTCGCGAGCGGCTCAGGTCGTAGCGCAGGACGCGCACCTTGGGCATGAACATGTAGGTGCTGTACAGGGCGCCCAGGGCGAGCGCGAAGCCGCCGGTCACGTTGAACAGCGGCGTGAGCAGCCTGACCGAGCCGGGCATCGCGGTGCCCACCGGGATGCCGTTGGCATCGAGCACGTAGCCCGGCGCCGCGATCTGGGCAGCCAGCACGATCGGGACGGCGGCCAGCGAGCCACCGACGACGAGGACGCCCGCGATCCGGGCCCAGCGTCCGGTGCCGCGGTAGGTCTCGATGGCGATGGCGATCGCCCCGACGATCGCGATCCCGAACGCGGCGAACGGCAGGATGCCGGTATCGGCGTACTGCGCCTTCGCCTGCGACAACACCGTGAACAGGCCCGCCAGCAGGACGCTGAACGCGGCCCCATAGCCGAACCGCGTGCGGCCGAGGAGGTACATCGTCCCGAGGCCCAGCCAGGCGGCGACATACACGGCCCCGATCAGGTACCAGGCGCGGTAGAGGGGCTCGCTCCAGCCGACCGCCCCGCCCCAGAACTCGGTGCCGGCGGAGACCCCGTACCACAGCATGCCGACGGTCCAGATCAGCTGGTACGGCCGCCGCCGTTCCAGCCACTGGTCGAGCAGGAACAGGGCGAACACGAAGCTCAGCGTGGACGACAGCAGCGGCAGGACGACGTTCGGTTCCATGGCCGCGACACCTCGATCTGCCCGGGGGCCCTCGCCCGGTACCCGGACCGTATCGGGCCCGGGTCGCCCGCTCAATGTGCCCGTCGATCCCGGGACCGCCCCGATTGCCCGCCAAGCCCATCGGACGGCATGGATCGTTCGATAGGGGCCGATAAGCGGCCGTGAAGCGGTGGTTGCAGGGCAGGTAAGACCCGCCCGTCATCCTGCGCGCATGCGTGATCGAGAACGGCGACCAGCCAAGCGCCGGCGCACGGCCGGAACGGGCTACCGCACCGTGGGCCTGGGCAACGGGGTTGTGATGGCGAGCCCCGACGCGGTCCTGCGGGCGATGGGCGGACTGCCACCCGATCTGGATTGGCCGACGCTCGCGCCGAGCCTCGTCCCGATCCTGCCCCGACGTCGCCCGATGCCGCCCGACACCGGAGCTTCCGTCCGGGTCACGCTCCCGCCCGGGATCCCCACCGGGTTCGGCATCGACATCGGGCCGGCGTTCCTGGTCGTCGGCCAGGACCTGCTCGACACCTGGCCGGTCGGGCCAGCCGACCTCGTCGCGACCGCGCTCGAGAACCTCCGTCGACGGATGCGCCACGTGCGGCCTCGCGACATCCTCGAGGACCGCATCGACGGCGTCTCGGTCCGGGTCCTCCAGTCGGGGATCGGCTGCGCCTCGGCGCTCGTCCTGGTCCCGGACGAGCTGATGCGCCTCTTCGGCGCCCGGCCGCAGGTCGTGATCGCCCCGATGCGGGACCTCCTGGTGTCGCTTCCGCTCGAGACGGACCGGGCCCTCGTGGGCTGGCTGAACGACGAGTTCGCGGCGGTCGATCCCAACGGGCTCGCGCTCGACGCGTTCGTGCTCGAGGACGGGCGGCTGCGCTACGAGGCGCTCGACGCGGGCGTGGGGCGCGCGTGACACCGACAGCACGCACCGGCCGTGGTCAGGCCGGCGGCTTGCCGAGCCGGGCGGTCAGCGGCCGACCGTGACGTCCCGTGTGGCGCTCGCGGCAGCCCCGCTGGAGCCGACGGCGGTCAGGGTGACGCTGTACGTCCCCGGCTGATCGTAGGTGTGGTTCGGGTTGCGCGCGGTCGACGCGCCGCCGTCGCCGAACGACCACGTCCAGGACGCCGCACCCTTGGTGTGGTTCGTGAAGCTGGCCGTGAGCCCCTTGATCGACACCGTGAAGGAGACGACCGGCGCCTTGGGCGTCGGCGTGGGTGCGACCCTCGGCGTGGGAGCCGGGGACGGCGTCGGCGTCGGCCTGGGCGGTGGCGTGGGCGTCGGCGCGGGAGGGGCCGTCGGCGTGGAAGGTCGTGGGGTCGCGGCGGGGTGGCGTGTGGGCGCCGGCGCGGGTGGCAGGGTCGCGTCGGCCCCCTGCGCGCGCGTCGAGCCAGCCTGGCCAACGGCGGCCCGCGGCGTGCCCCCGTTCGCCGTGGCAACCGGCGAGCCGGCCGACGAGGCTGGGGACGCTGCCGCGGACGTGGTCGGCGAGGCGGTCGCGGAGCCCGTGACCGACGGCGTGCCCGACGCGTCGAGGACGAGTGCGCTCGGACGGCCCGTGAGCTCGGCCGTCGCGACGCCGATGGCGAGACCGATGACCCCGACGATCGCGAACACGGCGACGAACCCGACGGCGGTCACCATCCGGTCGTCGCGCAGGCGCCCGAGCACCGGCTGCACGGTTCCGCGATCCGTGGACGGGTTGGGTTCGGGTGCCCGCGGCTCCGCCGAGCCCGGGCCGGCCATGGGGCCGCGCACCAGCGGGATGCCGCCGCGGGACTGCATCGCCGGCGAGGCGGCGGTCGGCAGGCGCGTCACGACCGGCGGCGGGTTCCCGCGCAGACGGCGCATCAGGTCGGACGCACCGGTACCGGTCAGCACCGGCGACGCACCCGTCCCGGGAGCGGCATGCTCGGGGACGTCCCGCCGCAGTGGGGCCGGGTCCGCCGTCGGCCACGGGGTGGCGGGGTTCGGTACCGGACCCGGGACGGCGGCGGTGCGAGCGGCGGGCGGGAGCGGCGCCGGCATCGGGATCGGCCGCGCACGGGCAGCATCGACGGGGAGATCGATCTCGGGGCCGGCGACCCCGGCACGACGGTCGAGCCAGTCGCGGATGCGTCGCCCGACCGACCCGCCGGCCATCGTCGCGACGACGACGGCCACCAGGAGCCCAACCACCGTCGGCAGGTTCGGTTCGAGCGCCATCACCCCTCTGCGGAACCGTTGCCCCCGTTGCGGATGCTAGCAAAACGCCCGTGCCGGGACACGGTCGACGCCCCGGGCGACGCGGTCCGCGGATCGTCGTCGGCATATGCTCGATCCGTTGGCGGGCGCCTCTGACCTGGTGCCCGGGACGCAGCGGCGCGCACGCGAGGTGATCGATGACCGAACCTGGGCGACCGGTCGCACGCTCGCTTCGCCATGGCGGCTATCGATCGTTCTCGTACCTCGAGGCCGGCGTCGACTACCGGCCGTTCGCGCTCGCCTCGGAGACGGATCGCGTCCCGTCCCACGTGGTCGAGGTGAGCGACGCCGAGGAGGCGCGGGTGCGCCGGCTGCTCGCGACGCACCCCGCGATCTCCCTCCACGACCACCTCGAGGTTGCGCCCGACGACATCGCCGAGTCGGGTGCCTGGGTCCGCGAGGCGCACGTCGCGACCGGGTTCGAGGGGCTGGCGCGCTCGGGTCTGGCGGCGGTGTTCGAGAACTTCGGGGACGGCGTCGCCACCATCACGAGCAACAGCGGCTGGAAGTGGACCGACGTCATCCATGACCTGGGGATGCGCTTCAGCGACTGGGCGCACCAGGACTTCGTGGTCCGGGGCGAGACGCTGGCCGACATCGACGCCGCCTTCGCGGCCGGCCGGGTCGCCGTCATCGCCGCGCTCGAGGCGGCCACCCCGATCGAGAACGAGCTCGATCGCATCGACGTGCTGTACGGCTTCGGCGTCCGGATGCTGGGCGTGACCTACAGCGAGAGCAACGCCCTGGGCTCCGGCTGTCGGGAGTCGAGCGACGGCGGCCTCAGCGGGTTCGGGCTGCGCGCCGTACGGCGGATGAACGCGCTGGGGATCGTGCTCGACGTGTCGCATGCGGGCGACCGGACCTCGCTGGACGCGATCCGGGCCAGCCGGACGCCGGCGGTCATCAGCCATTCCGGCGCCCGTGCCCTGTGGCCGATCAGCAAGTGCAAGCCGGACGACGTCATCGTCGCCTGCGCCGAGCGGGGTGGCGTCATCGGGATCGAGGCGGCTCCGGGGACCACGATGGTGCGGCCCGACCTCGAGGTGCACTCGATCGAGACGTTCATGCGCCACTTCGAGTACTGCGTGGACCTGGTCGGGATCGACCACGTGACGTTCGGGCCGGACACGTTCTTCGGCGATCACGCCGGCTCCTACGCGCTGCCGACCGGTCACCTGCTCGCGAGCGGCGACAGCGACTACGACGCGATCGTGCCGCGCTACGTGGTCGGCCTCGAGAACATCGGGGAGTACCCCAACATCGTCCGCTGGCTGGTGCGACACGGCTACTCGGACGACGAGATCGCGGCCGTCATCGGCGGCAACACGCTCCGGGTGCTGGCGCAGGCCTGGGCCCGCTGAGCCGACCTCGGCCCGGAAGGCCGTCAGGACTTCAGGCGAGGCCCCGTCGCTTCTCGAGCACGATCTGGAGGTCCTGGGTGATCCCCGTGGCGAAGCCCGCCTCGCTGATCGAGAGGTAGAAGTCCCACATCCGGATGAATCGCTCGTCGAAGCCGAGCGCACGGACCTTGTCGAGATGGGCGAGGAACGCCGACCGCCAGGCCTGGAGCGTGCGCACGTAGGAGGGCGCGATGTCCTCCACGTCGCGGATGAGCAGACCGGTGCCATGGAGCGATCGCTCGATGGCCGCGAGCGACGGGAGCAGCCCGCCGGGGAAGATGTAGGTCTGGATCCAGTTGGCACCCCGACGCTGGGGCTCGTACGCCGCGTCGGGCAGCGTGATCACCTGGAGGCTCAGGCGGCCGCCGGGGCGCAGCGCCCGGTCGCACGCCTCGAAGTAGGTCGCGAAGTACTCGGCCCCGACGGCCTCGAGCATCTCGATCGACACGATCGCGTCGTAGCTGCCCGCGATGGCGCGGTAGTCGCGCAGCTCGACGCTCACCCGGTCGGCCAGGCCCGCGGCGGCGACCCGCTCGGTCGCCAGCGCGTGCTGGGCCGGCGACACGGTGATCGTGGTCACCCGGCAGCCCAGCTCGCCCGCGGCGTACAGCGCGAAGCCGCCCCAGCCCGAGCCGATCTCGAGCACGTGCTCGCCGCCCCGCAGGCCCGCGCGCTCGGCGATGACTCGGTACTTCGTCCGCTGGGCGTCGGCCAGGGTCTGGTCGGGCGCCGTGAACACCGCGCTGGAGTACGTCATCGTCTCGTCCAGGAACAGCCGGTAGAGGTCGTTGCCCAGGTCGTAGTGCGCCTCGATGTTCCGGCGGCTGCCGGTCACCGTGTTCCGGCGCGCCCGATGGGCGAGCGTCCGCCGGAGCCTGAGGGGCACCCGCCACCAGCCGTGCGGCAGCGCCAGCGCGTCGCGGTTGAGTGCCGCGACCCGGAGCAGCGCCGGCAGGTCCGGACTGGACCACAGGCCGTCCATGTACGCCTCGCCCGCCCCGATCTCGCCGCCCAGCAGCATCCGCGACGCGGCTGCGGGGTCGTGGACCCGGATCTCGCCCGCGTCCGGGGATGCCGGGTCGCCGTACACGCGCCGCGAGCCATCCGGCAGGACCACCGCGATCCGGCCGACCCGGATCCGGCGGGCGGCCCCGAGCATCACCCGCAGGGCCGTCTCCTGCACCACCCGTCCGGGCAGCGGACCGCTGCGACCGATCGCCGCGTCGCTCGTCATCGGGCGGCCCCGGGTGCCCGGGCCGGGGCACCGTGCCGGAAGAAGGGGGCGCCGCGCAGCCACAGCCGCAGGGCGTGCCAGTGGATCAGCCCGATCGTCTTGTGGCTCACCAGGGGGTGGCGCAACAGCAGCCGCAGCAGCATCCGATCCGACAGCGGACGACGGCGCAGGACGAGGCTCGTGCTGAGGGTCGGACGGCCGTCCTGGCGGAGATTGATGGCGAGCCGCAGGCCGTCGGCATCGTCGCGCACGTGGACCGAGTACCGGCCGTCGGGGCTGATGAACGGCGATACGAAGAAGGCCTTGTCCATCGAGGCCGTGAACGGCTCGCCCGCATCGCCGCCGGCCGCCCCGGGGCCCAGCGTGTACAGGTGCCGCTCGCCGAACGTGTTGTGGACCTCGACCACCACGATCCGAAGTGTGCCTCGATCGTCTCGACACAGGAAGAAGCTGGCCGGGTTGAACACGTAGCCCAGCACGCGCAGGTTGGTCACCAGGGTGACCCGCCAGCCGGTCGGATCCACGCCCTCGGACCGGAGGTGGGCGTGAATGGCGGCGCGCACGTCGCGTGCGGGCTCGGGCAGGTGGTCGGCGTCCCGGAACGCCGTCACGCCACGCCGGTTGCGCCCGAACAGCCGCAGCTCCGCGTCCAGCTGGTCCAGCTCGTCGAGATCCAGGGCCCCATACCAGACGTCATGCTCCAGCCCGTACGTGACCGGTTGGCTGCGACGATGGCGGACCTTGCCCTCGAGCAGGTGCGACCTCATGCGGCGGCCTCCGCCTCGGCGGCCCCGATCAGCTCGGCGACCTCGAACCCCGAACGGCAACCGTCCTCGTGGAACCCGAAGCCGAGGTGCGCCCCCGCGAACCAGGTGCCGCGACAGCCCTGGAGCTCGCGGATGCCGGCCTGGGCCGTCAGCGTCGCGAACGTGTACATCGGGTGGCGCATCGTCTGCTCCAGGATGACGCGCTCGTTCGGTACGGTGTCGCCCGGGTTGAGCGAGACGAGGTAGGCATCCGGTCCCTCGATCGACTGCAGCCGGTTCATGTCGTAGGTCATGGTGGGCGCGTCGCCGGGAGCCCGGCAATCGGGCGTGTGCACGTTCCACGACGCCCGGGCGCGTCGGTTGGCCGGCAGGCTCCGGACGTCGCCGTGGAGCACCACCCGGTTGTCGGAGTACTCGAACCCGCCGAGCACGCGGCGCTCGCGGTCGTCGGCATCGCGGAGCAGCCGGAGCGCGTCGTCGGCATGGGTGGCCAGCACCACGGCATCGAACCGGTGCGTGCTTCCGCGCCGGGTGCGCACGGTGACCCCGAACGGCTCGCGGGTGACGGCGCTGACCGGGTCCCCGGTCCGGACCGCACCGTCGGGCAGCCGCGCGATCAGCCGCTCGACATAGGCACTCGAGCCGCCCCGGACCACGCGCCAACGCGGCGCCCGGCCGTAGCCGATGAGCCCGTGGTTGTCGAGGAAGTGGAGCAGGTAGTCGACCGGGAACTCGAGCACCCGGTCCGCCGCGGTGGACCACACGGCAGAGGTGATCGGCACCAGGAAGTGCTGCCGGAACCCATGCCCGTAGCGATGCTCGTCGAGCCACGCCCCGAGCGTCGCCCGGCTCGGCTCGGGCGCGTCGAGGGTCGCCCGCGCGTCCCGGTAGAAGCGCGAGATGTCGGCCAGCATCCGCCACTGGGACGGGCGAACGAGGGTGCGCAGGTTGGGAAACAGGCCCCGGGCGCCACGCGAGCTGTAGGCGATCCCGCACGCGTCGCATGCGGAGGCGAAGGACATGTCGCTGGGCTGGGTTTCGACCCCGAGCTCCGCCAGCAGCCCGACGAAGCGCGGGTAGGTCCGCTCGTTGTAGACGATGAACCCGGTGTCGACGCTGACCGGGCCGTGAGAGCCATCGACGGTCACGGTCGAGACGTGGCCTCCCGCCGTGGCGCGCTGTTCGAACACGGTCACCCGGTGCTCGCGGTTGAGGGCGTACGCGGCGGTCAGCCCGCTCACCCCGGCGCCGATGATCGCGATGTCCATGGCGGTCACCTCAGACAGCCGTGGCGCGCTGGTCGAGCGCCGACCCGTCGAGCGCGAGCTGGTCGAGCGTGTGCTGCATGCCGTCTCGTGCGTCGCGGGCGATCCGGGCGAACGTCCCGCGAGCGAACGGCTCGACCAGCCGGCGGACGCCGCGCAGCCGGATGTCCGCGATGTAGTCGATCCGGGTGCCGCTCGGGGTGGCCGAGAACCGGATGTCATCGACCGCCACGACGCCCGAGCCGGAGCCTGCCAGGCGCACCCGCCGACCCGGCTGGAGGTCGGTGATCACGTACTCCATCGGGGCCACGCGGCCTCCGATGCGCACGCCGAGCCGATAACGGGCTCCGACCGCGAGCGGTCCGGGCTCGAGGCGCTCGGCCGTCGCCACGCCCGGATCCCAGTGCCGGGCGTTCGCGAAGTCCGCAACGAAGGCGAACGCCTGGTCGACGGGGAGGGTGGTCTCGATCCGCTCATTGAGGACGGGCATGGGTTGCATTCCTGTATAGTCTTTGTAGAATGTAGAGCAGCACAGTAGCGCACCACGACGTGGGACGTCAAGGGTGTGTCATAGCTTCATCCGCAGCCAGGAGGAACAAACCTTTCATGCAGCCAGCCCAGCCAACCCAGGCCATCCCGGCCGCTCAAGCGCGCAGCCTCCACCGCTGGAACGCGGTGCTGGCGGTGCTGCACGCCGTGCAGGGCGTGGCGATCCTTGCGATCGCTGTCGCGCGCGATCCTGTCGTGACCGCCCCCGTGGTCAGCAGCTACCTCACGTTCGACGCGGCGAGCCGGACCCTCGTGCCAGCCCAGCGCACCCTGTTCGAGCTGCCCATCGGGCCCGCCGTCGCACTGTTCTTCTTCCTCAGCGCCGCGGCCCATCTGCTCCTGGCACTGCCCGCGCGGGCGTGGTACGAGGACCGCCTTGCCCGCGGTCAGAACCCCGCCCGCTGGATCGAGTACGCCCTGTCCTCGAGCGTGATGATCGTGGTCATCGCCGAGCTGTCCGGGATCCAGGAGATCGGGACGCTGGTCGCGATCTTCGGCATCAACGCCACGATGAACCTGTTCGGCTGGAGCATGGAGGCGGCCAACGAGGGCCGCACCCGCGTCCAGTGGCTGCACTACGTGTTCGGGTGCATCGCGGGCGCCGTGCCCTGGATCGTGATCGGTATCGCCCTGTGGACCGCGGCGACCGAACCCGGTGCCGCGGCCATCCCCGGCTTCGTGATCGCGATCTTCGTGTCGCTGTTCATCAGCTTCAACGTGTTCGCGATCAACATGGTCCTGCAGTACCGGAGGATCGGCCGCTGGGCCGACTACCTGTACGGGGAGCGCGCATACATGCTGCTCAGCCTGATCGCCAAGAGCCTGCTCGCGTGGCAGGTCTTCGCCGGGACGCTCCGGCCGTGATCGCGGAGCTGGTCGACGGCCTGCTCGAGCTCTCGGTCGTCGGCAGCTTCAGCCGCCTCGGGCCGGCCGTCCGGCACCGGCTGTTCGCCTGGGGGGACCTGCCGGCAGGCGGCCTGGCCGGGCGGACCGCGCTGGTGACCGGACCGACGTCGGGGATCGGCCGGGTGGTCGCGGGCGAGCTGGCCGCCCTCGGGGCGCGCGTGATCCTGGTAGGGCGTTCGGAAGCCCGGCTGGGCCGCGTGCGCGACGAGCTCCTCGCCGCCCACGGCGAGGACCGCTTCCCGGTCGTGGTGGCGGACATGGGCTCGCTGGCGTCCGTCCGCGTCGCCATCGACCGGATCCTCGCGAGCGAGGGTCGCCTGGACGTGCTCGTCGACAATGCGGGCTCGATGTTCGCCGACCGGCACGAAGGGCCCGACGGCATCGAGGCCACCCTGGCGCTGCTGGTCGTCGGCCCGTTCGCCCTGGTCGCCGGGCTGCTGCCGCTGCTTCGAGCGACGCCGGGATCCCGCGTCATCGCCGTCACCACGGGAGGCATGTACGCGCAGCGCCTGCCGCTCGACGACCTGGAGTATCGCGACGGCGCGTACTCGGGATCGCGCGCGTATGCCCGCGCGAAGCGCGCCCAGGTGGCGCTCATGCGCGAGTGGGCCCGCCGGCTGGGCCGTGAGGGCATCGCGTTCGCCGCGATGCACCCGGGCTGGGCCGACACGCCGGGCCTGGCCGCGTCGCTGCCGGCCTTCCACCGGTTGATGCGCCCGCTGCTGCGGACGCCGGGGGAGGGCGCCGCAACGATCGCCTGGATGGCCGTCCACGCCGATCCGGGGACGCTCGCCGGGGGCCTGTACCTGGACCGTGGACGGCGGCCGTTCGACCGGATGCCTGCCACCCGGCTGACGGCCCGAGACCGGCAGCGCCTGTGGTCGGCGATCGTCTCGCTGGCCCGGATCGAGGACCCGGCACCCGACGCGTGAGGCGAGAGGATCAGGCCCGGCGCCCGACCGCGCTGGCGATCGTCGCCGCGGCATCCACCACCCGCTGCGGCAGCGCGGTGACGCCCAGCCGGGCGGCGAGGTCCGGGGTTGCGGCGGCGCCGCCGAGCGCGATCGTCGCGACATCGAGCGTTCGCAGGGCCTCGACGACCAGCCTGGCGCCCTCGGCGTCGCCGGCCATCACCGTCCCGATCACCGCTGCGCGTGCCCGCGTCCGGGTGACCGAATCCACCCAGCCGTCCACCGTCACGTCCGGCCCGAGGTAGAGGACGCCCACCCCGCGACGACGGAGGGCCGCGGCGAACGCGAGCGCCCCGATCTCGTGGCGCGCGCCGGGCGGCAGGCCGACCACGACCGTCGTGCGACCGGCGATTCCCGCGGCCTGGTACACGGCCCCCAGCCGGCGGGCGACGGCGGCGCTCGCCGCGTGCTCGGCGGCGACGCTCAGCCGGCCCTCGGCCCAGGCATCGCCCAGGGCGGCGGCGGCGGGCAGGACGAGGTCGTCCACGACCGCCTCGAACGAGCTTGAGGCGAGCATCTCGTCCAGCGCGGCCTCGGTTTCGGCTGCCGACTGGGTCGCGGCGGCGTTGACGAAGCGGGCGATCAGCACGGCCCGGTGGCCTGGCGCACCGGACAGCGGCATCCGCTCGACGACCGCCGTCCCCGCCAGCTCCTCGATCGCGACCTCGCCCGCGCTGATCGCCCGGGCGGCCTCCGACGCCGTCCAGCCCGACTCGACGAGCGAGCGCATCGCCCGCAGGACCCGCAGCGCGGCGTCGTCGTACAGCCGATAGCCCGACGGCGTCCGGCTGGGAAGGACGACGCCGTAGCGGCGCTCCCAGGCGCGAATGAGCGGTGCGCCAACGCCCGTGCGGGCCGACGCTTCCTTGATGGTGTACATGGTGTGTTCAACGCTAACACGCCGCCTGGGCGTGTACAACCGCTCGACACGTGGCACCATGCGCTCGATGACCCAACCCCCGCCCGTGCCGCGCCGTCGCCTGGGCGGGCTGCTCATCGATCCGGCGCCGCTGCGGCACGACCGCGACTTTCGGCTGCTGTGGGTCGGCCAGTCGATCAGCACGGCAGGCCGGATGATCACCTCGATCGTCCTTCCCTACCAGGTCTACGTCCTGACCGGCGACCTGCTCGCGGTCGGCGCGCTGTCGCTGGTGCAGCTGGTCCCGATCCTGACCTTCGCCCTCGGCGGCGGCGCCGTCGCCGACGCGGTGGACCGGCGCCGCCTGCTGCTGGCGACCCAGGTCGGCCTCGCCCTGTCCAGCCTGGGGCTGGCGCTGCTGGCCCTGGTTCCGTCACCCTCGCTCGCGGCGATCTACGGCGTGGCCTTCGTCGCGGCCGGCCTGGGTGCGATCGACCAGCCGGCGCGGGCCTCGGCGATCCCGCGGCTGGTGCCGCCGCAGCGGCTCACCGCGGCCATCGCGATGAACCAGCTGGTGTTCAACGCGAGCGCGGTGATCGGCCCCGCGCTGGGCGGGATCGTCCTCGCGACGGCCGGCATCGCCGTCGCCTACCTGGTCGACGTGGTCACGTTCGGGGCCGCGATCGCCGCCCTGCTGCTGATCGCGCCCATCCCGCCCGTCCCGGGCGCGATGCGGCCGAGCCTGGGAGGCGTGATCCTCGGCCTCCGGTTCGCGCGCCGCCGGCGGGAAGTGCTGGCCACGTTCATCGTGGACGTCAACGCGATGGTGTTCGGGTCACCGAGGTCGCTGTTCCCGGCGCTCGCCCTCGACGTGTTCAAGGTTGGTCCGGCGGGCGTCGGCCTCATGGCGTCGGCGGCCGGCCTGGGCGCGCTGGTCGCCGCGCTGCTCAGCGGCTGGACGACCACGGTCGGACGGCCCGGCCGGGCGGTGCTGGCCTCGGTGGCCGTGTGGAGCGTCGGGATCGCGGGGTTCGGGCTGGCGGTGTTCAGCTTCCCCCTGGCGCTGCTGTGCCTCGCGATCGCGTCGGGCGCCGACGTCATCAGCGCCGTGCTCCGGAGCTCCATCGTCCAGCAGCTGACGCCCGACGACCTGCGCGGCCGGGTGAGCTCGATCCACGTGCTGGTCGTGACCGGGGGTCCGCGGATCGGGGACGCGGAGGCGAGCGCCGTCGCCGCGGTGATCGGGCCCGTGATGTCCGTGGTCTCGGGTGGGCTGCTGTCACTGGCAGGGGTCGGCGCGATCACGCTCCTGATGCCGGAGTTCCGGCGGCTCGACCTGGGTCGCGCCGTGGCGGAGGCCGAGGCCGAGGCGGTCGCGCGCCCCGCCCGCTGACGCCGCCGGCCGGCGGCACGATCGGGGGATCCGGCGGATCATGCTCGCCATCGCACCGGCCGGGCCCGTTCCGCCAACCCGACCATCGGCCCGATCGCCTGCGCCGCGTCGCCCTGGGAGGTGCCAACTGTGCTGCTCGAGGACAAGGTCGCGATCGTCACCGGCGGTGACAGCGGCATCGGGCACGCGATCGCGCTCGAGCTCGCCCGCGAGGGCGCCGCCGTCACGGTCAACTACCACCGCGACGCTGCGGCGGCCGGCGCGACGCTCAAGGCGCTCGAGGAAGCCGGGGGACGAGGCCGCATCCAGCAGGCCGACGTCTCCCTGGTGACCGACATCGCCGCCCTGGTGGACCAGACCGTGGCCGCCTTCGGCCGCCTGGACATCATGGTCAACAACGCGGGCATGGAGACGCGGACATCGGTCCTCGACACGACCGAGGCCCAGTTCGACCGCGTGATCGCCGTGGACCTCAAGAGCGCCTTCTTCGGCGTCCAGCTGGCCGCCCGCCAGATGGTGGCCCAGGGTGGCGGCGGGCGGATCGTCAACATCTCCTCGATCCACGAGGACTGGCCGATGCCCGGCAATGCGCCGTACTGTGCGGCCAAGGGCGGCATCCGGATGCTCACCCGGACGGCCGGCGTGGAGCTCGCGGCCCACGGGATCACGGTCGTCGGCGTGGCCCCCGGCGCGGTCCACACGCCGATCGACGAGGTGACCCTGTCCGACCCGGTCCAGCGGGCGAAGCTCGAGGCGGCGATCCCGCTGGGGCGCGTCGCCGAGCCGCCCGAGATCGCCGCCCTGGTCGCCTTCCTGGCCTCGGACCGGTCGACGTACGCGACGGCGACGACGGTGGTGATCGACGGCGGGATGATGCAGGCGAGCGTCGGTCTGTAGGGCCTGCCGGCCCCACAGGTGACTCGGCTCAGGCAGCGACCGGCAAGGGCCGTGCCCGGTCCGCGAGCCGTCCGGGGTCGACGTGCTGGCGCGTCTCGACGAGGCGTTCCAGGTCGTCCGCGGCATCCCAGTCGTTGGCGTTCATGGCCGCGATCACGTGGTCGTCGGCGAGCCAGAACGCCAGGAAGCGGCGGCCGGCCACGTCGCCGCGCAGGACCACCCGGTCCCAGGCGGGCGCAAATCCCGGTACTCCATGCCCAGGTCGAACTGGTCGGAGTAGAAGTAGGGCACTCGCAGGTACGGCTCGCGCGCACCGAGCATGTTGGCCGCGGCGGTCCGTCCCTGTCGGATCGCGTTGTCCCAGTGCTCGACGCGTAGCCTTCGACCCATGCGCGGGTGCCACGCAGCGGCCACGTCCCCGGCGGCGAACACGCTCGGAGCGGCCGTCCGCAGCTGCTCGTCCACCGCGATGCCGCCGTCGGCGATCTCCAGGCCGGCGCTCGCAGCGAGCTCGATACGCGGCTCGGCGCCGAGCCCCGCGACCACCAGGTCTGTGGGGACGCAACGACCGTCGGCCAGGCGCACGCCGGCGACGCGGCGGTTGCCTTCGACCGCGACGACGCGTCCCTGGACCAGGCGCGTGCCATGGGAGACGTGCAGCCCGCGGTATACGTCGGCGACCTCCGGTCCGAGGACCTGCTCCAGCGGCCGCGACCGGGCGGTGACCAGGGTCACCGGACGCCCGAGCTCCCGCAGCGACGCCGCGACCTCGCTGCCCACCCAGCCGCCGCCGATGACGACGATCTCCTCGGCCTTCGACGCGGCCGACCGGATCGCATCGGCATCGTCGGCCGTGTGCAGCTGGTGCAGCCCACGCAGGCCCGGCGAGGTGGCCGGCAGCCGTCGCGGCGAGGCGCCCGTGGCCAGGAGCAGCGCGCCGTAGGGCACGCTCGTGCCATCGTCGAGCTCGATGCGGTCCCCCGGGAGGTCGAGGGCGGTCACCCGGCGCCCGGGCAGCCACTCGATGCCCTGGTCCTCGTACGCGGCCCGTGGCCGGACCAGCGCCTCGTCCAGGGACGTGGTCCCGCGCAGGTACGTCTTTGACAGCGGCGGTCGCTCGTAGGGCGGCGTGGCTTCCTCGCCCACGATGACGACGCGGCCATCGTGCCCACGCTCGCGGAGGGCGAACGCGGCCGTCGCGCCGGCGAGCCCGGCGCCGACGATCACCATCGGGTCTCGGGAGTTCATGCGTCCTCCACCTCCACGGCATCCTGGAACCGGTATCGAGCGAACAGGTGACTTCCCGCGCGTCGCAGCCCGACCAGCCGCGCCCACGGCGACGCGGCGGCGGCGAACGCGGTGTCCTCGACCAGCCCCAGCCGGTCGACCCCCGAGGAGCGACCTGCGAGGTGCGGGGCGATCGTGAGGAACAGCTCGTCGACGAGGCGCGCCTCGAGCAGCTGGCCGAACAGCCGCGGGCCGCCCTCGCACAGCGCCAGGCGCACGTCAAGCGATGCCAGGATCGCGATCAGCTCGGCGGCGTCGATGCGCTCGCCCCGAGCGATCTTCACGCTGACGTTGCCGGGGAGCCGCGGCCCACGCAGTCTCGAGGCTCCGCGCGCCGTCGTCACCAGCACCACCTCCACCGCCGGGTCGGCCAGCCCCGGGTGATCCAGGTCGATCGCGCCCGAGCCCGAGATCACGACCGTGGTCGGGTTGCGCCGGAGGCCGAGGTCCGCGCGCAGGGCCGCGTGCCCGTCGGCGCCGGCGGGATCGACGAACGCCGGAGTCCAGGCCTCGGCCGGTGCGGCGCGCAGCGTGCCGGCCCCGATGACCACGGCATCTGCGACGGCCCGCAGCAGGCCCATCAGGAACCGGTCGGGCTCGAAGTCGCCGCTGATCTCCCCGCCACCCGCGCCGTCGGCGCCGCCCAGCGAGACCACGCCGTCCAGCGTCGTCACGAAGTTCGCGATCAGCGTCGGTCGGGCGGCCCGCAGGGGGACGACGAGGTCGCCACCGTAGCGCGCGCGAAGAACGGCCGGCAGGACTGCGGCGCGGGTGGGGCCATCGCCCGTGGGCAGGTCGAACAGCGGCTCCAGCCCCGACTCCCGGCCGGCGATGGTGGCGACCGCGGTCATCGGCGGTCACCGGCCCGGATGCCGGCCATCTCGAAGAACTCGTGGCGCAGCGCCGGATCGCGTTCATAGACGCCGCGATAGGCGGTGGTCCGCGTGGTCGCGTGGTCCTCGCGCACGCCGCGCATCTGGGTGCACAGGTGATCGGCCTCCATGTACACCGCCACGCCGTGCGCGGCGAGGAGATCGGACAGGAATTCCGCGATCTGGTGGGTCATCCGCTCCTGGACCCCGAACCGGCGCGTGACGACGCGAACGAGTCGCGTCAGCTTGCTGACGCCGATGATCTGCTCGTGCGCGACATACCCGAGGTAGGCGCGCCCGAAGAACGGCAGGGCGTGGTGCTCGCACAGGGCAAAGAACGGGATGGGTCCCTCCACGATCTGCGCCAGCTCGCAGCTGGCGTCGCCGTGGCACTCGGTGGGGAACACCGTGACCAGCCTCGGGTCGCCGGCATAGCCCTCCGTGGCATCGATCCACGCTCGGAGCAGGCGGCGCGGCGTGTCCCCGGTGCCCGGCGTGTCGAGATCGAGGCCGAGCGACCCAGGATCTCCGCGAGGTACCCCTCGAACCGGGACAGGTCCGCCGCGTCGAGCCCGCGGGCGGGGCCCGTCAGCGACTGGATGGCCGGCGTTGCATCGTCGGCGGTGCCTGTGTGGGCTCCCGTCCCTCGCGTCACGTCGTGGAACGTCTCGATCATGGCGCCCCGCTCCTCTTCCTGCGTCGTTTGTATCGCTAGTTCCCGCTAGTAATACAGCGCCGGGGCCCGTCTGTCAATGTCTATCGCTAGTCGCCATGGCTGATACACTTGCGACATGGAGCACGGCAGGCGCGACCACGACCTGGAGGCGATCGGTCTGCTGGACGAGCCGGTTCGCCGTCGGCTGTTCGACTGGGTCGTGGACCAGGACCGGCCGGTCGGACGCGGGGAGGCGTCCGCGGCCCTGGGGATCACCCGCGCGCTGGCCGCCTTCCATCTGGACAAGCTCGTCGCGGCCGGGCTGCTCGCCGCCGGCTACCAGCGACTCAGCGGCAGGGTCGGGCCCGGCGCCGGCCGGCCCGCCCGCGTCTACCGGCGCGGGGAGCGCGAGATCAGCCTGGCGATCCCGGAACGGCGATACGAGCGCGTCGCCACCCTGTTCGCGTCGGCGCTGGAACGCGTCGGCGACGGATCTGTCCCGGGCGCGCTCCGGGAGGCCGCGCGTGCCGGCGGCGAAGCGCTCGGCCGGGAGACCGCCGCGGCCGACGGCGACCCGCTGCTGGCCGCGCTCGTCGCGGGCGGCTACGAGCCGGCGACCGACGCCGGCGGCGCCGTGCGGCTGCGGAACTGCCCGTTCCACGCCCTGGTGGGGGAGCACCGCTCGCTCGTCTGCGGAGCGAACCTGGCGTTCGCGGAGGGCATCGCACGCGCCGTCGACACGGACCTGCAGCCGGTCCTCGACCCACAGCCCGGCTTGTGTTGCGTCACCTTCCTGCCGGCCGCGGCCGAGCGCGGCGAGGAGGGCGGACCCGGGCACGCCGAGCCGCCGGCCTGACACCGGCGGAGCGCATGAACGCCTTTCTCCTGTCCTTTGGCGTCGTGCTGCTCGCCGAGCTGGGCGACAAGAGCCAGCTCATGGCGTTGGCGTTCGCGGCCCGGTACCGGGCGCTGACCGTGCTGGTCGCGGTGAGCGTCGCGACACTGCTGGTCCATGCCTTCTCGGTGCTGGTGGGATCGGCGTTTGCGCTCGCGCTTCCGACGCGGCTGATCCAGGTAGTCGCCGGGCTTGCCTTCCTCGCGTTTGCCGCGTGGACGATCCGGGGCGACGAGCTGGGCGAGGCGGACGCCCAGCGCGCACGCCGGACCGGTGGCTGGGCCCTGCTCACGGTCGGCACGGCGTTCTTCCTGGCCGAGCTGGGTGACAAGACGATGCTGGCCACGATCACCCTCGCGACGACCGAGGAGCCGATCGGGACCTGGCTCGGTTCAACCGCGGGCATGGTGGTCGCCGACGCGATCGCGATCGCGATCGGGGCCGTCCTGGGCACGCGGCTGCCGGAGCGTGCGATCAAGGTCGTCGCGGGGGGCGCCTTCGTCGTGTTCGGCGCCGTGCTCATCGCGCAGGGCAGCGGCCTGCTGTAGGGGCGACGGGTTCGCGACCCGCCGGACAGGATCGCGGGCGCTCGGCCCCGAACGCTCCGCCGTTCTGTAACGCGGACCTTATGCGATCCGGGCGCCGGATCCGCCATCCTTGGCCGACGACGGCGGCGCGCGGCCGGGTGCCCGCGCGCCCCCGGCAGGCACGTACGCATGGAGGTCGGGCGCCCGATGGACGTCATGACGCTGCTGATCTGGGTGGCGTTCTACGGGCTGTTCGGCGTCTCGATCCGGCGCTACCTGACGCACCGCGCATCGGTCGAGCTCGCCGTGGTCCTCGTGTTCAGCAGCACGGCGGCCCTGTTCGCCGTCTCCGCCATCGACCAGCTGGTGCCGGACCTGTCCCCGTACCTCGGCACGGTCGGCAACCTGATGCTCGTGGCCCAGCCAGTGCTGATGATCCGACTGGTCGGCCTGATCGTTCCCCTGCGCGGGTGGGTCGTTCCGGCGGCCCTGGCCGGCCTCCTGGTCTCGGTCGTGGCGTTCTACGGGACGGGCCGCAGCGTCCCGGCCGTGCTGTTCCTGGTGGGCTACTTCGCGCTGACCGAGTTCCTTGCGGCGGCCGAGCTGGTCCTCGAAGGGCGGCGCCGGCGCGGGCTGCCGCGGATCCGCCTCGAGACGGCGGGCGTGGCGTCGATGCTGTTCGGGTTGTCGATCTTCGTGGCTGGGTTGGGGGCCGCGGCGCGGGGGTCCGCCACGACCACGGACTCCGCCGTGATGATCGCCTCGCGGCTGCTGGCGCTGGTCGCGGGTCTCGGCTATCTGGCCGCCTTCGCGCCTCCGCGCTGGATGCGCGAGATCGGGCAGCGGGCGCTCGCGTTCGACCTCGTCCGCTCGATCACCTCCTCGCCCACGGGAACCGAGCCGCGCCGGCTGTGGGAGGCGCTCGCCACCGTCGTAGGCGACATCCTCGGGACGTCGATGGTCAGCGTCTCGGTCACCGATCCGGCGGAGGCCGACGGGGTGGACGGGCCAGCCGTCCTCGTCGATCGCGCCCACGCGGATGCCGGCCCCGGTTCGCGATCGACCACCCTCGAGGTCCCGATCCTGTCCGAGGGCGCCCACGTCGCGACGCTCTCGGCCGAGCTCTCCGGGCGTCCCCTGTTCCTCGAGGACGACGTCGCCCTGATCGAGCTGCTGGGATCGATGACCGCCAGGGCCGTCGAGCGCGAGCGAGCGGTGGCGGCCGTGATCGCGGCCACCCGGGCTCTCGACGAGGCGGAGGCCGTCCGGGTCAGCGAAGCCAGGTTCCGGGCTCTCCTCGAGGCCGAGCCCAACGCCATCCTGAGCATCGACGCCGGCGGCGTGATCCGTTGGTGCACCAGGTCGGCGACCGAGATGTTCAGGGTCGCGCACGGCGAGCTCGACGGACGCCGGCTGGACGATCTCGTGGTACCCGAGGGCCGATCCCGGCAGCCCGCCGAGCAGGGCAGGGACGTCGTGCGCTACGAGACCACGGGCACCCGGGGCGACGGGACGACCTTCCCCGCCGAGGTCGCGGTCAACGATTTCGAGTTCGAACAGAGCCAATGGCAGCTGGCCGTGGTGAGCGACATCACCTGGCGCCGCGAGACCGAGATGATGCGCGACCGGTTCATCGGCGTGCTGTCCCACGAGCTGCGCACCCCGATCACCTCGATCTACGGCGGCGCCCAGGTCCTGCGCAGGCACGACAACCGGCTGACGGACGCCCAGCGCGACGAACTGCTGTCCGATGTCGCCGCGGAGTCCGAGCGGCTGCAGCAGATCATCGAGAACCTGCTGGTCCTGGCGCGCGTCGAGCAGGGCGCAGCGGTGGCCGACGTGGGGCCGGTGATGCTCCACCGGATCCTGCCCGACGTGGTGGCTCGCGAGCGGGCGACGTGGTCCACGCTGTCGATCACCATGGACATTCCCTCCTCGCTGCCGCTCGTCTCGGGCGACGAGGCGTCGATCTCGGTGGTCCTGCGCAACCTGATCTCGAACGCCGGCAAGTACGCGGGCGCCGCTGCGCGGGTCAGCATCACCGCGATTGATGAGGGGACGGGTCGGGTCGCGGTTCGTGTCCGGGACGACGGACCCGGGTTCAATCCCGACCAGGCGGACCTGCTGTTCACCGTCTACTTCCGCGGCGACTCGGCCACGCCGGCCCCGGGTTCGGGGATCGGCCTGTTCGTCTGCCGCCAGCTCGTGTCCGGAATGGGCGGCCACATGTGGGCGAGCACGGCGCCCGGCGGGGGAGCGGAGTTCGGCTTCTCGCTGGCGCTGTACGCAGAGGTTGCGCCGGACGCCCAGGTGACCGCTCGCCCCGCCGATCGACCGGCGATCCTCGATCACCCGGGTCGGACCGACGGGGCGACGATGCCGGCACCGTCGGCACCGGTGCCCCCGCCACCGTCGGGCCCGGCCCCATCGTCCGCCGGCCGCCTGCGCGCCGCCCTTCGGCTGCGACGAACCGACTGATCGCGCTCGAACGGCCGGGCGTGGGGCGGACGCGACGGCGCGGCCCGTCCTGGTGGGGACGAGCCGCGCCCGTGGGGCGTTTCTCCGGCGCGGTGCCGGCTCAGCTCAGCGGCTGAGGGTCACCGAGGACCGGGCACCGGAAGTCGGCTTCCGGGGCGCGCACGAGCGTGACGTCGCCGCTCGAGACATACGCCTGGAGCTCGGACCAGCTGGTGATCGTGGCCAGCGGGCTGGGCGTGGTCCAGGACGCGTGGTACACGGCCCAGCGACCACCGTGGTGGCCGGTCGGGGATCCGGGGGCGAACTCGGCGACCCCGATCTGCGAGCCGTCGGTGAAGATCGCGAACGGGTCGGTCCCCGTGCCGTCGGGCACGTTGGCCTGGTTGCCGAACACGCGGTAGATCTGGTCGTTGGCGTACACGGCGCCGAAGTCCCGGCCGGCTGCCGAGACCGGCCCGGCGACGGCGGTGACGGCGAGCAGCCCCGCGCTGATCGCCAGCAGGAATTGCTTCATGAGAGCCTCCTACGTTCTCCTGGTGTCGGACCTGGCGCCGACCTGTGGGACGCAGTCTCGGCAGCGGCGATGTCAGGCCGACGACGGGCCGATGACGCGTTCATGACCGCGGGCCAGGGCGCCACTCCGGTCGGGGCGGCGCGGTCGGCCGGATCTCGGCGGAGGCCGTCCGCAACGCGGCCGTCACGCCCGGCACGTCCCGCGAGAGGCCTGCGTTCAGGCGCCCCGGCGATCCTCGCTCGACGTGCCGCGCGTCGCGCATGCTGTACGGTTGATCCGCGTCCGGTGTCGGCCCACGACACGGTGCTGGGAGCCCCCGCCATGACCTTCGACCCGAACGCTCGACTCGACCCGTCCCAGGTCCAGGACGTTCGCGGCAGGCGGGGCGGGCGCGCGCTCGCGGCCGGCGGAGGCGGGATCGGGCTCATCATCCTGGTCGTCTACACGCTGCTGGGTGGGGGAACCGGTGGGACGCCGTCGGCGGACGACCTGTCCAACCTGCTCAACCAGCTCGACGGCACCACCGTCGACCAGGGTCCTGCAAGCTCGGCGCTCGCGGCCGACTGCAAGACGGGCGCCGATGCCAACAGCCGCCAGGACTGCCGCATCCTGGGCTACGTCAACAGTGTCCAGGCGTACTGGACCGACGCGTTCGCGCAGTCCGGCCAGACCTACGAGCCGGCCAAGACCGCGTTCTACAGCGGCCAGGCCGCCACCGGCTGCGGGACCGCCTCGACGGAGGTCGGGCCGTTCTACTGCCCGAACGACCGGCTGGTCTGGATCGACCTCGGCTTCCTCGACGAGCTGCACACGAAGTTCGGCGCCACCGGCGGCCCGGCGGCCCAGGCCTACGTCATCGCCCACGAGTACGGCCACCACGTGCAGGACCTGCTGGGCGTGCTGGGATCCGGGACCAGCCAGCAGGGAGCGCAGGGGCAATCCGTGCGCACCGAGCTCCAGGCCGACTGCTACGCGGGCGTCTGGGCGAACCATGCCGCCGGGACCGGCTTCCTGGAACCCCTGACCAGGAGCGACATCGCGGACGCGCTGGACGCGGCCGCGGCGGTGGGCGACGATCGGATCCAGTCCGAGTTCCAGGGCCACGTGACGCCCGAGTCGTGGACCCATGGCTCCTCGGCCCAGCGGAGCCGCTGGTTCACGACGGGCTACCAGTCGGGCGACCCGGGGGCCTGCGACACGTTCAACGGCAACATCTAGGCCGACGGCACCGAGGCCGTCGGCGCCGGGCCAGCAACGGGCGGTCCCGGCCCGATGCCCCGGGGCGGCGCTGCGGCAGAGCTAGGCGTTCGAGCCCTGCTGGGTCGGCGCGTACTCCCCGGCGTGGCGCTCACGATCCTTCGCCTTGGTCCGCTCCATGATGTCGAGGGTCTCGGCGACCGATCGTCCGTTCTCGTCTGCGGCGCGTTTGATGTCTTCGTACGTGATGTTCGACTCGCCCATCTCGAGGTGAGCGTCCATGCAGCCACAGGTCAGGCACATCGTCGGTGACTCCTTTGGTTCGGGATACGCCGGCGTTCATCGTTCGGATCGGCCGGTCGCGCCAGGGCCGCCGCGGGCGGTGTCGCGCCAACGACCCACCGCCAGCATGCGACGGCGGCGGCCACATCGGCAGGCGCGACGAGGGGCACCCATGGCGATTCCATTGCATTGTGCGCGCGTTTGGCACGGATCGGCGAGCCCTGGATGACGGGACGGCTGCGGGTCCTGCCGATCGGATGACGGACCGTCATGACTTTGCGCGGCCCGCGGCGCTTACTGCACGTACAGCATTGGCCGGAGTGTCGCCCGGCGGTGGTCGCCAGGCCCCGCTTCCCCGGATGCCGAGCGCGCGGGAGAGCACCATGGCCATCGACCAGGTCGACCGGACCGTCGTCACCCAGGAACCCACCGCCCCGGGTCAGGAAACGGTGCAGACGGACAGCCGTCGCGTCACGCGGGCAGGTCCCGGTGGCGCCGAGATGGGCCGCCGCATCGTGGTCCTCATCTTCGGGCTCATCCAGATCGTCATCGGGGCGCGCATCCTCCTGCTCCTCCTCGATGCGAGAGAAGGCAACGCCCTCGTGTCCGCGATCCTCAGCATCAGCCAGGTGTTCGTGGCGCCGTTCGAAGGGATCCTCCGGACGGACTCCATCCACGCCGCGGGCTCGGTCTTCGACATCACCGCCATCGTGGCCTTCGTCGGCTGGACGATCCTGGAGCTGATCGTGCTCTGGGCGATCGGGATCTTCCGGGGTAGGCCGGCCACCGGGACGGTCTGACCGCGTTGCGGTGCCCCCTGCGGACGGGTGGTCCGCCGTCACCGGCGCCGGTCGTCCCTGACGGACGCCAAGCGAAAGGACTGCTCCCGTGGGAATCGTCGCCTGGATCGTGCTCGGCGCCGTCGCCGGGTTCATCGCCAACCTGATCATGGGCTCGCGCGAGGGCCTCATCATGATGGTCGTCCTCGGGATCGTCGGCGCCGTGGTCGGCGGCTTCATTGCCGGGACCGTGCTCGGCATCGCCGACGTCACGGGCCTCAACCCGACCAGCCTCGTGGTCGCCGTGTTCGGCGCCATCGTGGTCATCTTCGTCGCGCGGCTCGTCCTGTCGCGGGGTGCCAGCAAGGCCGCCTGATGACCGATCAGCATGTGAAGGGTGCCATCAGCGAGGTGATCGATGGCGCACGGACCGGCGCCGCACGCGTCGCCGGGCGCCTGCCGGGCGCCGCCGAACGCGCCCGGGTGGGCATCCAGGCGACCACGACCTCGCTGCAGACCCTGCCCAACCCGACGCTGCGGCTGCTGGCAGCATCATCGATCGGCCTCGCGACCGGGCTCCGACTCGCCGGCGCCCCCCGCCTCATCACCCTCGCGGCCGTCGCGCCCGCGCTCCTCGCCGGCGGCGCCATCGTCGCCCGCCCCGGTTCGGTCCTGGGCGGGGTCCGCGGGGGTGACGTTCGACTCCCGGGCGGGGAGATCGATCGATGATGGGCGATGGCTGGGCGGGTGGGGGCAGCTGGTTCTGGATGCTGGGTGGCCTGCTTCTGGTGGTCGGGGTCATCATCCTCGTCGTCTGGGTGGTCACAAGGACCTCCCGCGCCGGGGAGCCCCCGACCCAGGGCTCGGCGGGTCCCACCCCGGACCAGATCCTCAACGAGCGGTTCGCCCGCGGCGAGATCACCGAGCAGGAACTCGAGCAGGCGAAGAAGGCCATCCGCCCGGACCGATCACCGGGCGCGCGGGACTCTGCGTCGCGCCCCGGCGGGTCGTAGCCTCACCAGCCCGTGTCATCTCCTGTCTCGAGCTCGGAAACGCCGCGAGGTAGCGGATCCGGATGAACCCGGACCCGCATTCCTGGGTGATCAGCTCCGGGTTCCTGGGTCGGCCGCCCGCCTCGAGCCAGGCGTGACACGACCAGAGCGTCGGAAGCCCCGCGAACGGCAGCTTTGAGACCGGCGTGAAGATCCGCAGGCGGTAGTCGGCGGCTGGCGACGACGGCGGCAGGAGACAGGTCGTCTCCGACAGGTTCGTCCAATTGGCGAACCGGCTCATTGCCGCGTCGTCGATCCCGGCCGCGTCGTGGACGACCGCGACCGGGTTGCCGCGATACGGCTCGTTCGCGAAGACGTCGACCTGCGAGAAGCGCCTCACGATTGCCGGAGTCTGCCACGGGTGAGCGGCTGCGGCACTCGCCGCTACCCCGCTCCACGGGGCGCTCCTCCGGGGCAGCGATGAGCTTGGGGTCTGGCGTGGGTCCAACCATGCAGGGGCCGTGAGCCACCAGGCGATGGCGTGCCCACGAACGAGTTCGAAGGAGATTGGGGTTGAAGTACATGCTCATGACGTTCGGAGACCGGACCGCACTGAGCGGGAAGTCGCCCGACTGGGTCAAGGGAATGATCGACTTCATGATGCGGATCGACGTCGAGCTCACCGAGCTGGGCGAGCTCGTCTTCCAACAGGGTCTTGCCGACCCATCCGAGGCCAAGACCGTAAGGGCGCCGGGTGGGGATCCAGTGCTGACCGACGGCCCGTTTGTCGCGCCGAGGGAGTCATTGGCCGGCTTCTGGGTCGTGGACGTCGAGACCGAGGCACGCGCCATCGCTATCGCGGACAGGATCGCGACGGCCGCCGAATTCAGCGATCGAGGTACGGGAGTGCATGGACGCACCTCCGGACGACGTATCGGACCGGGGCGCCTGACGGGACGGTCGAGGTGCCGCTGACCCCGGGGGTCGGCGGCAGCTATGCCCGGTAGCGAGATTCTCGCTCCTCTGGTCAGGCGCGTTAGCACAGCGCGACACGAAGTGCCACCCCGGCCCAGGGAGCCGACACGACCTCAGTCGACGAGCGCGAAGACCTCGAGTGGAGTCGGTAGGCCCTTGAGGTGCTGAGCACCGCGCGACTCGAAGCGGAGACCACCATCCTCGACGAGGCCCCGGGCGCTGGAGGAGACCATCACATCCGATGCTCGGCCGACGGCCATCACCCGCGCGGTCGCATGGACCGCCAGACCACCGATGTCTCCAGGAAGGAGCTCGACCTCGCCGGTGTGGACGCCGATCCGCACGGGAAGCCCCATCCCAGCCGTGGCGTCGCGAATCGATGCAGCACACCGGATCGCTGCGAGTACGCTGGCGAACATCGCCAGGAAGCCGTCGCCCGTCGTGTTCACTTCCTTGCCGAGGTAGCGATCGAAGCGAGCGCGGATGAGGCGATTGTGCTCGCCGAGCTGCTGCTTCCATGCCGTATCGCCGAGTCTGCTGGCGGTCGCCGTCGAGTCGACGATGTCGGTCATCAGGAGCGTCGTCACGATCCGGTCCTTGCTCGCCGGTTGCCCGAGCTGCTCGATGTTGCCGAGAAAGTCGAGGATGACGGCCGGCTCGTCGCCGACCACCCAGGCATCGTGACCGGGTGGGACGTCGAAGATCTCGTAGGGCCGGATCTCGACGTACTCGCCATCGTCCATCTCGACCGCGAATTGGCCCGACAGCAGGAGCTGAAGATGGTGGATCTGGCACAGCGGCTCGTCGGTCTCCTGGCGCAGGTGCGTCGACCATCGGAAGCCCGGCTGGACGGTCGCGTATCCGAGAGCTAACGACCCGACGCGAAGCAGGTTCAAGGTGATCGCGGGCAGGTTGCGAACCTCGTCGGGTTCATGGACACTCTTGTGCTCGATGCGGCTCACCAGGCAAGGGTCGGGGCGTGGGACTGGACCGTCAAGTGAGACCCGCGATCCGAGATCCCACGCGACACGCCCCGCCGTGGAGCCTCATCGCGATCGCGAAATCCGTCCAGTTAGCTGTTCTTCGCCAGCTAGCAGGTCCTCGTCCGTCGCGAAGACCGTGCTATCGCCAGGCAGCCGCTCTTCCTGAGCCGGGATCCGCCGTATGCGCTGGATCCAACCATCGTAACCGAGCACATTCGAGGACGACCCATCAGCCGATCAGCGTCATGGCGGTCGCGGTGGGGCTACGCTTCAGCGATGTCGCGCTACTCGAGCGAGCCGGCCGATCGGGCAGCCTACCGACGTGGCTTTGATGGGTTCTACACCCGGATCGCGGGGATCTACGACCTCTTCGTCAAGGCTGTGCCCCTCTGGCGCCGCTGGCTGCGCCGGGCGCTGCCGCAACTCAAGGGCCCACGCGTCCTCGAGGTGCCATTCGGGACCGGGTACCTGCTGACCCGATATGCCGGTCGCGTCGAGGCCCACGGGGTAGACCTCAACGCGCGCATGGTCGCCGTCGCCCAGGAGAACCTGCGACGGGGTTCGGCGTCGGGCTGACGGCGTTCGGGGTGTTCATGGGCCTCGCCTCAGGAACGCCGCTCTTCGAGCCGCTCTACCGGCTCATCGACCCGGCCTTCTGGGAGGCCGGCCCGCCTGATCCCGTCTCCGTGAAGCATTCGGGCGGCACGAGCGTTGGGCCTGGTGGGCGCTCGCCCTCGGGACCGGTACGTGATTCGTGCTCGACACTGGGATCTCGCTCGCCCACGGAGTCGCGTTCAACGTCGCGATCAACATCGTCGTGTTCGTCGTTGTCGGAGTGCCGCTCGTCGCCACGCGGGCCGCGGCGGCTCGGGGTGGTGGGAGCGCTCCGGGATGACGCCTCGATGACGCCAGGCCGCAAGCCTCCGCGGTGGCCGCGGGATCCAGCGCGGGACGCCCCGTCGGTACCGTTCGTACTCATCGCCGAACCGGCCGCTCAGGGCTGGCTCTCCATAGGCCACGTGAGCAAATGGAAGCCGGTGGCGAGGGCGATCGCATACAGGAGGAGCGGCAGCGAGACGAAGAGCCAAGCCTCGCCGGCAACGATCATGAGAGTGCCGACGTAGATGGGGTTGCGCACCCATCGATACGGGCCTACCGCCACAACTCGCCGAGGCGCGTCCCAGGTCGCAGGCGTCCCGTGGCCCGCAACGACGAACACCAAGAAGCACCAGACGTCGAGGACGACGCCAGCGCCGATCAGGACGAAACCCGGCCAGGCCATGGGCTCGGGCGCCGTGGCGCCGGCGCGGGAGGCGACGTCGTCGCAGCGCGATCGGCCATCGCTGACGCGATTGGATTCGCCGGGCCCGATCGGCTCACCCGCGCCCGCTACCTCCCGGCGTTTGTCGAGATCTGCGCGGCGGCCGGTGACCTCGCGGCGGCGGAGACACTGCCGACCCCGCGTCGGCCGTCGGCCACCTGCGAGCCGCCGCATCGCAGTGGCGATCGCCCGGGGCCCCGTACGAAGCTGCTCGGAGCCGGTTCGGAGCGGCGAAGGCCACCGCGGCCCTCGGCGATCGCACCGGCGCTGCTCGCGAAGCACGGGCCGCCCTTGCTGCTTTCGAACAGCTTGGGGCGCGGCTGGACCTCGAGGCGGCGGCGCGGCTCGTGACGGACTCGTCTGCACCATCCTGAGCCGGAAGCCCGGGCCGCCGCGCCACGGTGGTCGATGGTCGGCCTGCGCGGTCGGACTTGAGCATCTGAGCCAAGGAGGAGCTGCTGAGTGGAAGACAGCAGGTCCTCGCTGGCTCGACAAGACGCCTCGGCAGGGAGGCGCGTCGGCAGCTTGTGCGCGAAAGGCGCCGACGCGTTCGCGAATCCTCCAGTTAGCAGGGCTTCGCCAGTTAGCAGGGCTTCCAGCGCGTGACGAGGGTCGCGAGGACCGTGCTAACTCCAGACAGCTGCTCTTGCTGAGCACGAAACGGGGGAGTGGAGCCGACACTCGGATTTGAACCGAGGACCTGCTGTTTACGAAACAGCTGCTCTACCGCTGAGCTATGTCGGCGCCGATCAAGAATAGCCGATGCTCAAGGACGTCAGCTAATTGCCTCTCGGAAACACTCTTGAGATCGTGCCCGATTCCCTAGCACAACGTCAACCGCGAGGACCCGGCCCGACGCTACACGGACGACTTGGCGGCGGCTCTCGTCTCACCCGACTTGACCCGGCTTCCGCATCGCGCGCTCGACGGCGCGGCCTACGACCCGACCTGGATCATCACCTCACGGGTGCGGAGGCCGGCTGCGTGAGCCTCTTGACGACCATCATGGTTGAGTTATCGTGCTATCTGTGAGTAGCAGGTTCATGGACCGTTGGCCGCTCGTTCTGCGGGCGCTGGGCGCGCTCATCGGCGGTGGGTTCGGCGTGCTCCTGCTCGGGCTGACCGCCGCGAACGCGACTTGGTATGGCGGGGCCACGCAGTATGCCTTCGGGGTCCTCGTGCCCGTTCTCGGCGGCTCGCTCGGCTGGCTGTATGCGCCGCGCGCGGCGCGACCTGGGACCCTGAACGCGGCCGGCGCGGCGGGCCGCATCACGGCGCTCGCGGTGCCTCTCGGTGCCCTGCTGTTCTCACTCCTGCTGCTACTCGGGCGGATCGCCGACTCGGGCGTCGGCGGCTTTGCCCAGTTCGGCGTCCCGGAGGTGGTCGGGGGAATCGTCGGGATGGCGCTCGTCGGCCTGCTGTTCTTGGGACTACCGATGGCGGGCCTCACCTTCGTGGTGGCGAGCATCTGGGTCTTCCTCGTGCGGTTCGCCGTCGCACGCCTCGGCGGCGGACAGCCTGGCGCGGCTCCCGAGTCGTCTGGCAGTGGGCCTACCTGACGGCCTCACCAACGGATAAGTCCATAGGCCTTACTTGACGACCTGGTGGCGCCGGCTCCACATCGCTCCATCTGCGCCAAAGTCACGCGGTCAGGGCGTCGGTGCAACGGTCGGCACCGCTGATGTCTTGATCACGAAGGTCGTGAACGTGAGGCTGGAGGTGCCGACGGTCCCCGTGATATTCCAGCACCCCTCCGTCGGGAAGGTCACTCCGCTGGCCTGAAAGCCCGTGTCGCCATAACCGTCGGGGACATCGCCAATGGCCGCCGGCGCCGTCGCGTCGGTGCGGTACCCCGTGATCGCCAGCTTGCCGGGCACCGCCCGCCACCAGCCGAACTTCATGCCGACGCGTCCCTGGTCATCGACGAACCTCGGGTCACCCTCGATGATGCCGTCGGGCCACAGGCCACCAACCCAGAGCAGGTCGTTGCCATAGGAGCTGCCGGCACCGAACATGGCGCCAGCGGGGACGCTCGCGGGCGCCGGATGACCGATGGTGCGTGGACAACCCTGGGCGGTGGCGAATGAGGCGTTCGGGGCGGGAATCGGCACGGAGCTGGGTAGCGGCTGGCTGGGCGCGGTGGGCGTCGGTGAGGGCCCCAGTCGGAGCGTGGCTGTCGGTGCCCGGGCCGACGGGACTGGAGAGCCACAGCTGGCCAGAGCAAGCGCGGCCAGGACCACACCGATGCCGATCCGTCGGAGAGGGGTCTGCCCCTGCATTGGCGCAGGCTACACCCCGATCTCTCGCCCAGCGTCGGCCAATGTCACCTGGTGCCGACACCGCGGGGCCTTGCTCTGCCGTGCGATTGTGGCGTGTCGGCGTGCTACCGAGGTACCGCATGCCGCCGTATTACAGCTCGAACGCGGCCGCGGACGTGGCCCAGGTCGCACACGAGGCCGACGGCCTTCAGCGAAGGCCAGGCCGGCGACTGCGAGGTAGAGCGGAGGATCGGCCAGTTGGGCTGCCACGAACCACGCCGTGGTCATGGTGAGCTACTGGCTGCGGAGGATCCAGGAGATGGCAACCCTGGGGTAGGGGCATTGGGCGAACTCGATAGCCCCTGGCTGGGATGTCCGTTCAGGACTTCGATGATTGCCGTCCCGACGACACGCCCGCCAATCGCTGCCTCGAGCCGCCAGCAACCGGTGGTGGGGATGCCCTGCTGGAACAGATACCAGCCACCTGGGAGATCTGGCGCAGGAGATGCCCCGTTGTAGATGTTCTTGGGATCCATGCGCGAGTTGAATTCGCCGATGACGCGGTGGCCCGAAGGAATGGCCTCGGCCCACATCGCGACCGTCTCGCCCTGCATCGCATCGGGATTGAAGCGAACGGTGATCAGCCACCAGTTGCGAGACGAATAGAGTGTCCCGGGCTTGACGTTGAAGTAGGCACTTGGGCCGCCGATCTCGACCCACCAGCCCCCGTGAGTCGTGGGCGTCGCGGCGACGCAGGGAGGCACCGTGGGTTGGCCAACTGAGGGAGACGTCGCCTCGGACGGCGTCGGTGACGGTGCGGGGCGAACTTGATCGCCCAGCCCCAGACCCACCAGGACGGCCACACCAGCGATGATGACGGCGCCAACGAGCAGCCGAGGAACGTCTCGGTTGGTCCCGTCCTCTTGAACTCGCTGAAGCTGCGGCCTTGGTTCGTCCATCGGTCTCCTCGGAGGTCCGACCTCGGCCTGATTGTGGAGCGGGCCTGAGATACCAACAAGGTCAGAGGACCGAGGATCAGGTGGGCTCCAGGCCCGGCACGCTGAGCCAACCCTCCGCCCGCCCCCGGTAGATCAGCTGCCCGGTCGTCAGGCCCGACCGCGCGCGCAGGTCGGCGAGGTGCCGTTTCGCGGTACTCGGCCGTACGCCGACCCGAGCCGCCGCCTCGGGAACAGATCCGCCCGTGGCGACAAAGGCGGCCAGGACGTCGACCTGACGGGCGGTCGGCGTCCGTGGGAGCGTGCCCCGGAGGTACCCGTCTCTCACGCCGGGCTCACCTGGCTGCGCGTGACGAGCCCCAGGATCACCGCCGTGACGGCGAGGATCGCGCCGATCTGGTCAGGTGCCAGGGAAAGGCCGAACGCCACGACCAGGGCGATCACCGCCTGGACGAGGGCGAGGACGAGCGCCGGCTCTCGGCCGAGGATTGTGCCCGGCTGGGTGGCCGGCGCAGGCGGTCGATCCACGCATCGACGAGGGACGGCAGGAGCCAGCGGTCGAGGGCGATCCCCATCGCGACCCCGGCGAGGAACGCGGCGACGAGCTATGTGGATCGGACCAGCGCGCCGTCATGGCCTCAAGGGTGGCGGTGGCTTGCTTCGGTTACTAGCTGGCCGATTGGGCCATGCCAGAGCCTTTCACCGAGAACATGATCTGGACGCGGCGCGAGCGCCTGGTGCTGGTGCGGTCAGGAGGGGCCGGCGGTGCCCTTCGCACAGCCGTTGCTCCACCTTCGCAGGCCGATGGTCAGTCGCGGCCTCACCTGCTCCCCGATCGTCCGCGCAGTAGCCGGTCTGTCAGTGAGGCGACCGCCGCATGCTGAGGCGCCCAGGCCCGCCACACCGAGCGCGCCCAGCGATCGACGAGCTACGCGTGCCCATCGGGCGAACCGGCGCGCGCGCCGGCAGCGACGACGTCGGCCACCGTCACGTCACCAGTCGTCGGCGGTCGCACGAAGGCCGGCCAGTCGTGGGCAGGCCGCCCCATGCGCCCATGGAAGTCGCGGGCCTGGATCCCCGACCAGCCGCGCTCGAGTGCGAGGTATAGCCCAACGAGCGAGTACGCCACGTAGATGCGGCCCGTCGGCTCGCCGGCGTGCTGAGCCCCGTAGGCGTCGACGGTCATCTGATGGAAGTGTCCAACGAGCGAGCGCGTGCGACCCGGGGTCGCGACGGACCTGGGGGGCCCGGGAGCCGGTGTGGATCGGACCAGCGCGCCGTCTTGCCCTCAAGGGTGCAGGGGGCCGCCGGCGATGCCTAGTATCAGTTGGCCGACTTGGGCCATGCCGTCGCGTTGAGGCAGTAGGGCCCCCCCGTTCTCCGAGGCGACGTCAGCTACACCCGGCGCTTCGCCACGCCGGCCCGAACGATGGCCTCGACTGCCGCCGTGTCGAACTCGTCGTCCTCATACCAGTCGATGCCGCGCCGCCGGCTGCTGTCGGGGTACGCGTTGAAGAGGTGGTGCGGGTCGGGCAGTGCCGCGCCGTCACTCATCGTGAGGCGGACTCGCTCCTTGAGGACATTGACGTGGCACACGATGCCGTCGTGTTCGAAGCAGGGGGTTCCCGGGAGCTTCGCCGAAACCCACTTCCAGGTCTCGACGATGTCCGGATCGGCCGCATGGATCGCCGCACGGAGCCGAGCCACCATTTCGCCCTTCCAGCCAGGGTTCGAGGCGATCAGCTCGTCCAGCCGCGGGTTTCGATTCGTCTCCATCACTCGCGACTATGTCACAGCATCGGGGAGACGGCGCATGCTTCCACCGAGACCTTGAACCCATATGGAATGGACACGACCATGATTCGACTCGCGGGCGTCTTGCTCGTCAGCTTCTTTCTCGTCGCGGCATGCAGCAGCAGCGGGACGCCCGCGCCGCCCACGGTGGTCACCCCGGCGGCTGCCTCGGGTGGCGTGACAGTCGGGGCGGCGACGACCGCACTCGGCGTCGTCCTCACGGGGGCGAACGGCCTGACGCTCTACACCCACGCCGGTGACACGGCGACGTCGAGCACCTGCACGGGCAGCTGCCTCGCCGCGTGGCCGGCGCTGACGGTCGCCACGGCTCACCAGGCGGCTGCGGCGCCAGGCGTGGACGGCGAGCTCGCGACGTTTGCACGACCCGACGGCAGCCTTCAGGTCACGTATGACGGGCAGCCGCTGTACTACTGGCAAGGCGACGCGAAGCCCGGCGACGTCACCGGCCAGGGCATCGCCGGGTTCAGCGTGGCCCTGGCCTCGGGCCCCGCTTCGACTTCGGGTGTGCCGAGCCCGAGCGCGACCGGCTACGGCTACTGACCGGCGGCGGCCAAGGAAACCGCCGCCAACTCGATGACGCTCTCGCCGAGGCGGTCCGAGCGGGTCTCACTCAGGCAGGCGGAGCCTCGTGGGGCGGTCCGTTCAAGGAAAGCCTCAACAGCACGGCAAAGTACGTCGCGTCGCACACCATGAGCGAACCACCCCGGTGGCCGAACTCGACGCTGCTGCGGGGAGACATCGCCGAGGCCGTCGGCGCGCACAAGGCACAGACAGATGGCGTCCTCGGGATCATGGGCAGCGGTGTCCTGATCTCGTCGCTCGGGACTTCGGCGCTCATTCGACGCCAACAGGGGCGCATGGCTCTCCGCGTGAATGCTCGGACGCGCCCATCGTCTGGGCAGCTGAACGGCCGGATGAATAGCGCGTCGGACCGGTGACGTCTGTGGGCTGTTCGTTGCCTATCGCTGTACAACGATGTACCTTACGGGTGTGTCGAACACGATGACGGTCAGCAAGGCTCGAGCGGCCCTGCCGCAGATCCTTCAACGCGTGCTGGCTGGGGAAGAGGTCACGATCACGCGCCACGGCGAGCCGGTCGCCGTCGTCGTCCGGCCCGATACGCTCCGTGCGCGCCGAGCCGGCCAACGGCTGAGCGACGCGCATCGGGTGCGCGATCTCATCGCCAGCAGCCGGCAAGCGAAGCTGCATCCTCGCCCGACCCTGAGTGAGCGGCAGGCCGATGCGTTGCTGGCGGACGTTCAGGCAGCCCGTTCCAAACCGTAGCCCAATCGGACATGGACGCCTTCGATGCCGACGTGCTCATCTATGCCGCGGTCGCCGACCATCCACTGGGCATGCGCGTACGAGCCCTGTTTCCGGTCCAGCCTGTCGAGGGGACTGGAACGGTCGCGGGAATCGGCTCGGTGCTGCTGCTTCCCGAGCTTCTGACGAAGCCGCTCCGTGAGGGAGCCATCGACGAGCTCAACGAGCTCGGCGCACTCCTCGGTCGACTCGACCTCCGCCCGGTGGACGAGGCCACCGCCGAGCTGGCGACCGCGCTCGGTGCCGCCTATCGGCTCCGCGCGGCGGACGCAGTCCATCTGGCGACCGCCGTCAACGCTGGGGCCGAACGCTTCATTACCAACAACGCAGCCGACTTCCCGAAGACGATCACCGAGGTCGATGTCACGTATCCGGTTGACCTCACAGCGTGACCGAGCTGATAGCTGCGCCCGCGACCGACGTATTCGGCAATTTCAGGTGTCCAGCATCGGCTCAGGCGGGAAGTGGGCCATAGCGGCGATCCGGGGCGAGGACATCCTCGTGCTCCTGGCTCGGCCAGCTCCTTCCGCCGTGATTCTGTGTTACTGTGCGCCTGTGAAGAACATCACCGTGGCCGTCCCCGACGACGTCTACCGGTCAGCCCGGATCCGCGCGGCCGAACGCGGCAGCTCGGTCAGCGCGATCGTCACCGACTACCTGCGCTCCCTGTCGTCGGCTGGTGGCGCCGAGTTCGCCAGGCTCGAGGCGCAGCAGCGGCGGATCCAGCGCCAGGTGAAGCGGTTCAGGGCCGTCGATCGATTGGGCCGCGACGAGATCCACGATCGTGCAGTCCGTTGACACGAACGTCCTGCTCTACGCGATCTCGCGCGATCCGGACGAGGCGTCGAAGGCGAGGCGCGCGAACGAGGTCCTGGCAGCCGGCGACGTCGGGCTGTCGATCCAGGTGCTCCAGGAGTTCTACGTCCAGGCCACGCGGGCGAGCCGACGGACGCGATCACCCACGAACAGGCCGTTGGCCTGATCGAGTCGTGGCGCCGATTTCCGGTCCAGGAGACGACGCTCGATGTCATGGCTGCCGCGTTCCGGACACGTCAACGCTTTGGCATCTCCTACTGGGACGCCGCGATCATCGAGGCGAGCCGGGTCCTCGGCTGCGTGGTGGTCCTGTCCGAGGATCTTGACGCGGGCACCGACTACGACGGGGTCCGCGTCCAGAACCCGTTCGTCGACGCGTAGCCGGGGGCAAGAAGGCTCCGGGCGGTACCGCCTGTCCGGCCGGGCTATTGCAGGTCGGCGCTTGTGATCAGAATACGTGTGGCAGTCGCGCGCTCGACTCCTGTCGGGAGCGCCACGAACACGTGTTCTGTTCGTGCGCGGTCGGCCGTCGACGGAAGCGGCGTTCGTGCCCTTGATGCCGGGCTTGATCAGTGGCTCCCCATGGCGGCCGGGCCTGTGGTTCGGCCCTCCACTCCCGTCACCTCAGGCTGACGTGCCGTGGAGCCGAGCGAGCGGCGGATGACCACCGCCAGGACGGCCAGCCAGGCGAAATAGGCGTAGCAGCTGATCCGCTCGAAGCCGCCTGCCCACGGGGTCACGTTCTGGTCGATGCCTTGGATCTGGACGCCTGCCGCGGCCCCAAACACGAGGAAGACGAGAAGCGAGCCCACTGCAAAGACACGGAATTGTCCCCGGATGGTGAGGGCGGAGAGCACGATCGCCACCGTCATCATGATGACCCAGACGGCAGACCCGGCCTGGTGCATCGTGTCGTTGAAGCCACCCTCCATCCACCGCGACGACATCGCCCAGATCCCATGGTTGGGCAGCCAGAACATGCTGCTCGCGATGAAGAGCGCGCTGATCCAGCGGATGCTCTTCCGATCGCTCACCCGCCACAGGCCAATGGCGAAGGCCAGCCCCGGCAGCGTGTCGACGATCATCGTCGTGAGCATGAGCGGCCGGACGGGCGACCCGAAGGCGGTCAGCTCGCTGATCGCCTGGTCCCTGTAGCTGTACCCGCTGTAAAGAAGACCTGAGAGCAGATCGCCAGCGGCGTACACGGCGCCGACGACGACCCCACCGGCGAGCAATGTCATTGTTGCCCGTGGGCTGTGCCACCAGTGCGACATCACCTCGCCGCACGACTTGGCCGGCGCAGGGTGGTGTCCCTCAAGTGCGCGACTGATTGTGCGTGTCATGACTGTCCTCCTGTCTCGGGCTCCGTTTGCGGGATCGCATACGTCTCAGCGGAGATGAGCGACAGACCCAGATCCCGAACCACACCGAGCAGTCCATGCACGGCAGCCTGGTCGGGCAGCTGCCCGGTGAGCACGCTCGTCCCGTCAGGGCCCGATGTCACTGCGACGTCGCCGAACATCGAGGACCAGCTCGTCGGCAGGTTCCCCTTCACCGTGACCCGGATCTTGTAGCCGACCGAGAGTGCCATCGGACCTCCGTCTGCTCCGGCGCCCTCGAACCGGAGACCTACCGACAAGGCTGATGCTCAACCCCCGCCCTGCGCCTCCAACCCCAGATAGACCGGCCGGGTTGATATCGGGCCAGCCGTCACAGGGGGATCCGGTCCCGCTGTTCGAGCTCGTGCTGCCGCCACGGGCGGCCAAGGCCGCGGTGCCGGTTCTGACCGGCGTGACGATCGCAGCCCTGATTGCCGTCGCCATTCGCGCGCCCAGACAGGGCTGCGCCTTCTTCGCCCGACGATCGCGGCGATCTGGACGGGAGCGACGTTTCGGCCCGATCGTAGCGCGATCGTCACCGCGCCAGGCATCGATGCAGCGCGCGCCTGATGGCCGAATTGCGTGGATCGCCGAAGAGCCCGAGTCGCCACTTGTTCGGCGCATAGGCATAGCCGATCTGCGCGTCGAGATCGGCATACCCGAAGGAGCCACCTAGCCCGGGCATGCCCAACGATCGAGGACCAGTCCCGAACCGGAAGTCGCGGGAGGGCCGCATGAAGCCAAGCGACCAGCTGATGTCGGCCTGCATGACCAGATCGCGCGTCCCTCGCCGCGGAGGGATCGCTGGAGCGGCCAGAGCGTCGACGGTCCGCTGCGACAGGCCGAGCTCCGAGCCGCCAGTCGCCAGCGCGCCGTAGGCGCGTGCGATCGACCGTACCGAGCCACCTCCCCCGCCCGACGGCATCTCGAGCCGTGGGTCGGCGTAGGTGTCGGCGATCTTGGGGTTTGCCATCGCGCGGTGGGTAAGCGTCCAGGGCAGGAGGGCGGCAAGGTTGAGCCGCCAGCTGCCGGATCCGGTCAGGGCCTCCGCTGCCCCGAAGACGACGGTCGTCGCGAGCCGGTTGCGATCGACCGTCGCCGGCATGCCGATATAGAACTCGAGGCCGAGCGGCTGGGCGATGTCATCGTGGAAGAAGCGACCCAATGTCCGGTGCTCGGGGTCGACCCGCCTGATGAGCTCGCTCTCGTACAGCCCAAGCGTGCTGAAGTGATAGCCAGACCGGGTTCCCGGCGTCCAGTGCGGCCGCTGTCGCGCGAGAATGCCAGCCAGGGCGTCAGGGTCGGCGATCACTGCGTGCGTCAGCGGCTCGTCGCACACGGCGAGCCCGGCTTGGTGACCCAGCAGCTGCCGCACAATGATCGCGTCCTTACCTGACTGGGCGAAGGCGGGCCAGTATTCGGCGACTCGCTCGTCGTAGTCGATCAGGCCCCGCGAGTTGGCCAGCGCCATCGCAAGGGCGGCCATTCCCTTGGTCGTCGAGGAGACCGGCCAGACCAGAGTGTCGGACCGCCAGGGAGCGCCCGTCTTGGCGTCGCGGAGCCCGCCCCAGAGGTCGACGACGAGCTTGCCGCGATGGAAGACGGCGCAGGCGGCGCCGACCTCCCCGTAGCGCTCGAAGTTCGAGCTGAAGGCAGCCTCCACCTCCTCGAAACCAGGCGCCACGAACGGTTTTCCGCCGGCTTCCCGAAGCGCGGCATTGGCCTCGGCCTCGTGCCGGGGTGTGGGTGAGGTCGAGGCGATCATGGTGCAGCGCCCTCTTCCTATCTCGCTTCAGTTGGGTGGCGCGGTCGGAGTCCCCGCGGTGCACGGTCACCGTGTATGACGCCAGCGACGACTCGACCAGAGACGACCATCCGGGGGGAACTTCCCCTGCTGCGCGGATCCGAGCGTGGTGCCTGACCGGGAGCCATCCTGACCTCCGTCCGCCCACTTGCGACGTCTCCGAAGACCTGCCTCAAGCCTGCAACTCAACCCCTTGTCGCACCTCGAGCGGCGGATAGAGGCGACGGGTTGATTTCTGGGGTCGCCCCGGCGCGACCCCTCGCGTGTCCTCCGCGGTGGTCGTCTGCCGGGTGCTACGGCGGTGCTCGGGGTCGCGACGGCTGGGCGGTCCTGCCAACTACCATCCGGAGGAACGAAAGGTTCGGGACATGGATCGCCTTCTCCCCGTCAAGCTCAGCACGCCGCGCCCCTCGCGCGAGCCGGTCAGCCGGCCGCGCCTGGTGGAGCTGCTCTCGGGCGCGAGGTGGGCGCGGCTCGTCCTGCTCTCGGCGCCACCGGGGTTCGGCAAGACGACCTCCCTGTTCGATTGGCTCGCGACAGCGGACGTGCGGAGCTCGTGGATCTCGCTCGACGAGGCCGACAACGATCCCGTCCGCTTCCTTCGGTACCTGTGGGCCGCCGCAACGAAACTCAGGTCCAAGGACGAGGTTGGCCCGATCGAGGAGGGAGCACCGGCGGTTGATGCCCGCGCGGTGGTCGCAGAACTGGCGACGATGGTCGCCGCGCGTCCAGACCGTGCGGTTCTGGTCCTCGACGACTACCACGTGATCACGGCGCCCGCCGTGCACGAGGCCGTCGGCTTGCTCGTCGAGCTTCTGCCGCCGCAGGTCCAACTTGCGATCGCAACCCGCGCAGATCCGCCGCTTCCGCTCGCACGCCTGCGGGCCCGGGGCGAACTCCTGGAGCTGCGAGCCAACGAGCTCCGCTTCACTCAAGAGGAGGCGCGGACCTTCTTTGCCGGGCGGATGGGCCTGACGCTGTCCGACGCCGACGTCGCAACGCTCGTTTCCCGCACGGAGGGCTGGCCAGCGGTGCTCCAGCTGGCCGGCCTCTCATTGGCCGGGCAGACGGACATCGCAGAACGCGTCCGGGACTTCAACGCCACCCATCGCTTCGTCTTGGACTACATCACCGACGAAGTACTGGACGTCCTCGACCCTGACATCCGCGACTTCCTCGTGGCCACCTCGGTGCTCGACCGCCTCACCGGCCCGCTGTGCGACGAGCTCACCGGCGGCAGCGACGGGCAGGCGATGCTCGAGCGGCTCGAGCGGGCCAATCTCCTGCTGGTGGCGCTCGATGAACGTCGCCGCTGGTATCGCTATCACCATCTGTTCGCCGACCTGCTTCGGACGAGGCTGGCCATGGCGGGCGGGGCCCAGCCGGAAGCCCTCCACCGGCGGGCGGCGGACTGGTACGAGCGGCAAGGATTCGCTGGCGAGGCAATCGAGCACGCGCTGCGCTCGGGCGACGAGGAGCGGGCGCGGACGCTCATTGCGCGGGCCTCGGGCGATCTCGTGCACGCCGCCGAGTACGAGACCCTGCGCGGCTGGCTGGACCGGCTGCCGGAAGCTCTGGTGCGCTCCGATGCCCTCCTGAGCAGCCGCTATGCCTGGACGCTGGTGCTGGCCGGTCGGACGGAGGGTGTCGAGGGGAGACTCGCCGACGCAGAGGCGGCGATGCCGACCGCGATCGCGGCAAGGGAACCGGCGGAGCGGGTCCCTGCGCACGTCGCCTTGATCCGGTCGATCGCCGCCCGGATCGACGGCGATCTGCCGGGCGCGATCGCCCATGCTGAACAGGCGCTTGCCCTCGTGCCGGTCGCCCCGTCGCCCATGAACGACGCGCTCGTCGCGGACGCCCGCGCGATCCTCGGCCACGCGTTCGTTGAGGCAGGCGACTTCGACCGGGCGATCGACGCCTACCGAGCGGCGCGGCCGGTCGAAGAGCGCGCGCGCAACTGGATCGCCGTGGCCGACATCACGCGCAACCACGCACGGCTGGAGGCGCGCCGCGGCCGGGTGCACGCCGCGCTCGAGGAGTGCGACGCAGTGTTGGCGACACTCGCCCGCGCCGGCGCGGTCGACCTGCCGGCTGTGGCGCCAGTTCACCTTGCGCGAGCCGAAGCCCTGGCGCGGCTCGGCGATCATGGCGCCGTCGCGGCCGCCGAACGCGCGATGGAGCTCGCGCGCCGCGGCGGAGATGCCGTCACGTTGCGCGAGGCCCGCTCGGTCCACGACCGGGCGGCCGCCCATCGCGCTATCGGCGACCCGACGCGAAAGCGACTGGTGGAGCCGCTGACCGAGCGGGAGCTCGAGGTCCTGCAGCTCGTCGGGGCGGGTCGGTCGAATCGCCAGATCGCTGCCGAGCTGTACGTCACGGTCGGGACGGTGAAGACGCACGTCCATGCCATCTCTGGGAAGCTCGGAGCCGCCAACCGCGTGGAGGCGGTCGCGCTCGCCCGCGAGCACGGCCTGCTGTAGCCCGCCATACCGAAGTAATAGGCCGGCTCCGTGGGACGGAGCGAACCTACAGCTCGGTGGTGATACGGCGATTGAAGCTCCACTGCCCAACACGACTGATTCGCTTTGGACAATTCGCCGCATTCCTTGCCGCTGCCAGGTACGCCTGTATTCAGGCGCCTTCGGCCACGGAGGCGATGTCGACGCCCTCGATGGGGATTCGGATATTTGTGGCATCCGCGCGCTTGAATCCTGTCGGGCGCGCCAGTTCAACCTCTTGGGGCAGCGCCAGCGCCAATCCGTGCGCGTAGGCCGCCCGCGCCAGCCGGACACCCACGATCTCGGGCGTCGGGTACGGAAACTCGATCATGCCGACCGCAGGTACTCGTGGACGAGCCCGCCGAGAAGATCTCGCCGTTCGATGTCGGGCATACTGTCGGCCGCTTCGACGGGAGCGAGACCTTCGGGTACCCGAAGTGCCAGCCCCCGATGCGGGCGTCGTCGGTTGTAGTGCTGCACATAGATCCGAAGGACGCGATCGAGATGCCGGGGCCCGAGGATCAGCAGCCAGTCCAGGCACTCGGCGCGCAGCGTTTCTACCCAGCGCTCGGCGAAGGCGTTGGCGTTCGGCGCCCTGATGGGCGTGCGGAGCACCTGGATCCCTTCTGATGCGAAGACAGCATCGAAGGAGCGGCAGAACTTGGCGTCTCGGTCGCGAATGGGAAAGCGGACCTGCGTGCCCTCGTCGGCAAGGCTCATCACAAGGTTCCTCGCCTGCTGCGTGACGAAGGAGGCGTCCGAATTGGTCGTTGCGACCGTGACGTGCACGCGCCGTGTCCCGATCTCGATGAAGAACAGGACGTAGAGCGTCTTGAGCAGCGCCGTCTCGACGGTGAAGAAATCGCACGCCAGGGTGCCCGCTGCCTGCGCCCTCAGGAACTGGCGCCAGGTCGGCCTCGGCGGGGGGCCGGACCGACGCCGGAGCGGCGAAGCAGCATCGCAATGCTCGTTGCGGAGGCGCTGATCCCGAGCTTCTCCAGCTCGCCCTTGATCCTCAGGTATCCCCACCGGGGGTTCTCCCTCCCAGCTGCAGGATCAGCTTGCAGACGGCCGGATCGATCGCGGGACGCCCGGGTCGGCGATGCGGCCTCGTCCACTTCTGCGCGACGAGTGACCGGTGCCAGCGCAGCAGCGTCTCGTGACGAACGAGGAACCCACCCCAGTGCTCTTTGGGAAGGATCCTGCTTGCCGCAGCGAGCAGCGCGCGGTCCCCGTTGCGGTAGACGGGGCGCTTGACCTGCCGCCGTAAGACCTGGAGCTGGTGGCGAAGGACAAGGATCTCGATCTGTGCCGCCTGATCGGAGCGATGGTTCGGGGCGACGAGGGTGAGGAGCCGACGAAGCACCAGATAGAGGAGTGAAGCAAGCATGGCGGCGATACTGTCATGCCGGGCGATGCTCAACCACGGACGACTCCGGCGGGGCTGCCTGATCGAGTTCTTGTACCCCACGGGGCCTCTAGAACATCCCGTTGTCGTGTTTCGCATCCGCCGGATCGGGCATGACCTGGAGGACGTCCCAGTGTTCGACGATCTTGCCGTTGTCGTCGAACCGGAAGATGTCGATGTCCGCATAGTCGTGGTCGCCCGGCCAGTGCTGGTAGCAGTGGAGGACGACGTAGTCGCCCTCGGCGATGGCGCGTTTCACGTCGACCCGCTTGCCCGGGTACTCGCGGGCCATGCGCTCGAAGTAGTCGATGAATGCTTCCTTGCCGTCACCCACGCCCGGGTTGTGCTGCCGGTAGTCGGCGCCCGTGTATCGCTCCGTTGCCTCTCGCGGCTCGTTGTCGTTGAACATCAGCTCGTAGAAGTCGATCGCGGTCTGCTTGTTCGCCTGCGGGTCGCTCACTGGGCATTCCTCCGGGACGGGCTCGGTTCAACGGCTCGCGATTGGTCGGGCGCCGGCCCTCGATGGCCGTTCTCACGCCATCCGCTCGACCCACGCGGCTCGCCACGCGGGCGCATCGAATGGCGGGGCGAAGTACCACGTCTCGCGATACACCTTGCCACTCCGGAGCTGGAGGAGGGCGGAGAGGAACCAGGTCGAGCCATCGGGGTAGGCGCTGGTCCCATCGGCGAACCAGAAGTCGCCGCTCCCCACGACTCGGTGGATCGTGTTCATGGGTGTCGCGAACCACTGGTCCTCGCTTCCGACGACCCGGACCGACAAGCCGCTCGGCCGGCCGCCCGGCCAGTTCTCCATGATCGCCCGGTCGTTCGCGCTGCCGCGGACCCGCTCGCCCGACTGGGGCCACTCGCACAACCAATCCGGGTCGCGCAAGGCAGCCGCCGAATCGAAGTCATGGGCGGCCTGCGCCTCGTAGTAGCGACGGACGATCTCCTCGTTTGACTTCGCCACGTGCTCTCCCTCGGCTGCGATGAGCAGCAACAGTGATGGTGCCCCGGGCACGCGGTCAACCCATATTTGGGGCCACACGACGTGCGTCGGCATCGCCCAGGGTTGCTTGATGTCACCTACGTTGGCGGTGCACCACGGTGTGCTCTCGGCGACCCTCTCAACGAGGCTCTAACCTCTAGGGGTATGAAACCTCGCATCTTCCTCGGCTCGTCGGGAAAGCAGGCGAAGCTGGTGCAGGCGCTGACTCGCGGGCTCTCGGAGGTCGCCGAGGTCGAACCGTGGACCACGGTCTTCAACCCCGGTGTCTCTACGCTCGACCGGCTGGTTGAGCTCACCCGCGAGGTGGACTTCGCGGCGTTCGTCTTCGCGCAAGACGACTGGACCAGCAACTCGGGGGATGCCACTGCCCCGGGTCAGGCCTCCCCACGCGACAACGTCGTCTTCGAAGCCGGCCTGTTCGGCGGCGCGCTGGGTATGCGCCGCACGTTCATCCTCCATGCGAAGGGCGCCAAGCTGCCCACCGATCTGCTCGGTATGACCTCGGTGCGCTACCCGGAGGCCCTCACTCCGGCGGACATGCGAGAGCTCAACCAGAAGCTCCGCAAGGCGGTCGAGGAAGAGGGTCGAGTGACCCGGCTCGAGGGCGACTGGTGGCAGCACTCGCTCACGCTGCGCACAGAGCGCGAGCCGTCGGCGATCAGCCTCCTGCGGATCTCTCGGGATCGGGAGGGCGGCCTCGAGGTCGCCGGTCGAGGGTGGGCGGAGGACGGCACCATTTCTTCGCGGTACTGGAGCGAGGCCTCGAAGGAGCATCGCGACCCGTTCCGCGTCTTCTACTTCTGGAGGGGCGAGCGGCCGCGACACCCGAACGCCCCTCAGCTCGAGGGCACGGGCGAGATCCGCCTGGAGGATGCCGACCGCGCCGCCGGCTACTGGACGACCCGGTCCGACGCCGATCCCTCGCTCCACGAGCGCACCTCCGGTGTCTACCTCCGCGCCGCTCCTAACGACATGCAGATCCTCGATGGCAGCGACGTGCGATCGCGCGCCGACCTGCTTGCAGTGCGACTCCGAGAGTGGAGGGCCATCTCGAACAGCTAGCATGATCACGTCGCGCCAGCGAGACTCGTTGCGTCTCCGCCGACTACCGTTCGATGGAGTCGATGCCCGTCAGAGTGGCCGTGACGTCCCACAGCCTCTGCGCCAAGGCAACATCCCTGGCGACTCCGGACACGCTGGCGATCTCCGGAGATCCGCGCATCTGGCCGAACCCACCGGGCACGACGAATGAGCCGCCGGTCTCGAGATCCAGCTCGTGAAGTGACGCGAGCCTGGACGCGGCATCCGTCGCGGCGGTATCGAATTCGCTGAACCGGCAGAGGCCAGAGAAGAAGGCGAGGTGCGCAGCTCTGGCGGCCGCCTCCTCATCCGCTTCGAGTAGCCGCACGCAAACGGTATCCGGATGACCATGGCATTCGCGCGGTTGAATCCTGTCAGGCGCGCTCGAACACTTGTTCTATTCGTGCGTCGTCGGCTGCTCAGCCACGAGCCGGCCGGACCAGGACCCAGACCCGCAGCCCGCCGTCAGGCGCGGTTCGGTCGCCCGCGGGCCCGAAGCCCAGGCGCTCGTAGAGGCGGCAGTTCGCCTCGCTCGAGGTCTCGACCGCCGCCGGGAGCCTGGTCTCGTCGCAGGCGTCCAGGCCGGCGCGGATGACGAGCGAGGCCAGGCCTTCGCCCCGGCGGTCCGCTCGCGTGCCGACGGTTGCGAGGTACCAGTGAGGCCCGGCTGGGCGGAGCGGCGCCGTCTCGGCGTCGAGGGCGTCGACCGCCTCGAGCCGGTCACCGAAGAGCGCGGCCGATTCCTCGTCGAGACGGGTGCGAAGGGCGTCGCTGATCGGGGTCCGGCCGGGCTCCACCCAGGCCGCGACCGAGCTCATGTCGTCGGTCACCCAGGTGCTGCCCGCCTCGGCGCCGACCAGCCCGGCGTGGAGCAGGTGGAGGCCGCGGAGGCGTTCGCGGCGGTTGTCGGCGGGGACGGCCCAGCGGGACCACTCGTAGTCGAGAAACGCGTCGGCTAGCAGATCGGCGATCGTTGCGGCATCTTCCACGGTCGCCAGCCGAACCGCAGGGCGGGGCGTCATCACCGCCAGATTCTCCTTCCGGTAGTCGATGCAAGCGTGGAAGCAGACGGCCCTACGGAATCGAGAGTTCGGCCTGCTCTCGCGCATCCGGGATGTGTTGCATCGCGGCGGTTTGTCCATCCGCCATCTGCCGATGCGATGGGTGCTCCCACGACATTGTGGGCTTCCAGCGGGCCATCGAGGTAGACGACAAGACAACCGTCAGGACGGCCGTGCCCCGCGTCGGAACACGTACGATCTGCGTCAAGCCCAACGCCGCCCCAGCTCCCGTGAGGACCTCTATTCGGGTCGGGGCGACAAGATCACGACCGCGGTCTCCCATGAGCGGCGGGCGGCGAAGGCGTCGAGATCCTGATCCTTGTCGTACGCGGCCCACCTGGCCCACAAGCGTGGCCGCTCGTCCGGGTTCGCTGCCCGTCCGCGGACGGCGCGCGATCCGCCGGGCAGATCGACGCTGGCGTCCGGCTGAGCCTGCAGGTTGAGCCACCAGGCGGGCTCGGCGTCGGCCCAGCCGTTCATGGCCATGGTGACGAGGTTGGGACCGTCCTCGAAGTAGCCGAGGATGGCCACTCGCTCTTCACCGGTGCGGCGCCCGACCGTCCGCAGCCGCATCATGCCCCAGCGGTCGGCCGTCGCGGTCCGGAGGCCGAGCCGGCCGCGTGAGACTGCATAGACCGCGCGTTGCACCGCCCAGAACGAACGGATGAACCAGCGCGGCTGGAGGGACGCCTTCTTCGACGATTCCGACACGGTGTGCTCCTGTTCGCTACGGGTGAGGCAGACCAACGGCGGCTCTTCGACAGTCCGGGGGAGATCGGCGGTCGCCGCGGTCTAGTACTCAAGTCGGCATGGCTGGGAGAGGTTGGGGAACGCCGCCGAAACGCCTCACGATGACCACGACGCTGACCAGGGACAGCGCGAGTGAGACGAGGAGGAACGACCAGAGCGGCGCGCTCCCGACGATCAGCTGCATATGCCAGAGGTCGCCGTGGAATCCGCCCACGAAGCCGATCGTCTCGCAGACAAGGTCGAACGTGGGCCTCAGACACACGAGCATGAGAAGCAGACCGACGACCAGCGCGTTCCTGGAGAGGCGTCGCCTCAGGACTACCAGGCTCACGACGACGCACGCGACATCGAGCACATATGGAGCGCCGGTCATGACCGGCCAAAATTGACCGAGTCCCTCGGATGTCACCCAGGCAACGGCGAACGTGCCCTTGAACCGTACTGGGTTTCGTGGAGACCCTGACGGTTGGAATCAGGCGGCTGGGCTCACCTCCTGTTGGGCATGGTAGACAGCCTCGAACTCCACGGGCGGGACGTCACCACAGGCCGAGTGGAGCCGCCGGGTGTTCCACCATTCGACCCAGTCCGCCGTTGCCAGTTCGACCTCCTCGGGCGATCGCCAAGAGCCCTGGTGGCGGTGGATGAGCTCGGCCTTGTACAAGCCGTTGACGGTCTCGGCCAGGGCGTTGTCATAGCTGTCGCCCTTGGTCCCGACCGAGCTGACGGCCTCGGCTTCGGCCAGGCGCTCGGTGTAGCGGATCGAGAGGTACTGGACGCCCCGGTCGGAATGGTGCACGAGACCCGCGAGGTCGGGCCCCCGGGCGAAGATCGCCATCTCGAGCGCGTCGAGCGCGAGCTCCGCGCGCAGGGAAGCCATCACCCGCCAGCCCACGATCGCGCGGCTGAAGGCGTCGATCACGAACGCCGTGTACACGAAGCCCCGGACCGTCCACACGTAGGTCAGGTCAGCCACCCACAACCGGTTGGGCGTCGGAGCCGCGAACACGCGCTCGACGAGGTCGGCCGGTCGCTGGCCGACGGCCGCCGGCCGGGTCGTGCGGACCTTCCGCGTCCGGGTCGCGCCCTGAAGCCCGACCCCGCGCATGATCCGGGCGACCTGGTCGCGCCCGGCGCTGATGCCGAGCCTGCCCAGCGCCTTCCACACCTTGCGGATGCCGTACACGCCGAAGTTGGCCCGGTGGACCCGCCCGATGACGTCGGCGAGGGTGGCGTCGGACACCGATCGGGGCGACGGCGGCCGGGTCTTGGCGGCGTAGTAGGACGACGGGGCGATCGCCAGCGTCCGGCAGATCGGCTCGACCCCGTACTGGTCGCGGTGGGTGTCGATGTAGCGGGTCACCTGGCCGAGTGGCGGTCGAGCTCCGCCCCGAAGAAAGCCGCGGCGCTTTTCAGGATCTCGTTGGCCCGACGCAGCTCGCGGTTCTCGCGCTCGAGCTCCTTCATCCGGGCCCGCTCTTCGGTGCTGAGGCCGGCTTTGGTCCCGCGGTCGATCTCGGCCTGGATGACCCAGCGGCGGAGCGACTCGGTGCCGATGCCCAGCTGGCCTGCGACGCGGACGACCGCACCATGGCGCTCGCCGGTCTCGGCCATCCGCTCGAGCACCATCCGGACGGCGCGTTCCTTGAGCTCAGGCGGGTATCGCCGCTGTGACGGGTGGGGACGGGTTGGCTCGTTCATGGACTCCATCTTCCTGCAAAGCGATGGAGTC
>CAVUJW010000004.1:0-4532 GCA_963741915.1 uncultured Chloroflexia bacterium | reverse complement strand
TCCGTTACGCCGCTCCGGTCAGCGCCCCGACCGGCCGGAGCCGGTGCCCTCACGCGGAGCGACCCGCCGCTGCGATCGCCCTGAGCTCATCGATCAGCCGGTCCACCTCGGCCGCTGTGTTGTAGTGCGTGAGCCCGATCCGCAGGACCCCCTCGGGCTCGAGGCCCAGCCGCTCGATCGGGCCGACCGCGTAGAAATCGCCCCACCAGGTCGCGATCCCCCGCGCGCCGAGCGCCGTCGCGGCAGCCTCGGCAGAGACACCGGCGAGCGTCACGGCGGCGGTCGGCGTGCGCTCGGCGAAGCGGGTGCGGTCGACGATGCCCCTCGTCCGCAGCCCGGGGATCGACTCGAGCCCGTCGAGCAGGCGGCCGAACAGGGGCATCTCGTCGGCGCGGATCGCTGCCATCCCGGTGTGAGCGTGGAGGCGCCGCCCGGTCATGCCCGGGAACTGCACCTCGAACGCGGTCCCGTATCGGCTCCCCACGTCGGCGATGTACTCGACGGCAGCGAGCGCCCCGGCGATCCCCTCGTGGTTGAGGGTGCCGGTCTCGAACCGGTCGTACGCGGGGCGGAGCTTGTAGCTGGGCAGCGCATCGAGCACATCGTGGCGGCCGTACAGGACGCCCAGGTGGGGGCCGAAGAACTTGTACGCGGAGCAGGCCAGGAAGTCCGTGCCGATGGCTTGGACGTCGATCGGCAGGTGCGGCGCCGCGTGGACGGCGTCGACGTAGGTCATGGCCCCGGCCTCGTGGGCGCGGCGAACCAGCTCGGCGACAGGGTTGATCGACCCCACCGCGTTCGATGCCCAGCCGAACGCCACGAGCTTCGGCCGTCCGTGGAGGATGGCGTCGAACGCCTCGATGTCGAGCGTGACGTCGTCCGGCCGGATGTCGACCGTCCGGACCGCGAGACCGCGATCCGCTGCGGCGCTGCGCCACGGCCCCACGTTCGCCTCGTGATCGAGGCTGGTGACCACGATCTCGTCGCCCGGCTGGAGCGAGGCTGCGATCGACCGTGCCACGTGCATCGTCAGGGTGGTCATGTTGGCGCCGAACTTGATCTCGGACGGATCGGCGGCGTTGACCAGGTCGGCGAGCGCCAGGTGCGCATCCTCGAGGACGGCGTCGCTGCGCTGCGAGGTCAGGAACGGTCCGTCGTGATTGGCGTTCGACTCGCGGTAGTAACGGGACACCGCCTCGATCACCGTGTCCGGGACCTGCGTCCCGCCCGGGCCGTCGAACAACGCCACCGGGAGCCCGTCCTGCTCGATGGCGAGGGCCGGAAAGCGGGCGCGGAGCGCGTCGACGTCGATGGCGGACATGGAGCTCCTCACGGTGGCGGGGCTCCGATCCTAGCGCGACTCGCGATCACCATGGCGGACGCCGAGGTCTGCGCCCTGACCGCCGTGAGTCCGCGCCCCAGACCGCCGTGGTCCGCGCCCCAGACCGCCGTGACTCATCGGGCGCGTCAAGGCCGAGGCCAGCCTGGCCGGTCCGAGCCCGAAGGACGCATAGTGGGCGTCGAACCCCGTGTCGGAGGGGCGGTTTGATGCGCCACGTGAGTCGGCGGGGCGCGGGCAGCGACTCGGGTGCGCGGGTGGCGGGCCAGTCGCGGCGGCGCTGGCGGTGGGCAGTTCGCGGCGACCGGGACCAGGCCGGCGCACCGGTAATTGCATTGTCAACTATCTCCCCGATGCGGTAGCATGTGGCCATGACAACCGAGCTCGTCGATGGCGACGCGACGTCCCCGGATGCAGCGACTGTGCCCGCCATCCCGACGCGCGACGACGCCCGCCTTGACGCCTGGCGCAGCTTCCTTCACGCCCATGCGCGCCTTACGCGGCGGATGGACGAGGAGCTCCAGACGGCCCACCGCCTGTCGCTCGCGGAGTACGACGCGCTGATCCAGCTTGCCCGAAGCCCCGGACGGCGCCTGCGGATGAGCGCCCTCGCGGAGCGCGTGCTGCTGTCGCGCAGCGGACTCACGCGGCTGGTCGATCGGCTCGAGGCGGGCGGCATGGTCAAGCGATCCGCATGTGCGACCGACGCCCGCGGCGCGGAGGCGATCCTGACCACAACCGGCGTCCAGCGGCTGCGCACGGCATCGCAGACGCATCTCGCCGGCGTGCAGCGGTACTTCCTCGACGTGATCGCCGACGACGATCGGGCCGCGATCAAGCGCGGGCTGGACCGGGTGATCGACGAGCTCGGCTGCACTGCCGACGCGGATCCCGGCCGGGCAACGGAGGAAGGCTGACGCCGGACGGCGCCCGGCAACCGGGACGCGTCCTCGCCGGCACCAGCGGGTTCGCCTACGCCGGCTGGGCGCCCCGCTTCTACCCCGATGGGCTGCCCGCACGGAGCCGCCTCACCCACTATGCCGCCCGCCTCCCCGCGTGCGAGCTCAACAACACCTTCTACGCGCGCCCCACCGTGGACCGGATCCGCGCCTGGTGCTCGGCGACGCCCGCCGACTTCCGGTTCATCGTCAAGGCCCAGCGCGGGGCGAGCATCCGAGCGCTGTACGCGGATCCCGCGACCTCGATCCCGTGGCTGACGGAGACGCTGCCGGAGTTCGGGGCACGGCTGGGCGGCGTCCTGTTCCGCGTGCCCGGTGAGGTTGCGCGCAACGACGAGCGGCTGGAGGGCCTGCTGCGCGCCTGGCCCGCGAGCCTTCCGATCGTCGTCGAGGCGCAGCACGCGTCATGGCAGGCGGACGAGGTGTTCGCCGAGCTCCGCGCCGCCGGCGCCATCCTGTGCACGACCGATCTCGACGAGGCGGACGACCCGCCCGACATCCGGCGCACCGGGCCGTTCCTGTACCTCCGCCTCCGCCGCGCCACCTACGACGAGGCCGCGCTCGACGCGTGGGCACGGCGCCTGGTCCCGTTCCTCGACGACGGGCTCGACGCCTATGTCCTGTTCCGCCACGACGACGACGGGCAGACCGCGCTCCAGGCCGAGACGTTCGCGGCGCGGGTCGAACGGTTGCGCGCCAGCGGCTGAACGGTCACCCGGGGTCGCCGCCCCGGCGTCGTTGCTCCTCGAGGTCTCGGCGGGCTGCTCAGCCTGGCCGCGGTCCGTCGCGCCCGAAGCGCGGCCGGCGAATCGATGTCCAGGCGGCTACCCTTCAGGGACCAGATGACGCGCAGCACGCCGGTCACCCACATCAGAACGCCGATCCGGCTCCTTGCCCTGTCGATGACCGTCGCCCTCGTCGCAGCTCTGGCCGCGTGCGGCGGGGACACGTCCCGATCCCCCGCCGGACCCTCGAACGGCGCCACGCCGGGTGACTCCGGCGTCGCAACGCCGGCGGCCACAACGCCGGCGGCCACACCATCCTCGACGACCTCGCCGGCCGCGTCCGGCGTCCCCGGTACCGATCGCCCGGACCTGGCCGCCGTCTCCGTCACCGTCGAACCGGTCGCATCGGGGTTCGAGCGGCCGACGTTCGTCACGCCGGCTGGCGACGGCTCGGGGCGCCTGTTCGTGGCGGAGGAGGGCGGACGGATCCGGATCGTCCACGACGGGCGCGTCCTGGCGACGCCGTTCCTGGACATCTCCGGCCGGGTCACGGCCGGCGGTGAGCGCGGGTTGCTCGGCCTCGCCTTCCCGCCCGGCTTCGGCGCGGGCCGGACCACGTTCTACGTGCATTACTCGGACACGCAGGGAAACACCACGATCTCGGAGTTCCGCGTGTCCCCGGACAACCCCGATGCCGCCGACCCGGCATCCGAGCGGATCCTGCTCACGGTGACGCAGCCGTACGCGAACCACAACGGGGGCTGGATAGGGTTCGATGCCGACGGCATGCTGCTGATCGGGCTGGGCGACGGCGGCAGCGGGGGCGACCCCGAGAACCGGGCCAGCAGCCTGAGCACGCTGCTGGGCAAGATCCTGCGGATCGATGTGCTTGGTTCCGCCTCCGGCCAGGCGTACCGGGTCCCGGCCGACAACCCGTTCGTCGGTCAGCCCGGGGTCCTGCCGGAGATCCTCCACTTCGGGCTGCGCAACCCGTTCCGCGACAGCATCGATCCCGTGACCGGCGACCTGTGGATCGGCGACGTGGGCCAGAGCGCGTGGGAGGAGGTCGACGTGGCACCGGCCGGCGCGCGTGGGCTCGACTTCGGCTGGCGCCGCTGGGAGGGTGCCCACTGCTACAACCCGGACAGCGGCTGCGATCCCCAGGGCGTGACCATGCCGGTGTCGGAGTACCCGCACCCGACCGGGTGCTCGATCATCGGCGGCGTGGTCTATCACGGCGCGGCGATCCCGGACCTCCGCGGCGCGTACCTGTTCTCGGACTACTGCGCGGGCACGCTGTGGGCGATCGACGCCGGCCTCCAGGCACGCCAGCCGCCGTTCACGCTCACCGAGACGGGGCGGGCCATCAGCTCGCTGGGGACCGGTGACGACGGCGAGGTCTACCTGACCGACATCGCCGGCGGCGAGCTGCTGCGCCTGGTCACGAAGGGCTGATCGCGCTGGTCGCGGGCTACCCGGCCGGTCGGGAGGCCGTGCTCGCCTCGGGCG
>CAVUJW010000003.1:0-280138 GCA_963741915.1 uncultured Chloroflexia bacterium | reverse complement strand
TCAGGCGCCGGGTCTGCGAGAACAGGTGGCCGGTAGGATCACCGCGAGCGACCTGGGGGATAGGGAGAGAACGGACGACGATCAAGACCGATCGATCCGAATGGAGGAAATACATGCCTCGCTACAAGCACTTCACCGCGCGCAGGACGAGCCTCGCGGAGTTTGCTCCCAAGCGCAAAGAGCGCAAGCTCTCGCCGCGTCAGCTCGCCCAGCTCGAGCGAGAGAACGAACTCCGGGCAGCGCTCAACGAGGCCGCCTCACTGCCGGCCTCCGAGGTCGTGGTGCTGGAGCCGAAGGAAGGCGAGAAGCTGGCCACCCTGCGTCTCTCGATGAAGCGTGTGCTGACCGCGGAGCCGCGCGAACTCAACTGGGGGATCCGCGGCAACGTGCTGCTGATCACCAAAGGTGAGCTGCCAGGCCGAAGCAGGGGGCGATAGCCCTTCCAGGGGAGATCTGCTGCTGCCCAATGCTTGCTGCCGGCCTCCCCACGAACCCAGCCGATCAGAGCCGATCCACCGGGCTGAGCCGCCGCGCCGCTGCGAGCGCCCGCTCGGTCGCCGCCGACGCCGCGTAGCGCTGGAGCATGACCCGGCTCCGCCAGCCGGCGACCCGCATGAGGTCCGTCTCCTGCATGCCTGAACTGAGCGCCATGTGCGCGTAGGTGTGGCGCAGCAGGTGGGGGTGGACGCCGTCTCCAAGCCCGGCCGCCCGGCCCCGGTCGGCGACCATCTGCGCGATGCCCGAGTCGGTCAGCCGGCCCCTTAGCCCGAGCCACAGCCAGGGTGTCGCTGCGGCGGCATGGCCCTCGCGCAGGCGCAGATATCGATCGAGCGACCTGATGGTCTTCGTCCCGATCGACAGCAGCCGTTCGCGGCGGCCCTTGCCCACAACCCGGACCAGGCCGCCGTCAAGGTCGATGTCGTTGGTCTCGGGGTCGGCCGGCGTCCAGCGCAGGTTCGCCACCTCGGCCCGCCGTGCCCCGGTGTCGATGAACAGCCGCAGGATCGCCGCGTCACGGCGCCCTGCGAACGTCCGGTCGCCGTCGACGACGCGCAGCAGGGCCCGGAGCTCGGGCTCACGGAGGATGGCCGGCGGCCGCTCGGGCACCTTGGGTGGCCGCATCCGGGCCATCGGTGATACGTCGACGAGCTCCTCCTCCAGCGCCCAGCGGAAGAAGGCCTGAAGCCCCGCGTAGCGGTTGTGGGCGGTCGCCGCCGAGTAGCGGGTGAGCAGGGCCTCGACGAACGCTTCGAGGTCCTCGCGCCGGAGCTCCTCGATCCGGGTCGGGCGGCCGTTGTCCGCGAGGAAGCGCGTGAACTGGCCGGTCGCCTCGAGATAGGTGCGGACGGTCTTGGGGCTCAGGTTCGCGGCGCGCAGGTGTCGCGCGAACGAGGCGATGTCGCGCTCGAGGGGCGGTGCGCTATCATGGCGCGCGCTGGTCAGAGGATCGGCCACAGGTGATAACTCGTCAGTGTCTCGGCTGCAACATGGGACTCAGTTATAGGCTCTGTGAGCGCTGTGGTCAAGGCAGAAGAGCAGTTAGTGGCTCTGACTGAGCACGAAACCGTGGGGCTATAGCTCAGCTGGGAGAGCGTCTGAATGGCATTCAGAAGGTCAGGGGTTCGAATCCCCTTAGCTCCACCAACGTCCTAGCAGCGCCGACCACCTGACCCCTCGCCGGGAGCGGCGGGGGGTCTTGTTTCACCCGAAGGGCACACGACCGTGACGACGACAGGCGACCGCGCGACCACCGGCGAGAGCGCCGCCCGAGAGGGTCGGCGCCGGGCCGAGCGCTACGAACCGACCGCCATCGAGCCGAAGTGGCAGGCACGCTGGGCCGAGCTCGGACTGCACGACACGAACCTTGCGGACCCGTCGAAGCCCCGCTTCTATCTGCTGACGATGTACGACTACCCGTCCGGGTCGCTGCACATCGGCCACTGGTACGTGAAGACGCCCACCGACGCGATCGGCCGGTACCGCCGCATGCGCGGGGACAACGTGTTCCTGCCGGTTGGCTTCGACGCGTTCGGCCTGCCGGCCGAGAACGCCGCGATCAGGAACCGGATCCACCCCCGCGAATGGACGATGGCCAACATCGAGACCATGCGCCGGCAGCTGCGCAGCATGGGGGCGGCCTGGGACTGGGACAGCGAGGTCGTGACCTGCGACCCGGACTACTACCGCTGGAACCAGTGGCTGTTCGTCCAGTTCATGAACCGGGGGCTGGCGTACCGCGCGGTGTCCCCGGTCGACTGGTGCCCCAACGACGGGACGCTTGCCCGGGAGCAGGTCGAGGGTGCCGACCGCCATTGCTGGCGGTGCGGCGCCAAGGTCGAGAAGCGCGAGCTGGCCCAGTGGTACCTGCGGATCACCGACTACGCGGACGAGCTGCTGGACTTCGGTGGCATCGACTGGCCGGACCCGATCCGGATCATGCAGACCAACTGGATCGGGCGCTCCACCGGCGCCGAGATCGTGTTCGAGACCGCACCGTCGCCGCACCATCCGGGTGGCGAGCCGATCCGCGTGTTCACGACGCGGCCCGACACGTTGTTCGGCGCCACGTTCATGGTCCTCGCTCCCGAGCACCCGCTGGTCGCGACGTTGACCGTACCCGACCGGAAGGCCGAGGTGGACGCCTACGTCGCCCAGGCCGCCGCGCGGACCGAGATCGACCGCCTGTCGACCGAGCGCGAGAAGACCGGGGTCGCGATCGGCGCCCAGGCGACCAACCCGGTCAACGGGGAGCGGATCCCGATCTTCATCGCCGACTACGTGCTGGCCACCTACGGCACCGGCGCGATCATGGCGGTCCCTGCCCACGACCAGCGCGACTTCGAGTTCGCGATGCAGTTCGGGCTGCCGATCGTCAACGTCGTGATGCCCCGCGACGCCGACCCCGACCGGCCCCTGACCTCCGCCTTCGTCGAGCACACGACCGACGAGGTGATGGTCAACTCCGGCCGGTTCACTGGCAAGCCCGCCTCCGAGGCCTGGCACGAGATCGTCGCCTGGCTGCACGAGCAGGGCAAGGGGCAGCGGGCCGTGACCTACCGGCTGCGCGACTGGCTGATCAGCCGCCAGCGGTACTGGGGGACGCCCATCCCGGTCATCCACTGCGAGCAGTGCGGCACGGTGCCCGTGCCCGAGGAGGACCTGCCCGTCCTGCTGCCCGAGACGGTCGACTACCGCGGCTCCGGCGAGAACCCGCTCAACCATGACCAGGCGTTCCTGGACGTCGCCTGCCCGTCCTGCGGCGGGGCGGGGCGCCGCGAAACGGACACGATGGACACGTTCATCGATTCGTCCTGGTACTGGTTCCGCTACCTGTCGCCGCACAAGGACGACGGGCCCGTGGACCCGCACATGGTTCGCGAGTGGACGCCCGTCGACCAGTACACGGGCGGCGCAGAGCACGCCGTGATGCACCTGCTGTACAGCCGGTTCTTCACCAAGGCGATGCGCGACATCGGGCTGGTTCACGAGAGCGAGCCGTTCAAGCGCCTGTTCAACCAGGGCCAGATCCTGGGAGCCGACGGCGAACGGATGAGCAAGAGCCGCGGGAACGTCGAGGACCCCGACGAGCTCGTCGCGCGCTACGGCGCGGACACGGTCCGGCTGTTCCTGATGTTCATGGGTCCGTGGGACCAGGGTGGTCCGTGGAGCCCGAGCGGCATCGGCGGCGTGAACAAGTTCCTGCACCGGGTGTGGGCGATCGCGGTCGATCCCCATGGCCGGGAGGCCGGCGATCAGACGGGGGGCGAGCTGCCCGCCGGCAAGGACGAGTCGGACGCGCGGGACCGGATGCGCGCGTCAGCGCACCGGACGCTGCGAGACGTCACGGCGGCCTACGAGGCCTTCCACTGGAACACGATGGTCGCCAAGCTGATGGAGCTGTCGAACCTGCTGTTCCGGTACCGCGGCACCTCGGTCGCCGGGCTGCCCGAGTGGGACGAGGCCGTCCGGCTGCTGCTGCTGATGTTGGCGCCCGCGGCACCGCACATCGCCGAGGAGCTGTGGGAGCGGCTGGCGAAGGGCCGCGGCGCGGCGTGGGAGTCGATCCACGTCCAGCACTGGCCGTCCGTGGACGAGGCGGCGATCGTCGAGGCGACGCACGAGGTCCCGATCCAGATCAACGGCAAGCTGCGCGACCGAGTGACAGTCCCGACCGGCATCTCGGAGCTGGAGCTGGAACAGGTCGTCCTGGCCCGCGACAGGGTGGTCTCGGCGCTGGACGGCAGGCAGCCGCACCGGATCATCCACGCCTCCGGCGGCAAGCTCGTCAACATCGTCGTCCGCTGAGGCCGTGAGCGGCAGGCCCGCTCCCCCATGCCGGCCCGGTCCGCGGGGATCGGGCTCCTTCCGGCCCGCCCGGACGTCGCCCCGGCCGTGGCTGTGGCGAAGGTAACGCTCGCGAACCAAGGGAGAAGGGCGCCATGGCCAACGAACCGAGGCCGCGATGAGTCCAGCACCAGGCGACAGGACGACCGACGTTGAGCGGGACGAGAGCCTGGTCGCAAATCGGGGCGGGTTCTCCTTCCTGTTCGTCCACGGCTGGACCTGGATCGCCGCTGCCGCCCTGAGCTTCGTCCTGCCGACCACGGTCGGCGCTCTCGTGTACCTCTTTCAGGGGTTCATCGCGTTTCCCGCGTCACTGCTCCTGGAGCGTCAACTCGGGTACAGGACGCTGTCGACGAAGGAGAACTCGCTTGTCAGCCTGTTCGTGCTGATCGCCGTGGCCCAGGGCCTGGCATTGCCCGCCTCGATCGTCGTGTACAACCTCGACCCGCTCTACCTCCCGGTTGTCTTTGCCGCGACCAACGGCGGGCACTTCCTGCCCTACTCGTGGCTCCATCGAACAAGGGCCTACGTCTTCCTCGCGCTCGTCGCGTCGTTCGGTCCGTTCGCGATCCTCGTCGCGGGCGGCGCCGAGGCTTCGTTCCACGCCTCCGGATTGCTCGTCGGCGTCGTCATGGTGATCAGCGCCTGGTACGTGCGCCGCAGCGCGCAACGGCGAATGGCTGCCCCCGCATCGTCATTGGTCGGGGCAGGGCACGAGCCAAACCGCGCTCCGCGATGATGGGGGTCGGCGAACGTGCAGGTCGTATCCGTCCGAGCAGCAAAGGCGACGGCGCTCGATCCGGCCACGACCTGGGCATAGACTTGGCCTCATGACGGGCATCAAGGTCGGCGCGCTCTGCTGGAACCAGTACACCGAGTGGCCCCGGCTGCTCGAAGCGGGGGTCCGCGCCGATCGACTGGGCTACGACTCGCTCTGGACGTGGGACCATCTGTATCCCATCGTGGGCGACTCGCACGGGCCGAACTACGAGGGCTGGCTGGTGCTCACCGCCTGGGCACAGGCGACGCGGCAGATCCGGATCGGCCTGATGGTCGGCGCGAACACGTTCCGCGAGCCGACCCTGACCGCCAAGCTCGCGACCACCCTCGACCATATCTCCGGTGGACGGGCGATCCTGGGCATCGGCGGCGCGTGGTTCGAGGAGGAGCACGAGGCGTTCGGCCTCGACTTCGGGTCCGGGTTCCCGGAGCGGCTGCGGTGGCTGGGCGAGGCACTGCCGGTGATGCGGGGCATGCTCGACGGCACGGAGCCCACCGCGACGGGCCCCCGCTATCGCGCAAGGCGGACCCGCAACCTGCCCGCCCCGATCCAGCCGCATCTCCCGATCTGCATCGGCGGCGGCGGCGAACGGGTCACCCTCAAGCTGGTGGCGAAGTACGCGGACATGAACAACGTCGGTGGCGGGATCGAGGCGGTCAGGCGCAAGGAGGAGGTCCTGCTCCAGCATTGCGCATCGGTGGGCCGCGATCCCGCCGAGATCGAGCGCACGACCGGGGTGGGCACCGTGTTCATCCGCGACGATCGCGTCGAGGCCGAGCGCCTGTTCCACGAGGCGTTCGACCGGAACCGGGTGGCACGGCACTGGGAGGACCAGCCGGTCGGGACGCCCGAGGACGTGGCCGAGCGCCTCGCGCCCTATGTCGAGCTGGGGTATCGACACCTGATCGCCGGTGTGCCCGCTGACTACGACGAGGAGTCGATGACCCGGTTCGCGACCGAGGTTCGACCGCTGCTCGAGCAGGGCTAGCTGGGCCCCATCCCCGCGCCACCTTCGGCGTCCCGGTGCCGGGATCGGTACCGGCGCACCTTTGCCCGGTTGCCGCACGAGGCCATGTCGCACCAGCGACGCCGGCCGCCGCGCGACGTGTCCTCGAACACCCACCGGCAGCCATCGTTGGCGCAAACCCGGAAGCGATCGGTGGTCCCAGCCGCGATCGCGTCCACCAGCGGCTGGACGACGCGCGCGAGGGCCTCGCCGGTGGGGTCGATCGCCGTGTGCCGGTGACCGATCCCGCAGCAGGTATCGCTCCGCACCAGCTCGATGCGGGGGGCTTCCCGGAGCACCGCGTTCACCCCGTCCAGGGCCGCCTGGTCCGGGAACCGCTCCTCCACCTGGGCATCCCAGACCTCGCGCAGGGCGGCACGGGCGGCGTGGATCCGGGTCAGCCAAGAGGCTTCGCCGTCACGGGCGACCTGGGCCCGGAGCGCCTCCTCGTGCGCGAGGCCACGCTGCGTGAAGTAGGCAACCGCGTCTTCGGCGCTGGCGAGATGCTCCTCCGGGATGCCGTCCGACAGCTCCTGGCTGTTGATCAGGTCGAGGCAGGCATCGAGCCCGACAGCGTGGGCATGACCGCCGCTGGACGAGGCCCCGTCGATGATGACGATTGGCTGGCTGACGAGGGTCGGATTGGGGGTCGGATTGGGGGTCGGATTCATGGTCGTTCGCGTTCCTGGGCAGCTCGCCCGTAACCACTCTAACTTCTTGACAGGTTACGCGCAAGCCGATAGCATGTAACTCATCAAGTCGACCAAGCCGGTTACAGCCACCGGCGCCAGCGGAGCCCTGAACGTCATGGACATGATCGTCCCCTTTGCCCTGTCCCTGCTCGTCATCCTCGGCCTGGTGGCCGGGATCGCCGGTTATGAGAGCCGCGACGGCTTCGAAGCTCGCGAGCTCTGAGAATGGGAGGCCGAGCCATGTGGATGTTCTCGGGGCTCGTCGCCCTCGATCTCGCCCTCCAGCGTGAGCGGGAGGCCGAGGAGCAAGCTGCGCGCTGGCGGCTGGCGCGGGAGGTTACGGAGTTCGGTCACGATGGCCGATCGCCCCGCCGCAACGCGCTCCGGGCAGCCCTCGCCCGGCCCGTCCGTGGGTTCAGCGACGCCACGCATGCGGTGTCGGACGCGGCCTGCACCGCTGCCACCCGCATCGAGGGCGGCACGGCGTAACGTCCTCCGATCACGCACGGAGGACGTGACGATGAACGATCTCGCAGCCGCCTCCTGGGGCCCGGGACGGATCGACCTGTTCTGGGTCGAGCCGGACCGGGCCCTTTGCCATCGAGCGCTCACCGGCGACGTCTGGGGGCCGACCGAGACGCTTGGAGGTGCGCTGGCATCGCCACCGGCGGTGACGGCTTGGGCCGTCGACCAGATGGAGGTGTTCGCGGTGCTCGATGACGGCGCCCTCTGGAACCGCTACTGGGACGGCGCCTCATGGCATGCCTGGGAGTCCCTGGGCGGATCGCTGGCGATCGGCCCGGCACCCACCGCCACCTCCTGCGGACCGGACCGCCTGGACGTGCTCGCGATCGGCCGTGACGGCGCCACCTGGCATCGATGGTGGGACGGCAGCCGGTGGGTCGAGTGGGAGCGCCTCCCGGCCTGACCGGCGGCCAAGCCAGCCATCCAGCGGGTGGCCATTGCCCGCGCGCTGGCAACCGACCCGACCTGCTCCTGACCGATGTGCCGACGGGCTTGACTCGCAGACCGGGCGCAGCATCATGACCTTGCTCCGGCAGATCGTGCGGAGCGAAGCACTGACCGCCATCTCGGCGATCCACGACTTCACGCTCATCGACCTTGCGGACCGCGTCATCCAGCTGCGGGACGGGCGGGTGGTGGACTCCACGGCCCGGCTGTAGCGGTGAGACGCAGAGCGATCGGGTCCGTGAGCTCCCGGGACCTCGCCGTCGGCTTTGCAGGCCGAGTGCCCAGGATCGACCCATGGAGGACGCCATGCCCACCATCGAGGTCAACGGAACGAAGGTCGCCTTCGACGATGCCGGCAGCGGCCCGCCGCTCCTGCTCCTGCACGCCGGCATCGCCGACCGACGGATGTGGTCCGACGTCCTGGCCGCCTTCGCGCAGGACTTCCGTACCATCGCGCCCGACCATCGGGGCTTCGGCGACACGCCGATCCCGAACTCGGCATTCAGCTGGACCGCCGACCTCGTCGGCCTGCTGGAGGCGCTCCAGATCGAGCGCGCGAGCCTGGTGGGGGTCTCGATGAGCGGCCACGTGGCCATCGATCTTGCCCTGACGCATCCGGAGCGCGTCGACCGGATGGTCCTGGTGGGTGCCGGCTTGGCAGGATGGGACCACGACGACGAGATGGTCGCCGCCGACGAGGCGGAGGAGGCGGCCCTGGAGGCCGGTGACCTCGACGCGGCCGCCTGGGGGCAGGTTCGATTCTGGCAGGACGGTCCGGAGCGCAGCGCCGCCGAGGTCGAGCCGCGCCTCCGGCAGCGCGTGTTCGAGATGCAGCGGCACGCCTACGCCATCGACGAGCCGGCCGCCGAGCTGACCTGGCTGGTGCCGGAGTACCGGCACGAGCTGACCTGGCTGGTGCCGGAGTACCGGCCGCGGCTGGGCGAGATCGACGCTCGCACGCTGGTGCTCGCCGGGAGCCTGGATCGGTCGGACATCCGGCGAATGGCCCCGGTTCTGGCGGCCGAGATCCCGAACGCCCGCTACCGAGAGCTTCCGGGCGTGGCGCACCTGCCGCCGATGGAGGATCCCGTGGCATTCGTGGACGTGGTCCGGGGGTTCCTGCTGGAACCATGATCCGAGGTCTCGCCACGGGGCCTGCCGCCGCGTCACTGTTCGTGGTGCGGCGATCGCTGCACCCCGACCAGCGATCCGGTGCGCGTAAGCCAGCGATAAGTCGCACGACGTAGAGTCGGGCCCGGACGTCTGCCTCGTCGGAAGTGCCCCCAACGAGGCAGACGATCCTCCCCACCGCCCGCCCGCGGCCCGCCGGGGAGCTGTCGCACCCGTGGAGCCGTCCGGCGCGCCATGGCGCGCACTCGAGACCCCCGAAACGCCGGCGCGGGAGCGATCGTCCGGCGGCGACCCCGCCGTCCCCTGGCTTGCGATCGGTGGCGCCTTGATCGCGGCTGCCGTTGCCCTCGGGGCGTTCTTGCTCGCCGCTCGAGGCGACCCCGGCGTCCGTATCGAGGCCCCCGCTGCTGGCGACGCGAGCGGTCTCGCGGCCGGGGCGTCCGTCGCGCCGTCGGCGACCGACGGCGCGGTGGTGGTCGAGGTGGGCGGCGCGGTCGCCAGGCCCGGTGTGTATCGCCTGCCGGCCGGGGCGCGGGTGGGCGATGCCGTCACGGCCGCCGGCGGCTACGGAGCGAGGGTCGATGCCGACCTCGCGGACCGCCTCCTGAACCTTGCGGCCATCGTGCACGACGGGGACGAGATCCACGTGCCGGTCCGGGGCGAGCCGGCACCTGGCACCGGCGCTGCCGTGGGCGGGACCGCACCGGGTGGAACGGCCGGGACCGGTCCGGTGGATCTCAACCGGGCCAGCGCTCAGGAGCTGGACTCGCTGCCCGGGATCGGGCCGGTGACCGCGGCCAAGATCATCGCCGCCCGTGACCAGCAGCCGTTCGCGTCTGTCGACGACCTCGGCACGCGCAAGGTCGTCGGCGCGTCGACGCTGGAGAAGATCCGCCCGCTCGTGTCCGCCGGCCCGTGACGCGAGCCCGCATGGGCGTGCCCCGTTCCACGTGGATGGCCGTGGGCGCTGCGGCCGGCGCGGCCGCCGGAGCGGCCGGAGCAACGGCCATGGCAACCGTCGGCACCGGCGCCGCGTTGCTCGCAGTGGCGCTCGCGTTCCGTGCTGCCCGTCGCTGGGCCGACCCGACGCCGCTGATCGCCGCCGGGCTGGGCCTGCTGGCGGTTGCGCTGCGGGTCCTGGGCGCTCCGCCAGCCGGGGCACCGCCGCCGCTGCCCGGGCCCGGCGACGGGCCGTGGACCGCGGTTGTCGAGTCGGTCGGGGCACCGAGGAACGGGGACCAGGTCGCGTGGCTGCGCCTTGTCGGCGCCGACGGCTCAGTCGTCGTCGTTGCCTCGCTGCCGGGCTACCCCGAGCTGAGCGCCGGGACGCTGGTGGAGGTCGAAGGCCGGCTGCGGCCGCCGCCCGACGACGACGGCTACGGCGCCTACCTGGTCCGAACGGGTGCCTCCGGGACCCTCGACGCCAAGCGCGTCCGGATCGTCCGGCCGGCATCCGCGGCCTCGCTGCAGGCGTTCCGCGACGGCGCCGGGGATGCCCTGCAGCGGGCCCTCCCGGAGCCCGAAGCCGGGCTGGCGGCGGGGATCCTCATCGGGCTCCGCGAGCGGGTTGACCGCGACCTTGCCGCGGCATTCGCGACCGCGGGCGCCAGCCACATCGTCGCGATCTCGGGCTGGAACATCGCGATCGTGGCAGGGATCGTCGGCGCGATGCTGCGGGGCAGGCCGAGGCGGCTAGTCGCGATCGTGGTCGGTGGCACGATCGCCGCCTACGTCGTCGCCGCGGGCGGCTCGCCGTCGGTGGTTCGTGCGGCGGTCATGGCCGCGGTCGTGCTCGTGGCCCGGGAGACCGGACGCGCGGGGCGAGCGGCGCCGGCGCTCGCCTGGGCGGCCACGATCCTCCTGGTCGCCAGCCCGGACATGATCTCGGACGCCGGCTTCCGGCTGTCGGTCGCGGCAACCGCCGGTCTCCTTGCCTGGGGCACGTCGCTGGGCGGCTGGCTCGGGCGACGAGGTGGCGGACGCCTGCCGGGCTGGCTCGCCGAGAGCCTCGGGATCTCGCTTGCCGCCCAGGTGGCGACCCTGCCCGACGTCCTCGCCACGTTCGCCCGACTGTCGCTGGTCGCCCCGGCGGTGAACCTGCTGGTCGTCCCCCTGGTGCCGATCGGCATGGCCGGCGGCCTGTTGGCCCTGGCTGGCGGCGCCCTGGGCACGGCCGGGGCGCCCGCCTGGATCGCGACCCTCGCCGGCCTGCCCGGCTGGCTGGTGCTGCACGTGATGGTCGCCATCGTGCGCATCGGCGCGGGGCTCCCGCTGGCCGCCGTCGCCCTGCCGGAGACGCTGGCGGCGCCGGCGGGGGTGACCGCCGCCATGGCGATCGGCGCTGGGATCGCCTGGCAGCGGCGCCACCGAACTCGGCCGTCGTCCGAGCCTGTGCGGGAGCGTCCGGCGGCCTCGGGCGGTGCATCGTCGGGACGCCGGGGCATCCGGGTCCCACGCCTCGGCCGGACCGCCCGTTTCGTGCTCGCGGCAGGCGTCATCACGTCGCTCATCGGCGTGACCGTCGTCGCCGACGCCGCTGGGCGGGCGACCCGGCTCATGGTGCTCGACGTCGGTCAGGGTGACGCGATCCTGCTCCAGGCCCGGGACGGCGGACGGATGCTCGTCGATGGCGGACCGGATCCGGCCCGGCTGCTGGTCGAGCTCGACCAGCGGATCCCGCCCTGGGATCGACGGATCGACATCGTGGTGCTGACGCACCCTCACGAGGACCACGTCGCCGGCCTGGTCCGCGTGCTCGACCGGTACTCGGTTGGTCGCGTGTACGAGCCGGGCATGCGCGGCCCGGGTCCGGGCTGGGAGGCGTGGGATGCCGCCCTCCGCGCTGGGCCGCCGCGCGGAACCCTCGCCGCCGGGCAGCGCATCATCCTGGGCGAGATCCGGCTGGACGTGCTGTGGCCGGACCCGGGGACGGTTCCAGTCGAGCCGGGATCCACCGGCCGTGAGATCAACGACACCTCGATCGTGCTCCTGGGTGACGCCAACGGCCGCCGCTTCCTGCTCACGGGCGACGCCGAGGACGACGTGGATCCGCAGCTCGTCGCCCGGGGGCTGCCGCGGCTCGACGTGCTCAAGGTCGCGCACCACGGCAGCGCGACCGCGACCAGCCAGCCGCTGCTCGACGCCGTCCGTCCCGCGGTCGCAGTGATCTCGGTCGGGGCGCACAACGACTACGGCCACCCGGCGCCGGCGACGCTCGCTCGGCTCGAGGCATCGGGCGCCAGGGTCTATCGCACGGACCGCGACGGCAGCGTCACGATCGACCTGACCACCGCCGGCGTGGTCGTCCATGCATCCGGCGGGCGCACGGCGATGTTGCCCACGACCGGCGGTCCGGTTGCCGGCACCCGGCCCGCCGCGCTGCCGACCCGATACGATCGCGTCCATGACGATCCCCGACCGGCGCGAGGCTGGCCGCCTGCTGGCGTCGCTGGATCCGCCCGACTGGTCCCTGCGGCACGCGTGCGCGGTGGCCGACGTCGCCGCCTGGCTTGCCCGGCGGACCGTCGCCCGCGGTCACCCGATTTCGCTGTCCATCGTCGACGCGGCGGCCCTGCTCCACGACATCGACAAGCTGCCGGCAGCGGTGGTGCCCGCCCACCTCCGTCACGGCGACGGGTCCGCGGCCTGGCTCGAGGCACATGGGCTGGGCGAGCTTGCGCCCGTGGTCCGCGATCACCCGGTGACCCGGCTCGCGGAGCCAGGTCGACGAGGCCTGGGCACGGACGGCCTCGCTGGAGGCCCGGATCGTCGCCTACGCGGACAAGCGGGCCGGCCAGCAGCTGGAGCCGATGGCGGCGCGGTTCGCCTCGTGGCGCCGGCGGTACCCACCGGGATCGACGGCCCGGGTGCCGCGCACCGGGGGCACGGCATGGTCGGAGGACAATGGCCGCGTCGAGGCGCGGGCCGCAGCGCTCGAGCGAGAGGGCTCGCGTGACGCGGCCGGGGTGCGTCCGGCGCGACCGTGCGTCCGCCGCTGCGCTGGTCGCGACGGCGCGCTGCGGGTGGCGTGCATGAGCGGCGAGGTCCGCGGTCGCTGGCGTACTACCGTGGCGACGACGGCTACGCGCACTCGACCGGGCGATCCGCGCGGTCGGCGAGCGGCTCGAGGCGGAAACCGGGGCCGCCCCGAGCGTTGGCGGGTCAACGGCCCGGAGACGAACGCGCGCAGGTCGCGGAGCGTGTCGCGACGGCGACCGATGTTCGGCGGCGGCACGCTGGCCGTGATCATCGATCCGGCTGCCCTGCTGCGCTCCAAGGCGGACCGCGAGGCGCTGGAGGCAGCCGTCCGCGCGTCGCGCCCGGCAACGCGCCTGGTGTTCGTGGAACAGGGCGACGGGGGCAGCCGGCGGTCGGCCGCGCTCCAGGGGCTCGAGACGGCCGTGCCGAGGGCGGGCGGCGATGCCAGGACGTTCAGGGCCCCGCAGGCGGGACAGCTTGCCGCGTGGATCGAGGGCCGCGCCGCGGAACGGGGGATGCGCCTCGGGCCCGGGGCGGCGAAGGAGCTCGCGCGACGGGTGGGCGGTTTCGTGGCGAGAGCGACGTGGACCGGCAGCGGCAGGGGGCGCTCGCCGTCGCGGAGCTCGAGAAGCTCTCCCTCTACCGGCCGTTCGACCCGATCGGCGAAGCCGACGTGCGGGCCCTGGTGGCGGAGGTCGTCCCGACTCGACCTGGGCGCTCCTCGACGCCATCGGCGAGCGGCACCCCGGCGGCCGGACCGCTGCTCGACCGCCTGCTCGACACGACCCCGGAGCCGGTCGTCCTGGTCCAGCTCCACCGCCGCCTGCGGGAGCTGATCGAGGTCGCCGACCACCTCGGCCACGGCGCCGCGCCGGGGAGCCTGGTCAGGGCCCTGGGCATGAAGCCGTTCCGGGTGGACAAGCTGGTCGAGCAGGCGCGCCGCTGGACGGTGGCCGAGCTCGAGTTTGCCCTCGACGGGCTGCTGCAGCTCGACGCCATGGTCAAGGGCGCGCCGGGCTCGGGCTCGACCGACGGCCAGCGCCGGCTGGCCTTCGTGCTCTGGGTGCGCGACCGGGTCGCGACCGGCGACCGCGCGCAGGCCTGAACCCGGCAGGGCGCGGAGACCGCTCCCGCGCGGACCCTCCGGCGGGCCGGCCTACTCGGCCGAGGACCAGGCCTCCTCCTGGAGCACGACGTCGCTCTCGATCGCGAACACGCAGCGGCCTTCGCCGAGGTCGAGCAGCTCGATCAGGTCAGGATCGATGTACAGCTGGTGGCAGGCCTCGCACAGGCCACCGGGGATGCCGAAGCACAGCCGCTCCGTCCGGTCGGGAAGCCGGAACGTGGTATCGAACCGCGTGATGATGAGGCGGCGGCTGCAGCCAGGGCAGCGATCTCGCAGGCCCGACATCGGGTCCATCTCCGGTGGCGGCGGCCTTGCTGGCCGACGACCTGTTCCGGATGCTAGGAAGGGTGCTCCGAGGGGGACATGACCCAGGGGTACCGCCACCGCCGGTACCGGACCATTGGGCGCTCGCCCGCGCTCCGCTGGCTACTGGACGCGGAGCACCGTCCGTGCGCCGGACCAGTGGCGCTCGAGCTGGTAGTAGTCGCGCTCGGGGGGCGTGAACACGTGGACGATCACGGCTCCGAAGTCGAGCAGCACCCAGTGCGACTCCGGGGCGCCCTCGCGTCCGATCGGCCGCACATGCTCCGCCCGGAGGCCCTCGACGATCCCGTCGGCGATCGCGTCGATCTGGCGCTCCGAGCCACCTGAGCAGATCACGAACGCATCGGCCAGGGTCGTGAGCTCGCCCAGGTCGAGGAGCACGATGTCGGCGGCCTTCTTGTCCTCCGCGAGCTCGACGATCCGTCGCGCCAGGTCGAGCGGCGCACGGTCCGGCGCCGGAGCCGCGGTCTCGCGAGCCGGCAGGCCATCGGGCCGGGGGGCGGTGGACGGGGCGGGCTTGGTCACGTCGCTCAGGATCCTCCGGCGGGTTCGAGGTACAGCAGGTGGTCCGCGATGTGTCGCGCGACCGGGTCGGGGACGAGGTAGCGGACGGACCGACCGGCGGCGACGCGTCGCCGCACCACGCTACCCGAGATCGGCAACAGGGGCCCCGCGACGAACCGCACCCGGCGCTCGTCGACGGCGAGCCGCTCGCGCAGCCAGGCGACGTCCAGGTCGTCGTGGCCCGCGCGCGGAACCACGGCGAGCCGGCACAGCTCCACGATGCGATCCGGATTGCGCCACGTCGGGAGGCCGGCCAGCGCCTCCGAGGACAGGATGAGCCATGGGTCGACGATGCCGTCCGCCCCGAGCTCCTCCGAGCGTGTCGACGGTGTACGACTCCCGCCGCGATCGACCTCCAGCCGGCTAACCTCGAACCACGGGTTGTCGGCGACGGCCAGCTCCACCATGGCCAGCCGGTCAGCCGCCGGCGTCACGGGGCGGTCGGGCTTGTGGGGCGGTCGCGCGGCGGGCATGAACAGCACGCGCTCGAGGCCGAGCGCCTCGCGGACCTCCTCGGCGATGGCCAGATGCCCGAGGTGGACCGGGTCGAAGGTGCCGCCCAGGATGCCCAGCGATCCGGTCTCAACGGGTGCCGGCGGGGGAACGCCGGCACCGGGATCGACGCCACCCGACGATCCCGTGCCGCTGCTCAACGATCCTCCTCGGGTGGCTCCCATTCGAGCTCGGTCCCGCCGATGTGGACCATGTCGCCCGGCTTGACGCCCGCCCTGCGCAGGGCCGCGTCGATCCCCGCTCGCACCAGCTCGCGCTGGAAGCGATCCGCCGACTCCTCGTTGTCGAAGTTGGTCTGGGCGACCAGCCGCTCGATCCGCTTCCCGCGGACCCGCAGCGTGCCGTCGTCGATGTCGAGCGCGAAGCCCCCGTCCGCGGCCTCGAGGCGGTGGACCACGACCCCGGCGGGCGCGATCGGCTGGGCGAGGCCGTCCGCGTCGGGCAGCAGCTCCCCGACCGCCGCGCGCAGTGCCTCGAGACCCTCGCCCGAGTCGGCGGAGATCGCCACCACCTCGATACCTGCCTCCCGCATGGCCACCTGGAACCCCGGCCACGCATCGCGGGCCGCCGCCAGGTCGAGCTTGTTGAACGCGACCAGCATCGGCTTGTCGAGGAGCTTCGCGTCGTGGGCGGCAAGCTCGTCGCGGATGACGGCGTGGTCCCGGCGCGGGTCCCGGGCCGCGCCGTCCACGATGTGCAGCAGGACCCGGGTACGCTCCACGTGGCGCAGGAACGCGTGGCCCAGGCCCGCGCCGGACGAGGCGCCCTCGATGAGGCCCGGGACGTCGGCGATCGTCGGGCGCCGGCCGTCGTCGAGCCCGAGGTCCATCACGCCCAAGTTCGGCTCAAGCGTGGTGAACGGATAGGGCGCGATCCTGGGGCGGGCGGCCGTCAGCGCGGCCAGCAGCGTCGACTTGCCCGCGTTAGGCAGGCCGACGAGACCCACGTCCGCGATCAGCCGCAACTCGAGCCGGATCGTGCGCTCCTCGCCCGGCTCGCCCTGCTGCGCGTGCCGCGGCGCCTGATGGGTCGCCGTCGCGAAGTGGGTGTTGCCCAGCCCGCCGCGGCCGCCCCGGGCGACCATCACCTCCTGGCCCATGGCGACCAGGTCCGCGACCAGCGCGCCCGTCTCGACGTCCGTGACGCCGGTCCCCGGCGGGACCGGGAGGAACAGGTCCTCGCCGGCCTTGCCGTGGCGGCGCGACCGCTCGCCGCGCCCTCCCGTCCCGGCGCTGAACTGGTGTCGGTACCGGAAGTCCCGGAGCGTCGTCTGGCCGACGTCGACCCGCAGGTATACCGATCCGCCGCGGCCGCCGTCGCCGCCGTCGGGGCCGCCGCGCGGAACATGGGCCTCGCGCCGGAAGGTCGCCGCCCCGTCGCCGCCGGCGCCGGCGCGGACGACGATCCTGACGTCATCGAGGAACATCGTCGGCATTGTCGCACGGCAGCACGGCCGGTCCGCCGGCCGTGCTCGTCGGGCAGGCTGACCCGCGGGCGGTCGGGATGGCAAGGAGCAGCGCAGGGATCAGAAGTAGCGCAGCGGGTTGACGCGCGTGCCGCCGTTCCAGATGGGGCCGATCCAGACCTCGAAGTGGAGGTGCGGACCCGTCGCGTTGCCGCTCTGCCCGATCCGTCCTACCTGCTGGCCGCGGCCGACGCTCTGGCCGCTGCCCACCGTGATCGCGGACATGTGGTTGTAGGTCGTGTACGTGTTGCTGCCGTGCGAGATCCAGACCTGCCAGCCGCCACCGTTCGACTTCCAGCCGGCGAACGTGACCCGGCCGCCGGCGGCCGCCACGACCCGGGAGCCGTAGTCCGCGGCGATGTCGATCGCCTCGTGGCCGTAGTGGTAGTACTGGCTGATGTAGTTGTTGCCGCCGACCACCGGCCAGTGGAACCTGCCGCCCGTGTAGTGGACGGACCCCCCACTGTGCCCGCCTCCGCTGCTGCCGCTGCTGCTGCGACTGCTGGTCGACCTGACGGCCGGCTTGGGGGTCGGCTTGGGGGTCGGGATCGGCGCGCCCTTGGCGCCCGGCAGGACCAGCACCTGGCCGACCACGAGCGTCGGATCCTCGAGACCGTTGAGCTTGATCACGTCGCTCGCATCGACCTTGTACCGGGCGGCGACCGAGTCCAGCGTGTCGGTGGCGCGCACCGTGTACACCAGGCCCGAGACGGGCGGGATCCGCAGCACCTGACCGACGTGGAGGTCGTCCTTGGACTTGAGCTTGTTCGCCCACCACAGCGTCATCATCGAGACGTCGTACTTGTGGGCGATGTCCACCAGCGTGTCGCCGGACTTCACCTTGTAGGTGCGGATCAGGTCGGCGCCGTCCTCGACCGTGGTCGCGGGCGCGTACCCGGTGATCAGCGTCCCGTCGTCGAGGACGAGCCCGGGATCGACCGACGCCTGCTCGACACCTGGCTGGGTCGTGATGTCACCGGGGATGGTCACCGGCTGGAAGCTGGCGCTCGAGGAGCCCTGCATGCCCGACACCAGGTAGCCATCGGTGCCGTCACCGGTGGTGCCGAAGGATCCGGGCTGGTCGTAGGCGTTGACCCCGCCGCTGATCGCGATCCGGACATCGCCGCCGCCGCCATCGGTGTTGCCCACGGCGCCACGGGACGCCGGCGGGAGGAGCGCCAGCAGCGAGGCGACCGCCACGATCGCACCGACCGCGATCGGGAGGGCCCGCTCGGCCGTGGTGAAGGGTCGCAGCGCGGCCGCGAGGCCGCCCAGGACGGTGCCGGGAGATAGCGCCACGCGGCCGTGGAGCCGCGCCCGGATCGCGCGCGCGGCGCGGAGGCTCAGGCGGTTGACCCGGGTGGCGACGGTCGCTCGGGCGTGGTCGGGGCGCTCATCGACGTGACAGTGCGCACCGGCCGCGTGCTTCTGCAATACGGTCTCCTGGCACGAAGATCGAGCCGCGGGACGGAACCGCCTGCAGGCGTCGGCTGATCTTCCGGGGTCGCGAAGGTCTCTCTCCTGGTCCCCCGAGGCCGATCCCGGCATCCGGGTCAGCCAGTAACTCGCGGCCGAACCCTACCAGACCGGCCGCGGGTCCTGCAAACCGGGCGACCCACGCGTGGCGGGACGAATTGCCGGTAGTTCGGGCCATCACGCCCGATTCTGGGCAAAACGAGGCATCCGTTCCGACATGGCCTGCGGCGGGGCACCGAGCGTCAGTCGAGACTCTTGGTGAGCGTCGCCAGGAACTGGGCGTTGTTCTCGGTCTTGGCGATCCGGTTGAGCAGCAGCTCGATGCCCTCGTTGGTCCCGACCGCGGACAGCATCCGGCGCATCGTCCAGACCATCTTGAGCGTGCCCTCCTCGAGCAGCAGCTCCTCGCGCCGGGTGCCCGAGCGCTGGACGTCGATGGCCGGGAAGATCCGCTTCTCGGACAGCTTGCGATCGAGGATGAGCTCGCTGTTGCCGGTGCCCTTGAACTCCTCGTAGATCACGTCATCCATGCGCGACCCGGTGTCGACCAGGCAGGTGCCGATGATCGTCAGGCTGCCGCCCTCCTCGATCTTGCGCGCGGCGCCGAAGAACCGCTTGGGGGGGTAGAGGGCGATCGGGTCGATGCCGCCTGACAGCGTGCGGCCGCTGGGCGGGAGGGCCAGGTTGTACGCGCGCGCGAGGCGGGTGATCGAGTCCAGCAGGATGACCACGTCCCGCCCGGTCTCGACCTGGCGCTTGGCGATCTCGAGCGCCATCTCCGCGACGTGGGTGTGGTTCTCGGTCGGCTCGTCGAACGTGGAGCTGATGACCTCGCCGTGGACCGACCGGCGCATGTCGGTCACCTCCTCGGGCCGCTCCCCGATGAGCGCGACCATCAGCAGGATGTCCGGGTAGTTCGCGCTGATGCCATTGGCGATGCTCTTGAGCAGCATGGTCTTGCCGGCCTTGGGCGGGCTCACGATCAGCGCCCGCTGGCCCTTGCCCAGCGGGTTGACGAGGTTGACCAGCCGCTGGCTGAGGTTCTTGGGGTCCGACTCGAGGTTGATCAGCTCGATCGGGTGGATCGGCGTGAGGTCGGCGAAGTGCGGCCGGCGGCGGGCCGTGTCGGTGTCCACACCGTTGACGCTGTCGACCCGGATCAGGCCGTAGTACTTCTCCCCCTCCCGCGGGGCGCGGACGGCGCCGGTGACCCGGTCCCCGACGCGAAGGCCGAACCGGCGCACCTGGCTCGAGGAGACGTATACGTCGTCCGGGCTGGGCAGCAGCCCGTGCCGGCGCATGAAGCCGTAGCCCTCGTCGACGATGTCGAGGATGCCAAACGCATAGTCGAGGCCGGCCCGCTCGGTCTGGGCCTGGAGGATGAGGTCGACCAGCTCGTCGCGGCGCTCCGCCGGGGCAGCCTCGATGTCCAGGCGCGCGCCGACCTCGCGGAGCTCCTTGACGGTCATCTCGCGCAGGTCGCGAACGTCCAGGTCGTTGCGCTCGCGCGCGGCCTCGAGCTCGGCGACCTCGTCCTGCTCGGTCACGGGCAGGCGGCTGGTCTGGGATCGACGACGCGGCCGGCGATTGCGACTCGGTCGCTGGTCGGAACCATTCGGCATGGGAGTGGGCACACCTCGACGGGTGGAGACCGGCACCGGGCGACGTCCCGGTGATCGGCGATGGATCACGCCACGGACCTGATCGCGCGGAATTGGGGAGCCGTCGCGCGCGGCCGGTGGGGAATGTGCGGAGGATATCGCGCCCCGCTGCGCGGCGTCAACGATGATGCGCGAGAAGTGTGGACGATGATGCGCGAGAAGCGCAGCCCCGATCAGCCGGTGATCGTCCCCGCGACGTCCGGCGACGCAACCGGCCCGACCGCCGCCGGTGCCGGCTGGTCGGCTCCGTGGCCCGGGCCCACCGCCGTCAGCCGGGGCTCGGTCCCCTCACGCAGGGCGAGCGCCGTGGCGACGAACCCGTGGAACAGCGGGTGGGGGCGCTCCGGGCGCGACTTGAACTCCGGGTGGAACTGGCTGGCGACGAACCACGGGTGGTCGCGCAGCTCCACGATCTCGACCAGCCGGCTGTCGGGCGAGATGCCGGACAGGACCATGCCGGCTGCCTCGAGGGTCTGGCGGTACTGGTTGTTGACCTCGAAGCGGTGGCGATGGCGCTCGTACACGACCTCCTCGCCGTACACCGCACGCGCCTTCGAGCCGGGGATCAGGCGCGCCGGGTACAGCCCGAGGCGCATCGTGCCCCCCTTGTCCTCGAGCTCGCGCTGGTCGGGCATGAAGTCGATCACCGGGTTCGCGGTGAACATGTCGAACTCGGTCGAGTTGACGTCCTGCGACTCGAGCACCTCGCGTGCGAAGTCGATCACCGCGCACTGGAGGCCCAGGCACAGGCCGAGGTACGGGATGGCGTGCTGGCGCGCGTAATGGGCCGCGATCACCTTGCCCTCGATCCCGCGATGGCCGAACCCTCCGGGCACGAGCACCCCGGCGGCACCGGCGAGGTGCTCGTCCACGTTGGCCGGGGTCAGCTGCTCGCTGTCCACCCAGCGCACGCGGGCGTCGACCCCGTTGGCCCACGCAGCGTGGCGAAGCGCCTCGGTGACCGAGAGGTAGGCGTCGGGCAGCTCGATGTACTTGCCCACCAGGGCGATCTCGAGGGTCGGCTTGGGGGCCTTGATCCGGGCCACCAGCGCCCGCCAGCCGTCGAGGTCGGGCCTGACCTCGGGGTCGCCCAGGCCCAGCTCGCGGACCAGCAGCCGCCCGAAGCCGAACGCCTCGAACTGGAGCGGCACCTCGTAGATGGTCTCGGCCGTCCGCGCCGGGATCACGGCGTCGACGTCGACGTCGGTGAACAGCGCGATCTTCTCGCGGATCTCGTCGGGGACCTCGCTGTCCGAGCGGAGGACGATCGCGTCGGGCTGGATCCCGATGCCGCGCAGCTCCTTGACCGAGTGCTGGGTGGGCTTGGTCTTGAGCTCGCCCGTGGCGGCCAGCGCCGGCAGCAGCGTCACGTGCACGTACAGGACGTTCGCGCGGCCCTGGTCCTTGCGCATCTGGCGGATCGCCTCGAGGAACGGCAGGCTCTCGATGTCGCCCACCGTGCCCCCGACCTCGACGATCACGACGTCCGGCTCGCCCGTGCGCGCCACGCGCGTGATCCGCTCCTTGATCTCGTTGGTGATGTGCGGGATCACCTGGACGGTGCCACCCAGGTAGTCGCCGCGACGCTCCTTCGCGATCACCGCCTGGTAGATGCGGCCGGTGGTCACGTTGGAGGACTGGGACAGGTTCTCGTCGATGAACCGCTCGTAGTGGCCGAGATCGAGGTCCGTCTCCGCACCGTCGTCGGTGACGAACACCTCCCCGTGCTGGTACGGGGACATGGTGCCCGGATCGACGTTGATATACGGGTCGAGCTTGAGGATGGAGACCCGCAGGCCGCGCGCCTTGAGCAGGCGGCCGATGCTGGCGGCGGTGATGCCCTTGCCGAGGGAGGAGGTCACCCCTCCGGTCACAAAGACATACTTCGCCATGGGTCGGGGTCCTCCGGGGTTTTTCCCATGCTATCGGTTCGCCCGGCCCGGGACAAGTTGCGGTTGAGGCGCGGAGGGCGACGGGCCCGCTGGTGCCGCCGATCGGTGGGCGACGCTGGCCGGGAGGCGACCGGCGTCGCGGGATGTGTGCCGTGGCCCACGGGCGGCCGGGATTGCCGCCGGTCAGCTCCCGGGGAACGAGACCGGGAACCGGAACAATTCGACGATCGGCATCGCCGAGGCGGCGAAGGCGTCGAACCGGCTCGCGTCGTTCACCTGGAGGACGATCGCGGTCAGATCGCCGGACGCCTGGTCCAGCAGAATCAGCCGCTCACGCGCGCCCTGCATGATGCCCTCCGCGTACCAGGTGGTCGGGCTGGCCGACCAGCCCGCGGAGTAGAGGTACTCGACCACCGGTTCCGAGCCGTTGCACGGGGCCGCCGGCGTCGTCGGCATCGACACGTCGACGGACAGCGCTCCATGTCCCGCGATCGTAACCGGCGTGGTCGGCCCGACCTCGAGATCCGGCAACGTGCGGAGCCAGGCGATGAACGCGCTGGCGCCGGGCTTCACGGCAGGGTCCGGCGACCCTGAGCACGGCGTGGCCTGCGACTCGGGGAGCGCGTTCGCGAGGACGATGATGCCGTTCGCAGGGTCGGGGCTCTGCGCCGTCGTCGCCCGGTAGTCGGCGGCTGGGGAGAGGCCGAAGGAGCTCGGAAAGTCCATGTCGTTGGCCCACCCATCAGGGACCGTGAAGGTAACGGCACCGTAGACCGGGCCCCACGCGACGCCCTTCGCCACGAATGTGGTGAAGTACTGCGATCCGTAGGACCCGGGATCCAGCATGCCCAGGCAGGTATCCCCTGGACGAATGCAATCCGAGAGCCACCACGTGCCCGGGATGGAGGCCCGACGATTAACGCAGGGATCGGTGCCTGCACCGATGGTGAGCGTCTGCCCGGATGGGGAGATGGTCACCGGGTAGGTCCCGACGTCGCCAAGGGTGCAGCCCCCGGAGGGCTTGGTAGCGGCGAGCCGGAGATCACCGCCCGCCATCGACGCCACCGCCGTGAGGGCCGGCAGCCGCTGCGTGTTCGACCCGAACAGCCCGATGGAGGACCGGCCGAGCCTCATCGCCGCGCCCTCCCGCGCGCTGCCCAGGATGGGGTTCCTCGAACCCAGCCACGTCCCGATCAGGTTGGACGGAAGATCCTCGGGCGTGGGCGCCGACGCGCTGGGCGAAGGGCTCGAGGATGTGGGGGTCGGGGTGGGGGTTGGTGTCGGACCGCCGACCACCAGGACGCCCGTTGTCACGAGCACGATCGCGACAGCGGCCGCCGCAAGCACGAACAACCGGTTCATGGTTGGGAACCTCCGGAGGGCACGGTCGAGCGGCCTCCGCGTCTGCGGCGTCGCCTCGACGGCCTGGAGGACGGCGGCAACGACGCGATCGGGCGCCTCGTCGGGCATCAGGTCGAGCCAGGCTCGAACGATCCGATCGGGGTCGCGCGGTGCGGTCATGCCATCCGTCCTTCGGGGACGACCGGCGCCGCGTCCGCCTCGATGGCGACCCGCAGCGTCCTGGTCGCGTAATGCAATCGGGAGCGGGCCGTCCCCGCCGGGACGCCGAGGGTCTCGGCGATCTCGGTCAGGGCCAGCCCGACGTGGTGGTGCAGGACGAAGACCGCGCGCTGCTCGACCGTCAAGCGTCGGAACGCCCGGTCGAGCGCGTCGCGATCCACGACGGACATGATCTCGTCCGGACCCGCCGGCCCGTCGACCGGCAGGATCCGCACGTTCGCCGACCACGTGCGGCGACGCCTGGCCTCGGCGTAGCAGGCATGGACGACGAGCCTCCGGACCCAGGCTTCGAAGCGGTCCGGGTCGCGCAGCGTCGGGAGCTGGCGCCAGGCGGTGATGAAGGCGCCCTGCAGGGCGTCCTCCGCGAGGTGGGTGTCGCGCAGGATCCGCGCGGCGATCGCGTACATCCGGTCGCTGGTCTGGCCGACCAGCCACCCGAACGCCTCGCGGTCTCCGTGCATCGCCCGTTCGACGGCGTCTCGCACCGATCCGGCTCCCTCGTGGCAGCCGCGTCGCACTGGCGCGGTTGCCCCCTATGAGTGGACGCCGGGCGTCAAACGTTCATCGCCCCACGCGTTGAGCGATCCGAACCCAGCGCCCCGCCTGGGCCGGAGACGTGAGGCCGATGCCATCGAGACGTCCCCGTCCAGGCGGGCGCATGCGACGATGCCGGCGAGGAGGTGCCATGGAGTTCGCCGAGGTCGTCATGAAGCGCCGTGCCGTGCGTCGGTTCGAGGAGGGAGGGGTCGAGCGCGAGGTCATCGAACGCATCGCGCAGCTGGCCCAGCGGACGCCGTCGGCCGGGTTCAGCCAGGGACAGCGGCTGATGGTGGTCACCGAGCGCGACCGGCGGCGGGCGGTCGCGCTCGCGTGCGGCGAGGACGCGGACGACCCGGTGTTCGGCCCCTGGATCAGTGAGTGTGCCGCCCAGTTCGTCCCGTGCGTCAGCGAGGCGATCTACCACCGGCGCTATCGGGAGGCGGACAAGCTCCGGGAGGACGGCACCGAGATCGACTGGCCGGTCCCGTTCTGGTGGGTCGACATCGGTGCCACGATGCAGACGATCATGCTTGCGGCGGTGAACGAGGGCCTGGGCTGCGGGTTCGCGGGGCCGGCCAAAGGCCTGGAGCCGCTGCGCCGGGCGCTGGACCTGCCCGAGGAGCTGGCGCCGATCGGGGTCATGCCGGTCGGGCGCCCCCTGCCGGACGTCCGGTCACCGAGCCTCAGGCGAGGCTGGGTGCCGTTCGGGACGTTCGCGCACTGGGAGCGCTGGTAGCGGCCGGAAGCGGCGGCATCGTCGCATAAGCCGCGGTCGAGGTCGATCTGCTTGACTGGCGGGCCGCCCGTCCCGCCCGGGTAACCGCCACGACCTCGGGGGCCGCGCATGGGCGAGACACGACTGCAGCGCGAGATCCGCACCCGAGACCTCGAGCTCCGCCGGGCGGTTGGGCGCTCGATCCGCGACCTGCGCGACGACGCCGGGCTCACCCGCGCCGCGGTCGCTTCGGCGGCCGGCATCGACGCATCGTTCGAGGGCCGGATCGAGACCGGCCAGCGCGAGGCCAGCCTCACCACCCTCACGGCGATCGCGACGGTGCTGGGTGCCGACCTGTCAGTCCGCCTCTACCCCAACACGGGACCGCGCATCCGCGACCACCTCCAGGCAGCGATCGTCGAGTCCCTGCTCGGGATGCTGCACCCACGATGGATCGCATCGCCCGAGGTACCGGTGTTCCGGCCGGCCCGAGGCGTGATCGACCTCGTCCTGTCTGACCGGTCGGCGCCGCTGCTCATCGCCGCGGAGGTCCACAGCGAGATCCGTCGACTGGAGCAGCAGGTGCGGTGGCATCGCGAGAAGGAGTCGTCGCTGGCGTCGGCCGACCTCTGGCGGTTCGCCGCGGTCGATGGCGGGCCGGCGACCTCCAGGCTGCTCGTCCTGCGCTCAACCAGGGACACGCGTGAGCTTGCGAGGAGGTACGAGGCCACGTTGCGGGCCGCGTATCCGGCCGCGGCGGCGGATGTCCTGGACGCGCTGGGTGGCAACGGAGCCCGTTGGCCCGGCGCCGGGATCGTGTGGGCGCGCGTCGAGGGTGGGCGCGCGGAGCTGCTCGATGGCCCGCCGCGCGGGGTGCGGCTCGGGCGTTAGGGTGCCGGGGGCTGGCCTGGCAGGCCAGCGGGGGGTCACGAAGGGCCGCGGTCTTGACCGCCGATGCGCCATGGGAACGAATACGTGCCTGCTGGGCAGGATCGAAGATCGTGGCGGAGTCGGTGGGTGGCTTGAGGTCGATCTGCATGTCTGGCAGGCAGGCGCCGGGATCTGCGGCGGCGCGGGCGGCGCGCGCGGCACGAGGCAGGCGCCGGGATCTGCGGCGGCGCGCGCGGCACGAGGCAGGCGCGGGGGCCGGATCGAAGCGGTCCGGGCCCCACACCTCGGCCCCGCGGAACAGCTGTCGTCGCCGGGTCCCGGCAGGATGACGGGTCGGCCCGGGACGCCACCAGGGTGCCCTCGAGCCAGGTCCCGAGCTCGGCGAAATCGGTCCAGCGCCGGAACGCCCAGCCGCTGTCGAGGCAGATCTGCTCCGGGGCGTGCTTGGCGAACACCAGGTCCGAGTCGCCCGCCGCGGAGCGATCGGACGGCCCGTCGCCGATGAACGCGACCGCGCGGCCGGCGGCCTGGTGGGCGAGGACGCGGTTCCGCTTGCAGGTGCCGCTCACGAAGCAGTCGGGGTTGCCCTTGGGGAAGGCGATGCCGGGACCGTCGGGCCCGAACGTGGTGACGGCGGTGACCACGGGCACCTGGCCCACGCCCAGCGCCCGGAGCGCCGGCTCGATGAAGAACCCGAACCCGTCCGACACGAGCTCGACCGGGATCCCGGCGGCCAGGGCCCGCTCCGCAAACGCGCGAAAGCCGGAAATCGTGCGGCTGGTCGGCGGCCTTGGCCATCAGGCTGGCCGGGTCGGCCGTGATCAGCCCGATCTCACAGGTCATCAGCCGGCGCGAGCCGGTCAGGCCGGCGTCGTACTGCCCCGTCCGGGCAACCGCCGCGGATCGGGCAACCGCCCCGTCACGGCCGGGCACGCGCCAGCCGGACGCGAACGCCGGCGGGGACCAGGGCTTCCCGCCGCGTGAGCCACACCCCGGCCACGACCACGATCCCACCCACGACCTGGCCCACTCCGACGGGCTCCTGCAGGAACATCGCGCCCAGCACCACCGCGCCCGCAGGGACGAGGAGCTGCATCGCCGTTGCCCGCGTGGGGCCGATGAACCGGATGGCGTTGAACACGAACACGTTGGCAATCCCGGCGGCAAGGCTGCCCGAGTAGAGGATCGCCACCAGCATCCAGGGCGTCACGCCTGCCGGCGGCCGTGCGACACCCTCGATGACGCCGAGCGGCACGAGCACGAGGGCCCCACCGACCACCGTCCACGTGGTCGCCTGGAGCGGATCGACCCGCCGCAGGATGCGCGTCCCGCCAACGGCATAGACGGCCCACAGGGCGGCGGCACCCAGGGTGAGCGCGTCGCCGGGCAGCGACGCCCCCAGGGTCAGCTGCTGCCCGGCCGCCACCACGATCGCCACCCCTGCGAACGCGAGCACGGCACCCGATGCCTTGGGCGGCGTCAGGCGGTCCATGCCCACCGCGCCGGCGAGCACCGCCACGACCACGGGGGAGGCCGCGACCAGCAGCGCCGAGTCGCCCGCGCTGATGCTGGTCAGGCCCATGGTCCACAGCACCTGGTAGGCGCCGAAGCCGACCATGCCGAGCACGAGCAGCGTACCCAGCTGCCCGGTCGGTGGCAGGAGCCTTCCCTGCCGGATCCTCAGGACCGCGAGCAGGGTCAGGGAGGCCACCACGTACCGGGATCCGGTGAACGTGAGCGGCCCGAGCTCCCCGATCGCCGCCTTGACCACGACGAAGTTCGCCGACCAGATCACGACGGTCGCCAGCACGCCGAGCTCGGCAAGGCGCCGAGCGAGGGCGGGCGCGGCCGGGCGCGGGGCCACGCGGTCCGGCGGTCGAGCGCCGGCCTGGCCATCGCCGTTCGCGGAGGACACGGAAACGCCCGCCGGTCCGGCGGGCGTCGCGGGCCGCGGAGGATCCCCGGCGGACGGGCGGTCCGCCGGGGCCCGAGCGTCGATCAGGCGCCTTCCTGCTCGAGCTCGAGCGCCTCCTCGTCGTCCTCTTCGGTCAGCTTGAGCCACACGAACAGGCCGGCCAGCACGATCAGCGGGATCACGATCAGAGCGCCCAGGGTAACCCCGAGCGCGACGGCCACGGTCCGCAGCGCCTTCATCGGATTGGGCCTCCTTCATTACGACGACAGACGATGATTGTGCCCCGGATCGGGCTGCCTGTCATGCGTGCGATGGCACCGCTCTGCTTCGATCGCGGGGCCTCGCCTCGGCCTTCGCCGCGGGATCTCGCCGCGGGCGATGTCAGGCGGTCGGGACGTCCGTGCGGGCTGTGGCCGGGACGCGCAGGGTCGGTGCCCGAGCGATCATGTCCGCGAGGTCGTCCCGGGTGAACTCGGCGAGCGCGTGGTGCGCCGTGCCCTGGCCGCCCATCTGGAGGCGGGTCACGTACGCGCCCTCCTGCTCGAACAGGAACACGTCTCGCGGCTTCTGCTCGTCCATCCACCGCCCGATCACGCGGAGCGCGCTCTCGTACGGGCCGGCCTTCGGCTGGTCGGCGGGAGCGGCGCCGCGCCGGGCGGCTGCCTCCTCCATGAACCGTGCGATGTCGTCGTCGAGGAAGGTCAGGGTCTCCTTGGAGATCGAGCCGACGGACTCCGACCAGCTGCTGCCCGCGCCACCGGCCGCGGTGAGGCCCTGCACGACGAACCCGTCCGGCACCTCGAGCAGCAGGATGTCGCGCATCCCGCGACTGTCCAGGAACGCGCCGATCGAGCGAAAGACCTCCTCGAAGTCCTGGCGCGGGCTGCCCTCGTAGATCCGCATTCGTCGTCCCTCGCCGGGGGGGCCGACCGCCCCCGGTCGGCGCCCGGCCGCTACGAGCCTGTGGTCCGGTCCAGCAGCCCGCGATCCCGGGCACGGCGGTCGCTCGATCGGAAGATGGCGGTCGCAGCGAGTGTAGCCAGCGCTCCGGTGGCGCACAAGGCGAGGACGATGGTGGCGGCATCGGGCGCGACGCTGCCCGTGAGGCTGACCCACAGCGATCCCGGACCGCCGATCGACGACGGCCCATCGGGCAGGACGGCCAGCCGGACGCCCGCCACCCACCACGAGATCGGGTTGGCGAGACCGAGCGCCTCGACCGGGTCGGGCAGGACCGAGAGCGGGAACACGACCCCCGTGACCAGGAACAGCGACCCGGCGAACGCCTCCGGATAGGACCAGCTCTCCTGGCGCGTCTGCAGGCAGATCGCCCCCAGCAGCACACCGGTCGCGACGATCGGCGGGATGCCCAGCACCAGCGACGCCGCCAGCAGCGGCCAATCCACGGCGAGGGGATCGATGCGCAGCCCGAGGCGATCACGGCGAACCCGAGTGCGATCGCCGTCCCCATCGCTCCCGCGGCGAGGCGGGCGACACCGCGCCCGACGAGGACGACCAGGAACGGCGACGGGCTCACGTACAGGTACTTCAGCATCCGGTATCGCTCGCGGTCGTCGAGCACCGACCAGGCGGGGCCCGCGATCCCGCCCACGAGCGTCGCCCACACCGCGCTGCCCAGCACCACGAAGCCCCGCAGCTCCGCCGATCCGCCGCCGCTCACGATGGTGATCATCACGACCAGCAGGAGCATCGACGCGATCGGCTTGGCGATCGAGTAGATGAAGAACAGGGCCGGGTCGGTCCAGTTGGACTCGATCCGCCAGCCGAGCAGGACCGCCACCGCGAAGCCGCGCAGGGTGTCGATCGCGCCGCGGCCCTCGGTCCGGGCGAGGTCGAACCGGTCGGGACCGGGCGGCTCCGGCCGCGGGCCGGGCAGGGTGGCGTCGGGCACGCCGGCGACGGGGCGCCGGATCGCGTTCACTGCCAGCGGATCGAGAGCGACCCGCGCCGCCGGGCCAGGCGCTCGATCGTCCGGATCATCCAGCGCGCGAGCGCGACGAACACGATCGTCATCACGACCAGGATCGCGGCCTCGACCTCGGGCGGCGGCGTGCCGGTGATGTACGGCTGGCCCGCGAACACGAGCTGGCGCATCGCGTCGAGGCCGACGGCGAGCGGGATGATGGCGATCGCGAGCGCGCCGATCATGCCCAGCCGGCCCACCGGGAAGTTGAGCCCGGACACGAACCACACCGGTTCGATCAGAAAGTTCGACAGGTTCCACGCCTCGCGGCTCCACAGCAGGAACAGGCTCGCGAGGGCCATCCCCAGCCCGTACAGGGCCGACATCGTGAGCCCGAACACGACCGCCACCAGGAGCCACTGGTGGACCTCGAACGTGACGCCGTAGATGAGGCTCGAGATCACGAGCACGGCCGCGGCGCGGGTCGAGCTCATGACCAGGCCGCCGACGGCCATCCCCAGCAGCACCGCCATGAGGTGCATCGGCGCGGCGAAGTAGAGCTCGAGGTTGCCCTGGCTCTTCTCCCAGTACAGCTGGCTGGCCATCATCCACACGACGTTGAGCCAGAATGCCGACATTGCCCCGCCCAGGACCACGAACCCGACGTACGCCTCCGGCGCCTGGAGCGCGCGGTAGACCAGGACGAACGCCGAGGTGGTGAGGAAGGGCAGCAGGATCTCGAACAGCACCCACGACGGCTCGCGCGCCATCCCGCGAACCCGCGGGTACGCCCGACCCACGAGCGCCCGCAGGTTGTTGGCCGCGATCCGGCGGCGGCTCCAGTCCGCGTCGACCCGCGGATCGGTGCCACCCGTCGCCGGGGTGAACAGCCCGACCTGGCGCGGCGTCGTCACCGGCCGGCCTCCACCGGCGGCGACTCCTCGGCCGCCTCCGCGCTGCGCGCCGGCTCCAGCGCGCCGGTCCCGTTGAAGCCGTCAGGTCGGTCGCCGGCGCCCGGACCGCTCGCCTGCTCCTCGTCACCGAAGCCCCATCCGACGAGCTCCACGAACACGTCCTCGAGCGTGGGCTCCGACTTGCGCAGCGCGAGGATCTGGCCGCCCAGCCCGCCCAGGGCGGACACCACCCCGCCCAGCGCGGCGTCCTCGCGGAGCACGAGATTGACGATCACCCGCTGGGTCTCCGGGTCGGCCTGAGCGGCGAGCGCCGCCGACACGACGCCCGGCAGCCGCGACAGGCTCGACGGGCCGCCGTCGAGGCGGTCCAGCTCGAGCCGGAAGATCGACTCGCGCTGCACCCGGCGCTTGAGCTCGTCGGGCGAGCCGATGGCGAGGATCCGTCCGCGATCGACGATCGCAACGCGCTCGCACAGCTCGTCCGCCTCGGCCATGTAGTGGGTGGTCAGCAGCACGGTCCGCCCGGGAACCGCCGCCTTCCAGTCGAGCACCAGCTGGCGGACGGAGCGCGCCGCGCCCACGTCGAGCCCGAGCGTCGGCTCGTCGAGGAACAGGATCCACGGGTCGTTGAGCAGGCCGCGTGCCATGTTCATCTTCTGGCGCTGGCCGGTGGACAGGGTGCTGACACGCTGGACGCGCTGCTCCTCGAGCCCGACCGCCTCGATCAGCTCGTCGACCCGCCGCCAGCCCTCGCGACGCCCGAGGCCATAGAACTGGCTGAACATCCACAGCTGCTCGCGGACGGTCAGGATCCCGTAGCCCGACTGCTCCCCGCCCGCGACCATGTTCATGATCCGCCGGATGCGCCGGGTGTCACCCGCCACGTCGAACCCGAAGATGCGGGCATCGCCCGACGTCGGCAGGAGCAGCGTGGTGAGGATCTTGATCAGGGTGGTCTTGCCCGCCCCGTTGGGCCCCAGCAGGCCGAAGAACTCGCCCGGCGCGACCTCGAGGTCGATGCCGTCGAGGGCGATAACCGGCTCCGGCCGCGCATCGTAGACGCGCCGGATCGCCGTCGCGGAGATGGCCGGCGGGAGCGGCACTCGCGGTCGCTCGGCGGACACGGGCAGGCCCTCGGTCGGGAACGATGGGCGGGCTGTGGAGGGTAGCACGGGCGCGTTTCGGCGAACCGTGATCGCGGCCCCCGGTCGGCCCGGCCCCGCCTACCGTGCGAGCTCGCCCGCCAGCTCCCCGCCGACCTGCGCGTTGTGCACGATCAGCGAGACGTTGGCGCGCACGGACGCCCCCTCCGTGATCGAGGCGATCCTGGCGAGCACCCAGGGCGTCAGCGCTGCCCCGGCGATCCCGGTGTGGTCCGCCTCGCGGATCGCCTGGTCCACCGCATCGCGGGTCACGAGGTCGGGCAGGGCGTCCTGCTCCGGCACCGGCGTGCAGATCACAAGGCCCGACCCGAGCCCCAGCGCCTGGTGGGTGCGCACGACGTCGGCGGCGGCGTGCACGTCGGGAACGGCGATCGGGGCCGGGATCCCGCTGCCGCGCGCGTAGAAGCCCGGCACCTCGTCGATGCCGATCGACACGACCGGCACGCCCCGCGTCTCGAGGTATTCGATCGTCAGGGGCACGTCCAGGATGGCCTTGGGCCCCGCACACACGACGGCCACAGCGGTCCGGGCCAGCTCCTCCAGGTCCGCCGAGATGTCGAGGCTGGGCGGCGGTCCACCCGGCGCGCCCATCAGGGCACCACGATGCACCCCGCCGATGCCGCCGGTCGCGAACACCCCGATGCCGGCCGCGCGGGCCGCGATCATGGTCGCCGCCACGGTGGTCGCCCCCGGCCCGCCTGCGGCGAGCGCGGCCGCCAGGTTGCCACGGGAGACCTTGCGCACGCTGCCCGTGGGTGCGGTCGCGAGCGCCTCCAGCTCGTCACGGGACAGACCGACCTGCAGCCGGCCGTCCGCGATCGCCACCGTCGCCGGCACGGCGCCCGCGGCCCGCACGGCCGCCTCGGATGCCGTGGCGACCTGCACGTTCTGCGGGTATGGCAGGCCGTGGCTGATCAGCGTCGACTCGAGGGCCACGACGGGCCGGCCGCCGGCGAGCGCATCGGCGACCTCGGGCGCGATGGCAAGGTGGTCGGGGTCGAGCATGGCTTGAGGGTACGCCGGGCAAGGCTTCGAGCGGGCGTGCGGCGCGATGGCCGCCGGGCTCCGTCCCCCTCCGCGCACCGCCGATGCGGCGACCCGCAGCGGTGGCTAGGCTGAACCCGATGCGCGCATCCGTCCGCCGGAGCCCCCGGCAGTCCGCTCCCGGGACCTTTCGCCGCCAGGTGGTCGTCGAGGAGCACGATTGCCGCGCCGCCGGGACAACGAGCCGTCCTTCATCGCGCTGCGCTGGCTGGGCCGGGTGGTGGAGTCCGTGCTCTACCCAGGGGAGTTCCACGTGATCCAGGCGGCGGGCCGGATCGACCGGCGGATCGACCGCATGACGCGGATGCTCGACTGGTTCGACCGCTTCGTTCGAGCCTGACACCCGGATGGGAGCGCCGGATCGCGGCCGGGCCGCGCGGGATCGCAGGCACGAGGCGCCGGCCGACATCGTGCTGCCCGAGCTCAGGTCGTTCGGCGGCGCGCGGCTCGAGGCCCGGTCCGACTACGAGGCGATCGACTTCGCGGGACTGGACCTGGGTGGCCAGGTCGCCGAGAACGCGGCCTTCCTCGGCTGCCGGCTGGAGCGATGCCGGCTCGACGGGCTCGAGCTGCGCCGCGCCAGGATATCGGACTGCCGCCTCGCGGACTGCACGGCTGCCAGCCTCGACCTCAGCGAGTCGGTGGTCCGCGACACGCTGTTCATCGGCGGCCGGTTCGGGGCCCTGACCGCGGCCGGCGCGACCTGGACGAGCGTGCGCATGCGTGGCGGACGGCTCGACTTCATTGATCTCAGCGGCGCCCGGCTCGCGAACCTGGCGCTCGAGTCGTGCACCATCGGCGAGCTCGACCTCACCGGCGCCGCGCTGCGCTCGGTGCGCGTCGAGGCGTGCGTGATCGACGTGTTGGTCGTCGACGATGCGCGGCTGCTGGACGTGGACCTGTCGGGCAGCGACCTCCACCTCGTCCGAGGCATCGACCGGCTGCGCGGCGCGCGCATCGATCGCGGCCAGCTGGTGGACCTCGCTCCCCTGCTCGCCGCGCACGTCGGTCTCGAGATTGCCGACGACTGACCTCGCCGGCGGCACGAGCGTCACGCGAGGCTGAGCTCTTCCCGCGGGATCGAGAGGTGGCGCAGGGCTGTCCGGTTGCCGACGACGGCGCCACGCTGCAGCGCCGCGGACGGCGCGAGGCCGCGCCGGCGGGCGTCCAGCCAGCCGTACAGGAAGCCGGCGTCGAACGCGTCGCCCGCCCCCGTGGTGTCGGCCGCCCGGATCGGGGTCGTGGCCACCTCGAAGCGCAGGTGGGCGCTCCGCCCGATGTCGGCCGGCCGGGCCAGGATCGTGGCGCCCTTGCGGCCTCGCTTGAGGATGGCGACGGGGGCCAGCTCCAGCAGCCGTTCCTCGGACCGGGAACCCAGGAGCGCCTTCGCCTCGGTCCGGGTCGCGAACAGCAGGTCCGGCGAGGTCTCGGCGATCAGCCGCTGCGCGGCGAGGCGGCCGGACGCCAGCAGCGGGCCGCTCGAGGCGAGGTCCAGGGTCACCAGCGCTCCGGCCTCGCGAGCGAGCCGGACCGCCGCCTGGCCGGCCTGTCCGAGCGGCTGGTCGAGCAGCGAATAGGCGGGCAGGTGCAGGGCGTCGGCGCCGGCGAACCAGTCCGGGCGCAGGTCCTCGGGCCGCAGCCCGAGCGCCGCGCCGCGATCGGTGACGAATGAGCGCTCGCCGTCGGGCGCCACGAGGACCCCGATCCGCCCGGTCTGCGCCCCGGTGATCCGCACGGCGTGCACCGTCACGCGGTCGCCGGTGACCGCCGCCACCAGCGCCCTGCCCGCGGGGTCACGGCCCACGGCGCAGACCAGCGAGCTGCGGACGCCGAGGCGGCCGAGCCATCGGGCGGTCGTCGTCGCCGACCCGCCCTGGCGGATCAGGACCTGACCCCTGACGTCCGTGCCCCGCTCGAGCGGCACCGCCGGGGCGAGCACGACATCGAGCACGAGATCGCCGACGACCACCACCCGCGGCAGGTCGGCGCTGCGACGGCGGCGCTGGCCGGGCAGGCGGCGGGCCGCGGTGATGCGCGACGGAGCCGGCAGTCGAGGCACCTCCCGAGCATAGCGCCGCGGGCCGCCCGATCGGGCAGCCGGGCCCGGCGGAGCCGCCTCGACGGTTCGCCCCCGGTGGCGCGGTAGGATGGCATCAGCGGCCCGACCCGCCGCACCGCGCGCCGGACCGCCCGTCCGGCCCGCTCGTCCGACCAGCGCCGCGCACCCGGAGGCAGCGATGACCCTCGCAACGGACCGCCTCGACCAGCTGGCCATCAACACGATCCGCACCCTGTCGATCGATGGCGTCCAGCAGGCGAACTCCGGGCACCCCGGTGCGCCGATGGGTGCGGCGCCCATGGCGTACGTGCTGTGGACGCACTTCCTGCGCCATTCGCCGACCCAGCCCGACTGGCCCGATCGCGACCGGTTCGTGCTCTCGGCGGGCCACGCCTCGATGCTCCTGTACTCGCTCCTCCACCTCACCGGCTACGGGGTCACGATCGACGACCTCAGGTCCTTCCGCCAGTGGGGCTCGATCACCCCCGGTCATCCGGAGCACGGGCTGACACCCGGCGTCGAGGCGACCACCGGCCCGCTCGGCCAGGGCCTGGCGAACGCGATCGGGATGGCCATCGCGGAGCGCCGGCTGGCGTACGAGTTCAACCGCGACGACCACCGGGTGATCGACCACCGGACGTGGGTCATCTGCTCCGACGGAGACCTCCAGGAGGGGATCGCGTCCGAGGCCTGCTCGCTCGCGGGCCACCTGCGGCTGGGCAAGCTGATCGCGCTCTACGACGACAACCGGATCCAGCTGGACGGGCCGACGGCGTGGGCGTTCAGCGAGGACGTGCTGGGAAGGTTCGACGCCTACGGCTGGCACACGCAGCGCGTCGAGGACGGCAATGACATCGCCGCGATCGCGAGCGCGATCGAGGCGGCCAAGGCGGATGAGCGTCCGTCGATCATCGCGGTGCGGACCCACATCGGCTTCGGCAGCCCGCACAAGCAGGACAGCCAGAAGGCGCACGGGGCCCCGCTCGGGGCCGACGAGGTGCGGCTGACGAAGGAGGCCTACGGCTGGGACCCGGACCGCACGTTCTACGTCCCCGACGAGGTCCGCGACCACTTCCGGCGCGCGGTCGACGTCGGGCGGGACCTGGTCGCCGAGTGGAACGCGCGGCTCGACGCGTACGGCGCGGCCCACCCGGTCCAGGCCGCGGAGCTCCTGCGCCGCGTGTCCAGGGCGCTGCCGGACGGCTGGGACGCCGCCCTGCCCGGATATGACACGGGATCCGAGGTCGCCACGCGGAACGCGAGCCAGGATGCGATCCAGGCGCTGGGGGCCGTGCTGCCCGAGCTGTTCGGCGGCTCGGCCGACCTGTCCGAGTCCAACCTCACCGACGTCAAGGCCGATGGCCCCGACCATTTCGAGGCCGACCACGCGGGTCGCAACCTGCGCTTCGGCGTGCGCGAGCACGGGATGGGCGGGATCGCCAACGGGATCGCCTGCCACGGCGGGTTCCTGCCGTACTGCGCGACATTCCTCACGTTCAGCGACTACATGCGCGGCGCGGTCCGTCTGGCGTCGCTGTCGGAGCTCCACGTGACCTACGTCTGGACCCACGACTCGGTGGGCCTGGGCGAGGACGGCCCGACCCATCAGCCGGTGGAGCACTACGCGGCCCTGCGCGCCATCCCGAACCTGTGGTTCGTCCGCCCGGGCGACGCCAACGAGGCGGTGGCGGCGTGGGCGATGGCCGTCGAGCGTCCGGCGATCGCGGGCGCGACGCCCGGCCCGGTCGGCCTCGCGTTCACCCGCCAGAAGCTGCCCACCCTGCCTGGAACGCGCGAGCTGGCCAGGGACGGCGTCCGGCGCGGCGGCTACGTGCTGCGCGAGGCGAGCGGCGGGTCTCCAGAGCTGATCCTGTTGGGAACCGGGTCGGAGCTGCAGCTGTGCGCGGCGGCCGCCGAGATGCTCGAGGCCGACGGCATCCCGACCCGTGTCGTCAGCCTCCCGTGCTGGGAGCGCTTCGAGGCTCAGGAGCCCTCGTACCAGGAGGCGGTCCTGCCACCGTCGGTGCGCAGGCGCCTCTCGGTCGAGGCGGGCGTCTCGCAAGGCTGGGAGCGCTGGGTCGGCGACGAGGGCGCCATCCTCGGGCTCGACCGCTTCGGCGCCAGCGCGCCCGCCGCGACCATCTTCAAGGCGTTCGGGTTCACGGCGGATCACGTCGCGGACCTGGGTCGCCGGGTGGTTCGGGAGGGCCTGCACGGACGGGTCGGCGTCAGCGGCGTCACGGGTGACACCGGGCTCGGACGCTGAGGACGGATCGATGCGCGTCGCGTTCGCCGCGGACCACGCAGGGGCCACGTTCAAGGCCGAGCTGATCGCGAAGCTGCGGGCCGTGCTGGGCGACCGGCACCGGCTGATCGACCTGGGCGGGGATGGGTCGGACCCCGAGGATGACTACCCGGACTTCGCCCAGGCGCTCGCCGATGCGATCCGCGACGGGCGCGCGGACCGCGGGATCCTGGTGTGCGGATCCGGCGTGGGGGCATCGATCGCGGCCAACAAGGTCAGGGGGATCCGGGCGGCGATCTGCCACGACACGTACTCGGCGCACCAGGGCGTGGAGCACGACGACATGAACGTGCTCACGATGGGCGCCCGGGTGATCGGCGTCGAGCCGGCCGTCGAGTGCTCGGTGGCGTTCCTGGCCGCGGAGTTCTCGGGCGCGCCGCGCCACGACGGCGCCTGGACAAGGTGCTCGCGATCGAGGCCGCGTCGATGGCCGGCGACCCGCAGGGCTGAACCCGCGCCCGTCGTGCGAAGCGTCGGGCGATCACGTCCGTTCCGCGCCCCGAGGGGACGACGCCAGCCGCCGTTCGCGCCGATTCCGGAACGGGACGCGGATCCGGCCGAGCGCTGTCGCCACGGCCGCATGCAGCCGGGCGAGCCGGTCCTCCTCGCTGCCGTGGGCGGCGCGCGCGAGGGCGTTGCGGGCCGCCTCGCGGTCGAGGTCCGCATGGCGGTCGCCCATGAAGCGCTCGTGGGTGTACCAGTGGCTCATCGTTCACCTCCCGGCAGCCGGCTCGGGGATCGCCGGTGGGCCGTCGACGCGTCCGACCGTGCGGACCTATGCTGTTCCACTCCAGCGGGAGCTCGGATTCCGCAGCCCAACGGAGTCGGCCACATGCGCATCGGCTTCATCGGACTCGGGCGGATGGGCGCGAACATGGTTCGCCGCATGGTGCGCGACGGCCACGAGGTCGTCGCCTACAACCGGACGCCCGAGAGGACACGGGAGATCGAGGCCGAGGGCGCCGCGGCCGCCTTCACGATCGCCGAGCTGGTGGCGGCGCTCGACCCGCCGCGCGCAGTCTGGCTCATGGTGCCCGCGGGCGACGCGACCGAGGCCCAGATCGAGGAGCTGCTGGAGCACCTCGAGCCAGGCGACACGATCATCGACGGCGGCAACACCAACTTCCACGACGACGTCCGCAGGTACCCGAGGCTCAAGGAGCGCGGCATCCGGTACGTGGATGCCGGCGTCTCGGGCGGTGTGTGGGGCCTCCAGACGGGCTACTGCCTGATGGTCGGCGGCGACCCCGACGCGGTGGAGCCGCTGCTGCCCGTGTTCTCGCACGCCTCGCCCCCGAGGGCGGCTACCTCCACGTCGGTGGCCCGGGCGCCGGCCACTACGTGAAGATGGTCCAGAACGGGATCGAGTACGGGCTGATGCAGGCCTACGCCGAGGGATTCGAGATCCTGCACGCCTCCGACTACCGGCTCGACCTGCGGGGGATCGCCGACCTGTGGGGACACGGCTCGGTGATCCGGTCGTGGCTGCTCGAGCTTGCCGTTCGGGCGTTCGACTCGCAGGGCCAGGACCTCGCCCATCTCAAGGGCTGGGTCGACGACTCCGGGGAGGGTCGCTGGACGGCCCAGGAGGCGATCGACCGGGACGTCCCGGCGCCGGTGATCACGCTCGCCCTGCAGGCGAGGTTCCGGTCCCGCCAGGAGGAGTCCTACGGCTGCCAAGGTGCTTGCCGCGCTGCGCAACGAGTTCGGCGGGCACGCAGTCAGGAAGGAGTAGCTCGAGGTGGCGCGTCCCACGACCTCGACGTCCGGTGCTGCCGCCGCCGGACCGGCGACCACGACCGAGGCGCCCAACGGCTCGGCGCCCGCGGCACCGGCCGTGCCGGCGGTGCCGGCCCGGAAGGACGCCCCGCGCACGATGCGCGAGCTCCGCCTCGCGGCCGAGACGCGGCGGCGGGTGGCGTCGCCAGCGGACCCTCGACAACCCGCTGCGCGAGGGCCTGCGGCTGGAACGCGTCCCGGACCCGGCCGCGTTCGTCCTGTTCGGCGCGACCGGCGACCTCGCCCACCGCAAGGTCGTCCCGGCGCTCTACCAGCTGTGGCGGACGCACCTGCTGCCGCACGAGTTCATGCTCGTCGCCGTCGGCCGCCGTCCATTCACCGACGAGGCGTTCCGCAAGGAGCTCCGGACCTCGCTCGACCAGTTCTCGCGGGTCCAGCCGGTCGACTCCGACACCTGGGACGACCTGGCCGTCGCGCATCGTCTACCACCGCGGCGACTTCACCGACACGGCGGTGTTCGAATCGCTCGCGGCAGCGGCTCGACGAGCTCGACGAGGAGCGCGGGACGCGTGGCAACCGCCTGTTCTACCTCGCCACCCACCCATCCGCCTTCCCCCAGATCGTCGCCCAGCTGGGCCGGGTCGGCCTGGACCACGAGCGCCACGACGGCGGATGGCGCCGGGTGGTGATCGAGAAGCCCTTCGGGCGCGACCTGGATTCGGCCATCCGGCTCAACCGCGAGGTGGGCAAGGTCTTCCGCGAGCGGCAGGTCTACCGCATCGACCACTACCTGGGCAAGGAGACCGTCCGCAACCTGCTGGTGTTCCGGTTCGGCAACGGCATCTTCGAGCCGATCTGGAACCGCCGCCACATCGACCACGTCCAGATCACGGTCGCGGAGTCGATCGGGATCGAGAACCGCGGCGAGTTCTACGAGGAGACGGGCGCCTCCCGCGACTTCCTCCAGAACCACCTGCTCCAGCTGCTGTCGCTGGTGGCGATGGAGCCGCCGACCACGTTCGAGGCGGACGCGCTGCGCGACGAGAAGGTCAAGGTCATCCGGGCGATCACCGAGATGACCCCCGAGCAGGTCCGGCGCGACGTCGTGCGCGGCCAGTACGGACCCGGACTGGGTGGAGGCGCAGCCGGTCCCTGCCTATCGCAACGAGCCGGAGGTCGACCCGTCATCGGAGACCGAGACGTTCATCGCCGCGCGGCTGACCATCGATGACTGGCGCTGGTCGGGCGTCCCGTTCTACCTGCGGATGGGCAAGCGGCTGCCCAAGCGGGCGACGCGAGATCGCCGATCCAGTTCAAGGACGTGCCCCACCAGCTGTTCCGCGAGAGCGCGACCGATCCCGAGCCGAACCTGCTGGCGATGCGCATCCAGCCCGACGAGGGGATCATGCTCCGGTTCGGCGCCAAGGTCCCCGGCCTGGGCATCGACGTCCGCAACGTGACCATGGACTTCACCTATGGCTCGGCGTTCCAGACCGACAGCCCCGATGCGTACGAGACGCTGATCCTCGATGCGCTGCTGGGCGACGCCTCGCTGTTCACCCGGGCGGACGAGGTCGAGGAGGCGTGGTCGATCGTCGACCCGGTGATCGACGCCTGGGCGGAGATGCCGGCGCCGGACTTCCCCAACTACGAGGCCGGCACCTGGGGCCCGGAGGCGGCCGACGACCTGCTGGTCCGGGAGGGCCGACGGTGGCGCCGGATCTGAGCGAGGACCGCGGCCGGCACCAGCGCCGTGGGCGGACCGGTGCGCGGTCGAGGAGCCGCCTCCGGCCCGGTCGAGCCGACCCTGCGCTCGGGGTCTCCCACGTGCGCTCGATCGGGGACGTGGAGAAGCGAGCTCGAGCCGGCGTTCGAGCGTCGACGACACCGAACAGGAGCTCGCCCGGATCTGATCCGAGCCGGACCTGACCGTCGACGGCGAGGGCGAGCCGACCCGGTTCATCGCCGCGCGGACGATCGGTGATGAACCTGGTCGTGTCGCTCGCCGAGCCCGAGGTCGGCGAGCGAGCGGCGGAGATGATCAGCCGCCTGACGGGCCGGCATCCGTCGAGGACGCTGATCGTCCAGTCGGCCGACCCCGACGGACCGCCTGGCTCGACGCGCGGATCCAGGCGCACTGCGTCCTCCCCCGGCCGGACGCGCCCGAGACGTGCTCCGAGCTGATCTACCTGACCGCCGGCGGCGAGACCGGGCGGCACCTGTCGGCGCTGGTCGCGCCGCTGCTGATCCACGACCTCCCGGTCACGGTCTGGTGGCCCGGGCGAGCCACTGCTCCTGGCGGGCGCGCGCCCGGGACCTGCTCGAGGGCCGGACCGGCTGGTCGTCGACGGCTCGACCTGGCCGGGCGACGGGCTGGACCGGCTGCGCCAGCTGGCAGCCCTGTACGACCGCTTCGACCGCCTCCGTCCGCGACTTCGCGCTCGTCCGCCAGAGCGCGCTGGCGCGAGGCGATCGCGACCGTGTTCGACCATGCCCGACTTCCTCCCCTACCTCGCCCACGTCCGGCGGATCGCGGTGACCTACGCGACGCGCGACGAGACCGGCGCGCCGGGGACGACCAACGTCGTCAAGCCGCTGTACCACGTCGCCTGGCTCGCCTCGCGGCTGGGCTACCGGGTCGCTTCGCCGCTCACCGCCGGGCCGGGCGGCGGCGCCGGGCGGGGCGCCGCGGATCGCCGGGATGCGGCCACCGCTCCACCGCGGGCTCACCGCGTCGCTCGAGGTCGCCACGGGAGATCGCCGTGGTGTCCGGCCGATCCTCCAGAGATGCCCGCCGGAACGACGCTCCGGGTCGAGCTCCTCGCGACGTACCGCGCTCCGAGCTGCGCGCCGACGTCACCGCCGAGGCGGAGGACGTCCACGTCCATACTCTGGCTCGACGGCGATCCAGGCGATGGAGCGGACGTTCATCGCGCCGCGCCGCAACGACATCGGACCTGCTAGGGAGGCGCTCGAGGCGGGCGGCCGGGATCCGCTCGGCATGGAGTCGATCCGGACGGCCGCCGCGCTCGTCCGGTCGTGGATCACGGGAGGCCGCACGATGACCAGACGAACCGACCCGCCCGTGACCGCCCCGAGTGCAGGTTCTGCCGTCCCCCGATCCGACGCTGTGGAGGCGGCCGCCGAGGAGATCGTCCGGGTGCTCGGCGCCGCGGTCGCCGCGCGGGCGTGGCCCACTGGTCCACGACGGGCGGGTCGGCGGCGCCCGGGATCTATCGCAACCTCCGGCTCCCGCCCCTGCGTGACGCGGTGGACTGGGCCCGGGTCCACGTGTGGTGGGGCGACGACCGGTTCGTGCCCCCCGATCACCCCCTGTCGAACGTCCTGCCGTTGGAGCAGGTGCTGCTGGCGAGCGGAGGGGACGAGGCGCGGTCGGGCGCCGGATGGCCGGGGTCGGCACGAACCCGACGGCGACGGGATCCCGATCCCGGCCGGGCACTCCATCCGTTTCCCGTCACCGAGGCGATCGCGCGCGGAGGTGCCGGCTGGGCCGCGGCACGGTACGCCGGGGAGCTGCGGGACTTCGGCCCGGCCCGCCGGCCCCGACGGCACGCCCGCCTTCGATCTGCTGCTGCTGGGTGTGGGGCCCGACGGGCACGTGCTGTCGGTGTTCCCGGGCTCGGCGGCGTGGGACGCGGACGACGCTGTGCGTCGGCCGATCCCGGCGCCCACCCACGTGGAGCCGCACGTCGAGCGGGTGACGATGCACCCGCGGGTGCTCGCGGCGGCGCGATCGTCCTGGTCGTCGCGGCGGGAGCGTCGAAGGCTCGGCGCTGGGCCGCGCCTGGACGGGCGACGACGTGCGCGAGCTGCCCGTGCGCGGCCGCGCGCGCTGGGCACGCCACCTGGCTGCTCGACGAGGAGGCGGCTGCGGAGCTGCCGCGCGGCTAGCGCGGCCTCGCGTGATTCGGCCCAGGTGGCGCCCCTGCCGCCGGCGCCGCCGTTCCCGGAGGTGCCGACGCCGCATCGTCCCGCTCGGCCGACGGGACGCCGATCGCGGTCTTCAGCTCGGGGAGCGGGCCGCCGCTCTCCTCGTCCACGGGACCACCGCCGACCACCGGACGTGGCGCGTCGTCGGACCGCGGCTGCTCGCCCGGCGGTTCACGCTGCATGCCGTCGACCGGCGCGGGCGCGGGGCGCTCCGGCGACGCGCGGGAGTACGCGTTCGAGCGCGAGCTGGACGACGTCGCCGCGGTCGCCGGGGTTGGCCTCGGCGGCCGGCGGGGGGGTCGATGTCGTCGGGCCATTCGCTGGGCGGCCGGATCGCGCTTCGGCGGCCGCCGAGCGGGCGCGGCCCGTCCGTTCCGGCGGATCGTCGCCTCGAGAGCGCGCCGGCCCCGAGCGCGAGCGCGCGACCGGCGGCCGTCGACGACGCTCGCGCGCCTGCGGGCCGACCTCGCGGCCGGCGACCTCGAGGCCGCCTGCTGGCCCGGTTCATGACGCGCGGCGGTCGGGATGCCGGCGGCCGACCTCCAGCGTTACCGGGCCGAGCCGATCTGGCCGCTGCGGGTCGCCGCTGCGCCGACCATCGTGCGCGAGCTGACGCCGCGCAGCACGCGGGTCGCCGCGTCGCTCGACGGCCTCGCGCGGGTCACCGCCCGGTCCTCCAGCTGGTCGGCTCCGCCTCGACCGGCCGCGTCTCCGCGACGGCGCCGCGGCGGCCCTCGCCGGCCGGCTCGCCGACGGCCGCCTCGAGTCGTCGCCGGGGCCCGCCACGCCCCGCACCACACCCACGCCGGACGCGCTCGTCGCCGCTGGTCGAGGCGTTCCTCCAGGACGCCTGAACGCGCCGTCGAGCTCGGCTGGCACGGCGGGTCGGGTCCGTGCCACACTCCGTATCCATGGACGTGATCGGCTGGCTCGTCCTGGGGCTGCTGGCCGGCTCGATCTCCGGCTGGATCGTGGGGGTGCGGAGCGTCGAGGGCTGCCTGCCCACGATCGTGGTCGGCGTCATCGGCGGCGTCGTCGGCGGCTGGCTGGTCGGCCAGCTGGGCCTCGGCCAGGTCCAGGGGTTCATCGGCGCGCTCGTCGTCGCCACGCTGGGCGCCGTCGTGGTCCGCATCGTGCTGCGCGCGCTGGAGCGGCGCTAGGCGGTCCTCGATCCGGCTCGCGTCGCGCGTGGGCGGGCTACCATCGAGCGCATGACCGAGCCAGCCGCCGCGCCCGCCGACCCCCGTCCCTACTCACCCGGCCTCGAAGGGCGTCATCGCCGGCGAGACGTCGCTCGCGTTCATCGACGGGGCGGACGGGCGCCTGCTGTACCGCGGCTATCCGATCGGCGAGCTCGTCGAGCACGGCTCGTATGCCGCGGTCGCGGAGCTGCTGTGGACCGGCGAGTGGCGGCCCGACGCGACGCTGCCGTGCCGGCCGGTGCCGGACGCCGGTGGTGGCGGCGCTCCGGGCGCTGCCGCGTGAGCGCCAAGCCGATGGATGCGCTGCGGACCGCCGTCTCCGCATGGGGCGCGTCGCAGGCGCTGCCTGGCCGCCCACGCCCGAGCAGGCGCGCGCGCTGACCGCGTCCTCGCCCTCCGCGCTGGCCGCGTTCGCCCGGCTGCGCCAGGGCGATCGAGCCGGTCGATCCCGATCCCGGCCTCGACCTCGTCGCCGGCTTCCTGTACCAGCTCAACGGGCGAGCGCCCGGACGCGGCCACGGCCCAGGCGCTCGACGCCTACTTCATCGTCGGCGCCGAGCACGGCTTCAACGCCTCGACGTTCACCGCCGCGTCATCACCTCGACCCGCTCGGACCTCGCGTCGGCCGTGTGCGGGCGCGATCGGCGCGATGAAGGGTCCGCTGCACGGCGGCGCGCCGTCGGAGGTCGTGGACCAGATCCACGAGGTGGGCTCGCCCGACCAGGCCGAGGCGTGGATCCGCGGCGCCCTCGACCGCGGGGAGCGGCTGATGGGCTTCGGCCACCGCGTCTACCGGGCGTACGACCCGCGCGCCGCGGCGCTGCGCAGGTCGCCGAGTGCATGGACAGCCGCCCCGACTGGCTGCGACCTGGCGATCGCGGTCGAGGACGTCGCGCTGCGCGTGCTTGCCGAGAAGCACCCCGACCGGCCGATCAAGACCAACGTCGAGTACTACGCGGCGCCCGTGCTGATGGGCGTCGGCCTGACGCCCGACCTGTTCCCCGCCACGTTCGCGCTGGCCCGCCATGCGGGCTGGACGGCGCACGCGATCGAGCAGGGCGCGGCGAACCGGCTGATCCGGCCCGACGTCCGCTACATCGGCCCCGCCGAACGATCGCTGCCTACAGCGTAGGCGCTGCCTGCCAGGCACGCGTCATCGCGGCCGTCGCGCGAGCGCCGGATCATCGCGCCCGGGTCGCGCACTGGCCGGTCGTCACCACGACCGTCCGGCGGCCGCTGTTGGCGCCAGATAGAACCGCGGAGTCCTGTTGGGCGGAGGTCGGGCCGGCCCAGCACGGCCTCTAGCACGAACGGACCAGTTCTGGCGGCGCCCGAATCGGTGGCGCACGCCGCGGCCGGCAGAACCGGGAACGCATGTCCGGGGTCAGGTGGCGACCGCGAGGGCACGCGGCGGCCGACCCGAGGGCGCGCGGCCCCGCGATCGGGCGCTACAGCCAGCCGCGGCGGCGGAAGTACATCACGAGCGCGACGCGCAGCGCCGCCATCAGCAGCATGACTCCCCAGAACGCCTCGAGCTGGCCCTCGCCGGGCACCTTGACGTTCATCCCGAAGATGCTCGCGATGCAGCGTCAGCGGCAGCAGGATGACGCTGAACGCGGTGAGCACGCGGAGCGAGTCGTTCAGCCGGTGCGAGAGCACCGACTCGTTCGAGTCCTCGAGCGCCTCCGCGACCTCCTTGTAGTTCTCGAGCACGTCCCAGATCCGCTCCGCGGCGTCGGTGATGTCGTCGAAGTAGATGTCGAGGTCGTCGGCGAGGTAGCGCTGCTTGGTGCGCTCGAGGTCGCGCAGCACCGCGCGCATCGGCCGCACGACCCGCCGGAAGTTGATGATCTCCTGCTTCGCGTTCGAGATGTCCTGGACGATCTTGGCCGATCGGCCCTCGAAGATGTCGTCCTCGAGCTGGTCCAGCTTGTCGCCCATCCGGCGCAGCATCGGGAACGAGGCGTCCACGCACGTGTCCACGATCTTGTACAGCAGGTACCCGGTGCCCTTGGAGAACACGCTCTCGCGCACCTCCTCGCGCTCCCGGTAGCGCTCGAACATCGCGGCCAGCGGCGGCAGGTTCTGGTCCGGCAGGGTGATCAGGAAGTCCGGGCCCACGAACAGGTCGACCTCGGCCGTCAGCAGTCGCGCCGCTCGGCTTGTCGAACACGGGGAAGTGGAGGACGATGAACAGGTAGTCGTCGTAGGTGTCGAGCTTCGGGCGCTGGTTGCGCGAGGCGACGTCCTCGATCGCCAGCGGGTGGAAGCCGAACTCCCGCTCGAGCCAGTCGCGGTCGGCCTCCCGCGGGTGCTCCAGGTTCAGCCAGCGGACTCCGGCCGCGCTGATGACCTCGGGCTCGACCTCAGCGACGCGGTCGGGCGGCCCTGCCGGGTCCGGGCCGCGTCGCGCGCAGCCGCGGTCGCAGCAGCAGGTTCGGCACCTGGAGGCATCCCGGTGCGCATGGCGCGATCGTAACGCAGGCGCGGCCCGCGGGGGAACGATGCTGACGCGCTGCCGGCTCGCGGCGGGCTCGCGGTCGGCCAACGGCCCCGCCCCGCGCGACGCGATCATCGCCGCCCCGGCAGGAACACGGCCGCACCGGCCACGAACGGGCCGCCCGGCCCCGCCGCCGTGGCGATCCCGCCGCGCCAGGCCGCCGGGCCGACGATCCCGGCCACGTACAGCGGCAGGAAGACGAGGTTGAGCGTCGCCGACCGGCGCTCGGGTGGCACCTCGGTCGCGAGCAGCGAGAACACCATCGCGCCGGTCGTCGCGACGGCCGCGCCCAGGACGCACGGCGGCGGCGAGCAGCGCCCCGAGCGCCGGCGCCGCCGGCATCAGCGAGGCTGGCCACGCCGCCCGCGACCAGCGCGACCAGCGAGCACCGGCGCGGAAGCCCACCCGGTCCGCCACCCAGCCGGCCGCCGGCGACGCGAGCGCCCCGACCAGCGCGCCGACGCCCATCACCAGCCCGATCGCCCGACGCGAGCCCGGGGCCCGTGCCCGACCACCGCCTCGACCAGCACCGGCGTGTAGGGCCGCGACACCTGGTTGGCGAGGAACACGACGCCGTAGACGGCGAACAGCTGGCGCACGGCCGGGTCGGCCAGCACGCCGCGCACCGCACCGAATGCCAGCCGCAGCACGCGGCCCTGCGGGATGACCTCCGGGCGGATCTCGCGCGTGCCCAGCACCCACCAGCACGGCGGTCCCGATCGAGAGCCCCGCCGAGAGCAGCGAACACCTGCGGGATCGTCCACCCCAGCGCCGTCGATGAGCAGGCCGGCCAGCGCCGGGCCCAGCGCGAAGCCCACCGGGTTGGCCGCGCCGAACAGGGCGATGGTCGTGCCCAGCCGCCGGCCGCGGCGTCACGTCGCGGATCGCCGCGAGCATCACCCCGGTATTGCCCAGCTGGAACCCGATCAGGAGCACCGCCAGCGGCCATCTGCCACGGCTCGCGGGCCAGGGCGGCGAGGCCGAACACGCACGGCCTCGACCAGCGCGCTGCGGACGATGACCGCCTTGCGGCTGTACAGGTCGGCCCACACGCCCCACAGCGGCACCAGCGGCAGCCCGAGCACGAACATGAGCGAGCTGTACAGGCCGACGAACGCCAGCCGGTCGACCTCGGGCACGCCCAGCTCGCGCAGGTAGGACGGCAGCAGGGCGAACACCTGGCTCACCCCGATCCCCTCGACCAGCTGCGTGATCCAGAACACGGCGACCGGGATCCGCCAATCCTGGCCGCTCGGCGAACGGTGCCCCGGGGCGCGCGACGTCACCCCGCGACGGTACCGGACGGGCGCGGCGAACGTTCGCGACGCGCGGGACAGGGGGACGGGACGCGAGGGCACCGCGCGACCGGCCCGCTTCGCAGATCCGGCGCCGACCGCATGCTTCCCGGCGATGTCCGAGCCCGTCACCCGGACGGCCGTCCGCCGTCCGGTCGCATCGCGTCTGCTGCTGCTCAACGCCCTGTTCCCGGGTCTCGGTCATCTCGTGGCTGGTCGAGCGCGCTGGGCGCTGGTGCTCGCGGCGCCGGTGCTGCTGCTGCTGGGCGCGACGATCGTCGTGGTGCTGGCGAGCTCCGCGACCTCGCTCGGGGCGCGCCTGTTCGACCCCGCCGTGCTCGGTGCGCTGGTCGCCCTGCAGATCGCGATCCTCGTGTGGCGCCTGTTCGCCCTCGGTGCCACCCGCATGCTGGGAACGTTCCGGGCGACGGCCACGACCTTCGTGGCGCTCGCCGTGTCCCTGCTGGTCGTGATCGGCCCGCAGCTCTACCTGGCGGGCCTGACGGTCGACGCCCAGGCCGCCGCGGCCCAGGTGTTCCAGCCGGTGGCCGAGGGCGGGGCGTGGGTGCCGGACGCGACGCCGCCGCCGGTCGAGACCAGCCGACCCGGACTTCGGCGCTCGACCCCTCGTCGTCGCCCGGCCCATCCCCCTCGGCCAGCGCCTCGCCCTCCGCGACCCCGGAGGTGCCGCGGGTCAACGTGCTCCTGATCGGCATCGACTCCGGCGTGGACCGCACCACGGCCCTGACCGACACGATGATCGTCGCCTCGCTCGATCCCGTGGGCCGGACGGTGTCGATGGCCTCGATCCCGCGCGACATGGTGGACGTGCCGCTGCCCGATGGGCGCACCTTCCTGCGGCAAGATCAACGGCCTGGTGTCCTACGTCCGCTGGCATCCCGGCAAGTTCCCGGGCGCCAAGGACGGCCAGTCGGTGCTGACGGCGGCGATCGGGACGCTGCTCGGGATCAAGATCGACTACTGGGCGCAGGTCAACCTCGGCGGCCTAGTGTACCTGGTCGATTCGGTGGGCGGCGTGAACATCAACGTCACCGACGGCTTCTGCGATCCGCGCTACAAGGAGTACGGCATCAAGGGGTTCTCGATCTCGCCCGGCCGCTACCACTTCGACGGCAACCATGCGCTCGCCTACGCACGAGTCCGCAAGGCGGCGGGCGAGAACGACTTCACCCGCGCCGGCCGCCAGCAGGAGGTCATCGCCGCCCTGCGCGACCGGATCGTCAGGGGCGGCTTCCTCGACAACCCGTCGAAGTTCCTCCGGTCGCTGGGCCAGACCATCAGCACCAACATCAGGCCCGGCTTCATCGCGGACTACGTGGACGTCGCGTCGGGCATCGCCCGCAAGGACGTGTTCCGGATCGTGATCGACCATCCGCTGGTGAAGTCCGGCTATGACCAGCGAGGATCGATCCAGGTCCCCCAGATCAAGAAGATCCGGGCCATGGCCGCGCAGCTGTTCACGCCCACCGGGGTCCGGCCCCGGGGCTTTCGACACGATGCCCTCGTCACGGCAGCGGCCCGGACTCGGACCGCCTCGAGCGCGTCGACGTGCGGCATCGCGCCGACGCCCAGGCCGACCCCGAGGCCGACGCCCAGGCCGACGCCCAGGCCCACCGCGACCCCCAGGCCGAGCACGACCGCGACCCCGGAGCCGACCGCGACGCCCAAGCCCACCGAGACGCCCAAGCCCACCGAGACGCCGACGGCGACGCCGGAGGCGACGCCCGCGTCCGAGCCGCCGCCGGGCCGACCGCGGCGCATCGTTCGTACCCGTCGCGCACGAGCAAGCCCGAGGATGACCTGGCCCACGGTCCTCGAGGTCCCCGACCCGTCGCTGATCGTGCTGGTGGGCGCCGCGGGGGCCGGCAAGTCCACCTTCGCCGCGAGGCACTTCGCGCCCGACGAGGTCGTGTCGTCCGACCGGCTGCGGGCGGTCATCAGCGGTGATGCCGGCGACCAGTCCGTGTCCGGGACGGCGTTCGCGATCCTCCACCGGCAGGTCGCGGCGCGGCTGCGGGACGGCAGGCTGACCGTCGTCGACGCCACCAACCTGGAGCGGCGTGCACGGGCGCCCCTCCTTCGGCGGGCCACGGGGGCGGGCGTCCCGGCCATCGCGATCGTGCTGGACCTGCCGGATGCGCTGGTCGTGCGACGCAACGCGGCCCGGGACGGCCGGACCGTCCCGGAGGCGGTCGTGCGGCGGCAGCTCGCCAGGCTGCACCGCTCTCTATGAAGAAGGGCCGTTGTCAAGGTCCGGCCTGAACCGGAGCGATCGATTGGTGGGGTGAGTCGTGCTCATCTCTCTATTGCCTCTTGTCGGGGAGGACCAGGTTGGATCGGATGCTCCGGCGGTCCATCTCAGTCGAGGGTCGTCAAGCGACCAGAGCGGTCCCGTGGGACCTGCCGGGGCGGAACGTCTCACGCTTGGTGAGCATGTGCCAGATGGCGGTCGAGAGCTCGCGGGCGATGTCGACCCGAGCGACCTTGGACCCGCGCTGGCGGCCGAGGCGCTGCTTGTTGCGCTCGTACCGCTCCTTGTAAGCCGGGTGCCGGGATGCGTGGGTCGCGGCCTCGATCAACGCCCAGCGCAGGTACTTGGGTCCGTTCTTCGCGAGTGGCCCCCGGTCATCCCTCCCGCCCGACTGGCGGACGATGGGGCACAGGCCCGTGTACCCGGCGAGCTTCTTGGGCGAGGAGAACCTCGCGATGCGGCCGATCTCGGACGCAATCGTGTAGCCCAGCACCCAGCCGATGCCCGGTACCGTGCGCAGCAGCTCGATGTCAGGGTGGTCGGCGCCCATCGCCCGCAGGTCGACCTCGCAGGCATCGATCCGGGTGTCGAGGTCGTCGACGAGCTCGAGGCTGGTGGCGAGGGTGGTCGCCCAGGGCTCGGGGATCGCCAGACCCGCGAGCAGCTCCCGGCCGGCGATGCCGAACAGGTCACTCACCGGCACCGGGTGGCCGAAGGCGATCAGGGTGGCGTGGATCCGGTTCTTGAGCGCCGTGCGGTGGCGGACGAGGTGGAGCCGGAACCTCGCCCGCTCGCGCTCCGCGCGGGTCTCGGGGTCGGGCAGCCAGATCGCGGGCACGAGGTCGCGGCGGCCGAGCTCGGCGAGGACCCAGGCATCGATCCGGTCCGTCTTGGCGGCGAGCGGGGCGAGGCCCTTGACCTTGAGCGCGTCGGCGATCTCGACGTCCCAGCCCGCGAACTCGAGGGTGTCGTGCACGAAGCGGGCCCCGTTCATCGACTCGATCGCCGCGGTCACCGGCTGGCCGTGCCGGGCGATCGCGGCAACCAGCGAGCGGAGCGCGTCGGCATCCGGGTGGACGGCCGTCACCCCCACCGTTCGGCCATCCTCATCGAGCAGGTGCACATCCAGCCTCTGGCGCGACAGGTCCAATCCGGCGTACAACATGAGCGGGCCTCCCTGGTGATTGGTTCCGCAGAGAACCCACGATCTCACCGCGGAGGCCCTTCTTCATGACATTCAGTCGGGAGGCGCGAGCTCGAGCTCGAGGGGTTTGCCCGCGTGGTCCGGTTCCACGACGCGGCGGCCGTCGACGCGCTGCGGATCAGCCGGCTCCCCGCCCCGGCCTGAACGCACCCGGCGAGCTGATTCCCCTGGCGACCCGCGCCGGGGCTTGCCCCATCATGCTACTATCATCACTAAGTCACTCGAAATAGCCGAGAAACATAGGTTCAGGAGCGTCGAAGACGTTATGAGCCCGATCGGATCCAAGTTGGCGCTGGGAACGGCCCTCGTCGCAATCGCCCTGGTCGGCGGCTGCAGCGCCAGCGGGACGGCACGCGATCCGTCCGTCTCCGCGATGGACCCGGCCGGCGATCCGGCTGCTCCCGGCGACCGCGCCCGTGGGGCCCGAAGGCACGCCCGGGCCGCTCGAGGACCCGCTCACCGTCCGGTTCGGGGTGTTCCCCAACATCACCCATGCCCCGGGGCTGGTGGCGCTCGCCGAAGGCGGCCCCCTCCAGACGCTGCTCCCGAACGCCGACCTGCAGGTCAGCGCGTTCAGCTCCGGGACCACCGCCGTCGAGGCGCTGTTCGCCGACGCGATCGACATCACGTACGTCGGGCCCAACCCGGCGATCAACGCCTATGTCAAGTCGAACGGCGAGGCGGTGCGGGTCATCTCGGGTTCCACCTCGGGCGGCGCCTTCCTGGTCGTGCGGCCGGGCATCGCCAGCGCCGCCGACCTGCGCGGGCAAGACGATCGCCTCGCCGTCGCTGGGCAACACCCAGGACGTCGCGCTCCGGGCCTGGCTGCCGGCCAAGGGGCTCACGACGGACACAGCCGGGGGCGGCGACGTGTCGGTCGTGCCCCAGGACAACGCCCAGACGCTGGAGACGTTCATGGCCGGCACGATCGACGGGGCGTGGGTGCCCGAGCCGTGGGCCACCCGACTGGTCCGGGAGGGCGGCGGCGCACGTGCTGTCGACGAGCGCGACCTGTGGCCCGACGGCCGCTACGTGACCACGCACCTGATGGTGGCAACCCAGTTCCTCGACGGCCACCCCGACGCCGTGGCGCGGATCCTGCTGCGGCCAACGTCGAGGCGGTCGACTTCGTCAACGAGCACCCGGACGCAGGCACGCCAGATCGTCAACAACGAGATCGAGCGGTTCACCACGCGCAAGCTGGGCGATGACCTGCTGCGCGCTGCATGGGCCAACCTCACGTTCACGGTCGACCCGGTCGCTTCCTCGCTCCAGCGGTCCGCGCAGGACGCCGTGCGCCTCGGCCTGCTGGACGACCCCGGTCGACCTGGCCGGCCTCTACGCCCTGGACCTCGCTCAACCAGGTGCTCGCCGCGCTCGGCAGGCACGCGGTCAGGGGCTCTGACGCGACGGTCGCCGCCGTCCTCGCCGCCCGCGACTCGGTCGCGCCGCCGCCGGAGCCGAGGCTCGAGCCGCCGGCCGTCCGCATCGCGGCACGTCACGAAGGTCTTCGGCAGCGGGGCCGGCGCGGTCACGGCGCTCGATGACATCGTCGCTCGACCGTCGCGCCCGGGCGAGTTCGTGTGCCTCGCTCGGCGCCTCCGGCTGCGGCAAGTCCACGCTGCTCAACCTGGTCGCCGGCCTCGACCGGCCCACCCGCGGCGAGCATCGACGCGGGCGGGCGCAGCCGTCGCTCATGTTCCAGGAGGCGGCGCTGTTCCCGTGGCTGACCGTGGAGCAGAACGTCGACCTGCCGCTCCGCCTGCGGCACGTCCCGCGCGCGGCGCGCGCCGGCAGCTGGTCGCCGACCTGCTCGACCTGGTCCACCTCACGGCCTTCGCCCGGCGCCAGCCGCACGAGCTGTCGGGCGGCATGCGCCAGCGGGTCGCCCTCGCCCGCGCGCTTGCCCAGGACGCCGAGGTGCTGCTCATGGACGAGCCGTTCGGCGCGCTCGACGCGATGACCCGCGACATCCTGCACGACGAGCTGGAGCGGATCTGGCAGGCGACCGGGCGGACGATCCTGTTCGTCACCCACAACGTGCGCGAGGCGGCCCGCCTGGGCGACCGGGTCGTGCTCCTGTCCAGCCGCCCGGGGCGCGTCGCCGACGACGTTCCCCGTCGACCATCCCGCGGCCGCGGCGGATCGAGGACCCCGACGTGGCGGCCTCGCCGCCGCAGATCACCGAGCCGCCTGCGCGAGGAGGTCGCCCGCCATGGCCGCTGACCTGCCGCGCCGGATCGCGCTCGGCAGCCACGGACGCGACGCGCGGCCGGCGGGAGATCGCCGGGCTCGACGCGCTGGAGCACGGCCGCGCGTCGCGCCGATCCCGCTCGGCCGTCGCGCGTGGGCCGCCACCTGGCCCAAGCTGGCGGCGATCGGCGATCGTGCCTGGCGCCTGGGAGGCCGTGGTCTGGACCGGACTGGCGGCCGACGTACGTGCTGCCCGCGCCGGCCGGCGTGTTCGGCCGGCTGTGGCAGGAGGCTGCACACCGCCGGAGCTGTGGCGCGGCCGTGCGGCACCACGCTGCGGCGTGCCGTGTGGGGCTTCGGGCTCGCCGTGGCGATCGGAGTCGGCGTCGGGCTGCTCGTGTCCCGCGTTCCGGGTGCCTGCGGTCCGCCGTCGGGTCGCTGATCACCGGCCTGCAGACGATGCCCTCGGTCGCCTGGTTCCCGCTCGCGATCCTGCTGTTCCAGCTCGACCGAGGAGGCGATCCTCTTCGTGGTCGTCCTCGGCGCGGCGCCGTCGATCGCCAACGGGCTGATCCACGGCGTCGACCACATCCCGCCGATCCTCGTCGCGCGCCGGCCGGGTGCTCGGCGCCGGCGGCCTCGGCGCCGTACCGCCACGTCATCCTGCCGGCCGCGCTGCCGCGTTCGTCGGCGGGCTCAAGCAGGGCTGGGCGTTCGCCTGGCGCAGCCTGATGGCCGGCGAGCTGATCGTGGTCATCGCCAACAGAACGTCACTGGGCCAGCTGCTCCAGGTGAACCGGGACCTCGCCGACAGCGAAGGGATGCTGGCAATCATGCTGGTGATCCTGATCATCGGGATCATCCTGGACACGCTGGTGTTCGGAACGCTGGAACGCCGGATCCGGAGCAAGCGGGGCCTGCTGCTCGCCTGATCGGCGATCGGCGGTCAGCGCCGGGAAGCCGTCAATGGGCGACCAGGACGTCCGGGTCGTCGAGCAGCACCCGCACGTCGGGCGGCAGCACCCCGGCCACCACGTCGGCGATCGTCACGCGCTCCAGGACCCGCCGGACGCCCACGCGGTTGGCGAGCCAGACGTCCCGCAATGCCGCCGCCGGGCCGTCGAACGCGAGCGCCTCGGGCCGGATGCCGCGCACGTCCGCCAGCGGCCCCTCGACCGCCCGGATGATGTCCGCGATCGTGATCGTGGCGGCCGCGCGCGCCAGCCGGTGACCGCCGACCTGCCCGCGCAGCGAGCGCACCAGCCCGGCCCGCCGCAGGTCGACGAGGATGTTGTTGAGGAACGAGAGCGGGATCTCCTGGGCGGTCGCGATCTGGTCGGCCTTGAGCGGGGCATCGCCGCCGTGCGCCGCGAGCTCGCACATCGCCCGCACCGCGTAGTCAACCTTGGCCGAGATCCGCACCCCGCGATCGTACGACCTCGGCCGCTCGGCGACCGGGCCGGCCGATCAAGGGCCGGCGTGGGTGCCCAGCCCGATGAGCACGATCGCGACCACCGTGAGCGCCATGCCCGCGAGGTGGCTGCGGGTCATCCGCTCGTGGAGCAGGGCGATCGCGAGCAGGACGGTCGACGACCGGGTACAGCGAGGCTCAGCACCGCGGCGATCGCGAGCGGCCCGGACTGGGCGGCCAGGATGAACGCGACATTGCCGGCCATGTCCAGCACCCCGACCAGCACCACCCAGCGGAGCGACCACGCGGTCCAGCCGCCAGGGCTGCCGCCAGGCGACGACGACCAGCAGGATCAGCACGGCCTGGACGAGCCGGATGAGGACCAGCGGGGCAAACGCCCCGGCCGCTGGACAGCTGGCCGATGGCCACGTTGAACAGGCCGATCGAGCCGCCCGCCAGCAGCGCCCACGGAAGCCCCGACGGGCGCCCGTCGGCGTGACCGGGCACCCGGGTCACCAGCACCACGGCGACCAGCGCCGTCACGATCCCGGCTTCCGCCGCCGGTCCCGGGAACCCCTCGAGCGCGAACCCGATGACCACCGGCACGACGGCGCCCACGACGCCCGTGGTCGGGGCCACGACCCCCATCCGCCCGACCGCGAGCCCGTGGTACAGCGACGACGATGCCGACCACGCCGCACAGGCCGGCCGCCAGGGACCAGCCGACGTCGGTGCCCTGGGGCAGGGCCTCACCCCGGGCGAGCCCGATCGCGAGCGCGGCCACCAGGCCGACCAGCTGGGTGGCCGCGACGACCCCCAGCAGCGGGGCGCGACGACTCAGCAGGCCGCCGCCGAAGTCGCCGGCACCCCACGTCAGCGCCGAGACGAGGCCGAGCAGGACGACGGCCGTGCCCGGCCCGAGCGCCTCAGGCAGACGCCACCTCGTCCCCCACGTGGTCGTCGATGGCGGTGGGGCCGGGCAAGCTCCACGACGTGATCGGCCAGGTGGTCGTACCGGCTCGACGTCGTGAGGTAGATCACCTGGAAGTCGGCGGCCAGCTCGCGCAGCAGCTCCAGGGCGCGCAGGCGCCCGCTCGTCGTCGAGCGTCACGAACGGGTCGTCGAGGACGAGCGGCGGCCGCCGGTCGCCGGTGACCAGGCGCACGAGCCCGAGCCGTGCCGCGAGGTAGATCGACGTCCAGGGTGCCCTGGGACAGGTCCGTGACCGGGACCCAGTCGCGACACTCGGGTGAGTAGACGTCGATGCCCAGGTTGCGTGTCGTCGACGCGAACCCGGCGATAGCGGCCACCGGTGATCCGGGCCACGTCGCTGACCATGCGCCGCTCGAGGTAGCGCGTCGCGCGCTGCATCGTCGCCTGCTCGGCAGCGTGCATCTCCGCCAGCGTCCGGGCGTACACCCGCTCGCGCCGGCGGAGCGCGGCGAGATCCTCGGTCCACGAGGCGAGCCGCTCGGCGAGGCCGGCGACCTCCTCCGCGTCGATCGGGTTCTGCTCGACCCGCGCCCGCGCGTTCGCCTCGTCGTCGCGGGCCCGGTCGAGGGCCCGCTCCGCGTCGGTCACCTCGACCTCCAGGCGCTCCCGGGCCCGCGGCTCCTTCGCGATCGGCCCCAGCGCCTCCAGGGCCCCGTTCTTCTGCTCGACCTCGAGCGCGGCGCTGTCGCGTCTCGCCGGCAGCGTGTCGAGCGCCTCGTCGCCGATCAGCCCCGACAGCCGTGCCCGGCGCCGCTCGATCTCGCCGACGTGCGCCTCCTCCGCCTGGAGCTGGGCCTCGGCCTCCGCCGGCTGCTCCAGGCCGAGGCGGCCCAGGAGATCGTCGCGCTCCGCCTCGGGCCTGGCGCAGCTCAAGCTCCATGTCCGATCGGCCCCGCAGCCGCCGGTCGACCTCGACGTCGCGCAGCTGGCGCTCGATCTGATCGCCGCGTCGCAGCCACAGCCCCACGACGGCAAGCGCCAGCCCGATGACCGCGACCGCCCCGCCCAGCAGCAGTGGCCAGGTGCCGAGACTGACGAGGCCGGTGACGTCCAGCGCGAAGCTCGCGGCCGCGATCACGATCCCGATCACGACCAGGACCAGCGACCAACGCGACAGCGGCCGCCAGCGGACCTCGGGCGGTACATCGAAGCTGACCTGCACCTCGCCCTCGAGCATCTGCTCCAGCGTGGCGATCCGGCCGGTGACCCCGCGCAGCCGCTCCACGGTGGAGCGGAGCACGGCCAGGGGGGTCGAGGCCGGATGCGTCCGGTCCAGCTCCACGATCTCGTCGCGCAGCACGACGGCCTCGCGGAACCGCTCGAACCGCTCGCGCGCCGCGTCGCGCTCCGCGCTCAGCCGTTCGGCCTGGCGGGCCTTCTCGAGCATCGACCGCCGCTCGGCGAGCGCGGTCTCGGCCTCGGTCCGGCGGTCCTTGGCAACCGCGAGCGCGTCCCGGTCGCGCTCCAGCCGTGCCAGCGCGTCCTCGCCGGCCTGCAGCCGGGCGCCGGCGTCGGTCACCGCATCCTCGGCCACCTTCAGCCGGCCGGGGTTCTTGGCGCCGCGGGTCTGGAGCTCGTGCAGCGCGCGGTCCAGCTTCTTCTTGGCCCGGCTGGTCCCCCGGTCGGCTCCGCTGATCGACGCCTGCAGCCGATCTCGCAGGGCTCCCTCGTCACGCTGCAGGCCGGCAAGCTCGTGGTGGCGCACCGAGGCGGTGGAGCGGAAGAAGCCCTCGGTCGGCACGCCCGAGAGCGCGGCCAGCTCGCTCGTCGGCGCGCGCCGGGTCGGTGATGATCTCCCCGTCGAGCTCCAGCCGGACCTGGCCCTTGGCGCCGCGGAAGGTCTTGGCCAGCCGGCCCTGGTGGACGCCCCCGTCCTCATCCTCGTAGGTGAACGACATCGCGATCGACGTCCGTCGCCTCGGGATCGCCGCCCCACGGCACCAGGCCGTCCAGGTCGGAAGCCGAGCTGGTCGCGCGGCGAGTGAGCGCAAGCTCGATCGCCCGCTGGAGCGTGGACTTGCCCGACTCGTTGGGGCCGCGGACGATCGTGAGCCCGGGCGCGAGTGCGATCTCGGCGTCCCGGTAGCGACGCATGTCGGTGAGCGCGAGGCTGGTGATCCTCACAGCGTCACCTCCTGGCCGGCGAGCAGCAGGCGACCGAGCCGGAGCACGTCCCGGAGCTCCTCGGCCTCGCGCGCCGCGACCTCGTCACCCGATGCCTCGAGGTCCGCGATCCGGCCCTCGACGTTGCGGATGAACGCGCCCGCGATCGTCTCCGCCGGCGGCAGGGCGCCGTCGGTCAGGGCCGGATGGCTGAGGTCCCGGACGCGGACCCGCAGGAACGACCCCTTGAGCTCCTCCTCGACCTCCGCGGGCTCGAGGTCGAGCTCGTCGGGTCGCACCCCGATCAGGCGCACGTCGAGCACGAGGTCGGGGTTGGCGAGCGGCGCCGAGCCGGGTCGACCAGCGCCGGCTGCGAGGCGAGCGCTGGCGGCGTCGATCTCCAGCCGCTCGAACATCGTCCGCCCGACGGTCCGCTCCTCGACCGTGACGGCCTTGCGCACCCCGTCCCTCCGTCGAGGGTGACCAGCAGGACCTTGCCCGCCCGATCCTGGTCCACGGCGACCGGCTCGGGCGCGCCCGAGTAGGCATAGGTGACGCCCCTGCGTAGTCGCCACCTGGGCGCGAGTGCCAGTGACCGAGGGCGAGGTAGTCGAGGCCGCTGGCGGCGATCTCCTCGACCGTGATCACGACCTCGTCGTGGTCCGTGCGCCCGGGGATGGCGATGGCCGCGTGCAGCAGCCCGATCCGCCAGGTCGCCGTCGGCACCTCGAGCGCGGCGAGGTCGAGCAGGGGGCTGTGCGGAGCGCGCTTGGTGGCGAACACGGGCCCGTGGACCACCGCGTCGACGGCCGCCAGGTGGACCCACGGGCGCTCGGGCGTGAGGACGGTGATCATGTCCTCGGCCGGGCGCGCTCCGGCCATCGCCGCCAGGTCGTACGCCCGGTAGACGGAGCTGCGGTCGTAGACGTCGTGGGTGCCGGGGACAGCACCGCTCGGATCCGCGCCTGGGCCAGCCGTCGCCAGCTCCGCGGCCACCCGCTCCACCGAGCGCCGTGGCTGGACGTTGGAATCGAACAGGTCACCGGCGACCAGGAACAGGTCCACCTTCTCCGCGATCGCCAGGTCGACGCTGGCGCGGAACGCCGCGAACTGGCGCTCGCGCTGGGCCGCAGCAGCCTCGCCGAGATCAGCATGGCGAGCGCCGAGGTGGACGTCCGCGGTGTGGAGCAGTCGGAGCATGCGGTGGGCCTGCCTCCCAATCATCATCGACGCCGGGACGGGCATGCCGACCGGGTCCCGCGAGCAGCCGCTCCGCCCCGGCGGCACGGGGCCGTCAGGCTCCGGGCGCTCGTCGGGGCCTTCGGTCGCCCCCGGGACCCGGTTGCGATCCGGGCGCCCCCATCGCTCCCGTCTCGCCATGCCGAGTCTCGGCGGCCATTGTGACAGGTCGGATGTCACGCTCGCGACCGGCCGCGGGAGGGTGGAACGGCGCCGCCAGCAGCCTTGCGCGAGCCGGTGTAGGCCGGCGCCACTGAACCTCCGGTGCGCCCCGAGCTAGGGACTCCGAGAACCGGCACCTGGGTCGCGCGGCCCCGGCTGACTCCCCGCCGCAACCGTCGCCCCGGGGAGATCCCCGTGTCGTCGCGCACCGGTCACAGTCCGAGCGCGCGCCCGGGAGGAGCATCGTGACCTACGTCGACCGAACCCTGACCTGTGTCGACTGCGGCGTGGAGTTCATCCACTCGGCGGCCGACCAGGAGTACTACGCGCAGAAGGGTTCACCTCGGATCCCAAGCGCTGCGCCTCCTGCCGCGCCTACCGGCGCGCCACGCGCGACGGCGGGGCTACGACCTGCGGTCGATCGGCGGTCCCCGGGGCTACGAGCGCACCGACGACCGCGGCCCCCGCGAGTACTTCGCCGCGATCTGCTCGTCGTGCGGCAACCAGGCCCAGGTGCCGTTCAAGCCGCGCATGGACAAGCCCGTGTACTGCTCGGACTGCTTCCGCCAGATCAAACCCGACTGACCTCGGGCCGGTCCCGGCCGGTCGCTGGATGCCGCCCCGGCGAGCCCATGGGGAGCCAGCGGTCGCGGCTCAGAGCCGGAACGCCTCCCCCCGGCGGAACCGCTCGCGGTGCCGGCCGCGCCACATCGTGACCCGGCCGCGGCCGTGCACCTGCCACGTGCCGTCGCGGCCCGACGGTCGCCGTGTCCTCGTCGATCCCGAGCACCGCGGACCCCCGCGGCGCCTGGAGCGCCACCGAGCGCGGCCATCGGCCTCCGGCCACGCGTCGTAGTGCGGCAGGACCGCCACGCCCTCGACCAGGCACAGGCCGCGCCGGCCAGCGGACGAGAACGGCAGCGGCAGGCGGGGCGCGGGATGATCCGGAGGTCCATGGAGCGCCCGGCGATCACCATCGCGCCCGCCGAGCAGCCGACGACGGCCGCGCCGCGCGCGTGCGCGCTCACCAGGGCCTGGCCCAGCGGCGATCCGCAGAGCACGCGAGCAGGTGGCGCGGGTGGCCACCGGACAGGTAGACCAGGTCGGCCTCGCCGATGGCCTGGAGGGCCGCGGCGTCATGGCCCTCGGCGCGTCGTGCACCAGCACCGGCTCCACCTCGGCACCCAGGCGGAGAAGTGCTCGACCCCGATCTCGGCCCAGGCGCGGAACGTGCGCTCCCCGTCGAGCGACGACGCGGTGGGCAGGATCACGACGCGCGGCCGCTGGCGGCCGGTCGCCTGAAGCAGGCTTCGATCGAACTCGGCCATCGGCGCGAGGAACTCGCCGGCGCCAACCAGCGCCACGGGCCCGGGCACGGGCGCAGTCTAGAGCAGGCTCCCCAACCGCGAGTCGGCGGCGACGGCGGGCCGGCCGCGCGCAGCGCGCACCCGCGTGATCGGGCATCGGCGCACGCTGCGGACGCCCGCTGGACGGCGCGCCCGACGGCCTGCGACACTCCGCGAACCACGCCCCGCACGGAGATCCGGTGACCTCGACCCAGCGCTGGACCATGCTCGCGGCGATCCTCGGTTCGTCGATGGTGTTCCTCGACGGCACGGTCGTGAACGTCGCCCTGCCCAAGATCGGCGAGCAGCTGCCGGCCACGCTCGTCTCGACGCTCGAGGGCCAGACCTACGCGGTCAGCGGCTATCTCGCGACGCTGGCCGCGCTGCTCATGCTGGCCGGGGCGCTGGCCGACTACTACGGCCGGCGCAGGGTGTTCGCGATCGGGCTGGCCGGGTTCGGCGCGACCTCGGTGCTGTGCGGCATCGCGCCGACGCTGGAGCTGCTCGTCGCGTTCCGGATCCTCCAGGGCGCCATGGGCGCGCTGCTGGTGCCCGGGTCGCTCGCGATCCTGACCGCCATCTTCGAGGGTCCCGGCGCGGGCGAGGGCGTTCGGGATCTGGGCGTCCGCGACGTCGGCGACCACGCTGATCGGCCCGGTGGCCGGCGGCGTGCTGGTCGACGCCGTGAGCTGGCGGGCGGCGTTCCTCTCAACATCCCGCTCGTGGTGGTCGCCCTGTACGCGACCTTCCGGTACATGCCCGAGACGCGCGACGAGGATGCCAGCGGGCCGCTTCGACTGGCTGGGCGCCGTGGTCGCGGTGCTGGCGATCGGCGGCCTCGCGTTCGGCGCGATCCGGGGCCAGGACCGCCAGTGGCAGGACCCGCTCGCGTGGGCGGCGCTCGGCGTCGGCATCGTCGGCGCTCGATCGCGTTCCCGATCCTCATGGCCCGGCGCCCCAACCCGCTCGTCCCGCTCGGACCTGTTCCGACCGCGCCAGTTCTCGATCATCAACCTCTCGACGCTGCTGATCTACGGCGCCCTGTACACGACGTTCACCTTCGAGTACCTGTTCCTGCAGGGCGTGCTCGGCTACTCGGCGACCGCGGCCGGCATCGTCGGCGCTGCCGAGCAGCATCCTGCTGACGGTGCTGTCGACGCGGGTCGGCTCGCTCGCCGGCCGGATCGGGGCACGGCCGTTCCTGTGGATCGGCCCGCTGCTGATGGCCGCGGGCCTGGTCTGGTTCGCGCGCGTGCCGGCGACCTCCGAACCCGTGGCGGCTCGGCGCCGTCCGACCCGGCCACGTTCCTGCCGCCGGTCGCCGTGTTCGTCGACGTGCTGCCGGCCATGCTCCTGTTCGGCGTCGGGATCTCGCTCGTCGTCGCGCCGCTCGACCTCGACCCTGATGTCGTCGGTCCCGGTCCGCAACGCGGGCCTCGCGTCGGCGATCAACAACGCGATGAGCCGGGTCGGGCAGCCGATCCTGCTCGGCCCTCATCTTCGTGGTGGTCACCGGCTCGTTCTACGCCGCGCTCGCGGGAGCCGTGCCCGGGCTCGATCCCGACAGCGCCGACGCTGCGGGCGCAGGTCCAGCCGCTCAACCCGCCCAAGGCGGGCACGCCGCAGGAGGTCGCCGACGCCGCGCGCGACGCCTCGACCGAGGCGTTCCACCTGGCCGCGCTGGTGTGCGCGGGGCTGCTGGCGGCCGGGGCGGCCGCGAACTGGGTGGGGCTGCGGGAGGAGGCGCCGGCGCGGGCCGGGCAGCCCGACACGTCCTCGCCGCCCTCCGCCTGAGGGCGCGACCGGGCGGCGCGGCGCGCTGCCCGGAGGTTCGGTGCCCGGCGGAACGCCGCTGCCCGGACCGTCAGCGCTGGACCCGGAACGGCCCGCCGTGGCCCGGGATCACGACGTCGGCCGCCGCGAGCACCCGGGCGCGGCCCCGCTCGATCGCCGCCTGGTCCCAGCCGAGCGGATCCACCTCCGGCTGGCGGTCGCTCCCCCACCACAGGTGCGTCATCGCGTACACGGCGTCGTCGGCCTCGACGAGCAGCGTCGCGTCCTCCTCGGTGTGGCCGGGCGTGAGCCACAGCTGCGCCCGCGGCGAGAGGCGATACCCGTCGCCGTCGTGGTCGAGCCACAGGTCGTCCCGGTAGCGCGCCCAGAAGTCGACCACCTCGGCGTTCGGGAACAGCGCGACGTTCAGGGTGTGGTCGGGGTGGTGGTGCGACAGGAAGACGTGGGTCACCGCCTCCGGCGCGACGCCGAGGGCGGCCAGCGGGTCGAGGATGAGCGAGCGCCGGGCGACCATCCCGGGGTCGACGACGATCGACGCCTCGCCGTCGCGGACGAGGACGATCGAGGAGGCGACGCGGTCGCCCGCGTAGCCGGCATGGAGGAGGTGCGACGCGTGTCATGGCCCGGCAGCGTAGCGGGTGGCCGGCCCGCCGGGGACCGCCCGCGACCAGCGTCGCGCCCCGCGGGCCGCGTCCCGGGCACCGCGCGGCCGCTGGCATGCTCGGGCCCATGACCGCCGCCGTCGACGCCCCGCCCGCCGACCTCGTCCTCGCCGGCGGACGCGATCTTCACCGCCGACGGCGCCCGGTCCTGGGCCAGGCGCTCGCGGTCCGCGGCGGGCGGATCGTCGCCGTCGGGCGCGGACCGGGAGGTGCGACGGCTCGTCGGTGCCCGCGGACCCGGCGTGATCGAGCTCCGCGGCCGGACGGTCACCCCCGGCTTCCAGGACGCCCACGTCCACCCGGTCACACGCCGCCCTCGCCCGGCATCCGCATCGACCTCCACGACGTCCGCGGCGTCGACGCCTACCGGGCCGCGATCCGCGCCTAGGCCGCCGCCCACCCCGACGCCGGGTGGATCACCGGCGGCGGCTGGCCGCTCGCCGACTTCGCCGGCGGCGTCCCCGACGCGACGACCTCGACGACATCCTCCCGGACCGGCCGGTGTTCCTCGACAACCGCGACGGGCACGACGCGTGGGTCAACGCCGGGCGCTCGAGCTCGCCGGCATCACCGCCGACACGCCGCGACCCGCCCCGACGGCCGGATCGCGCGCCGTCCCGATGGGTCGCCGAGCGGGTACGCTCCACGAGGGCGCGATGGAGCTGGTGGCGCGCCTCGCTCCGCCCGCCGCGTGCCGACGAGCTCGAGCGGGCCCTGCTCGAGGGGCAGCGGTACCTCCACTCGCTCGGGATCACGGCGTGGCAGGACGCGTCGGTCACCCCGGGGACCAGGCGGCGTACGTGGCGCTCGCCGGGCGGGGCGCGCTGACGGCGCGGGTCGTCGGGGCGATGACGTGGGAGGCCGGACGACGAGGCGCAGGACGAGCGCAGGTCGACGAGCTCGTCGAGCGCCGGGCGGCGGGCCGGTGGGCCGCTTCGCGGCGACGAGCGTGAAGCTCATCGTGGACGGGATCGTCGAGACGCCACGGCCGCGATGCTCGACCGATACCTCGACGCCCGAGGCCGGCCGAGCGGGAACCGGGGCCGGAGCCTCATCGAGCCCGGGCGCTCGCGCCGGATCGTGACCCGGCTCGACGCGGCTCGGGTTCCAGCCCCACTTCCACGCGCTCGGCGACCGGGCGGTGCGCGAGGCGCTCGACGCGGTCGAGGCGGCGCGACGCGCGAACGGCTGGACCGACACGCGGCCGACGCTCGCGCACCTCCAGGTCGTCCATCCCGTCGACCTGCCGCGGTTCCGCCGGCTCGGGGCGGTCGCCAACGCCCAGGCCCTGTGGGCGGTGCACGAGGACCAGATGGACGAGCTCACGCTGCCGTTCCTGGGTCCCGAGGTCGCGGCGCGGCAGTACCCGTTGCGCTCGCTCCGGCGGCACGGGGCGACCCTCGCGATGGGCTCGGACTGGCCGGTGTCCACGCCGGACCCGTTCGCCCAGATCGAGGTCGCGGTCCACCGGGTCGCCGACGACGCCCGGGGTGAGCATCCGCCGTTCCTGCCCGAGGAGCGCGCTCGAGCTCGTCGACGCGCTGGCCGCCTTCACGGCCGGCTCGGCCTACGCGAACCACCTCGACGAGGCCGGCGCGCTCAGCCTCGGGATGCTGGCCGACCTCGCGATCCTCGACCGCGACCTGTTCGACCCGGGCGCCGGCGCGATCGGCGACACCCGGGTCGTGGCGACGTTCGTCGAGGGCGACGCGGTGCACGAGTCCCCGGATCTGGAGGCGTAGCCGGGCCAATGGAGCGGGGCCGCCGCGGGCGCTCCCGGGCGGCGACATCGGACGAGGGATCCACCCGACGGATGACGTAGGCAATTCGTGGTCCGGGGTCCATGGGCCCGGGAGGCTCGCGCATCGACACTGCTCCCAGCGGCAACGAACGAACCGGACACCACCCCAGCTGCCGCGGAAAGGAGAGCATCGACGATGCACCCGCTCACGATGTACGTCGCCCACTACCAGGCCGACCTTCGGGCCGAGGCCGCGGCCGCCCGCCTCGCCCGGATCGTGCGCCGGGAGTCGGGGTTGATGGCCTCCATCCGCGGGCTGACCCGCAGCCTCCGCGGCCAGGGCTCCGGCCGGACCATCTGGTCCCACGCCTGAACGACGCACCAACGCCGGCCGGTCCCTCTCTCCCGGCCGGCGCCATCGACCCGGACCGCTCCTCCTCCCGGCCCGGCGTCCCGACAGCAGACACGCCCGCTCCCCGTCCGGGGGCGGGCGTTTCTGCACCTGCCCTCCGAGGCGACCGCAGGTCACCCGGGGCCGAGGTCGGCCGGGACGTCCACGTCGACCAGGCTGCGGCCCTCCGCGTCCAGGAAGCGCCACTCGATCGCGGGCACGACCGCGCATGGGACGCGCTCGAGCAGGCTGCGAAGCGATCGGCGGTCCTCGGCCAGCAGGGACCGCACGGCCGAACTGACCAGGCCCGGCCGGACCGCCATCGGCAGCGGGGGCGGGGGTTCGGCCTCGAGCCGAGCCGCGGCGAGCAACGGATCGCCCTCGAGGCGATCCAGGAGCACGCGCAGGACCGCCGGCACGAGCCGGGGCATGTCGCCGCCGACGACGAGGCACAGGTTGGCGGTGGCGCCCTCGAGGCCGGCCGCCAGGCCGGCCAGCGGACCGCGATGCGCGACGGCGTCACGGACCACGACGATCCGACCGGCAAGCGACGGTGGGAGATCGGCTTCGGCGGCCTCGGGACCGACGACCACGACGATGCGGTCCGCGACCGCCGCGACGGCGTCGAGCGCGTGGTGCAGCAGCGGCCGGCCGTGCAGGTCGGCGGCGAGCTTGTCCGACCCGAAGCGAGCCGAAGCCCCGCCGGCAAGGACGACGGCGTCGGCGGTCATCCCGCTTCGTCGCCCGGTCCGGACGCCGCCGCGGCTCGATCGCGGAGCCGGGCCAGCGTCCTGGGGCCTAGGATATGGCCCGCGTCCGTCCGCCGCAGCAGCCCGCGACGATCGAGGTCCTCGAGGATCACCAGCACGTAGCGCCGGCTGGTCCCGGTCGCGTCGCGGAAGGCGGCCGGCGTCAACGGACCTGCAGCGGCCGCCATCGACACGGCGCGCCTCGCGAGGTCCCGGTAGGTGGCCGCGGACCAGGCGAGGTCGTCCTCGAGCCGGACGATGCGGCCCGCGGCCTCGAGCGCGCGGATCCCGTCCGCGGGGCAGCCGGCGGCGCGCGCCGCTTCCGCCAGCCGGGGCGGTGCCGGCACGGCCAGCACGGCCTCCAGCCGGTCCATGGCCGCGAGCGTGTCCGCGGTTGGTCCCCCGGCCCGCGCCGGGTCCCGTACCCGGTCACCGTCCCGTGCCAGCGAACCATCCTCGACCAACGCGTCGACGAGGTCGCGGGCGACTTCGTCCGCGTCTCTCCGGGCGAGCGTCACGCTGCGCCGCCCGGCGCGCGCCAGGGCCGTGCGCAGGGCCGGCACTGGAAGTCCGGGTGAGCCGGGCTCCGACGCGTGATGGGCCGCAACGACGACCAGCGCCTCGGCCCGCAATGCTGCGTCCACGTCCGCGGCGAGCTGCCAGCCTCGCGACCCGCGGAGCGCGCCGTGAAGCTCGAGCCGCGCGATCGTCGACCCCGCCGGCGCGGCGGCGAGCGCGGCGGCTCGCTCCGGCGTGAGCCGGCGTCGGGAGATGCCCCGCGGGGGCGTCGGGTCCAGGATCCGCCCGCCGCCGGCCGTCGAGCCCGGCGACGAGGACCGAAGGGCGAACCGGTCACCGGGTGCCGCGGCAATGGTCGAATCGAGCCGCAGGACGGCGATCGACGATCCGTCGGCCAGGTCGATCGCCTCCCGTGGCCCGCGCACGACCAGGGCGCCGGCCTGCTGGGTCCCGAGATGCAGGCGCAGCCGGTCGCGATCGGCGAGCTGGCCCGCGTAGGTCCCTGCGCCCCTCCCCGGCAGCCGGACCGCGGGTCGCGCGGCCACCAGGACGCGCGACGTGGCGACGACGGCGGGGTCGAGGGTCAGCACCTGGCCCCGCCGCAGGGCGCCGGCACCGACGCTGCCCACCAGCAGGGCCGTCCGCCCGCCATCGGCCATCTCGACCGTCGCTCCGCGGACCTGGACCTCGCGAACCCGCACCACGCCGCCGTCCGGCAGGAGCCGGAGCGTCATGCCCGGCGCGATCGGACCGCCGCGCAGGCTGCCGGTGACCACCGTGCCGCGCCCGCGGATCGCGAACACGCGATCGATCGCCAACCGGGGTGCCCCTTCCTGCCGCGCGACACCGGCAACCCGCCGGGCGAGCGCGGCGACGCCCGACCGGACGGCACCGATCCCCTCGCCCGTCGCCGCGGAGGCCACCAGCACCGGCGCACTCGCGAGGCCGGTCAGGTCGAGCAGGCGCCGAACCTCGGCCTCGACGGCCGCCCGCCGGTCCGCCTCCGGCGCGAGGTCGGCCTTGGTCACCACCGCCAGCCCGTCGCCGATCCCGAGCGCATCGAGCAGCTCGAGGTGCTCGAGCGTCTGGGCGTTCGGACCGTCGTCGGCCGCGACGACGAGCAGCACCGCATCGATCTCCCCGGCCCCGACCAGCATGTTGCCCACCAGCCGCTCGTGACCCGGTACGTCCACGAAGTCGACCACGATCCCGTCGGGCAGCGCGAGGTGGGCGTAGCCCACGTCGATCGTCATGCCCCGTCGCCGCTCCTCGGGCAGGCGGTCCGCGTCGATCCCGGTGAGCGCGCGCAGCAGCGTCGTCTTGCCGTGGTCGATGTGGCCGGCCGTGCCAACGACGACGCTCATCGACGTGGCGGCCGCAGGTCCGCGATGCGTCGGGCGACGACGACGTCGTCGAGCGGCTCGACCGTCCGCAGATCGAGCACGAGCCTGCCGTCCGCGATCCGCGCGAGGACCCGCTCGGGCGCTTCGCGGAGCGTCCTCGCCGCGCGATCGGGTGATGCGGCGGGAACGGCCACGCCGAACGACGGGAGGACCTGCCCCGGCAGCGACCCGCCCCCCAGCGCGGACTCCGTGGCGATCACGGTCACGTCGTCGCGCCCCGTGCCGCTGGCCAGTTCCCGGACCATGGCGGCCCGCTCGCGCAGGACCTCGGGGCTCCGGGCGACCATCTGCCATACGGGGATGTCCAGCGTCGCCCGACCCGCCCGGTAGATCGCGAGCGTCGCGGCGACCCCGGCGAGGATCGCCTTGTCGGCACGGACCGCACGTGCCAGCGGGTCCCGCCGGAGGCGGGCGATGAGCTCCCGGCGACCGACGATCAGCCCGGCCTGTGGCCCGCCGACGAGCTTGTCGCCGCTGAACACGACGATGTCCGCGCCCGCCGCCAGCCGCTCGGACGGGGTGGGCTCGTGGGCCAGCCCGAAGACCGAGGTGTCGAGCAGCGCGCCCGACCCGAGGTCGTCGATCACGACGGCGGCGTGGCGATGCGCCAGCGCGGCGACCGCCTCCGGGTCCGCGGACTCGGTGAACCCGTCCATCGCGAAGTTCGACGGGTGGACGCGAAGCACCGCCATTGCGTGCCCGCCGGCCAGCGGCGGCTCGAAGTCGTCGACGCGGGTCCGGTTGGTGGTCCCGACCTCGACCAGCCGGGAACCGGCGCGGGCGATCACCTCGGGGATCCGGACGCCGCCGCCGATCTCCACGAGCTCGCCGCGCGACACGGCGATGGCGCCCCGCCGTCCTGCCAGGCCGACGGCCAGAAGCAGCGCCGCGGCCGCGTTGGTCACGACCATCGCGTCCTCGGCGCCGGTCAGCGCGACGAGATGCTCCTCGACGGCGCGGAACCGGGCACCTCGCCGGCCGCTGGCCTCGTCCAGCTCGAGATAGCCGTAGCCGGCGGCCGCGGCCACGGCCGCAGCTCGAGCGGCGCGCGGCCACGGCGCCCGCCCGAGGTTGGTGTGGAGGATGACCCCGGTCGCGTTGATCACCCGCGGCGGGATCGTCAGCGCGGGATCCCGCAGGGCGTCGACTCGGGAGAGGACGGCCTCGGCCAGCTGCTCCGGTGACGCGGCCGGGGCCCCGGAGGTGAGCCGTCGTCGCTCGTCCGCCACCACGGCGCGGGCCAGCGGGACCAGGGCGTCGGGCTCGGCAAGCTCGAGCTCGGCCCGGGCGAGCAGCAGCACCTGCTCGACGCTCGGGGGGTGCGGCGGTCGCGTGCTCACGCGCGGATGATCGCAGGCAGGGCGAGAGCGAGCCAGCCGCCCCGCTTCGACCTCACCCCGACGCGGACGGAACGCCGGACTAGGATTCGGCGGGTCCCGGAGCAGGAGGTCATGCGATGCCTAGCGGCGCCGCACCGGACGTCGTGATCGTCGGCGGCGGGATCGTCGGCACGGCAGCCGCGGCCCACCTCGCGGACGCCGGCGCGAGCGTGGTGCTCATCGAGCGCGAGGGGCTGGCGTCGGGTGCCTCGGGCGCGAACTCGGGCGTGGTCCAGCACCCGTTCGACCCCGTGCTCGCCGCCCTGTACGCGGAGACGGTCGGGATGTACCGCGACCTCGCCGGCCGGTCGAACGCGTTTCCCTTCCCGCGCCGTCCGGCCGGGCTGCTGTACATCTCCCCGCACGAGGCCGCTGCCCGCAACCAGGCCCGCCTCATCGGCGAGGCGTTCCCGGCGCTGGACATCGAGGTCATCGGCGAGGGAGCCCTGCAGGCGGTCGAGCCCGCCGCGGGCGACGGCCTGTGGGCATGCCGGGTCGACATCGGCTATCCGGTGATGCCCGGCGCCTCGACGTATGCCTACGCCACGCTTGCGGAGGCCCGGGGCGCCGCGATCCGGCTGGGCCGCGCAGCCACGCTGGACGTCGAGGGCGACGCGGTCGCCGGGGTGCGCGTCGACGGGACGCGGATCGCGGCCGGCGCGGTCCTGGTCGCCGCAGGTCCCTGGACACCGGAGCTGCTCGACCCTTCGGGTCGCTGGAGGCCGATCCGGCCGCGCTGGGGCGTGGTGGTCGAGACGGAGCTTGCCCACCCCCCGGAGCACGTGCTGGAGGAGGCCGGGATCGAGGCCGTGCTGGACACGATGCCCGGCGGCGTGGCCGAGGTTCCCGACGCCGGCCACGCCGACGCCGGCCGCGCCGGAACCGCCGCGCCGCCGGCGGACCCGGATGGCGTCGAGTTCAGCCTGGTGCCGCTGCCCGGCGCCAGCGCCGTGGGCTCGACGTTCCTGCCGGAGGAACCCGACCCCGCCGCTTGGCTGGAGCCGATCCTCGTCCGCGCGACCCGCTTCATCCCAGCCGTTGCCGATGCCCCGATCCGCGGCGTCCGGGCCTGTGCGCGACCGCAGAGCGTCGACGGCCGTCCGCTCGTCGGCGCGGTGCCAGGCCGCCGCTACCTGTTCGTGTGCGCCGGCCACGGGCCGTGGGGCATCTCGACCGGTCCGGCCTCGGCGCGCCTGGTGGGCGACCTCGTCCTGGGCCGATCCCCCGCGATCCCGACCGAGCTTGACCCGGCCCGCTTCGGCGTCCCCCGGGCCTGATCCGGCACGACGCGCGAGCGCGAGCGTCAGCGCGTGGCGGGAGCGCATGGGAGTCGAACCCACCGCGCGACGCCGGGCGCCGCGCCACCGGTGTTGAAGACCGGGGAACCCACCGGGGCCCCTCCGCTCCCGGCCGCGATGGTACGCGCTCGCCGGCGACCCTAGCCGCCCGGGGCTCGCTCGGCGCGTTCGGGCTCGATCCGGACCTCCTCGCGCCGCGGGGCCGGCTCCCAGCTCTGGTGACCGCCCCGCATGAGCGAGGCCAGGGCACCCAGCGCACTGGCCAGGACGCCCGCAGCGAACGCCACGTGGAGGGCGCCGATGAACGGGTCGAGGTCGATGCCCCTGGCCCCCGTCTGGGTCCCGGAGAACACCGCCAGCAGCACCTTGGGATCCATGGCCGTGGTGACCAGGCCGATGGCGAGGGCGATGCTGACCACGAACCCGCTCTGGGTGAGCATCATCCGGGCCCCGGCGCCGACGCCTCGCTGGGCCGGGGGCACGACCCCCATCACGGCGCTGGTGTTGGGGCTGTTGAACAGCCCGGATCCCGCGCCGATCACCAGCTGCCACAGCGCCAGCTGCCAGTAGGGGGTGTCCACCTGGAGGGTGAGCAGCCCGGCCAGCCCGATCCCGGTCACGACCATGCCCAGCGTCGCCAGCCCGCGCGAGCCGAACCGGTCCGCGAGGGCGCCGCTGATCGGTGACAGGACCAGCAGCCCGGCGGCGAGCGGAGCCAGCAGGATGCCGGCCATGACGGGATCGTAGCCCCGCGCCCCCTGGAGGTAGAACACCAGCAGGAACAGCACGCTGTTGCGGGCGATCCCGTTGAGCAGCCCGGTGAGGTTGCCCATCGCGAACAGCCGGTTGCGAAACAGGCCGAGATCCAGGAGCGGTTCGGCGACGCGGCTCTCGACCCACACGAACGCCGGCAGCGCGACCACGAACGTCACGATCCCTCCCAGCACCCACGGCGTCGTCCAGCCATACAGGCCGCCGAAGGCGAGCGACACCATGAGCGCCATCAGGCCCACCAGGTAGAGCGCAGAACCGGCGATGTCGAATGACCGGCGACCCGTCGGCGGGTGCGGATCGGTGATCACGACCGCGGCCAGCACCGCACCGACGACGCCGAGGGGGACGTTGAACCAGAACACTGTCCGCCACCCGAACGCCGTCAGGAACCCGCCCAGGATCGGCCCCAGCATCAGCCCCGCGCCGACGACCATGGCGTTGATCCCCAGCGCCCGCCCGAGCTCCCAACGAGGGAACACGTCGGTGACGATGGCGGGCGCGGTTGCCATCAGCAGCGCGCCGCCGATGCCCTGGACGATCCGGGCCCCGACGAGCGTCTCGGCGGTCGGGGCGAGCCCGCACAGGACCGAGGCCACGGTGAAGATCGAGACACCCAGGACGTAGGTCCGCGACCGGCCGACCATGTCGGCCAGGCGTCCGGCATTGAGCACGAGCACGGTCGCGACGAGCGTGTAGCCAACGACGATCCAGAGCAGCGCGAACAGGTCGGTGTGGAGGTCGCGCAGGATGTCCGGGAGGGCGATCACCAGCGTGCCCGACGTCAGGGCGGACAGCAGCGCCCCGAGGCTCGTGATCGCGAGCACCCGCCATCGGTAGCCGGCGTCGGCCGGGTCCGGGCGGAGGCGGCCGGACATGGGAAATATCGTGGGACGCATCGCCCGCCAGTCTAGCAGCAACCTTGACGTTCACGTGAATGTCACCCAATGGCGCGGGGGCGTGCGCGCGGGGCGGCGCCGTATGATCGCCGGGTGCCGCGCCCGTCCAGCCCTGCCGATGCTCCCGCCCTCCGGCTGACCGACCTGACCGATTGCGGCGGCTGCGCGGCAAAGCTCGGGGCGGACCTCCTCGCCGAGGCGTTGGCGGGCCTGGGTGCGAACCTCGGGCCCCCGGACGAGGCGCTCATCGCCGGCCTCGATCCGCCCGACGATGCCGCGGCGTGGCGCCTGTCCGCCGACCTCGCCGTCCTGGGCACCGTGGACTTCTTTCCGCCCCTGGTCGACGATCCCACCGAGTACGGCGAGATCGCCGCCGCCAATGCGCTGTCCGACGTGTTCGCCATGGGCGGGCGCGTCCTGTTCGCCCTGTCCATCGCGGCCTTCCCAGAGGGCTTCCCGCAGGCGGCCCTGCGCGCCGTGCTTGGGGGCGCCGCATCCAAGGTTCGCGAGGCCGGTGGTGTTCTCGCCGGCGGGCACACGATCCGCGATCCGGAGCCCAAGTACGGGCTCGCCGTGGTCGGCGTCGCGCACCCGGACCGGCTGTTGCGCAAGGGCGGGGCCCGGCCGGGCGACGTCCTGCTGCTGACCAAGCCGCTCGGGACCGGGTTGCTCGTCAGCGGCCACCGAGCCGGTCGCGTCCGCGATGTCGACCTCGAGGTCGCGATCGTCCGGATGCGCGGCCTCAATCGGGCGGCGGCCGAGGTCCTCGTCGCTCACGGGGTGCGGGGCGTGACCGACGTCACCGGGTTCGGGCTGCTGGGCCACGGCCTGGAGATGGCCCGCGCCGCGGGGGTCCGGCTCGTGTTCGAGGCCGAAACCCTCCCCGCGCTCCCCGGCGCGCTCGAGGCGGCGCGGGTCGGCGTCGAGACCGACGGCGCGGGTCACAACCGGCGGTTCACCGCGCCATCGCTGGAGGTGGCCCGGGATGTCGCGGCGGACCTGGTCACGCTGGCCCACGACCCGCAGACCTCGGGGGGGCTGCTGGCGGCGGTCGGCGCCGACGGTGCGGACACGATCACCGCGGATCTCGAGGCGGCCGGGGTCGAGAGCTGGCGGGTCGGCCGCGTCGAGCGCGTGCCGGACGGTGCCGCCAGCGCGGGCGGCGTGGTCCTTCGGTAGCCGGCGGAGCCGATCGGTCGTTCCGCCCAGGCCGGCCGGCTGGATCGCGTGCCGAGCACTGCGGCGGGGCCGGGGCCGCTCGGCACGCCCGACGTTCCAGCTGGCGGTCGTCGCGGCGCGGAAGCGGTGATCCGCTCGCGCGGCGAACTATCCGGCGGTGGCGACCTGTGTCAACCGCCGCAGCGAACGCGTGGCGATCCACGCATGGCGCCGCGAACGCGTGGCGATCCACGGCCTGGCGCCGCGAACCCGTTGGGCCGGCGAACGCGTGGCGACCCCGGGACGGCCGGCCCGCGACGGGTCAGGCCGGGCGATCTACACTCGCCCGGTCGGACTATCGCACCGAGGTACGCCAGTGCCGAAGGAGTACGTCCGCCTGACCACGCCGCTCGTGCGCGACGGCGACCGAACGACCGGCACCCTCCGTCCCGCCACCTGGGACGAGGCGCTGGATCGGACGGTCGCCGGGCTCCGGGCGGCCGGGGCGGCGCACGGCTCCCGGACGTACGGGATCTTCAGCTGCAGCAAGTCGACCAACGAGGTCAACTTCGCGGCCCAGAAGTTCTCCCGCGCGGTCCTGGGCAGCAACAACATCGACAGCTGCAACCGCACCTGACACGCCCCCTCTGTCGCCGGTCTGGCGACCGTGTTCGGCGCTGGTGGCGGAACCAGCTCATATCGTGAAGCCGAGGAGACGGATCTCGTCCTCCTGTGGGGCAGCAACGCCCGGGAGACGCACCCGATCTTCTTCCATCACCTGCTCAAGGGGATCCGCCGGGGCGCGCGGCTGATCGCGATCGACCCGCGCCGGACCTCGAGCGCCCAGTGGGCGGACCTGTGGCTCGGCCTCGACGTGGGCTCGGACATCGCGCTCGCGAACGCGATGGCCCGCGAGATCATCCACGAGGGCCTCGCGAACGATGCGTTCATCCGACGGGCGACGACCGGCTACGAGGCCTACCGGGCGGCCGTCGAGCCCTACACGCTCGAGCGAGCCGAGCGCGAGACCGGCGTCCCCGCGGCCGCCATTCGCGAGGCGGCCCACGCCTACGCGAAGGCAGACCGGGCCATGATCTGCTGGACCCTCGGCATCACCGAGCACCACAACGCCGTCGACAATGTGCTTGCCCTGATCTCGCTCGCCCTGCTCACCGGGCACGTGGGGAGATATGGCAGCGGCATCAACCCGCTCCGCGGCCAGAACAACGTCCAGGGCGGCGGCGACATGGGCGCGCTGCCCGATCGGCTGGTGGGCTTCCAGCACGTCGAGAACGACGAGCCCCGGAACCGATGCGGCCAGCTGTGGGGCGTGCGCGTGCCGGAGAAGCGTGGCTGGCACCTGTCGGGCATGTTCGAGGCGATGGACCGCGGAGAGCTGACGGCGCTGTACGTGATCGGCGAGAACCCGATCCAGTCGGAGGCGGATCGCCATCTCACCGAGCGCCGCCTGCGAGGCCTCGACCTGCTCGTGGTCCAGGACATCTTCCTCACCCAGACCGCCGAGATCGCCGACGTGGTCCTGCCCGCCGCTGCTGCCTGGGCCGAGAGCGAGGGGACGGTCACCAACTCCGAGCGGCGCGTCCAGCGGGTGCACAAGGCGCTCGAGCCGCCGGGCGACGCGCGCGACGACCTGTGGATCGTGTTCGAGCTCGCCCGGCGCATGGGCCACGACTGGGGCGAGCCCGCGCCCGAGGCCGTGTGGAACGAGGTCCGGCAGCTCGCGCCGGCATTCCGCGGCATGAGCTACGCGCGCCTCGAATCAATGGGCGGCCTCCAGTGGCCGTGCTACGACGAGACGCACCCGGGCGAGCTGTTCCTCCACTCGCGACTGTGGGAGGACCCGGTGCCGGGCAACCGGGCGCCATTCGTGCCCGTCGAGCACGATCCGCCGGTGGACCGGCTGTCGGACGACTTCCCGATCCGGCTCACCACGGGACGCCGGCTGGACTCGTACAACACCGGCGTCCAGTCGGGCCGCTACGCATACCCGCGGCGCACCGGCGAGACCATCGACCTGTCACCGGAGGACGTCGAGCGAATGGGCCTTGCCGAGGGCGAGCCGGTGCGGGTGGTCTCGCGCAGGGGCGAGGTGGAGGCGCCCGTCCGGGTCGACGCCTCGCTCCGGCCGGGGCTGGCGTTCATGACCTTCCACTTCCAGGACGACGTGGCCGTGAACAACCTCACCATCGACGCCACCGACCCGAAGTCGGGCACGGCGGAGTTCAAGGCAACCGCGATCCGGGTGGAGCGGCTCGCCGGTGGAGCGGCGATCCCGGCCGGGGCCGGACGGCAGGGCGCGAGCCACGCGGCCCCGGACGCGAACCGGTGAGCCTCATCCGGAACCTGTTCGGCCGAGAGGAGGGCGACGCGGGCGACGAGGACGCCCGCCGGATCGCGAGGCTGGGATCGGCGGGCGTGGACCTGGCGCGGCCGCTGCTCGTCGAGCATTTCCTGACGCTGCCGGACGAGCGAGCGGCGCGCCAGGTCGTGGCCAAGCTGGCGAGCACGGGCGGGACCGTCCAGCTGAGCCCGGGCGTCATCGGGCGACGCTGGACCGTCCGGGTCGCGTTCCCCATGGTGGTGACGCTCGCACGCATCACCGCCATCCGCGAGCAGCTGGGCGCGTTCGCCGAGGACCATGGCGGCGCCTACACGGGCTGGGACACCACCGGCGAGCCGCGCTGACGGAGCCGATCGCGCCGTCGGGTTGACGCCCGGAACCCCGACCGGGGACAGTTGCGCCGATGACGGCGAGCGCACGCCAACCCATCCCACGGATCCTCGGGCGCCGGGTGATCGTCCTCGCGGCGGTCGCCATCGGCGGGGCCGTGATGACTCTCGTGCTGCGCCTCGTCGGGTCCGACCACGTGGCCGTGTTCGTCGTGGCCGCGGTCACCCTGGCCGCGCTGGCCGGCCTGGTCGGCGAAGGGACGGACCAGCTGGGCAGCCACTTCGGTGCCGGAGCCACGGGCGTCCTGCAGTCGGCCCTGGGCAACCTGCCCGAGCTGTTCATCTCGCTGTTCGCCCTCCGCGAGGGCCTGGTCGTCCTCGTCCAGACGGCGCTCGTCGGCTCGATCCTGGGCAACAGCCTGCTGGTCCTCGGGCTCGGGTTCGTCGCGGGGGGCGTGCGCCACGGCACCCAGGCCTTCGACGCGGCACCGGTGCGCAACATCGCGATCGTGCTCGTGCTCGCCGTCGCCTCGCTCGCGATCCCCACCGTCTCGACCGCACCCGGCGGACCGGACCAGGGCCACGCGGTCGAGATCTCGGTGTTCGTGTCGCTGGTGCTGCTGGTCGTGTTCGCCGCGTCGATCCCCTACTCGCTCCGCGGCGGCGGCGGCGCGTCCAGCCTGGAGCTGGTGCCCGAGCATCAGTGGCCGATGGCGCTGACGCTGGCCGTGCTGGCCGGGTCCGGGGCCGGGGCGGCCGTCGTCTCGGACTGGTTCGTGGAGGCGCTGCGGCCGGCGATGGCGACGCTCGGGCTGTCGGAGGCGTTCGTGGGGCTGGTCGTGGTGGCCATCGCCGGCAATGCCGTGGAGAACGTCGCCGGCATCCAGCAGGCGATGCGCAACCGGACGGACCTCGCGATCAGCCTGATCCAGAACTCGAGCCTCCAGGTCGCGATCGCGCTGGTCCCGGTCCTGATGCTGACGAGCCTCGTCATCTCGCCCACGCCGATGACGCTGGTGCTCGCGCCCACGCTGCTGGTCGGGCTGTCGCTGACGGCCATCCTGGGTGCCCTCGTCGTGTTCGACGGCGAGTCGACCTGGCTGGAAGGCCTGATGCTGCTGGGCCTGTACGCGATCATCGCGGCGTCGGTCTGGTACGGGCCGCCGCTCACCCTCTGAGGGCCGCCGAGCCTCGCGCCCACGGAGCCGCTACGCCGGCCACGGTCGCCGGCTTCGGCAACCCTTCTTCCCGCTCCGCAAGCACCCGGCGGCCTGCCAGCGGCCACCGCCGAAGCCGGGCAGGACCCGGGCGGTCCACGACCGATCTACACTCCGGGCCATGGATCTCCACGTCGTGGGGCCCGCCGCGACGCCCGACGAGCGGGCGGCGATCGATGCCGTGCTCGACCCGCTGGTCGGGCCGGCGCGCGCCGGCTGGGACGGCGGCGACCGCGACGGAGCCCTCGACGGGCGGGTCGCGCACGGCGGCCACGCGGCCCGGGCGCGGCGCGACCTGCTGCTGCCGGCGCTCGAGGCTGCCGTGGCACGGATCGGCTGGCTGAGCCAGGGCGCGCTCAATCACGCCTGCCGCCGGCTGGCGGTCCCGCCGGCGGACGCCTTTGGCCTGGCCACGTTCTACTCCCTGCTGCCGACCCGGCCCCGGCCCCCGGTGGTCGCCCACGTGTGCGACGACCTGGCCTGCCGCCTCGCCGGCGCGGAGCGCGTGTGCGAGGAGCTGGAGACGCTCGCCGGACCGCCCGGCAGCCCGCTGCGCGACGGCGCCGCGACCTGGATCCGCAGCCCCTGCCTCGGCCAGTGCGAGCGGCCGACGGCCGCCCTCGTCACCGTCGCCGGTGAGGCCCCGGGCGGCATCGTGATCGGCGAGATCGCCGACGGCAGCGGACTGCTGGAGACGATCGACTGGGCGGTCGAGCTGGCGGCAGGTCCGGCCGACACGGCACGCGCCGAGCTCCGGGCCGGGGCGGCCGACCCCATCGAGTGGGTCCGGGGACTGGCCCCCCAGGCAGGTTCGGACGAGCTCGTGCTCCTCGCCCGGGTGGGCCGCGTCGACCCGACCTCGCTCGACGCCTACCGGGCGGCCGGCGGGTACGAGGCCCTCCGGGACGCGCTGGCGATGGGACCGGACGCGGTGATCGCCGAGGTCACGGCGGCGAACCTGGTGGGCCGCGGCGGCGCCGCCTTTCCCACCGGCCGCAAGTGGGCCGCCGTGGCGGCCCAGCCATCGACGCCGCGGTACCTCGTGTGCAACGCGGACGAATCCGAGCCCGGCACGTTCAAGGACCGCGTGATCCTCGAGGAGGACCCGTTCTCGCTGCTCGAGTCGATGACGATCGGCGGTTTCGCGGTCGGAGCGACCCGCGGCTACCTCTATCTGCGCGGCGAGTACCCGGTCGCGCGCGAGCGGCTGGAGGGCGCCATCGACCAGGCCCGAGCCGCAGGGCTGCTCGGCCCCGACGTGGCCGGCAGCGGATGGGCGTTCGACGTCGAGCTGCGGGTGGGTGCGGGCGCCTACATCGCGGGCGAGGAGACGGCCCTGTTCGAATCGATCGAGGGGCGGCGTCCGGAGCCGCGCAACAAGCCGCCGTTCCCGGTCGAGTCCGGGCTGTACGGCCAGCCGACCGCGATCAACAACGTGGAGACGCTGGTCAACGTCCCGCTGATCCTGCGCATGGGTGCCCGGCAGTACGCGGCCCTGGGCACGCCCGGCTCCTCGGGGCCGAAGCTGTTCTGCGTGTCGGGCCACGTCGCCCGGCCGGGGGTGTACGAGCTGCCGTTCGGCGCCACCCTGCGCGAGGTCATCGACCTCGCGGGCGGGGTCCCGGGTGGGCGGGGCGTCCGTGCCGTGCTGCTGGGCGGCGCCGCCGGAGCGTTCGTCGGCCCTGACCTGCTGGACCTGCCGCTGACCTTCGAGGACACGCGGGCTGCCGGCGCGACGGTGGGATCGGGCGTGGTGATGGTGTTCGATGAGACCGCCGACCTGGTCGGCGCCGTTCGCCGGATCGCGGCCTTCTTCCGCGACGAATCGTGCGGCCAGTGCGTACCCTGCCGGGTGGGGACGGTGCGCCAGGAGGAGCTGCTCGCCCGGCTCGCCGCCGGGCACCCGCTGGGCTCCGTCGATGCGGAGCTCGCGCTGCTCGCCGACCTTGCCCGGGCCATGCGGGATGCCTCGATCTGTGGCCTCGGCCAGACGGCGTCGACCGCGATCGAGAGCGCGATCCGCGCCGGCCTCGTGGACTTCGCCGGACCGGCGGGGGCGCGCGCATGACCGACACCGACGTCACGCGGATCTTCTTCGAGCCCCCGGCCCGGCCATCCCGGCTCCCGGAGGCCCCACCCGCGCCCGCGGTCCCGTCGGTCGAGCTGACCATCGATGGCGCGCCGGTGACGGTCCCGTCCGGCTCGACCATCCTCGAGGCCGCCCGGTCGGCTGGTATCGACACCCCGACCCTGTGCTACCTCGAGAGCCTCACGCCGGTCAACGTGTGCCGGCTGTGCGTCGTGGAGGTCGCTGGCTCGCGGGCCCTGGTCCCGGCATGCTCGCGGCGGGTCGAGCCGGGCATGGACGTCCAGATGGACAGCGAGCGTGTCCGTCATTCGCGGCGCCTGGTCCTCGAGCTGCTCGGGTCGTCGGTCGACCTGTCGCTGACCGGTCCCGAGGCGCCCGACGGCGGCCTCGCCCGCTACGCGACCCGATACGGCGCCGATCCATCCCGCTTCGGCCCGCCGGGTCCGCCGGCCGAGGCCGGGGAGCGCGACGCCAGCCAGCCCGGCCACCACGAGCCGCCCGCGGGCGTGGAGCCGACCGCGCGCACGGTCGCCCAGCCCGTCAAGGTCGACAACGAGCTCTACGTCCGGGACTACTCGCGCTGCATCCTCTGCTACAAGTGCGTCGAGGCGTGCGGCGAGGACGCCCAGAACACGTTCGCGATCACCGTCGCCGGGCGCGGCTTCGATGCCCGGATCTCGACCGAGTTCGACGTCCCGCTGCCCGAATCCGCGTGCGTGTATCTGCGGCAACTGCATCGGCGTCTGCCCGACCGGGGCGCTCATGTTCCGCTCCGAGCACGAGATGCGCGAGGCGGGCACCTGGCAGCCGGCGGCACAGGCAACGACCGACACGATCTGCCCCTACTGCGGGGTCGGCTGCACCCTGACGCTCCATGTCCAGGACAACGCGATCGTCAAGGTGACCTCGCCGCTCGAGTCGTCGATCACGCACGGCCACCTGTGCGTCAAGGGCCGCTTCGGCTACGACTTCGTGCAGCTGCGCCCGAAGGGCTCCGAGCGGCCCGGGCCGGGCGCAGCTGGGACGCACGCGCCACCGGACTGAACGTCTTGCCGGCACGGATCCGTGGCGGGCCGCCGGACCCGAGGGCTGCGGAGTCGGCACAATCCATCGGTTCGGCGCCGGCCAGGCGATCGGCCCCCCACCACCGCATCGGCGCCGGCTACCGGTTCGGCGCCCGCGACCGGTTCGGCGCCCGCGACCGGTTCGGCGCCCGCGACCGGTTCGGCGCTCCCCACGGGTTCGGCGCAATCCATCGGTTCGGCGCCCCGCCACCGCATCGGCGCCGGCTACCGGTTCGGCGCCCGCGACCGGTTCGGCGCTCCCCACCGGTTCGGCGCTCCCCACCGGATATGCGCCACCGGTTCGGCGCTCCGCGCACCGGATATGCGCCACCGGTTCTGTTCGGCGACGGCGGGACGGCCGCAAGGCCGATAGCAGAAGCCCGGTGTTCTGCAACGGGCGTGGTACGAATGGCGGAGCCGCCGAGCAGAACCGTGGGGGCATCTTTGGCGGGAGCGACAGAGCGACCGCATGGGGCCGAACCGGGCCGGGCGAGGAACCGCATGGGGCCGAACCGGGCCGGGCGAGGAACCGCATGGGGCCGAACCGGGCCGGGCGAGGAACCGCATGGGGCCGAACCGGGCCGGGCGAGGAACCGCCGGGCGCCGAACCGGGCCGGGCGGCGCACCGCCGGAGGACGCACCGGCGGCTGGGTTCGGGCAGAGCCCGAGAACGCGCTGCGGTCGCGCCTGCGGTCGCGGCTGCGGCTGCGGCTGCGGCTGCGGCTGCGGCTGCGGCTGCGGGCGACGATGCGACTGCGCCCCGAGACTCATCAGTCCCGGGACCGTGCCGCGCGCTCTGCGGGCCGGCAATGGCCCCAGTGCACGGGCCGGACGGCCCTTAGCCAGCGCATGTATCGAACGGCACAGTCGAGAGCATGAGCGAACCCCAGGGCGCCCGCGACCTGACCGCCTCAAGTGGGCAACGATCGCTCCTGCCCGTCGGCTTCGTCTGGGTGTTCGAGCTCGTCCGGTTCCTCGTGCTCGACCCCGCGGCTCACCGGCGACACGGGCCACGTCGCGTCCGCGATGATCATGGGCGGCGCGATCGTCGTGTTCGCGATCGTCGTCTCGATCTACCTCGACCGGACCCAGCGCCAGCTCGTCGCCCAGAACAAGGACCTCACGCGCGACCCACGCCGTGAGCTCGGCCGTCCGCGGCGGCACGTCGCTGCCGGATCTGCTCGAGCAGTCGCTCGACCGGCTGCTGACCGAGACCGGTGCGCTGGCCGGGATCGTGGCCGTCCGCGCGCCGACGACGGCACGTGCCGCGTCCGGCGCCCGGCGGACGCTCGCGCCGGGTCTCGGCCTGGCTGGGCGCCATCCTGGCCGAGCCGCCGACCGGCGCTCGCGGCGCCCGCGCTACGCCGGCGGACCGGCGATCGACACCGGGTCCTCGACCTGCCCTCGATCCGCGGCGACGAACCGCATCGGCCACCTGCGGCTCGCGTTCCACCCGCCCGGTCGAGCCCGACATCTCGCGACGAGGCGCTCATCGACATCGCGGGCGAGATCGCCGGCGCCGCCCAGCTCGGCGCTCGACCGTCGCCGACCTCCATCGCCGCGAGCGCGAGCGCGCCGCCCTGTACGAGGTCGCCCTCCAGCTCACCGGCCGGGCCGACCTCGCGACGTCCTCGACACGATCACCGGCCACGCCCGGGAGCTGCTCGGGGCCGAGCGTGCCGTCGCCTGCCTGTCGGATGCCACGCGATCCCGCGAACCGCCCGGCCCCGGCGCGCGACCGGCTCGCGATGGCCGACGACGGCAGCGTGTGCCTGGTGGCCCACGCGAAGGGCGCCGACAGTCCACGCCCGGAACCCGCTGCTGCCCGCTGTCATGAGCGACGGCCAGGTGCGTCGTGGGCCGCCCGCCCGCTGCGCGGCCCCGACGGCGTGCTGGGCGAGCTGTGCGTGGTCCGCTCCGTCGGCGCCCGTTCAGCGACGCCGAGCGCGACCTGCTGGGCGCCCTCGCCGACATGGCCGCGATCGCCGTCCGCACGGCGCGCCTCCACGAGGCGGAGGAGCAGTGGACCATCCATCGCCGAGCGGGACCGGATCGCCCGCGAGCTCCACGACAGCCTGGCCCAGGTGCTGGGCGCGATCCACCTCCAGCTGCGGGCGCTCGAGAGCCGGGCGAAGGACGAGGCGAGCGCGCCGATCGCGCGACGAGCTGTCGGAGCTCGCCGAGACCGCGGACGAGGCGTACCGGGACGTCCGCGAGGCCATCCTCGGGCTGCGCGAGACCGTCCGCGAGGACGGCGGCCTGGAGGGCTCGCTGCGCGAGTACCTGCGCAAGTACAGCCGCCAGACCGGGATCGCGACCGTCGCTCGACCTGCGAGGGCGACACGCGCCGCGTCGCTCAGCCCGCGATCCGAGGTCCAGCTCCTGCGGGTCGTCCAGGAGGCGCTCACCAACACCCGCAAGCACTCCGGGGCGACGGCGCGCGATCGTCCGCATCGACTGCTCGGCGGCGGCACGACCGCTGACGATCGAGGACGACGGCGTCGGCTTCGACCCGGCCACCGTGACCGGCTCGATGGAGGGCGGCTTCGGGCTGGCCTCGATGCGGGAGCGGGTCGAGCAGATCGGCGGCACGCTCGACGTGCATACTGCGCCGAAGCGAGGGGACGACGATCGTCGTCCGCCTCGAGCGCAGAGGATATCGCGTGGGACACCACCCTCCGCAAGCTCCGGAGTGCTGCTCGTCGATGACCAGCCGCTGTTCCGCCGGGCGCTCGCGACCCTGATCAGCGCCCAGTTCGACTTGACCGTCGTCGGCGAGGGCGAGAGACGGCCGAGACGCGCTGGAGAAGGTGCGGGCCCTGCAGCCCGACCTCGTCGTGATGGACGTCAACATGCCCGGGGCGACGGGGGTCGACGGCGTCGCGGCGATCCGCGCGGCCGGGTTCACGACGCCGATCGTGATGCTCACGGTCTCCGAGGACGACGACGACCTGTTCGAGTCGATCAAGGCCGGCGCCAGCGGCTACCTGCTCAAGAACGTGCGGCCCGGAGCAGCTGTTCGAGGACCTCCGGGGCGTCATGCGCGGGGAGGCGCCGATCGCGCCCGCGGTCGCCGACAAGCTCCTCGACGCGCTGCGGACCGGCGGCATGCCCAGGCGCGGGCGGGTCGGCGGCGGTCGCCGCCGAGGACACCGTGCTCACCCGCCGCGAGTCGGAGATCCTCCAGCTCGTCGCCAACGGGCTGTCCAACAAGGAGATCGCGAACGAGCTCACGATCACCGAGGGGACCGTCAAGAACCACGTCCACAACGCGCTCGAGAAGCTCCACCTGACCAACCGCGTCCAGGCCGCGGCGTATGCGGTGCGCCAGGGCTACGCCTCGGCCGAGCGGCGCGACGAGCCGCTGAGCCGCCCGCCGGCCGGGCCGCGGCTGCCCGCCCGATAGAGCGAGTCGCCGGCCAGGTGTGCCGAGCGACGGATAGGCCCGGTGCTCGCGAGGCGCATAGCATCCGGGCGATGGGCGTGCCTGCTGCCCGCGCGTCATCGCGAGGAGAGCCGAGTGGCGCCCGAGCCGGTGCGCATCCTCGTCCTGTACAGCCACCCGCTGCTCGGTGAGGGGCTGGGCCGCATGCTGGCCGACCGAGCCGGGACTGGTGGTCGAGGCCGTCAGCCTCGGACGATTCGGACGCGGTCGCGCTCGCGCTCGCCGGGAGCCCGCGGCGATCGTCGTCGAGGAGGGGGGCCCGTCGACGCGGCCGAGGTCGTCCGTCGCTCGACTGCGGCCTCGTCTCGACATCGACATCACCACGGCCGACGCCTGGACGCTCGCCGGCGGAGATCCGCTCGCGTCCCGACGAGTTCCGTGGACGCGCTGCTCGAGGCCGTGCGCGAGGCGGCCACGACGACCCCCGCACGGCGGCGACCACGAGCCGCGCACGCAGCGGGATCGGCGACCGTCGCGAGCTGACCCATGACATCCGGCCGACGGGCGCGCGCCGAGCCCATCGACACGGCGATCGGCGCCCCGGTCACGCGTCGTCGTGCGCTGCTCGTCATGGGCGCCGGCGTCCTCGCGCTCGGTGGCGGCCTCGCGTTCATCCTCGAGGGCTGCTCGGCGGGCGGGCTTCCGACACCCGTCTGGGTCACGCTCGACGTCGACCCCGCGACGCTGCCCGTCGGGGAGCCCGTCGACGTGGCCTTCACCGCGACGAGCGAGTCCTACACGGTCACGGCGAGGGCCTGGGTGGTCCGGACGGACGGTGGGGCGACCACCGTCTACGACCCCCGCTGCACGCACGCGTCCTGTCGCTACGAGTGGAAGCCCGACGCCCGGGAGTTCGAGTGCGTGTGCCACGACGCGGCGTTCGCCCTCGACGGGAGCGTGCTCCACGGGCCTCCACCGCGGCCGCTCCGGCAGCTCGAGCCGCCGGGAAGTGGGGTCGCGCGCGCTCGAGGCTTCGAGATGCCCGCGGAGCGCTGCCCTCAGCTCGGAGCCCCGCGAGCCCGCGTCGAGCCGCCGGACGCCGCTCGTCCGGGCGACACAGGACCGGGCGGCGCCGTGTCGCGCGCCCGGCCCTGTATCCACCTTCTATCCCTCGGCGGATGGGTTCGGCGCGCGCGCAAGGCGACGATGGAGGCCGGCCGGCCGGCCGATCGCGTCCGGCTGCGTCTTGAACGAGGGCCAACAGCATGTTCCGGGTCACGTCCCTGGCCAAGATGCCCGAGCCGGCAGCTCAACCGCCTCATCAGGAGGCTCGGGCTGATCCTGCTGGTCGGGCTGGTCGCATTCATCGGGTTCTACGTGTTCGATCGCTGGCGGATGCCGGCGCCGCCGATGGCCGAGCGCGAGGTGGTCCGGCTCGAGGACGCCGTCGAGGCTCGCCCGACGACATCGCGATCCGCGGCCAGCTCGCCGACGCTGTACCTCGCGGCGGAGCGGTACGACGACGGGATCGCCCAGTACACGCGCGATCATCAGCACCGGCAGCTGGACGAGCTCGGGCACTTCGGGCCGCGGCCGTGCGTACGAGCTCAAGGGCGATCTGGACGCGGCCGCTGCCGACTACGGAGGGTCGTCGACATCGCGAAGGGCGGCGAGATGGCCCACGTCGATCCGATGCTCAGACGCGGCCTACTACGGGCTGGGCGCGATCGCCCTGCAGCAGGGCAAGGCGGCCGAGGCGATCGAGCAGCTGAACCAGGCGATCGCGATCAAGCGCTCGGACGCCGACGCCATCAACCTCCTGGGCGCGGCGTACGTCAGGAACGGCGAGCCGCCAGAGGCCATCGAGCCGCTCAAGCGTCGCGATCGCTTTCGTCCCGCGGGCTGGACCGACCCGTACCAGACGCTCGGCGACGCCTACAGCGCCACCGGCCAACGCCGACTAGCCGACTGGGCGTACGCGATGGCCGGCCTGGCGTGCCGGCGCCGGCCAGGCGGCGACGTCGCCGGCATCGACACCTCGAGGCGCTCGCCGACGGCCCGCCGCGGTCGATGCCGGATCGGCCTCGGGCTCCTCTACCGAGACCAGCGGCGACGGCCCGACCGCGCCACCTGGTACCGCGGGCCCTCCACCTCGACAGCCAGAACAACGCGGCCGCAGCCTCGGCATCCGAGCCGGGTCGCGCGGCGGTCGGCAGGCGACATCCGCGACGTCCTGCCGTCGCCGGGCAGCGCCGAAGGGAGCCGGATCTGATGACCGCGTCCCCCGCCCGATCCCCGCCCCCGCGCCCGGCATCGACCACGTCCCGCCGGCGTGAGCCTGCCGGTCCCGCCGGAGAGCTCGAGGAAGAGCCGCCCGAGAGCGACGCCGGCGGAAGGCGTTCCTGCTGCTGTTCCTGCTGCTCGCGCTGGCTGCTCCTGCTCGCGCTCGCCATCTGGTACCTGCTGTTCCGTCAGCCGATCCCGGTCCCGACGATCCCGGGCGAGACGTCATGCCCGGCTACGTGACCTCGATCTACGGCGCCTCACGGCCCGATGGGCGTGGCCGTGACCGCGAGCGGCGACCGGATCTACATCGGCGAGACCGCGGGCGACCAGACGGCCGGATCTTCGGGGCCCAGGGCAACCAGCTGGACGCTCCTGCCGCCCACCTCCACCGGCTCCGACCACGTGCCCGTCTACCTCGCGGTCAGCCCGCTGACCGGCGAGGTGTACGTGTCGGATCGGCCCACCGCCTCGATCTACGTCTACAGCGCCGACGGGACGTACCTCCGCAGCTTCGCGCCGGCGGAGGCCGGCAAGCTGGCAGCCGCTCGGGGTGTCCTTCGACAGCGCGGGCAACCTGTACGTCACCGACGTCGGCGAGCTCCCCAACCGGGTCCGGGTATTCGACCCGATCCGGCAAGCAGATCCGCGTGTTCGGGGAGAACGCGGGCCTCGCGTTCCCCAATGGCGTGGCGGTCGATGACGCCGGCTACGCCTACGTGACCGACAGCAACAACGGCCGGCTCGTCGTCTTCGCCCAGGACGGCAGCGTCGTCGCCACGGTCGGCCGGGGCACGGGACCGGAAACCTGGGTCTGCCGCGCGGCGTGGCGATCGACGGTCAGGGTCGTGTCTACGTCGTCGACACGAGCGGCCACATGGTGTTCGTCTACGGGCGTTTCCAGGAAGGTGCGACGCATGTCGACTTCCTCGGCTCCTTCGGGAGCGAGGGTGTCGACGATGGCGCCTTTGCCTACCCCAACGGCATCGCGGTCGACGGACGCGGGCGGCTGTACATCGCCGACTCGACCAACAACCGCGTGCAGCTGTGGAGCTACTGAGCCCGGTGCAGCAAGAGGGAGGTGGGATCCGAAGCTCTGCGTCGCCGCCGATCGAGGCGGCACCCCATCCATCCACGTAGCACACAGAGAAAGGAGGTGAGGACAGTTTGAGAAGGTTGATGCTGCTAGTCGCAGCCGGAAGCCTCTGGCTGTTCCTTGCCGCGGTCCCCGTCTTCGCGGACGGTGGACCGCATGTGGCTGCGAACAACAGCGGCGTGAACGGCATCAGTGCCGACGGTTGCGCCGGCTGCCATCGCGCCCACCGGGCGCAGGGCGAGTTCCTCCTTCTTGCAGATTCGGGAACCGCGTTGTGCCTGACCTGCCACGGCGCGACTGGCCTCGGCTCGGCGGTCGACGTCGAGAACGGGGTCCAGTACACGCTGGGCACCACGGACGTTCGTGGAGGCACCGTCCTCGGCTATACCCGGGGAGGTGGCTTCGTCGATGCCCGAATCGGCTCCGGTGACGCGGTCCGCGTCTCGTACCTGAGTGGCACCAGCGTTCGCCAGAACGCCAAGGTGCCGGTCCGGACCGCTGGGTCGCAGCCGGTCACCTCCGCCCACCTGCCCAACGTGGGCGGCGTGGTCGGAGCGGCAGACGGCGTGGCCTGGGGCAACGGCCCCAACAGCACCACCGCCTACGCCGGGCCCGAGGTCGACCTCGAGTGCGGCACCTGCCACAACCCGCACGGCAACGGCCAGTACCGGATCCTGAACCCGATCCCGGATCCCGCAGCGGCGGGCACGGACGTGTTCGTTCCGGCCACGACCGGGGTCGTCGTCGCCGACGCGGCGCTTCCGCCGGCTGGCGACACCCGCAACTACACCATCATCCAGACGAACGGCGGCACCGGCACGCTCCTCGCGAGCCAGGTGGCGGCGCTCAACCTGCCGGCTACGGCAGGCGACTACTTCCGGCGCAAGGTTCCGTGGAACGGCACGAGCGGCACGTCCAACGACGCGCCAAACGGCCAGTCCGCGACCTTCACGGTGCAGATCTCCACGTGGTGCACGACGTGCCACTCCCGCTATCTCAGCCAGGGGTGGAGCACGAAGGAAGACGACGCGATCTTCACCTACCGGCATACCGCCACCAACACGTCGCGGAACTGCATCACGTGCCACGTGTCGCATGGTTCCAACGCGCAGATGACGGGCACCTACTCCGCCAACATGGAGTGGCCGGGCGGGGCAACAGCCCCGGTCGGGGACAGCCGGCTGCTGAAGGCCGACAACCGGGGCACCTGCCAGCTCTGCCACGACCCCACGGGGACGATCACGGCAGGCACGCAGATCGGCCCAACGCCGGTCCCGGTCCTTCCCTAGCGACCACCAGCGCGTGGTGGCCGGCGACGAACGTCCCGGCCACCACGCCCCCAAACCCGGACCTGGAAGCACCGATGACCACCTCCCGCCGCCATCACGATCGACGGATGACCCTCGCGCTGACCGGCGCGATCATGGTCGTGATCGGCGCCACGACCCTGACCCCGATGGTCCCCCGGGCCCGCGCGATCGAGCCAAGCCCGACGCCCGGCGCGTCGGTCGAGGTCACCCCCGATCCTGCCCCCACGTCCACCCCCACTCCCGATCCGACGCAGCCACCGACGCCTGATCCGACACCGGATCCGGCCCCGACGCCCGCACCGGATCCGACACCGATGCCGACGGCGGCGCCCACGCCGGCCCCTACCGACACTCCGGCGCCCGACCCGAGCCTCGGCCCGTCCGCCGCCCCCTCGACCGAGCCGTCAGCAGGTCCCGGCGATCCGTCATCGCCGTCGCCCGACGCCTCCGGCGTGCTGCCGTCCGCGGAGCCATCGCCCTCCGCCTCCGCCGATCCGTCCCCGGAGGCGAGCCCGACGCCGGTCCCCACCGGTCTCGAGGTCACCCACCACTGGGTCGACACCGTCGCGATGAGCGGCGCGGTCGCCGAGCGGGGCGACGTCGACGCCGGCCTCACGGGGATGGACCGGTTCGTGGTGTACCGGGTCCGGTTCCAGGTCGCGAACACGGGGGACGACCCGATCGTCCTCGTGCCCCAGCTGGACGCCGGGCGAGGCGCAGCCCCGGCGGACTGGACGGAGGTGCCGGCGGTCGACCCGCGGCCCGGATCCCCGTTCTACGCCGCGTCCGACGACGGCCGCGTGTTCCGGGCGCGGTCAACCGAGATCGCCGTGTCCGATCTTCGCTCGTCGGCACCCGCTGCCGACCTCCAGCCGGTCGCGGGCCTCGGCAGCGCGGGCGTGAACCCGGCCCCGACGGTGTCGCTGCCGGGACACAGCTACACCGAGCTGGAGTTCGCGATCCGTGCGTCCGTGAGCGCGGGGTGGACCGAGACGTTTGCCCTCCGCCTCGCGCCCGGCGCCGAGACGGTCGACGCCGGTCCCCCGCTGGTGGTCAAGATGCGCACCCGGCCACCCATCCACCTCACCCTCCCCAAGTCCGCCACGACCGACACGGCCGCAACCCTCCAGGTGCAGCAGCCGCAGTACGCCCTCGCCGTCGCCGGCCCGGCGAGCGGTCCGATGTACCCGCTGGCGGCGACCGTCGATCCGAGCTCGCCGCACATCTCGTCCTCGCTCGCCGACGACGGGTGTGCCGCGTGCCATTCGGCGCATCGGGCATCGAGCACGCCCCTGACCTCGAATGTGTACCGCCTGAACCCGCTCCGTGCGGCGACCGAGCCGTACGACGCCGCCGACTTCGCGCTGTGCATCCAGTGCCACCAGGAGTCGCCCTTCGCGGACACCAGCGGCAGCAGCAACCCGTTGACGACCTTCGCGGGCCACGGCTACCACCTGGGCCACATCCAGGACAACGGCACCAACGGGCTGGACATCGAGACCCCGGGCGATGGCCAGGGCAACGCGCTGTGCGCCGAGTGCCACGACAACCTGCACGGCGTGCCCAGCTCCGAGCGCGGGCTGGTGATCTTCGCCCCCGACGTAGAGCCGTTCAACGGGCAGATCAGCTTTGACCCGGCGACCCAGTCCTGCACGCTCACCTGCCACGGCCGGGAGCACGACGGGCTGACCTTCGAGGTGCCGCCGCCCGGCGCCTGAGCCCCGCCCTGTATCCATCGATATACGCGGGCGCCCGGCTCTCCACCCAATAGCCCTGTCCGGTCCCGGCCGAAATGTGCGCCCCGGCGGATGGGCTGGGGGCCGGTTTCTCCCGACAATGCCCTCAGGTGTCAAGCCGCGGGTCACCGCGGCATCAGATGAGGGATCCACGATGAACCCGCAGCCACTGCGCGACCTGGGTCGCGCGCGTCCCAGGGGAGGCCGCGCATGAACGCGCGAATCCTGCCCGCGACGGGCAACGCCGCGGTCGAGAACGAGCTGCTCGCGCAGCTCGGCCTGCCGCCCAGCGCGTCGCCCGAAGACGTCGACGAACTTCACGAGGCCGTGAGCGAATACCTCGCGGCCGCGCCCTCGGGCATCCGTGGCTGGGCTCACGCCCAGGCTGCGGCCCTCGACGTGGCGTACCTCAAGCTGACCGACCCGGTCGGTCTCGAGGGCTCGGCCCTCAGGAGCCCGACGAGGCCGCCGACGGTCGTACCCGGCGGGCCGGCGACACCTCCGGCCCGCCGGGGCTCCGTTCCCCCGGCGATCCCCGAGGAGGAGGATGCCCTCGAGGCAGACGACCTCCTCGAGGCAGACGACCTCCTCGACACCGCGGACGAGACCGACGAGAGCGATCCCGCGACCGACTTCGACAGCCTGTACGCCCTGGTCACGCCCAGCGCGCACGCGGATATGGGTCCCGACGCGCGGCGCACTCCCGCGGCTGTCGCCCAGCCGACGGGCGGGCGGGCGCGGGCCGCCCGTGCGACCGCCGCCCGTGCGACCGCCGCCCGTGCGACCGCCGCCGCGGCTCCCGTCCCGGCGTCCGGCGGCATCTGGAAGAAGATCGTGCTGGGCACGGCCGCCCTGGTGGCCGTCGCGGCCATCGCGCTGGGCGCCAACGCGGCCGTCAATGGCGGTCCGACGGACGTCAATGGGGGCACGGCCCAGGCCTCGGCGACGCCCCCGGCCATCGACGAGACGAAGGTCGCCGACCTGATGGCGAAGTACCAGGCCGACCCCAAGGACACCGCCACGCTGCTGGCCCTCGCGGACGAGTTCTACGCGGGCGAGCAGTATCCGACCGCCGGCCAGTGGCTGGACAAGGCCCTGGCCATCGAGCCCGACAACGTCCAGGCCCTCCTGGCCCGTGGCGCCGTCAGCTTCAACGAGGATGACCTGCCCGCCGCCGAGGCGACGTGGAACAAGGTCGTCGCGATCGCTCCCGACAACCAGGAGGTCCACTACGACCTCGGGTTCCTGTACCTGAACCAGACCAACCCGGATTGGGCCGGCGTGCAACGGGAGTGGACCAGGGTCATCGAGATCGACGCCACGACGACGCTGGCGCAGAACGTCCAGCAGCACCTCGATGCGCTGGTCGCGGCGTCCATGCTGCCGGGTCCCTCCGGCGGCGCGAGCGGGGTCCCCTCCGCCTCGTCCCCGGCGTCCCCCGCGGCGTCCCCCGCGGCGTCTCCCGCAGCGACTCCAGCGGTGAGCGTCCAGCCGTGAGCGACCTGGGCAGCACGCTCGGCATCGGCATCGCCTTCCTCGGCGGCGTGGTGTCGTTCGCGTCCCCGTGCTGCCTGCCGCTCGTGCCGGCCTACCTCAGCTACATGGTCGGCGCGACCGGGGACGGCACGGCCGGCCGGCGTGCCGCGTTCCTCCACGGGCTCGCATTCACGATCGGGTTCTCGCTCGTGTTCGTTGCCTTCTACGCCTCGATCGGCGCGATCGGGTACGTGCTGGCCGACAACAAGCGCTTCCTCACGATGGCCGGCGGCGCCCTGCTGGTCTTCCTCGGCCTCCAGGTCGCGGGCGTGATCAACGTCCGTGCCCTGTGGCGCGACACGCGCGCCATGCCCGCCATGGGCGGCGGCCTGGTGACCGCGGGCGGTCCCGGCGGCGGTCTGCGCGGCCCGGGTGCCGGCGCCGCGACGCTCGTGGGCGCCGGTGGCCGACCCTCGTACGGCCGGTCGCTGGTGTTCGGCCTGCTGTTCGCGGCCGGCTGGAGCCCCTGCATCGGGCCGATCCTGGGCGGGATCCTCGGGATCGCCACCGCCACCTCGAGCGTGGCCCAGGGAACCGTCCTCCTGATCGCCTACGCGGCCGGACTGGCCGTCCCGTTCCTGGCCGTCGCCCTCGGGGCCTCCTGGGTCTCCCGACGCCTCACCTGGATCGGCCGCCACCACCACGCCGTCTCGCTCGCCACGGGCGCCATGCTCGTGACGATCGGCGTGCTGATGCTCACCAACACGCTCAGCCGGCTGGCGACCATCGCGTCGCCTTTCGGCCTGCTAGGAGGTCGTCGGACATGACCCACGAGGTTCGCTCCCGGCCGCTTCCACCGGCGACCGTCCCGGTCGCGCGGCCGGCGGCGAAGCCGGGCCTGGTGGATCTGGTCGATCAGGTGCTCGAAGCCCTGTGGCACGTGCTGTCGTCGATGCGCGTCGCGATGGTCCTGATCCTCGCGCTCGCCGCGCTCGGGGTCCTCGGCTCGCTGATCATCCAGGCGCCTCCGGGCGTCCTGTCCAGCGACAGCGCCAAGGCGGACTGGCTGGCCGAGATCCGGCCCAAGTACGGCGGCTGGACCGGGATCATGGACACGCTCCAGCTGTTCCAGATCTTCAACTCGGTCGTGTTCCGGATCCTCGTCGCCGCCCTCACGATCAGCCTGATCGCGTGCTCGATCCACCGGACGCCGGGCGTCTGGCGCACGATCACCAGGCCCCGGGTGGACGTGGGCTCCGCGTTCTTCGAGCACGCGCCGCAGCACGAGGCCGTGGTCGTCCGCCACACCCCGGCCGAGACGATGGCCCTCCTGTCAGCGGTCCTCAAGGGCCGCCACTACCGCACGCTGACCGAGGATGACGGGGTCATCCACCTGTATGCGGACCGGTTCCGGTGGGCGCAGCTCGCGGGCCTGGTCGGCCACCTGTCGCTGGTCGTGATCCTCGCCGGCGCCATCGTCGGATCGACGTTCGGCTACCGCGACTCGAGCTTCACCATCGCCGAGGGCAGCACGCTGCCGGTCGCCGCCGAAGCCGGGCTCACGCTCCAGCTGATCGACTTCACCGACACCTACTACGCGACCACGGGCGCTCCCGAGGACTACGCCAGCCAGGTCGTCCTGTACAAGGACGGCCAGGAGGTCGCGCGCCACACGATCCGGGTCAACGACCCGCTGCGCTACGGCGAGACGACGTTCTACCAGGCCTTCTTCGGATCCGCGGCCGTGATGACGGTCAAGGACGCGAGCGGCAACACCCTGGTGGCCGACGGCGTGCCTCTGGCCTGGCGGACGACCGCGGACAACCGCCCCATCGGGTCGTTCTCGATCCCCGGCACCAACTACATCGGCTGGGTGGTGGGCACGCTGGGCAACGGCGACACCAAGATCCGGCCGGGCCAGATGGAGGTCGAGCTGTACACGGCCGACGGCGGCACCCAGGTTGCCCAGCAGGTGGTCGACCAGGGCAAGCCCGCCACGATCGGCGACCTCACGGTGACCTTCGAGCGCGAGAGCCAGTTCACCGGCCTCAGCATCGCGCGCGACCCGGGTGTCCTGATCGTCTGGCTGGGTGCCATCCTCCTGTTCGGGGGGTTCGTCATCCGGTTCCTGCTCCCGCACAAGCGGGTCTGGGCGCGCATCGCGCCCCGGGCCAACGGCGGCGCGGTGCTGGCGATGGCCAGCCTGGGCAGCCGCGAGGCGGCGCTGGGCACCGACTTCGAAAGTCTTGTGAGTGATGTCCGCGCGGCGCTCCAGGCGCCCGTGCGGTCCTGAGGAGTACGCGCCATGGCGAAGATGTCCGAATACGCGTTCGTCGCCGCGATGCTGAGCACCGGCCTCGCGACGCTGCTGTACCTGGCGTACGCGGTGTCTGGCCTGCGGGCCGCACGGCTGCAGACGGCAGGGCTGCGAGTGTCCACGAGCAGCCTGGGCTTCGTTTCCGGCCCGCGCACGGCCGCCATCGGCCGCTACGCCACGATCATCGGCTGGCTGGCGGTGCTCGCCCTGCTGGCAAGCCTGGTGTTCCGGACGTTCGCGACCGGCCATGGCCCGTTCGCGAACATGTACGAGTTCTCGATGGCCTTCTCGTTCGGGATCCTGGCCGCGTACATGTGGTTCGAGCGCCGCTACCACCAGCGGATCCTCGCGCTCGTCGCGCTGCCGGTCGCGCTGGCGATGATGCTCTACGCGGCCACCATCCCGGCCGAGATCGAGCCGCTCGTGCCGGCGCTCCAGAACAACCTGCTGCTCACCGTCCACGTCGCCGTCGCGATCGTCGCCTACGGCAGCTTCTCGATCGCGTTCGCCGCCTCGGCGCTGTACCTGATCCAGCCCGAGGGCGGACGCTGGGGCCTGCCCAAGCCCCAGGTGCTCGACGAGATCGGCTACCGGGCGGTCGTCATCGGCTTCCCGTTCCTGACGCTCACGATCATCCTGGGCGCGGTCTGGGCCGACGTCGCGTGGGGCAGCTACTGGAGCTGGGACCCCAAGGAGACCGCCTCGCTGGTGACCTGGCTCATCTACGGCGCCTACCTCCACGCCCGCGTGATGCGCGGGTGGCGCGGCAGCCGGGCGGCCTGGCTGCTCGTGCTCGGCTTCGCCGCGACGCTGTTCACCTACTTCGGGAACCTGTTCTTCGGCGGGCTCCACAGCTACGCCGGCCTGAACTAGGCCGGACCCGGACGTATGGAGCCGCCGAGATGAGCGCTGCAGGCCTCGCCGCGCGCCAGGGCCGCGGTGCCGGCCGGCTGCAGACGATCGCCGTGATCGCGGTCACGGCGATCGTGATCGGGGCCCTGGCCTGGCTGGTCGCGCGGCCGGGGACCGATGACGGGGTCACGTCCGTCGACCTCAGCGGCGACGTGGCCGGCAGCGCCCCCGCGGTCGGTGCGACGCCGCCGGACTTCACCGCCAAGACATGGGACGGCAAGACCGTGTCGCTCTCGGACTACGCGGGCAGGCCGGTGTGGCTGACGTTCGGCGCCTCGTGGTGCCCGGACTGCCGCACCGAGGCCCCCGACGTCGAGGCGACCTACGAGGCGAACCAGGACCGGGGCCTGGTGGTGCTCGCCGTGTTCATCGAGGAGAGCGGGGACGACATCGGCGGCTACGCCCGACGAGCCGGCCTGACGTTCCCGATCGCCGTCGACCAGAACACCGTGATCGCGAGCTCGTACCGCACCCTCGGCATTCCCACCCACTTCTTCATCGGCACCGACGGCCGGGTCAAGGACATCCGGCATCGGCGCCCTTCCCAGGGACGAGATGGACCGCGCCGTCGCGGCCATCGTCCACTGACCCGACCGATGACCGATCCCGCCACGCCCGACGTGCGCCTCCGGACGTGGCCGCACCGGCGCCGGCGGAGGACGACCTGCCGCCGTCCGTCGACGGCCGATGTCGCGACCGATGCGGCGACGACCGAGCGGCGACGACCGATGCCGCGGTCACGGCGGCAGCCGCCAGGCCGCGCCCGGCGCGACCCGTTCTACCTCCGCGGCCGCCGGCTGCGGCTGCCGAGCCTCGCGCCGCGGGCTGTTCGCCCTGCTGCTGGTGCTGGCCGGGCTCGGCGGCGTGGCCGCGTTCACCGGCGTGTCGCTGCTCCAACTGGACCGAGACCGCCGACTTCTGCGGCCGCTGCCACACGATGGCGCCCGAGCTGGCCGCGTACGAGGCCGGCCCCCACCGGGACGTCGCCTGCGCCGAGTGCCACGTGGAGCCCGGCATCGCCGGCTGGATCAAGGCCAAGCTCAACGGCACGCGCCAGCTGGTCGAGGTCGTCCTGGGCACGTTCCCCGACGCCGATCCCGCCGCCCGACCACGCCAACCTGCCCAGCTCCGCCGATACCTGCCAGCGATGCCACGCGGTGGAGTCGCACGCCGTCGCCACGCTCAAGACGCGCGACCATGTTCGCCGAGGACGAGGCCAACACCCGCCAGTTCGTGGGGCTCATGGTCCGCCCTGCCGGCGGGGACGTGTTCGACGTCAACAAGAGCGTCCACTGGCACGTGCTGCGAACCGTGACCTACAGCTCGCCCGACGAGAACGCCGCCCGGATCGACCTAGTCACCGAGACCAAGGACGACGGCACGGTCGTGCAGTACATCACCCAGAACAAGGTCACCGACACGACCAACGTCAGGCCCGACATCTCGGCGATCCAGTCGTCCGAGCGACAGACCACGATGTCCTGCTACGACTGCCACAACCGCGTCGGGCACGCCATCCCCAACCCGCGGACCGGCCTCGACTACGACGCTGTCGACGGGCGCCATCGACCCCTCGCTCCCGTACATCAAGCGGGAAGGGATGCGGATCCTGTGGCACAGCTACCCGGACGACGCCGCGGCCGATGCCGAGGCGGACGCGCTGGCCGAGTTCTACGCGGCCAACTACCCGGCGGTGGCGAACGTCCAAGGCGGCCCAGATCGACACGGCCATCGACCAGATCAAGGTCCTGTACCGGCTCACCGCCACGCCCGAGATGAAGGTCACGGCCAAGACCTACCCGGACAACCTCGGCCACCTCGACTTCCCGGGCTGCTTCCGCTGCCATGACGGCGGCCATTTCCTGGTCGTCAACGGGGCCGTGAGCAAGAAGGCGATCCCGTCGACCTGCGACACCTGCCACACCTTCCCCCAGATCGGGCCTGCCGTGGCCAGCCTGCCGCTGGGCGAGCCGCCGTCCACGCACGACGACAACCTGTGGGTGTTCGACCACCGGGACGTGGCCACGAACGTCGATCCCGGCGGGCAGTCGTGCGGCGAGTGCCACGCCCGCGACTACTGCGTCAACTGTCATTCCACGGGCGCGGTCACGGTCGACCACGACGAGATGGCCACCAACCACGCCAAGGTCATTCGCGACCAGGGCAACACCGCGTGCGCGTACTGCCACCAACCGGTGTTCTGCGCGCGATGCCATGCCGAACCGGTCCTGCCCATCACCACCCCGTTCTCGGAAGGCGTGACCAGCGAGGTGCCCGACCAGCCGTCGGGCGTCTCGTGGCCGCTGACGCCGAGGAGCTAGCGCTTCACCGAGGTGTCCGCCATGGAGAGCCGCCACGTCCCCCGTCGCCCGTCCCGCGGCCGCCTGCTGGGCGCCTTCGGCGGCCCGATGCTGTTGGTCATTCTGGCCCTGGGCGGCAGCATGGCCGGCTGCAGCTCGAGCGATGGCAGCCCGATGACCGGCGTGACCGGCCCCGCCGCGCCCGCCGGCGATGCGGGCCCCGCCGCGGTCCGCGAGGCTCCCGTGCCCATGGGCGCGATGCACATGCCCACCGCCGGGGAGGTCTCGGCGACCTGGAAGGCGCGCCCCGACTACGTGCAGGCGCTGCCAGCCGCGTGGCAAGAGGCGTACGCCTTCGCGCTCGCTCGCCCGGACGTGCTCCAGTGGCTCCCGTGCTACTGCGGCTGCGTCGCGATGGACCACCGGAGCAACCTCGACTGCTTCTTCCAGCACCGCGAGGCCGGCGGTCGGATCGTGTTCGAGGAGCACGCCTCGTACTGCGACATCTGCGTCGAGATCGCCAACACGGCCAGCGCCATGCTGCGCGACGGCAGCACGATGTCTCAGGTCCGGGCATCGGTTGACGCCACGTTCGGCGCCACGGCACCGGGCACCGACACGCCCCTGCCGCCCGCTTCCTGACGGCCCGCCGGGACCCCGGTCCAGGCTGGGCTATGCCCTTTCTCTATCGTTCCGCACATTCCGCCGGCCGGGTCGTTCCGACCACAATGCCTGTCCATCAGGGGGGGTGGATGGCGGGCCATTCGGCCCGCGGCTGGAGGGTGCGATGGACCCTGACCTCGCGAGCGTGCCTGCGGCCGGACCCGGGCCCGAGCACGCGCGCGACGAGGAGGCACGCGATCCCGCGCCCGAGCCCGGATCCACCCTGTCCGACCCGGGCAGGCCTGCCGAGACCCAGTCCCGCCGCCGCTTCCTGCGCTGGCTGGGCGGGCTGACGGTGTTCTCGACGCTGGCGATGGTCGCGACGCCGATCGTCGGGTTCCTCGTGCCGCCCAGGACGAGCGGGTCGGGCGGCGGCGGCAAGGTCCTGGTCGCCAAGACGTCGGACATCCCGCCCGGGGCGGGCAAGGTCGTGGCCCTGGGCAGCAAGCCCGCGATCGTCATCAACACCGAGCAGGGCGTCCACGCGTTCTCCGCGATCTGCACCCATCTCGGCTGCGTCGTCGCGTGGAACGATCTCGCGGGCGTGATCCAGTGCCCGTGCCACGACGGCCGGTTCAACCCGGTGTCGGGCGCGGTCGTCTCCGGGCCACCGCCGGCACCGCTCCCGCCGCTCACCGTCTCGATCGAGGGCGACCAGATCTTCCTGAGCGAGGCCTGAGATGGCGACCAGCCGGTCCACGGAGCCCGTGCGCGGCGCGGCCGGCTGGGTGGAGCAGCGGACCGGGCTGGGGCCGGTCCTCCGGGCGATGCTCCACGTGCGCATCCCGATGTCCGCCCGCACCCTGTACTTCGGCGGGATCGCCCTGTTCCTGTTCGGGATCCAGGTCGTGACCGGCACCCTGCTCACCCTGTACTACAAGCCGACCCCCGAGGCGGCCTACGAGAGCGTGCAGTTCGTCACCAGCGACGTCAGCTTCGGCTGGCTGATCCGGAGCCTGCACCACTGGACGGCGAACCTCATGATCCTGTTCGTCGCGCTCCACCTGCTGCGGGTGTTCTTCCAGGCGGCCTACAAGTATCCGCGCGAGCTGACCTGGGTCATCGGCGGGTGCCTGCTGCTGGTCACGATCGGCTTCGGGTTCACGGGCTACCTGCTCCCGTGGGACCAGCGCGCGTACTGGGCGACCGTGGTCGGCACCGACATCGCCGGAGCCGTTCCGGTCGTCGGCGAATCGCTGCTGCTGGTCCTGCGCGGCGGGGCGGACGTCACGGGCGACACGATGAGCCGCTTCTTCGGCATCCACGTGCTGGTGCTGCCGCTCGCCCTGGCCGGACTGCTGGCGATCCACCTGCTGCTCGTCCACCAGCTGGGCCTGGCGAACCCCAGGAAGCCCGAGCCGCGCCTGCCCCGCCCGAGGCCGACGAGGAGCCGCTGCGCCCGTTCTTCCCCAACTACCTGCTGGACGAGGTCGTCGCCTGGTACGTCATCCTCGCGATCCTGGTCGTCCTCGCGTCGCTGTTCCCGGCCGGCCTCGAGGAGCCGGCGAACCCGCTCCAGACGCCGCACGTCAAGCCCGAGTGGTACTTCCTGCGCGTGTACCAGCTGCTCAAGATCGTCCCCCGCACGCTGGCCGTGCTGGCGCCCATCGTCGGGATCGGGGTGCTGGTCGTGTGGCCGTTCCTCGATCGCAGCCCGGAGGTGCTCGCGCGGCGGCGCAAGGTGGTGGTCGGCGGCGCGACGCTGGTGCTGGCGGCGATCGTGGTGCTCACGGTGTGGGGCTATGCCAGCTGACGCCAGGCGCGGCCCGGCCGGCCGCCGCTCGATCGGCGGACGGGTCGGCCGTGCCCTGCTGGCCATGGCCGTGCTGGGCGTGGCCTGGTTCGCGCTGGCCTTCTCGGCGGCCGCCCAGGACCCGACCGGATCGCCCGGCCCCGGATCGCAGGCCGCCGGCTCGCCGGTCCCGGCCAGCGCGGCACCGGCCTCGCCGACCCCGCATGCGACGCCGGCCCCGTCATCGTTCGACTGGCTGTTCGAGACCCCGGCCCCCACGGAGCAGATCCCGCTCGCGTCCGCGCCCCCGGTGCCCGCCCCGCTCGCGCACCCGGCGGGCGACGGCGCCAATGGCTGCTATGACTGCCACAGCGCGGTCAACGACAAGCAGGCGGCGGTCGCGGCTGCCTGGAAGGACAGCGCCCACGCCCAGGCGGGCGTCACCTGTGCGGACTGCCACGGGGGCGACCCGCGGTCAGACCAGATCACGGTCGCGATGGATCCCGCGAACGGGTTCGTCGGCGTCCCGGACCGCCTGAGCCAGCGTCGGGCTGTGCGGAAGCTGCCACGCCAACGTGGAGCGGATGCGGGCCTCGGGGCTGCCCACCGACCAGTACGCGAAGTACTGGTCGAGCGTCCACGGCCAGCGCCTGCTGAGCGCCAACGATGCCCGGGTCGCGATCTGCACCGACTGCCACGGCTCGCACGACATCAAGAAGGTGTCGGACCCGTCGGCGAAGGTGTTCATCCTCAACGTGCCCGAGCTGTGCGCCAGCTGCCATGCCGACGCCCAGCGGATGCAGCCGTACGGGATCCCGACCGACCAGTACGCGATCTACTCGAAGAGCGTCCACGGCGTCGCGCTGCTCGAGAACAAGGACGTCCGGGCACCCAGCTGCGCCTCGTGCCATGGCTCCCACGATGCCAAGCCGCCGACCTCCGACACGGTCGTCGACGTGTGCGGCAAGTGCCACACCGCGACCCAGGAGCTGTACCAGCAGAGCCGCCACTCCCAGCTCCAGGCGGCGGCACCCAAGTGCTGGACCTGCCACGGCACGCACGACGTGTCGCAGCCCGGCTCCCAGCTGTTCTTCCACCCCAAGGCGCCGGACTACGCGTGCGACACCTGCCACGACCTGCAGACCCACAAGCTGCGCATCGAGCTCAGCCGCTTCGCCAGCGAAGCCGACCGGCGGTGCGACACGTGCCACCATCCCGACTCCCAGATCTACGCCCAGATCCAGGGCATCGCGAACGCGGTCAACTCGGCCCAGCAGGCGTACGACGACGCGGGGGCGAGGATCGAGCAGGCGGCCCGCCTGGGCATGATCACCTCGGATGCCGAAGTCGGGCTGACCGATGCCAGGACCAGCCTCATCCAGGCGCAGGCGGCCGTCCACACCACCAAGCTGACGCTGGTCGCCGGCCTGTCGGCGGACGCCCGGACCAAGGCCGAGGGCGCGCAGGCGGTCGCGACGGCGAAGGTCGACGAGAGCGACTTCCGGCGCGAGGCGATGGTGGTGGTGCTTGCCTTCATCGCCTTCAACGCGGCGTTCCTGTACGTCATCAAGCGCGGCCTCGACCGCGACCTCGAGCGCGCGCAGCGCTGAGCCGGTCGCTCAGGCGAGACCGGTGATCCGGTCCGGGCGAGCGTAGACGTTGAACCGGTCGTCGCGCAGGAACCCGACCAGCGTCACCCCCAGCCGCTCGGCCGCCTGGACGGCCAGGTCGCTGGGTGCCGAGACGGCAGCCAGGATCGGCACCCCGGCCATCGCCGCCTTCTGGACCAGCTCGAAGCTCGCCCGCCCCGACACCAGCACCAGCCGGTCGTGAAGCGGCACGTTCGCGGCCAGCACCTGGCTGCCGATCAGCTTGTCCAGGGCGTTGTGGCGGCCGACGTCCTCCCGCAGGGCGACCAGCGCCCCGGCCGGGTCGATAGAGCCCGGCCGCATGCAGGCCCCCGGTCGCCTCGAACACGGCCTGCGCGGCCCGGAGCGCGGCCGGCAGTCCGAGCACGGTCTCGGGCGCCACCATCGGGCCGTCGGGGATCGGCGCGCAGCGGACCTCGATCTCGTCCAGCGACGCCTTGCCGCAGATCCCGCACGATGCCGTGGCCACGAAGTGGCGCTCCGCCACGCGCGAGGCGTCGAACGGGCGGTCGAGGCGGACGGTCACCTCGTCGTCCGGCTGCGCGGCGCGGCCGGGATCGGCGAACGAGATCCCCGAGATCCGGACGCCGGGGACGAGCAGGCCCTCCGTGTGCAGGAACCCCACCGCCAGCTCCGCCTCGTGCCCCGGCGTGCGCATCGTGACCGCGACGTCGACCGGGTCCTGGCCCGGCCCGCAGGCCCGGATCGCCATCGGCTCCTCGCCGGCGAGCCGGTCGTCGAACGTCTGGAATCGACCGTCACGGAACCTGGCCACCCGGGTCCGGGCGGCCTGGCGCGGCGTGGGGTCCTGCGGTCCGCTCATCCCGCGATCCTACCCGCCCGCCGTCGCGCGATACTTCGGCCATGCCGGATGGACCGACCGTGCTCGCCGCCCACGCCCTCGCTCTCGTCGTCGCCGCTCGTCGGGCCACCCTCGCGACCACCGGCCCGTCCGGGCAGCCGCGACTCGTGCCGGTGTGCTACGTGCTCCTCGAGCCGCCCGGCTCCCCAGGTCGGGTCCGGCTGTACACCCCGGTCGACGAGAAGCCGAAGCGCGACGCTGACCCGCTGGCACTCGCCCGCGTGCGCGACGTGCTCGCCCGACCGACGGTCACGCTGCTGGTCGATCGCTGGGACGAGGACTGGCAGCGGCTCGCTTGGGTGCGCCTCCAGGGGCGGGCGCGGCTGCTCGATCGATTCGGCAGACGACGCGGCCGAGCGCTCGGTGGCCGTGCGGGCCCTCCGCGCCAAGTACCCCCAGTACCGGTCGCACGCGCTCGAGCGGCGCCCGATGATCCGGGTCGAGATCGACCGCGCCGTGACGTGGGGCGTGTGACCCCCGGGCGCCGGGCGATGTCCGCGGCCGGGACCTCGACCAGGCCCTCGAACCCCGTCACGGGACCGGCTCCCGATCGAGATAGACGGCCAAGCCGGTGGGCCGCAGGCAGTGGGTCATCGACATCGCCTGGAGGTAGCCGCCCGCGTTGAGGATGGCGACGACCTCGCCCTCGGCCACGTCCGGGAACGGGTAGTCCTCGGCGAACACGTCGCCCGCCTCGTTGATGTGCCCGGCCACCGTCACCGAGCCTCGTCCGCTCGCGCAGCGGCTGCCGGACCGGCACGATCTCCTGGGCATAGCGATAGATGAACCAGGCGCAGTTGACGTTCCAGCCGATGTCCAGGCCGACGAAGGTCGTCCCGCCCCGCTGCTCGACGCTGACGACCTCGCCCAGCAGGACGCCCGCGTCCTTCATCACCAGGTCGCCCGGCTCGAACGCGACCGTCACGCCGTAGGGCCCCAGGTGCCGCGCGACGACCGCCGCATACGCATCGAGATCCACGGGGACCTCGCCCTGTCTCGCCACCCGCCCCAGGCCACCGCCCACGTTCACCTCGCGGACCGGCAGCCCGGCCTCCAGCAGGCGATCGAGCAGCCGGCAGGCGCGGCCGAGCGCGCCCTCGAACCTGTCCAGCTGGTCGCCCAGCCAGCCCGAGCCCGCGTGGAAGTGGAGCGTGTCCACGACCAGCGCGTGGCGGCGGGCCGCCGCGATCGCGTCATCGAGGCGGTCCTCGGCGACGCCGAACTTGGTCGGCCGATCGCCGGCGTACGCGAGGTGCTCGGTGTAGCCCGCCCCGACGCCCGGGTTGACGCGGATCCCGACGGCCCTTCCGGGGCTCGGCGGCCCGACCCGCTCCAGCTGGCTCACCCCGTCGAGGTTGAGCCGGATCGGGTGGGCGAGCAGGACGTCCAGATCGCGCTCCGAGACGTTGGTGCCCGTGTGGCTGATCTCCTCGGGCATCCATCCGTTGGCGAGGGCATGGACGACCTCGCCCGGCGAGCACGCGTCGATCCCCACGCTGCCGGGTGCACCCGGCGGGCCGAGGCCGCGCAGGACGGCAAGGATGCGGGGGGCGGGACAGGCCTTGAGCGCGAACCGGACGACGTGCCGGACACCCGCCGCCTCGAGGGCCGCCTGCAGCCTTCGGACATTCTCGATGGGCCGGGCCAGGTCGTAGACGAACAGCGGCGTGCCGTGCTCGCGGACCAGCGCCTCGAGGTCGGCACCGTCGACGGACAGGCGGTCGTCGACGATGTCGAGGCCCGGGCGACGCCACCAGGTGGGCGCGGCGGTGACGGCGGAGCCGACCGCCGTGGCGGGGCCCGCCCCGATGGTCATGCCCTCGCGGCTCGGCGGCCGCCGGCCGGGCGGGCCGCCAGGATCGCCCGACGCGTGACCGGGTCGGCGAACGGATCGGGTCCGTCGGCGACGGGCGTCCCGATCGCGAGGAGCAGGCGCTCCGTGGCCGCCGCGACCTCGTCGACGGCCTGCCGGAACGCGTCTTCGTTGCGCGCGGACGGCGTTCGGTAGCCGCTGACCTTGCGCACGTATTGGAGGGCGGCGGCCATGGCCTCGCCCGTGGTGGCGGCGCCGAATTCCTCGCCGCGCCGGAGCTGGCGGATGCTGCGACACATGGCGCGCAGCGTACCTCGAAGCGCATGACGGGCACAGAAGCGGTGCGTCCGCGTCACCAGCGGGCTGGACAGCCTGGCCCCCGGCAGCAACCATCGATCCCGGCACCCATCGACCCCGGCACCCATGGGCCGGTGCACTCCCACGGCGCGGCGGCCGGATCACGCGGAGAGCGGCTCGGCGTCCCCCGCCGCGTCCCCGTCGAGCCGCGGCTCGGTGGAAACGGGGACCCGCCGCGCCTGCAGCGGCTCGAGCAGGATCTCGATCGTGGCCGCGATGGGCACGGCGACCAGGGCACCCGTGATGCCGCCGGCCGCGGCGCCGACCAGCAGGCTGACCAGCACCAGCAGCGGCGAGATGCCCACGGCGTTGCGCATGACCGCGGGCACCAGGATGTTGCCCTCCACCAGCTGGATGACCACGTACGCGGCGATCACCACGAGCGCCGTCGACGGATCGAGGGTCAGGGCGATCAGGACCGCCGGGACGGCCCCCATCAGCGGGCCGACCAGCGGGATCACCTCGCACGCGCCGGCGAACAACCCCAGCAGGAGGGCCGACGGCAGCCCGATGACCTGGTAGGCGATCGCCGCCGCGATCCCGACCAGCGCCATCAGGATCAGCTGGCCCCGGACCCACCACCCCAACCGGCGCTCGACCCGGTTCCACGCCGAGCGTCCACCGGCACGCCGGTGGCGGGGAAGGAAGGCGAGCACGTAGCGCTGGAGCCGGGCGCGCTCCACCAGCCAGAATGCCACGACCACCAGCACCGTCGCCACGCTGATCACCACCTCGGCGGCGGTGATGCCCGCCTCGACCACGGCCCCCGCCTCGGGCGGGCGCGACGCCCGCTGGATGGCGAGCCGGGCCGCGTCCACGAGGTCGGCCACCACGCGCGCCAGGACCGGCGGCCGGAGCCCGGCCGCCCAGGCAGCCGCCTGGTCGAGCATCGTGGGCACGCGACCGGCCACGCGCGTCGCCTCGGCGATGGCGAGCGGGGCGATCACCAGCAGGGATGCGAGCACGATGACGAAGAACACGGCGTACACGATCACGATCGCCTGCAGCCGGGACAGGTGGAACCGCGCCCTGAGCGAGGTCACGATGGGCTTGAGCCCCGCGGCGAGCAGGATGCCCAGGAACACGAGCAGGACGGCACCCAGCGCGCGGGACGCCACCAGGCCCGCGAGCAGGATGGCGCCAGCTCCGAGCGCGAATGCGGCGCCGCGCACGATCCAGCGCACGCCGTCGGCGCGTGGGTGCAGGGCCTCGCCGGACGGGCGGGACCCCCCGGTCCCGGGCTGCGACATGGGAGCTCCAGCGTGCGGTCGATGTTGGCCACGGTGGGATTCCTGGCCGCTGCGAGCATCGATCGCGCCGGGGTTCGGCCGCACGCGATGCAGCGTGGGCGCCGTTCCACCGGCCTTGCAGCCGTCCGCGCGCCCGGGCTTCCGCGATGCGACTGCAAGGGCGGCCGGCGACCGGGCGATCTCGCCGCGCACCGCGCACCGTCAGCCTGACCGCATGGCCCCGCGCGACGCCCGCCTCCATTTCTGGCCGGACGCGGACGACGCGATCCTGCGCCGGCGCGCGGGACGGGGCTTCACCTACCACGCGCCGAACGGCGACCGGATCACCGACCGCCGCACGCTCGATCGGATCCGGTCGCTGGCGATCCCGCCCGCCTGGGCGGCGGTCCGCATCTGCCCCTCGCCCGACGGCCATCTCCAGGCCGTCGGGCGGGATGCGCGCGGCAGGAAGCAGTACCGCTACCACCCGGCGTTCCGCCGTCGCCGCGACGCGGCCAAGTTCGAGTCGCTGGTGGTGTTCGCGCAGCGGCTGCCGGCGATCCGCCGGCAGGTCGAGCAGGACCTGGCCCGTCCCGGCCTGTCCCGCGAGCGGGTGCTCGCGCTGGTCGTGCGGCTGCTTGACATCACGCGGCTGCGGGTCGGCAACGACGAGTATCGGCGGGACAACGGGTCGTACGGGCTGACGACCCTGCGCGATCGCCATGCGCGTGTCGAAGGAGCCAATCTGCGGCTCCGGTTCCGGGGCAAGTCAGGGGCCGTCCACGAGGCACGCGTCGGCGATCGGCGCATCGCGTCGCTGGTCCGCCGCTGCCAGGAGCTGCCGGGCCAGGAGCTGTTCCAGTACCTGGACCCGGATGGCGAGCGGCGTGACGTCCGCTCCGACGACGTCAACGCCTACCTCCATGCGCTCGGCGGACCGGAGGTGAGCGCCAAGACGTTCCGCACCTGGAGCGCGACGGTCCTCGCGTGCGCCGAGCTCGCCGACCGGGTCGGCCCGGCCGACCGGGCGGCACCACGGGCGCTGCGGCGTGACATCGCGGCGGCGATGCGGGTGGTGGCGGCGGCCCTGGGCAACACGCCGGCCGTCGCCCGGCGCAGCGACGTCCACCCCGACATCCTCGACCCAGGCCAGGCCGACCGCCTGCGTACGAGGGTCCGGCGCGCCCGCGCTGCCGCCCGTCGTCGTCCGACTCCCGGATTGTCCACGGACGAGCGGGCCACGCTGGCCGTGCTCCGGGGGATGGGGCGCGCCCGGCGCCGCCACTCGCCGGCCTGAGCGGCAGCGCCGGACGGCCCCAGGGCATCCGGACGCTGGCGAGCCGCGACGGACCGTTCACCGCACGGCCCGCTCGCGGCTCGATCCTGACCGTAGCGGGGGCCCGCACGCCGGCGATGTGCTCCTCGAGCGGCGCCGCGTTGCAGCCCGCTAACAGGCGACGCTGGCCGCCTCGCCTGGGGCCGCCGGTCGGGTCGCCCGGGCGTATCCTCGGCTCGATGGACCGCTGGCAGACGATCATTGAGCCGTTCCGGATCCACGCGGTCGAGCCCATCCGGCTGACGTCCCCGGCCGAGCGCGAACGGGCTCTCGAGGCGGCCGGCTGGAACCTGTTCAACGTCCACGCGGACGACGTCCTGATCGACCTCCTCACCGACTCCGGGACCGGCGCCATGAGCCGGGACCAGTGGGCGGCCATCCAGCGCGGCGACGAGAGCTACGCCGGCAGCCCCTCCTGGTATGCGTTCCTGGGGGCGGTCCAGCACCTGTTCCCGTTCCGTCACGTCATCCCCACCCACCAGGGCCGGGCCGCCGAGAAGATCCTGTTCACCGTCATCGGCGGCCCGGGCAAGGTGGTGCCCAACAACACCCACTTCGACACGACCCGGGCCAACGTCGAGTTCACCGGGGCCGAGGCCATCGACCTGGTCATCCCCGAGGGCCGCGAGCCGGCCACGATCCACCCGTTCAAGGGCAACATGGATGTCGCCGCCCTCGAGTCGCTGCTCGCGGCCCGCGGCGCCGACGTCCCGCTGGTGATGGTCACGATCACCAACAACTCGGGTGGCGGCCAGCCGGTGTCGCTCGAGAACCTGCGGGCGGTCCGCACGGTGTGCGATCGGTTCGCCAAGCCCCTGTTCCTCGACGGCTGCCGGTTCGCGGAGAACGCGTGGTTCATCCGGACCCGGGAGCCGGGGCAGGAGGACCGGCCGATCGTGGACATCGTGCGCGAGATCGCCTCGCTCGCCGACGGCATGACGATGTCCGCCAAGAAGGATGGCCTCGCCAACATCGGCGGCTGGCTGGCGCTCAACGACGACCGGCTCGCCGAGCAGTGCCGCAACCTGCTGATCCTGACCGAGGGCTTCGTCACCTACGGCGGGCTGGCCGGGCGCGACCTCGAGGCGATCGCGCAGGGCCTGCGCGAGGTGATCGACGAGGATTACCTGCGCTACCGCATCCGCTCGACCGCCTACCTCGGCGACGCCCTGGCCGGCGCCGGGATCCCGCTGGTCCAGCCGTTCGGGGGGCACGCTGTGTACCTCGACGCGCGGGCGCTGCTGGCCCACATCCCGCCGCTCGAGTACCCGGGGCAGTCGCTCGCGGTGGAGCTGTACCGGGCCGGCGGCATCCGCGGCTGCGAGATCGGGACCGTGATGTTCGGGCTGCGGCCGGACGGCTCCGAGGCGCCGGCGCCCATGGACCTCGTCCGGCTCGCGATCCCGCGCCGGACCTATACCCAGTCGCACATCGACTACGTGATCGAGGTCGCGCGGGACGTGGCCTCCCGGGCCTCCAGCCTTGGCGGCTACCGGATCGTCAGCCGGGCCACGCAGCTGCGCCACTTCACGGCGACGTTCGCACCGCTCGGGTAGCCGCCGGTGCCGTTGCCGAGGTCGGCCTCCACGTCCGGCCGGGGCCCTGGTGGGCCGGCCAACCGGCGTCGTCGGGCCCGGAGCTCAGGCCTTGAGGCTGATCGTTCCCGCCTGCTTGTCGACCACGATCTGGAGCTCGAGCAGGGGCTGATTGGTCGGGCCACCGAGGACCGCGCCGTGGTTCGAGGGGTCGAACGCCGCACCGTGGCACGGGCACAGCAGCACGCCGTCCTGTGCGTCCCAGCCCACGCGGCACCCTTGGTGGGTGCAGGTGGCGTCGTAGGCGACGTACTTGCCGTTCGCGAGCTTGACGATGATCCCGGGGTCGCCCGCCGGGTACGGCGCCGGAGCATCGTTCGGGATGCGGATCCGGGCCGCGCCTCGCTGGTCGACCGTGCTCAGCGACGCCACGGTCAGCCCCGAACCCGCCCCGGATCCGGTGCCCACCACCGGCGTGGGCGAAGGCTGACCACCGAGCGCTGCGCTGCCCTCGCTGCCCAGGCCCTGGCTGCCGTCGCCGGTTCCGATGCCCGCGCCCGACCCGTCGCCGCCGGTCCCCGCGCCGGGCCCGCCGGTGTCGCCAGCGAGCCCGACCTGCCCGTCGGACGAGGCGGGGCGCAGGATGCGCAGCGGGACCGCGAGCGAGGCGACGGTGACCGCGAACGCCCCCAGCGCCCCGGCCTGGAGGACCTGGCGGCGCAGCGGCGATGCCTCGACGACGGCCGTCCGGCCGCGAAGGTGGTAGCCGGCACCCGATCGCAGGGTGCCCGGCCAGTCGTCGGTGATCCACGCGCCGAGCTCGAGGACCGAGCGGTGGACCAGCAGGTCGGCGTGACCGGCCAGGGCCAGCGCCATCCAGCCGAACGCGTAGGGCAGGTCAGGGCCGTAGTAGTAGGGGTGGGTCGTCCACGATGCCGTGAGCCAGAACAGCAGCGACAGGATGGCCCCCGCCGTGGCGGCCGCCCGGTACGCGAGGCCGGTGATCGCCCCCAGTCCGATGGCGATCTCGCCCAGCGCGATCAGCAGCCCGAGCGGCAGGGCGAACGGCTCGGCGATCCGCACCAGCGGCGCCAGCGGTGACACGTGGACGAACGCGGCAAGCTGGCCGTAGATCGACGCGGGACTGGACGAGTCGAAGAACGCCGGGTCGATCAGCTTGTCCATGCCGGCGTAGACGAAGGTCGCGCCGAAGAAGAAGCGGACAGGAAGGAGCGCGCGAGCAGGGACGCTCGCGCGCTCCAGCTGCTCCCGGAGCGAGGAGCCGGGAGCGTCCTCGGACGGATGGACCCCGGACCACGGCGCCGATTCCGCGTTGCCGGGTGTCCGGTATGGGGCTCGACGCGATCCCCGCTGGCGACGGCTCACTGCTGCCTCATCGGGGGTTGCGCCTCGCTCACATGGTCCTCCGTCCTCGGGGCGCCAACCGGACTGGGCGCACCCAGAGCCGAAGGTAGCCGCGGCGGACGACCTGCCCCTGTGCCGATCATGTGGATTCTCACATCCTGCGCTCGTGCCGCGCCCCCCGTCAGCCGTCCAGCTCGTTCGGCAGCAGGGGTCGGATCCAGACCTGCCAGGACCGGCCGGCCCAGGTGAACGGCGTCCCGGCGGGGAGCGTGTCCGCGATGACCGCAAGCCGCGCAGCGTCGTCCCCGAGCACGATCCCGGATCGCAGCCCGGGTGTCCCCAGGTCGGGCACCGCGGGGACGCCGAACCCGGCGAGATCGACCTCCAGCGGCCGGGCCACGGCCGGCGCTCCGGACGCAGCATCCGCCGGCGGTCCCGCCGGGGCCACGTACACGCGGAAGCCGGCGGGCCGGTAGGGGGTGGCCGGGGCCGCGCCGCCGCCCCAGGTCTCCGTCGGGTCGGTCAGGCGTGACAGCAGGGCGAAGGCTGCCGCGGCGGGACCGGCATCGCCGGACGCTCCGGCGCTGCCACCCGCGGCGCCGCCGGTGCCGCCCGCGCCCTCGGGACCACCCGGCAGCCCAGGCCCGCCCGGGCCCCCGCCGGCGGCGAACCGGTTGACGATCGTGTCGCCCCCGAGCTCGACGGTGAACACCGTGGAACCCGTGTCGGCCGCGATACCGCCGCCGGGCCCCTCGCGATCGAGCCCCGCGTCACGGATCGCCGCCTGGATCGCGGCGGCGCCTACCGGGCCCAGGTCGCGGACGTTGACGGGGGTCACCAGGGGCGCCACGGCCGGACCGCCGGGCGATCCCGGAGTGAACAGGCGGCCGTCCGCCTCGACCACCACCTGGGGGACGGCACCGAGGCTCGCGATCGGGTTGATGAAGCCCCCCTCGGTGGTGACCTCGATCAGCAGGGCGGATGCGCCGGTCGACGGCGATCCCGACGGGGTCGGGCCGGTGGCTGCGGGCACCGGACCGCTGCTGGCACCGGGCGGCGAAGCGCTCGGGGAGGCCACGGCGCACGCCGCGACGAGCAGGGTCGTGGCGGCGATCAGGGTGATGCGCAGCGGCCGGAAGGGGACGGACACGGGGACACTCCAGGTGGGCGGCGGCGCCGCGACTGGTCACCCGACGCGCAGGCCCGCACGCCGGTTCCCGTTGCCCCGCGCGGTCAGCCCGGGGTCCCGCCGAAGGTTCGCCGGACCCGCATCCGGGCCTCGTCGATGCGCGCCTCCGGCAGCCGCCCCGATCGCACGGCGGCCGTCACAACCTCGACGGCATGGCCGACGATGCCCGGATCGTACGTCTGCTGGTTCGCAAACAGCAGCAGGTCGTTGCCGGCCTCGAGCGCGAGCACGATCGCCTCGTCGCTCCCGAAGGCGTCGCCGATGGCCGCCGCCTGCAGGTCGTCGGTGACCACGATCCCGTCCCAGCCCAGGGTGCCGCGCAGCAGGTCGCCCACCACCGCGGGCGACAGCGAAGCCGGTCGGTCAGGGTCCAGCTGGCCGTTGACCACGTGGGCGGCCATCACGAGGTCCGCGAGGCCGGCATCGATCAGGCGGGCGAACGGCTCCAGCTCGGCCCGCGTCCAGGTCGCGGTCACGTCCACCACCCCGAAGTCGGTGTTCCCGGTCGAGCTGCCGATGCCCGGGAAGTGCTTGAGGGTCGTCCTGACGCCGACCGTGCGGTGGGCCCGGATCTCGGCGCTCGCCATGCGCACCACGACCCCAGGGTCCGCCGAGAACGACCGGCCGAGGGCCCCGATGGCCGGGCTGGACGGGTTGACGTCCAGGTCCACGACCGGGGCGAGGTTGAGGTTGCAGCCGGCATCGGCGAGCGTGCGCGCCATGGCGCGGCCCCAGGCTCGGGCCCCGGCGACCGACCCGCGGCCGATCTCCGCCTCCGAGGCGACGGCCGGGAACCCGTGCGCCGGGGTGAGCCGCGCGACCCGTCCGCCCTCCTGGTCGACGGCGACGATGATCTCGCGTCCCGCCGCAGCCGCGCGCAGCTCCGCGCTGAGCCGGCCGACCTGCCGCGGCGAGACGACGTTCCGGGCACGACCGGTCTGCTGGTCCCGATCGAACAGGATCACCCCGCCGAGGCCCTGGTCGGCGAGCGCCGATCGGAGCCAGGGTGCCGCCGCCAGCCGCGTCCCGCGGAAGCCCACCACGATCAGCCCGGCGATCCGCCGGGCGAGCGACGGCACCGGCGACGGGGTTGGCCGCGGCGTGGCAGGGGCGGGCGACGCTGAAGGGCTGGGCGGCGCATGGTCGGGCGATGGGCTCGGTGCCGTCGAGGCACCGGGAACGGAGGGTGACGCCGGAGTTGGCCGGGGCGTCGGTTCGGTCGAGGCGCAGGCGGCGAGCAGCGTCGCGATGCCCCCGGCGAGCGCCGCCTGGAGCAGCCGGCGACGTGACACGGGCAGGCTGCCTGGGCGGGCATCGATCGGCCGGCAGGGATCGGGCGGGTGGGACGGCATGGGGGTCCGAGCCTACGCCAGCCGAATGCCACGTGCGCCTGCGGGAGCGGGCTATCCGCCCCGGCGGCTCCCCCAGCGCCACTCGATGGACCCCGTGTAGCAGTGGCCGAGGTATTCGCACAGGCCGCGCGACATGTCCCAGGTCCGGCCCGAGACGTACGGGCCGCGATCGATGACCGGAACCGTGATCTGGCGCCCGTTGGCCGGGTTGCGGAACGTGACCAGGGTGCCGCAGGGCAGCGACCGGTGGGCCACGCCGAGGATCGTCCGCGTGTACACCTGGCCACAGGCCGTGCCGCTGCCATAGAACCCCGGCCCGTACCAGCTGATGTCGTGATCGAAGCGCCAGTAGTTCTTGACCAGGGATCCGGCCCTGGTGGCCGGCTGCCTGACGTCGGGACGGCTCGTCACCACCGGTACCCGGCCGGGCTCGGCGAATGCCGAACCGGGCCCGAGCCAGCCGGCTGAGCGGGACGCGGTGTCGAGTGGGGGAATTGTCGTCGCCGGTGAACCGACGGGCAGCGCGATCGACACGGCACGCAAGGACGCAGGGTCGATCGTCCGGGCGGAGCTCGGGGCACGCGAGCCCGCGGGTTCGGGTACGGCGACCAGGGCGCTCGCGGCCATGAGTGCCGCGATCGCGACGATGAACCTGGTTCGCACGATGCCCGGACAGGCTACCCGAGATTGTCAAGCGGGGCCGTGGATCGTTCCCGATTGGCGTTGCAGGTGCGTTGCAGGTGGCCGGCGTGGGGGCGCCAGCCGGTCCGTTGCAGCCGCTACGCTGCGCAGGTGACCACATCCGATCCACCCGCCACCGGGCCGACACCCCGGTCGTCCGCGGCCGAACCGGCCGTCGCGCCCGACGCGGTCGACCAGCTCCGGTTCGCCGGTCCCGTCAACCTCCGCATGACCCTCGGGATCCACGTGCGCGGACGGGGCGACCCGTCGTGGCGGTTCGAGCCGTCGGGGCGCGTGTGGCACGCGACCCGGACCCCGGACGGACCGGCGTCGATCCTGCTCGTCCCGACCGTGGACGGCATCGCGGTCCGAGCATGGGGCCCGGGAGCGCGGACCGCGGTGTCGTGCGCGCCGGGGCTGATCGGCCTCGACGACGACCCGGTACGGCTGGTCCCGCGACACGCGGCCGTCCAGGTGGCCGTGCGCCGGCTCCGCGGCCTGCGGATCGGGTGGACCGGCGCCCTCCTGGAGGCGCTGGTCCCTGCCATCCTCGAGCAGAAGGTCACCGGGGATGAGGCCCGGCGCGTGTACCGGGCGCTCGTCCGCGCCCATGGCGAGGACGCCCCCGGACCCTCGGGCCTCCGCCTGCCGCCCGCCCCGCGCGTGCTGGCGGCCCTCCCTTACCACGCGTTCCATCCCCTCGGCCTCGAACGCCGCCGCGCTGACCTGGTCCGCTCGGTCGCTCGCGACAGCGACCGCCTCGAGTCCCTCGGAGCGCACGCGGTGCCGCCCGACGGCGATCCGGCGCCCGCCTATGCGGCCCTGCGCGCGATCCCCGGCATCGGGCCGTGGACCGCGGCCGAGGTCGGCATCCGCGCCTTCGGCGACCCCGATGCCGTGAGCCTCGGCGACTTCCACCTGCCGAGCGTCGTCTGCTGGTCGCTGGCCGGCGAGGCGCGCGGCAGCGACGAGCGGATGCTGGAGCTGCTCGAGCCCTACCGGGGCCAGCGCGGCCGCGTGCTCCGGCTGCTCGAGCTTGCCGGGATGGGTCCGCCGCGTCGCGGGCCGCGGCTGGCGTCGAGGCGGATCGACCGACTGTAGCGGATCAGGCCGGCACGGCCTCCTCGCGCATGCCCCACGGCATCCCGTACTCGTTGAGCAGGTCGAGGAACGGCAGGGCGTCGAACGCTTCCGGTCCAAGCACGCCCGCGCCGGACCAGGTCCCGTTCGCCAGGAGCTCCAAGGCGACGATCGGGTTGACCGCCGTCTGGAGGACCACGGCCTGGGCGCCGTACTCGCCCATGCACCAGCCGTTGTCGACGACGTGGTAGAGATAGACCGCGCGGGGGGCCCCATCCCTGCCGCGGCCGGTGACCAGCGTGCCGGCGCAGGTCTTCCCGTGCATCCGGTCGCCGAGGCCGGCGGGATCGGGCAGGCATGCCGCGACGACGTCCCGGGGCGAGACCACGCCCCCCGCGACGCGGACCGGCTCGGTGCGGTCCAGGCCCAGCTTGTGGAGGACGCTCAGCACCTCGATGAACTCGTCGCCCAGGCCGTACTTGAACGTCACCCGCCTGGCCTTGATCCAGCGCGGGACGAGCAGCACCTCCTCGTGCTCCACGTTCACGCACTCGACGGGCCCGATCCCCTCGGGAAACTCGAACGTCTCGGGCTCGCTGAAGGGCGGCGTGGTGTACCAGCCGCGGTCCGCCTCCCAGATGACGGGCGGATTGAGGCACTCCTCGATCGTCGTCCAGATCGAGAACGACGGGGCGAACTCGTACCCCTCGACGGTCAGGTTGGCGCCGTCGCGCACCCCGACCTCGTCGATCTCGCCGAACAGGTGGTCCTGCGCGTAGCGGGCGAACACGTCCGAGAGGCCGGGCTCAACGCCCATGCCGACCAGGGCCAGCCGGCCCGCCGCCTCCCAGTCCGGCGCCCGCGCGAACTGCGCGTCACCCAGCTTCTCGCCGCTCTCCTGGTATGGCCGCTCGGGGTGCGGGTGCGACAGGGACATCGCCATGTCCATGTAGTCCACGCCGGACGCGAGACAGGCGTCGAAGATGGGCAGCACGAACCGCGGGTCGACCGCGTTGAGGACGTGGCTGATCCGGTGCTCGCGGACCAGCGACCCGATCGCCTCGACGTTCGAGGCGTCCACCCGTGCCCCGGAGAACCTGGCGTCGCCGGCGACCTGGCCAAGGGCGTGGTCCACCCGGGCCGGGTCGTAGTCGGCAACCACCATGTGCTCGAAGAATTCGCGGCGCGCCGCGACGGCCACGGCCGCGCTGCCGACGCCGCCGGCGCCGATGACGAGGATCCGCATCCTGGCTACCTCTAGCTGGGTGGCCGGGGCGTTCGCGCCGGCCCGTCCACCGGGGCCCGGGACGAGGCTCCCGCGTGGGAGCCCATCCATGATGTCAGCGTGGTCCGGGATCCGTCGCTCCGTTCCGACAGGCGGCCGGAGGACGGGCCCCGGGCACGCGTCGACCCCGGCGCGGGCAGGTCGGCGGCGAGGGTCGGGAGCGGCCAGACCCGGGGTTACACTCGGCCCGATGGCCACGACGCCCGGTTCGCCGCTCACCCGCACCGCGCGCGTCGAGCGTCTGCCCTCGCTCCTCCGGGAGCGGATCCTCGTCCTCGACGGCGCGATGGGGACGATGCTCCAGCGGCACGGGTTCACGGAGGCGGACTTCCGCGGGGCCCGCTTCGCCGACCACGCACGCGACCTGCGCGGTGACAACGACCTGCTGAGCCTGACCCGGCCCGGCGCCGTGCGCGACGTCCACGCCGCGTATCTCGCCGCCGGCGCCGACATCATCACCACCAACACCTTCACGGCGACCCGGATCGCGCAGGCGGACTACGGGCTGGCCGAGCTCGCGCGCGAGCTCAACGAGGCGTCAGCCCGGTTGGCGCGGGCGGCCGCCGACGACGCCGAGGCGCACGACGGCCGGCCGCGCTACGTGGCAGGCTCGCTGGGGCCCACCAATCGCACCGCCTCGATCTCGCCCGACGTCAACGACCCGGCGGCGCGCAACGTGGGCTTCGGAGAGCTGGCCGCCGCGTACCGGGACGCCGCCGAGGGCCTGGTCGCGGGCGGCGCCGACGTGCTGCTGGTCGAGACCGTGTTCGACACGCTCAACGCCAAGGCGGCCATCTTCGCGATCGAGGAGGTGTTCGAGTCGCTCGACCTCCGGCTCCCGGCGATCATCAGCGGGACCATCGTCGACGCGTCCGGACGGACGCTGTCCGGCCAGACCCTCGAGGCGTTCTGGACGAGCGTGCGCCACGCACGGCCGCTGCTGGTCGGGCTCAACTGCGCGCTCGGCGCGCGCCAGCTGCGGGAGCACGTCGAGGAGCTCGGCCGCCTGGCGGACGTGCCCGTCGCCGCCTACCCCAACGCGGGCTTGCCCAACGAGCTCGGCGGCTACGACGAGACGCCGGACCAGACCGCGGGCGCGCTCGGCGACTGGGCGCGGGCCGGGCTGGTCAACCTGGCCGGGTCATGCTGCGGCAGCACCCCCGAGCACACGGCGGCCATCGCGGCCGCGGTCGCCGGCGTGCCGCCCCGGACGATCCCCACCATCCCACCCGCGACCCGCCTGGCCGGCCTCCAGCCGCTGGCCATCCCGATGCCCGGCGGCGCGTTCGTCAACATCGGCGAGCGCACCAACGTCACCGGCTCCCGCAAGTTCGCGCGCCTGATGGCCGCGGCGACGGCGGGCCCGGGCCCAGAGGCCACCGCCGCCGAGGACGAGGCGGTCGCGATCGCACGCGACCAGGTGACGAACGGCGCGGTGATCCTGGACGTGAACCTGGACGAGGCGATGCTCGACGGGGTCGCCGCCATGACCCGGTTCCTGCGCCGGCTCGCCAGCGAGCCCGACGTGGCGGCGGTGCCGATCATGGTCGACAGCTCGCGCTGGCCGATCCTCGAAGCCGGCCTCCAGCAGCTCCAGGGCCGTGGCGTCGTCAACTCGCTGTCGCTCAAGGAGGGCGAGACGGAGTTCCTGCGCCAAGCACGGCTGTGCCGCCGCTATGGGGCGGCGGTCGTGGTGATGGCCTTCGACGAGCAGGGCCAGGCGGACTCGGTCGAGCGGCGAGTCGCCGTCCTCACCCGGGCCTACGCGCTGCTGACCGGGACCGTGGGCTTCGCCCCCGAGGACATCATCCTCGACCCCAACATCTTCGCGATCGCGACCGGCATGGAGGAGCACGCCCGGTACGCCCTCGCGTTCTTCGAGGCCACCCGCCGGCTCAAGGCGACCCTGCCCCACGCGCGGATCAGCGGCGGCGTGTCCAACGTGTCGTTCGCGTTCCGGGGCAACGACCGCGTGCGCGAGGCGATCCACGCCGTCTTCCTGTACCACGCCATCCGCGCCGGGCTGGACATGGCGATCGTCAACGCGGGCGTGATCCCCCAGTACGACGACATCGATCCCGAGCTCCTGGAGCGGGTGGAGGACGTGGTCCTCGACCGGCGCCCCGACGCGACCGACCGGCTGCTGGAGATCGCGCCGCGCTTCGCCGGCGGAGCCGCGGTCACGCGTACCGGAGACGACCTCGCGTGGCGCGCGCTGCCGGTGGACGAGCGCCTGACCCACGCCCTGGTGGAGGGTATCGACGCCTGGATCGTCGAGGACACCGAGGAGGCCCGCCTCGCGACCTCGCGCCCGCTGGACGTGATCGAGGGGCCGCTGATGACGGGCATGAACGTCGTCGGCGACCGGTTCGGGGCGGGGAAGATGTTCCTTCCCCAGGTCGTCAAGTCGGCCCGGGTCATGAAGAAGGCGGTCGCTGTGCTGATCCCGTACCTTGAGGCGGAGCGCGAGGGTACGGGACGGCGAGCCGGCACGATCGTGATGGCGACGGTCAAGGGCGACGTCCACGACATCGGCAAGAACATCGTGGGCGTCGTGCTGGGCTGCAACGACTACCAGGTGATCGACCTCGGGGTGATGGTTCCGGCCGCCCGGATCCTGGACACCGCCCGTGAGGTGGGCGCCGACCTCATCGGCCTGTCGGGGCTGATCACGCCGTCGCTGGACGAGATGGTCCACGTCGCCTCGTTGATGGAGCGCGAGGGGATGCGCACGCCCCTGCTCATCGGTGGCGCCACGACCTCGCGCGTGCACACCGCGGTCAAGATCGAGCCCGCCTACTCCGCCCCCGTCGTCCACGTCGCCGACGCATCGCGGGCCGTCGGGGTGGCCGGGGCGTTGGTGGACGCTGGCGCCCGGGAGGCGTTCGCCGCCGGCGTGCGCGAGGAGTACGAGACGGTGCGTCGCGAGCGCGACGGCCGGCGCCGGCGCGAGACCCGGCTGTCGCTGGCGGAGGCCCGCGCCAATCGACTCCGGCCGCCGTGGCCGGCGGAACCCCCGCGCCCGACGTTCCTGGGCGTTCGATCGTTCGAGCACTACCCCCTCGCGGAGCTCGTCGCGCGCATCGACTGGACGCCCTTCTTCACGACCTGGGAGCTCCGGGGCTCGTGGCCGGCCATCCTCGACGATCCGCGGGTAGGGGCCACCGCCCGCGACCTCCACGCCGATGCGTCGGCGCTGCTGGGCCGGGTCGTGGACGAGGGCCTGCTCAGCGCCTCGGCCGTCGTCGGGTTCTGGCCCGCCAACTCGACCCCCGACGATGACATCGTGCTGTGGACCGACGAGACGAGGACCGCCGAGCTCGCCCGGCTCCACGCGCTGCGCCAGCAGATGGCCAAGCCGGACGGTCGGCCCAACCTCTCGATCGCCGACCTCGTCGGACCGGCGGGCGTTGAGGACCATGTCGGGGCGTTCGCGGTCACCGTCGGGCATGGCGTGGACGAGCTCGTCCGCTCGTTCGAGGCCGCCCACGACGACTACTCGGCGATCCTCGTCAAGGCGCTCGCCGACCGGCTCGCCGAGGCGTTCGCGGAGCGGCTGCACGAGCGGGTGCGTCGCGAGCTGTGGGGCTACGCCCCCGGCGAGGCGCTCGGCAACGACGACCTGATCGCGCAGCGCTACCAGGGGATCCGGCCGGCCCCCGGCTACCCGGCCACCCCGGACCACACGACCAAGGGAGCCCTGTTCGCGGTGCTCGACGCGGCGCGCCGGGCGGGGATCACCCTCACCGAGTCGTACGCGATGCTTCCCGCCTCGTCGGTCTCGGGCCTGTACCTGTGGCACCCCGACGGCCGCTACTTCGGCATCGGCCGGATCGGGCGTGACCAGCTGGAGGACTACGCGCGCAGGACGGGGATGGCGGTCGACGAGGCGGCGCGGTGGCTGGCGCCCAACCTGGCCGAGGAGCCGTCCGGCTGAGCGTCCTGCGAACCTGGCCGGAGGGCAACCGGGCGAAATGCCGCGGGGCACGGGGCATCGGCTAGCCTAGGCGCACCGATGCCCAGGATGCCGTCGTTCGACCAATCACCGCCCGAGCTCGTCGCCCGCTTCGATGCGGCCGCGTCGCGCTACCCGCAGGCGCAGCGCCGCAAGATGTTCGGGTATCCCGCACTGTTCGTGGGCGGCAACCTGGCGACCGGGCTGTTCGCCGACCGGTGGATGGTCCGCCTGGGCCCGGACGACCTCGAGGCGCTGCTCGCGCTGCCCGGCGCGGCCCCGTTCTCTCCGATGCCCGGCCGGTCGATGACGGGCTACGGGACCCTGCCCGCCGAGGTCATCGCCGCCGACGCGGAGCTCGACCGCTGGATCGAGCGCGCGCTGGGTTTCGCCGCGGCGCTGCCCGCCAAGGGCTGATCCTGGCTCTTCCCGAACATTCGCCGGATTGCGGGTGTCGCTTCCTTGCCCGATGCCCTATGCTGCTGCATACGCCCCATCGTCGGGCGAAGCCCCGTTACGGCAGACTCGATCCACCCCCTCCCGGATTCCGCCGAGGCCGATCGCGGACACCGTCGCAACCCCACAGGAGTGGATCGATCCGATGAACGTCGACAAGACGCTCACCTGCGCCGACTGCGGCCAGGCCTTCACCTTCACTGCCAGCGAGCAGGACTTCTACGCCGAGCGCGGGTTCACCGAGCCCCGCCGGTGCTCCACGTGTCGTGCCAACCGCAAGGCGGCGCGCAACGCCGACGGCGGCGGGGGCTACAGCGCCGGCGGGGGCTACAGCTCCGGCGGCGGGTACAGCTCCGGCGGGGGCTACGGCTCCAGCCGCGGGCCGCGCGAGATGTTCCCGGCGACCTGCTCGTCCTGCGGGCAGGAGACCGAGGTGCCGTTCCGCCCGACCTCCGGCAAGCCGGTATACTGCAGCACCTGCTTCGCGCAGCGCCGGGCCTGAGCCGGGTGGCGGACGCGCGTCGTCCCATGCCGGGACCGCCCCCGCGGCGTCCAGCGCCGGAGGTCGACCCGCGCAAGCACGTCATCGCCGAGTACCGTCATCGTGCGCAGGAGGTGACCTGCGTGTGTGGCTGGACCGGCAGCTCCACGATGCCCGACGGTCGAACGTCGGAGTGGAGCCGCCACGTCACCGCCTCACGCCAGGCGCCAGACTGACCCACCGGGCGGGGGCGTTCAGCCCTCGCCCTTGAGCACCTCGAGCGCCTTCAGGAGCTGGCTGTCCGACGAGGACGCCAGCTCCTTCGCCGTCATGGCACGGACGTCGTCGGGGAACAGCGGGGCCGCGTTGTTGGCGAGCGCGACCTTGACGTCGGGTTCCAGGCCCTCGTGCCAGATCGGCCGGCCGGCCCGGGTGAGCCAGCGCTCGACGCCGACCCGGAGCGACGATCCGTCGGCGAGGTCGAACCGGCCGAGGACCGTCCCCGTCCCGAACGTCTTGTCGCCCACCACCTTCGCCCGGCCGGCATCCTGGATCGCTCCGGTGACGATCTCGGCCGAGCTGGCCGTGCTTCCGTCCGCGAGCACCACCAGCGGTCCCTGCGTCCACAGGCCACCCGGCTCGACGGGCACGTCGGTCTCGACCCCGCTCGCGTCGATGCTCCGGTAGACGGTGCCGTCGCCGACGAACTGGCTGGCGACGCCTACGGCCTCGTTGACGTAGCCCCCGGGGTTTCCCCGGAGGTCGAGGATCACGGCCGTCGCGCCGGCGGCCCGGGCGTTCGTGATCGCGTCCCGGATTGCCTTCGTGGCGCCGCTGGCGAACTGGTCGAGCCGGATCAGGGCCACGTCCCGGCCCGGGACCATCGTCCAGGTCACCAGGGGCAGGTCGAACTTGCGGCGCACGATCGTCACGTCGAACTTGGGCACGCCCTGGCGCTCGATGGTGAGGGTCACCGGCTGACCTTCCGGTCCGCGCACGTTCGCCACCACCTGGTCGATCGTCTGGCCGTCGGTCGACGTGCCGTTCACCGCGAGGATCCTGTCACCCCGCTTGAGCCCGGCCTCCTGCGCGGGCGTGTTGGGGATGACCGTGTTGACCACGGGCCCGTTGCTGGTGTCGGTGCCGACCTGGACGCCGATGCCCACGAACGTGCCCGACAGCGACTCGTCCACGGCCTTCGACTCGTCGGCGGTGAGGAACGACGTGTGGCCCTCGTCGCCTACCGCGTCGGTCATGCCCCGGATCGCCGCGTAGGCCATCGCCTGGTTGTCGAGATGCTGGGCGTCGACATAGTGCTCGTGGATCGTCGTCCAGGCCTGCTCGATGAGCGCCAGCTCCGCGTCGGCCGACGGGCTCGCGGGCGCGGCGGACTCGGTCGACGCAACCGACCCGTCGGTCGTCGACACCCGCGACTGCCCGACCACGACCCCGGAGGTGAACAGCACGACGGCGAGGACCGGCGCCAGGATGGCCACCAGCCAGCGGCCGGTCGGGCTGCCGGCGGAACGCGGCCCGGGAGCCGCGCCCGGAGGGCGGGGCGGGCCGGGGGGCGGCGGGGGCTCCGACGCCCAGCTTGCAGGAGGAAGGCCGTTGACGGGCTCGGCGCCGGGCGCGGGCACACCGGCGGGAGCGGAGGAGCGGGTGGGGTCGATCATGCGTCTCGGGGCTACGGGCACGCCGGAACAGGGGGCGGGCTTGGCCCAGCATGACGCCTCCGGCTTCATGGCGGGTAGCGGACGGGTGAAGTTGCCTTACCGGTCCTCGCCCTCGACGGGGCGGATGCGCGCACGGCCCGTGGACGCTGGTCGCGTGGCCGGGTGGACGGATGACGATGTCCGGCGGTCCGGGGATCGGGCGACCCGCCGACCCGGCGACCCGGCGACCGGAGGGTCCGCCTCAGGGCCGGTCGCGCACCAGCCTGCGGGCGGCGAGCGTGGCGCGCAGGAAGTGCCGCAGGTGCGCCATCGGCCGGACATGGCTGGGCGCTCCCGCGTAGATCGTCGACACGGGAACCCAGCCGATCGTCCAGCCGTGCTGCAGGCAGCGAGCGATCATCTCGACCTCGAACTCGAACCCCGGCTCCTCGCTGTCCAGCGTCGTCGCCATGAGCCGGCGGCCCAGCAGCCGGTAGCCCGACTGGTTGTCGGCGATCGAGCGACCCACGGCCCACGAGAACACCGCGCTGCCGAGCACGTTGGAGACGCGGCGCACCGGTGGCATCCGCGAGAAGTCGCGCCGGCCGATGATGAGCTCGGGTCGCGGACCGGCCGCGCCCGGCGCCGTGAAGGCGGCGACGAACCGCGGGATCTCCGCGGGATCGTGCTGGCCGTCGGCGTCGAGGGTCAGCACCGCGTCCCATCCATCGTCGAGCGCTCGCCGGAATCCGGCCCGCAGCGCGGCGCCCTTGCCCTGGTTCGGTTGCTGGCGAAGCACCTGGCCGCCCGCAGCCTCGGCCACGGCCGCCGTGTCGTCGCTGGAGCCATCATCCACCACCAGCACCGGCAGGTGGCGGCGCGCGGCGGTCACGACCGCACCGACGCGCGGCCCCTCCTGGTGCGCAGGGACCAGGGCCAGGATGCGGACCCCTCGCTCGGTCATGCAGGCGCCTGGGGGGCGTCAGGACGCGAACGTGAAGGTCTTGACGATCGGGACGGCGACCCCCAGGAAGGCGTCGATCTCGCTGCCGTCGAAGTCGTCCACGTCGATGATCAGGGTGCCGCCGTCGGGCAGGTCGAGCACGTAGAGGCGAAGCCGCTCGCCCCCGGCCAGCACCCAGCGCAGCCCCGTCCCCTGCTCCACGAGCAGCGGCACGGTGGGCACGCCGTTGGCGAACGGGCATGACTGGGTCCAGCCGGCCGCGATCCCGATGTCGATCGAGCTCCCGCGCAGGCCGCCCACGGTCACCAGCGCCGGGCTGCTGACCGTGAGCCCGTCGAGGCCCCGGATCCAGGACACGAGCTCCACCGACGACGTGCCGATGCCAGGCGCCGGAGCGGTCGGGCAGCTGGCATCCTGCGACGCTGCCGCCACCCCACGGAAGACGTGGATGCCGAGCAGGTCCTGGCCGGCCGGACGGAGCTGGAGGTAGCCCGCGGAATCCGAGGCCAGCGCCCAGCCGCCGGGCACCGTGAAGGTCACGGTGGGCTGGAACACCGTCGAGCTGTGGGTGCCGGCGGGGAGCGGCGAGTCGACGGGCCCGCTGGGGGTCGCGGCCGGCGGCGAGCTGCAGGCCGCGACCAGCACGGTCGCCGCGAGGATCAGGAGGCCACGACGCACGCTGGATCCCTTCGCTATGGGCTCGTGGGGCGCCGGTGCATTGTGCCCAACCGCGACCCATCGCGCGAGCGCCGCCCGGTGCGGTGCCTGCCCATGGGCAGCAGGGTCGCAGGGCAGCCCACCGAACCGGTGCCCGAGGGTGCACACTCAGGTGCGCTGCCAGGCCAGGAGGAATCCACCCGTGTTCATCCCGATGTCGGTGCTCGAGTTCCGCGACCGCGCCGCCACCTTCTTCGGCGACCGGATCGGCGTCGTCGACGGTGAGTCCACGTTCAGCTACCGCACCTACGGGGAGCGGACGCATCGCCTCGCGAACGCCCTCGTCAGCCTGGGCATCGAGCCCGGCGACCGGGTGTCGTTCCTGACCTACAACACCCACCAGCTGCTCGAGGCCTACTACGGCGTGCTCGAGGCGGGCGCCGTCCTCAACCCGGTGAACATCCGGCTGGCGCCGCACGAGATCGCCTACATCCTCGACCACGCCGGCTCTCGGCTGGTCGCCTTCCAGCGCGACTTCCTGCCGCTGGTCGAGTCGATCGCGCCCGCAGCTCCCGTCACGGCCCCGGTTCGTGATCATCGAGGGGGAGGCGGGCGGCATCGCCAGCGACGACTACGAGTCGCTGATCGCCGGCGGCTCCGCCGAGCCGCGCCACCCGCAGGTCGACGAGACCGCGGTCGCCGAGCTGTTCTACACCAGCGGGACGACCGGGCTGCCCAAGGGCGTCGCGCTCACCCACCGCCAGCTGTACCTGCACGCGCTCAACGCCCAGATCGCGCTCGGCTTCGGCGAGGCGGACGTCGTGCTCCACGTGGTCCCCCTGTTCCACGTCAACGGGTGGGGCGCGCCGCACTTCCTGACCCTGGTCGGCGGGCAGCACGTGATGCTCCGGAAGTTCGATCCGGTGGCGCTCATCGAGCACGTCGAGCGCCACCGCGTCACCCGCCTGCTCGGGGTCCCGGCCATCTTCAACGCGGTCCTGCACAGCAGCGAGCGATCGAAGCACGACCTGTCGAGCCTGCGCCAGCTGATCATCGGCGGCGCCCCGGCGTCACCCTCGCTCGTCCGCGGGCTCGAGGAGGCCTTCGGGGTCCAGGCGATCGCCGGCTACGGCCTGTCGGAGACCTCGCCCATCATCACCCTCGCCTCGCCGCGCGACCTGGTCACGGCGGGCGACAGCCGCGAGCGACGGATCGAGCGGCAGGCGATGACCGGCTGGCCGCTGCCCGGCGTGTCGATCCGGGTCGTCAACGCGGACGGCGCCGACGTCCGGCCCGACGGCGAGCAGATCGGCGAGATCGTCGTCCGCGGCCACGGCGTCATGCAGGGCTACTACCGCGACCCCGACGCGACGGCTGTCGCCCTGCGCGACGGCTGGCTCCACACGGGCGACATGGCGACCATCGACGACGCGGGCTACGTCCTGATCAAGGACCGGTCCAAGGACGTGATCATCCGGGGCGGCGAGAACCTGTCCTCGGTCGAGGTCGAGAACGCGATCGCGGCCCATCCGGCCGTGCTGGAGGTCGCGGTCGTCGCCGCGCCGGACAAGAGCTTCGGCGAGGCGCCGGTGGCGCTCGTCGTGCTCAAGCCCGGTGCCCATGCGACCGTGAGCGAGCTCCGAGCGCACTGCCGGGCGAACCTGGCCCGGTTCAAGGTCCCCCGCGAGTTCCACTTCCGCGAGTCGCTGCCCAAGGGCGGAACGGGCAAGATCCTGAAGGCCGAGCTGCGCGAGCCGTTCTGGACTGGCTACGAGTCCCGCGTCCACTGAGCCGCGGGCGACCTGGTGCCGGCGGTCAGCGCGGTCGCGACCGCGGCGATCTGGTCGGGCGTCACCCGGCAGCAGCCGCCGATCAGCGCCGCGCCCGCGTCGCGCCAGCGGCGCGCCGCCGCGCCGTCCACCCGCATCCCCGCCGGCCCGGCCCAGCGGCGCGCCACGGGGTCCCAGCCCTCGCCGCTGTTGGGATAGGCGACGATCGGCTTGTCGGTGATCGTGCGGGTCCGGGCCAGCAGCTCATCCAGGTGCTCCGGGGCGGTGCAGTTGACACCCACCGCGAGGACCGCCGGCGAGCTCGCCACCGCCGCCACGGCCTCCTCGATCGGCGCGCCGCTCCGCAGGTGACCGCCGTCGGCGCACGAGAAGCTGAGCCAGGCCGCCGCGTGCTCGATCGATCCCAGGACGCCCACGATCGCGATCGCCTCGTCGAGCTCGGGGATCGTCTCGGCGGCCAGGACGTCGGCATGGGTCCCCGCCAGGACCTCAAGCCGCGCTCGATGGAACGCGGCGAGCCGGTCCACCGGGAGCCCGTAGCGGCCACGGTACTCGGAGCCGTCGGCGAGCAGCGCGCCGTACGGCCCGACCGACGCCGCCACGAACAGCGGGCCCGGGTCGACGGCGCGTTGCGACCGCTCCGTGATGAAGCGCTCCCGCGCGGTCAGGGCAAGCTCGACGCTCCGCCGGAGGATCCCCGCCGCCGCCTCGTGGGCGATGCCGCGGGCGGCCAGCCCCTCGAACGTCGCCTGGTAGCTGGCGGTCGTGGCCACCCGGGCCCCGGCGCGGAAGTAGGCGAGGTGCGCCCGGACGATCGCCTCCGGGTCGTCGACCAGGAGGCGCGCCGACCACAGGCGATCCGAGAGGTCCTCGCCCTGGGCCTCGAGCTGCGTGGCGAGGCCACCGTCGAGCACCAGCCCGTCGGCGGAACCCAGCGCGGCGCGGAACCGACGGGCGTCCATGACGCCGATCGTGCCATAGCCGGAGCCGGTGAGCCCCCGGCGTTGACCGGCCCCGCCGTTGACCGGTCGCGCTGCATGACCTATCCTCGATAATCGATGATCCATGGAGGATTGACGGTGCCGCTTCTGGACAGGTTCAGGCTCGACGGGCGGGTCGCCCTCATCGCCGGCGGCGGCGGGGCGATCGGTTCGGCCATCGGGGCGGGCCTCGCGAGCGCGGGCGCCCGGGTCGTGGTGGTGGACCGGACCGAGGATCGGGCGATGGCGTCCGCCGACCGCGTGTGCGAGGCGGGCGGGATCTGCATGGGCGTCGTCGCGGACGTCACCGACGAGGGCGACGCGGAGGGGATCGTCACGCAGGCGGTCGAGGCCTACGGGCGGCTGGACATCATCGTCAACGCCGTCGGCGGCGGTGCCGGCAAGGTGCTGTTCGACGCCGAGCAGTACCCGCGCGACGCATGGGACTGGATCTACGAGCTCAACGTCCGGAGCACCCTGGTGGCGACCCAGTTCGCGGTCCGGGCGATGATCCGGGGCGGCAACGGCGGTCGGGTCCTCAACATCTCGTCCGTTCGGGCCTCGCTCGGGATCAATGCCGGCTACTCGGCCTACGTGGCCGCCAAGGGCGCGATCAGCTCCCTCACCCGGCAGTGGGCGACCGAGTGGGCGAAGCACGGGATCACCGTCAACGCCATCTCACCCACCTTCGTGGACACGCCCCAGGTCGCGATGCTGCTCGGTGACGCGGCCTTCAAGGCGGGCATCGTCAGCCGCATCCCGATCGGCCGCGTGGGCACCACGGACGACCTGACCGGCGCCGCCCTGTTCCTGTGCTCGGACGCCGCGTCGTTCATCACGGGCCAGATCCTGGGCATCGACGGCGGGCTCATGGCCACCCAGTAGTCCCCGAGCCCCGACGGCGCGCCGTCGACTCGCCTCGGTCCCCGGAGGGAACAGATGCAATCCGCCACGGCCCTGCAGATGGAGCCGGTCACCGGCCGCGCGTTCACGAACACGAAGCTCCGCGGGTGCAACCCGAGCTTCGTCACGACGTCCGACGGCGTGGTCGTGATCGACACGCCCCAGCTGCCGTCCAAGGCGATCGCGATGCGGCAGCTGGCCGAGTCACACGGCGCGATCCGCTACCTCGTCAACACCGAGCACCACGTCGATCACATCTTCGGCAACTACTACTTCAAGGGCGCCGGCACCGTCGTGAACCACCAGGCCCTGTACGAGCGGTTCATGGTCGTGTTCCCCGATCTCGACCCGTTCGCGTACGCGTACGAATCGGTTCCCGGCGACAACCCGCACGGCACCGACCTCGACGATCCGGCCGGCGTGGCGCTGTGGCCGGACCGGGACGAGTACTACCGCGACCCGAACAGGGGAACGATCGTGTTCACTGGCGACCTCACGCTGCACGTCGGGAGCCACACGTTCAACCTGCTCCACACGCCGGGCCACACGCCCGGTCAGCTCGCGGTCCACGTCCCCGAGGAGGGGGTCGTGTTCACCGGGGACACCATCTTCTCGGGCTGCCAGACGTGGCTGATGACGTCCGACGTCGCCCAGTGGCTGGACGCCCTCGAGCGGATCCGGACGCTCGACGTGGAGACCATCGTGCCCGGTCACGGGCCGGTGGTCACCAAGGCGTACCTCGACGTCCAGCGCTCGGTCCTGATGGAGTGGAAGACCGCCGTCGCGACCGCGATCGCCAGGGGCTGGAGCCGCGAGGAGACGATCGAGCGGGTCCACTTCCGCGACCGGTTCGGGCCGGTCGACGTCGGGCAGGGCTACATGATGGACCACATCCAGACGCTGAACGCCGCGTCCCTGTACGACAAGCTGACCGGCGCCGTCGCGGGGGCATGAGCCCCGGCCTGCCCGGGCTCGGCCGCAGCGCAGCGCGACTCGAGCAGCGCCGCCCAACCGCCAAGAGGAGTCCACCCCGTGCCCGAGCTCATGCAGGCGCTCGTCGTCGTCGAGCCCAACCGGCTCGAGATCCGCGAGGTGCCGGTGCCCGTGCCCGGCCCCAACGAGGTCCTGGCACGGGTCCGCGCGGTGTCGATCTGCGGCACCGACGCCCACCTCATCCGGGGCGACTACCCGGGCTTCTGGCCGCCCGGCTTCCCGTTCATCCCCGGGCACGAGTGGGCGGGCGAGGTCGTCGCCCTGGGCTCGGGCGCCGAGCGCTTCGGGTTCGCGCCCGGCGACCGGGTGGCGGGCACCAGCCACGACGCCTGCGGCGTGTGCCAGAAGTGCGTCGAGGGCCGCTACAACCTGTGCGAGAACTACGGCAAGCCCGGGCTTCACCGCCAGTACGGCCACAACGTCCAGGGCGCCGACGCGACGTACGTCGTCCACGGCGTCAAGTGCGTGTTCCCGCTGCCCGAGGGCCTCAGCTTCGACGAGGGCGCCCTGATCGATCCCGCGTCGATCGCGCTCCACGTCGCCAACCGGGGCGCCATCGCCCCCGGCGACACGGTCGCGATCACCGGCGCCGGGGCGATCGGGCTGCTCGCGGGCGACGCTGCCCGCATCCGCGGGGCGGGCCGGGTGATCGTGGTCGGCCGGGGATCACGGCTGGCCCGTGCTGCGGCCCTCGGCTTCGAGGTCGTCGACACCGCCGCCGGCGACCCCGTGGGGGCCGTCCGCTCCCTCACCGGGGGCTTCGGCGCCGACGTCGTGCTCGAGTGCGCGGGGGTGCCGGCGACCGTCGAGTGGGCGCTCGAGATGCTCCGCCGGGGTGGCCGCTGCGCGGCCGTGGGGATCCCCACCTCCGGGGTCGAGATCGCGATGCAGCGCCTGGTGCTCGACGAGCTCGAGCTCGTGGGCTCCCGCGCGTCGGCGGGCGAGATGCGCCGGGTCATGCCCCTCGTCGAGCAGGGCCGGATGCGGGTGCGGGAGATGATCACGCACCGGTTCGCCCTGGCGGACTACGCGGACGCTCTGGCCACGTTCACCGACCGCTCGAGGGGCGCCATCAAGATCGTGATCGCGCCGTAGCGCGGCACCGGGCGGCGCCGCGCCGTAGCGCGGCACCGGGCGGCGGCTCAGCTCGCGGCGTCGACGATCCCCAGCGTGTAGCCGCCGTCGACGTCGACCACGGTGCCGGTGACGAACCGCCCGCCCGGACCGCACAACCAGGCGACGGCCTCGGCGACGTCCCGCCCCGCTCCGACCACCGAGAGTGCCTGTCGCGCGAACACCGAGCCCTCCTCGAACCGCGACCGCTCTTCATCCTCGGTGAGGCCCCGCAGCTCCGACGGGATGATCCCCGGCCGGATGACGTTGACCCGGATCCCTTCGCGACCCAGGTCGACGGCAAGCGCCCGCGACATCGCCTCGACGGCGCCCTTGCACGAGACGTAGCCGAACCGGCCGCGCGGCGGGCGTGCCACGGCGGTGGAGCCCAGGTTGACGACGACGCCCCGGCTGCGACGGAGCTCGTCGAGGGCGGCTCGGGTGCACAGGAACACGCTCAGCACGTTGGCTCGCCACATGCCCTCGAGATCGGGCTCCCGCAGCTGGTCGATCGGCCCCTGCACCTCGCTGCCCGCGTTGTTGACGAGCGTGTCGATCCCGCCGAGGGCAGCGACGGCGGCCGACACCATCGCCCTCGCCTCATCCTCGATCGTGACGTCCGCCGTGAACGGGACCACGTGCCCCGGTCCATCGGCCAGCTCGGCGGCGAGCCGGTCCAGCCGGTCCCGACGCCGAGCCACCGCGAGAACACCCGCGCCAAGCCCGGCCAGGTGCCGGACCACGTGCGCACCGAGCCCGCTCGAGGCCCCGGTCACGACGGCGCGGTGCCCCGTGAGCGGTTGGACCGCGGCGCTGGCCGTCGCGAACGCGGTCATCACGCGCGCCCCGCCGCGACCTCGTCGGCCCGGTTGCGGCCGGCGAGCTGGATCAGGTCCTCGTGCAGCTCGAACCAGATGCCGTGGTAGCTGTCAACCCGTGGCGAGGCCACGTATCGCTGGTCGCCGCCCTGTGCCGCCGCGAGCGCCCGCTCCAAGCGCGCCCGGTAGACGGCGAGGCCGGCGGGGCCCGACGCGTGTGCCTCGAACCACGCCAGCGCGGCCGCGTGGAGCGCGGCAAGATCGGCGAGGACGGCGGCATCGTAGGCGGCATCGGCGTGGTCGTTGAAGGCCTGCGCGCCGTCGACCTCGCGCATCTGCCACGCCGTGACGGTCGTCTTCATCCGCTGGTCGAGCGCCAGGAACGCATCCAGCGCGGCCTCGGCCCCGTCGCCTCCCCATCGCTGCCTCTCGCCGGCGATCCGCTCGCGGGCGATCGCCTTGCCATCCGGGGTCGGGCGGAACGAGCCGGCCGCCATCTCTGCGAGGCCGTCGGCGACGAGCCGGTCGAGCAACGCCGTCGCCTCCTCGGTTGAGACCAGGATGGCCGTGCCCAATGCCTCGGGCGTGGCATAGCCCTTGACCGCGAGCGCGCGCAGCCCTTCGATCAAGCCGGCCTCTCGCCCGCCGATCCCGCCCGGGGACGCTTCGCCTGCGGCGCCGGGGGCCTGCGCCGGACGTGCCTCGGTCGCGGGCACGATCTCGATGCCCAGGTCATGGGCCCACGCGAGCAGGGTCGCGGCTTCGGGGACCACGGTCGCGACCCCGGCTGCCGCGCCGAGAAAGACCTCGCCAGTCGAGCCGTCGATCGTGATCGTCTCGCCAGCCGCCAGGGTCCGCTCGCCGATCACGACCGTTCCGTCTGCGACGGCCACGTCCGTCGCACCGACCACCGCGGGGATGCCCCACCCTCGCGCGACCACGGCGGCGTGGCTGGCGAGCCCCCCGGCCGAGGTGAGGACGCCGGCCGAGCGGGCCATGCCGTGGACGTCGTCGGGGGAGGTCTCGGCGCGGACCAGGATCACGGTCCGACCGGCCTCCGCGGCCTCGACGGCGGCATCGGGCGAGGTCACGATCTGGCCGCACGCGACCCCGGGCGAGGCCGGCAGGCCGGTCGCGAGCGCCGGGCCGACGTCTGCACGCTCGGTCACCCGTGTCGGTGGATCGGCCAGGATCGCCTGCACCCGGCGCACGGCCTCGGCCCGCGACACGGGGAAGTCCGGATCCTCGGCCATGTCCCGCGCGATCCGGAGTGCCGCGTGCGGGCTGCGTTTGCCGATCCGGCATTGGAGCATCCACAGCCGGCCGTGCTCGATCGTGAACTCGATGTCGCACAGGTCGCCATGGTGGCGCTCGAGCCGCGTGGCGTAGTCGCGCAGCCGCTCGGCCACATCGGGCATCCGGTCATCGAGCACCGCGACCGGCTGGGTGCGGTGCGTGCCGGCGACCACGTCCTCGCCCTGGGCGTTGAACATGAAGTCGCCATACGGCTGCGGCTCGCCGGTGGCCGGGTTGCGCGTGAACATGACGCCCGTGCCCGAGTCGACGCTCCGGTTGCCGAACACCATGGCCTGGACCGTGACCGCCGTGCCCAGGTCGTCGGAGATCCCCTCGCGCCGGCGATACGTGCGGGCGCGATCGCTGTTCCAGGAGCGGAACACGGCCTCGATCGCCGAGCGCAGCTGGAGCCACGGATCCTCGGGCACGTCCTCGCCTGCGATCTCGCGATACATCGCCTCGAAGCGCTCGCGGCAGTTGGCCGCGAACTTGGGGCTCGCAGAGCGGGTTGCGAGGCCGTCGGTCGTGGCGGCGTTCAGCCCCAGGTTGAGGATCGTGTCCATCATGCCGGGCATCGACACCGGCGCCCCCGACCGCACGCTCACCAGGAGCGGATCGGCAGGATCCCCGAAGCGCCGGTCGACGAGCTGCTCCATGCGCGCCATGTGCGTCCGCAGCTCGGCGTCCAGCCCGTCGGGCCAGCCAGTCGCCAGGTAGGCGTTGCACGCCTCGGTGGTGATCGTGAACGCGGGCGGCACCGGCAGCCCGAGATCGGCAGCCATCACGGTCAGGTTCGCCGCCTTGCCGCCCACCAGGCGCAGGACCTGCTCGAACGCCAGGCCGTCGTGGCGGTCGTCGCAGTCGAACACGTAGGTCACGGAACCAGCTCCTCGAACGCCCGCGCCGTCATCGCCCGGGAGGCCCCGCGGCGACCACGGCTCAGGGCCGGATGATGATCTTGATCCCCCCGCTCGCGGGGTCGTTGAGGGTGTCGATCGCCTGCGGGTACTCGACCAGGGAGAACGCGTGGGTCATGACGTCCCGCACCCGCATCCGGCCCTGCTCGACGAGGGGCATGACCCGGCGCATCTCGCCCGCCGACGCGCGGGAGCCCACGAGCTCGAGCTCGTCGAGCACCAGGCGCTGCATCGCGATCTCGACCCCGGAGGTGGGGATCCCCACGGCCGCGCAGCGGCCACCCCGGCGGAGCATCTCGAGCGCCCACTCGACGGTCGCCGGCACCCCCGCGCACTCGAGCACGACGTCGGCGCCGAAGCCCCCGGTGAGGGAGCGGACGGCCCCCACGGGGTCGCCGGCGGCGGTGTCGACGACCTCGAAGCCGAGGGCCGTGGCCTTGGCAAGGCGCAGCGGATTGCGCTCGACCACGATCACCCGGGCCGCCCCGCGGATGCGGGCAGCGTCGCCCGCGAGCAGCCCGATCGCCCCGGCGCCGGTGATCGCGACCGTGTCGCCGGGGGCGATGGCGCCCCGGTTGGCGACGTGGAGCGCGATCGACGCGGGATCGATCAGGGCGCCCTCGTCGAAGCTGAGGCCCTCGGGCAGCGGGAACACGCACTTGACGCCGTGGACGACGTACGTCGCGTCGGCGCCCTGGACGTTGTGGCCGTACTGGCGGTGAAGCCCGGGCTTGCCGTAGTTCTCGCACAGGTTGTAGCGGCCCTCGACGCACTTCTGGCACACGCCGCAGGCGTCGTGGCTGGTGCCCGCCACCCGGTCGCCGGGCGCGAACCCGAAGCGCTCGGCGCCCGAGCCCAGGGCGACGACCTCGCCCGCCCACTCGTGCCCGGGGATGAACGGGAAGCCGGGCGGCCAGAAGCCCGGGTAGTCGCCCCGGATGAGGTGGGCGTCGGTGCCGCAGATCGACACCGCGCGGACCCGTGCCAGGACCTCGTTGGGGCCGGGCACGGGCACCGGCACCTCGCGGATCTCGAGCCGGTTGGGCTCGACGACGACGAGCGCCTGCATGAGCTCGGGCACGGCAAGCTCACCCGGAGGGACGGGTTCGATGATCGGCGCGGACAGGATAGGCACGGGTCCTCCCCGGGACGCCAGCTAGACGACGGCCACCGGATCGACCATCGATCCGGTGGCACCGCGGATCTTCACCGGCAGCGCGACGAACAGGAACTCGTACACCCGCTGGCGGGCGAGCTCCTCCAGGTCGAGGCTCTCCATCAGGTAGATGGCGTTCTCGATGAGCAGCAGCGTGTGCACGGGTTGCGGGTTGCCGGCCGGGCCAGGGTCGGGCGCCGGCTGGACCTCGTAGGTCTCGGTGTCGGTGCCGGTCGCGACCACGCCCCGGTCCAGCAGCCAGCGAGCTGCCGAGATGTCCGGCCCGGCCGTCTTGTGGGCCGCCATGGCCTCGGCATCCGGCCACAGGCTCATGTAGCCGGTCCGGATCACCACCACGTCCCACGGCCGCACCTCGACGCCCTCGGCGGCGCACATCGCGTCCATCTCGGCCGCGTCGATCGGCGAGCCCTTGGGCAGGCACGCACCCCCGCGATGGCCGGCGGCATCGAGCAGCACCCCGCGGGTGAAGAACGGGGGCATCGTCGACGCGTCGAGATGGGTCGGCCCGAAGTCGGTCAGGTGCTCGTCGGCACGGGTGCCGCCGTACCAGTGCATGTCGTCGCCCACGGTCATGTGCGCCAGCGCGTCCATGTGGGCGCCCGAGTGCGAGGTCGCCATCACGTACTCGGCCATGTAGCCCAGGCCGGCGTCGTTGACCGGACCCCAGGGCTGGGCGCCGGTGACCCGGATGCCGCGCGGCGTCCGGTAGTTGAGGACCTGGAACGGCGGATGCCCCGGGAACAGCGGCATGCCCGGGAAGCGGGCGGCCGCGAGCGAGATCATGCGCCCCTCGCGGACGAGCCCGGCTGCCCGGACCAGCTGGTCCGGGGGCAGCCTGCCGATCGGGCCGATGTCGGTCGGGGCCGTCATCTGGTCGCCTCCTCGCCACGATCCGTGGCCTGCTCCTGGATCGCGCACCACACACGCTCCGGGGTCAGCGGCAGGTCGCGGATGACCGCCCCGCTGGCCTCGCGCACCGCGGCGGCCACCGCCGACGCCGTGCACAGCAGCGCGCCCTCGCTCATCCCCTTGGCGCCGTAGGGACCTGGCCCATCGCCGTTCTCGACCATGTCGCTGACCAGCTCGAGCGGCAGGTCCATGCTGGTCGGGATCCGGTAGTCGATGGCGCCCAGGTTGCGGATGCGGCCGGCGTCGTCGTAGATGTAGTGCTCCATCAGGGTGTGGCCGAGCCCCTGGATGGCAGCACCCTCGTCCTGCATCCGGACCTGGAGCGGGTTGATCGCCTTGCCGACGTCGGACACGGTCGCGTGCCGGACCAGCGTCACGTCGCCGGTGTCCTCATCGACGGCGGCCTCGATCGCGGTGCAGTTGAACTCGAAGAACGCGGGCGCGCCGCCCAGGGGGTGGCCGGGTTGGGCCTCCTTGCGGGCAACCCCGTTGCCGACCAGCTCGCCACCCAGGCGCCCGAGACCCGGCTTGAGCACGTCGAGGATGGGGAGCTCCTGATCCGGCAGCCGCACGGCGCCGTGCTCGACGGTGATCTCGGACTCGGCCACCCCGTGCAACCGCGAGGCCATCGACCGCAGCTGGGCCTGGATCGAACGGCAGGCATCGAGCACCGAGTTGCCCATCAGCACGGTCGACCGGCTGGCGGATGTCTGCTGGTCATAAGGAACCACGGCCGTGTCCCCCATGACGACGGTGACCCATGCCATCGGCGCCCCGAGCTCCTGGGCGGCGATCTGCGCGAGCACCGTCCGCGCGCCCTGGCCCATGTCCGAGGTCCCGGCGAAGACGACCACGCTGCCGTCCGCGAGCAGGCGCACCGTGGACTGCGACAGGCCGGTCGTGGGCCCCGACTTGATCCCGACCGCGATGCCGCGGCCGTGGCCGGGGGGGAGGGGCGTGTTCCACCCGATGAGCTCGGCGGCCCGGCGCACGCTCTGGTCCCACTCGCCGTCGGCCGGCGTGTCGAACGGGATGAACGCGTCACCCTTCCGCGCGAGGTTGTGCAACCGGATCTCGAGCCGGTCGATGCCCAGCGCGCGAGCGCCCTCGTCGATGTTCGACTCGACGGCCCAGTTGACCTGCGGGTATCCGAACCCCCGGAACGCGGTCGATGGGGTCGTATGCGACAGGATGCTCCGGGCCACGATCCGAGCCGCCGGCACGTTGTACGGCCCGCAGGCCGGATAGCTGCCCTTGCCCACGACCCGGTCCGCGATGTCCGCGTAGGCGCCGATGAGGTAGTCCGCGGCAACATCCTGGAAGGTGAGCGTGCCGTCGTTCCGGAACCCCGTCCGCACGCGGACCGAGCTGGCGGCCCGGCGAACGGCCTGAAACGTCTGCTCCAGGGTGAGGACCAGGCGGACCGGCTGGCCGGTCCGCAGCGCGGCGAACGCGACCAGCGGCTCGAGCTTGGTGTGCTGCTTGCCGCCGAACCCGCCGCCGGGGTCGGGGGCGAACACCCTGACCTTCGAGAGCGGGAGATCCAGCACGTCCGCCAGGATCCGCTGCAGCCAGTTGGGATGCTGGATCGAGCTCCAGCAGGCGATGCCGCCGCCATCGGGCGCGGCCATGAACGCGTGGGGCTCGATCGCGAACTGAGTCACCATGGGGAACGTGTACGTATGGTCGATCACCACGTCGCCCGTCGCGCCGTCGACGTCACCCCAGCCCACGCGATGCTCTCGAAGGACGTTGGTGGACGAGCCCGGGTCGTTCGGTCGCAGCTCCGGGTCCTGGACCAGCGGCGCGGCGGCGTCCAGCGCCGCGGCGATGGTCACCACCGCGGGCAGCTGCTCGTAGCTCACCCGCACGAGATCCGCGGCCTGCTCTGCTGCGTCCTTGCTGTCGGCGACCACGATCGCGACGGGCTCGCCGTGGTACTTGGTCTCGCCCACGGCGATCACCGGCCGGTCGCGGAACTGGGGGCCGAACCGGGGGACTGGCTGCGGGAGGTCAGCGGCGGTCAGGACCGCGTGGACCCCGGGGACACGGAGCGCGTCGCGGGCGTCGATGGCGTCGATCCGCGCGCGGGCGCAGTCGAGCGTGACGAGCTTCGCCTCGAGCATGCCGGGGAGCCGGATGTCGGCCACGTACTCCTGGCTGCCGGTGACGCGGCCGATGCCACCGACCCGGTTGGGCGAGCTGCCGACCAACGCGCTCATCGGTCTGCCGCCTCGGCGACGGCCAGGATCGCCTCGGTCATCTGCTCGTAGCCGCCGCACCGGCACAGGTTGCCGGCGATGCCCTCCTGGATCTGCTCCACCGTTGGGTGGGGCATCCGCTCCAGCAGGTCGTCGGCCGCCATCAGCTGGCCCGGGATGCAGAAGCCGCACTGGGTCGCGCCGTAGTCGAGGAACGCCTGCTGGAGGGCGGTCAGCGTGCCATCCGACCGGGCGAGCCCTTCGACCGTGGTCACCTCCCCGCCGTCGGCCTCCACCGCGAGCACCAGGCACGAATCGACGATGCGGCCGTCGAGGCTGACGGTGCAGGCGCCGCACTCACCGACCAGGCAGCACTCCTTGGTCCCGGTCAGCTGCAGGTCGTCACGAAGCACGTCGAGGAGGGTGTGGTGAGCGGCAACGTCGAGCGAACGCTGCTGCCCGTTCACGGTCACGTGGATGGGAAACGTCTTGGTCATCGGGTCATTCTCCCGCCGCCAGTCGGGCGATCGCCGTCTGCAGGGCTCGCCAGCCGAGCACCCGGAGCATCGCGAGCCGGTAGTCGGGGCTGGCCCGCATGGATCGCGGGGACGGGCTGGCGTCCGCGAACATGCGCTCCAGGATGGCCGCGCGACCCGGCCGGGGTGCCGCCGCGTTGGCCAGGACGCCGGTCCGATCGTCGACCAGGATCGGCCGCGGGCCGACGCTGCCGTAGGCGAGCCGGGTCACACCGGCCACGTCCACGGCGCAGGCGAGGGTCACCGATGCGAGGTCGTGCCCCCTGCGGCGCGTCCGCCGCTGGTGCGCCGATCCAACCGGCGGCGAGACCAGGGGAAGCTCGATCGAGGTGACCAGCTCGCCCCGGCGCAGGGTCGTGACACCCGAGCGCACGAACAGGTCGTCGACCGGGATCCGGCGTGCACCTCCGGGTCCGGCGGTCACGACCTCCGCGCCATAGGCAAGCAGCGCGGGCGCGGTGTCGGCCGCGGGGGACGCGTTGCACAGGTTTCCGGCAAGCGTCGCCCGATTCCTGATCTGGACCGAGCCGACGACCGCCGCCGCCTCGGCCAGCGCGGTGAACCGGCGCCGGATGCGCTCATCGGCCGCGATCTGCGTCATGACCGTCGTCGCGCCGATCACCAGCCGGCCGTCGACCTCGCGAATCGTCGGATCGAGCTCGGCGATGCGCTTCACGTCGACAACGACCCTCGGCGTCGAGGAGCCATCACGCAGCCGGATCACGAGGTCCGTGCCACCGGCGAGGACGCGGGCGTCCGGGCCAAGCTCGGCAAGGATCGCGACGGCGTCGGCGACGGTCGTGGGCCGCTCGTAGGCGAACGCGCGCATCTCCCCGGCCTCGCTACAGGACCCGGTCGACCTCGTCCAGCAGCACCTGCGGGGTGGCCGCGCGGACGAAGTAGAAGGGCCGCTCGCAGAACCGGGCGACGAACGCCGCCCGGCGCCGGCGGAGCGGATCGGTGTCGAGCATGGGCATGACGTGCCCGGGGGCGAGCAGCTCGTTGGTCAGCAGGTAGTTCTGGAGCGAGTGGAGGAACTGGAACTGGCGCTCGAACGGGATGAGCTCGTTGGTCGCCGGGTCGAAGTTGCCGTCGATCGCCGGAACGATGACCAGGTCGATGTTGGGTGTCCCGTCGTACATGCCCCATGAAGGCATCTCGCCCCAGAACTTCTCGACGCCCTTGTTGGGCGCAGCCTTGTCCGACCGCTCGGTGCCCTCCGTCCGCTTGCGCAGGAAGGTGTCCACCGAGCCCATCGCCGCGCGGCCTTCCTCGTCGATGACCGTGGTCTCGGACGCGACCTGGAGCGCGCCGCGGACGCCGGCCTCGATCAGGCCCATGCTCTTGCCGTGGTTCGACTCGCCACCCAGGAACAGCAGCGTCCGGCCGCGATAGTTGACGGCGGCGCTGTGCGACGGGATGCAGCCCGACGGCCTCCATGCGCAGGGCGAGGACCGCCACGATCACCTTCTGGATCGGGCCGGCCGGCCAGTCCCCGGTGAACGTGACGGCCTGCCCGTCGTAGTTGACCCCCTTCTCGCCGTCCTGGTTCCACACGATGTCGGGCTCGGCCAGCGTGATCTCGGGGGAGATCCGGACATCGGCGAGGCGGTAGTTGAGGAAGGTGAGGTCGTCGAGCACGTGCTCACGCGGCTCGCCGCCGTGCACGTCCACCCTCAGGCGGGCGGCGCCCGCCGAGAACTCCTCGGTCAGCTGCAGGTTGGCGTTCATCGGGTCCTTTCGCTGGATCGAACGGATCAGGAGCTGCCCCGCACGGGCCCGGGGACCGGTCGCGGAGCGCCGCCGCCGCCCAGGGGTGACGGCGTCGACTGGGGGTTGTTGGCGATGTCCGACCAATGGCGGGCCAGGCCGGCAGCCGCTTCTTCGAAGTGGCGGTGCAGGACCGCGGTGGCGAGGACTGGATCGCGCTCACGCAGTGCCTCCAGCACCGGCACGTGCTGGTCGGCGATCCGGCGCCGGTCGGCGCCGGGCGCCTCGATCGTGATGTACGTGCGGGAGAAGGGCTCCAGCGTGTGCCACACCCGCATCAGCGTGCGGTTGCCGGACAGCGCGATGATCCGGCCGTGGAACGCGGCGTCGGCCATCGCCTCGGCGTGGGCGTCGCCCGCCTCGGCGCGAGCGCTGCATCTCCGCGACGTGCGCGGCGAGGTCGTCCAGGTCCGCGTCGGTGAGGCTCGGGATCGCCAGCCGGGCGGCCAGCGACTCGAGCTCGGAGCGAACCACGAACGCCTCGAGGAGCTCGGCCGCCGAGGGACGGCGGACGCGCGCTCCCCGGAACGCGGCGGTCTCCACGACCCCCAGGGCCTCGAGGTCGCGCAGCGCCTCGCGCACCGGCGCCTGGCTCGTGCCGAGCTCGCTCGGCGACGCGGGTCTCGACGATCCGGGCACCCGGCGGGTAGCGGCCGTCGAGGATCGCCTGAAGCAGGCGGTCCTTGACCTGGTCGGAGAGGACGCTGCGCGAGATCGCGGCCTGGTCGGTCATGATCGTCGGTCAGTCCCGCATCCCGACGGCCGTCGCCGGAGCCGGGGCGGTCGCGGCCTCGAGGATCTCCACGACGCCGGCGTTGCCGTCGACGCGGAGTCGGTCACCGGTCTTGATCCGGATCGTGCCTCACCGATGTGCCCACGACCGCGGGGATCCCGTACTCGCGGGCGAGGACCGCCGGGTGGGACACGGTCCCGCCGGCGTCGGTGACGACGGCGATGATCTTGCCGTACAGGACCTGCCAGGCGGGGTTGGTCATCTGGCAGACGAGGATCTCGCCTTCCTGCAGGCTGTCGAACTCGGCCTCGGACATGACGACCCGAGCCACGCCCTCGATCACGCCCGGCGAGCCGGCGATGCCCTTGACCTTGCCGTGCTCGACCTCGGACGAGCGATAGAACTTGTCCGGGAACCCCCACAGGTTGAGGTACGGGAAGGCAAGCTGCGTCGCCGTGACGGTGCCGACCCAGTCGCGAGGCTGGACGGCCTCGGCCGCCGCGCGCTTCGCCCTCGCGGCCGCCACGATCGCGCGGCCGTCGATCCCCGTCGGGTTGCCGATGAACGCGCGGAGCTCGTTGTAGCGGAACAGGATCACGTCGTCGGGGCGTCGAGGACGCCCATCTCCACGAGCTTCTCGCCGACGGCGACGAGCACGAGGCGGACGTGGGCGTTGGCGCCCTGGTCGATGAAGAAGTGATGGTCCGGGGTCAGCGGCGCCATCTTGAGGTTGATCTCGTTGGCGGCGCGCATCTCCTCGAGCGCCTCGCCCTCGAGCCCCTCGAGGATCTCCTTCGCCGCCGCGTCGATGTCGGCCTTGAGCGCGGCGATCTTGGACGGGTAGTCGTAGTCGGAGGAGTACTGGTCGCGGACCAGCTGGATGACCGGGGTCATGTCCTCCCGGAAGCTCGGGAAGATGAACTCGTGGCTCCAGACGGCGTGCCAGCCGAACTCCTTCTGGTACGGGACGACACGCTCGTCGATGAACCGGCGCCCGCGCTCGGTCGCCTGGAGCGCCGGGATGATGTCGGCCGCGGTCAGGCCCTGGAAGGCCTTGGTCAGCTCGGCGTCGCGCTTGACCTCCTCCTTCATCTCCCACAGGGCGCGGATCTTGTCCCAGTTGCGGTCGTTGGCCGAGTTCTGGAGCCGCCCGAGCAGGACCTCGTCGATCTTGCCGTGGGTCTTCTCCATGACCGCGCGGAGGTTGAGCGTCGCGCTGAGCTGCGCGAAGTTCAGCATCCAGTGGATCTTCCAGTGGCGGTCGTGCATGTCGATGGCGTCCTCGAGGAGGACGGCCAGCTCGGCGAGGCTCAGCTGGTCCTTCTGGTCCAGCATCCCCTCGATGTAGTCGAAGTTGCGCTGCATCTCGGGGACGAAGCGCGTCCGCCACCACTCGACGAACTTGTGGCCGTACACAGGCAGGACGACGCCCAGGTAGGCGCCGATCTTCCCGACGTAGCTCGTTGTCCTCGGGGATGATCGGGTTCGTCCGGTAGTTGTATTCCTGCGTGTCGACGACCAGCCCGGCCTCGGCCGGGATCGCCGCCGTGTACAGGTAGCCGTTGATGTTCTTGTAGATCCAATCGGTCGCGAACGGCGTGCCGAAGCGGCGGAACATGTGATCGCACGAGAGCCACCAGCCGCCGATGTCCTCGTACATCGGGCTCAGCGGCTTCGGGCAGTGGAGATCGTCGTACACCCAGAACAGCAGCTTCTCGGTCTCCGACGTCCACTCGACGGGGAACGTCTCGTCACCGAGGAACTGGCCCAGGAACTCTTCCTTCAGGGGCACCGCTGCGTCCTCCTTTGTCCCAGTGCCGGCGTCGCCACGGGCGACGGATACCGGCTCGACCTAGTGCGCGGCCGCCGCAACGGGCGAGATCCGCTTGAAGCGCTTCATGTTCTCGGTGATCGCGACCTCCGTCGGCAGACGCTCCATGCTCGAGGCGCCGAAGAACCCGGCGATCCCCGTCGTGTGCTCGAGGATGTACTGCGCGTCCTGTGGCTCGGCGATCGGGCCGCCGTGGCACAGCGCGATGACGTCCGGCTTGACCGCCGCAGCCGCGTCGCGAATCGCCTGGACCCGCTCCGCGGACTCCTCGAGGGTCAGCGCCGTGGTGGCGCCGATCGCGCCCTTGGTGGTCAGGCCCATGTGGGCCACGATCACGTCTGCCCCGGCCGTCGCCATCGCCGCGGCCTGGGCCTCGTCGAACACGTACGGCGTCGTGAGCAGGCCCGCTTCGTGCGCCGTCCGGATCATGTCGACCTCGAGCCCGAACCCCATGCCGGTCTCCTCGAGGTTCTGGCGGAACCTGCCGTCGCACAGGCCGACGGTCGGGAAGTTCTGGACGCCGGAGAACCCGACCCGCTTGACCTCCTCGAGGAACACGGGCATCAGCCGGAACGGGTCGGTTCCGCAGACGCCTGCCAGGACCGGCGTCTGGCGCACGACCGGGAGAACCTCGCCCGCCATCTCCATGACGATCGCGTTGGCATCGCCGTAGGGCATCAGCCCGGCGAGCGATCCGCGGCCGGCCATGCGGTATCGGCCGGAGTTGTAAATGATGATCAGGTCGGCCCCGCCGGCCTCCGCGCACTTGGCCGATAGCCCGGTGCCGGCACCGGCGCCCATGATCACGCCGCCCTCGGTGAGGGTCGTGCGCAGCCGCGCAAGCGCCTCGGACCCGTTCATGCACCTCCTCCCACCTCGGCCGGCGCGCGCGAGCCGGCCCACGAGCGGTACAGCCCGTCGAGGCGCTCGGCCATCGCCCGCGCGAAGGCTGGGTCGTTGATGTGGGTGACCATCTCGACCACCTCGATGCCGGGGCGGAGCCCCGCCTTCAGCTCCCGGACGAGCGCTGCGTCGGCGACGGGGTCGTGAAACGGCGCCCCGGGCGCGTCGATCATCGAGACGCCGCCGGCGGGGATGAACACCGCCAGCGGTCCCGTGGCCGCGCTGAGCTTGCGGGCAACGATCCGGCCCAGCTCCGCGCACTCCGCCTCGGTTGTCCGCATCAGGGTGACCGTGGCGTTGTGCACGTACAGGTTCCGGTCCCGGAACGCTCCGGGCACCGTGTCGAGCGGCCCGAAGTTGACCATGTCGAGCGCGCCCAGCGACACCACCTGGGGCAGCCCCAACCTGCCCGCCATCTCGAGGCGATCGGGACCTGCCGACAGCACGCCGCCCACCAGCTCGTCGGCGAGCTCCGTCGTGGTGACGTCGAGGACGCCCGTGATGAAGCCTGCCTTGATCAACGCCTCCATCGCCAGCCCCCCGGCCCCCGTGGCGTGGAACACGAGGACCTCGTAGCCCCGTGCCTCGAGGACCTCGCGGGCGGCCGTCACGCAGGGTGTGGTCACGCCGAACATCGTGGCCCCGATGAGCGGCTTCGCGTCGGTCCGGGGGACGTAGGCCTCGGCTGCGCGGGCCATGCCCGCGATCGCCGCGGCGGCGTTGGCCAGGATGCGCTCCGAGATCCCGTTGATCCCGGCGATGTCCACGACCGAGTACAGCATCGCGATGTCGCTCGTGCCGACGTACGGGCGAGTGTCGCCCGAGGCCATGGTCGACACGAGCAGCTTGGGCACGCCGACCGGCAGCGCCTGCATCGCGGCAGAGATGAGGGACGAGCCCCCGGAGCCACCCACGCCCAGGATCCCGTCCAGGCGGCCCCGAGCGTGCAGGTCGCGGACAACCTCCACGGCGCCTCGGGTCATCGCGGTCATGGCCGGCCCTCGGTCTCCGATCCTTGCCAGCACCGCCCGTTCCGCACCCGCGGCGACCGCGACCTCGTCGGCGGTGACATCGGCGAGCGGAGATGTGCTCATCACCCCGGCGTCGACGACCATCACGTCGCACCCTGTCGCCAGCACGCGGTCACGCAGGAACGCGTACTCCGGCCCCTTCGTGTCGAGCGTTCCGAGGAGCACCACCGTCGTCACTTGGAAGCCATGTACCCCGGCCGCCTGCGGCCATACATCGATAATCGATTGTCGATAACACTAGGGCCCGGCGTGCCCGGCAGTCAAGGAGGACCCGGACCCAGTTCGAGGCTTGCCCCCAGACAATCGATGATCGATCATAGCGTGCAGGAGGTGACCGCGATGGTGCGTGCCGCGCTCGACAGTCCCCTGCTGCGGATGACGCAGGAGACGACGACCCAGTACTGGAACGACTCGTGCGCCGTGGCGGAGCTCGAGTACGCCGTCGAGCGCGGGGCGACCGGCGCGACATCCAACCCCAGCATCGTCCTGGAGGTGCTGCGCCAGGAACAGGACACCTGGATCCCGCGCGTCCACGAGCTTGCAGCCGACCACCCCGCCTGGTCCGAGCTCGACCTCGCCTGGGCGATCGTCGAGGAGATGGCGGCACGCGCCGCCGCGGTCCTTCAGCCGGTGTTCGAGCGACAGCACGGACGAGCCGGTCGGCTGTCCCTCCAGCTCAACCCGGCCAATCATCGGAACACCGATCGGATGGTCGAGCAGGCGCTGCGGTTCCACGGGCTCGCGCCCAACATCCAGGTCAAGTTCCCGTGCACGGCGGCGGGCATCGCCGGCATGGAGGAGGCGACGACACGCGGCGTCAGCATCAACTCGACCGTGAGCTTCACGGTCCCGCAGGCGATTGCCGCTGCCGAGGCGGTGGATCGTGGCCTGGCGCGGCGCGAGGCGGCAGGCGAGGACACGTCGAGGATGGCGCCGATCGTGACGATCATGATCGGCAGGCTCGATGACTGGATGAGGATCCTGGTCGAGCGCGACGGCGTGTCCCTGCATCCCGATGCGGCGAACTGGGCCGGCATCGCCGCCTTCAAGCGCGCCTACGCGATCTTCCGCGAGCGCGGCTATCGCTCTCGGCTGCTGGCCGCCGCGTACCGGCACCGGCTCCACTGGACGGAGCTGGTCGGCGGCGACGTGAGCCTGACGATGCCCCATGCCTGGCAGGTCCGGTTCAACGCGAGCGGGATCACGCCCGAGCCGCGGATGGCCGTGCCGGTGGATGCGGCCCTGATCGAGGACCTCTACCGGCAAATCCCCGACTTTCGCCGAGCCTACGATCCCGATGGGATGCCGCCCCAGGCGTTCGAGACCTACGGCGCCGCAGCACGCACCCTGCGCGCGTTCGTGAAGTCGTATCACGACCTCCAGGGCGCCATCCGGGACATCATCCTGCCGGATCCCGACGCTCGCCCGCGCTGACGGCGTCAGGCGACGCCGACCCGGACCTGGTCGGGCGCCACCCTGGGCGCGAGCTGGATGATCGTCACGGCGGCGAGGATCGCGCCGCCGCCGACGAGCTCTGGCAGCGTGAGCTGCTGGCCAAGGAGGAGCGCCGCGACCACGACCGCGACGACGGGTTCGAGGGTCATCGCCACGGCCGCCCGGGTGCTGCCGATCAGGCGCACGCCGCCCAGCACCCACACCTTCGGCGCGGCACCGAACGTGCCCGCGCACAGGATGGCGGCCCAGGCAAGCGGCGACAGGAGCCAGCTGCCGGCAACCGAGGCCCCGTGGGTCAGGAGCGCGGCCGTACCCGAGATCACCAGCCCGCCGCCAAGGACGAGCGTGGTTGCCTGGACGCCGGGCACATCGTCAAACCCGCCCCGGATGGCCACCAGGTACACCGCGTGGCAGGTCGCCGCGCAGCCGGCCAGGGCGAGACCGGCCGCAGTCGCGTGGGCGCCGGGGCCGAGCTGACCCCCGAGCACGAGCGCGAGGCCGGCACAGGCGAGCACCAGCGCGAGGACCCGTGGCAGGGTCAGGCGCTCCCGGCCGAGGGCGGCGGACATCAGCGCCACGAGCACCGGGTAGCAGTAGAAGATGACCATGACCAGGCCGACGACCATGGCATCGAAGGCGAGGAACAGGACGAGATTCATGATGCCATTGACGGCCACGGCCAGCGTCAGCAGGGATCGCTGCCGGACCGCCAGCCCGGCGAGGCTGACCGACGGCTGCCGCCGAGAAAGCACCAGGGTGCCCAGCATCGCCGCTCCGATCGCCGCCCGGAGCGCGCTGAACGTGGCCGGTGCGACGCCCGCGCCATACGCGATCGCCGCAACGGGACCCAGCGTGCCCATCATGGCCGCGGCGGCGAGGACCTTGACCAGGCCGACACCCTCGGTCGCGGTCATCCGCGAACGTTTCCAGCCGACATGATGCCCTCCGGCCAAGGCGGACCGATCATCGATTTTCGCTTGCGTAGTCGGGGGCGCGGCGTCTACTATCCTCGATAATCGATCATCGCATACCGGCGTCCCGCGATGTCAGGCGCGTGCGACGGAAACGCCGTTAGGCACGAGGGCTCATGCGCGAGGGCGGTCCATGACGGTCGGGACGCGGTTCGAGGGCACGGCATCCGAGCCGTCGAGTCGCGCCGCTCGTCGTGACGGCGCCCGCTCCCGGGCCGCGAGGAACGCCTGATGGACTTCATCATCAAGTCCGTCGTCATCGGGCTCCCCGAGCATGCGCCCCTGGTGCTTGCCGCGATCGGGTTTGCGCTGCTGTACCGGCTCACCGGCCTGATCAACGTGGCCTACTCGGAGACGATCACGCTCGGGGCCTACTTCGGGATGTGGCTCAACACGACCTACGGGCTCGACTTCTACGCGGTCCTGGTTCCCACCGCGCTGCTGGCGGGCGCCCTCAGCGTGGCGACCTACCTCGCGATCTTCCGGCCGGCAAAGCAGCGTCAGGTGGGCGTGCTGGAGATGATCATCATCTCCTTCGGGTTGTCGATCTTCCTCCGGCATGGACTCCAGTTCGTGTTCGGCTACCCGCAGCGGTTCTACGACGTCCCGCCTCCGGACACGTTCATGGTCCTCGGCGTCGGCGTGACCTCGTTCCGGCTGCTCGCGCTGATCGGCGTCGCCGTGCTCGCCCTCGTGCTCTACCAGTTCATCCAGCGATCCAGCTACGGCCTCCAGATCCGCGCCCTCGCGAGCGACGAGGGCCTGGCCCAGGTGAGCGGGATCCGACCGCTCACGGTCACCCTGCTGATCTGGTTCATCGCCGGCATCGCGGGCGGGCTCGCCGGCGCCTTCTACGGTGTCGGGTCGTCGGTCTCGCCCCTGCTCGGCTGGCAACAGTTCCTGATGATCCTGATGGTGGCCCTCGTGGGCGGAAGCTGGGGGCTCGGCGGCGTCATCGTCACGGGCGTGGTCACGAGCGTGGCGCTGGCCGCCATGGCGCTCCAGTTCGACCAGGCCCTGTATGCCCAGCTGATCCTGATCGTCGCGTTCATCGTCGTCCTCAAGGTGCGCGGCAGGCGACTCACCGAGACGGCGAAGGTGTAGGCCGTGAACCTCGACTGGCTCGATGCCTTCCTGATCTCGGGCCTGTTCCAGGTCGCGATGGTGATCGGCCTCGGGCTGCTGCTCCACCTGCAGCTCGGCCTCGCCCGAATCGCCAACTTCGGGGTCGTCGGGTTCTGGGGCCTCGGGATGTACACGTTCGGCGTGCTCTACGTGCGTGTCGACTGGCCGATGGGCGACCCGTGGCAGTTCCTCGTCTGCGCCACCGTGGCCACCCTGGTCGTCGGCGTCGTCGGCGTCGCAGTGGGATGGCTGATCGCCGACCTCGACACCGACGGCGTTCTCGTGGTCACGCTCGGGTTCGCCACCGCGGTCCAGATCCTGGCGACCGCGCAGGATGACGTCACCGGCGGCGCCCGCGGCATGGGGGGGCTCGGCTTTCCGTACGACATCGGCCCGGTCAAGGAGGACGAGTTCCTGTGGCTGCTGATCATGGCCGCCGTGGTTGCGGGAATCCTCCTGTTTGCCCGCCTGGTCCACCGCTCGCCCTACGGTCGCCTGCTGATCGCGGTGGGTGGCAATGAGCCCCTGGCCCGCAGCCTGGGCAAATCGACGTTCCGGACCAAGATCTGGCTGTTCGGCGTGACCTCGGCGGCGATGGGCCTGCTCGGCGCGATGAACGGGGTCATGGTCCGCTACCTCGATGTCGGCAGCCTCGGCGTCGGCATCACCCTGGCCGCGATCGTAGGGCTCGTGCTGGGCGGCACGGCGCGTGTCTGGGGTGCGGTGGTGGGCGTGATCCTGACCATGGGCCTGTTCGACATCGTGATCCAGTCCTACCTGCCCCTCCCCAAGGAGTGGTACACGCAGGCGATCCCGGTCATGCGGGAGGCGCTGTTCGGTCTGACCCTGATCATCGTGCTGCTGTTCCGGCCGCTGGGGATCCTCGGCGACATGCGCCGCGACCAGCTGATGGGGCGGATGCATGGTCGCTGAGACCGCCACCGTCCCGGCCGTCGCGCGCCCCCGGATCCGGATCCAGGGAGCGGTCAAGAGCTTCTCCGGCCGGGTGGTCGTCGATGTCGATGAGCTGGTCCTGGGAGAGCGCCCGATCGAAGGACTGATCGGGCCCAACGGCGCCGGCAAGACGACGCTGATGCGCATGATCATGCACTCGACGTCGCTCGATCGCGGGACGGTCTCCCTCCAGGCTCCCGGGCAGTCGGACGTGGTCCTCTCGAGCCTGCCTGCCTATCGGATGGCGAAGCACGGGGTCGTCAAGTCCAACCAGGTCATCATGGACTTCGACAAGCTCACGATCTGGGATTCGCTGCTGCTCGCGGTGGCCGAGACCAGGTTCGAGCGGCCGTTCCGCGTGTTCAGCGAGCCGACCGTGTTCAAGCGCCATGAGCAGGAGATCCGCCACTACCTCGACTACTTCGGGTTCACCGATCCGTCGGCCTTCGCCCTGTCAGCGGGTGAGAAGAAGCTCCTCGACATCGTCCGCTGCCTGTTGCTGCGGCCCACCTTTCTGCTGCTCGACGAGCCGACCGCGGGCCTGCCGGAGGAGCTGACGGAGAAGGTCATGGACGTCGTCCGCGACATGGCCGCCGCCGGCACCTCGGTCGTGATCGTGGAACACGACCTCAACGTCATCTGGAACCGCTGCGACGAGGTCCTGTTCATGGCCGAGGGGAGCGTGATCCTGCGAGGAGACCCGCAGTCGATCCGAGCCAACCGCACCGTCGTCGAGAAGTACCTGGGAGAGGGCCATGTCTGACGGCCCCGCTCCCGTGATCGTCGATGGCGAGCGCTCGCGCGAGACGGCGCGCCGCGAGCGCGTCCGGGTCAGCCTGGAGGTCCAGGGCCTGCGCAGCGGCTATCACGGCGTCACCGTGCTCAGGAACCTCGACTTCACGGTCGGCGACGAGATCTTCGCGATCCTGGGGGCCAACGGGGCGGGCAAGACCACGCTCCTGGCCACGCTCGCGCGGCTCATCCCGCTCATGGCCGGGACGATCCGGTTCCAGGGAGAGGACGTGTCCGCGTTGCCACCGTTCGCGACCGCCGCCCGGGGGATCGGCTACGTGCCCCAGGAGAGCGGCACCTTTCCGGGTCTCACGGTCCTGGAGAACCTCATGGTGGGCGGCATGATCGGCGGACGCTCGCGCGATGAACGGATGGCCGAGGTGTTCGCGCTGTTCCCGGATCTTCGGGCGCTCCAGGCGCAGAAGGCCGGGACCCTGAGTGGCGGCGAGTCCCGCATGGTCGCCTGCGGGCGGGCGCTGATGCAGGATCCCAGGGTCCTGCTCCTCGACGAGCCCACGGCCGGCCTGTCGCCGCTCTATGTGGACATGTTCTTCGACAAGATCAGCCAGATCCACGAGGCCAGGGGCGTCGCCATCGTCCTCGCGGAGCAGAACGCCACCAAGGCGCTCCAGGTGGCCGACCGGGTGATGGTGCTGAGCCTCGGCGAGGCGTTCGCGGTGATGAACGCCGCCGAGCTGACGACCCAACAGCTCAAGGAGGGATACCGGATCTGACGGCCAACCCCCAGTGCGTCCCGGCATCGGAGGAGTAGCCCAATGAGGGTCAGTAGCATGAAGTCGGGCCGCACCATGGTGATGATCACGGGGCTCGCCTTGATCGCCACCGCGTGTGGCAGCAGCGCAGGTACCGCGGCGCCCGCTGTGTCGAGCGCGCCCGCGCAGTCGAGCGCGCCCGTGCAGTCGAGCGCGCCTGCCGGGTCGCCGGTCGCCGGCGAGCCCGTCGTGGTGTGCGAGCTCGCCTATTACACCGGCGCATTCGCCGCATACGGGAAATCGCTCACCAACGATGTGCGGTTTCCGATCGAGGAGGTCATCGACAAGGATCCGCCGCTCGGGCGCACCTGGGAGCTGGTCTCCGAGGACATCGGCGATGATCACGAGGGCCAGGCCGCCAAGATCTGCGTCGAGCAGCATCGGGCCGAGATCCTGGTGAGCATCGCTCACCAGTACCGCACCTACCGCGACTACATGATGGAGTGGTGGCAGGAGAACGATTCGCCGCTCGGGCCCTCGGTCCATGGCGGCGCCATCCCCGGCAACCTCGGCGGCAAGGCGGCGGAGCCGATCTTCCGGGCCCAGGGCCTGGACGAGGCGCTGGGGACGTACGGAAGCCTGTACGCGTCGACGAGCGGGGCCTCGAAGATCGCGATCTTCGCGACCCAGGTCGAGGGCTTCCAACTGGCGGCCGACGCCGCCGAGAAGGCGGCCCACATGCTGGGCCTCGAGGTGCTGGCACGGCTCGACGTCCAGCCCTCGCAGGCGTCCTATCGGGCCGAGGCCCAGAAGATCGCCGACCTCAACCCCGACGCGGTCATCGTCCAGGCGGGATCGCAGGAATCCGCCGCCCTGATCAAGGGGGCGGCCGAGGCCGGCCTGTCGCTCACCTGGATCGGCGAGACGGGGTGGAGCGAGGCCGAGTTCATCGGAACGCTGGGCACCGCCCCCATCGCATCGCAGAAGGCGATCGGCTTCCCGTCGTTCGCGCCCAACAAGTCGACCGCGGCATGGGCCTTCTTCCAGCCGCTGTGGGACGCCCAGACAGACGTGGCCTACGACGCGACCAACCAGTACGCGTTCTCGACCTACGACCTCCTGGTGCAGACGGCGCTCGCCGTCGAGGCCGGCGGGTCCTACAAGGCAAGCGACTGGGCCCCGGCCATGTCCAAGGTCGGCGACCCGCCCGGAGACGTCTGCTACACGTACGCCGACTGCCTCAAGCTGATCAGGGACGGCAAGGACATCGACTACGAGGGCGTCACCGGACCCGGCACCTACACCGATGGCGGCGTCAACGCCGTCACGCCCGCGTACATCCCGTTCAAGGCCGACGGAACACCGGGCGAGCCCGTGCTCCTCGACGCCCAGAAGGGGTTGGAGCTGCTCCAGTCGATCGTGACCTTTGCGGACTGCAGCCCCGAGAACCCGCCCAACCAGTGTGAGTGGTAGGGCACGCGCGGCACGCTGACACCACCCATCGGGCTCGCGTCGATCCGACCGGGCCCGGTGGGCCAATCACGGCCCCCTCCTCCGACGGCCCCGGGCCTCGCCCGGGGCCGTCGAGCGCCACGGGGGCAGGGCACCGTCCTGCTCCCTTGACCCGGGCGTGCGTCCCAGCGTATCCTCGATAATCGATTATTACGCGCGTCCCCGCCTGTCCGCCGGTGAGGTGCTCCGATGATCAAGCGCGTCGCGCGCTCCGAGGCCGAGATCGTGTCCCTCCCCGGCCGCACGTGGCACTCGTACATCGCGCCCCACAACAGCGCGGCCCGCATGGTGTCGACGGGCGTGTCGGTGTTTCCGGCGGGGTCGAGGCCGGTGGGCCACGTCCACCCCGCCGAGGAGGAGACCATCTACTGCCTGGCTGGACGCGGGCGGATCGTGACGCCGGACGGTGTCGCGGAGATGGAGCCGGGCGTGATGGTGCACGTCATGCCGGGGACGTTCCACGCCACCGAGGCAGACGAGCCGGACGGCCTCGAGCTGCTGTGCCTGTTCTCGCCGCCCGTGGTATCCGGGTCGTACGAGCGGGCGCCCTCATGAGCGCGATCGGCGGCGCCCCGGCGGCGGCCGATCCCGCGGAGATCGCAGCCCTGGAGGAGCCGGCGCGCCGGATCCGGGTGCAGGTCGTCAAGGCCGTCAACCACGCGCGCGGGCGGCCACCTCGGCGGGCCGCTGTCGGCCGCCGACCTGCTGGCGGCGCTCTACTTCCGCGTGATGCGGATCCGTCCCGACGAGCCGGCCTGGCCGGATCGCGACCGCTTCGTGCTGTCCAAGGGTCATTCGTCGATCGGCCTCTATGCCGCGATGGCGCTGCGGGGCTACTTCCCGGTCGAGGAGCTGCTGACCTTCGACGCGGCGCACTCCCGCCTCCAGGGCCATCCGGACATGACCCGGCTGCCCGGTCTCGACATGTCCACCGGATCGCTGGGCATGGGGATCTCGGCGGCGATGGGCATGGCGCTCGGCGCCCGCCTGCACCGGCCGGGACGTGCGCGCGTTCGTGATGCTGGGCGACGGCGAGTGCCAGGAGGGCGAGGTCTGGGAGGCCGCGATGGCGGCCGCCGCTACGGCCTCGACAACCTGATCGCGATCGTCGACCACAACGGCTCCAGCAGTTCGGCTGGCACGGGGACGGCCCGGACGGCCGGCTGCCACCGCAGGCGCCGGGTGAGCTGGTCGCCAAGTGGACGGCCTTCGGCTGGCACGTGCTCGAGGTCGACGGCCACGACATGGCCGCGATCGTCGACGTCCTCGATGCGCGCGGCGCAGGCGCGACGGCGCGGCCGACCGTCATGATCGCGCCACACCGTCAAGGGCAAGGGCGTGTCGTTCATGGAGGGCCACTACTACTGGCACACGCGCGCTGATCAAGCCCGAGGAGCTCGCGATCGCCATGGCCGATCTCGGCGAGCCGGCGCCGGCGGCGGAAGGGGCGTGCCCGATGACGCTGCCGATGGGCCGCCCGATGCGCGAGGTCTTCGGCGAGACGCGTGGCCGACGCTGGCCGACGAGACCCCCGGATCGTGCATGCTCGACGGCGACGTCGGCAAGCTCGACCCGCGGCGACATCTTCGAGAAGGCGCACCCGACCGCTACCTCCAGATGGGGATCGCGGAGCAGAACATGCTCGGCGTGGCGGCCGGGCTGGCGACCATGGGCCTGATCCCGTTCATCAGCACCTTCGTGTCGTTCGCCGTCGTGCGACCGCTGGACCAGATCCGCGTGCTGATCGCCCAGCCCGGGCTCAACGTCAAGATCACGCCCGGGTACGCCGGGATGTTCACCGGCATGACCGGGATGAGCCACATCGTCGTGGACGACATCGTCGATCATGCGGGCGATGCCGGGCATGGTCACCGTGTCGCCGGCGGACGACGTGGAGGCCGCCCAGGTGCTGCGATGGTGTGCTGCCTACCCCGGCCCGGCCTACGTCCGGCTCGTGCGCGACCCGACCCAGCGCCTGTTCGATGACGCCTACCGTTCGAGCTCGGCAAGGCGGTGGTGGTTCGCGAGGGCAGCGACGTGACGCTGTATCAGCACCGGAGCGCAGACGCCGCGCGTCGCTGGACGCCGCGGAGCTGCTGGCCGCGCGGGCATCGACGCGCCACGTGTCCACGTGCCGACGCTCAAGCCGCTCGATGTGCCGGCCATCGTCGCCGCGGCGCAGCGGACGGGCCGCGTGATCACGGTCGAGGAGCACACCGTCATCGGCGGCCTGGGCGGCGTGGTGGCCGAGACGCTTGGCGAGCACCGCCCGACGCGCGTGGATCGGATCGGGCTTCGGGACCTCTACGTCCAGTCGGGTCCCAACGAGGCGTTGCTCGACATCTACGGGCTGTCCGCGGCGCGGGTCGCCGAGCAGGTCCGCGCCCTGCTCTCCGGGCCGGTCTGACCGCGGGCGCCGGGCGCCGGCGGCCGCCGGCGCCCGCGTCTCGCACCCCGGCCATCCCGGCCGCTCAGGCTCGGGGGGCAGTCTCTCCTACGGGCAGGACCTCGGATCCATCGATGCCCCGCTCAAGATGCTCCCGGACCTCGTCGAAGTGGTGCCGGAGCGCGCGCACCACGAGGTCCGGATCGCGCTTCCTGATCGCCGCCAGGACGGGCGGGTGGAGGTCGGCCGTCCACCTGGCGTCGGCTCCGGGGGCGACCAGCGTGATGTAGGTGCGCGAGAACGGCTCGAGCGAGCGCCACACCCGATCCAGCGTGGCGTTGCGGGCGACCGACATCAGCTTGCCGTGGAAGCTCGCGTCCGCGAGGGCCACGGCGTGCCGGTCGCCGGTGGCGGCGTTGCGTTGCATCTCGTCGCAGAAGCCCGCCAGCTCCTCGATGTCCTGGTCGGTCAGGAATGGCACCGCCAGGCGGGCACCGAGCGCCTCCAGGACCGACCGTACCGCGTACGCGCCCAGCAGCTCATCCGTGTCGGGCCGCCGGACGCGCGCGCCGCGGAACGGCAGGAGCTCCACGACCCCCAGGGCCTCGAGGCCGCGCAGGGCCTCCCGAACGGGCGCCTGGCTCGTCCCCAGCTGGCGCGCGATGCGTGTCTCGATGATCCGCGAGTCGGGCGGATAATGGCCCGCGAGGATCTCCTGGAGGAGGTGGTCCTTCACCTGGTCGGCCAGAACGCTGCGCGAGATGGTGCCGTCCGGAGACATCGACGCTCCCTGGAAACGTGGCGGACCAAGTCTAGCGGCGCGGGAGAGCCAGGCGCCGGGGTCAAGCGCGCGGATCAGCGGCCGTCGCCTTCGATCGCGGCGACGGCCTGCTTCCAGGTGACATCGTCGGCGAGGCCCGCCAAGCGCTCGATCACCCACTCGATCTGGCCCATGCAGGTGGTGCGCCAGTCGCCCTCGGCGATGAAGGCGGCGTGCGCACCCGGCTCGCGAAGGTCCATGCCGACGAGCTCCCGGCAGTCGACCGAGCCGTACCGTGCCGAGAAGTCGCACAGCACGCCCGCGACCAGCTCGCGAGCCACCCGCTTGGCCCGCGAGTGGTCCGGGATCCGGCGCGCGGTGAGCAATCCGACGGCGAGCGCTGCCCCCGTCACGGCGCCGCACGGCCCGCCGGTCCACGCGATGCCACCGTTGAGCGCCATCGCTGCGCCCGAGTCGTCGGGATCCGGCAGCGCGAAGCGCGACTTGAGGGCCATGAACGTCGTCTCGGCACACCCGTACAGGTGCCGGTCGTCGAGGAACGTCGCGCGTGCCTGGGCGATGGCGGTTGCCGTCGCCGGGTCCTGCGTTCCGGCCGGGTCGCCCGCCGCGTCTCCCACGGTCGACACCTCCATGCCTCACCGCGTTGCCTTCCCGGCCTGCGGGCCGGCTCGCCCCCCTGATGACGGAGGACGCCGCTCGCGACTGCCGTGGCACGTGCGCGTCCCGGAGCGCGAGCGCAATGCTGACAGGATAGGCAAGTGTCGATGCAGAATGTGCATGAACGTGGCGGGAACGGCGGGCGCCCCGGGGGCGCGTAGCATGGCGGGGTGCCTGCCTCGATCGACCTCAACGCGGACGTCGGTGAGGGCCTTGGCCCGTGGTCGATGGGCGCCGACGCGGCCCTCATCCCGCTGGTCAGCTCGGTCAACGTCGCGTGCGGGTTCCACGCCGGGGACCCGCTGACGATCCGTCGCACCGTCCGGCTGGCGCTCGAGGCGGGCGCCTCGATCGGCGCTCACCCGGGCTATCCCGACCTGGTGGGCTTCGGGCGTCGCGCCCTGGCCATGACGCCGGAGGAGCTCGGGGCATCGATCCTGTACCAGGTGGCCGCCCTGGCCGGCATCGTGGTGGCCGAGGGCGGGCGCCTGGCCCACGTGAAACCCCACGGCGCGCTCTACCATCACGTGGCCTCCGACCCCGCGGCAGCCGCGGCCATGGTGGCGGCGGTAGCGCACCTGGACCCCGCGCTCCGCCTGGTGGGACCACCCGGTGCGGCCGTGTTCGAGGCGGCCGCCGCCGCCGGGCTCGGCGTCATCGTCGAAGGGTTCGCCGATCGCGCGTACGAGGCCGACGGGACCCTTCGTGCCCGCGGGCTCCCGGGCGCCGTTCACGCCGATCCCGAGGTCGCCGCCGCCCAGGCGGTGTCGATCGCCCGCGACCGGTGCGTCCACACCACCGATGGGTCCGTGGTCGCGGTCCGCGCCGACACCATCTGCGTCCACGGCGACACGCCGGGGGCGGAGGCCCTCGCCGCGGCCATCCGGCGGGGGCTCGCGGGCGCCGGGATCGAGGTCCGGGCCGGCGGTGCCTGAGCAGGGCCGGCAGGACCGCCCGCGTGTCGAGCGCGTCGGCGACGCGGCGCTGCTGGCGATCCTGGGTGACGACCTCGACCTCGCCCTCAACGCGTGGGCTCACCGGGCGACGGACGCTCTCGCCGCACGGCGCGAGGCAACCCCGGGACTCGGGCACCCGGTTCCAGGCCACGGCAGCGTCCTCGTCCCGTTCGACCCGGGGGTGATCAGCGAGGACGCCGTCCGGACGATCCTGGCCGAGATCCTCGACGGAGCCACGCAGCCCTCGCGGCCGCGTGGCGGCAGGCTCCACGAGATCCCGGTCGGCTACGGCGGCGTGGACGGCCCCGACCTCGCGGCGGTCGCCTCGCAGACCGGCCGATCGGAGGCGGACGTGGTCCGGCTTCACGCCGGCGTCGAGCACCGGGTTCTCGTGCTGGGCTTCGTCCCCGGCTTCCCGTACCTCGGCATCCTGCCGGCGGCGCTCGAGCTCCCGCGCCGGTCGACGCCACGCCTGCGGGTGCCGGCCGGGAGCGTCGCGATCGCCGGTCTCCAGACGGGCATCTACCCCTTCGAGACGCCCGGTGGCTGGCATCTCATCGGGCGGACCGACGCGGCGCTGTGGGACCCGGTCCGCGACCCTCCGGCCCTGCTGGCGCCCGGCGACCGGGTGCGCTTCGTGGCCCGCTGACCCGTGCTCGAGGTGGTGGCGACCGGCCCGTTGCTGACGCTGCAGGATCGCGGCCGGCCCGGGCTCGCCCACCTCGGCGTCCCCCCGTCGGGAGCCTGCGACCCGTGGGGCCTCGCCGTGGCGAATGCCCTGGTCGAGGCGCCCACGCACGCGACTGCCGTGGAGGTCACCCTGACCGGCGCCGAGCTCCTCGTCGTCGAGCGGTGCGTGGTCGCCCTCGCGGGCGCCGATCTCGGGGCCGAACGGGACGATGGCCGCCCCCTCGCACCGGACGCGGTCCATGCGCTGCCGGCCGGGGCGCGGATCCGGTTCTCCGGGCCGGCCGGCGGGATGCGCGGCTACCTCGCCCTAGCCGGCGGGATCGCCGTCGCGCAGGTGCTGGGATCCGCGGCCACCTGCCCCGCCGCGCATCTGGGGGGGATCGACGGGCGGCCCCTGGCGCCGGGCGACCGCCTGGTGCCGGTCAGCCGGGATGAGGGCGCCGCGGCCGGTCGCCGCTGGCCGTCGGTGCTCGCTCCGCACCCGGCCGCGCGACGCGGTCCCCTGGCGGTCGTCGCCGGTCCCGACCTGCGTCACCTGCCGGACGACACGCTCGAGCGGCTCGCCGGATCGTCGTGGCGGGCCGCCCCGGCGAGCGACCGGATGGGGATCCGGCTCGACGGGGCCGCCCTCGCGGCCGGACGCGAGATCCTGTCGCATCCCATCGTCCCCGGCGTGATCCAGGTCCCCGGCGACGGGCAACCGATCGTGCTGCTCACCGACGGGCCGACCATCGGCGGCTACCCCGTCGCGGCCGTCGTGCCGACGTTCGAGCTTCCCCGGCTGGGCCAGATCCGCCCGGGCGACCCGGTTGCCTTCGCGGTGTTGGACGCGGGCACGGCACGCTCGGCGCGGCGGGCGCAGGACGAGCGGTTCGAGGCTGCCGTCGCTGCGCTGCGGGCCGACGTCGTCTGGGAGCGCCTCGCCGACGATGCCATCGGCTGAGGGCATCCCGAGCGGGCGGCCTGCTCCCTGAGGAAAGCGGCCCTCGACTGGCCAGATTACAAGCCCATAGGCTACTATTACGCCGTTGCGAGTCCGTGATCCGTTGATGCCCCGGAGGCGGTCTTCGTCGCCAGACCCGAACCGGAGGTGCCCCGTTGCTCAAGCTCACGCCCCAGGCCGTCGATCACCTGTCCCGGCTTCGCCGCGAGAAGGGTCTCGAGGCGAACCTCGTCCCGCGCTTCGTGCGCAGCTCCGGTCGGTTGCGGCTGACGTTCGCCAAGGGCCCGGAGACCGGCGACCGAGTGGTCGATGACGGCCGCCTGTCGACGATCGTCGCCTCGAGCGCATCGGACCTGATCGACGACGCGACCATCGACGTCAAGACCGAGGAGGGCCGGTCGGTGCTCCTCGTCCGGCGGCGCAGGCGCAGCACCGCGCCGGCGACCGCGTCCAGCTGACCCCCCGGCGGCAGGCGAGCCAGGCTGCGACACACGGCGGCCGCGCCGACGGCCGGCGGGTCACAGGGATCCTGATCCCCCGCTGCGGTCCGGGTCGGATCATGACCGCGGCCGCACCGGGACGAGCTCGAACATGGGATGACGCCGTGCCTCGGCGACGTAGTCCTCGAGCGTGGCGTCGGCGGGGATGGCGAACAACCGGCCGAGCACGGCCCGCAGCAGTCGCGAGCGACGGTACGGCTCGAGCGCGTCGCGCAGGATCGGGCCGGCGTCCTCGGCCGCCAGCTCCGTCGCTGCGACCGGCTCGCGACGGCCCCCGCGCGAGACCACCGCCTCCCCGGCGGCGCGCAGGTTGCGGACCCACTGCACCTCGCCGAACGGCGACTGCACGAAGCGTCGGTCCTCGTGCTCCAGGATGGCGACCGGGAAGGTTCGCGGCTGTCCGCTGGTGCGGCCGCGAACGGTGAGCAGGACATTGGGCCCGAACGGGAGCCCGGCGCCCAGCAGCCGCCGGACCAGCGGGTTGATGGCGGCGATGAACGATGGGGCGCGCGGGCCCCGGACGGTGGGAACGCTGGACATGGTGGATGCTGTCTCCTGTCGTGGTGGCGGCGCCCGGCGGACGCCGGTCGGTGACTGGGTGTCGACATCCACACGGATCGCGGGGTCCGGGTGTGACCGGGAGTCGCGAGCCGGGTCGGTTGTCACGTTGCCGGTGCCCGCCACGTGAGGAGCACGATGGACGATCAGCGGCCCCCCGGCGAGCGACGCCGGCTGGCGGACGAGTTCGAGCGGCACCGGCCCTACCTCCGCGCCGTCGCCTACCGGATGCTGGGCTCGGGGGCCGAGGCCGACGACGCGCTCCAGGAAGGCTGGCTGCGTCTCGACCGGCGGCCACCGGCGACGACCGAAGACCTGCGCCCCTGGCTGACCACGGTCGTCGGGCGGATCTGCATCGACATGCTGCGAGCCCGCCGCTCGCGGCGCGAGGACTACGCCGGCTCGTGGCTACCGGAGCCGCTGCTCGGCACGTCCGGCTCACCCGAGGACGAGACGCTGCTCGCCGACTCGATCGGGCTGGCCCTGCTGGTGGTGCTCGAGACTCTCAGCCCGGCGGAGCGGATCGCGTTCGTTCTCCATGACGTGTTCTCGATGCCGTTCGACCAGATCGCGCCCGTGATCGACCGGTCCCCGGCCGCGACCCGCCAGCTGGCGAGCCGGGCCCGGCGCCGGGTGCGGACCGCCGCCCCCGAGCCGGACCATGACACCGACCTCGGTGCCCAGCAGCGGGTGGTCGAGGCGTTCCTCGAGGCTGCCCGGGCGGGCGAGTTCGAGCGACTGCTGGCGCTGCTCGACCCGGACGTCGTCCTGCGCACCGACGGCGGCGGCAGCGGACCGCTGGCGAGGCCGCCGGTCACCGGCGCGGGCCCGGTGGCGGAGGTCCTGCGGACGCAGGCACGCACCTTTGCGCCCCTGGGACGGCCCGCGATCGTCAACGGCGGGCCGGGCGTCATCGTCGGTCGGCCGGGTAGCGAGATCGCGATCGTCGGGATCGCCGTCCTCCACGGACGGATCCGCGCGATCGACATCGTGGGCGACCCGGCGAAGGTCCGCCGGGCGCTGGCGGGCCGCCGCGGCGAGGCGCGTCGCGACCGCTAGGAGGCCACGGTCACGCGGCCATCGGGCCCCTCCACGAGCAGCGGGTCGCCACGCTCGGCACGAAGCCGGTTGGCGTAGTCGAGGCTGCCCTTCGCGCCGGGCTCCACGTCCCGGCGCGCCGGGACGACGTGGCCGTTGTAATCGCGGTGGGCGACCACCCCGAGGACGCACGTCCCGTCCTCGAGCGCCTTCACGATCGCCTGGCTCAGCGCGCCCTCGGACTGCCAGCCCTCGCCGTTGTCGATCAGGTTCTGGAGAAACGCGACCGGGTAGAAGTTGAGCCCGTCGTGCTCCGCCTGGGTCTCGGGATCGATCATCGTGGTTCCTTCCTGGCGTTCAGCTCTCCTGGGCCATGCTCCAGAGCGTCCAGTACTGGGTGCGCAGCCGCCGCGGCTGCTCCAGGACGGTCCGGATCGCGAACGCGATGTCCTCCGGCCGCAGGTACGTCTCCAGCTCGGGCATGTCGGTGGTGCGCCCGGCACCCATGGCGAACTCGGTGGCCGTGCCGGCCGGGCCGATGGTGCTCACCCGGATGCCCTTCTCCCGAAGCTCCCGGTCAAGCGCCCCGGCCAGCCCGACCTGGGCGAACTTGGTGGCCGCGTACACGGCCTCGTCGGCGCCGCCCCGGAACCCGGCCACCGAGGCCACGATGACGATGTCGCCGTGGCCGTTCCTGACCATCTCGGGAACTGCCGCTCGGATCGGCCACACGGTGCCCGCGACGTTGGTGTCGATCATCGTCGTCAGGGCCTGGTCCGTGTGGTCGAGGATGCCGCCGTACATCCCGATCCCGGCGTTGACGACCAGGCTGTCCAAGCGGCCGAAGCGGCTGAGCGCGGTCGCGATCAGCCGCTGGCAGTCCGCGGGCGACCGAACGTCCATCTCGACCGCCACGGCCCGGTCCGGGAACTCCGACTCGACGGCCCCCAGGCGCTCCCGTCGCCGGGCACCGAGCACGACCCGGGCGCCGGCACCCAGCAGCTCGCGAGCCGTGGCCCGGCCGATCCCGGCGCTGCCGCCGGTGATCGCGATGACGGAATCCTTGAGCGTCTCCATGTCGGCTCCCGGGTGCGGTACGGCGTGCGCCCCCATCATCGCCCGAATCGCTCCCCGCGCGAGGCGCCACCCTCCACCTGGGGCCTCGCGGCTCAGTCGGACCGGGCGCGGCGGGGCACGACCCGGCGCAGCAGGCGCCCGATCGCCGGTCGCGGCGCGGGCGGGGTCGCGGGATCGAGGCCGAGGCGCTCCGTGACCCAGGCGCCGGAGCGCCGTGGCCAGGTCGCCGGGCTGCCCAGCCACGTTCCTCGGCGCGTGGAGGATCCGGAGCGGCTGGAAGTCGCTGGATTCGTGCATCGTCCCCCCGCTGGCTGGTCGGCCCCCGTGCACGCAAGTGTGGCATGGGTGATCCTAGGGGCTCGGCGCGCGGGCCGGCTGGCACGAGCCCAAGGCTGGAGGATCGATGAAGGTCGGGTTGCTGATCCCGCAGGGCTGGAAGGGCGAGTACGACGGCTGGGACCCTGCCGCGGCGTGGGCCCGCACGGTGGACCTCGCCCGGCAGGCGGAGGCGCTGGGGTTCGAGTCGGCGTGGGTGTTCGACCACTTCCACACCGTCCCCCAGCCGACGGACGAGATCACGTTCGAGTCGTTCTCGGTCCTGTCTGCGCTGGCGATGGTGACCGACCGGGTCCGGATCGGGCACATGGTCGTGTGCACCGGGTTTCGCAACCCGGCCCTGACGGCCAAGCTCGCGGCGACGCTCGACCTCATCAGCAACGGCCGCTTCGAGCTCGGGATCGGCGCCGGCTGGAAGGAGGACGAGTGGGTCGCCTACGGCTATGGCTTCCCGTCCGTTCGCCAGCGCCTCGACCAGCTGGGTGACCACCTCGAGGTGATCACCAGGATGCTGGCACCGGGTCGCGCGACCTACGCGGGCAGCTACGCGCAGGTGCGGGGAGCGATCAACGTTCCCAAGGGCATCCAGGCCCACATCCCGGTGATCGTCGGGGGCAACGGTCGCGACCGCACCGCCGGCTACGCGGTCAGGTTTGCGGATGAGCTCAACTTCGTGTTCCTCGAGCCCGCCGAGATCCGGGAGCGGATGGTCGAGGTCCGGCAGCGGTGCGCCGACGCGGGGCGCGACCCCGACTCGATGCGCTTCTCGCTGTACACGGCGGACGAGGAGATGCGCGACGCGGGACGAGCTCGCGTCGATCGCCTGGGCGAGCTGGCCGAGCTCGGGCTCAGCCGGATCGTGTGCTTCCCCACGCGCTGGGATCCTTCACCGGAGGCGCAGGCGGCGTTTGCTGCCGACTGTCGCGCCGCCGGGATCGCCCTCGACCGCCCCTGATCACCGGGTCGCTGGCGGCATGCCCCGCAGCGCGCCGGGTGGTCGGTGGGTCTGCCAGGAGCGCAGCCGCGCCGGAGCGTGGACCACCGCGTAGAACGCGATGTACGCGTAGGCGACGCCCGCCAGCCCGTCGATGATCCAGTGGTCGCCGGTGTAGACGACCGAGAACGCGACCAGCGACGTGTAGCCCAGGGCGAGCCAGCCGATCCGCCCGAAGGCGCGACGGAGCACCAGAAAGGCCAGGAACGGGTACGCCACGTGCAGCGACGGGAACGCCGCCACGAGGTTGGGGTTGACGCTGCCGAACGCCAGCGAGTAGGCGTACCGGCCGTCGAAGCCCAGGGTCGTGGCCAGGGTCTCGAACGCGCCGGGCTTGAGGTAGGCGATGACCGGGCTCCCGTCGGGGCCGTTGAGCATGCCGTGGAGCGCCACGTACCACGGGGGGGCGGCCGGCAGCAGGAGGTAGGTCACGAACCCGGCGATGCTGAGCAGGATCAGCGACGCGACGAAGTCGTAGTACTGGGGCCGGCGCCACAGCCAGAGCACGAACCCGGTGGCGAGCGGCAGGGCGAAGTGGAGCATGTACACGACGGTCGCTGCGAGGGCAACGGGATCGACCCCGGCGGCGGGCCGGAAGGCGTCCTGCAGGACCTGTGTCGGGAGGTTGCCCAACGCGAGGATCTGCTCGGCCCGGGCGAGGTCGGCGGCATGGAGCGGCAGGCCGGCGTCGTCGGCGACGCCGCGCATCAGCTCGTAGGCCAGCAGCAGCACGATGAACGGCAGCCAGTCCCGAAGGAACAGCCGACCGCGACCCAGCAGCACGGCGGCCAGCCCGAACGCGACCGCCAGCACGTCGGGCGTGATCGCGACCCCGCCGACGATCATCAGCACGACGACCAGGGCGGCGTAGGCCAGCACGCCGGCCACCAGCAACCGGTCGTTCCGCCGACGGAGCGTGCTGGTTGCCCGGTCGGGATCCTGGATGGCGGCAGTCACGGCGTCGGCGAATTTACTCCGGGGGCACGCCAGCCGGGGCCGTCAGGGCGCGGCGTCAGCCCGGCGGCGCCTCGTCCAGGAATGGCGGGACGGCCGCGGTCGGGAGCGGCCCACCTCCAGGTCCGAATCGCAGCCCATTGACACCGAAGTCAACACGGGTAGAATTCATCAAGCGATGAATTGTCACGTTTGGGAGGCGAATGATGGAACGCCGGACGGCAGCCCTGACCCTGGGGCCGGTGGTGGTGGGGCTCGCGGTGCTGCTGACGCTGCTGCTGGTGATCGGCCTGGCGATCCGCGATCCACACCCGCACGGCATCGCGGTCGGCGTGAGCGGCCCCCCGGCCGTGGTCCAGCAGGTCGAGCGGGGGTTCGAGGCAGCAGTCCCCGGGGCCTTCAGCTTCATCTCGTACGCGACGGCGGATGCGGCGCGCTCCGCGATCGACACCCGCGAGGTCGCCGCGTCCCTGATCATCGCCAGCGATGGCCCGCGGCTGGTGGTTGCGGGCGCCGCCGGGGACGCGGTCAGCGGAGGCGTGACCGGGGCCCTGACGAAGGCCTTCCGGGCCCAGGGTCAGGAGCTCGCGGTCGAGACCGTGCATCCGTTCGCGCCCGGCGACGCGCATGGCGTCATCCTGTTCTTCGTGCTGCTGGCGACCCTGATGTCATCGATCCTGGTCGGAGCGATGGCGGTCCTGGCGATCCCCGGCCGGTCCGGGCTCGCGCAGGCCGGCGTCGTCACCGGGTACGCGATCCTCGCCGGCGTCGTCGGCACCCTCGCGGCAGGCTGGCTGGCCGGCGGCTACGGCCAGGGCACCTGGTCGATGGTGGGGCTGCTTGCCCTGCTGTCGCTCGCCGTCGGTTCCGCGCTGGCCGCGGCGGCACGCTATGCGGGTCCGGCGGGGGTCGTGGCCGGCGTGCTCGTGGCGCTCGTCGGCCTGGTCAGCTCCGGTGGGCCCCTGGGCACCGAGCTCCTGCCGGATGCGTACCGGGCCGTGGCACCGTGGCTGCCGGTCGCCCCCGCGTACGACGCCCTCCGCGGCGCACTGTTCTTCGACGGCGCCGGCGCGGTCCGTCCCGTCCTCCTGCTGGGCACGTGGGCTGTGCTCGGCTGCGCCGCCCTCGCCGCCCCGGGCCTGGCGCGACGCCTCCCCGCCGGCGTGCGCGTCGCCCACGCGTAGCTGGGTCAGCGCGGAGCCGCGACCGGACAAAGCTGCGAGGCGGCCGCCGCTCCTGAACAAGAGGCGCGGACCATCAGGTACCGTATGACGGCGCCGCCCTCCCAGCCGGGGGTGGCCGCCCCAGCTTCGTAACGAGGTCCGCCATAGTGCGCAAACGAAAGGTCAACTACCCGCCGGCGAAGACGGCCACCAAGGGCGGCGCCCGGGCGGCGGCGACGAGCGATCCGCGCAGCACCCGTACCCCGGCCACCACGATCGACACCCGGGCGATCACCGGGCGCGGCGACATCGCCGTCGGCGATCGGGTCCGCATCGGCGGCGGCGGGCTCTATGCGGGCGAGCTCGCGACGGTGACCGCCGTCACGATGGGCGTGATCCCGTCCGCGACGGTTCGCACCGACGATGGCGGGTCGCGCCGGCTGCGGGTGATCGACGCCGAGCCGGTGGGCCCAGAGCCGCAGCCCGAGCGCTGACCGATCACGGTCGCCCGGCGGTGCGACGTGATCCTACCAAGGAGGCGCTGGTGACCCGCGCCGACATCGGGCCGTTCATGGCCAAGCGCGGCGGCCGCAACGTGGTGGTCGCGGCGTGACCGAGCGACGCGAAGCGCTGCGCCGGGCGCTGGGCCGGTTCGGGATCTGGAGCTTCGCCCTCCAGGCGAGGCCCGCCGTGGAGGAGCGTGGCGGCGTCGCCGCGTACCAGGCGCTGGGCTATGGCGCCGTGTGGTTCCCGGAGAGCCTGGGCAGCAAGGAGGCCATGGCCCACGCTGCCATCCTCCTCGGCGCGTCCGACCGGATCCTGGTCGCGAGCGGCATCGCGAACATCTACGCCCGCGATGCGGCGGCGATGGCCAACGGCGCGCGGACCCTGGCCGACGCGTTCCCGGGCCGGTTCGTGCTGGGCATCGGGGTCAGCCATGCGCCGTCGGTCGCGGCTCGGGGCGGCACGTACGGCCCGCCCGTCGCGACCATGGCGGCGTACCTCGACGCGATGGACGCAGCCGAGTACGTGGGTCCCACGCCCGCGTCCCGGACGCCGCTGATCCTGGCGGCGCTCGGGCCACGGATGCTCGACCTGGCGGCGGAGCGTGCCGATGGGGCCCACCCATACTTCGTGCCGGTGGAGCACACGCGGTTCGCCCGCGAGCGACTGGGCGCGGATCCGGTCCTGGCGGTCGAGATGAGCGCCGTCCTCGACGCCGATGCTGCGCGTGCGCGAGAGGTGGCGCGCGCGTTCGCCCGACGCTATCTCGCGCTGCCCAACTACGCCAACAACCTTTTCCGGCTGGGCTGGTCGGACGAGGACCTCGCCGACGGTGGCAGCGACCGCCTGCTCGATGCGGTGGTGGCGCAGGGCGATGCCGCCGCGATCGCTCGTCGCGTCCGGGAGCATCGCGAGGCGGGCGCGGACCACGTCTGCGTCCAGCTCCGCGCAGCCGACCCGGCGGACCTGTGCCTGGATGCGTACGCCGAGCTCCATCACGCCCTGGTCGGCTCGGCCGACGAAGCGGCTGACGGCGGGCCGGCGGATCGGGCCGCCGACGGTGCGCAGCCAGGCTGACCCGCGATGCCGACGACCAACGGGCCCGACCCCGCCCAGGCGCTGATCTCGCTCGCCGTCGCCGCCGTGGTGCTGCTCGTCCACCTCGTGCTGGCGAGCCGGGCGCTGGCCGACCTGTCGCGCGAGGATCGGCGGGTGCGCCGGTACAGCAGGCAGGTCTGGACCATCGTGATCGTGCTCGCAGGGATCATCGGACCCCTGTACTACCTCTCCGCAGGCCGCGAGAACGAATGGTGAGGCCGACAGAATCTCGGCCGGCTGCGCGGCGCCGTCCTGGCGCTGGCGGTGGTCGCCGCGGCCGCGTGTGGCGCGAACAGCCCGACCAGGGCGCCGAGCGTGGCGGCCTCACCGACGCCTGCTGCGGCCGGCTCGTTGGCCGCCATCGAGCCCGGCAGGATCGATCCGGCGGCCATCGGCAGGGCGTACGTCGAGGCGCTTGCCCGTGGCGATTGGGCGGCCGCGGCGGCGATGGAGGATCCCGCGATGGCAGCCGCGGCACCGCCGGCCCAGCTGCAGCAGATCGTCCAGTCGCTGGTCGCCCAGTTCGGCGCCTATCGGTCGATCGAGGACGTGACGCTGACGCCGGCCGGCCCGGGCACGATCGCCGCGGCCCAGGTGGCCTTCGCGAACGCCACGGTGACGCTCAACGTCAGCGTCAGCAGCGGCGGGGAGGTCGCCGGGCTCCACGTGGCCCAGGTCGCCCCGGCGGCGTCGGCGTCCCCGGCTCCGTATGTCGACCCGAGCGCGTTCGGGGAGACCCAGGTCACGGTCGGCTCCGCTCCCTGGGCGCTGCCGGGCACGCTCACCATCCCCGGCGGGACGGGTCCGTTCCCGGCGGTGGTCCTGGTTGCCGGCTCGGGACCGGCGGACCGGGACGAGACGTTCGGCGCGAACAAGCCGCTCCGCGACCTCGCCTGGGGTCTCGCGTCCCAGGGGATCGCCGTGTTGCGCTACGACAAGCGCACGCTCACCTACGGCGCCCAGCTGGCGGCCCAGCTCGCGACGACGATCACCGTGCGCGAGGAGACCACCGACGACGCGGTCGCGGCCCTCGCGCTGCTGCGCGCCACGCCGAAGGTCGATCCGGCCCGCGTGTACCTGGTGGGTCACAGCCTCGGCGGGTATCTCGCCCCGCGGATCGCGACCCAGGTGCCCGGCCAGCTGGCGGGGATCGCCATGCTGGAGGCGAACACCACGCCGCTTGCCCGCCTGATCCTGGTCCAGACGACATACCTCGCCTCGCTGCAGGGCAGCCCGGGCCCCTCGGCACAGGACCAGCTCGCCGCGCTCCGCGCGGCCGTCGCCCGGGCGGAATCCGCGGACCTGTCATCGACCACGCCGGCGACAGATCTCCCGCTCGGGATCCCCGCCTCGTATTGGCTCGACCTGCGCACGTACGACCCGCGGGCCGACGCCGCGGGCCTCGACATCGCGATCTTCCTGTCGCAGGGCGAGCGGGACTACCAGGTGCCCCCGAGCGAGCTCGACGGCTGGAAGCAGGCCCTCGCCGGTCACTCGAACGTCACCTACCGGACCTACCCGGCCATGGACCACCTGCTGCTCGACGGCACGGGGCCGCCGAGCCCGGCGGAGTACGGGATCCCGGGCCACGTCGACGCGCAGCTCGTCGCCGACCTGGCCACCTGGATCAGCGATCGTTGATCACCGGTCAGGGGAGCCGTCCGAGGCTGACCTGGGCCTGGGCCTCCAGGGCAGCGTTGGTCGGGGCCGGGTGGTTGAGCACGAGGTCGCTGAAGCCGAGATACGTGGTCCCCTTGAGCAGGGCGAGGCTGCTCACGTTGAAGGTCTGGCCGGAGATGGTCGCACTACCCTGCGCCACCACCCCGCCGTCAGCGAGATCCGGCAGCTGCGTGACGTCGAGGCCCTTGTTGGCCACGCTCTGGATCTGGGCCTCGACGGCGGCCTTGGCCGCCTGTGCGGTCGCCACGTCCGGGGCCTGCGCCACCTGGACGGTGAAGATGTTCTGGCCCGCGACGGTGTAGACACACTCGTTGACGTTGTTCTCGGTGGTGGCCTTCTTGCCGGCGCCGAACGACGCGCCTGCCAGGGCCGATGCCTCCTGGCTGGTGACCACCTGGCACGGATCGATGGACGTGGGCACGGCCGTGGCCCCGCTCGAGGCAGAGGGTTCCGCAGCGCTCGGGGCCACCGACTCGGACGGCGCCATGGACGCTTCCGCGGACGCGACGCTCGGCGCAGTGGACGGTGGCGCGCTGGCGGGCGCGGCCGGCGAACCGGACGACGTGGCGGCGCTGCACCCTGCCAGCAGCACGCCCCCGAGCAGGACGATCAGGCCGGGGGCGGCGCGTCGGGTGATCTCCCGGGGACCAGCAGGAATCATGGCACTCCTCCTTCGATGAAGGGCACCATCCTCCCGTGCGGACAGTAGACAACATCCCCGACGGTGTCTACGGAGCGCGAAAACGACGTTGCGAACCGCCGGCGTCCGGCTCCCTTCGGAACGGTCCAGACGGCCGGCGAGGTCCGGCAGTGGAACGTGACCGATGCGGTCGTCCGGGCACGATCCGGCGTTGACGCATACTTGCGCGCAGGTCGAACACCCGAAACGACAGGAGATGGGCGCATGGCACGCGACGAGGAGCGCCTCGTGCGCTCGAGGGAGCAGCCGATCGTCGGTGGGTTGCCCGACGTCCCCGGCATCGTCGCCGCGATGAGGTTGACGCCGGGCCTCGGGGTCCACCTGCGCGGCCTGGCCGACGAGCTGTTGGTCAAGGACTATCCCGGCTCCACACTGAGCCGGGCCGAGCGGGAGATGCTCGCGACGGCCGTGTCGGCGGCGAACGACTGCTTCTTCTGCATGGATTCGCACGGCGCCCACGCGACAGCGTTGCTGGAGCAGACCGGATCGATGGACCTCGTCCCGTTGATCGACACGATCAAGGATGGATCGAGCGAGGGGTTCGACCGCAGGATGCGCGCTCTGCTCCGCATCGCGCGGACCGTCCGGGGCCAGCCCCGCGAGCTCACGGCCGACGACGTCGCCGCCGCCCGGGCCGCCGGTGCGACCGATGCCGACGTCCAGCTCGCCGTGCTGATCGCCGCCGGGTTCTCGATGTACAACCGGATGGTCGACGGCTTCCGTGCCCGGACGGCGCCCAGCACTGACGCGTACCGTTCCCGGGCGGTCGAGATCGCGGCCCAGGGCTACGCCGACCGGCCTGCCGCACCCGTCCCGGGGTAAGCCCGGGGCAGGTCCGCCAGGTTCGTCGGGTGCCGGGGCCGAACAATCCCTCACATGACCGGGAGCGTCTCCGAGACGAGCACGGTGGCGCCACCGGCGAGCACCGGGCAGCCCTTCGCGAGCGACACCGCGCGGTCGAGGCTGTCGGCCTTGAGGATCGAATAGCCGGTCGGCGCGGACGTGGCGTCCATCACCGAGCCGTCGGGCGAGATCGCCCGCGCCTGCGAGATCGGGTTGCCTCCGTCGACGAGCGCGTCACCGAGCGTCGCGAACCAGTCGGTCCAGGCCTTCATGACCTGGTCCTGGTCCTCCCTGGTCCCGGGCATCCCGCCGCCGTGGAACGTGAGCAGGAAGTTCGCCATGTCCGATCGACCTCCGTCCAGGATGGTCCCGGGCCGATGTCGCCCGGGGCGAGCGGCGACCCTCTGTCGCCGGCTCATTCCCACGACGAACGGCACCCGGAGGAATTCGACAGCCGCCAGGGGCGACCGTCGGGCCGACATCGAGCTCAGCGGCATCGGCCGGGGACTGGCTCCAGGTCGGCCACGCCGGGCGGGGCCGCCCGGGTCACCCGTCGGGCGTTCGCCGTGCGATGAGCTCGGCGGTCCAGGAGCGAAGCCGGTCGAGGTGCTCCGCGTAGTGGTCGCAGCCGGCCTTGCGGATCCACCACGCTGCGTCGTCCGACGGCGTGCGCAGGGCGTGCCAGTCCTGGACCATCAGGGTCCGCGCGGCATTCGCCTGGACCCAGGCGACATCCCACGGCTGGTCGCGCATCGCCTCGAGGAGCGTGGCGTTGAGCCCGTCGACGTCCACCTCGGTGCTTTCGTAGGTGCCTGCAGCCAGGCGCTCGAGCTGGACCTCGGCCTCCGCCAGCCAGGTGCCGAGATGGGTGATCACGTCGCGGACGGTCCAGTCCGGGTCGCGCTGGTAGCCGGGCTCGAGGCATTCCTCGGGCGTGAGCGACCGGACGAGACCGACCAGCGCATACCAGCCCCGCCGCTCGGCCTCGATCTCGGCGGCGTAGGGGTGTCCCCGCGGACCCGACGCACCGGATCGACGGGTCATGGCGCGTCCACGAACGCTCCCTCGAGCGGCAGGCCCGCATCCTCCCAGTCGAGCAGGCCTCCGGAGTAGCGGCGGACGTTGCGATACCCGCGCCGGACCAGGTCGCGGTAGAGCGCGACGCTCGAGAGGCAGTCAACGTGCGAGCAGTAGACGACCACCTCGTCGTCGGGGTGGACCGCCGCGTACAGCTCCTCCGGCGTGTCGAAATGGAGCGATCCCGGGATGTGCTTCGCCTCGAACGCCCAGCGGTTGAGCGCCATGATCAGGCGAAGGCCGTCGCCCCGATCGAGCTTCGCCTTGAGCTCGTCACGGCCGATCGTCCGAACCGGGTCGGGACCCAGGGCGGCCTGCGGGCGCGGCTGGTCCACGCGTGGAGGCTCCGGATCGTGCGGCAGCATGGTGTCGAAGGCTCAGTGCAGCTGGCGCTGCCAGTCCGCGGGCACGCGGCCCCGGGGACCCGGGACGGGCTGGTCGAGCGGATGGTGCTGGGGCGGGGCCAGGACCGGCCCGTCGAGGTACTCCTCCTGGGCGTAGTCCCAGAACCAGTCCTCGTCGGGCTCGAAGGTCTGGACCACGGGGTGGCGCGCGTCGCTGGCATGGCGGCTGGCGTGCTGCGAGGGCGACGAGTCGCAGCAGCCCACGTGGCCGCAATGGGCGCACCGCCGGAGGTGGAACCACCAACCCCCCGTCGCGAGGCACTCGACGCAGCCATCGCCGCTGGGAGGCAAGCTCAGATCGATGTCCCGCTCGTCGCTCATCCGATCCTTTCCAGCGATTCCGCAACAACCTCGGTTGCACCGGGAGGCTGCTCGGCCCCATCATCTCAGCGATGGGCCGCGACCTCCAGTCCCCGGCCCTGGGTCGATCCCGGTCCGCCGGCGCAACGGAAGACACGGTCGTCGTGTCGTTGGGCGTATGGTTGCAGGAGCGCCGGACCCCGTTCCCCGTTCCGGCCCGGACGCGAACGCGGAGTGGGCAGCGAATGACGTCCCCGGCCCTCGCAGCATCCTGAGATCCCGTGTCGACCGAAGAGCTGGCTGGCACGTCCCCGAGCCCGTCGGCCCGCCTGCGTCGGACGGCGAGCGCGGTCGTGGGGCGCTCCGTGGAACTGGCTGGCATCGAGCTCGCCCTCGAGCGCGCCCGCCGCGGCGTCTTCGCCGTCAGCCTCGAGGGAGAGCCGGGCATCGGCAAGACCCGCCTGCTGCTGGCCGCCGAGGAGGCCGCACCGGCCGAGGGCTTCGCAGCCGTTCACGTGACGGTGGACGAGGAGATCCGGGGCCCGTTCCTGCTGGCCCGCGGGATCTTCGCCGGCTCTGGGCTCCGCGAGGGCGCGGGACCCGCCGCCCTCGAGGCCATCGAGCAGGCACGTGACACGCTGGCCGGCCGTGATCCCGGCGCGGTCGGGCTGCCGCCGGATCAGCGGATGCTCCGGGTCCTCGACCAGGCCACCCTCGCCATCCGCGCCGTGGCGCTCGAGCGCCCGGTCGCGCTCCTCCTGGACGACGTCCAGTGGGCGGACACGGACAGCCTGCGGGTCCTGCGCTACCTGGTGCGGACCGAGCCGTCCCTGCCGGTGTTGATCCTGCTGGCGATGCGGACCGAGGAGGCCGCCGCTGCGACCGAGCTGGTCAACCTGCTCGCCGATCTGGAGCGCCTGGGCATGGTGCGGCGGCTGACGATCACGCGGTTCCGCCAGTCCGAGACCGCCGAGCTGCTGCGGCTCACGCTCGCCGGCACGATCGAGGCGGCCAGCGCGGCCGCGGTCCACGGCCAGGCCGAGGGCGTCCCGTTCGTCATCCAGGAGCTCGTCCGGAGCTACCGGGACGCCGGGCTGCTGCAGCGGTTCGACGGCACCTGGAAGCTCGATGCCAAGGCCGGGCGCCTGCTGCCGGCTGCCGTGAGGACGCTCGTCCAGCGCCGCGCGGCCCACCTCGACGAGCAAACCCGCATCGCGCTCTCCGAGGCCGCGGTCCTTGGCCGGAGCTTCCGGTTGGCCGACCTGTGCTCGATCCGTGCCCGGATGGGCGACGCCGGCAGCAGCCCGTCGTCGTTGTCGGAGGTGTTCGCGCCGGTCGTCGCCGCCGGCCTGCTCCAGGAGCTGCATGACGCCTCCGGCGCCGATTACCGGTTCGGTCACGAGCAGGTGCGCGAGTACTGCCTCGGCCTGCTCCCCGCCCCGCGGCGCCGGGCAATCCACCAGGCCATCGTCGAGATCATGACCGCCGACGGGGATCCGCCGGCCGAGGCCCTGTCGACCATCGCGCGCCATGCCCTGGCGGCCGGGGACGCGGCACGCGGCGGACGGCTCTCGGTCGAGGCCGTCGGGGCGGCCCTCGCGGCCAGTGCGCCCGAGGAGGCGCTGCGCCTGGTGGACGAGGCGCTGCCGCTGATCGCGGCGCGCGCCGAGCGGGTGGCGCTCCTCCGGGCTCGCGACGACGCACTGGCCATGCTCTCGAGGCCATCCGACCGCCTGGTGGGGCTGGCAGAGCTGGCGGCGCTCGCCGAGGCGACCGGTGAGCAGGGCCTCGAGCTGGAGGTGATGCTCCGGCGTGCCGCGGCCCTCCGGCTGGACGACGAGCATGATCGCGCGGCCCAGCTCGCGACCGCGGTCCGCGACCGTGCCGCCGAGCAGGGCGACCGGATGCAGGAGCTGGCGGCCTGCATGGAGCTCGGCCAGGACCTCCTGCGAATGGCCATCGGCGAGGGGTACACCCCGGCGACGAGCGAGGCGGATCTCGACGGCGCGGCGAAAGCGTACGAACGAGCCGTCGCCCTCGCGGAGGACCTGGGCGACGATGCCGGCCTTGCCGCCTCGCTGCGCGAGCTGGGCGCCATCGGCCTCGCCCGGATGCGGGCCTGGTTCCTCGACTGGATGCGGACCGGCGGCCATCTCGCGATCCTCGAGCGAGTCGCGGCCGGCGAAGCCCTCGACCGGATGCTCCCGGAGCTGCCGGTGGTCGACATCTACATGGCCACCGGAGCGTTCCTCGAACGGGCGCTGGCGCTGTTCCAGGCGCTCGGCGACCGGCGGGGCACGATGTCCACGATCATCGCGCTGGCGTACCACCGGGGTGCCGCGGAGATCCACCTGGGCAGCAACCCCACGCGCGCGATCGAGGAGATCCGTCTCCTTTCGAGCCAGATGCGCACCCTCAGCCGGGAGACCGAGCGATCGGGAGCGGAGGCGCAGATGCTGTACGGCGTCCACGTCTTCGCCCGGTCCAAGGTCATCCCCGACCTGGCCGTGGCGCGCGGTGCCGAGGCGTACGAACGCGCGCGCGCATCGGGCGACCGCGGGCTCGAGTTCCTGGCCGCCGGCGGGACGGCCGTTGCCCACCTGGACCTGGGGGCGGCGGGCGAGGCCGAGCGGTGGCTCGACCGCGCCGCGAGCGCGGCCTCCGCCGCACCGACCCCGCTCCGTGCTCGCCGGCTGGAGACGTGGCGCGGGATCCTGGCCGGCGCTCGGGGTGACCCGTCGGGTCTGCGCGAGCACCTGGAGCAGGCGGTGGAGCTGGCGACGTCGGGCGGCCGGCCCGCGGGCCGGTGCGAGGCCCTCGCCACGCTCGGCCTGGAAGCAGCGCGTCTCGGCCACCGGACGGCCGATCCGGGGCTGCTCGACGTGGCGGAGTCGTCCGCGTCGGCGGTGCGCCGGCTGGTGGACGGGCTGCCCGGCCATCCGCTGTGGGGCGCCCAGGCGGACACGGCCGCCGCGCTCGCGGCCGACGCCCGCGGCGATCCCGAGCGTGCGCTCGAGCTCGCTCGATCCGCCCTCGCGGCCCGCGACCGAGCCCGGCGCGAGGACCCGCACCTCGAGATCCTGTTGCCGGCCGCCCGCGTGGTCCTGGCCGGCGGCTCGGACTCGGAGCGATCGGCGGTGCGTGACGAGCTCCAGCTGCTGCGCGCCCTCATCGCCCGCCGGACGCTCGACGAGGCCCACCGGGTCGCCTGGTTCCGCGGGCCCTGGGGTCGCGAGCTGGCCGAGCTGGCCCAGCTCGCCGGCGACGAGGCTGGCCGGCCGGCCGACGGATCGCCGGCCGGGACGGGGCTCGACCCGGCCGCGCGCTCGCTGCTGCGGCTTGTGGCCGAGGGTCGCACCAACGCCGAGATCGCCACGGCGCTCGGGCTCGCGGAGCCTGCGGTGGAGCGGGCCCTGGTCGAGCTGTACGCCCGGCTCGGTGTCTCGTCGCCCGCCGAGGCGACCGCGCTCGCCCTGCGCGACGGGGCCTCGAAGTGACGGGCGGCTGACCCGATGACCGTTCGCGTCCGAGTCGACCGGCCCCGCTGCATCGGCGCCGGCAACTGCGTGTCGATCGCGCCCACGGTCTTCGACTGGCTCCACGGGGAGCATCTCAAGGCGGCGGTGCTCGACGACGACAGCGTCGAGGAGGAGTGCCTGCGAGAGGCGGTGATGGCCTGTCCGACCCAGGCGATCGAGCTGCACGAGGTCGGGGACCTGCTGCCGCTGGCCCTGCGCGCCTCGACGACCGGGCCGCGCCGGGTGGAGAAGACGTTCATGTTCACCGACATCGTGGGGTCCACGAACCTGGCGGTCGCGCTGGGTGACGACGCCTGGCAGACGCTGCTGGCCTGGCACGACGAGACGCTGCGCGAGCAGTTCGCGGCCAACCGCGGCCAGGAGGTCGTGACCACCGGTGACGGGTTCTTCGTCGGGTTCGATGCCCCGGATGACGCCATCGGGTGTGCCATGGCGATCCAGCGGACCCTGGCCGACCATCGGCGAACGGCCGGGTTCGCGCCCCAGGTCCGGATCGGGATTCACCTCGCCAACGCCCAGCAGGTCGGCCAGAACTACCACGGCAAGGGCGTCCACGAGGCGGCACGGATTGCCGCGGCCGCGGAGGGCGGCGAGATCATCGCCTCCCGTGAGACGGTCGAAGGCACGCGCTTCGCCGACGCGCCGGCGCGATCCCTGACGCTCAAGGGCCTCAACGAGCCGCTCGAGGTCGTGTCGATCGACTGGAGATGAGCAGGAACGGCCGACGTGCGGCATCGACGCCCCGGGCGGCCCCGGGTCGTGGCACCGTTACCCGGTGAGCGCCTCGCGGACCACCTCGCCGCCCGAGACCGAGCTGTACCGCCCGGTGAAGGCGCTGCTCGAGAGCCAGGGCTACGAGGTCAAGGGCGAGATCGTCGGCTGCGACGTCGTCGGTGTGCGGGGCGACGAGCCGCCCGTCGTGGTCGAGCTGAAGCGGGCGTTCGGCCTGGCGCTCGTCCTCCAGGGGGTCGACCGCCTGGCGCTCACCGATGCCGTCTACCTCGCGGTCGGCGCCTGGCCGCGCCGCCCGGCTGCGGCCCGGACGCTGTGCCGGCGCCTTGGCCTGGGCCTGATCGTGGTCGTTCACGGGCGGGCGGACGTGCTGCTGGATCCCCTGCCGTACGTGCCGCGCAAGAGCCGCGTCCGCACGTCCCGGCTGCTCGCCGAGCACCGCCGGCGGGTCGGCGATCCGACCGGTGGCGGCTCGGTCGGGCGGCCGATCATGACGGCCTATCGCCAGGAGGCGCTGCGCTGCGCGGCGCGACTGGAGGCGGGGCCCGCGACCCTCCGGGCCGTGCGCGCGCCGGGGGACGTGCCGCACGCGGCTCGCATCCTGCAGACCGACGTCTACGGCTGGTTCGAGCGCGTCGAGCGCGGTGTCTACGTGCTTTCCCCCCGGGGGCTGCGGGCGCTGGAGGAGGACCGCGCCGCCTCGCCGGGCTCGAACCGCGCCGATGGGCAGGCGCGCGTCCCGACCCGGGCAGCACCGGGCTAGCGAGTCGTCAGCCTCGCGCCGTCAGGGGGCCGGATCGGCAGGGGTCGGGGTCGGTGTGGGGGTGGGGGTCGGCGTGGGTGTGGGGGTGGGGGTCGGTGTCGGCGTCGCGGTCGGCGTGGGTGTCGGCGTCGCGGTCGGTGTGGGCGTCGGTGTCGCGGTCGGGGTGGGCTCGGGAGTCGGGGTCGGCGTAGGCTCGGGGGGCGGCTTCGGGGCCACCGTCACCCGGATGCGGGCGCCGAAGGCCGCGGACAGCCGGTCTCGACCGTCACCGTACGCGAAGTAGATCGTCCGGCCGTCGGCGAGCAGCACGCCCCGGTCGCGCAGGCCGGGTCCGTTGTAGATGGCGATGATCGGGTTGATCGCCCAGCGATGGCGGTTCACGGGTCGCGGGCCCACCCAGCTGGCGCCGCGGTCGAAGGTCACCGCTACCGCGTTTCCGGCGGTGCGGTGGTCGCCCGACGCGTCGACGGTGTGGAACAGGACCGCCAGGAACCCGTCGCCCGCCACCAGGTCGGGGCGCATCGAGCGCTGCGTCCGGCCACCCGCGGCGGGCGCGGCCGGCAGATAGTGGAGGTGCCACGTGCGACCCCGGTCGTCGCTGGTGAGGATGCGGATCCGTCCGCCGCCGGCCACCGCGTAGTACAGGCGACCGCCGGCGTCCGCCACCAGCCCGGTGGCCCAGCAGGGTTCGGCCAGCCCGACGTTCACGCCCTTCAGGGCCGGCGTCCAGCCGAGGTTCCAGGCCGTCTCGGGCAGCGTCGTGGCCAGCACGTTGGGCCCATGGGTGAGACGCCGGGCCCGTCGATCGAAGGTGAGGCGCGAGACACCGAAGGCAATCCGCCCGATGTTGCCGTAGCCCCCCTTGGCGAACGGCGCGGACAGCCGCCAGACCTTCATGTCGAGCTGGTAGCCGGCCACGTAGGCCGACCCGTCAGGAGCGGTCGCCAGCTTGTAGCCGATCCGCCAGGCGTCACCATAGCCGCGGGGCGCCGCCAGCTTGGGCACCTCGGTGTCGGCGAAGGTGTGCCCGTAGTCGCCGGATGCCACCACGTGCAGGCCATCGCCCCGGGCCGGGTCCTTGGGCCAGTTGTACGCGAGGTAGAGCGTGCCGTAGTTGGGGCTCGCCGGATTGGTGTCGACGACCATGTCCTCGATGCCGATCGACCAGCCCCGGGTGTGGTCGGCGATGAAGCCCTGGTGCCAGGTCCGCCCCTCGTTGTCGCTGTAGCTGACCACGAAGTGGTAGCTGGGCGCCGGGCCACCCATGGCCGTGTAGTAGAGGCGGGCCTTGCCGGCCCGTGGGCCGGGGCCCCAGGCAAGCATGGGATGGCTGCCGCCGCCCCGCGGATGGCCGGCCGCCGTCCGCCACGTTCGCCCCCCGTCGCGGCTGATCCGGATCACCGGGTGGCTGTGCTCCCCCGGGCCCTGCGGATAGACGACGGCGAGCCGCGAGGCGTCGAACGGGTTCGCGGTCACGATGGGTTCGCGACTGCGGTTGAGCAGGCTGGTGGGCCTGGGGCTGACGCGGTACTCGCCGAGCACCGACCAGGCGCCACCGGCGACGGCGTCCGGCGCCGGAGCCACCGTACGCGGCGTCACCGTGGTCGCGGGCGCGGCCAGGGCCGATCCGCTCAGGACCACGGCGAGGAACAGGCCCGTCAGCAGGCGCATCGACACACCCCCTTGTCCGGACGCCAGGGTGCCCGGTCCACGGACCTTCCCCGGGATCCGGCCGAGATGGGTAGGGCCATCCGTCACATCGTGCCGCGCGGGCGCAACCGGTGGCGCCCACGCCGCGCGGCGGGTTGCAGGCCGGGCGCTCGCGGACTACGCTGGACCACCGTCCCGGCGCACCTCCACCCGGTGCCCGTCAACCCGAGCGCGCGACCGGAGCGCCACCTTTGCGCCCACAGGCCCATCCGCGGATGCGTCGCGTCCCCCGCCTCATCGGCGCGATGCTCGCGATCCCCGTCCTGGTCGAGGTCTACGTCGCCGCGGCGGCGGCGCGCCTCCGGCCTGCCGCGGCGTCGGTGCTGGTCGTCGCCCTGCTCGCGGGAACGATCGGCGCGCAGGGCCTCATGGGCGGATCGGCCGCGGCGATCTCTCCCGGCAGCCATGGATCGCTCGCGTCGGTCGAACTCCGTCCTGTGGTGCTGGCACCGGACCGTGGTGCGCGGCAACCCGTCGGATCCCCGGCCGGCGAGCCCGGACCGGCCGTGGCGGCCGCGCGCCGCCCGGCCGCCGCCGAGCCCACGCTTCCCCCGGCGCGGGTCGTTCGGTTCCGGCCGCGCGGGGGCCAGTCCGGCATCGCGCGCCAGGCACAGGTCTCCGTCCGGTTCACGGTGCCCATGGACACGAAGACGCGGCAGGCGTTCAGGGTCGCCGTAAACGGGTCGCCGGTCACGGGCCGCTACCAGTGGGCCGAGGGCGACACGGTGCTCGTGTTCACGCCGAGCGCGCCATTCCCGTATGGGGCCCGGGTTGCGCTCACCGTGACCGGTGACGCCCGCTCCTCCGACGGGACCGCGATCCGGACCGGCCGGTCGGTCACCTTCTCGGTCGCGCCCAGGCCGGCACGCAAGCCGGCCTCGTCGGCGATCGCGAGCCGCCTGCCGTCGTCGAAGCCCCCGCCCGCCTCCAAGCCGCCGGCCACGGGGAGCTGGCGCTGGCCGCTCCGGGGGCCGATCACCCAGGCCTTCGGCCAGAGCCTCACCCGGTACGGCTACCACTACGGGATCGACATCGATGGACGGACGGGTGACCCGGTCCGCGCCGCCCGCTCCGGGACCGTGACGGTGGCCGGGCATTACGACAGCTGCAGCGGGCTCCAGGTCACCGTCGACCATGGCGGCGGGTTCGAGAGCTGGTACCGGCACCTGTCACGGATCGAGGTCGGGGTCGGGGCGCACGTCACGGCCGGGACGATCATCGGCCGGGTCGGCGCGACCGGTTGCGCCCTCGGATCGCACCTCCATTTCGCGATCCGCCGCAACGGGGTGTTCGTCGACCCCATGCGCTACCTCCCCCGGCGCTGACCCGTCCGGGCTCGGGGCGGGCGGACGACCACGCCTCCGAGCATGGGCCACGCGTTGGAGCGACGCCGCGGTTGTCCCGCGCGAACGGTCAGCCCTCGACGGCGGGCACGTCCGAGGGCTGGCGGATGCGCGGCAGCGGTGACAGCACCAGCAGCAGGATCGAGACCGCCATCCCGGCCCAGCCGATCGCGATCCCGCCACGGACGCCGATCGAGCCGGCGACCGCAGCGGCCAGCAGGGCGCCCAGCGGATACGCGATCCCATGGGAGAACACCTCGAGGGTCGCGTTGACCCGCCCGAGGATGCGGTCCGGGATGACGCCCTGGATGAGCGACAGCTCGGCGACGCCCTCGATCGTCTGGAGGCCGTCGCCGATCAGCTGGGGGAGGAACACCATGAGCGTGGCGAGCAGCAGCGGCCCACCGGCCAGGGGCGTCAGCACGCCGATGATCGATGCGCCCGTCGCCGTCCAGATCAGGGCGGGCCCGAACCCCAGCCGCGTGATCACCCTCGAGGCGAAGAACGAGCCGACGAGAGAGCCGACGCCGCCGGCCGAGACGACCACGCCGAGCAGGAACGGCGTCAGGTGCAGGTCAGAGATGAGGTAGATCGTGTACAGCACGCCGTAGAACGAGCCCGCGACGTGGGCGATCACGGAGCGCAGGGTCAGCGGGACGAGGACCGGGTGGCGCCGAACGAGCTGCAGGCCCTCCACGATCTCCTGCCGCATCGGGGTGGGCGAGGATCGGGCCGGGCGTTGCGGCTCAGGGCTGCGGATCAGGATCAGCGAGATCGCGGAGAAGACGTAGGAGATCGCGTCGACCAGGATCGCGAATGGCGCGCCAATCAGCTGGACCAGGCCGCCCCCCAGGCCCGGACCGCCGATCTCGGCCAGCGAGGAGCTCGTGGCCAGCTTGCTGTTGCCCTCCACCACGCGCTCAACGCCGATGAGCGACGGGACATAGGCCGGATAGGCGGCATCGAACAGCGCACCGAAGCAGCCCTCGAGGAACACGACCAGGTACAGCTGCTCGATCCGCAGCACGCCGGCGAGGTAGGCGGCCGGGATCGTGAACAGCAGGACGGCCCGGATCGCATCGGCCGAGATGAGCAACGGCCGTCGCCGCAGCCGATCGACCCATGCGCCGGCGACCAGGCCGACGAGGAGCACCGCGAGGCTGGCCGCGACGACGAGCAGCGCCATCTCCAGCGGACCCGCGCCCAGGACGAGCAGCGCGACCAGCGGCACGGCCGTCCGGGTCACCACGGAACCGAGCTCCGACACGGTCTGGCCGGCCCACAGCTTCATGAAGTCGGCGTGTCGCCACAGCGACGAGGTCACCACAGCGACAGAGCGTACTGGAGCGACCGGGGGCGGAGGGCGTCCAGGGCGCGATCGCGGATCCTGTGAAGCCCGGCCAGCCGGCCCTGCCCCACGGATCCGCCTGCGTTCAGGCGCTCCGGGCCCGCCGATACGCGGGCAGGGACCTGACCGGCGCCACCGCGAGCGCGCGGAGGTCCTCGGCCACCAGCGCCAGGTCGGAGCTGACGGTCGCCCCGGGTCGCGCGAGCACGAACGGGACGCCATCACCGTTGCTCGACGACACGAGCTGCCAGTCCGATGCCACGGCGTAGTCGGGCTCGCGCCCGATCGCCTCGGTCACCTGGGATGCGGGGGCGGCACCGACCGTACCGGACCGGTTGACCAGGTAGCGCACCTTGGCCGCCGGATACCCGACCTCGGCGAACGTGGCAACCATCGTCCGGGTGAGGTCGAGCGTGGCGGAATCCGCCGTCAGGACATTGATGATCACGTCTGCTGCGTCGAGGAACGCGAGCGTCTGCGCGCTCAAGGTCGACGGGGTGTCGATGACGATCGCCTGATAGGCCCGTCGAAGCAGGTCGACCACGCGCCCAAGGTCACGGTTGCTCACGAGGTCGGCGAGCTCGGGGCGGGGCGGTGCCAGGAGGAGATCGATCCCCGACGGATCACGGACCACGGTGTCGGCGAGGTCCGAGCCGCGCACGAGGTCTGTCGGCAGGTCGCAGATCGATGGTGCGGTCGGATCGGCCCGGACCAGGCGGCGCACGTCGCCGAACTGCAGGCTGCCGTCCACCAGCAGGGTCCGGAGCCCGGTCGCGCCAAGGCTCGCCGCGAGGTTGTACGCGATGGTGGTCTTGCCGACCCCACCCTTGGCCGAGAAGACCGCCACGATCCGCGGGCTGGCGGCCGGGTTGCGCGTGATCGCTGCCGCGTTCGCTTCGCTGAGCGCCCGGCCGAGGTCGATGGTCCCGAACGGGAGCGTCACGACGGCGTCGGCGTGGCGCGACATGAGCCCGTCAACGGGATGGTCGGGCACCGTCAGCGCGACGATCCCGACGGGGCTTCCGCCGGCCCGCAGACGCTCTGCGACCGTCGACCCGCCGATCCTGCCCTGCAGCAGCGAGTCGACCAGGACGACGTCGGGCTCAAGGTCGCGGATGGCCTCGATGGCCTTGCCGCCGTCGGCGACGACCTGGACCAGCTTGAAGCGCGGCTGCGAACGGAGCATCTCCCGCACGTGGGCGGCTACGTCCGGCACCTCCTCGACGAGGACGATGCGGATCGGTCGTGGCGCCAGCGGCTCCGCGGCCAGCGGAGCTGGGATCGCAACGGCGGCGGGTGCGGCCGGTGATGCCGAACGCGCTTCGGCGTCCAACGTGACCGCCGTGGCCGCTCGACGGATGAACCGTCCATCGGGGCCTCGCGGGGGGATGCGTCGGCTTCGCCGGCTGCTCGCGGGTCCCGCGGCCGCCGCCGGGCCTTCGCGGCTCGTCAGGTCCGGCGCGATCGACTCGCCGGCAGCGCGTCTCCAGGGGATGAGGAACGCCAGGCGAGGACGAGTGATGGCCATGGGAACCCCCACGCGGGATCGCAGGAGCCCGAGCGTACGGGACCTCGAAGGTCGTGCGAAGCCACCCGGTGTACCCGTCGGCCTGCGCCAAACGTCCCACTCGTGATGACGGCAGCGCGGGGAGGCCCTTTGCGACCTCCGGCTCTGGCCCGAGGCCCCCGCGGCGGCGACGATGCGCGAACGCGGGACGTCGTTCGCGGCCCAGCCGAGGCTGGTGCGCTGCACCGGCGCCGGTGACGGGCCCGCGTGGAGGAGGATTCCGGGCGTGGGAACCATCGGCCTGCTGGCTGGCCACCGGCACGACGAGATTCCGCCGTCCCATCGCGACCTCGTCGAGTGCCCGCCGGTCGCGGCCCTGACGACGATCATGCCCAGCGGCTATCCGCAGACGTCGGTCGTGTGGTGCGACCTCGATGCCGGGTACGTGCGGGTCAACACGATGCGCGGCTTCGCCAAGGAGCGGAACATGCGCCGTGACCCGCGAGTCACGCTCCTGTGCTACGACCCGCGACAGCCGCTGCGCTACCTCGAGATTCGCGGCACCGTCATCGAGATGACCGAGGATGGCGCGGCCGCACACCTCGACGCGCTTGCCTCGAAGTACGCCGGCCGGCCGATCCGCTACTTCGGAGAGGCGATCCCGGCCGCGTTCGCCGAGACCGAGATCCCGGTCCTGTGCCGGATCCGACCGGATCGGGTCGTGGCGGTCGACGCCACGACCCCCGGGTGCGCGCGATGAGCACGCTCCTCGCGTCCGAGACCCACCCGCTTCCGGCCTCGCACCGGGACCTGCTGACGCGACCCGTCTGTGCGGTCCTCACGACGATGGGGCGCGACGGCCAGCCCGAATCGAGCCTGGTCTGGGTGGACGACGACGGTGACTGCGCGCGGGTCAACACGACGCTCGAGCGCCGGAAGGGACGCAACATGCGGGCCAACCCCAAGGTAAGCCTGCTCCTCGTCGACCCCGACAACCTCGGCCGGTTCATCCAGATCCGAGGCGAGGCCGAGCTGGTCACCGATGGCGCGGCTGCCCACCTCGACGTGCTCACGCGGAAGTACACCCGCCATCCCCGCTACTACGGCTTCGTCTATCCGGTCGATCAGGAGGCGCGGGAGACCCGCGTGATCTGCCGGATCCATGCCCGGCGGATCACGTTGGACGCGATCCACGCCTGATGCAGCGGCCCTGGCTGTGGCTGCCCATCGGGTTCGCGCGTGGCCTCGTCGGGCTCGGCGAGCCAGCGTTCGCCGAGGGCCGGCGCGTCGGCGTGCGTCGACCCCAGGCGGCGTAGGGCAGGCCCGTAGCCGGACGCCGATTGCGGCCGTCGACGCGTACGCTGGCGCTCGGCACCCGCATCGAGGGAGCATGTGAGCGACACCGCGCTGGCCGCCGCGAGGTCGGCGTTCCATCGCATCCTGGCCGAACCGAGGCCGGCGGACCTGTGGGAGCTCCAGAAGGCGCTCCTCGTCATCGGCGGCGGGCCCGCGACACGGGCGCGCGTGGTGGCACGCGCCTTCCACGCCTGCCTGCGAGGCCTCGAGAGCAAGTCGGCCTCGCGCGCCGCGAGCCGCTGGGGCGCCGTGCTCGGCACCGGGGCGGTGGGCAGCGTCAGCATCACCGAGCTGGTCGCCAGGCAGGAGGGCGCACTGCACCGCCTGCTGCAGAGCGGGGTGCCGGCGATGCTCGAGATCGGGGGCGCGCTGAAATCGGCCGAGGCGTGGGAGGTCGAAGCCCGCCTGCTCTACGACGAGCTGGCGTGGTTCCTGTACGACGAGCTGTGGGATGTCTCCGCGGCCGCCCGGCCGGAGCTCTCCGCAGCCGACCGCCGCGACCAGATCGACCTGCTCCTCGACCCGCTGCTCGACGCCGCGGTGTCCGATGCCGATCGGGCGGGGCTCGCGGTCAACGTCTTCCGTGCGGTGCTCGCAGCGCGCCTGCTCCCCCTGTTCGACGGGTTGGCGCGCGAACCCGATCCGGCGTCAGACCGCTGACAGCGCCGGCACGCAGGCGCGCGGTGGCGTGCCCATAGGCCGATCGTCTCCGTCGCGCTGGGTGATCCGGGCGGTGTGATGGACGGGGCTGGTCGGCCAGTGTTCGTGTGGCCCCTGCTCGCGCGATGGTCCGGGACCGTCGGGCGCCCGGTTGCCGAAACCAGCGGCGTGGATCCATGCCGCCCACCGCCACACGTCGTGACCGATGACCTCACCGATGACCTCTCTGCGTCGCCCCCGCGTCATGCTGGCCGTGCTGGCCGCGATGGTCCTCATGGGCCTCGCGGTTCCCAGCGCGGACGCCGGCGTGCCGCGAGCGAGACCGTACCACCGGGGTGGCTCGATCACCCTCGACACGAACCTGCTGTCGGTCAGCGGGGCCTCGGCCTGGGCGATCGACGAGTACCTGCAGCAACGGACGACCCTGCCGCGGCTGGGCGCCGCGTTCCTGGCAGCCGAGCGCAAGTACGGCGTCAACGCCCGTTTCCTGCTCGCGGCCGCCATGCACGAGTCGGCCTGGGGGCGCGGCTCGATCGCACGGGTCAAGCACAACCTGTTCGGCTACAACGCCTACGACCGCGATCCATTCCACTACGCGAGCGCCTACGCCACCTACGCCGCGAACATCAAGGCCACCGCGAGGTTCATCAGGAGCTTCTACCTGACGCCGGGCGGTCGATGGTGGGGCGGGCAGCCGACGCTGCGGAGCATGCAGCAGTTCTGGTCCTCGTCCCATCGGTGGGGCGAGAACGTGAGCCGGATCGCGACCTCGATCCACCTGGATACCCTGGCCCGCCGATCGATCGTGGTCGCCGCGCCGATCGTCAGCGGCTTGCTGCATGGCGGCGAGCGGGCCTCGGTTCGTCTCGCCTGGACCGGGGGCGCCGTCCCCAAGGGCGTCACCTTCGTCGCGACATGGGAGCCGGTCGCTTCCCCGTCGGACGTCCCGGTCGTTCTCGTGCCAGCTGGCGGGACCGGCGACCTGGGGCCACTCGGTGCGGCCGCACTCGCCACCGCCTCTCCGACCCCGTCGCCGGCCGCCCGGACGACGGGCCCGTCCGGCCACGGCCCTTCGAAGACCGTCGCCGCCCGGCGCTCCCGCACGCGGGCCCGCTCCATGACCCTCAGCGTGCCGGCGCCGCGCCGGCCCGGCAGCTACCGGCTCCGGCTCGAGCTGCGCGACACGGATCGTCAGCCCCTCAGGCCCGTCGACCGGGTGCGCATCCCGAGCATCGACGTCCGCGTCTGGAACGATCGAGCGGTGAGCATCGAGCTCGAGCCGGGCCCCGACGGCACGGGTGCCGTCATGAGGATCACGAACACGGGGCGTGAGACGATCCCCGCAGTGGCGAGCCGCCCGGCTGCCGTCCGCGGCGTACGCGACGCTTACCAGGTGCGATCGCTCGTCAGCGTGACCGCCACGGCCGGCGCCGCCGATGACCCGGCCCCGGTGACGCTGCTGGCCACGCCGCTCGTCGCGGACCTCCGGCCGGGTGCCTCGATCGCCCTTGACCTGCCGGCGATCGACGGGGCGACCGGGCGAATGACGAACCGCCTGTCGGTCAGGTTCACCGTCCTGGGCGACTCGACCTGGCTCTCGCCATCCGCGGCCACCGGCGTCTGGCTCGCCGATTCGGTGCTCGGCAGGATCGATCGGGTGTGGGCTGGCACCCAGACGAGCAGCCCTGCGGACGACGGCGTCGAGCCGGGAGGATCGACGACCGCCGCGCCGCCAAGCCCCATTCCGTCGCCGACGCCGAACCCGACTCCGTCGCCCAGCCCGACTCCGTCGCCCGGCCCGACGGCAACGCCCAGCCCGACGGCATCGACGACGCCGGTTCGGAAGCGGCACAAGACGCGCTACGCGGAGCACAGCAGCGCGATCGCCTATCGCGGCAGCTGGGGCAACGCGGCCTATGGCGGCTACATCGGCGGCAACGTCGCGTGGTCGAGGACCCCCGGCTCCTCCGCGACGTTCACCTTCCGCGGCTCCTCGGTGAGCTGGATCGGACCGCAAGGACCCACCCGTGGGCTCGCGCTCGTCCTGGTGGACGGGCGGGCCGTCGCACGAATTGGCCTCTGGCGTTCGTCCTTCGTCGCTCGGGCGGTGCTGTTCACGCACACCTTCCGGACGGCGGGTAGTCACACGCTGACGATCAAGGTGCTCACGGACCCGTACCACCCGTACGTCGCGATCGACGAGCTCCGCGTCAAGCCCTGACCCCGCTGCCAGGCGACACGAGCGCGCAGTCCCGGCTGAGGGCTCGGGCGGCCACACGATCAGGGTGCGGCGTCGCTCGGTCTCGTGGCGACGCTGCTGTGGTGGCAGCGGGCGGACCAGACAGGGTAGCCCCCCGTTCAGGCCGCCGTCCTCATCCTGTCGAGGGCGTCGAGGATGACGTCCAGCCCGAACTCGAACTCGTCTCCCTGCTCCCCGCCAGCGCTCATGGCATGCTCGACCATCGCGCCCAGGTTCGGATACTCGTTGGGCGGATACGGCTCCAGCATGCTCCGCGTCACGTCCGGAGCCTGCTTCGGGTCCCGCAACGGCAGGTTCGCCTCCTGCAACGCGAATCCATGGATGTAGCTGTCCAGGAGCCGATAGGCGTGAGCCGCCGTCGTGATCGCGAAGCCAGCCGCCAGGAGACTCCCGAGCATGGCGTCGTGGTGGTGCAGGTTCGCGGGGCCGGGGTTCGCACCCGAGCCCATCAGGCCGATCGCCCACGGATGGCGAGCGAGGACTTGACGGGCCGACATCGCCCGGTTGCGTAGGGCCAGCTTCCAGTCGGCTCCGCTCGGAGGCAGGTCGATCTCGCTGAACACGAGATCGGTCATGCCGTCGAGGACCTCGCCCTTGTTCCTGAAGTGGTGGTAGAGGGCCATCCCCTCGACCCCCAGCTCCTGGCCCAGCTTGCGCGTGCTGATTGACGCGATCCCCTGGCGATCGGCGCGCTCGATGGCGGCCTGCAGCACCCGCTCCCGGCTCAGCGGGATGCGTGGCCTGGACGCCTTTGTGGTCGGGCTGCTCAAGGCTCCCTCCGAAGCACAGGGTCACTGGTTGACACATCATACCTTTGCACCGTAAAGTCACGCCATTCGGCACTGGCTTTGCACCGCAAAGTCCAGGACCACCGCCCGCCGTGCCCACATCCGAGAAAGGAATTCCGGTATGGATTTAACGCGGAAGACCGCGCTCGTCGTGGGGGTGCTGTTCATCCTCACGTTCGTCACCTCGATTGCCGGGGCCCTCGCGTACGGGCCTGTCCTGAGCGATCCGAGCTACATCACCGGTGCGGGAGCCGACAGCCGGGTGTTCGTGGGGGCGTTCCTCGAGCTGCTGCTCATCCTCACCAACATCGGCTGCGCGGTCGTGCTGTTTCCGCTGCTCAAGCGGCAGAACGAAACCCTGGCCCTCGGCTATGTCACCGCTCGCCTCGTCGAGTGCGCGTTCATCGGCATTGGCCTCCTCAGCCTGCTCACGATCGTGACCCTTCGACAGGGAGCGGCCGCCGCGGATGCAGGCTCGCTCGTCGTGGTCGGCAAGTCGCTGGTCGCCCTCCACAACTGGACCTTCCTGCTCGGTCCCGGCTTCGCGGACGGCGTCGGAACCGGCCTGATCCTGGGCTGGCTGCTGTACCGGTCGGGCCTGGTGTCGCGCCGGATGGCGCTGTTCGGCGTCGTCGGAGGCCCGTTGCTCGCCGGGTCCGGGATCGCCGTCCTGCTGGGTGTCATCCCGCAGGGTTCCCCGTTGCAGGGCATCGCGACCGTCCCGGAGATCATCTGGGAGGCGTTCCTGGGCCTGTGGCTCACCTTCAAGGGCTTCCGAAGGGACGCCCCGCTGATGGTCGCGGCCAGTGGCGAGGCGGCGAGCCCAGCGGGGCTGGCAGCGACACTGCCTTCAGGCACCATCGTGGCGCCGCAGGCAGGTGCGGCATGACCGCCGAGCTGGAGCCGACCGCCAAGGTCCCTCCCCGCGTGCTCGTTCGCACCGCGTGGGTGCTGCACCGCGCCCTCCTTCGGTTCAGCGGGGGGCGGATCGGCCTCCGGCCCCCTGAGGCTGGCGCCAGGTTCGGGATGCTGCGCCTCGCGACGATTGGGCGGCGTTCAGGCCAGCCCCGGGTCGCGATCGTGGGCTACTACGAGGACGGCCCGAACCTCGTCACGCTGGCGATGAACGGTTGGGCCGAGGCCGAGCCCGCGTGGTGGCTCAACCTCCAGGCGCAGCCCGACACAACGGTCGAGCTGAACGATGGCCTCCGGGCCGTCCGCGGTCGCGCCGCGGAAGGCGACGAGCGTGACCGGCTCTGGGCGCGGTGGGGCGAGTTCAGCGACGACTACGACGCCTGGGCGGCGATGCGCTCCGGGCAGACCGCGGTCGTGGTGCTCGAGCCTCGCACGGTTGCGGACGTCACCGCATGACCACCTCGAACGCGCGCGGTTCGTCGTCGCGCCTCCTCCTGCTTGCCGTCGCCACGTCACTGATCGTCGGGTTCCTGCTGCCGGTCGTCCTCGCCCTCGGGCCCGCCGCCGGGGGCGGCGAGAGCCGCATGACGGGAGCGGCGCTGCTCGGCTGGGGCATCGGCTGGGCGCTCATCGCGCTCCTCTCCACCCGGTTCACGGACCGGCCGCAGCGCTGGGCGCTCGTGCCCGCGGGCATCCTCGGCGTGACCGGGATCGCGCTGATCGCATTCGCTCCCGGTGCCACCGTGATGGACCAGCTCGCGTGGGTCTGGCCCGTGCCGGTCCTCGTCCTTGGGATGTGGCTGATCCTGCGCGTCCGTCGCGACGTGCAGGGACGGTCGCGGTGGCTCCTCTTCCCGGTGGTCGGAGTCCTCGCCCTGCTCGCCGTCGGGGGTGCGGCGGAGACCGTCATCGAGGCGACTGACGGTGGTCGCACCGCGGACGGCGGCGAGCTCGTCGACGTCGGCGGGCACAAGCTGTTCATCGCGTGCGCCGGCACCGGGGGCCCGACGGTCGTCCTCGAGGGCGGCCTCGGTCAGGGTTCCGCCTACTTCGCGCGCATCGCCCCGGAGGTCGCCGCGACGACCCGGGTGTGCGCCTACGACCGGGCCGGCCGGGGCCGGAGCGAGCCCGCATCCGGGCCCCAGGACGGGCCTGCCATCGCCGGCGACCTCCACGCGCTCTTGGCAGCGTCGGGCAACCCTGGTCCATACATCCTCGTGGGCCACTCGGCAGGCGGGGTGTACGTGCGGTTCTTCTCGGCGGCGTACCCGGACGAGGTCGTCGGGGTCGTCCTGCTCGATGCGCAATCGCCGCACTGGACGCCGGTGCGGTCCGCGGCCCAGGCCGCCGAGAACCCGATCAGCACCCTCTCGGGCGTGTTGCCGGGCCTCGCCCGTGTCGGGTTCGCCCGACTCTTCCTCTCAGTCGGGTCGAGCGACCTGCCGCGCAGGGCCCAGGCCAGCAGGCACGCCGGCGAGGTCACGCCGCAGGGGGTGTCGAGCTTCGGCGACGAGTTCTCGCGGCTCGACGGCATCCTCGATGCGGCCGGAAGCCTCCCGGACCTGGGCGACCGGCCGCTCGTCGTGGTCACGGCGGAAGCCGAGGCCTCGGACGGCTGGCTCGCCCAGCAGGACCGCCTGGCCACCCTGTCCACGAACGTGTCCCACCGGGTCTTCCCCGACCTGACGCACGACTCGCTGATCGAGACCGTGAATGGCGCGAAGGCGGCGAGCGACGCCATCGTCGCTGCCGTGATGTCGGTCCGGTCGGGGAAACCCGTCGCTGCAACCCGAGCCGACCCCGGGAGGGCACGGCCTGAGCGACAAGCCGCCTGACGACGAACGCCGTGGCAACCCTCAGTGGGGTGAGGGCGCTGCCTCGCCCCGCACGTCGTCCCAGCCCTGGTTCGAGAACGTCGGGATGAACTTGTAGCCCTGGCCGGGGACCGTGGCGATGAACCGCGGATGCCGGTAGTCGTTCTGGAGCTTGATGCGCAGGCTGCGGACGTGGCGATCGACGATGTTGCTCTCGGCCACGAAGTCGGGGCCCCAGATCGCGTCGAGGATCTGCTCGCGGGTGACGACGCGTCCTCCCCGGCTGGCGAGCAGGTAGAGCAGGCTCTGCTCGATGCCGGACAGGTGGACGACCGAATCGCCGGCGCGCACCTGGCGGTTGACGATGTCGACCTCGATCTCGCCCAGCCGGATCGTAGGGATGATCGGCCGATCGGTCCCCGTTGCCCGACGGGTGATGACCATGGCCCGCGCAAGCAGCTCCTCCGGAGCGAACGGCATCGTGAGGATGTCGTCAACACCGAGGTCGAACGCCCGGAGCTTCGTCTTGAGGTCGCCCCGTCGCGTCAAACCCAGGGCCGGCGTCACCCGGCTCGTCAAGCGGTTCGAGGCACCCAGCCGCCCAAGGAGCGCCGTGCTGTCGTCGTGGTCCATGTCGACCACGGCCATGTGCGGGTGCCATTCCCCAAGGATCGCCTCCGCCTCTGCCAGGTCGCGCGCAGCGCGGACAGCGAAGACCCCGTGATTGAGCGTCAGGGTGATGAGGTCGACGACGAGGGGACGGTCATGGAGAACGAGGGCGCGACGCCCCTCGACATCACTTGTTTCCTGACGGCCGCCGGTCACGGGTCGATCCTCCCAGCGCGGAAGACGCCTCATTATCCCACGCGGAGGGCCGCGAGCGGGAGCAACGAAGTGGTCTCCGAGCCGTTCGGGCGCCAGTCGCACTGCGTGCGGACCAAGCGGACGCTTGACCGTCGAGGCAACGCGTGGAGGAGGTCGCGCCGCCCGTGGGCGGGAATGGCCCGCTCGGTCAGGCCTGGACCGTGAACGGCCGCATCATGTCGTTGTCCTCATGCTCGATGATGTGGCAGTGGTAGACATAGGTCTGGGGGGTCGCGACCGCCTCCGGCAGATCGAACTTCGCACGAATGGTGGTGAAGTAGCCGGGGTTCGCCTTGACGGTGTCCTTGAACCCACGCTCGTCGGGATCCGGGGGGAGCATGGGGCCGGTGGCGAAGGGGGATGGATCGATCCCGCCGGGCACGCCGCTCGGCCCGCCGTAGGCTGTCTCGAAGGCCTCGACGTCGAACGGCGTACGGCCGATCACCTGGAAGGTCACGAGGTGGACGTGCATCGGGTGGGTGTCACCGGTCATGTTGATGAACACCCAATCCTCGACTGCCCCGATCGTCGGTGACTCCGTTACCGGACCATCATCGAAGTGCACGCCGTTCAGGTTCAGGTACCAGTCGACCTCCTCCGCGTCGATCTCGTTGAGGGTGATGTAGCGGGTCGTCCCGACGGGGCCGCTCACCTCGGCCCTGCGGCCCCCGAGCAGGCTCGAGGGGATCGAGAGGGGCCCGGGCTGGCTGGCCGTCGTGCCGACTCGGATCTGCATGACCTGCTCGAGCGAGGGAGCCGGGTTCGACACCGGTCGCATCGGCCTGCGGTTCTTCATCATTAGCGTCTGGCCGGCGAACCTGGTGAAGTCGACGAGGACATCGGCCCGTTCGGCCGGGGCCAGCACCATCCCCTTCACGGGCAGGGGCACGTCCCACATGCCGCCTTCGGCCCCGATCTGCCACAGGACGGGACCTCCGATGGCGAGGCTCAGGATCCGCGCGTTGCAGCCGTTGAGGACCCGGAACCGATACATCCTCGGCTCGACATCCAGGAATGGCCACACCTTGCCGTTGACCAGCATGGTGTCGCCGAAGTACTCCCCGATCCAGGTGGCACCGTCGATGTCGCTCCTCGGGTAGAGGAACGTCCCGTCGGGGTTGAACTGGCGATCCTGGATGACGAGAGGGATCTCATAGGCGCCGCCGGGGATCCCGATGGGGTTTGGCTCGGCGCCGGTGTCGAACTCGTCGCGGAGGATGTATGCGGCCGCGAGCCCGGCAAAGACGTTCAGACGGGTGGTCCCCAGACCATGATCGTGGAACCACAGCAGCGAGGCTGGCATCTGCGGACGCTGGTTGGTGTAGAAGACCTCCTGCGTCTCCCCAGGACCGAACCCGTCAGGCGTGACCGCCGGGTTGCCGTCGCTGTCGGCCGCCACGAAGCCGCCATGGAGGTGGGTCATCAGGCGCACCTCGTTGCCGAGCGGCGTGAGCCGCGTGTCCACGGGGATCCAGCTCGGGTAGGTGTCCGGGAGGCCGTGCGTGTAGCTCACCGTGAGCGGGATGCCACTCTGCGCCACGACCGCCATACCGAATGAGCCGGCCTGACCTCCCAATCCCGAGCCGTCGTCGTACGCCCACAGCGGGGTGGGCGGGAGATCGGGATGGAGCTGCCGCGCGATCTCTGTCTGGGTGAACGCATAGCGGTTGCTGCCGCTCGGGGTCGCCACGACGATCCCTGCCCCCGGCACGGGTAGCGGCTCGACGTACCTCGTCAGCCTGCCTCGCGGCGCGGCGCCCGCGATCGCGGTCGGCGCGGGCCGGGGCAGCACGAGGGCGGCGCCGGCCCCGAGGCTGTACCCGAGGAATTGTCGGCGCGTCATGGGTCCCATCTGTGCCCTCCCTCCCCCGGCACTGGCCGACCCGCTCAGGTCGCTCGGCGATTATCCCATCCGAGGCCAGCGAGATCGGCCGAGTCCGTGCGCTGGACCGTCCTGGCCAGCTGGCTGAGCGGGCGGGTGACCCGACCGGACCGACGCGGAGCCGATGGAGGAAGCCGGGCAGCTTCCGATCAGCCCACCGAACGGATCCGCTCCGCGCGCTTCGGGATGGCGTGCTCGACCCGCTCCCAGCCACCGTCGCGCCAGACCTCGTATTCGCGAAAGGCGCACGCAACCCCGTGCGCGGTCAGCGGGTCGGGGCCGTCCATGAGCTGGAAGTGGAGGTGGGGAGCCGTCGAGTTGCCCGTGTGCCCGACCCGTCCGAGCACCTCGCCGACCCGCACCCGCTGACCGGCCTCGACCGCCACGGAGCCGGTCGTCAGATGGGCGAACCCGGCGTAGACGTCCGCGCACCCGAGGATGACGTGGTTGCCCATGACGCGACGCAGGTGGTATGGGCTGGGGCGGAACGTCAGGCCGTTCCTGAGGGCGAGCCCGAGCTCCCGGACGGGGTGGACGAGGCTACGCTCCCCGAGCCCGTCGCAGGCCGCGACCACCCCGCCGTCGAGCGGGGCGTGGATCGGCTCGCCCCAGCCATGACACTCGTGCGTGGGCACGCCGAGCAGCAGCGTCCTCAGGCCGCTGGCGGGGTGGTACCGGGAACCACTCCCAGGATCTAGCCGGATGAGGTCGAAGGCGTAGCGCTGGCCCAGCATGTCGGTGCCGTGGCTCGGGATCCTGCTCGCGGGGGTACGGACGGCCGTCCATTCGCCCCGCAGCGGGAAGTCGACGATGCGGGCGCCCTCGAGCTCGGCCTCGACCGAGGGCGTAGCCATGACGAGCATGATCTGGGTAACGTAGTGGAGGTGGCGCCTTGATGTACGGCGCGTGCCCGCGGAAGCGAGCACCCAGGCGACAGGCACGCCGTGGGCGCCGGAGTCGGGAGGTTCATGCGCGCTACGATCACCAAGGAGGGAAGGAGCGATTTGCGAACGTTGACTGTCTGCGCCTCGATGTGGTCGCGCCCGACCGAGGTCGCCGCAATCATCGGTGGGGTCGCGACGGAGGCCCACGGGGCGCCCGACGCGGCGCCCATGGCCGGGGGGTCGCGATGACCTCGCTCCTCGACGATGCGTTCGCCCACCACACGTGGGCGACGGAAACGACTCATCGACGCCTGCGCCACCCTCAGCCGCGAGCAGCTGGTGACCGCCACGCCCGGAACCTACGGCCCGATCATGGCCACGCTCGCCCACCTGGTCTCGAGCGACGGCTGGTATCTCTCGTTCTTCCGCGAGCAGCCGGCGCCGATCGACGAGGCGTCGAACGTGACCCTCGCCGATCTGCGGGCGGCCGCCGCGGCGAACGGCGCCGCTTGGCGCGACCTCCTGGCCGGCGACCCGGACCCGGAAGCCGATCTCGTCGAGCGCGGCGACGGTTGGGAGTTCCACCAGCCGGCCGGCCTGCGCCTGGCGCAGGCGATCCATCACGGCACGGATCACCGGAGCCAGGTCTGCACGGCCCTGACGAGCCTTGGCATCGAGCCTCCCGAGATCGACCTGTGGGCCTACGGCCAGGCGACCGGCCGAACGAGGGCGATCGAGGGGTAACGAGCCACCCTGCTCCGAGCGCTGCCCGCAGGTCAGGCGTGCGGGCCGACCGTCACCTGCCCGACGACCATGGTCGGCTCGGCCTCCAGGATGGCTCCCACGTGGGCGACCTCGTCGTCGAGCTGGCGGCGCTGCCGGGTGCTCAACGCGGCGATGGGCTCGACGGTGATCACCAGCCTGCGACCCGAGCGTCGCTGGTGCCATACGCCGCCGACGACGCCGTCGACGAGCAGCACGGGATAGTTGCCCGCCTGGCCGGACGGGGTGAGCGCGCGCGGCGCGGCCGCGCCCGGGAAGAGCAGCGCGCGTGGCTGTCCCGCGACGACGTAAGCGTCGAAGTACGGCAGCAGGCGGATCCCCGGCGGCGCCTGCAGTGGCGTCGACGTGTCGCCCGCCAGGGTCCAGGTCACAGCGCCTTCGAGGTCGACGCGCTCCAGCTCGCCCGCCATGTCGTCGAAGACCTCGACGGCGCGACGGTGCGGGATCGCGAGCCACTGGCCGAAGTGGTGCGGCGTCGCGGGTCCGTAGGCGTGCAGATAACGCCGCACGAGCGCGCGGAGCGCGGTGGCGCCGACCTCGGGGACGAACCCTGGCAGCCAGCGGTGTGGGTTCGTGTAGGTCACGTTCCGGCCGCGGTCCGGTCCGAAGCACAGCACGCCGCGGTGGGCCGCGGTGCTCGTGAGCTGTCGCCAGCGCGGCCAGAGGTCCTGGAATGCCGGCATCGTCCGCTCCACCGCCCACCCTCCGACCCGGTCCCGCAATGCCTGGGTCAGCTCCTCGACGGTCAGCTCGGCGCCGGCGAGCGCGTCGCCGATGGCCGCGGTGACCTCCTCGGCCTGCTCGGGCGTGAAGCGGACCGGCTCCGGGAATGCCGGCGCCGACGGCGGCAGGGCCGACAACGCTCCCGTCCACATCGGGAGGTCGGTAGTCGCCAGCAGGTGCACGGTGCCGCGAGGGCCGAAGGTCTTGACCAGCGTGCGATCGACCCAAAGGGCGCGCAGCACGTCGGCCCGCGTCGTGCCGGCCCGCCGCCCGATCGAGAGCTCGGCCGCCTGCAGGATCTGGGCGTGCGCCCCGCAGATGACGCCGGCGATGCCGGCAGGACCCGCGTCGGTCGCCGGTTCGACGAGCGCATGGCGGGCCATTCGGCGCGCGACGACGGCGCTCCAGGTCAGGGCGGCGGAGTGGCGGTCTCGCACCCTTCGCGTCCTCGTCTCGCCCCCGGCGACGCAACCGTCGTACCGGCCAAGGCACATGTTGCCCCATTCGTCCGGCACAGGCTGTCGCATCGGGCCAGGGTCCCGCTCGCCGACGATGGGCGCCACGCATGCCGTCAGGGTCGTGCCCGGGCAGCCCTGCGAGCGAGGCCGGTTCTCGCGCCCTGCTGCTGGCCCACCGGTGGCTCACACTCCATCAGCGCCGAGAGGAGATGCAGGTACATCGCGTGCGACCAGAGGAGCGCCCGGGCCGGCCGCCCCCAGCGAGCCACCCACTCCGGCCGGGCCGACGGGTGGAGCAGGTGCCCTTGGACCTGCTCGGGTAGCTCACCGCGGCGATTGGCCTGCTCGGCGATCCAGTCGAGCTGTCGTCGCGCCCTGGCCGGGTCGCCCAGGACAAGATGGCACAGGCCCAGGGCCGACGCGAGGATCGGCCACTCCCCTCCGCCGTAGAAGCGATCCTCCGGGTATCGATGGACGCCTCCCTCGGGGTGGGCCAGCTCGCGCTCGACCGCCTCGACCGTCCCGCGGGCAAGCGGATCATCGAATGGCACGAGACGATACGGCACCACGCAGAGGAGGAGGCTCGCATCGAGCCCGCAGTCGTCGAGGGCGCGTCCCAGCCGGCCGGCACAGGCGGCCGCACGGGCGGCCCCGGCAAGCTCCAGCATCGTTTGATGGGACTGGGCTCGAACGACATCGGGGATGCCCGGCCAGTCGACCGCTGTCCGAAGGCCGCCGGCGATCGCGCCCAGCGTCGAGACGTGCACCCGATCCGGGTCTTCCTCCCAGCACGAGTAGCAGCGCCGCTTCCAGAAGGCGTTGAGGTAGCGAGCCGTCGTCTCGACCGCCGGCGTCAACGGACGCGGATCGGGGACAGCGCCTCGGGCCCGGTGCTCGCCCAGCGCCCACAGCCAGGCGCCGTACGCGTCGAGCTGGAAGTTCCACCAGCCGTCGGTCGTCTCGGCGCCCTCGGCCGTCAGCCGAGCATGCGGGAACTCGCTCAGCGCAAGGTCGTCGCCAGCCGCCGCTCGTCTGACGAGGCTCGCGATCCGTTCCTTGTAACCCTCGACCACGCGGGCGCACCAGGAGAAGAACGCGTCGGCGCTCTCGGTCTCGCCAATCCGGCTCATCGCATCAGCGACGAATGCCCCATCGCGCAGCCAGGCATAGCGATAGACCGGCAGGGTGGGCGACGCGAGATAGGCCCCGCTCGGAGCCTGGGCCGCGCGAATGATCTCGACGCTTCGCCGGGCCAGCCGGGAGAAGCTCACGCCGGTCTCGAGGGGCATCGTCACGCTCCGGCGACTGTGCGGTGGCTCGCCTCCGCGATTCCGGGGCGGCGGGCCGGCCATCTGGCGGATCGTGCGCTCAGATGAAGATCTCGACGAGGTTCCTGTCCCGATCCAGCGCCTCGCCGTAGGCGCGCTTCGAGACGAGCAGGCCACCCGGCCGATACGGATTGTCCACGCACCTGTCGCCGGGCAGCTGGGTGCCGTTGACGCGGGCTTCCCGGGGCGAGAATCCGTCGCCGGTCACGTGATACAGATAGCGAACCGAGCGACCCTCGTGCTCGACGTCAAACGTCAGCCCGTCAGCCCGCTTCGGCAGCACCGGGTCCAGCACCACGTCGTCGAACGAGGCGCGCAGGCCGAGCACGTTCGAGACCAGCTGGTTGATGTAGATGCCGGGCCCGCTGGAGTAGACCCGCCAGCCGCCCCTGACTCCCACCCGCCCGGTCCTGATCCGACCGAACTGGCGGCTCGCTTGCCGGCGGTCCATGAACGCCGCATCCGAGCTGCTGAAGTACGCGTTGGCTTGGCGGGGTAGGGCCGAGGGAACGTCGAGGTCGAGCCGGATGGGGCAGGCCGCCAGCAGGCCCCGGAAGGCCTCGTCGGGCCGGCCGATCCGGGCCATCGCCTCGATGTAACGGATGTGGGCATGGACGTACTGCAGCCCGACCTCCCGCCCGAAGCTCGCCGCCGACTCGGCGCGCTTGAAGTAGCGCGATGGCCCGCCCCGGTATTCCATCGGCCGGTTCATCAACCGCACGCCGTCGGGAAACGAGAGGTGACGTTCGATCAGCGCGGCGTGCCGCCTCGCCTGCTCGACGCTGAACAGGCCGCTGATCATGCCCTGGGTCATCGGCAGCAGCCGATAGGCGACGCCGGTCCTGCGATCGCGCGGGTGGAGGAAGTACTCGATGCCGTCAGGCCCGAGGTGGGCCAGCCCGGCAACCACCCCGTCGGGGATCAGCCAACGGTTGAAGTCGGACCGCATCCGGGCGCACAGGCCCACCAGCCGATCGGCCATCGCGTCCCTTCCCGCCCGCTCGCAGACCGCCCGGTAGCGGCCGAGCGTCTGGTAGGCGAGCTCGACCGTCCAGGCGCTGACGAGTCTCCGTGCCATCACCGGGTCGGCCGGCTGCAGCGTGTCCTCCCAGTCGCCGCCGGCGAAGACGGGCAACGCCGTGCCAGGAACGCAGTCGCGCTCGATCGTTGCGATCTGCCGCTCGGTGTGGGCGAAGATCGTCTCGGTCTCGGCCGTGACCGCCATCGTCTGGTCGTCGGTGTAGGCGACCTGGTCCTCCAGGATCGAGAGGTCGCCCGTCGTCTCGACGTAGTCGCACAGCGCCTTCAACGGCCAGTGGATGATGTCGGCGTGGCTGTCGGCCGCCTGCACCTCCCGGAACCGGTCGAACATGAACCATTGCGGCCAGTCGCCCGTCCGCAAGATCTGGTGTTCGTAGACGACCCTCAGCACGTCCCGCAGCGGACTTGGGTGACCGGTCGCCACGAGGAGCTCGACCGGGCCCTGGCAGACGTCACGCACCGCCCAGGCAGCCCCGCTGTACTGCTCGAGGCCGTGTGGCGCCGTGTAATGGATCATCCCGTCGAGCAGGTACCAGCGCAGGGTATCGTTCAGCCGGGTGAGGTCGTCCGCGCACCGACCGGTGCCACCCCCCAGGGTTGCCCCCCGGCCGAGCTGCGACCAGAAACGGTCCACGGCGCCAGCCCGGTGGGCGCCGCGCTTCGGCCTGTTGCGGTCCGGCCGGTAGCCATACTCGGTCGCCAGCTGCGAGGCTCGCTGCGCGTCCAGGAGGCTGCCGGTCACGACAAGCGAGAAATGCGTGACCGGCTTCGTCCTCACGACGACATACGGCCCCCCGCGCTCGATCCCGTCGGCATGGAGCAGCCCGTCGCCGCCGATCGCCTCGATCATGTCGGCGTCCGGCGAGACGATGAAGAACGTCGCCTCGGGATAGTGGCGGGTCATGAGCGCCTCGGGCGCGGGACGCAGCTCGACGCGCGCGTTGGCGGCGTCCGCCAGCACTCGACCGGCGACGTCGTGTTCGTTGACGCCCAGGACGATGTTGTGGCTGACCAGCAGCTCGAGGGGACCGCCCCGCTCGACGTCGATGCTGAGGCGACAGGCGGGCGCGTCGAGCAGGGTCTCGACCCGGATCGCCAGGGTGCGCCGTTCGTCGTGGTAGATCCAGCGCGCCCTGTTCGGGGCCATCTCGAACGCCGATGGCAGGCCCAGCAGCTCGTACCCGCGGTCGGTCCGCACGAAGATGCGCTGCCCGCTTGCCTTGAGCGCGTTGAGCGGACTGCGGCAGACGCTCAGGAGCTTGTTGAACGACGTGTTGCCGATCGTGAGCTGGGAGCCGAAGACGCCGAACATCCAGGCCGTGACGGACAGCATGTCGTCGCTGGGGCGCAGGTCGCGGCGAGAGCGCAGGATGTGCCCGGTCGGTCGCTCCTGCACGAGCTCCTTCGCCCGCAACACCACGTGCTCCTGGCGGCCGCGGAAGAACGACAGCAGGGTCCCCTCTCGCCGCTCGACGTGACGGCGGTCCGAGCCGAAGAACCGCTTGAGGTCGGCCGGCCCGAGATCGCGGCTCTTGAACAGCGCCGGCGCATCGAACACACCGGTTGCCCGAGGCCGTGGAGTCCGGTCGATCGCGCCGCGGCGGCGTCCCCGATAGGCCTGCTCGGCGGCTCGCGCCCGAGCCGCATCCGCGGCGCTGGATGCCGCCGGATGATCGGCCTCGAACGCGGCGAAGAACCGGATCTCGCCGGCCGCCCCTGGTGCGAGCGAGAGCGCGCGCGACTGGAGCGTCGGCAGTGCGAGCTCGTACTGGTAGTTCCGATTCGGCAGTCTCGGGCGAAGAAGAGCAGCCGGGACGTTCGTCGCCTTGTAGTCGAGCCCGTAGAACTGGAACCCGTCGGTCAGGAAGCCGACGGCCCGGTCGAGGCAGCCGTGCATGAGCCACGGGAAGGCTCCGCCCTGGGGCAGGTTCTGCCTCGAGCAGACCAGGAAGCCGAGATCCTCGTCCTCGAGGATGGTGTGATCGATGTACTGGCTCGTGTACAGCTCGTTGCTCCGGACGGCCGCCTCGTGCGCGATCCCGACGTCCTGGGCCAGCACGGCATCGACGCTCATCCGTCTGCCCGATGCATTGGCGACCTGGACCGTCCAGAACCACGTGGACTGTCTTGCGGCCAGTCGGAGCGTGCACCGGTAGTCGAGCCCGTCGACCGATCCCTCCCAGGCGGCGCCGTTGCCGGACGCGCGAACGCGGCTCCGGGCCGCCGGTCCGAGCAACGGGAAGGCCGAGATCCCGGCGCGCGATCGCCGTCGGAGGTAGAGGTTGCCGAGACCGCCCTCGACGGAGCTTCCCAGCACCTGGTTGACCAGGACCAGGCCATGACGGATCGCGAAGATCGAGCCGTTGTCGAGGAGCTCGATCGCGAGGCCGGCCCGGTTTCGCAGCTCGAGCCGGCCTCCGTCGGCACGGGGCGCGGCTGCCGCGGTCGCCCGGCGCCTACAGGCGATCGAGCTGAGCGACCCGGCCGCGCGGTTCGGCATTGGACACCTCCATCGAGAGCACCGGCTGGAGCGAACCCGGCCCCCGCTCAGAACCTCCCATGCTTCCGGGGACGCTCGCGATCGCCGAACGGCGAGCCGCTGGCTCCCGAGCCGCGAACGCTCGGGCTCCCCGAGCCGCCTATCCCTTGAGGCCGGTCGTGGCGATGCCCTCGGTGATCCAGCGCTGGAACAGGACGAACACGATCAGCACGGGCACGACGAGGAGGACCGAGCCGGCCATCAGCATCCCGTGGTCCGCCTGGTACTGGCCCGTCGCGAACGTCGCGAGGGCGACCGGCAGGGTGTACATGTTGGGCTCCTGCGCCATGACCAACGGATAGATGAAGCTGTTCCAGTTGCCGAGGAACGTCAGGATCCCGAGCGTGGCCAGGACCGGCGTGGCGATCGGCACGACGATCGCCCAGAAGAGGCGGAACTCGTTCGCTCCGTCCATGCGCGCCGCCTCCAGCAGCTCGTTCGGGACGCCGAACATGAACTGGCGCATGAGGAACACGCCGAACGGTCCGGCCAGGAAGGGCAGGATCAGGCCGGGGTAGGTGTTCACCAATCCGAGCGAGCTCATGAGGATGAAGTTCGGGATGAGCGTGATCCCGGCGGGAACCATGAGCGTCGCGAGGACGAGGCCCATGATCACCCGCTTCCCGCGCCACTCGAGTTTGGCGAGCGCGTATCCGAGCATCGGGCAGAACACGAGATTGCCGACCGTCACGACGAAGGCGATGACCGACGAGTTGAAGAAGAAACGGGGGAAGTCGAGCTGGTCGAACAGCCGGCCGTAGTTGTCGGTCGTGGGCGCCGACGGCAGGAGCGTCGGCGGGCTCTGGAGGAAATCGGCTTCCGGCTTGATCGAGCCGAGGACCATCCACAAGAACGGCCCGACCATGAGGACCAGCCCGGCGACGAGCAGGACGTAGATCCACGCGTTCGACGCGGTCCGGCCGCCCCCCGTTTCGGGGCGGGACGAGGCCGGGGCGCGAGCGGGCACAGCGGTCATCGATCCACCTCCCTCAGGTATCCGACCGGAGGAACTTGAACTGGAGGAAGGCGACGAACGCCACGATCACGAACAGGACGTACGCGATCGCCGAGGCGTAGCCCTGGTGGAAGAACGTGAACCCCTGCTGGTACATGTACATCGTGACCGACAGGGTGCTGTCGAGCGGCCCACCGCCGGTCATCACGAACGGCTCCTCGAACAGCTGCAGGTAGCCGATCGTCGTGATCACGGTCATGAACAGGATCGTCGGCCGGAGCATGGGGATCGTGATGTACCGGAAAGCCTGCCGCCGACTCGCGCCGTCGATGGCGGCGGCCTCGTAGAGCGGTGTCGGAATCGCCTGGAGGCCGGCCAGGAACACGATCATCGCGAACCCGAGGTTGCGCCAGACGGCCATCGCGATGATCGAGGGCATCGCGAACACGGGGTCGGCAAGCCATGCCGGCCCCGTGATGCCCAGGCCGCCGAGCAGCATGTTGATCAGCCCGACGTCGGGGTTCAGCAGGAACCGCCAGACCACCGCGATGGCGACGATGCTCGTGATGACCGGGAGGTAGTACCCGACCCGGAAGAACGTCCGAAGCCGGGTCACCCCACGGTTGAGAGCGGTCGCGATCAGGAGCCCGATGGCGAGCGTCAGGGGAACGCCCACGATCACAAAGTAGAAGGTGTTGAGCAGCGCCTTCCAGAACTTGGCGTCGCTGAACAGGTGGACGTAGTTCTCGAGGCCGACGAGGGTCGTCCCGATGGGGTTCGTCAGGTCCCTCAGCCCGAAGCTCGTGAAGCTCAGGAAGAACGCAGCGAGGATCGGGAAGGCGAGGAAGATCCCGAACAGGATGACGAATGGGGCGGCAAACGCCCAGCCGGTCAGGTCGTCCTGCCAGCGGCGGCGGGAGGCGGCCGGAGCGGCCTCCGCCGTTCTGCGCTGGGCTAGCGCAGGACCCGCCATGTCAGCCGCCCGTGCCGATCTGCTCGGCCTCCGCCTGCATCTCGTCGGCCGCGGCCTTGGGGTCCAGGCCGCCCGTCGTCATCTTCTCGAGCGTGGCGTTGAGCGCGCTGCCCAGCTCGCTCCACGTCGAGATCGCCGGCTGCGCCTTGGTGTCCTTGAGCTGCTGGCCGAACATCGTGACGTTCGCGTCGGTCTTGAGGGTCGGGTCGTCCCATGCCGCCTGGACGGCCGGGAGGTCGGTGACGTCCGCGTACCAGGCGAGCTGGGTCTTCGGGTCGGCGAGGTACTGGACGAACTTCCAGGCGGCGTCCTTGTTCTTGCTGTCCTTGTACACGACGAGATTGCTGCCGCCGACGAACGAGGTCGCGCTGACCTTCTTGGGCATCGGTGCGATCGTCCACTTCGATTCGAAGCCCGCGCCACCGGCGTCCTTGATCAGGCTCAGGTGCCACGGCCCAGAGAAGAACATCGGGTGCGTGCCGGCCACGAAGGCGGGCGTGATGTCGAACCCTTCAGGCACCGACTTCGGGGAAAGGCCGTCCTTGAAGAACGAGTTGTAGAAGGTCAACGCTTCGACGGCCTGTGGGCTGTTCAGCGTGAAATTGCCCTGCGCGTCCATGACGTCGCCGCCGTTCGACCACAGGAAGGGCAGGTACTCCTGCCAGTTCTGCGTGCCCAGCGAGATGCCCCACTTCGCGCCGCCCTTGGACTGCATCGCCTTGGCCATCGCCGTCAGGTCGTCCCACGTCGCCGGGGCCGCCGTGATGCCGGCCTTCGCGGCGATGTCGGTGCGGTAGTACAGGAGCCGTGTCTCGACATACCACGGCACCCCCGACACCGTCCCGTTGACGATGTTCGTGTTCCAGGCGCTGTCGAAGAAGGTCGTCTTGTCGAAGTTGGCGGGCACGACTTCGAGGGCTCCGGTGGCCGCGAACTGGCCCATCATGTCGGTGCCCATCTGGCTGACGTCAGGCGTCTGGTGGCCCGCGATCGCGGTCTGGAGCTTCGAGACTGCCTGGCCCCAGTCAACCGGCACCACGGTGACCGTGACGCCTGGGTTGTCCTTCATGAACGACTCGGCGAGGTCCTTGAGCTTCACGCCCTCGTTGCCCATCGCCCACACCGTCAGCGCGCCGCCGACCGAGGCCGCCGGGCTGATGGCGGGCGCCTGGGTGGCGGCCGGGGCCCCGCTGCCCGGCGCCTGGCTGCCCGCTCCTCCTGGGGCGCTGGTCTTCGTGTTCGTTCCGCAGCTTGCCACGAGGAGCGCCGCCCCGGCGAGGACCACGGCCACCCGGAAGGGTGCTCCCCGCGCCCAGATCTTCCAGCGTGGAGTCGACGAAGGTTGCAGCATGTCCGTTCTCCTATGACGTTTGGCCGCGGCTCGCCGGTCTGGCGAGGGCGGCGGAGGAGATCGGCATCGTCGGACCTGTCCCGACGGGCAGGGTGACGGTCCCCGAGACTCCTCGAACGACCTGTGGCTGTTCGGACGCGACGTTCGGCATGGTTGGCTTCATCGGTCGCTCGGCGGGGCCGGTGACCCGACCGAGCCAACTGCGAGCCTTGACGACGGGCTGATCGACCTCGTCGAGCGCCATGGCCTCTCCTCGTCCCTGGACGACGAATCCCGGTGAGCGGCCCGTTGCGAAGGCCACCGTGGCAGAGGCTCCGGCCACTGCCACGTTCGGGGGACCTGGGCAAGTCCTCCCGCCGGCTTGCGCCGACGTTCCGGACGTATGGCCCGAGTGTGTGGCTGAGATCCCGCAGTGTCATGACGGTCCGTCATGGGCGCGCTTGCGGAGACCGTCCCGGCTCATTGACGCTGGCGATCGTGGCTCCGGGGAACGCTGGTTACGCAGCTCGATCGTGTCGCCTGCCGTGCCTGCCCGCCGCATGGAGCCAGGGAGCTGCCGACAGGGCCGACGGTAGCGTCGTGATGCCCGGCGTTCCTTACTGGACGACCAGCCGGACGCGCACGCGGAGCGCCTCGTACAAAGTTCGCGCCCGCGCATCGCCGGACACCAGCGATCGCCCATGCTGGCGGGCGGCCGCGCCCACGAGCGCGTCGTAGACGGCACCGCCCGAGACACCCAGCCTCGCGAGCTCGGGACCGAGCGCGCCTGCGACTTCCTCGCCGAGGAACGCCGTCGCCGGGAAGTCGTGGGCCAGCAGGGCGGCGACGTCGATCGGCGACCGGCGTCGTCCGCCGGGCAGTCGCGTCAGGACCGAGTAGGCCTCGAACCAGGCGTGGCCCGCGAGGCCCAGGCGACGGCCACGGACGGCCTCGAGGGTGGCCGCGTGCGACTCGTGGTCCTCGACGACGAGGGCGATCGCCGCGCTCGTGTCGAGCAGCACGACCTCGTCCGGTTCAGCGTCCATGCCGGTCGGCATCGATCAGCTCTCGGACGGCCGCAGCGGTCAGGGCCGTTCCGGAGGCCGGGATGAGGAGCAGGCCGCCGTCCTCGCGCAGGCCGCTGCCGCCGACCGGTTCGATGCGGATCGCGGCCCCGTCGAGCTCGAGCTCCACCTCGCCGCCGCCGGCGAGCCCGATTCGGTCCCGCAGCGGGCGCGGGATGACGAGGCGTCCCGCCTTGTCAATGGTTGTCCTCATGGTACTCAGGATACCACTGCCGTGGTAGCAAAACGGGGGAGTCCGCCGGCGCCCAGGACCGTTCGGCGATTGTCGCCTTCGTCGCGCGCCACGACCTGCCCGGCGGCCCCGGGGGCGATCCGCTCACGCCACGAGATCGACGCCAGCTCGTTCGCAGGCGCGCCTGAGCCGTTCGTCGACCGTGGCCAGGGCAACCCCGCGTCGTGCCGCCAGCGCGAGGTAGGCCGCGTCGTAGGCGGTCAGGTCGAGCTGGCGCGCAAGCTCGGTCACCTCGCCCAGCGCCGCGTCCAGGGGGACGCCTTCGACCTCGATGGGAAGCGACACCAGCAGCTCGCGGACGTGCGACATGTCGGCCAGATCGAGTCGTCCTCGCCGCTCCGCGGTGCGAAGCCCGTTGGCGACCTCGAGCGGCCAGATCGCCGGGGCCAGCGCCTCGTCCTGTTCGAGTCGATCGAGGGCCCGACCCGCCAGCTCAGATGACGCGTCGGCGAAGCACCAGGCGAGGGCAACCGACGCGTCCACGACGAACATCAGCGCCGGCCCTCGTCGATGAGGTCCCGGAGCGTCAGCCCGTCGAGCGGGTGGGCGGCGCGGAAGGCCCGCAGGCCCGCGATTGCGTCGTGCGCGGTCCGGGCCGGGCTCATCGACGCGGGGCTGAGCACAGCGACCGCGACACCGTGCTTCGTGATCGTGATCGCCTCCCCGCTGGCCACCTCGTCCAGCAGTCGGGGAAGGTGGGTCTTCGCCTCATACGCACCGATCCGTCGCATCTGGCTCTCTCCGTCTGGTCTGCGACTAGTCTAGTACGACCGGATGGCGGTCGCAATGGGGGGTGCGGATGTTGGCGATGACCTCCTCGCGCTCAGGAACAGGGAGCGCGGTTCTGCAACAAGTGGCAACCATCACGGCGCGCAGCCATGCTTGTGTCGCGGTCCGACATGTCGGGCGCCCATTCGATTGCCTTCAGGAAACGCGCGGACCGGCAGACGTCAAGTGTGTGCCCCAGGACGAAGGAGCGGGTCATGTCCTATCGCGTGGACTTCAACACCGTCTCGACCACAGGCCTGGAGTCGTCACCTGTGGCGCCCGCGCTCGCCGGTTTGCGAGCGAACGAGGCTCGCTACTTCAGGAACAAGTACAACCACGACTTCACGACCGAACCGGCAGGCGATGCGAAGGAGACCGTCGACTGGGTGCAGCGCATCCTCAAGGAGGAGCGGGACCTCGTCATCTCTTCTCGCCCGCTCGAGGCGACGGGGTTCCAGGTCGCGAACATCAGGATGGCGTACGTGTTCTACGAGAGCGGCCTGTCGATCAACGTGATGTACGCCATCGACGACGCGACGAAGCGGGCGGTCGGGTTCAAGCTCTCCGACGGGATGGAGGTCCCTGCCGAGCTTGCCTCGCGGTTCAAGTTCGCACGGCAGAAGTCGAAGCTGGCGGGAACCATCCGGGGCTCGTTCTTCGTGATCAAGGGCGAGTACTGATCGCTGCGACGGCGAGACGTGACGGATCAGCGAGCACGCGCCCGAGCTTGGCCACGAGCGTCTGGGGGAGCGCTGTTCTGCACTTGCTCGCCCGAGCTTCGAGGACGCGACCGAAGACTCGAGGCGACCGCGGGTTCAGCCCGACGTCGGCGGCGCCGTGCGCCGCCAGGACCGCGGATGGGCTGGCCCGCGACCACCTGCTCGCGCCGTCAGGCGTGAGCGTGGTCTCGACGTCGGCGAGCTGCCCGACGGCGCAGGTCGCCGATGGCTCAGCCGCCCGTCTCGGCCAGGATCGCTGCCAGGTCGGCGAGGTGGTCCTCATAGTGGGCCGTCGTCTCGGAGCGGAAGAAGCGCTGGTGGTCAGTGTGCTTCAGCCTGCGGCTCTCGGGGACGACCGTGAGATGGCCGCGGAGCTGACCCGGGAGGGTGGCGAAGCGATCGCGCAGCTCGTCCATCGACAGCGCCGCCCAGGTCGCGTCGATCTCGGCGTTGACGACCTCGCCGCCACGCGCATCCCAGTCGGCGTCGGCGCGTTCCTTGGTCGGGCTCGTCTCGTTGACCGCAAGCTCGGTCGCGACCGCGAGTGCGACCTCATGGCCCGACAGCAGGTGTCCCATCAGCTGTCGGCCGGTCCAGCCGTGCGCGGCCTCGACCGGGACGGTCAGCTGTTCGTCGGTCAGGTCAGCGAGGGCTTCGAACGGACGCCACGCGTCGCGCTCCTCATCGAGCAAGTCGAGGGCGTCGAGGTACATTCGAGGATGGTACGCGACCGTTGCGGCCAACCTCGCGGTGGATGCCGCCCGCGTCGCGGTCGACCGTGGTCCGGATCTGCCGCAGGCGGGCAGATGGGGTAGAACCGCCCTTCCCCCCGGCGGCCCAGCGGTGCAAATCTGACGGGTCGGGATCGAGCCTGCGAAGCCGCCCAGGGAGGTGCGCGATGGCTGTCGAACACGGGACGGTGGGAGTCCTCGAGCCGCCCGACGGGGCAAGCGCGGCTCCGGACCCGCCGCCTGCGGACAAGCCGCAGGACGTGCCGATGGGTCCCGACGCCGGGATCATGGCGGTCATGGCGACGACCCGGGCGATGCGCCATCTCGCTCCCGAGCCGGTCCCATACGAGCTGCTGCGGACCGTGATCGAGGCGGCGACGTGGGCCCCCTCCGGCGGCAACAAGCAGATTGCCCGGTACGTCGTGGTCACGGATCGCGAGGTGATGGCGCGACTCGCGCCGCTCTGGCGGCGGGTGATCGAGGACTACCGGCTCATGCTCGAGGCCGGCGGGGTCGAAGCCGGTTCGGCCCCGTCGACGCTCCGGATGGAGGCGTCGGTCGAGTACCAGCGCGACCACTTCGCGGACATCCCGGCCCTCATCGTGGTCTGCGCGGAACCGGGTGGCTTCGGGCAGACGCGGAGCGCGACGGCCACGCTCGCCTTCCTGGTGCGGCGCGTCGGGCTCCGCCGGGCCGTGGGCCTGGCTCGCGCGATCTCTCGGGCTGGGCGGGCCGAGGCAGGCTTCTACTACCCGGCGGTCGAGAACCTGTTGCTCGCGGCCCGGGCACACGGCCTTGCTGCCTGCCTGACCTCGTGGCACCTCTTCGCCGAGGACGAGTTCAAGGCGGTCATCGGGATCCCGAAGGAGGTTCAGACCTGGGCGATCATCCCCGTTGGCTGGCCGCTCCGCCGGTTCGGGCCGGTCAACCGTCGCCCGGTCGACGAGGTGATCCATCGCGAGCGCTGGTGATCCCGCGCTGACCGGCCGCCCTGCGCGTCTCGGGGTTGTCCCCGGCAGGCCAGGCGTCCGATGCGCCGCGTAAGTCCCCATGCGGGTTCGCGCTTCGACCACCCGAACCCTGGGGAGACTCTCGTTTGTCGCCAACGTCCGTGAGGACGATACCTGGGATGCGCGCTCGTCTATGACGCGCGCTCGCGGGCGACCCTGGCGAGGTCAAGGCGGCGCACGGCGCGTAGCGCCGGCACCTGCGACAGCAACCCGGTCACGAGGATGGCGACCGCCGTGAGCACCGGCGTCAGCGGGTGCATCTGGAGGTCGAACCGGAACATGTCCGACGAGAACGAGGCCATGAACACCGCCGAGACAGCGTACCCGATCGCCAGGCCGGGCACGAGCCCGATCGCGGTCAGCAGCATGTTCTCCCCCGTGATGAGCCGCGAGATCGTGGCGCTGGGCATGCCCAGCGTCCGCAGCACCGCGATCTCGGTGGCGCGCTCGGACGACGTTGGCAACCAGCGTGTTGTAGATCAGCGCGAACGCGAGGATCCCGCCCAGCACGAGCATCACGGCGATGAACACGTAGAACAGGCCCAGGAACTGATTCGCGAGATCGTACAGGCCGCGGCTGTCGACGACGGCCGCGACACCGGCGACGGACCGCAGCCGGCCCACGACGTCGGTCGCGGCCGCGCCCGGGGCGTACCGGACGAGCACCACGTTGTCCGGCACCGCCGGTCCCGACCCGACGACCGACGCGAGGTACGGAAGCGACGCGTAGGCGGAGGTCCCGAGCGGCTCGTTCACGAATCCGGCGATCGCCACGTCGATGGGCGCCGAGGCAGCGGCCTCCCCGCCCGGGCCGGTTGCCACGCTGACCCGACCGTGCTGCCGACGTCGACGCCGAGACGGTCGCGCAGCGCCACCCCCAGCAGGACCCCGTCGGGCGGGAGCCCGACCTCGCTGCCCGCCGGGATCGAAGAACCATGGATCGTGGTGCCCGGCTCGAAAGCCGCGAGCTGGTGAGGTACGTCCCCGTCGGACGCGATCGACGACGCTGAGCTCGGGCGGCGGGCTCGGCGGCGGCCACGCCGGCGACGGCCGCGATCCGTGCCGCTGGTCGGCCGTGACCGCCGTCGCCGGGTACAGCGACGCGTCCTCGCGCGAGATGTGGATGAACTGCCGGTCACAGGACCCGGACAGTGTCGACCATGCCCCAGGACGAGAGGATCAGGATGGCCGCCAGCACGACGCCGACGATGGTCGCAAGGCTCCGACGGGGATGGCGTCCGACGCCGCGGAGGACCGATCGCCAGCGGACCGGCAGCCGGCGGAGCGGCGGCACCAGGCGTTCGAACACGCTGGCGCCGCCCGGACCTGTAGGCACGACCCCGCCCATCGCCGCCGCCGGGCCGATGGACGCCGCGCGGCGCGCCGGCAGGTACGCTGCGGCGACCGAGGCGAGGACGCCGATCGCCAGCCCGGCCAGCACGGTCGTGGGCCGGGCGTCCGTCACCGGCTGGGGATGCCCAGCTCGCCCGTGTAGAGGCTGCTGATCCGCCGGCCAGCATGGCACCGAGGAGCGCGCCGGCGATCGAGCCGACGAGCCCGACCACGAGCCCGAACCCGGTGTAGTGGCTCGACGATCATCCGGCGGCTCGCCCCGTTGCCCGCATCGTGCCGATCAGCGCCGCTGGCTCGCCACCATGCGCCCGAGGAGCACGAACGTCGCGAACGCGGCCGCACCGAGGAACAGCAGCGGGAAACGCAGGCCAGCTCACCGAACCCGCTGACGTCTTCCTGGAGCGCCGCGTTCGAGGGCTGCTCCGCCCGGGTCATCACGTCGATCGCGCCCGCGCCCGAGCATCGCGTGGGCCGCATCGTGGGTCCCCGACGCGGGCGCGCCGGACCGAGGCAAGCGAGGGACTCGCGATGCACGGTGGTCGGATGCAGCCCCGCCACGAGCGGCGCGGGCGCGAACATCACGCCGAAGTCCTCGGGCAGGACGAACATCTCCTGGCGGCTGCGGGCCGGCCACATGTACTCGGGCGAGAGCACGATGCCGCGCACGGTGAGGCGGCGCCACCCGGCCGCACCGCCACCTCGACCGCGTCCCCGGGCTACCAGCCCGAACTCGCCGGCCATGTGCTGCTCCACGAGCACGCCGTTCGGGCCGGACCGGGTCGAGGCGGCGCCGCGCAGGCGAGCACGCGGTCCACCGCCGGCACGCGCCGCCGGCCGGGCAGGCCGACGCCCGGCCCAGAAGTCGCTGGTCACCGACCCGAGCGGCGTGTCCGACCACCGACCGGTCGGCCGTCGCGGCGACCCCCGCAACATCGCCGGCCGCCGCCCCCGCACGCTCCGCCGGGCCCCCGCCGCCGGTCAGGTCGCGAAGAGATTCGCTCGGTACAGCCGTTATACGAGGCGGTGAGGTTCAGGTACGCGTCGTACGACGCGCCGAACAGCGCCGACCCCGAGGATGACCGTGACGACACCGCCAGGAACTGGCCGGCCCGGCGCGCCGGAGCGTCCCGGAGCATGGAGCGGCGGCGGAGCCTCACCAGGTCACCGCCCGGGGGTCGATCGGGCAGGGTTGGAGGTGTCGGCCACGATCTCGCCGGAGCGCACTCGCAGCACCCGGTCGGCCATCGCGGCGATCGCCGAGTTGTGGGTCACCAGCAGCACCGTCCGGCCGCGGTCGCGGGTCAGCCGGTCGAGCACCGACAGCACCGTCCTGCCGGTCTCGAGGTCGAGCGAGCCCGTCGGCTCGTCGCACAGCAGCAGGGCCGGCGACTTGACGATCGCCCGCGCGATCGCGACCCGCTGCTGCTCGCCGCCGGACAGCGCGCTGGGGAAGTGGTCGGCCCGGCCCCCAGGCCGACCGCATCGAGCGCCGCCGTCCGCCTGCCTCGCCCGCCCCGACCAGCTCGGCGACGAGCGCCACGTTCTCGCGCGGCGGTCAGCGTCGGCACGAGGTTGAAGAACTGGAACACGAAGCCCACCTCGTCCGGCGGTAGGCGGTCAGCGCCACGTCGCCGAGCCCGACCGAGGTCCCGGCCCCCGCACGCTGATCCGCCCGCTCGTCGCCGGTTCGATCCCGCCGACGATGTTCATGAGCGTGGTCTTGCCCGAGCCGCTGGGTCCCAGGACGACGACGAACTGCCCGGCCGGGATCTCGAGATCGATTCCCCGAAGGGCATGGACGGCGATGTCGCCCCCCCCGAAGGTCCGGGCGACGCCCTCCAGGCGGACCAGGGCGTCGAGGGTCGAGGTGGCGTCACGCGTCGGCAGGCTCGCGGGGGCGCCGGGCTGGGTCATGTCGGGTCTCCTGCGCCGGATGGGGTTGAGACGCGTCTGAGTCGGAGCAGATGGTCCCGATTGCGATGGTGGCCGCGCAACTCATCTTCAGACACGTCCTGGTTGCCCTGCAACTGAGGACGGGGTCGGTGACTTTGGGTGGCCGTAGCATGGCGGGTAGAGGCGCCTGGGCGGCCAGAGGCGCTTGGGCGGCCAGACCATTCGGCGCGTCAGTACCTGGATCGTCAGTTGGATCGCCTTCTCCGAGTCAAGCTAACGGTGCCCCGCGCGTCGCGGCGGCTGATCAGCCGGCCGCGTCTCGTCGCGCTGCTCGACGGCACCCTCGAGGCTCGGCTCGTCCTGTTGTCAGCACCGCCCGGGTTCGGCAAGACGACTGCCCTCGTCGACTGGCTGGCGGCCTCGGGCACGAGGTGCGCCTGGCTCTCCCTCGACGCGGCCGACAACGATCCGGTCCGCTTCCTGCGCTACCTGTGGGCCGCCGTCGCGAACGTCGCGGCAGACTTGCCCGAGCTCGCTCGCCGGAGAGGCACCGTCCGCGGATGTGTCCCGACGTGATCGGCGAGGTCGCGACGATCCTGGCCGAGCGACCGGAGCCCTCGCTCCTGGTGCTCGACGACTACCACCTCATCGAGTCGTCCGAGGTCCAGCGGGCCGTCTCGTTCCTGCTCGACCAGCCTGCCCGCCCAAGCCCACCTGGTGATCGCGACCAGGGTGGATCCGGCCCTGCCGCTGGCGCGACTCCGGGCCCGGGGCGAGCTGCTGGAGGTGCGGGCCGACGCGCTCCGCTTCACGAGCGAGGAGGCACGATCGTTCTTCGCCGAGCGGATGGGCCTGGCCCTGTCCGACGCCGACGTCGAGACGCTCGTGGCCCGCACCGAGGGCTGGCCGGCCGTGCTCCAGCTGGCCGGCCTGTCGCTCACCGGTCGGCCCGACGTCTCAGGCTACGTGCGCGACTTCGCCGCGACCCACCGCTTCGTCCTCGACTTCATCACCGAGGAAGTCCTCGGGCGTCTCGAGCCCGACGTGAGCGACTTCCTGCTGCGGACGTCGGTGCTCGACCGGCTCACTGGACCACTCTGCGACGCGCTCACGCGGCCGGACCGATGGCCAGGCCATGCTCGAGCATCTCGAGCGGGCGAACCTGCTCCTCGTGCCCCTCGACGACGAGCGCCGCTGGTACCGCTACCACCGGCTGTTCGCGGACCTGCTGCGTGGCCCGTCTCGGGGTCGAGCATCCGGCCGAGACCGCCGAGCTGCACCTTCGCGCGGCCGACTGGTACGAGCGCGAGGGCATGGCTGGCGAGGCAATCGACCACGCGCTGCGGTCCGGGGATCCGCGTCGGGCGCGCGACCTGATCGCCAAGGCTTCCCGCGAGGCTGATCCATCACGCGGAGTTCGCGACCCTGCGTGGCTGGCTCGACGAGCTGCCGGCCGAGGTCGTCCGCTCCGATCTCCTGCTCAGCACGTTCTACGCCTACGCCCTGGCGCTGGCCGGCCAGACCGATGGCGTGGACCGCCGGCTCGCCGATGCCGAGGCCGCGCCTCCCGGCGGCGGCGGCGGCGGGCGATCCGCTGGCCGTCACCGTCCCGGTCCACATCGCTCATGATCCGCTCGATCGTCGCCCGCCTCGAGCACGACCATACCCGCCGCGGTCGCCCACGCTCGAACGGGCGGTGACGCTCGTGCCGCCAGGCCTCTCGCCCGAGCGGGAGGCGCTGCTCGTCGGTGACGCCCAGGCGATCCTCGGCCACGCCCTGCTCGATGCGGGCGAGCTGGATCGCGCGATCGCTGCCTACCGGGCGGCGCGACCGCTCCTGCAGCTGGCCGGCAACAGGCTGGGCGTGGCCGACATCACCCGCAACCTGGCTCGCCTCGAGGTGCGTCGCGGGACGACTTGCGGGCGGCCCTCGCGGCGTGCGACGAGGCGCTGGCCGACGCGGCGGGCGAGGTCCAGGATCGACCTGCCGTACCTGGCCCCTGTCCATCTCGCCCGGGCCGAGGTTCTCGAACGGATGGGCGAGGCCGGCGCGGCCGGCGCGGCCGAACGAGCCCTGGAGCTCGCACGCCGCAGCGGGGATGTCGTGACCCTGCGCGAGGCCCGGGCACTGCTGGAGCGGGCAAGCACTCGGCGGCCCACTCGCCCGCCGGGCTCGGGGCTGGTCGAGCCGCTCACCGAGCGCGAGCTCGAGGTCCTGCGCCTCGTGGCCGCTGGGCGCTCCAATCGCCAGATCGCGGCCGAGCTCTACCTCGCCCTGGGAACGGTCAAGACCCACGTCCATTCGATCGCGGGAAAGCTCGGCGCCGCGAATCGGGTCGAGGCGATCGTGAGGCTCGAGAGCTCGGCCTGCTGGGCTGAGCGTCGTCGCCCGCTGTGGGCGAGTCGCCTTCACGCAGGGCCCCTGCGAAATCAACCCCCGGGTCCGATCCGAAGGATTGATGTGGCCCAGGGGGTTTGCTCGCCGATGCTGATCTCCGTCAGCCGGCATGAAGCCGGCAAGCACGGAGGGCAGCAGGCCATGGGTCAGCCGCTCGTCTACCGGATCAGGGTCCGCGGGCAGTTGGGCCCGCAATGGTCCGCCTGGTTCGAGGGGCTCAGCGTCGCCGAGACCGTCGGCGGCGACACGACCCTCACCGGGCAGCTCGCCGACCAATCCGCGCTCCACGGTGTGCTGGCACGGATCCGCGACCTCGGTCTCGAGCTTGTGTCGGTGACCCTCGAGGCGGAGCAAGGCACAGAAACAACAGTGGAGGTGTGACATGCCGCAGGTTCTCGTCGCTGGTTTCGTCGTCGCGCATGGCCTGATCACCACGATGATCGGGTTCGGTGGCGTCACCAGGCCCGACGCGCCGGCGATGACCTTGCCAGCCTGGTTTGGCTGGTGGCCGGGGCCCGTTCGGGCGGTCGTGGCTCATCGACGCGATGCACCTCGGCTCGGGCGCGTCGATGATCGGGAACGGGCTCTGGCTCGTCGCTGGATTGGCCCTCCTCGCGGCCGGGCTCGGTTGGCTCGGGGTGCCCGCGCTCTCGGGCGTGTGGCAGCCGCTGGCCCTCGGTGGCGCGGCCGTGGGTCTCGTGGCCCTGGCTCTCTTCTTCCACCCCTTCTACCTGGTGGCGGTGCTGATCGACGTGGCGATCGTGGCGCTCGTCTCGGGCGCCCTCGCGCCGGCGAGATGACAGAGTCGGACTTCAGAAGGAAGCTCGCCTCATCGGCAAGCCAGGCGACGGGACACGCGCTCATGGTTTCGACCTCGTGACCGTGCAATGCCTCGAGGAACGCCTGGAAGCTGCCGCACACCAGGCAGCGCAGGATCAGCCCCTCGACTTCCACCTCGCTGACCCCGGACGCCCGCTCGACCTGTTGGGCCGGAGGGAGGACGACGAAGCTGACTTCCACTCGTCGTATCGTTGGCTCTCTGGTCATGTCCGCCAGCCTAGGGAAGGCATACCGGAGCGGACATCAATGGAATTCGTGACCGGACCGCTAGGCGATCGGCGTCGGCATCCTTGCCGTGCGTGACACCGGGTTCGCCATGGCCGAGCCCGCTCGCTCAGGGCCCGGCCTGCTCGCCCTCGGTGTCTGCTACTGATTCGACGACGCCATCCAGGTCGCGATCTGGGCGCGCGAGCTGACCCCGAGCTTGTTCAGGATGCTGCGGACGTGGCTGTCGACGGTGTGCACGGAGATGAACAGGCGCGCTCCGATCCATCAAGCCACTGGCCCACCGCCCATCCGCGTCGTCCGTGGGCACGCAACGCGGGAGCTGCTGGATCTCAGGTCGTAACCGCCGCCCTCGCCGCGAGACGTCCCGCGCGGCGATCACCGCTGCTCCGCTCCGTGGCCGGCGGCTCTCCGAACCAGCTCGGCAGCTGCTCGATCAACCGCGGGTTGCCGAAGAGCTCGATCGCGTCGTCGCCGATGGCCCTCCGCCAGTCGCCCATCCCGCGAGCAAGTGGCATGAGCGAGCCGACGGTGGTCTCCAGGTACACGTAGCGGTCCTCGGCGATCCGGGGATCCTCGATGCACACCGATGCTCCAGCGCCGCGCTCGAGCACGAGCCAGAAACGAGGTCGCCGAGCGCCGTGGAGCGAGATGTCCAGGACCACGGCTCGCGACGGGAGCCGGCGTGGGTTGACGCGTTCGCCCAGCCAGCGCACAACGATGTCCGGATCCCGCTCTGCCATCGCAGGATCCTCGGGCACGAAGCGCTCGGACCAGCCGCGGAGTGCCTCCAGCACCGGAAGGAGCTCCCGTCCAGCGTAGGTGATGCCGTATTGATCGGGCGCGCGGACGCCGGCGGGCGGAGTGACTCGTTCGACGAGGCCGAGGTCACGCAGCTTGCGGAGTCGGGACGCGAGCACCGAGCGGCTGATGCCGGCCGCCCCCTCGAGCAGGTCGCTGTAGCTCCGCGACCCGTGCACGAGGAGCTCGCGGATGATGACGAGGCTCCACCGATCCCCCAGCTGCTCGATGGCCTTGGAGAACGCGCAGTAGTCGCCCATCGGGGGATTCTCCCACCGAAGGCGACTCGGGCCGAGTTCGAGATCGAAACTTCCCCATCCCACAGCTCCCGGCGTAGGGTGCCGTCATGAACGACACACGCCGACTGCCGGCGATCGTCGTTGGCGCCGGCCAGGCCGGCCTGGCGGTGAGCCGGCTGCTAACCCTAGCGGGAAGAGACCACCTTGTCCTCGAGCGTCGAGCGAGCCTCGGCGGCGGCTGGCAGGACCGCTGGGATGCGTTCCGCCTTGTGACGCCCAACTGGATGGCGTCGCTGCCCGGCCAGCCATATGACGGAGGCGACCCGGACGGGTTCATGCCACGAGACGAGATCGTCGGCCGGGTGGCCCGGTACGCGGAGCAGGTCCGGGCGCCCGTGATGACCGGCACATCGGTCGAGCGCCTGACGCCCGAGGACGGCGGATTCCGGGTCGAGACCACCGCGGGGGTGATGAAGGCACGGGCGGTCGTGGTCGCGACGGGCAGCTACCACGTCCCCCGCGTCCCCGACCTCGCGGGTCGCGTTGCGGCCGACATCCACCAGCTCCATTCGCACGCCTATCGCAACGAGCGGTCGCTGCCGCCCGGCGCCGTGCTCATCGTCGGGTCGGGTCAGACCGGCGTCCAGCTGGCCGACGAGCTGCTGGCCGCCGGCCGACGCGTATTCCTCGCCGTCGGCAGCAACGGCTGGGCACCGCGACGCTACCGCGGCCGGGACATCTTCCGCTGGCTCGCCACGCTGGAGGTCGACGGCGAGACCTACGGCGTGCGAATGCCCAAGGCGGACACCCTGCCCGATCCGCGACGGCGCCTGGCGGGTACGCCGCAGCTCACCGGCCACCACGGCGGCCAGGACGTCAGCCTGCGTCGCATGGCGGCCAAGGATGGGCTGACGCTCCTGGGCCACCTCGAGTCGGTCGACGAGCACCGGCTGACGGTCGCGCCCGATCTCGCTATGCGACTCCGCCGCTCGGAGGCGTTCTTCGAGGAGTTCGTGCGGCCTCCGATCGATACCTACATCGCGCGGGCGGGCATCGATGCGCCGCCGGGCGTGGTAGAGCACGAACCGTACGACCCACCGGAGCGCATGGAACTTGACCTGCGGGCAGAGGGGATCACCTCGGTCCTGTGGGCCACCGGGTATCGGATGGATCACTCGTGGATCCATGCGCCCATCACCGATGCCCAGGGCATTCCGCGCCAGCACCGGGGCGTGAGCGAGATCCCCGGGCTGTACTTCATCGGCCTGCTGTGGCAGCACAGCCAGGCTTCGGCCACCCTGTTCGGACCGACCGTGGACGCGCCGTACATCGCGGTCCAGATGGGCCTGGCCGTCCCGCAGGATGCTGCCGAGATCCGTGCCGGTGACCAGATCGAGCTGGACATCCCCCACCGTCGGGAGCCTGAGGGCGTGGCCCAAACGGCCGAATAGAAGCCGCGGCCCACCCCCCCGCACCCGTTGCGCCGCGTTCGTTTCCGCCGGAGGTCCGTGGCGGACGCGGCGGCGCGTGGGTGCCGGTCGAGTACCGCGAAACGCAATCTCGCCGACCTACGCGCCTGGCGGGAGCCCGCGCTGCGATCGCGACGCCGCCCTGGTCGTCGGACGGCCTGCATGGGCCCAAGCTCGGCGGCCGCGCACCCTCGTCGGGTGCCGGACGTAGGTCCGCGGCCGGTGAGTTCTCCGCCACGATCTCGCCCGCTGGGCACGGTTACGGGTGCTGTGGTCTTCGACGCCTGTGACTCGAGCCCCGAGTCCCGCCACTAACCGAAGATGCTGTTCCAGGCGACCACGTCGTCGGGGTAGAACCACCGCTCGGTCTGCCGCCCATCGCGGTAGTGGAAGATGCTCACGACGCGAGTCTCCACCTCCAGGCCCTCCCGGCGCGCGCCGATGTAGCTCAGCGCGCATACGTGGTCGTCGTCGGCGAAGACATCGTGCTCGCGGATGGTGAACCCGAGTGCGCCCAGCTTCGCGAACAGCCGGAACAACTGGTCGCGACCTTCCCAGTCGCCGGCCAGCGGGTGATCTCCGGGGAGATGCCAGACCACGTCCTCGGCAATCAACGAGGCGATCGTCTCGAAGTCACGATCCCGGAATGCTTCGACGGTCTGGAGGTAGGCCAGTGCGTTCGGATGATCGTCGCCCATTCCCATCGCTCCCGGCGCGGATGCTCGTTCGTCGGGCCTCATTGTCGAGCTACGAGCCAGCGCGGCGCGACGACGAAGACGAGGTTGCGCAGAGAGCCGCGACGCCCCGGGTTGGCGTCAGCCTCGTGACGACTCGAGCAGCCGCCTCGCGGCCACCATCGCCCCGTCGGTGCGGATCTCGCCGGCCACGGCGATCGCGCGTGCGCGGGTCTCGGGAGCCAGGGCCCTTCCGAGCGCGCTCGCGAGGGATTCCGAGGTCGGAACGGGTCCGTCGTGGGCCGCACCGATGCCGAGCTCGGCCACCCGCCGCGCCCAATGCGGCTGATCGACGATCTGCGGCACCACCACCTGGGGGGCGCCGGCCAGGGCGGCGGTCGTCGTGGTGCCCGCGCCGCCGTGGTGCACGACAGCGGCGACCCGGCGGAACAGCGCCTGGTGGTTGACCTCGCCGACGACCAGGCAGTCGTCCCCGACGTCGGTCAGCGCGAGGTCGGCCCAGCCGCGGGCCAGGACGACGGGGCGACCGTGTGCGCGGATCGCCTCGATCGCCACCCGACCGAGGTCCTTCGAGGTGCGCATCGCCATGCTCCCGAAGCCCACGTACACCGGCGGCTCGCCCGCGTCGAGGAACGCGTCGAGCTCATTCGGGAGCGGGCGCTCGTCGGGCAGGATCCAGGCCCCCGTCTGCACGATCTCGAGATCGGTCAGCTCCTTCCACGGGGCAAGGACCGGATCCGCCGCCAGCCACGGCTGGTTCGTGATGACGTAGTCGCGGACGTTGTCGACCGGGGGCAGGCCGATCGCCGCGCGGCCCCGGTTGAGCGGCTCCGCGTACAGCGCGTTGACGCGCTCCGCATCCTGAGCCCAGAGCACCCGGTTGTCGGTCTCGCCCGCAGGCGACGGCTTGCCGGGCCGCGCGGCCGGCGCGAAGTGCCGCGACGGCAGCCCGAAGATGTGGAAGGTCGCGAGCACGTAGCGGAGGCCGAGCACGTCCGCGACATCCCGCGCTCCCGCGGGCATCAGGCCCGTCGCGACGATTGCGTCACAGCCATCGGCCGCCGCGGGAAGCGTGGCGAACCGGGCGGCGACGAGCTCGGCTGCAAGCTTGAAGGCGGCGTCCGGAGACGGCGCCTGCAGCCCGGCTGCGATCGAGCGCGTGGAGGGGCCCAGGGGGATGACCGTGACGCCCACCCGGGCAAAGAGCGCCGCGAACTCCTCGTCCGGCGGCGCGCAGACCCGAACCTCGCCACCGAGCTCGCGCAACCGGAGCGCGAGGGCTGCGAGCGGCTCGATGTCCCCTCGCGAGCCCCAGCTCGACGCCAGGACGCGCATGGAGCGACCTCCGGAAGCGTGGATCTGCGGACAAGGCCGGGACTCTACCCCAGGCCCCTCGTCTTGCGGCAAGCCCCCCGGTGCGCAGTACCCTGTAAGAGAGGGGGGCTGACCGCTCGCGAGTCCGCCAGGCGGTGCCGGTCGACTACTAGGTCTGCTTCGAACCTCGGTGGGGGATATGGAGCGACGACAGTCCGATCTCGGCGAGCTGGTGCGGCTCCACCGGGCTGCGATCGGCATTACCCAGGAGGAACTGGCCGAGCGGGCAGGCCTGAGCGCCCGCGCAGTCAGCGACATTGAGCGCGCCCGTCGCAAGCGCGTGTACCCGGACACCGCACTCCGCCTGGCCGACGCCCTGAGGCTCGAGGGCGAGGAACGGAGCGTCTTCCAGCGCGTCGGGCGCGGAAGCCTGGGCGAGCTCACGCTCGAGGACCGCCGCGCCACGACCGGCGCACGAGCCGTCGGAGCTCCGCTGGACCGGTTCCTCGGCCGGCGGCGCGAGCTCGACGTGCTGCTCGGTGCGCTCCGTTCTCCCGACGCCCGGCTAGTGACGCTGACCGGGACAGGCGGCATCGGGAAGACACGGCTCGCCCTCGAAGCGAGCGCCCGGTGCGAGACCGAGTTCAGTGACGGGTTCCGGGTCGTGCCGCTGGCTGACGTACGGGAGGCGAGCCAGGTGGCAGCCGCGATCGCGCGCGCGCTCGGCGTCCGAGCCGAGCGCGACACCACGTTCGCGGCGCTGGTGCGGCAGTTGCGTGCCCGACAGATGTTCCTGGTCCTCGACACCTTCGAGCATCTCCTCCACGCCGCGCCTATCCCCGTTGACCTGCTGGCTGCGTGCCCGGGGCTGAAGGTGCTCGTGACCAGCCGCGCTCCGCTTCGGGTGAGCGGCGAGCGCCAGATCACCGTGCCCCCTCTGCCCCTGCCGCCCGCCGTCGCTCGGCGCGCCGTGCCGGCGGACCTCGCTGGATGGCCATCGGTTGAACTCCTTGTCGAGCGGATCCGGGCCGTCAACCCGGCATTCGGCCTTGACGACGCCAATGCGACGGCGATTCGCGACATCTCCCGCCGCCTGGCTGGCATCCCGCTCGCGATCGAGCTCGCGGCGCGCCGTACCAAGCACATGAGCGTCCACGCCCTACGGGAGCACCTCGTCGGCCGCCTCGATGTCCTGTCGGCGGGCGCGCGCGACCTGCCGCCCCGACAGCAGACGATGCGGGCTACGATCGCGTGGAGCTACGACCTGCTCGATGAGGCCGCACGGCGCCTGTTCCGGACCCTCGCGGTGTTCGCCGCAGGCTGCTCCATCGACGCGGCCCGGGCAATCAGCGGTGGAACGCCCGAAGCCACGCTGGAGGCGATGAGCGTCCTCGTCGACCACAGTCTCGTCACGCTCGAGGCAACGGTCGGCGACGATCGCTATCTGATGCTCGACGTGATCCGGGCGTTCGCCGCGGAGGTTGCGCTTGAGGCAGGCGACCTCGATCTGGCCGGGGAGCGCCACGCTACGTACTTCCTCGAGCTCGCTCGGTCCGCCCGTCCCCACTTGCTCGGTGACGCGCAGGACGTGTGGTATGCGCGCCTCGACCGGGAGCACGAGAATTTCCGGGTCGTGCTGCGCAGGCTCCTTGAGCACGGCGATTCGGAGGCGTCGCTGCGCCTGACGGCCGCGCTATGGATGTTTTGGCGCCAGCATGGCGACTTCGCCGAGGGGAGACGCTGGCTGCGCCAGGCCCTGTCCCAAGAGGGGGGCTCGACCGCGGCCCGTGCGGAGGCGCTGTGGGGAGCCGCGTGGCTCGCCTACCACCAGGGCGACTACGTCGCGATGCGCACGCTTGCCGATGAGCACTTGGCGCTCGCCCGCGAGCATGCCGATGAGCCGGCGCTCCGCAACGCGCTCACCGAGCAGGGGATGCTGCTCATGGTCGGGGGCCGGTACGTCGACTCGCTGGAGGCGTTCCGCGAGGCGCTCGACATCGCCCGCCGCGTCGGCAGTGACTGGATCCTCGCGCTCTCACTGTTCAACCTCGGTCACGCAACCACGCACGCCGGCGACCCGGTCGCAGGCGAGCGGCTCCTGCGCGAGGCGCTAGACCATTTCACCGCCCTCGGCGATCGCCAATTCGTTGCCCGTTCGAAGGCCCAGCTGGCGGTCGCGTCACTCATGCGCAACGATGCCGACGCCGCCCGTCGGCTTGCCTCCGAGAGCCTGTCAGGGTTTGCCCGCGTCGGCGAGGGCTGGGGCATCGCGGAGGGGCTCGAGATCGCCTCGGCCGCCGAGGGAGATCCGCGGTCAGCGGCCCGCCTGTCGGGCGTGGCTGAGCGCCTCCGCCAGGAAACGGCGACGGAGCCGATGCCATTCGACTGGGAGGTTATCGGCCCCCGGCGCGAGCAGCTGCAGGCGTTCGTCGGAGATGTGGCCTGGGACCAGGCTTGGCAGGCGGGTCGCCGGATGACCGTCGGCGAAGCCGTGCGGTGGGCGCTGTCGCCGAGTCGGTGAGTCACTTGGTGACCACCTCGTCCGACTCGTCATGGTCTTGCTGCCGGGAATGCGAAGACTGTTGTCGTCAGAGTCCTGCGAACAGACATGGAGGACGGAGATGTCTCTCGAGGCCGACGTGGCAACAGTCCACCGCTACTACGAGGACGTGCTCAACGGGCGAGACATCGAGACCCTGGACCTCCTCGCTGTCCCCGACTACGTCGAGCACGATCCGCTCCCCGGTCAGGGCGATGGGCGCGAGGGTCTGAAGCGCCGCGTGAGCATGCTGATCGAGGCGCTCGACCCGCGCTTCACCATCGAGGACGTGGTCGCGGAGCCCGGCAAGGTGGTCGTGCGCTGGACGCACACCGGGCGGCACGTTGGCCCGTTCATGGGCATCCCCGCAACAGGCCGGGAGTTCCGAATCGCGGGAATTGACATTCATCGGCTCGAAGGCGGCAGGATGGCCGAGCACTGGCACGTCGTCGATCAGCTCAGCATGCTTCAGCAGCTCGGGCTGCTCCCGGCCCCGGAGGGCGCGCCGGCGTGACGGTGTCCCACGACGCCGGCGGTGCCCAGCGTGAGCGGAACGATGAGCTCGTCCGGCGCTGCAAGCTTCAGATCCTGAACCGGTGCCGGCTCGAGGCTAATCGCACTCCGGCGGCGTAGCCAGAGACCTCCGCGGCGACGACAGAAGCCGAGGATCAGTGCGGCAGCGCCGTCGCGCAGCCGCCGTCACCCGCGCGACGGCGGCTCGGAACCGTGCCGGACGAGGTCGGCAAGACTCCGCTGGGTGACCGACTGACGCTACTTGGCTGGGCGCTCGCGTGGCTGCTCATCGCAGTCTCGGGCGTCGACGTCCTCATCGGCCGGTGGCTCTGGCAGGAAGGCGTCGTGGCGCGACTCTGGCCCTCGTGATGGCGCCCGTGAGCTTCGTCCTCGGGCGGCTCTTCGTCCTGCCGTACCTGATTGTCATGGCGCCACGTCGCGCAATCGCGACGGTCGTCGCGTGGCGAGACCTGCGCCGCTGACCGCGTGGCAAAGTCCGCGGACCGGCTTGACGGCGGCTGGCTGTCCGCCCGTCCTCGTGCGGATGCGGTGCGCCGGTTTGGCGAGCGCGAGAGGACGCGGCTCTGGGGAGCCTAAGTCGTGCGCCTTCGGTCGGTCCTCATCCCTGGAGGCGGGACGGCCCGAACCGCCAATCCCTCGATCCCCTCGAAGTCCGAGGGATTGGCGGTGTAGAGGGGCAGCCCGTTGGCGATGGCCGTCGCCGCGATCATCGCGTCGAACGACCGTGCCGCGGGCTTGTGGCCCGAGCGCCGGTATGAGGACGCCACGAGGCCGAACGCGCGGGCCGCGGCGGCGTCGAACGGAACGGGGTCGAAGTCGGTCTCCGCCTGCTGCACCTGGGCCAGCCGCCGAGCCCGCTCAATCTCGTCAGTCGCGACCAGCGGTCCCGCGGTCAGCTCGGCGAGCGTGACCGCCGAGATAAGCGCGACCTCAGGCAGCGATGAGGCATCGGCGAGCCGCTGTAGAGCCAGCAAGGCGCTCGTGTCGAGGAGGCCCTCGGGATCGCTCACAGGGACTGATCGATGACGTCGTCGACGTCGCGGCGCAGAGCGGCAGCGTCGACCGCCGGCAGGCGGCGCCAGCGTTCGAGCAGGGCGGCGGCGCCGACTCCGCGCGAGCGCACGGGCCGGAGCTCGGCAACCGGCCGCCCGTCCCTGGTCACGATCGCGCGCCCGCCGGCCTCGACGCGGTCCATCACCTCGCCGCCGTGGTTGCGCAACTCTCGGATCGTGACCGTCTCCATGCAGGTCATCGTATCACCCGTGAGACGGTCGTCAATGGAGGTGGCGGACCCTTCGAAGGCGGCCTCTCGTCCCCGGGATCGACCGTCACCCAAACCAGGTGGCGACGTCCTTCTCGGCGACCGAGGACGAAGCGGCGAGCGCCTGATTCTTGCGCATGGCGAAGCTGCCGTGAGACGGTCGCGGCGTCTTCGGCAGCGTCGCCGACCTTGCGAGACTGCTGTCCGTGACTCGCGGGTCATGCCAGCGGGCGGGGAGGGCGAACCCCGCCGTATCGCTGTCGTCAGCCCGAGAGCGACGGGCGGGCTCCATGGGAGGGACGTTCGGTGTCTTCATGGTGCCGCCACGTTCTGGAGTTCTCGATCGACCGGCCGGCTGACGCCGTTCGGGCGTCAGCCTCACCGGCGGCGTCAGCGCTCGATTTCGACCGCCTTCGCCTCGATCATCACCGGCTGAACCTTGATGTGCTTTACCTCGGCCTGCTCCGCCTTGGGGATCGTGAGGGTCAGGATGCCGTTCTCGAAGACCGCATCCGTCTTCCCGGCCTCGAAGCGCTCAGGTAGTCGCAGGGCCCGTTCGAACGAGCCGACGTGCAGTTCGCGCCGGTGGTATTGCCGGTCTGCCGACGTCTCGTCGGCCTTCAGCTCGCCCGTGATCGTGAGGGTGTCGCCATCGATCGCGATGTCGACCTCGTCGGGCTTCACGCCCGGCAACGCCGCCTTGATGACGAGCGTGCTGGCGGTCTCGTAGACATCGACCGCCAGCCAGTGGCGGAACGGCCGGGGGAGGCTCTCCTCGAACAGCCGATCCAGCGCCTGTCGCATGGGGATGGTATCCGTGAACGGATCGCGAAACATGAGGGTCATCTGGTCATCTCCTGCGGCTCGGCCACCGTGGGCAGAACCGCCATCTCTCGGGTTCATCGACCCGGGTCGTCCCGGGTCGGCGCCAGCCGTCAGGCCCGAACGGCGACCTGCGCCGGTTCGACGGCTTCGAGGTCCAGGTCGATCCGGATCTCGTCGCCGACCACCCAGCCGCCGGTCTCAAGGGCCTTGTTCCAGGTCATGCCCCAGTCGGCGCGCTTGATCCTGGTATGCGCCTCGAACGCGGCGAGGCGGCCGCCCTGCATCCCCGGAACGATCCCATCGAGGGTCGTGTCGAGCACGACCGGGCGCGTGACGTCGCGAATGGTCAGGTCGCCGTGGACCTTGAAGGCATCGCCGTCGGGCTCGATCCCGGTGCTCTTGAAGACCATGAATGGGAACTCCTCGGCGGCCAAGAAGTCGGGGGAGCGAAGGTGCTGGTCGCGCGCGTCCATGCCAGTCGTGATGGTGGCAGTCGGGATACGGACCTCGACCGAAGAATGCTCGGGCGCCGCCTCGTCGAAGTCGATCGCGCCCTCGATGCCGGCGAGTTGGCCGCGGACGGTGGCGACCATCATGTGCTTGAGCGAGAAGCTCGCCGCGGAGTGCGCGGTGTCAATGGCCCACGTGTGCATGCTCGTCCTTCAGCCTTCCGGGCCCTGCCGACATCGCTCGTCAGTGGTGGCGAATCGTTTGTCTGGAACCATGTATATCGTATGGTACATTACGCAGTATGTCAACCGAGAAGCTGACTCCCACCGCGTGCCTTGTCCTCGGCCTGCTTGCGCGGGAGGGTCCGTCCACCCCGTATGAGCTCAAGCGCCACGTCGCGGCGACCCTGGGCCACTTCTGGTCGTTTCCGCACACCCTCCTGTACGGCGAGCCCTCCCGCCTGGCGGAGCTCGGGCTGCTCAGCGAGGAGCGCGAGGGGGGCGGGCGTCGACGTCGCATCTTCACGATCACGCCGGCCGGGCTCGATGCGCTCCGCGCGTGGCTCGACCAGCCATCACGCGAGCCGACGGAGCTGCGCGACCCCGGGCTCCTGCAACTGTTCTTCGCCGATCTTGCGCCTCCCGAGGCGCGACGCGCGATCGCCGTCCAGCAGCTGGCGATCCACAGCGCGAAGCTTGGCGAGTACGAAGAAGATCGGCGAGTCGAGCGAGGATCTCGCGAGGCTGGTCCGGGACATCGCACGGCCGAGCGCTGGCACGGCGAGACCGTGCGGATGGGCCTGCTCTACGAACGCGCCGCGGTGGACTTCTGGGCGGGCATCGCCCGAAACGCCGGTGTTCCCGAAGCAGCTGAGGCCCGGGCAGGGGCCCAGGACGAACGGAGCCGCGTCACCTGATCGTGCGTTGGCGGCGGGCAATAGTCGACGAGCTCTGAAGGGGTCCCTCTCGCGTTCGACAACGCCGACCGCGACTGCCACTGGCGTTACACCGTCGGCCAAGCAGGAACGGCGGTCGTACCTCAACGTCCCGTTCCTGGATCCTTGCCCGGGTCGGTTCCGGTGCGCCTAGTTCGAGAGCGTCGCCAGGCTGGTGGCTGCAGCATCGCGGGCGGCCAGTGGGCAGCGATGATCCCTGGCCCGATGTCGCCAGCCGGTTCCGCACGGCCCGCTCCATCTCAACCGAGTCGCTGCGCCAGGGACACGATGATCCCCTCGGGTCCGCGCACATACGCCATGCGCCACAAGTCCTCGTATTGACCGACGCCACCGACGAGGCGGTAGCCGTCCGTGGCCAGTCGGTCGAGAATCGCGTCGAGGTCGTCCACCTCGAACGCGACGTTGCGTAACCCCAGTTCGGTGGACATCGCGTCGGGCGATCCCGGTTCGTGGTCGGGTCGGATGAAGCTCGACAGTTCGATCCCCGTCCCTCCGTCGGGCGGCCGCAGCATCACGATCTCGCTTCGGGAGTCAGGAATGCCGATGACCGCGTCGACGAACTCGCCTTCCATCGGCATCCGACCCTCGACTTCGAATCCCAGCCCGACGAAGAACGCCGTTACCGTGTCGAGGTCCGCAACCGTGATGCCAACGTGGTCGAAGCGTCGAATACCCGACACCGGTGCCTCCCAAGTTGCTGGCTCATCCGCGGGTTGGCTGGTAGCCGGCCTCGGCAAGCCGGTGTGCCGCAACTCTCCGTTCCTCGTCCGAGAAGAGCTCGGCGTACTCGGGCCGCAGGACCAGCGCTTCCATCGTGAGGTCGAGACGGCCCTCCTCCTTGAGCCGCTGGAACCCATCGGTCGTGCCCTCCTTGCGCAGCAGTTGGTGCGCGTAATCGGGGCCGCCGTGGTTCCGGACGCCGCGGAGGAAGTAGCTCGCCCAATAGCCACGCTCGCTGGTCCCGTCGGATCGTTTCCGTCTCGTCGCCTCGCCAGCGAGCCTGAACACGTCGAGCATCGCGTCGTGGAACCGCAGCTCGAGCCTCGAGACGACCCGCGATCCCGGCCACGCCTCGACTGACTCCCTTCGAGCAGGCGTTCGCGGACCGCCTGAACGAGGCACCCTTCCGGTGATTCTTGCCACGGCGTCTGCGACGTCGCGCACAACCCCCTCGCTCACCGCCCCCGAGTCGAGGGACCCGAATGCCTCGAGAACGGCGTGGCGATTGGCAGGATCCACGGCGATCTTCTCAAGTGTCCGCACCGCGAAAGCGCTCAAACGAGGGTCTGCGAGCCAAGCTCGAAGGCGAGGAACAGCCGGGGGACCGTAGCGCGCGATTGAATCGCGCAACTCGATTCGCACACCAGGGTCAGCGGCGCTAGCGGCCTCCAGCAGCAGGTCAAGGTCATCCGGTCGCTCCATCGCGAAACCAGTATCCGCCCTCATGCCGATCAGCCGTGAGGCTCGCCGATCCAGCCACGCATTGCCCGGCAGCCGTAGCACCGCGAGCGAAGAGACCGCGCCAGCCACCGAGGCAATCGACAGCTCGTCCGACCGGGAAGGCGAGGGCCTCCGGGCCGGCGCGGCCGCGCTCGATCGAAGCGCGCCGGCCGAGCCCCACGCCGCCCGGAAGAACGCGAGATCGTCATCGGGGTCAGCAGGTCCATCGGCCCCTGCGTCCTGCGGGCTGCAGCCCTGGCACGCCATGCGCTACATCGGGCTCGACATCGGCCGCGACTTCGGTTGTCGCACTCGACCGTGAAGCACCACCTGGCGAACGCCAGGTCCAGGCTAGGGGCGGCGACCACGGCGCAGCTCGTGTGGATGCTCGCCGCGCGCCTGAGGTGCCGTCCGGGCCTGCCGGCGGACGTGGCGGCGGGGTGCGGTCGTGGTCGGTCAAGATCCGGCCGGGGTCACGTGCGGATCGGCACCGCCCGGACCACGACGTACCCCGCCTGCGACGTGACCCGTCCGACCTCGGAGAAGCCGTGGTCGAGGAGCATCGCTCCAAGGCCGCGCCCGGGCCACGTGGCGCCCGTCCCGGGGCGGCCGGCGATCGTGCTCTCCTGGTAGCAGTAGAGAAGGTCGCAGCCGTAGATGATCGGCGAGGTCGGATCGGCCGCGTCCGTCATGGGATCGCCCGACACGGCGGACTCGGCGAGAAGCAGCGAACCGTCGGGACGCAGTGCGGCGTGCATCCCGTCGAAAACCGCAGACGGATCGGTCACGTGGTGGAATGCGTCGAACATGCAGACGAGGTCATAGGTGGCACGGGGCAGCGCACGTCCGTCGAGCGCCACGAACCGCACGTTGGCGAGGCCCTCGCCGGCTGCGGTCGCGACGGCTTCCCGGACCGTCGCGACATCCACGTCGTAGCCGACGAAGCGCGACGCGGGGAATGCGCCTGCGAGGATCCGCAGCGCGGTGCCGCTGCCCGGCCCGACTTCGGCGACGTCGATCCCGCGCTCGAGGGCGGCCCTCAGTTCCGGATGGCCGGCGATCCACTCGTCGAGGAGGAAGGCGCGGTACATCGGGGCGTTCACCCGCTCCGACGTCATCCCGAGCGCGGCCTGGAACCCGGCGGATGCGATGCCGCCCCCGTCGACGATCGCGGCGACCACGCGCGGCAGGAGCGACCCGAGCGGCACGAGCAGCTCGACGACCGCGCGGACGTCGATGGGGACACCACCGCGCAGCAGCCCGAGCGTCTCATCGAGCGGCGTGTAGCGTCCGTCCGCCACCGCCGCATAGCCGCCGACGACCATCGCATCTGCCCAGCGGGCGGCGTTGTCCGGGTCGACCCTCGCTGAGGCGGCGAGCTCAGCGGCAGTCCCGCCACCGGCGAGGAGAGGGTCGATCAGGCCCGTCCGAATCCCCAGCGCGACCGTCGTTGCTGCATACCAGCGGGTGACATCCTCGAAGAGTTGCGGCAGCTCGCTCATCGCCCATCCGCTCCTCGTCGTGGCGACCGGATCACATGACCCCGTTTGCCACCCGCGCACCTCCGGCCGCTGTCCGTGGGTTCCGTGGACTCCGTCACGCTGGTCGCATCGCGCACGGCCGAGGGTACGCGGCGGCCACACACCAGGAGAAGGCCGCCGCCTATCGGCTCGGCCTGTCGCACTCGACCGTGTCGCACCACCTGGCAGACGCGCGGCCGAATGTCGGGGCGGCGACGACAGGACAGCTCGTGTGGATCCTCGCGCCGCGGTTGCCCGAGCCCGAGGGAGTGGCCGGAACGGACGATTGGTGTCTCAGGCGGACTCGTCTCGATTGGGTTGCCTCAGGACGGACGAGGCGCGAGCTCGAAGACACGGGTCGGGCCGGAGATCCCCTTCAGAACCACGTCGCGACCGCCATCGAACGCGAAGCCTCGCTCGATGCCCAAGTCGCGAACGAGGTCGGACGTGAGGATCCGCCCGGCCTCGGCCGCATCACAAATCCGGCTGGCCAGCGTGACCGTCGAACCGAACAGATCGTCGTTGTGGTCAACGGGTTCGCCGGCGGCGACCCCGATCCGCACCCGAAGTTCGGGTGTCAGGCCCTCACGAGATCGTGCCTGGAACCCGGCTTGGATCGCCATCGAGCATTCCAACGCGCTCGCCACGTCGTCGAATGCGGCCATGATCCCGTCGCCCGTGTGCTTGACCTCGCGTCCATGTGCTGCAACCAGCGCGCGCCGGATGATCAGGTCGTGCTCCGTCAGCAGCACCATGAACGCCGACTGACCGACCGCCTCCAGCATCGACGTCGAACCCTGCAGGTCCGTGAACAGGATCGTCCGGAATGGATTGACCCCTGGAGTGTCACTTCCGGTCTCGCTCATCCTTCCGAGGAGCCGCAGGACGTTGTCCTCGGAGACGCTGATGATCTCGTTGGGGATCAGGCCGTGCGTTGCCTTGTGCACAGCCGTGAGCGAATCGCCGGTGGGCGCCTTCGCCAGGCAGAACGCCTCGCCCTGGTCGGCGTCGAACCAGTAGGCGAGGAACTGCACCCCAAACTTGGCCCCGATCTCGAGGTCGGCCAGATGCGCCTGCGCAACCTGTTCGGCCGTCACTGCGGGCACGTCGTGGCGATCCATGAACAGCGGCATCCCGATCCCTTCGCGCAGGGAGTGATCGTAGCCACGTTGCGGTCGTGGGCGATGGCAGCTTAGCCGGCGCGCGTCAGCGTCGCGTAGACGTACCGCTGCTCAGTGCCGCCGGGCGTTGTGTGGGTATGCCGCTCGCTGGCGTCCAAGCGGAACATCGGTCCCAAGGCATCCGCGAGCTGGCCGCCGTCATAGCGGCAGACCGGCAGCCCGCTGCACCGCTCGGGTCCGTCCGGGGCGAAGGTGGCGATGATCAGAGTCCCCCCGGGAAGGAGCGTCCTCTGGGCAAGGCGGACGTAGGCCGCCCGATCCTCCGGATGGACCAGGAAGTGGAAGACGGCGCGGTCGTGCCAGACGTCGAACTGGCCCACGTCGCCAACGCTCGTCACATCGCCTGCGACCCACTCCACGCGACCTGCCTGATCACCAAGCCGCCGCCTCGAGACCCCCAGTCCGGCCTCCGAGACGTCGAGCACGGCGACGCGCTGAAGGTCGAGGTCCAGCATGTGATCCACCAGTGACGAGGCCCCGCCGCCGACGTCGATCACGCTGCGAGCGCCAGCACGCACCGCCGCCGCGACCAGGCGCCGGGACACGACTGGGTCAGGCTCGTACCATCCGACCCCATCGGTCGGCCGCGTCAGGTAGACGTTCTGCCAGTAGTCTCCGCGCTCCACGGTCCCAGCATATTCGCGCACGAGGGGGTTCGCCGATGGGGAGGCTGAGCGCATCGCCCAATCGGGCGATAGGCAATGACGGCACGCTGGTCTGCCCCGTCGCCGTGCGCGGACTCCCCGGCGTCATGGGCGAGGAGTGCTGCTATGCTCCCGCGACCTTCCAGAGATGCCGGCGCCGCGATCGGTGCGGAGCCCCCGCGTCCCCAGGAGCGCTGCCCGTGTCCGACCCCCTCTCGGTGCAGGACGTAGCCCGCGTCCTGACCCTCGCCGTGCCGTCTGGAGACATCGTCGATGGGGAGACGACGCCCGAGGCGTATCCGGTGATGACCCCGAGGCCGCCGTCCGCGGTTTGCTGAGCCGCCGCAGCTCACCTCACCCATCGGTGTCGCGCTGATGTGCCGGGCATGGGCTTGCCGCCGAAGTGGTCGTCATCCAGGGGCGCTCTGGACTCAGCTCGTGCTGGTGAGCAGTCGCTCGCGATCGAAGAGCTGGGCTGTCAGGCGCCAACCGAGCACATCGAGGGTCAGGAGGAGGAGTCCCAGCCCGAGCCCGAGCTGCACCGTCGGCACGATCACGTCCAGCGCGATGAGCACGGTCAGGAAGACCGGCGGCAGGCTCGCCAGCATCGCGAGCTGCTGAGCGACGCGTACATCGCTTGCTCGGGTCGAGATCGCCAGCGCGACCCAGATCGTCCAGACCGCCAGGAGCGGCGTGAACGCCACTTGGACGAGAAGGTCCGCCCCCTGGAACACCGCCGAGGCAACGTTCGGCTGAGCGAAGAGGACGACAACCAGCGCGAACAGGGCGAACACGGCGTACGCGAGCACGAGCGACGGGATGAGGGCGGCGAGCGCCTTGCCCAGCAGGAACTCCTCGCGGCGGATCGGCGTCGTGAGCGCGGGCTCGAGCGTGCCCTGCTGCCGCTCGCCGGCCACGGCGTACGCGGCCACGAATGCCGGCACGAGCGTCGGGATGCCGAGCATGTACAGCAGCGTGTGCTCATGAGACAGCGCGCCTGACGCATTGGTCGAGAACCGCAGCACGGCGATGAGCGGCTGGATCGAGAACACGAGCGGCAGGATCGCCATGCCCGACACGATCGAACGATTCCGCCTGTATTCACGCAGTTCCTTGCGGACGATGGCGCCGATGCGCCTGGCGCTCAGGTTCATCGGGCCGACGCCTCCTGATCTGTATCGATCAGCTCGAGGTAGACGTCCTCGAGCGACTGGCGCGCCTCACCGATCGCGAGCACGTCGGCGCCGGCGGACACGAGCGCTCGGGTAGCGGCGGGCGCCGCAACAGCAACGTCCGCGACGCCGAGGACGTACGTGCCGGCTCCGTCCTCGCGCCAGCTCGTGACCCCGGCAACCCCACTGAACACGCCGCCGGGTTCGGAGAGTGGCGCCAGGGTCTTCACCGTGATCGACCGGCTGAACAGCTGTTCGCGCAGCTGATCGGGGCGGCCGATCGCTCGCAGCGTCGTGTTCAGGATGGCGACCCGATCGCACAGCCGCTCTGCCTCCTCGAGACGGTGCGTCGTCAGGAAGACGGTGACACCACTGCGCCGGAGTCCGTCGATGAGCTCGTGGACCTCCCGCACGGCAACCGGGTCGAGGCCCGCGGTCGGCTCGTCGAGGAAGAGCACCTCGGGATCACTCAGGAGCGCCCGCGCCAGTGCGACGCGCTGGCGGAGTCCCTTCGACAGGGTCGCGCACGCCTCCCCGGCGCGATCGGCGAGGTTGACGGCCGCCAATGCGCGCTCGATGCGATCTCGTGGTATGGCCACCTCGTACAGGTCTGCGAAGCAGGCGAGGTTCTCTTCGACGGTCAGCCGAAGATAGAGACCGGGCGACTCGGGCATGACCGCGATCCGGCGCCGGATGTCGACGCCGTTTTCCGGCGTGAGCGGAAGGCCGGCAACCGTCGCCGAGCCGGATGTCGGAGCGAGCAGCGTCCCGAGCGTTCGGACGGTCGTCGTCTTGCCGGCACCGTTGGGTCCGAGGAAACCGAACACCTCGCCGCGTCCAACGGCGAATGAGACGTCCTCGAAGGCCGTCCGGCCGCCGAAGCGCTTGGTCAGGTGATCGACCGACAGGGCCGGCGCGCCGACGTCGCCGACTGGATGCGCTGCCAAGCGTGCATCACTCACGCCACCATCATCGCCCAACGTCGCTCTTGGCGGCGCCGAGGCCCTTTGTAGAACGGCACCACGGCACGGCCAGCGCCCGTGCCCAGACGTGAGAAGGCCACCGGACGAGATCCGGCGGCCTTCGTTCAGTGGTGACGGCGGAGGACGGTCTTCGCTGCCTTCGCCGTTGTCGTCCCGTCGCAGTCGTCCTAGTCGTTGTCCAACTCGACCCGGGTGCTGACGTAGACATCCGCGGGCGCTCCGCGCCCGAAGTACAGGCGAGTTCCATCCCCGGAGAGCGACGGTCGCGTCTCCGGCGCGTCGCTGTTCACTGCGGCCACCGGGACGGGGCTCGCCCAGAGTCCGGTTGACCGGTCGAAGGTCGCGGTCCAGATGTCCATGTTGCCGCCTCGACTCGACGCGAACACGATCTCAGTCCCGTCGCGGCTCACGTTCGGCATCTGGTCCACGGCCGCGCTGTTCAGCTCGGAGACGACCTGCGGCGTCTCGAACGTGCCGTCGCGGTTCAGGCGGCTTCGGTAGATGTCGTGGTTCGCCCCCGTTCCCGTGCTCGAGAAGTACAGGTACTCCTCTCCGCCGGTCTTGACCAACGACGGTCCGAACTCACCGCCCGTGAAGTTCGGGCCGGTTCCGTCCGCGACGCAGCCGAGGTGCTGCGGGGTGGCCCATGTCCCGTCCTGGAGCTCGCGCGTGATGTAGATGTCGCCGACGGGTGGCGTCAGGTTGGGAGTGGCACCGCAGGCTGGGCGATCCGAGACGAACAGCAGCCAGCCGCCTCCGAGCGGCGTGGGGCAGAACTCCTGGTATCCGCTGTTGATCGTCGGGCCGAGATTCGTCATCGGCCCCCAGGGCGCGCTGATGGTCCGGCGCTCGGCCACCCAGATGTCGTTCTGCCCGAGTCCGCCCGCCCGCGTGGAGGCGACGTACAGCTGCTTGCCGTTCGGCGATTCAATGGGACAGCCGTCATGGGCGGCCGTGTTCACCTCGCCCATGGCCGTGGGCACACCCCAGTCGGAGTACTCGGTCGGTCCGTCCGCCGCGACCGGGAGAACGCTGGCTGCCACAAGGAGGAACAGGCCGACGATGGACGCCATGGCGCGCGGTGCTCGCGCGTGTGGCCCACGGACCGGGGCCGATGAGTACGGAGTCATCTTCCTTCTCCATCTGCTGTCGGCGGGAGCGTTGCCCGCTATTCCGTGGAGAAGGTCGTCCTAAGAGCATGCCGGCCGCATCGGCTCGGTCCTTAGACGAGCGCGGTGAGTTTCCTCATTCTGTCGGTCAGCAGGTGTAGCGCGGGGTTCCGCCTGCAAGCTCGGCGACGACGTCGACCGCGGAAATGATCCGCGCGCCGTCGATCAGATGCTCATCGGTGATGCCACGCGGCTTCGTCCAGGCGCCGCAGGCCCAGATCTGCCCGCCGTTCGCCAGCAGCGAGGAAAGGACTTCGCGGAGCGGCTGCATGCCCTCGTGGTGGATGTCATCCGCGTAGCCCTTCGTCGCGAGCCACACGCCATCGATGGTGAGCAGCACGATAGCCTCCTGATCGGCCGATGCGGCGACGTTCGCCACGATGAACGGCAGCGTCGCTCGTTCCGGATCCTCGCGGCCATGTGTTGCCTGCGCCATGAATCTCGGCATCGATGTGATCACTCGCCATCGGACGCGAGTTCGACGGACGGCTCGATCGTCACGCTCAGCTCGTCCGCGCGTTGCCTGGTGGGGGCGACCCACATCTTGCCCTCGACGTGGCGCTCGCCAAGGGCGAGCTGACCCGGCTCATGGGTCGCTCGAGCGCGACCGCGTGGGCGACCGCGGCGGCCACTGCCGTCGAGCTGCAGCATTCCCACGAGGCCGCCTACAGCCGATTCCGCCAGGCCGAGGCGCTCCTGCTCTCACGCGGCTCGCGGGCGGCCGCGCAGGCCGCAGCCGTGGAGGCGCACCAGATCGCGTCTGCGCTGGGGGCTGCTCCCCTCCAACGGGAGATCGAACGGCTGGCCGTGCGGTCACGGCTCGACGTCGCAAGCCGGCCCATGATCTCCGAGCCAGCTTCCGGCGCTGCGCCCGTCGGCCGTGCGATCCCATTCAGACTGACGCGGCGCGAGCAGGACGTCCTGGAGCGCCTCACCCTGGGGCGCACGAACCGGGAGATCGCCAGCGACCTGTTCATCAGCGAGAAGACGGCCAGCGTGCACGTCTCAAACATCAAGTCGAAGCTGGGGGCGAACGGCCGCGCCGAGATCGCGGCCATCGCCGTGCGTCTCGGCCTCGTCTCCGAGACCACGGACGGAGAGGAGCTTGCAGGACCGGTTGCCAGCGCTTCGGCCCTGGCAGCGGCTCCGTCCGCCCCCCGTCTGTGGCCGATCTCCCCAGCGACGGGCGATACGGGTTCCCGGTTGAGGATCTGAAACGGAAGAGACCGGGTCTGAACGCAGATCGGGTGTGAGTTCAGATCTGGTACCGCCGTTGCCGTCACGCCGTTCCGCTCGCGCCGCGACTCACCTGCCGGATCTGCGTGAGGTCGGTCGGTGAGCGTCGCGGTAGACTCGGGGCCGCTCCCCTTGGAAATCGCCGACGACCCGCGGGGTGGGAGGAGGTTTGAATGAACGGGCGTATGCGCGCAGGGCTCGCCGCGCCGCTGGCACTCGCTCTCGCGGCGAGCGCCCTCGTCGCCGCGGCAACGGCGACCACTGCGATCGCCGGGCCAACTCCCGCCCCGCGGTTCACCCCCGAGGCCCGCCTGGGCTTCCCGAACGGCGACGACTGGGAGCCGTCGATCGCCGCCGACCGCTACGGCCACGTCTACGCGTTCTGGACCCACTACATCGGCTACGGTGGCGCCGCCTCCGGCGAGCCCGATCCCACCTGCCCCGACTGCGGCAGCCCGCACATGGACCTGCAGGTGTCGAGCGACGGCGGGGCGACCTGGACCGACCCGCGCGCGCCCTTCCCCACCCTCACCCGCGAGGACGACCCACAGATCATCGTCGACCCGGCCGACGGCAGGACCGTCTGGGCGTCGTACATGCAGGACAAGAAGTCAAGCCAGTATGTCGCGAAGTCGATGGACTTCGGCCAGACTTGGACGACCAGCCTCGTCGAGCCGCTCAAGCGCGGTACCGACAAGGACATCCTTGCCGTCCGCGGCCAGGACGCGTACCTCGTCTACCACACGCTCCAGAAGATCTTCGTGTCGTACACACATGACGGCGGCGCGCACTGGTCGACCGGCAACATCCTCAACGGCACGACGAACTCCGACTTCGGCCAGTCGCTCCCGAGTGGCGGCGCGGTCGACTCGCACGGGATCGTCTACTTCGCCTGGAACGGTGCCAACCAGTCGGGACAGGCGAAGGGCGACAAGAACCTGTTCGTGACCCGCTCGACCGACGGCGGTACGTCATGGACGACCAGCCTGGTCGACGTCTCGCGGGCAGGGCCGCCATGCGACTGTGGTGGCTGGGACTACTGGGGCCCGCAGATGGCCCTTGGCGTCGACGCCGAAGACCACGTCTATGTCCTGTGGAACGCCAACCGTGTCAAGTTCGACGCGCAGCGGCTGTACTTCGCGCGCTCGGTGGATCACGGCGTCTCGTGGTCGACACCGGTCGATGTGTCACTCGCGCCGACTGGCTCGAACAATACGTTCCCGGCGCTGGCCACCGCGGGCGACGGGGACGTACGGATCGCCTGGACCGACGATCGCAACGGGTTCGACGCCGGGGGCGACGACCCAAACGCGCGCTGGAACGTCTACTCGCGCCGCTCGACCGACGGCGGGACAAGCTGGTCGGCCGAGGCGAAGCTGTCGAGCTATGTCGCGGGCTATAGCTACAAGCTGGCGACGCCCAAGGACGGCTTCCTCCAGCCGTACGGCGACTACTTCGAGCTCGATATCGACTCGTCTGGAAAGACGGTCGCGCTGTGGGGCGAGGGCAACAGCTACTTCGGGCCCGGCAACATCTGGTTCGCGAGCCAGCAGTAGGTCCCCGCGTGCCGCCAGGCAGGGTCCGGCCCACCAGGGGTTCAGGGCGTTGACCTGATCCCGCGTCAGCATGCGGCATAGGTCAGGCGGCCCTCTATCCGGCCGTCACGCTCGGCCAGGATGACGTTCTGCTTCGTGCCGGCACGGGGAGTCCCTGACCACGGTGCGCGGCTCATCCGACGTTCCGCGCCCCCATCGACCGGGTCGTGTCGACGGACGGACCCATGGCAGCTTCGCCCCGGGCCGCTTCGGTGACCCGCGCTCCGGCGCCTTCCGTCTCGACGCGCCGGACCCGAAGCGCCTGGTCGACGTCCAGCCAACGGAAGCCTCGCTGATCGCCGGCCGCGAACTGTGCCGCAACCGTCCGCATCGGGATGATCTCCGGCCGGTCGACCTGGTAGCTGTGCCCCTCGTGCACGATCGTCGCGGACCCGCTCGCCAGCACGTTCTGGAGCCAGTTCGTGCGTGACCCGTACACCAGCGCGATCAGGAACCCGTCGTCGGCGGCCACCACCCCGACGGGCGTCTCATACGGTCGGCCCGAGGTCCGGCCGCGATGCCGGATCACCGAGGCATACGCTCCGGGCGTGCCCGCCGATCGCATCTGCTGCGGGTTGATGACCGCGCGCTGGAGCCGGATGAGTGGGCTGAACACGAGCGGGGACTTCACCCGCCACCCCAGCACGTACACGAGGGCGATCGCCACGATTCCCAAGAACAGGGCGCCCACGAGGATCGCCACCTGCATCAACATCGGTGCCTCCCTGGCTGGTGCCATCGTCGGCTACACTGTAAGCCTACGGCGTATGCTATGACTACACCGTAAGCCTGTCAAGCGGGAGGATGAAGATCGGATGACGAAGCCGCTGACGCCGCCGCCTCGAGCCGCCACTCGCCGGAGACCGCTCAGCCGGGACCGCGTCCTACGGGCGGCCATCCGCCTGGCGGACGAGGGCAGCCTCGAGTCCGTCTCGATGCGCAAGCTCGGCCAGGTGCTGCGGGTCGAGGCGATGTCGCTCTACAAGCACGTGGCCAACAAGGACGACATCCTCGACGGCATCGCCGACCTCGTCGTGGGCGACTTCGAGGTGCCGTCCGGGGACGTCGACTGGCAGACGGCCGTCCGGCGGAGTGCGATCTCGGCCCACCAGACCCTGTTCCGCCACCCCTGGGCCAGCAGCCTGATCGAGTCCCGCCTCAACGCCGGTCCCGCGAGGCGGCGCTACCTGGACGCCATGATCGGCGTCCTCGCTGCCGCGGGGTTCCCGATGCCGATCGTCATCCGCGCGATCATGGCGCTGGACAGCCACACCTACGGCTTCGTGCTCCAGGAGATGGCCTGGTCGTTCGACACCGAGAACGCTCCGGAGATGGCGGCGGCCTTTGCGCGAAGCCTTCCAGCGGGAGAGTATCCGAACCTCCTCGCGATGGCCGAGATGACGGCGACCGCCCCGGGGGGTGCCTCGGTCGATTTCGAGTTCGGGCTGGATCTGATCCTCGACGGCCTCGAGCGGCTCCGGGACACCACCGGACACTGATGGGGGTGGCGCGACACCGACGATGTCGAGGCGGCTGGCGGTCGCCGACTCGACGTTCGCATGATCCGGTCCGGTTCGGCGACAGCAGCGGGCGCCCAGCACCTTTTCGAGCGCGCCAGTCGGCCTCCCAAGAGGGCCCTCGTTCACCACGCGATGGACGGATGGCGTATACGCTGGTATGCGACGTATACTTCACGCATGAAGCGCCTGCAGATCTACATCGAAGAGGAGATGGACGACGCGCTCGCCGTCCGGGCACGCCGAACCCACACGTCCAAGGCCGCCCTCATCCGTGACGCCGTCCGCCGCTCGATCGGCGAGCCGGAACCCCCGCTCGATCCGTTCCGTGAGTGGATCGGTGGCAGCGACGCTGACCCGGCACCCGTCGACGACGTCGTCTACGGCTCGTGAGGTTCGTCGATACCTCCTATTGGGTGGCGCTCCGGCTCCGGCGTGATGCCAATCACGATGCCGCGGTCCGCCTGTGGATGCCCGGCCAGCCGATCCTGACCACCAACCACGTCGTCGGCGAGACGTGGACGTTTCTGCGCCGCCGCGACGGACACGCATCGGCCGTCGCGTTCCTCGACGCGGTCGAGTCCGCGACGTGGCTCACCGTCGTGCATGTCGGCGATGCGATCGAGCGCGAGGCCCGGGCCTGGCTTCAGCGCCACGATGAGCGGGTCTACTCCTTCGTCGATGCCACGAGCTTCGTCGTCATGCGGCACGAGCGCCTCGGGGAGGCACTGGCGTTCGACGGCGACTTCAGTGCGGCGGGCGTCGTCGAGGTTCGACCAGAAACCTGGTCCGAAGATGCGCTCGGTCGAGCTGCTGTCGGGCGACCCGGTTAGTCGCAGGATTACGCCTGTGCTCGCTGGGCCCGGACGCCCGACAACGACGTCGTCTACACGGAGTGCACGCGGCCCCGGCGATGGGCGATGCGGTCACGTCGTGGCTCATGGTCGCTGAGACTGCGGGGATCTCACCCTCACCGCTCAGTTGGCCCCGGGGTACCGTCGTCATCGGGCTCCAACGACTTGTGCGTCAGCCGCGGCCGAGCACCACGTCGATGCCGGCCAGGACGAGTTCGAGGCTCGACGGGGAGAGGCGACCGCCACAAGGAGCCGGTCCGAGTGCCGACTCCGTCCCGCCTTCGGGCTCAGGCGTCGGCAGCCCGGCGCAGGCGCTCGAGCTCGCGTCGGCGACGCTTGCTCGGCCGCCCCTCCCCGCGCATGACCATGATCTCCGGCCCGCGCTCTGGCACGACCGGCGGGCTGTGGTCCACGTAGCAGGTCACGGCGACGGCGGCTCCGACACGCGACTCGATCGGCCGCACGACCTCGACGACGCGGTCGTGATCCGCGATGACGGCCTCCACGCGATCGCCTGCGCGGACTTTCGTCGACGGCTTCGCGGGCGATCCATTGACCAGGACGTGACTGCCCTCGCACAACCGCGTCGCCAGCGGGCGGGTCTTCACGAGGCGCACCGCGCACAGCCAGCGATCGATACGCGTCTGGTCGGTAGCGAGGGGATCGGTCACGCGCTCTAGGATGGCACGGGCTGGGGATGCGTCCCGGGGCCAATTACCGCCTGTCGGGACGCGTGATTGAGGCGCGCATGCGGTGCCCGATCACGGACTGGCGCCCATCTCGAGTGGGCGCAGCATCGGGGCCGACACTCGCCCCGGCCCGCCGGGCGAGACATGTACCGCAATCTAGATTGACAACCGAGCCTGTCCACCTTGCCTGCCGACCGCCCAGCCACAGGCCTGGCTCGGACTGGGCGCGTGGGTCGACGACCGCGACCTACCCACAACACTGATTGACAAGTGCGCTTGCGCAAGCTAACTTGGCGGTCATGACCAGACCCTGAACCCCTGTGTGGTTCTCTGGGTTTCGCGCCTTGCAGGGCGGCTGTGGTCACGGAGGCAAGTGCGATGGCGTCCCCCACGCTCGAGCCGCTGTACGCGACTCATCCGGTGCGGCCAAGGATCCGGCAACGCCACGCGAGCGGCGGCTCCTCCGGAGCTGGACCGGCGGGAAAGCTCGGCGGACGGCCTCCGGAGCCCCGGTCAACCGACATCGGCGTTGAGATGTATCTGGAGGAGATCAGCGCGATCCCGCGTCTCGCCCCGGAGGAGGAGATCGCCCTCGCGAAGAGGATCGAGGACCGAGAGGAGACGGCGAACGAGGCGCGGGTCCGGCTCGTCACCGCCAACCTGCGCCTCGTCGTGTGGGTCGCAAGGAAGTATGCCCGCCGCGGTCTCGGCCTTCTCGACCTGATCCAGGAAGGCAGCATCGGCCTCATGCGCGCGGCCGAGAAGTTCGACTACCGCAAGGGGGTCAGGTTCGGAACGTACGCCACCTGGTGGATCCGCGAGGCCATCACCCGGGCGATCGCCGACCAGGGCCGAGCCATCCGCATTCCCGCCGGTACGTTCGAGATGATTGGCAGGGTTCGCCGAACGTCGCGGCGCCTGTTGGCGGAGCTCGGACGCTACCCGACAGCCGATGAGATTGCCTCGGCCCTTTTCGAGCACGAAGGCGTCCGGATCACCCCGCCGAAGGTCCGTGAGCTGCTCGCCGTCTCACAGGAGCCGATCTCGATCGATGTCACCGTGGGCCAGGGCGAAGATCGCGAGCTCAGCGACATGCTTCCCGATCCGCGGGCGGTGGCGCCTGCCGTCGCGGCGGTGCTGGGGTTGCTCGGCGAGCAACTCGATGTCCTGCTTGGCTCGCTCACGGCGCGTGACCGGCGCGTTCTTCAACTTCGATTCGGCTCATCGACGGACGGCGACAAACGCTCGAAGAGGTCGGCCGGGAATACGGCGTCAGCCGCGAGCGAATCCGCCAGATCGAAGCGAAGGCGCTTCGCCGACGCCGACGTCCCGCGCAGGACCGCAACCTCGAGGCGTACCTTGCATAGCCAGCGGCGCTACAGCCTGTTGGCGACGCGACTGAGAAGCGGCAGGACGTCTTCCAGCTGCTGCCGCTCCGCACCGGTGAAGTCGGTCTCGAGAAGCCGACTCATCCGCGCCGCGACCGTATTGCGCTTGTCGGTCAGGGCTTCGCGGCCGGCGTCCGTGAGCGAGACGAGGACCTTCCGCCGGTCGCTTGGGTCCGGCTGACGGGCAACGAGATCGCGCGCCTGAAGGGTGTCGACGATCACTCCGATGGCCTGTGGCCGGACGTGCTCGGCATTCGCCAGGGCGCTCGCGGTCATCGGCCCGTTGCGCTCGAGCCAGGACAGGACGGATGTCTCGGAGAACGTCGTTTCGCCCGCCTCCATGACCTGCTTCGTGCGGCGAGCGATTCGCCCGACCTCGACAAGCAGGGTGCCGCTCGTCCAGGTCATGGGCTGCGCATTCGTCGGTTCTGCTTTCGCCACGATGCAAACCTAGCTTTATCAACCGATGTTGTCAACTCTGCGCATTCACGGGCTCAGAAGCGCGATCGTCTTCCCGACCAGATCTCCTCAAGTTGGGTTGACAAGTCGAGTTGCACATCCTAAGTTGAAGGTTTTCCCGAGTGGAGGAGGTGCGCACATGATGCCGATCCACCACGAGCTTTCACGACTCATCCAGGCCGAGCGCGAGAGGGCGATTGCGGGCCGCCAGCTGCGCGTGACAGCGGCAAGCCATCGGCGAACGGGCCTCGCGCAGTCGGCCGGCCGCCACCTGATGTGGCTCCTCCGGTTTGCGTGGCGTAGGCGGGTGGCGGCCCGTGAGGCGGCGGCTGCCGAGTCGCATCGCGATGCAGTCGCCGCTGGGCCGGCAGTCAACATCCCTTGCCGCACCTGAGGAGATCTTCGATGTGCCACGGCATCAATGCTCGTCCGCCCGTGTACGGCCGGGCGATCACAGCGGTGACCTCGTCGCCGGTCCCTGTGACGGCGGTCGACGGCAATCGGTTCATGGGATATGAGGCGCGACCTGCGGCGTCACGCGGCGTCGGCGTGCTCGTCCTCCCCGACAACGGCGGGCTTTCGTCCTTCTACGAACAGATCGCGATCCGGCTCGCTGAGCTGGGCCATCCCGCGCTAGCCATCGACTGTTTCGGTCGGACGGCGGGCACCGACTATCGGAAGCGTGGCGACCGCCTCAGCGACTTCGCCGTGCTCGGCCCGCACCTCGCCGCCCTGACGCGCGAAGGCGTGGCCAACGACCTCCTTGCCGGAATCAACCGCCTGCGGAGCTTCGACGCTGCCGGAGCGGACAGAGTCGTTTCGCTCGGCTTCTGCATGGGTGGCCGTTTTGCCTGGTACGCGGCTGGGGAACGCCTCGGGCTGGCCGGGGCCATCGGGCTATACGGCTACCCGGATCCGCTCAACGGGGCCCCTGGCCCGACACAGCTCGCAGACGGGTTCACGGCGCCCATCCTCGCGATGTTCGGAGGTGCCGACGAAGGCATCCCGCCCGACGTGATCGCCCGCTTCGACGAAGCGCTGACGTCGGCCGGTGTCGAGCATGAGGTCGTTACCTATCCCGGAGCCCCGAACGGCTTCTTCGAGAGCGGGCGGCCGGAGCACGCGGTCGTCGCGGCCGACGCGTGGCGACGAATTGTCCTCTTCCTCGAGGAGCGCGCCCACGGATAGCAGCAACGATCCGGAGCGACGGCGTGGCGTACGATCCGGCGCGCCCGAGAGAGGGCCGAGCAAGGAGAAGATCCTCGACCGGGGACGATCCCGACCCGACCATATGCCGCGGTAGTGCCACTGGCCCAGACTGAAGGGGAACTCGCGAACTTGGAGGACGCGTCACTTGCGAGTCGAACGCCGCCCGCCCGATCTCCCGGCCCTCTTTCGGGTCCTCGCTGAGCACCAGGTGGCGTACGTTGTGACCGGCTCAACCGCTGCCCTGCTTCACGGAGTCGAGCTCACGCCCGGGGATCTGGACGTCGTCCCCGCCCTCGACGCTGCAAACCTGACGCGGCTTGCCGCCGCCCTGGAAGCCGTCGACGCCCTGCCGGACCCCGACGGCCCCTTCGGTGCGTGGCAGACGGGCCCGGACGGGGAGCGACGCTGGATCGAGCGCGAACCACGGCTCGGCGAGCGTGAGGCACGCATCCACTGGCGTCCCGATCCGGCCGATCCGGCGTCCTTCGACGAGCAGCTCGTGACCCGCTTCGGGGCGCTCGACGTGGTGCCCGAGGTCAGCGGCCGTTTTGACGAGCTTGTCCGGCGGGCGGCGCGGCTGGTCGCCTTCGATCAGGACATCCTGGTGACGTCGATCGCCGATCAGCTCGCAGCGCTGACGGTCGCACGACGTGACAAGGACCGACCGCGCGTCCAGGCGCTGCGCGAGCTCCAGAGGTGAGCCCGCGCGCTGCGGCCGTCGCGCGCATGGGGAAGACCTGGGTGCCGCGGGCAACCCGTGCTGCGGTCGGGCTAGCCATCGGGCGCCCGGCTGACCGCGACGCGCGCGACGTCTCGCCGGATCGATTTCTGGCGGGTCGCGACCTGCTGAGCTTGCCGTGGCTCGTCTGGCTGATCGCGGCCGGGACCCTGGCGTTGCTGCTCGCGGTGGCCGGCGAGTATGGCTTCCATCGCGACGAGATGTACTTCATCGTGTCCGGCCGGCATCCCGACTGGGGCTACGTCGATCAGCCACCCTTCACGCCGCTGCTCTCCGCGGCATCCGTCGCAGTGTTCGGGCTCTCGCCACTCGCGGTGCGGATCGCCCCCGCGCTCGTGACCGCACTCGTGGTCGTTCTGACCGCCGCGATGGCCCGCTACCTGGGCGCCTCGCGATCCGGTCAGATTCTGGCCGCGCTCGTGCTCGCCGTTTCCGGCTGGCTCGGGGCAGGCCACCTCGATGAGACGGTGACGTTCGACGTGCTGTTCTGGACGATCGGGATCGGGCTCTTGCTCAGACTCCTTGCTCCGGACGATGGAGGGGACCACCGGTGGCGCTGGTTGGCCCTAGGGCTGGTGATCGGGATCGCCCTCGAGAACAAGACGCTCGCCGTCACGCTGCCGGCGACGGTGACGGCGAGCCTCGTGCTCCTGCGCCGCTGGGAGGTCTTCCGCCAGCCCTGGCCCTGGCTCGCGGCCCTCGTCGCGCTCGCGATCTGGCTCCCGTACCTCGTCTGGCAGGCGGCGAACGGGTTCCCGCAGGTGGCGATGGCACAGAGCATCGCCGCGAGTCAGGGGCCAGGCCTTGACGGCCGGATCAAGGCGATCGTGCAGCTGATCGCGCTCGCGGGCCCGCTGCTGTTCCCGGTCTCGATTGCCGGCGCCGTCTGGCTCCTTCGGTCGAGCGGGAGTCGTCCCTGGCGGCCGCTGGGGCTTGCGTTCGTGCTCCAGCTCGCCCTGATGCTCCTCGCCAACGGCAAGAGCTACTACTCGGCGAGCTTCCTGCCCGTCCTCATCGCTGCGGGTGCGATCCCGCTCGACGGGTGGCTCAGGCGTGGCCGGCTCCGGCTCCGCCGACCCGCGTTCGCGCTCGCCACGGTGACCTCGGGCGTGTTCGTCGCGCTGCCCGTGCTCCCGATCGTGCCCGTGGCCGCCCTGCATGCGACACCGGTCCCATCGATCTACGAGGAGTCCGTCGCCCAGGTCGGCTGGCGGGAGCTGGCCGCGCAGGTCGAGTCGGTCGCCGCCAGCATGCCCGCGATGGAGCGTTCCAAGGCCGTGGTCGTGACCTCTGACTACGGCCAATACTCCGCGCTCACGCTCCTCGGAGCGGACCTGCCGCCGGTCTACTCCGGCCACAACTCGACCTGGCACTGGGGTCGCCCGCCGGACGGCGCCGCGCCCGTGATCCTGGTGGCCTTCGAACCGGCCGGTGCGAGCCCCTACTTCGCGGACTGCCGAGTGGCGGCGACCATCGACAACGGCCTTGATCTGCCGACCCAGGAGCAGGGCCGGCCCATCTGGATCTGCGGCTCACCGCTCCAGGCCTGGCCCGATCTGTGGCCGCAGCTCAGGCATATTGACTGATCGCGGCTCGATCGCCTCGACCGACGCGCCTTCGTCCCTGCCGAGTCGCGCGCCGAGCACGAAATGCTGCGGACGCAGGGATCCTTGCCCCGCGCCTGACCGAACCGGAGGCCACCAGGGAGACAGACGGTGAGGGTCGCCGCGCGAGGTGCATGAGCGCCAGCCAGCGCGGAGCGGGAACATGAAGCCGGTATCGGCTCCGACGCCGGCCTTGACCGTCCCCTGTGGCGACGCCATCTTGAGTCCCATCCATTCGCTGCGGTCACGATGGAGGAGGGCTTGAGCTCGATGGAGCGTGACGACCCCGCCTACGCGGGCCAGCGAGAGTACAGCCCCGTCTTCCTGCGGATCTACGACCCCCTGATCCTCGGTCTGTTCTCGCCGTTCGTGTGGCGCTGCCCGACGACGCACCTCGTGGAGCGATACCGAAAGCACGTGGGTCAGCGGCACATCGACGTCGGTCCCGGTACGGGCTACTTCCTCGAACGGGCGGGCCTGCCCGACCGGAGTCCTGTCACCCTCCTCGACCCCAATCCGAACGTCCTCGGTCACGCGTCGCGGCGGTTGCAGCGGCTGGATGTCACGACCATCGAGGCCGACGTCTGCAAGCCACTTCCCGTCCACGGGCCGTTCGACTCGGCCGCGCTCAATGGCGTGCTCCATTGCCTGCCGGGGCCGCTCTCGCGCAAGGCTGCTGCCGTCGCCAACGTGGCCGCCGTCCTCGCTCCGACGGGCGTCCTGTTCGGGGCATCGATCCTCGGGCCCTCCGGGCGACACACCTGGTTGGCGCGGAGCATGCTCAAGGCCAACAACCGGCGGGGCACCTTCGACAACCTCGGCGACACCGAGGAGGGCCTCGGCGAGATCCTCGAGGCATCGTTCGGGCGGGTGGAGCTGGAGACCGTCGGTTCGATGGCCGTCTTCGCGGCCACGAATCCGCGCACGAAGCCGTCGGCCGGCCGCACGCCCTGATCGAAGCGCCCGCACCACGCCAGCCCAGGGCTCATCCACCCGGACGACATCAGTGGCCAGGACGGGTCGTCGTCGACGCTGGACCTCGTCGCGGAGGACTCGACCCCGGGCTCGTGACGGCGCCCGCTCTGGGCCCGGTGAGGAAGGTCGCCGGGAGCGCGGCCAGCAGCGCGTCGATCCGCCCGTCGACGAGCCTGGGGAGGGAGTCCATGACGGCACAGCTCGTGTGGATCCTCGCCCCGCGTCTGCCCGAACCCGAGGGCATGACCAATTCGGACCGGTAGCAGTCTGCTCGACGGGACTCAACCGGCGGGTACCACGCAGCACATCGCGCTGCAGACGCCGGACCGTGTACCGTCAATCCGTGACCTGGGAACCGATGGCGCATGCCATAGAGACCGAGCGGCTCACCCTCCGGCTCCGCGACGAGCGCGACGCCGAGTGGTACCGGGAGCTGGTCGGCGAACGCGGGGAGGACATGCCGACGCTCGAAGAGGCGCGGGCGCGCCTCGCGCGATTCCGGGATCTCACGGTCGAGCTCGGGATCGGCGCCCTCGCGATCTGTCGTCGTGCGGAAGGCGACGTGATCGGCTACTGCGCGCTCATCGTGGGGCGCGGCAGCCTGGATGAACCGGAGATCGCCTACGAGCTGCTTCGGCGGTTCCACGGGCACGGCTATGCGACGGAAGCGGCACGAGCCCTCGTGGCTGCCGCTGCCGCGACGGGTCGACGCCGCCTGTGGTCGACGGTCGGGGCATGGAACACGCCGTCCCTCCGGGTGCTCGAGAAGGTCGGGTTCCACCGGGACCACACCGTCGCCGATGATCGCGGCGATATCGTCTACATGGTCCGCGATCTCAAGAGCGACATCCTGACGAACCTCCATCCTCGCGACCCTCGAGTCGGGAGTGGGCCGGATCGCATTCGTCAAGGCATGGCCCAATCGGCCGAATAGCCACGGCTGCCCGCCGCCTGCACGCTCAGGCAATGACGGCGCGCTGGTCCGATCCACATCGTGCGAGGTGTGTCATGACCGCATCCGCCGCGGAGTGGGGCCCGGCCGACGGTTCGGTGGTCCTCATGTTTCACGGGATGCCGGGTCCAGGCTGCTGTGTCCCGACGTCGAGGCGACCGGCCGTCGCCGCACTCGCCTCGTCGCGGTGGACCGCCCGGGATACGGTGAGTCGTCGCCCAAGCTCGGTCGACGCATCGTCGACTGGGCCGAGGATGCTCGGTCGCTGCTCGACAATCTGGCAGTCCCTGTCGCGTCCATCGTCGGCTGGTCGAGCGGCGGACCGTACGCCCTGGCCTGCGCGGCCACCCTCGGCGAGCGCATCCGATCCGTCGCGGTGGTCGCCGGCGATGCGCCGCTGGATGCGGTTCCGGGAGCGTTCAACGCACTGCCCACCGCGGTCCGGAACGTCATAGCGCGCGTGCGCGACGACCCCACCGGCGACCCGCGAGCGGCGGTGGCGGCTCGATACGCCTGGTACGCGGAGGACCCGCTCTCGATGCTCGCATCGGCCGACGCGCACGCCGCGCCGGACGACCCCGACGCTGCTGCCCGGCGCCGACCCGATGTCCGGGAGACCCTCGCCGCCATGTTCACAGAAGGGGCGCGACAGGGCGCGGCTGGCTATGTCGACGACTGGATCGCGACAGTGCTCCCTTGGGGCTTCCGGCTCGCTGACGTCGCGCACCCGGTGGCGATCTGGTGGGGCGATCGCGATCCGCTCACGCCGAGGGCCGACACGGAGCATCTCGCCTCCGCGGTGCCCGGCGCGCGCCTCAGGATCGTTCCCGGGGAGGGGCACTCGCTGCCGTACCGCCACTGGGCCGCGATCCTCGACTCGCTCGGCTGACCCCCGAGCAGCTGACCTTCGCTGAGATGCGCTGGGCCTCAGTCCTCCGTCCGATTGCCGGTCGGTCGGAAGACGACACAGCAGTAACCGGGCTTGGGATCAAGTTCCGGCCGCAGGCTTGATCCCGCGAGCGCGTCAACGACTCCGCCTGCCCACGCGAGATTCATCCCGCACGTCAGCGCGCGATGGCTCACAGCGAGCGCGTGGTACGGACAGTTTCCCAGGCACACGGCGCCACTACCCTCGTCGACCTCGGGTGCATAGCCACCGTCGCGCAGGAGGTCCACCAGCGCCGACCGAAGGCGACGCCTGCCCGGGCGAGAACCGGCGTTCCGTCGAGCAGCCAGCCCCATCGTCGTGCCGCGTTCGCGTGCGACCGTGCCAACGGCGTCGCTCCCGCGCGTGCCTTGGAGGCGGTCGAGGCCTTCGGCAAGGACCTCTGCCGCGACGTCGTATTGGCGGGGCGGGATGGAGAGGATGACCTCTCGCTCCGCTGGTCGATAGAGCTTAGCGGGGCGGCCCGCTCCGGGGCCGCTGCGGCCGCCAAGGCGCCGATACTCGGTCTCGAGCAGTCCAGCCTCGACGAGCCGATCCAGATGGAATGCCGCGAGCTCGCGGCTGATCCCGAGCGCGGCGGCCGCCTCGTCGCGGCCCACTGCCTCGCGGCCGGCGGCCACCAGCTCATACAGGCGCTGCCGGTTCGGCTCGCCGAGCGCGGCCAGGGCTTCGATGGCGTCGTTGGCCCGTGATGGCCTCGTCATGCCGACAGTCTATCAGCAATCGGCGCTATCAAAAGACTTGACAGGGCAACGGCCAACTGTAACGCTAACGACCGCTCTCGGTAGAACTGGACCGGTCTGGCGGACGTAGCGCCCATTGAGACCCCGCTCGACTGGATCCCGACGTCGGCGGGCCAGCGAGGGCACAGGAGGACAGGTGCAATGGCGACCTCGAAGGAACCGGTCCGGCTGGCGCTTCGGAAGCTGTGGTCCGACCACGTGATCTGGACGCGCGAATACATCGTCGCCGCCGTTGCCGGAACGCCCGACGCGGAGGCAGCCGCGGGACGGCTCCTGAGGAACCAGGAGGACATCGGTGCGGCGATCGTGGGCTACTACGGCCAAGCGGCTGGGGACGGCCTGACAGTGCTGCTCAAGGACCACATCCTGATCGCGGTCGACCTCGTGGCCGCCGCCAAGTCCGGTGATCAGGCGGCCTTCGCCACCCACGACGCCCGCTGGACCGCCAACATCCGCGAGATCGCTCGCTTCCTGGCCGGGGCCAATCCCAACTGGCCCGAGCAGGACGTCTTCGACCTTCTCGCCCTCCACCTCAAGCTGACCAAGGACGAGGCCGTCGCCCGGATCACCGGCGACTGGGCGGCGGACGTGAAGGCCTTCGACGACATCTTCACCGAGATCATGGTCGTTGCCGATGCCCTCCACGACGGCATCGTGGCGCAGTTCCCCGACCGCTTCCCCGGGACGGCAGCGGCATGATGCCGCTCGGGATCCAGGAGAGGTCGCTGTCGCCGACGACCCTCCCGATCGGCGCCCAGGGCCCCGACTTCGAGGGACTCCTCGGGACCGATGGCCGTCGCTACGATCGGTCGAGCTTCGCCGACGCTGAGGCGCTCGTACTGATCTTCTCGTCGAACCGGTGCCCCACGGCCAAGGCCTACGGCGAGCGGATGAACGCCCTCCAGCGCGACTACGGGCCGCGCGGCGTCCAGCTGGTGGCCATCAACGCGAACGACCCGCACCTTTACCCCGACGAGAGCTATCCTCGGATGATCGAGCGAGCCACGGAGGACGGCTACACCTTCCCCTACCTCGCCGACGCCGGCCAGCATGTCGCCCGGGCGTTCGGGGCCACATGCACGTTCCATGCCTTCGTCCTCGACCGCGCGGGTCGCCTGCGCTACCAGGGCCGCTTCGACGACTCGCGGTTCGCGGATCGCGTGACGAGCCACGATCTTCGCAACGCCCTCGATGACGTGCTCGCTCACCGGGACGTTCGGATCAGCCAGACGCGCCCGTTCGGGTGCAGCCTCGACTTGGTCTGAGAGGGCGCTCCAGCCATGCCTACCGCAGCGACGTTCTCCCTCGCCAAGCCGACCGCCTCGCGCTGTCCGTCGTGGCAGCCGCCAGAGTGCTGCTAGAGGTGGTCGGCGTCGGCGCCCAGGACGTCGGCGGGCGTCGCGGCGGGCGTCGGCGTGGGGATGGGACTCGGCGCCGGCGTCGCGGCGGGCAGGTCGGCCGGCGGTGACACCCATGCCCCGAGGCCGGCGTTGCCGTTTCCGTCGATGACCCGTCCGACCGCCACCAGCGTGCGGTCGGGCAAGGCTGTCACCGCGTCCATCAACCCGCCCGCGGTGTCTGTCGTGACCAGCCTCCACGTCAGTCCGCGGTCGACGGACCGCCAGCCGGCCGCGTGGCACCCGGCACCGCAGGCGCCATCGCCCTTCGCGTCGTCCCCGACCATGACCAGCGTGCCGCCGGCGTCGATGATGTCGTTGCCCACCGTGTCTGCGCCGGTGACCAGCGGCTCCCAGGTGGTGCCGTCGGTGGACCGGTACACGCCCGGCGCGAGCGGGGATGTCGAGCCCGACGCGGGCACGGCAAGCGTCACCAGCGCGCCATCCACGACGTGCATGCTGCTGGTCCGCGGCAGGGGGAGCCCAGACGGGGTCCACGCGTGGCCGTCGGTCGAGGTCGCCAGGACCAGCGGCTCCATGCCCAGATCGTCGCCGAGTGCGTACAGCGTTCCCCACAGCCGGTCGGCCGCAGCTTCGATCACGCTGAGGCCCTTGCCGTTCGGGAACGAGAGCGTCTCCGACTGCCAGGTCACCCCGTCCGCGGAGCTCCATGCGAGCGGCTCGGTGGCGGCGCCACCTGCGCCGATGCCGGCGTTCCCGAAGACCCACAGCCGGCCCTGCCAGGGCAGGACGCGGGACATCAGAGCGTGCTCGAACAGCGGATCGTGGGGCACCATGCTCCAGGTGAGCCCGTCGGTCGAGGTCCAGACCACGGCGCGACGTCCGGTGCCGAGGCGGTCGTAGAACCCCACGGCGACGTACCCGGGACCACCCGCCGACACGGAGCCGACGATCCCGGGCGTCATGGCCTCGGGATCCGGATCGGCCGGCGCCTCGATGGTGGCGGGCTTCCAGGACGTGCCGTCGATCGACGTCCAGATCCGGGGACCTGCGCCGTACACCTGGCCCCAGCTGATGGCGCCGGGGCCGCCGGCGATGACGCCGGACATGCCGCCACCACCCGGGATGGCCTGGACCGTCTCGGGGACCTCAACCTGCGTCCACGCGGTGCCGACGCCGCTGTCGCCCCAGGCGGGTGCTCCGGACGGCTCGGGCCCGCCGGACGGCTCGGGAGCTCCCGATGGAGCGGGGGCCATGTCGCTGGGCGCGGGCGCGAGGGACTGGGTGGGCACCGGCAGCACCACCACGAGCTCCTCGTTCTGCACCCGGCGGACCAGCTCGGCGCCGATCGCCAGCGATCCGAGCGCCAGGAGCGCCAGCAGCGCGGCGACGAGCACGAGCCGGAGCAGCTCGGCCCCGTGCCGCGGCTCGGCGAGGGCGCGCACCAGGATGGCGTCGGCGCGTCGTGCGTCGAGCGGCCGTACCGGAAGGTCCGCGATCGAGCCCGCGTCGACGCGCACGCCGTGGATCCGACGGCGGCAGGTCTCGCAGATCGCGAGGTGCTCGTCGAGCTCGTAGCGCTCGTGGGCCGACAGCTCGAAGTCGAGCGCGCTGGCGCCGAGGGTGAGGGCTGCGTTGTGGCGGATCATCGGACGCCCTCCGCCGGGTCCAGGGTCTCGCGGAGCCGGAGTCGCGCCCGGCTCATCAAGGTTCGGGTGGCGGAGTCGCTCCGGCCGATCGCCCCGGCGATCTCGATACCCGTGAACCCCTCGCTCGCCAGCAGCAGCGCCGCACGCGCGTCGGGGCCCACGCTGTCGAGCGCCCGGACCAGCTCGGCGCGCGTCTCGCGGGCGAGGTACGTCGTCTCGGGCGCCTCATCGAGCTGCGGGCGGGCTGCCCGGGCCCCGGCGCCGGTCAGCCAGCGCACGGCGCTCTGCAGGCGACGGCCGCGGCTGACGGCGAGATTCGCCGCCACACGGTAGAGCCAGGCGCGCACGTTGTCCGGGGCGCGACTGGCGCGGGCCTCGCGGGTCAGCCGGAGGAAGCTCTCCTGGAGGAGGTCCTCGGCTGCCTCGGGGCTCCGGGTGGTGCGCACCAGGAAGGCGTACAGCTCCTCGTGATGGTCCGTCCAGGCCGCGACCACCAACGCGTCCGCCCTCGCCGTCCCCGTGCGGGTGGCGGTCTCGAGCGGCTCGAGCGGCGGGATGATCGTGTCCACGCGGATAAGACGCGACCTCCCGCAGCATGTTGCTAGAGGCCGATGGCCCCAGATCGGCTATCCGGCGCACTGCAGCAGCGCGATCCGTCTCGCGCACGCTCAGCGACCCTCCCGCTGCCCGGTGCGGGGCTGTTCGGGGATTTCCCCCGATGCCTATCCTCTTGGCATCATTTGCCCGGAGGTGGCGTGAACGCCGACGCGCCGCGGCGCCAGGGAATCGACACGCCGGATCGATCGAGACACCTCCGGCCACACCTGGCGGCCCTCCTGTCGATCGGCGACCAGGCGGGCGACGCCGACGACGCTCGCCTCCGGAAGCGCATGGGCGTCGCGGCTGGATACATCACGATCCTCGCGCCGCTCAGCCTGCCCCTCGAACCGCTTCCGCCGCCCACGGCCATACCCTGGACGCTCGGCGCCGGCGTCATGGCTTTCGTCGACCGTCCGCAAGTCGCTATTGGGCATCTCCGACAAGAGGAGCGTCCGACGAGCCGAAGCGTCCCTACCAGATGGCCACTGGGTGGGGGTGGCGGTGCTCCCGCAGCCTCAGGTCCTTGGTCACAAGCTGCCAGCCGTTCTCGATCGCGGTCGCGTAGATCAAGCGATCGGCCGGATCGCCGGGGAACGATGACGGCAGGCTGACCGCCGCGCTGGCGATCGCCGGCGTCACCGGAATCGTCCGCACCTGGGTCGCCAGCCGCCCGAGCCAGGCGGCGATCGGAATCGTCACCACGATCCGCTCGTGATGGGCAAGCCACGCGAGCTCGAACCATGAGATATCGGCAACCGCGAGCTCATCCGCGTCACCGATGGCCTTGCCGGCGACAGTGCTGATGCGATCGGGTTCGGCAGACCACCAATGGACGACGTGGCTGTCGAGGACCACGGTGCTCAAGTCAGCTCCCAGCTCGCTCCGGTCGTGAACAGGTCCTCCTCGCGCCCCGCCGTCATGGCGACCCCGACCAGGCTTCCCTTCAGGGCGTGCGGACCGGCAGCCGGCACCAGCCGCGCGACGGTCCGACCATGCTTCGTGATCTCCACCTCTTGGCCGGCTGCCACGTCGTCGAGGAGGGACAGGATCTTGGCCTTGGCCTGGGTAGCGGTCATCCTAATGGTCATGAGGTCATTCTAGTGGTCAGTGCAGGGTGCAGCAAGAGGTTGGTGCCACTCTCGACGCGGTTACGTGGCGTCATGCGTCGCGGCGGACGAGTGCGGCAGCGCCGAGGACAAGCGGGCCGACGGCATAGGTGAGCATCACCAATGCCGCCTGCCAAGGCGCCAGCAGGGCGCTGAAGACCGAGTTCTCGTTGCCGGTGGCGGCCAGCTGACCCGCGAGGGCGCCTGGCACCAGCGACGAGAGCACGTCGTTCCACGGTGCTGGAACGTGGGCGGCGATCAGCGGGACGATGTACCAGACCAGCGCGAGGACGACGACAGTCGCGAGGCCTGATCGGGTGATCGCTCCCAGCCCCAGCCCGATCAGGGCGAACATCGCGGTTGACAGCCCCGTGGCGACGACGAACACCAGCCCACCAACATCGATCGGCGTCTGGCCACCGATCGGCCGGTCGCCGAGGATGGCGGCACTGCCCACGAGCGTGACGAGCAGCGAAACCTCGGTAGCGACGAAGGTGACCACCGCCACCACGACGGCCTTGGCGAGGAGGACCAGCGGCCGGTTCGGCATGGCGAGGAACGTGGTCCGGATCATGCCGTTGCCACACTCCGACGTGATGGCCACGGCGCCGAAGACGGCCATGATGAGCGACGCGAGCCAGCCCATCAAGCTCGGCAGCGATCCCAGGGCCGCGTTCGCCCGGCGTTCCGGCGTCATCCCGTCCCAGGTCGAGACGAAGTACCAGGCCACGGCGAGCATGAGAGCGGTGAACACGGCCACGACGCCGAGCACGAGCCATGTCGACCGTGCCGTTCGGAGCTTCAGCCACTCTGCCGCAAGGATGTCAGCCATGACCGCTCCGCACGTTCGACCCGGAGGCATACTCGGTCGCATCAGCCGTGAGCTCCAGGTAGGCGTCCTCAAGCGAAGCAGATCTCGCTGTGAGCTCGAGCAGCGGGATTCCCAGGCCTGCTGCGATGACGCCAACGGAGGCGGCGTCGATCCCGGTGACGTGGAGGTGTTGTGCGTCGTGCCTGCTGGTCACGATCCCGCCGGCATGTTCGAGCGCCGACGACAGTTCCCCAGCGCGTGACGAGCGCACGGTGACACCCTTGCTGTACCGATCGGCGAGTTCGGCGACGGCGGTGTCCGCGATCAGTCGACCGCGGCCGATGACGATCAGGCGGTCAGCCGTGATCGCCATCTCGCTCATGAGGTGGCTCGACAGGAGGACCGTCCTGCCCTCGAGGGCGAGCGACCGCAGCAGTTCGCGGAGCCAGCGGACGCCGTCGGGGTCAAGGCCGTTCACCGGCTCGTCGAGCAGCAGGAGCGCCGGATCGCCGAGCAGGGCGGCGGCGATCCCCAGCCGCTGCTTCATCCCGAGCGAGTAGGTCGCGACGGGATGTCGCGCCACGCCGCCCAGCCCCACCTGCTCGAGGAGCGAGCGCACGCGTCCCTGGCCGATCCGGTGGCTTCTCGCAAGCCACCCGAGGTGATCGGCCGCCGACCGCCCTCCTTCGACCGCACCGGCGTCGAGAAGCGCACCGACCTCGCACAACGGGCGGGCGATGCGCCGGTAGGGACGTCCACCGATGAGCGCGCCGCCCGACGTGGGTTCGGCCAGTCCCAGGGCGAGACGCAATGTGGTGGTCTTGCCCGCGCCGTTGGGACCGAGGAAGCCCGTCACGAACCCAGGGCGCACCGTGACCGATAGGTCATCGACGGCGAGTGTCGCGCCGTAGCGCTTGGTCAACCCCCGCATCTCGAGCATGCCGCCATGCTGGCGTACCGGACCCGCCCCCGCATCGGAGCGCAGATTGGATCTGGGGATCCGGCCACGGTAGGACCCGCCACGCTCAGCGGGCATGGTCTCCGCCCACGGGATGACAACCCGGAGGCGGATACGCACGAACGACCGCCTTCGCTACCCTCACTGGTGCCATGGACAACGACGACCAGCCAGTCCTGACCCGGCCGCTCAGCACGCGGCAGCTCGCGGTCCTGGATGTCGTTGCGTCTGCCGGATACACGCTCTTCCTCGTGGCGATGGTGAGCGCCGGGGCCGGCCGGACGTCCGCGTCCGGGGCCGTTCCCGCGTGGCTGCCATACCTCCTGGTCCTGGCCATCGGGCTTCCCCTTGCCGCTCGGCGGCTGTGGCCGCTGCCGATCTTCGTGATCGTGCTCGGGGCGTCGTTGATCGCGCTCGGCGCGGGGCTCGTTCGCGACGGGTTCGTCGGGGCCGGCTTTGCGCTGTACATGGTCGCCGCCACCGAGGATCGGTCGGGACGCGAGCCGACGCGCCTGATCGCGGTCGCGAGCGTGACCGGCCTCATGGTCCTGGTGTCCGCCGGCAGCCCGGTCCCCATGCTGGCCGATGCGGGCCCGATCATCGTCGGCGCGGTGGTCCTCGGGGGATCCTGGACGATCGGGCGGGCAGTTCGTGAGCGTCGGCGGTTCGCGCAGCGCTCGGCGGCCCAGCTCGTCGAGCGCGCCGTGGCCGAGGAGCGCCTTCGGATCGCGCGCGACCTGCACGACATCGTGGCGCACGGCCTGAGCCTGATCGTCGTCAGGGCCGCCACCGCGAACCACGTCATCGCTTCACGCCCCGATGAGGCTCGGGCCGCTCTCGAGGTGATCGAGACGACCGGCCGCGACGCGCTCGCGGACATGCGCCGGATGCTCGACGTGCTTCGCGGCGACCCCCAGACAGGCGATGACGGTGACCTCGCACCGATACCGACCCTCGACCAGCTTCCGGTTCTGATGGATCGCGTGGCGATGGCGGGTGTTCAGGTCGACTGCAACCTAAGCGGGGCCGAGGCCCTGTCGGATGGCGTGGCCGTCACCGTCTACCGGATCGTGCAGGAGGCGTTGACGAACGTCGTGAAGCACGCGGGCCCGACACGCTGTCGCCTCAGGATCTCCGTGGTCAATGAGGACGTGCAGGTCGAGGTGACCGACGAGGGTATGCGGGCGGCCGTCGACGGGCCGGAGCAGTGCGTTGGGCGTGGGCTGGTCGGGATGCAGGAGCGAGTTCGAACGCTGGGCGGGGTGCTCGAGGCGGGCCCACTGCCGCATGGCGGATTTCGCGTCTTTGCGCGATTCCCGAGTGGCACGACGAACGGCGCGAAGGTGTCGGCGTGACCGACCCGATCCGAGTTCTCGTGGCCGACGATCAAGCCCTCGTCCGAGGGAGCTTCCGCCTGCTTGTCGACACGACGCCCGGTATGGAAGCCGTCGGCGAGGCGGGAACGGGTGCCGAGGCTGTCAATCTCGCCCGCCTGCTCCGGCCCGATGTCGTGCTCATGGACATCCGGATGCCGGTCCTGGACGGGATCCAGGCGACAAGGCGCATCTGCGCTGACGCGCCGCCATCGAGCCGCGTGCTCATCCTCACGACGTTCGATCTCGACAGCTACGTCTACGAAGCGTTGCGGGCCGGGGCGAGCGGCTTCCTGCTCAAGGATTGTCCGCCGGCTGACCTGCTGCAGGCGATCAGGGTCGTCGCCGAAGGCGAGGCGCTTCTGGCCCCACGGGTCACCCGACGCCTGATCGATGCGTTCGCGCGACGGCCCGACCCGGCGCGTCCCGCTCCGCCCCGCCTCGCAGGTCTCACCCCTCGGGAAGTGGAGGTTCTGTCGCTCATTGCGCTCGGGCTATCCAACGCTGAGATCGCCGGGCGCCTGATCGTCAGTCCGGCGACCGTGAAGACGCACGTCGGCCATCTGCTCGACAAGCTCGACAGCCGCGATCGTGCCCAGCTCGTCATCGCTGCGTACGAGGGCGGCCTGATGGAGTCCCGCTCAGCGTAGGCCGCCGTCGGGCCCGCCGTCCTGCACTTGCTGGTCATCCCGCCTGGACTTGCGACCGGGCGGTTGGGCGTCAGGCTCCCTTGGCGGGCTGCGCCTCCAGGATGGCCTTCAGCCTGCCGAGGTCGGCCTGGTACCCCCGGCGGACCATGCGGCCCATCAAGGGCTCCAGCACTCCGAAGACGCCGCCCAACTCGACGTCGTCAGTCCAGGTCACCTGGGTGCCGCCGGCCACGCTGTCGAAGGTGACGATGTTGTGGGTCCTGAGGGGCCCCGCCGCGCCCCTGTAGGCGAACCTCGAACCGGGTTCCAACGCCGTCACTTCGATGACGATCCCGATGGGTCGCCCGAGAAGCTTGCCGCCGCCTCGGATCCGTGTCCCCACCCCGAACGGCCCGTCGGTGAGCTGTTCCGACTCCGAGACGCCACCCCGCCACTCGGACCACGTGCTGTACGTGCTGGTGTACGCGTACACGTCCTCCGCGGAACGGTCGATCCGGATGGTGGCCGCGATCTTCTTCATGACGTTCTCCTCACCGCTCCGTGCCTCGGCAGGCGGCACTGTTTTCACGGAGCAGGCGACTCCATCAGCTGCCTCAGCTTGGGGAAGTCGCCCTCCATCTGGCGCCTGCCGATGCCGGCGACGAGCGGACCTGCCAGCTTGAGGAAACCGCGGTCCCCGTCGTACCGCATCGTCACCCGGGTGCCACCCTCGACAGCCTCGAAGGCCCTGGAGAAGCTCAGCGGCAACGGTCCGGACACGGCCTTCCACGCTGCCAGCCTGTTCGGCTCGTACGCGATGGTCTCGTACTCCGTGGCGATCCGTCGGCCGAGGAGCGCGCCAGTCAACCGGTACCGGGCACCCACGCCGTGTGGGCCACCCGTCGTCTTCTCGGCTTCGATCCACTCGCGCCGCCACTCGAGGTCGTTCGCGAGGTCGGCCAGGTACGCGAAGCACTCGTCGAGCGGTCGGTTGATCACGACGCTCAATTCGACTGGTTTCATGCAGCAGCCTCCGCCTGGCTAGCCTGCGAGCCCGACGGTGCCTGCGCCTCCGTCGACCGTGACGATCATGCCGTCGCGCAGCCGCGAGGTCGCGCCCTCCGCGGCGACGACTGCGGGGAGGCCGTACTCGCGCGCCACGAGCGAGGCGTGCGCAGCGACCGAACCGCCGTCGGTCACCACGGCCGTCGCGCGCGCGAACAGCGGCGTCCAGGCGGGCGAGGTCGTTGGCGCGACGAGCACCTCGCCCGGCAGCAGTCGGGCGAATTCCGCCGGGCCGCGCACGACTCGCACCGGCCCCGTCACGCGTCCTGGGCTCGCCGGCATGCCGACGATGTGCTCTCCCGGCGAGGCCGGGCTGCGCATCGCTGCGATCGAGCCGCGCTGCGTCGACTCGATGAACCCGTTGACCTTGCCGATCACCAACGGAGGCGAGAGGCGGCGCTGGCGTGCACGGGTGCGAATGCGCGACGTCACGTCCACCTGCGGCGCGCGACCGGTGAGGGCCAGATCGAGCTCGGCGCGCTGCAGGTAGTAGATGTGATCGGGGTCCGCGAGCATACCGACCTCGACGAGGTGCTCGCCCAGGCGGCGGAGCGCGCGACGCAGCAGGGGCCAGCCGATGGTCACATCGGCGACCTGTTCATCCCGGATGAGCGTGTAGCGCTGCGCGATGGCGAGCGTGCGATCGAAACGTTCACGCATGGCCGCGGGCAGGGTCTCGCGGCAGCGCGCCTCGAGGTCGGCGCGCTCACGCTCCATCTCTGCGAGTCGCTCGGGGGGCGGCGGCGCCCACGCCAGCGAAAGCTCACCGAGCGTGGGCGTGGCCGGATCGAGCGACACGACCGCGTGCGCGGCCGGAGCCGTGGGCGCACGAAGGCCGCGCAGGAGCGGCTGGTGCGATCCGCCGAGCGTCGGGCGCAGGTGCTCCATGTAGATCCTGGCCAGGCTTCCCTCGGCCTTCCACGCGAAGCCGCCGACGGTCTGGATCGACCAGAGCATCTCGCCCGCCAGGCCCGCCAGGTCGACCACCAGGGCCAGGAGCCGGCCCGGATCGAGCGAATCGAGCTCGCTCCATCCGCGTTCGACTCGGGCGAGGTAGCGCGGGCGACGGTCCTCACGCCAGCGTCGCTCCTCCGGGTCGATCAGCAGGCGCATCGCACGATCGAAGCTGTTGAACATCGAGAGGAGCCCGATCATGGTCCTGGGGTGTCGGATCAGGCCACGCAGCGGTCCGCCCAGGAGCATCCCGAGCGTCGACGAGCTGCCCAGCGGCGCATAGAAGACCCAGCCGTTGACCAGCGCGTGGACCGGCTTCACGCGCCAGCCCCACCCGCGATCCATCTCCACGGCCGTGACGGACTCGATGGTCGGAAGGATCAGCGTCGAGAACAGGGGCGTCGCGGGCTCGGGCAGCCACTCGCCGATCCGGAAGTTGCGCATCCACATCACGTCGGCAATCGGCGGCGTCCATTCCACGGCGTCGGGGAGGGCGGTGATCGGGCGCGCCTGCAGCACCTGGAGGACCCCGTCCTCGTACGCCCACTCGATGTCCTGCGGCTCGCCGAGGTGCTCCGCGATCCGCAGCGCCAAGGCGGCCACCTCGAGGGCCTGGTCGGGTGACAGCGCTTCGCGAGGCGCGCGGATCCGGGTCGCGAGCTCTCCCTTGACGATCCACTCCTCGGCGGCATGTTCCCCCGACACCAGCTCCTCGCCCAGCGCCGGCACCGCGCTGATCACGACCTCGTCCCTCGCCCCCGTCACCGGGTTGGCCGTGAACGCGACGCCCGCCGACTCGACCCGGAGCATGCGCTGGACCAGGACCGCCATCGGCGCGGCGGCCTCCCCGCTGCGCTGCTGGTAGAGCGCCACGCGCGGATCGTGTGCGGAGTCCCAGCATTGCAGCACGGCCGCCGAGAGGGCCTCGCGCCCATCGACACCGAGCACGGTCTCGTACTGTCCGGCAAACGACGCCCCGTCGAGATCCTCTGCGACGCCCGATGAACGAACGGCGACAGGGACGATGGACTCGACGAGCTCGTACAGCTCCTCAACCAGCGACGGGGGAAGCGCATCGGGCGCGCCCTCGGCGGCGCCCGCGGTGAACGCGGCCGCGGGCACGACCACGCCCGCCGGGACCGGGAAGCCGAGGTCCATCAAGCGCGCCAGATTGGCGGCCTTCGAACCGCTCACAGAGCGATCGACCGCGGCATGCAATGGGATCAGGACGGTCATCTAGGCCTCCACGTCGCGCATCGTCGCGGCGGTCGCTTGATCACGACACTCGACTCGACTGGCTCCATGAAGGTCCCTCGGCCTGTGATTGGGGAAGGGTCCGCGCCGGCTATCGCGGCGGGCGGGACTTGGACGAAACGGGTCCGAGGTCGCCTGACCCCTCGAACCCTCCAGCTTCAGGCGGTCGTTGGCGCGAGGAGCGGGGCGAGCTCCGTCGCGAGGTCGGGGGTCGTGATGGGGTCGTCTTCCACGATCTTGCCGTCAGCGAGCCGGTAGTACGTCATGCCGCGGACGGAGATCGTCTTCCCGCTCCGATCACGCATCTCAGACGTGTACCGGGCCACCACGGCGTCGCCCTCCGCGATCAGCTCCTCGATGTCGAACTGCCGCTCGGGCAGCGCAGCCACCAGACCGGGGAGCATCCCCTTGAACGCGGGCAGGTCGGCGCCGAACGCACGGTTCACGTAGCTCGGTGCGAGGAGCTGGTCGATCCGGTCGAGATGGCCGCCGCTCAACACCTCATTGACGAACCGCCGAACCACGTCCTTGTTCTGATCCGTCGCCATCGCACCACTTCCTCCGTGAGAAGGCCGAGCGCGCACACCGAGCCTGCTCGGATCGACGCTGCTGTGCGCTCGCCCGTCGGCCTGCATCAGGTTCCCCTGCTGCCAAGGGCCAGAGTGTGCTCGCGGCCGGCCGCAGAGACATCACTCGATCGAGCGATGCACCACGGCGGCCAGGGCAACCCGGTTCGACACGTCCAGCTTGGCGAACACGTGCCGGAGGTGGGTGTTCACGGTGTGCGGCGAGATGTACAGCCGCTTCGCCACGGCACCGTTTGTGAGTCCCTCGCCCACGAGCCGCGACACCGCCCGCTCGGTCGCGGTGAGGCTCTCCCAACCGTGCGCTGGCCGGTGCCTCGACCCGCGTGCGCCGGGACGCACACCGAGGGCTCGCAACCGCATGCGGACCCGGCGCCCCCAGGCATCGGCGCCCGCCTGCTCGTAGCGTTCCAGTGCCTCGGTCAGCATGGCTGCTGCCTCGTCGCGCCGCCCGCCTCGAGCCAGGAGGGTTGCTGCGTCCTCGCAGGCGCCGGCATGCTCGACCAGGAGCGGCGCTTGGCGGGCGAACGTGACGGCCTCGATCATCGACTCGACCTTGCCGTCCACCAGTCCCTGGCAGCGCAGCGCGAGGCTGCGCACCGTCGGCACCTCCGGCGCGAGCAGAACGCCAGCCGCGACGACGCTCGCCACCTCGGCGGCGACGTCACGCTGACCCAGCGCCAGGGCCAGGCGCACGAGACCGGGGGCAAGACAGCGGTGGTAGTAGCGGTTCTCGCGTGCGGCGTCGAACCGCCAGCACCGGAGCAGCAGGTCGTAGGCGCCTTGCACGTCGCCTTGGGCCTCCCTCAGGCCGGCCACGGCGAACGCGAGGATGCCCGCGTTGTAGCTCAGCTCACCGCCCTCAAGCGATTGGGCGATGCCCGCCGCGAGACCGCTCGCGGCCTGGAGGTCTCCCGTCCCCGTCGCAACGATGGTGCGGTAGGCGAGCGATTGCGACACCAGGAGCTGGTTGTCCTTATCCTGTGCGGCCTGGCCGCCGGCGATCAGGGCGGGGACCGCGTCCTCCCACTCCCCGAGGACGAATGACGCCTGCGCGTCTGCCATCAGCGCGTCGGAGAGCCACCATCCCGAGCCGAACTCGTCATCGAGCGCCTCTCGATATGCGGAGCGCGCCTCGCCGACCAGGTCGCAGTCGAACAGCGCGAGACCGAGGAAGAACATTGGCCGAAGCGGCAGCGACCTCGTGTCGCGCGAGGCGGCGGCCGAGGCGGCCCGCCGCGCATAGGCCAGCGCCTCGTCAAAGCGCCCTTGCCGCCCGACGGCCACCAGTAGCGCCGTGAGCGCCCATACCGTCATCGCCATATCGCCTGCCTGCTCGGCGATGGCGAGCGCCCTGCCGGCCGCCGACTCGCCCGCGCGAGGGTCGCCCGTGTATGTCAGAGCCCAGCTTTGCTGGGCCAGCATCGACACCTGTTCGGCGGGCCAGAGCGCCGCATCGGCGAGGCTCGTCTGCGCCACGGCGATCACCTCCGCGGCGCGGTTCTGGAGTGCGAGCGCGCCGAGCAGGGCAAGGCGCACGGGCGTGTCCACCTCGGCCGCGTGCTGCCGGGCCAGCACGGCTTCCGCGCGGGCTGACGCCTCGGCGACCTTCCCGGCGCGCATCAGCGCCTGCACCACCTCTGACGCCACCAGATCCGTGTCGCGGTGACCATCTGGCAGGAGCGCCTCGGCCTGGCGCATGAGCTCGACGGTGACCAATGGAGCCTGGCTCGAGGCCTCCCGGGCGGCGTCGCGCAGCCATGCCACCGCCTGCTCGTCGCCCCGCTCTGCCCCGAGCATCAGATGGTCCGCGACGTCCAGGGGATCTGCGCCGGCGGCCATCAGCGCCACCGCGGCCTCGCGGTGCAGAAGGCGGCGGGCCGGCGCCGGCACGTGCTGGTAGATCGCGTCGTGCACGAGCTGGTGCCGGAACACGACTCGGTCGTCGGCCTCGTCGAGAAGCTGAGCCTCGAACGCGTCGCGGAGCTGCCCCACCACCTCAGCCGGTGGCCGGCGGGCGACAGCGGCGACATCGCGGAGGGACACGGCATCGCCCAGCACCGCCGTGACCTGCAGTAGCTCCAGCGTGGCGGTCGGCAGGTGTCGCAGGCGGCGAACCACGAGGTCGCTGAGCGACGCCGGCAGCTCGAAGGTCGTTGGCTCGACGCTGCCCCCGTCGCGGCGCAGCATTCCCCCATCGGCTAGCGAACGCAGCATGGCCACGACCCATAGCGGGTTTCCGCCCGCCTTGGACAGCATGGCGGTCAGCGCAGGCCCAGGAGCGCCGCCGAGCATCTGATCGGCAAGCACGGCCACCTCGTCGGCCTTCAGCGGCTGGAGTCGCAGGGTGCGCGCGCCTCCAGCCACCAGATCGTCGAGCAGCCGGACGACCTCGGCCGGCAATGGCGACGGCCGGGTCGTCACCACGACAAGCAACGGCGCGAGCGACAACTGCCGCGCCACCGACAGGATCGTCAGTAGGCTCGCGCTGTCCGCCCAGTGGAGGTCTTCGGCCACCAGCAACACCGGGTGCTCGGCACACGACATTTCCACCAGGTCCACGATCTCCTCGACCGCCCGGTACTGGACATCGCCGGCCGCCACCGCCGGGGCAGCAGCACCCTCGCCGCCCAGCAACGCGCCGATGGCGGCCCGGCGCGGGTCCGGTGACCGCCGGCTCAGGCCAAGCGCCGCGGAGACCAGACCGAACGGACGTGTCCGCTCGAAGGGATGTGCCTGGCCGGCGAACACCGCCGCGCCCCGAGAACGAGCATCGTCGACGATGCTCTGCACGAGGCGGGTCTTGCCGATACCGGCTTCCCCCTCGATTGCCAGCACCGACGCTCGCCCCTCGCTGAGCTCGCGGGCCGCTGCCGCCGCCAGGGCGAGTTCATCCTCCCGCCCCACAAGAGCCCCGGCCGAGGACACCCTCAAGGTTTCTCCACACCGGAAGATCCGCCACACCAGCCCCGGAGTCCACCCTACTGCCCGGCAGCAAGAGCCGTCCGCCCGCCGATGCGGCGGCAGGTAGGCATCGACGTTGGTCGACCGCGAATGGGGGTACCCATCGGGATCGGAATGAGGCACCCGCCCGATGGCTCGCCGCCGCCTTAGGCCCATCGTCTGGTCATCAGATCCCAGTTGGAGGGATCCAGGGAGAACCGGAGATGACCAGATACGAGCGGAAGCTCTACTTCGAGCGGCTGGTAGCCGTGCGCGACGCCTACCGCGCCGAGACGCGCGAGTCAACCGGCATGACCATCGAGCACGTGCTGACGTTTGCGGAGCAAGCGTTCAACCACGCCGTAGCGGCCGACGCGGCCTCCATCGTGACCGCGCTGGCGAAGGGTGCCCGGAAGGCCGACTGACGCCGCGCCTTCCCTGTGTCTACGACGGCCTTCACATGCTCAGGTGGGGCGCGGCGGCGGTCGTGGAAGAGACCGCTCGGAGTAGCCAAGACTCGACGATGAGGTGGGTTTGGTCGGGGCGAGAGGGCTTACGCCACCCATACCGACCTCAGCGCGGCAGAACGCATTCGACTGGCTCGGGTCGGACGGACGCGGACCGGAGCGGTGGTTGGAGCCTCATGCTTCAGGAACTCGGCGCGATGAGCTCCAACGTCGGGAAGTACGTGCGGTAGCGGGTTGCATCCCTCGTCAGCAGTCGGTAGCCGGCGACTGCCGCGTGCGCGCCGACGTAGAAGTCCGGCAGTGGCGATCGCTTGACCCCGCCGGCCTGCCGATAGCGCATGAAGGCCTTCCCGGCCAGGAAGCCCGCCTCGTACGGCAGGTGTTCCCGCCGGTAGACCGTCGGTGGCAACGCCTCCTCGAGCGCCTCGACCAGCGCAAACCCAACGGACACCTCAGCGTAGATGATGGCGTTGATGACCAGGATCGCCTCGTCTGCCACCCGCTCGAGCGTGTCACTGGACCATGCGGCCCAGGTCGGATCGTCGGTGATGACGTCGAGCAGGACGTTGCTGTCGACGATGACCGGAGTCATCCCTCCCCCCGCGTGAGGGCCATGATCTCGTCGGTGCTCATCGACACATGCTCGGCTGCCCGGCGCAGACGGGCCACGGCCCGTGCGCCCCGGCTCGGTCGTCGCGCCTCGCCGGCCTTGACGATCCGGACGCCACGGGGCTCGACGATGAATTCGACCTCGGTCTCAGGAAGCAGTCCGGCCTCTTCCCGGATGGCCTGGGGGATCGTCACCTGGCCCTTCGATGTGATCCGCATGGACGCGTCCTCCTTCTTACCAGTAAGAGTAACACCATGCCTCTGGCTTCCACGCCGCCCGTGCGAGGTCCCAGGCCACACTGGGCCAGCCGGTTCACCGCAACACGTCGGCACCCTCGCCGCACGCCACGTCGGAGGTCGTTCGTTGCGCTACGTGCCGGACTCCACGCGGGCAAGCACGCCATCCGTCCTGGCCGGCGGGAGGTCCGGCTCGTCGGGGGCGTCGCGGCCGCGCCGCGCGAGCTCCGCGCCGAGCTGCTCGACCAGGCGGTCCCTGGAGACCCGCAACCCTCTCTCCAGGATCGGCCGCGCCAGCCTGGCGAGGACGCGCTCCTTGCGGGTCTGGGGCGCCGCCATCCGCATGTGGATGATCGTCCCGCTTGGCGTAGGCTCAAACTCCGTCGTCGCCAGGAAGCGGATGTGGCCCATTGGCGTGGGGACCGTATTCCGGAACGTGAAGTAGTCGTAGGGGCGCCAGTCGAGGAGCTCCTCGATGCTCGCGTTCTTGCCGTGCGCGCAGTGGTTCGTGGCCCCCACGCCCCGGCGGTTGCCTACGGCAATGACCTCCACCCCGGTCACCCCTGGCGTCCAGGCGACTCGTCGGCCCGGCGTGGTCATGAACTCCCAGGCGACCTGCGGTGGAGCCGGTACCGGCATGTTCCAATCGAACGCCGCCGAGCCCGGAGCGACGATGACGCGCGTGCGCGACTCCTCCTCCTCCCAGCGCCGACCCAGGTCGTGGATCCAGACTGGCACGACGCCGATATGCTCATACGTCTCGCTGCTCGAACGCATGCTGAGCGCGGCCACGTCGATGTCCATTGCGTCGACACACTGCTGGCTGAGCACTGCGTACGCCTCGATGCCGGTGGATGCGACCACATCGTTCTTCAGCAGCCGGTGAGCGACGATGACATCGGTCCCCACCAGCTCCTCGCCGCCGGCAACCTGCTGGCGCAGGATCGTGCCATGGTGCACGACGAACTTCAGGTTGAGGTCAGGGATGTGCTCGCACGCCCTGCATTCGCACGATGTCGCCTGACGCACGTCGCGGCGTCGCCGTCGGAAGCCGAAGTAGCACCGCTCGATCGTGTCCAGCAGCAGCGAGCCGTCGATCTTCTCGGTGATCATGAACATGAACGCGGCGTCGCCCTCGAGCTTGGCGAGCCGGAATCCGGGCCGCAGCGCGGTGACGATGGTTCGCATCAGGTCGGCGAGGATCTCTTGGGCGTGATCGAGCTCCACGCCTGCGAGGTAGCCCGTGTACCCCGAGATGTCGGCGATCACGAGACAGGCCAGCTCGGTGGCCATCGGCCAACTCCTCCGGGTCAACCCCGCGCGTGGAAAGCGGCGACGTCCAACCATATCCGCAGATTGACCGTCGGCAAGGGATCCGCGCGAAGGCCCCCCGGGCGTCGACCCCGTCATTGTACGCACCATGCGGATAGTCACCTGTCCGCAGGCGGGCAACGACCAGCATGGGCTCGGTACTGATCTGCGGAGGCAGCTGCTCGGCGACGCGCACGGCGTCGTTGTCGTCGGTAGGGCACCACCGCCATTCGCTTGGGCACCACGCTCTCTCGCCAGGTCTCGGGTTGAGCTGCCGCTTCGACGCCCGGTTGCCGCGCCAGGGCCCTCCTCATGGCGTCCGTGTTCGCAACCCGCGGGCAGGGCGCAATCGACGTCAGCCAGAGTCACCTGTCGACCATGTCTCGACCGGCGCCGCCCGGCCGAACAGATACCCCTGCCCGAAGCGAACGCCGATAGCAAGCAAGGCGGAGCGCTCTGCGTCGGTCTCGATGCCCTCCGCGACCAGACGCGCACCGAGCTCGGCCGCGAATTGATGGAAGCCCATGATGGCAGCCAGGCGCGCCGGATCGCGGTCGGCGCCCGAAACGAGGGATCGGTCAAGCTTGATCTCGTCCGGCTGAAGCTCGACACAGTGGCGGAGGCTTGCGAATCCGGCTCCCGCATCGTCAATGCTCCAGCGGAAGCCTGGAAAGCTCGTGAGGGCGGCCCGCAGCCCCGGGTAGTCGTCGATCTGGTCGCGCTCGGAGAGTTCGAGGGTGAGCGACCGTGGGCATCGTCCCAGAAGAGCGCGAAGGCCATTCGGCTCGAGGACGAGCGCCGGCGAGACATTGAGGCTCACTGGGACGTCGGGCGGGAGCCCACGGGCAGTCCTCAAGGCCATCGCGAGGGTCGCATGCTCGAGTTCCGGTGACAGCCCGACCGCTGCCGCCTCGGCGAACCGTCGTTCAGGTGGAGCGTTGTCATCGAACCGAGTCAGCGCCTCGTACGCCACCGTTAGGCCATCATCGAGAGAGACGATCGGCTGGAACACGGCCCGGAACCGTTGATGGGCGATGACCGCCCGAATCTCGGCCCGCAGAACGTCGGACTTCTCCCGCTCGCGCAGGTCGGGTCCGAGCCGGGCCGACACGATGGCCCCCACCTCGGCGTACGTGCTCAGGTGACGCTCGAGCGCCGTGACACCGGCTGGCTGGCATGTCGAGAGAACCATGAGCCCACGGGTTTCACGGGCTGTCCTGAGCGGCTGGTATGCGACCGCGGTGATCCCCACCCGGCTCAGCGCCAACCCGTAGCTTCCGTCGGCCTCGCGAGGATCCCAGGGTTCAACCCACGCTCCCTGCCGGGCCCGACGGCGCAGGTAGCGCGCCCTCGTCGCGGGCAGGCGAACACCTGCTGTCAGCGTGGGCACCAAGAGCCCTTCGGCGGCGAACAGGAAGACCAGGCCCTTGGGTCCGAAGCCGAGGATGCTCACGCGGTCCACATCAGGGAGATCCACGAGCTCGGTCGCAATCGCGCGGGCCTGGGCATCGAGCCCGAGCAGTGGGTCAAGGCCCTCGAGGGCGAGCTCGACGACGGCCCGCTCCCGCTGTTCGCGCGCCGCTCGGTCCTCGAGCCGGCGCTCCGAAGTCACGTCGGTCGAGACGCCGATCAGGCTGGAGATCGCCCCTGCCTCATCGCGCAGCGGCTCTACCACGGTCGCGAAGACACGCCCCGCAAGCCCGACATCGACGAACAGTCGCTCCCCGCGCAACGCGCGCTCGAACTGGGCGAGGAGCCGAGTGGTACCGGATCCCAGCTCGTCCAAGACGTCGTCCAACGAGTTCCTCGCTGGTGCGTCCCACGGCCGCAAGGCCGGCGCCACGGGCGAGAGTGATCGTCCCAGCCAGGTCGAGCGCCCAGACGATGACCGGTGCGCCGCCCACGACCGTGTCGAGTTCATGCCGCGTCCGCTCCAGTGCCTCTTCCGCAACCACCCGCGCGGTGACATCGCGGGCAATCCCTTCGACAGCGACGAGACGGCCGGCTCGATCAAGAACTGGCACGGGGATGGACTCGAGCGCAGCGTAGGTCCCGTCTGTCCGCCGCCAGCGCCAGGTGGAAGGCACCGATCTCGCGCGGATCGGTAGGCGTCGACCGCATCTCACCCAGGTGGGCCGGATCGACGAGCCGGTATGCGAGTTCGGGATCCGCGTAGAGCTCCTCGGCCGTGACGCCGAGCAATCCCTCGACGGCTCGATTGACGAACTCGAGCCGCGGAGGAACGAGCCCGAAGCGATACACGACGTCAGGCACGTGTTCGACGAGCTGTCGGAAGCGGATCCGCGTCCCGCGCGGGGCATCCGGACGGAGGGATCCGGCGCCCCGCGCTGGACGGGCGCTCTCAACGTCGGGCCGTGCGGCTGGCTTCGTTGCGGTCATCCGCGATGGCACTCCCCATACTGCGGGACGTCGGCCTCTTCGACGCGGCAGGCGGGGTGCCTGGGCTCGGGCCAGACAGACGCGGGCGCCTGTCACATCGACGGTTGTAGCCGCCGAGGCCGCGCATGTCCAAGACGTAGATTCACTCGCAGCTACGCCACCAGGGTTATCGATCCCCCGGCGCACGCGGGCAGACGACCTGAGAGCGCCTTGGCGTCATGGCTCGGCAGATCGGCCTCGTCAGGCCCGTCGTCGCTCGCGTGCTGGAACCATGCGTCGCCGTCTGGGTGATCTCGCTTCCGACACCACCGACGCGCCCGACCTCGGCCGCCGCACCAGATCAATGGCCCGCTGCACGATCTTCGTGTGGGGACCCTCCAGCCATAGCACAGCGAGCACGAAGTCGGGAGCATCGACAAGCGTCACGAGTCTGAGGTCCTGAGGGGCCTGTCGGGCCATCGTTGGCGGCAGGATTGCGCTCCCGGCGCCATCTGCCACGAGTGCGAGCATCGCGCTCAGCGCATTGGTCTCGATGACGATCTGGGGCGCAGCGTCACGCCCGGCGAACACATAGTCGAAACAGCTCCGGAGCCCAGTGCCCGGTCGGGTCACGATGAAACGCTCGTTGGCAAGATCGCCAACACTGACCGAATCCCTCTCAGCCAGCCGGTGATCCTGTGTGACCACGAGGGCATACCGTTCGCGTCGGATGACGGTGTGGCCCAGGCCCGTCAGATCGATGCTATCCGGCAGGGCAACCATCGCGAGGTCGAGCTCGCCTCGGCGGAGCCCCGCGAGTGACTCGGACGTGGACCACTCGACGATCGAGACCTCGACTCCGGGGTTCGTGGTCGTGTAGTCGCTTAGGTACCTGACCATCTGAGGATCGGTCTGGTGCCACCACGATGTCCGCAGCACGCCGCGCGTGCCCTGGTCGAACTCGCGCATCGCATCCGAGAGGTCGCTCAGCTCGGCCAACACGCGTCGCGCGCCAGAGAGGAATGCCTCGCCTGCGTCTGTGAGGGCGACATGCCGGCTCGTACGCTCGAAGAGACGGACGCCGAGCTCGTCCTCAAGATGCCGGATCGCGGCCGAAACGGCCGGCTGCGCGACATGGAGCTCGTTCGCTGCCCGCGTGAAGTTGCCGTGGCGGGCGACCGCGTCAACGAATTCGATCTGGCGGATATCCATGGCTCGCCACCTTCCGTGGCCTCCTGTCTCCCCAGTCCGTTGATCCGACTGCACCGTACTCCTCGGTTTCCGGTCCCGCATCCGGTGAGCTCGCGGTTCCCGGGCGGACCGGCAAAGGGACACAAAGGCCGCTTGCCCGTTGCGTGCAGGTTCCGAGCGTGCCTGGCTGCGAGGAAGCCCAATCGGCGCTGGCTCGAGCACGTGGAGCCGGTCAGCGCCGACCGCGCGGCCCGCGATGCTGCCGGAGCGCGTCCGGTCACGTTGAAGTCACGCACCGGTCGAGGAACTCCTGCCGCCGCAGGCTCATGTGGCGTGGCCAGCGGTGCGGCGCGTCGCGGCTGACCCACGATCTCGATAATGTCGCGATGAGAGCGGCTGGGATCCATGTCCTGGGTGGGCAGATCGAACTGCTGGAGCTTCCGGCCCCACCCCCACCCACGGGCAACGAAGTGCTGATCGAGGTCAGAGCCGCCGGGATCGGGAACTGGGACGACCTCGTCCGGACCGGCGCATGGGACGTTGGCACAATTCCACCGATGGCGTTGGGCGTGGAGGCGGCCGGCGTGGTGCGTGCGATCGGTGCCACGCAGACGCGGTTCGCCCTGGGAGACGAGGTCCTCGTCCATTCCGTACCTATACGCCACCACGGGGCCTGGGCGGAGTGGTTCCTCGCTCCAGGTGGTCACGTAGCGGCCAAGCCGCCCGGCCTCGACTGGGCCGTCGCGGGCGCCCTTCCGGTGCCGGCTCTCACGGCCAGCCAGGTCGTCAAGCGCCTCGGTTGCGGGAGCAGCGACGAGGCGCTGATCCACGGGGCCGGCGGCGTGACCGGCGGGTTGCTGGCGGCCCTCGCGGCCGAGACCGGCTGTCGCGTCGTGGCCACCTGCTCACCCCGCGCCTCTGAACGCGTCCGCGGCTACGGGGCGAGCGCCGTGGTCGACTACCACGCCGCTGACTGGCCTTCGCAGGCACTGCGCGCCACGTCGGGGCGGTTCTCGGTGGTCATCAACGCGGTGCGGGGCGCTTCCGCAGCGCTGCTGCGGTTGGTGGCCGATGAGGGACGCCTGGCCACCATAACTGGCGACCCGCCGCAGGGCGAGCGGGGCATCCTGGTGGTCGACGCCTACGTCGCCCCGGATGGACCGATGCTCGAGGCCGCCGTGGGTCAGCTCGTCGCACGAAGCCTTACCATCCCGATCGCCGGCATCTTCGGCCTCGGCGACGCAGCCTTCGCCATCGACACCGTCGCGACCGGTCGCGTCGAGGGGGCTTGCGTGGTCGATCCACGGAGGTGACGGCGTCGTCCGCGTGAAAGTCGGTCAGTCTGGTCGGGGCGAGAGGAGTCAAGACGATGATTTCGATTGCCCCGCGCGAGCGGTTGCCTCGGGCCGGAGCCCCTGTTAGTCTTTACTCATGAAGCGACAAGTAAAGGAACCGCGTCGTCGCGGGTACACGCGAGTGAGCGCGAAGCACCAGGTCACCCTGCCCATTGATGCTCTCCGCCGGGCCGGCATCCAGACGGGTGACCGCCTGCGGATGGAGGTGCGTGGCCCGGGCGAGGTCCTCCTGGTCCGGGACGTGGACCCGATCGAGCAGTTCCGTGGCGCGTTGCCTGACGTCTACCCGGCGGGTGGACTCGACGAGCTCCGACGCGAGTGGGACTGACGGTCCTCGACGCGGGGGTCATCATCGCGATCCTCGACCCGTCGGACGTCCACCACGAGCCGGCCATTCACGCCCTCACTGTCGCCCGACAACGCGGCGACACATTGGTGCTCCCAGCGTCCGCCTTCGCCGAATGTCTCGTGGCTCCGTATCGGCGCGGTCCCGAAGCCGTCGCCCTTGTCAACTCGTTCGTTGACGCTCTGCCGGCACGCATCGAGCCGGCGTCTCGCGCGATCGCGAGCGCGGCCGCGGAGCTTCGCGCTCGCCACGCCGGCCGACTTCGCCTCCCGGACGCCCTCGTCGTGGCTACGGCCGTCGTGATTGGCGCCGATCGGGTGATCACGACGGATTCGGGCTGGCCGGGACTTCCGGTCTCCGTCGACGTCCTCGCTGCTGGCGGATAGCCTGCCCGGATCCGGTCAGGCTCGACAGGAGAGACGAGGGACTCGTCGGGGCGGGAGTGGTCGGGGCAAGAGGAGACAAACCTCCAGCACCGACCTCAATGTCCCGCTCCGATGGCCGTTGCGGGTGCGCCTCGCCGCACCCAGGACCAACCCGCCCTACGGCGCCAGCGCGCCGATCGGGATCACCGCGACGCCGTCCGCTCGACGGTAGCCGTAGCCCCAGCCCGTGATCACCCCGAGCACCGCCGGTCGGCCATGCTTGGCCTGGTCGACGCGGTCAGCAACCCGGAGCAGCGTCCTGGCCGCTGCGTCGACCGCGCTCGGCCCGAGCTTGATCTCGAACGCCGCCCAGGTACCGTCGCGGCGCTCGACGATGGCGTCCGCCTCGAGGTCGGTGCTATCTCGGTAGTGGAACACCTGGGCGTCGAACGCCTGGGCGTAGACGCGGAGGTCCCGGACGACCAGGGACTCGAACAGCAGGCCCAGCGTCTCCACGCCGCCCAGCAGCCGGTCGGGATCCGCACCCAGGGCAGCGACCGCGAGCGAGGGGTCGACGAAGTGGCGGGTCGGCGCGCTGCGCAGGATCGACCGTGATCGGAGCGCCGGCGCCCACGCGGTCAGGTCCTCGGCGACGAACACCCGGGCCAGGGCGGTTAGGTAGCTCAGCACTGTGTGGTGATCGATGGGACCCTCCGCCCCCCGACATCGGCCGCGATGGACCGGGCCGACGCCGCCATGGCGGTGTGGCGCGCCAGAGAGCGGAGGACGCGGCCGACGTTCTCCGGATCCCGGGCGATCCCGTCCGCACGCGCGAGGTCGATGCGCCTCGTCTCGTCGAGGTAGCCGCGCAGGGCGGTCTGTGCCCCGTCGATCGTCCGGCCCTGGAGGCCCGGCCAGCCACCGACCGCGATCCGCTCGGCGACATCGCGAATCGTAAGCCCGGGCTCGGCCGCGCGAGGCTCGGCCCCGGAGACGAGGGCGCGGAGTGAGACGTCGCCGGTCGAATTGTCGGCCTCCGCGAGCGACATCGGCCGCATTCGGAGTCGGCTGAACCGGAGAGCGCCACTGTGGCGGGTCGCATCGTCCGCCGGGACGGCGGAGCCCGTGAGGATGAACTGGCCCGGCTGGCCACCGCGCTCATCGACTGCGCGGCGGATATGGTTCCAGATCGCCGGCACCAGCTGCCATTCGTCGATCAGGCGCGGCTGGTCACCTTCGAGAAGCAGGGCGGGATCGAGGAGGCCCGCCGCACGCGCGTCGTCGTCGACGTCGAGGCGGACCGCGCTCGCCGCCACCTGCAGGCCGGTCGCGGTCTTGCCGCAGCCGCGTGGACCCTCGATCACCACGGCGCCGATCGCGGCGAGGCGGTCCGCGAGCTCGGCGTCCGCGATCCGTGGGCGGTACTCGAAGGCTGGTCCCCGATCAGGTGCGCGTGAGACACCCATTTGCGTCGATCATAGGCACCCAGATGTCGCGTGGCAAGGCACCCACATACTCCGGTGCGCCACACGTGCCGGGACCCATCGGCGGCGTCGGGGAGGGGACCACGCCCGCCCGCTGGGCACAAGTCGTGACTGCGTAAGGTTCTGGTCGGGGCGAGAGGAATAGAGGCTCCGGTACCCGCCTGATCCGCGGGTGCTCCGTAGTCATGGGTGGCGACCAACCGCTAGTAGGCGTGGGTCGCATCGCATGAGTCCTCGGCGCCGGTCCTCGACGACGCTTACGGGGCGTCAGGCGGGCTCGGCTCGATGTGCGGCGTCGCGTCCCCCGCGCCGTGGTTCGTGATGAGCACGGCGTCCTCATTCTTCGTCATCGCAGGGTCTCCCATCCGACCGCGCTGCACGACGGAGAGCGAGCAGGCTGACCCCGGCAGTAGGGACAAGAGCACGTCGGCCGCGTCGTCTGGCCCCATCGTGAGCGGCAGCGAGCATGCTCCATCGAGCGCCACGAGCGTGTAGCGGCCCTGCGACGTCGCGAACACACCGCGTACTGGCTCACCAGCGACGAACGTGTGCGCAAACCGGATGCCGGGGTCGTCGGGCGAAGTCATCGCGACGCCCACAGGTGAGGTTGGAGCAGTGGTTCCAGAGGTCAGCCAAATGCTCGCCGGAGCGGGCATCTGCTCTCCGACGCTGGGCGATTGGGATGTCCCGGGTGACGCCTGGGCCTTCGGCCCGGCGCAACCGGCGACGAGCAGCGTGGCCACCGCCAGACAGAGGACTCCTCGCATCCCATCACCCCGTTCGAGGGACGCGGCCCGATGCTGCGGGCGTCCCCTCGGGACGTCAAGGGTGCATTGGCGGTTCCCACCGCAGACATATGGCGACTGGGAGGTCCCCCCCTCTGCGCCGCGACCCCGAAATCGTGCGTATGTGCGTACCCGTCGTCAGGGGGCTTGCGCATCCCATACCGACCTCAGCGCGGTAGAGCGCATTCGACTGGCGGCGGTGACAGTCGAAGGAGTCGGTCCCCACCACGCGAGCCGAGCCGTGGCTCTCCTCCCCTCCTCAAGCTAGGGCGCCTGCTTCGGTCAGCCAGTCATGTTCCACAACTATGCCCATTCAGTCCCGTTGCGATCACGCGGGCGGTCGCTGATCGTGGATGGCGGGCGAAGAACGCCCAGGTGACGGCAAGGTCATCGGGGTTGCTCGTGTACCGCTCGTGCCCCTTGTCGAGGGCCCTGATGAAGGTCACGGCGGTCCTGCCAGCGCAGGTGGTCCGCGTCGTCTCGACGGTGTGGGCGTCCTCGCTCACGGTCGGGTCGCCGGTGCAGCCGTCGATCTGGCGCCAGCGCTCCATCGTGTCAGCGAAAGCGGGACACGGCGCCTCCTGGCATCCGGTCGGCCCACCCTCGATTGGGGTGGAGGTATCGTCGGTCCCGTGGGTGGCGACGACGGAGACTGGCTGGCTCGGATGGCAGTCGACGAGGAGGACGCCGCCTAGGTGGCTGGTGTGAAACGCACGTTCTGACCGGCTGACGGGCGGGCACGGGCGCAGCGGGAGGAACGCCCGGTTCCAGCGCGGGATCCCGGGTCTGGAGATCGCAGGTCCCGGCTCAGCACGACCGACCTGCGGGTAATGGGCGGAGGCCCGTCGCTCCCTGACGTCAGCCGGCCTTGGCGGCTGCCCAGGTCCCGCCGTTCCCGCTGAGGCCGAGGACCGCGAGCCGTGCGAGGTTGACCGCGGCGGCGAGAAGGGCGAAGTCAGCGGCGACCTTCGGGGTGCCCCGGACCCGTGCCCGCCGGCCGCCGTGTCTCCGCCGCATGAGGTGGGCGAGCTTGCGCTCGACCTTGGGCCGGGTCGCCCGGTAGTCGGCCAGCCAGGCGGGATCGCGGCTCGCGGTGCGGCCAGTCGCGAGGTGTGCTTCGTGGGGACCGATCTCGATCGAGCGCCCGCCCGCAGACGTGGTGCACTGGGCGGACAGTGGGCACATGGCGCAGGCGGACCGGAAGCGAGCCTGCCACTCGCCGCGGCCATGGCGAGTGAGCCGGGCGACCTGGCCCGCCGGGCAGGTGACAGACCCGGCGTCGAGATCGATGGCGAAGTCGTCCTTGGTGAAGTGGCCGGGCACGCCGGTCGCGGGCTGGACCTTGAGGCGGCTGACGGCACCAGCCTCGTCGAGCGCCTCGAGGGTCGGGCCCGTCCCGTACGCCGCGTCGCCGTACACGATCGGCGGAGCGGCTGGTGCGGCCGCCGCCAGCTCGTCGGCGAGCAGTTCTTGCACGACCGACGCGTCGCCCGCGTTGCCCGCCGTGACCGCGGTCGCGGTGACGAGCTCGGCATCGGGGTCGAGCGCGACGTGGCCCTTGTACCCGTCGAACCCGCGGGCCTCGGTCTTGTGGCCGTGGCGGGTGTCGGGATCGACCGTGCTGATCACGCGGTCCGGGGCAACCCGCCGCGCGATCCGGATCCGGCCGTCCGGGCCGTCTTCGAGGTCCTGGCCGAGGACCGTCGCGAGCAGGGTCGCGGCCTCGGCGAGCGGGGCGGCGAGCGGCTCGCCCTCGAGCGCTGCGAGCACGGCCTCCCCGTCCCGGGCAAGGGCATCGACGAGGGCCGCCCGGGCCGCGGCGTCGTCCCAGTCGGCGGCGGGCTTGCCGCCCGTGCGGTAGTCGTCGTCACGGCGGAGGACCGCGCGCAGCGCTGGCTCGCGCTCGCCGGCCGCCGCCAGCGTCTGGCGGATCGCGCTGCGCACGAGGGTGACGGTGTCCATGGTCGCGACCGCGTCGTACAGCGGGGTCGAGTCGAGCACCCGTCGGACCCCCACCAGCCCGGCCGCACGGGCGACCTCGAGCGTGCGCTCGAAGATCCGCTCCGCACGGTCCGAGCGGGCGAGGCGCGCGCGCATGTCGACGAGCACGGTGTGGGCGAAGCCCGGGGCATCGAACGGCAGGCCGCCACAGGCGTACTTCCAGCGGGCGTCGAACGTGAACCGCTCGACCGCCTCGCGGTCGGACAGGCCCTCCAGGCGCTGGAGGACCATCACCACCGCGACCACCAGCGGCGGCACCGAGCGCCGGCCGACATCCGCGAACAGGTCGGCGAACAGCGTGTCGGGGAAGAGCTCGTGGCACTCCCGGTGGAGCAGGGCATGGATCGAGTCCGGCGCACCAACGGTTCGACGAACGAGCTCGTGTCGCGGAACAGGTCGGCCTGGCGGGGTGCGGATCCCTGCGACATTGGGTGTGCTCCTGGCGATCAGCTCGGGCAGCTCCTGCCGGAAGAATCGTAGCTGCGCCCGTGCCCGCCCGTCAGCCGGTCAGAACGTGCGTTTCACACCAGCCACCTAGCTACCAGCCGCGCGGGGGTGATGCATGAAGAAATCCCATGTGACGGCACGATCGTCGGGATTGGACGTGTACCAGTCATGCCCCTTGCCCTTGGCCGTGATGAAGGTCACCGCCGTGCCGCCGTCGCAGTGCGTCCATGTCGTCTCGACCGTCATGGCGTCTTCGGTCTTGATCGGGGCGCCGCTGCAGCCGTCGATCTGGCGCCAGCGATCCATCGTGTCGGCGAGGGGCGGACATTGCATTGGCTGGCAGCCCTGCCCCCCACCGCCGACGGGAATCAGGCTGTCCGCTGTCCCGTGGATGTCGATGACCGACACCGGCTGGCTCGGCTGGCAGTCAACCAGCAGGGCGCCGATCACGTCCGCGACTGCCGCCACGCGGTCCGGATGTTCGCACGCGAATTGGTAAGCCATCTGGCCACCGTTGGAACCGCCGAGGATGAAGACGCGGTTCGGATCGACGGGGTAGTCGGCCTCCGTCCGATCGATGAGCGTGTCGAGGAACCCGACATCGTCGAAGCCCGTGTCCGTCTGGCCGGAGCTCCAGATGTATCCCGCCCGGTGCGGATCATCTGGATCCTTCTCGCCCTGCGGGTAGACCACAATGGCTCCGGGATCGAGGGCCATCACGTCGAAGCCGCTGATGGATCTGGCGTCCTGCATCGTCAGCTCCGCCCCGTGCAGCACCAGCAGGAGGGGGAGCGGGTCGCGGTCGGCCACGTCGGGTGGCACCGCCACCAGGTAGTCGCGGGTCAGGGCGCCAACCTCGATGTGCTGAGTCGTTACCGTGGGCGCCGCGGAGGCGGTGGCCACCGGGGGCGTGGCGGACGCACCTGCCGACGAGGGCGTCGCGGAGACGCCTGCCAACGAGGGCGTCGCAGACGGGACACCGCCGCCGCCGCAGCCGACCAGGAGCAGCGTGATCGCGAGGTACGCTGCGGCAACTCGACCCTGGTTCCGCATGTGGTTCTCCTGTTTCGCACGCACCTGTATGCCGGGCTTCCACCGGACCCCGTCACCCATGTGGCGCGCGCCGTTTAGCCGGTACCTGGCGCGCGAGGATGATTTCATGAAGAACTCCCAGGTGACCGCCCGGTCGTTCGGGTTCTCCGTGTACCAGTCATGGCCCTTGCCCTTGGCCGTGATGAAGGTCACCGCGGTGCCGCCAGCACAATCGGTCCATGCGGTCGCGCTGGTGTTGGCGTCCTCCGTCACCGATGGATCGCCTGAGCAGCTGTCAATCTGCCGCCAGCGCTCCATGACATCCGCGAACGCCGGACACGGGGCGTCCCGGCGGCAGGAAGGGTCGCCGGTGAATTCCTCCGTAGATGGGGATTTGGACATCATCCGTGCCGTGGATGGCGATGACCGAGACCGGCTGGCTCGGCTGGCAGTCAACGAGGAGGGTGCCGATCACGTCCGCGATCGCGGCGACACGGCCCGCGAGATCACAGGCCACGCGCTCAGCCATCTCACCGCCGTTCGAGCCGCCGACGACGAAGACGCGGTTCGGATCGACCGGGTAGTCGGCCTCCATCCGGTCGATGAGTGCGGAGATGAACGCCACGTCATCGACGCCGTCCGTGGTGGCCGGCGTACAGCAGCCGCCGGCGTTCCAGCTCCTCTGATAGCCCTGCGGGTAGACGATGACCGCACCGGGATCCATCGCCATGGCGTCGAAGCCGCTGATCGACTCCGCGTCGTGCATCGTCTGCGTCCTACCGTGCAGGGCGAACATGAGCGGCAGCGGGTCATGCGCGGCGACGTCGGGTGGTACCTCCACCAGGTAGTCGCGGGTCTGGGCGCCAACCTCGATGTGCTGAGCCGTCACCGTGGGCGTCGCGGAGGCGGTGGCCACCGGGGGCGCGGCGGACGCACCTGCCGACGAGGGCGTCGCGGAGACGCCTGCCAACGAGCGCGTCGCAGACGAGGCTCCGCCTCCGCTGCACCCGACCAGGGTCAGGGCGAGCAGTCCGGTCGCGATTCGACCTGCGATCTTCATCTCATGTCTCCCTGCGTTTCGCTGCTCCGACCTTGGCGGCCCACCCCCGGTGCGGGCAACGCGTCTACGACCCGAGGAACGGAGCCAGGAACGCCTGCTCGGCCGCCGTGTCGAGCCGCTGGGCGTAGGCAATTCCATCTGCACCGGTGTGACCCACCGACACCTGGATGTTCGAGCCGCCAAGGAACTGCGGCGACCCCGAGTCGCCCGCGCCGAAGGCAGCGCTCCGCGGGAGGGCATCGGTCGTCAGCGTCAGCTCGAGCCACACAGCGGTCACATTGACAAACGACGCACGACCCGTCTTCCGGTAGCCGGGGACGTAGTCGGTGCCGTCCCTGAGCTCGGTCCCGTAGCCGACGAACGTGAGCTGCGGGCCACGCCGGCCGCCGGCCGCCGCGAGGTGGTCGAGCAGCCCGCGATGGACGATGGTCTCCGGCGTGACGCCCGCGAAGGTGCCCGCCGCGAACTCGAGGACGGCGAGGTCATGCGCGCCGCCGGTTGGTTCGGTATAGCTTGCCGGGTCGAACAGCGGATCCACGACCACATCGGTCGCGCGGGCGATCGCCGACTCCGGAACGGTGAGCGCGCAGCAGGCGGGGTAGTCGGCCGGGAAGTAGCCACCGGGCATGATGGGGGCCGAAGGCGAGCCGGCCTCGAGCGTGACTGCCCACTGGACATCGGCAGACCCGATGATGTCGTTGACGATGCAGTGGGCGGCCGTCAGGAAGGCGCGGTCGGAGATGACACTGCCGGCGCAGATGGCGAACGGCGGCGTCGGACCGCTGCCGTCGAGGTCAAAGGCGAGCAGGCCAACATTCGGGTGCGCGTTGCCGTCGGGAACGCCTCCATCGATTGCCATCGCAGGTGCCGCAGAGAACGCGACGAGCGCGAGGACAAGCGGGATCACGAGCTTTCGAGTCACCGCCTCTTCCTTCCGTGTCAGGGACGCTGCGGTGGCCAGCTGCGCATCGCGAGCTCCCGGTCTGCGGCGACGCTAGAGCCCGGGCGTAAACGGGGGCTAAACGGGGCGGTGCCTACGCGGTTGCGAGCAGGCCGATTGCCGCCTCGGCCTCCGCCGTCTCGAGCGGGTACTTCCAGCGGTGTGCGAGCTCGAGCGCTTCGTCCAGAAACAGTCGCGCTCGTTCGGTCTCGCCCCTGGCGGCGTGGGTCCGACCGAGGCAGGTGTAGGCGGCGGCCAGCCCTCTCGGGTCGTGGCGCGACTGGAACTCCTCGATCCCGGTGCGGGCGGACGTCTCGGCGTCGTCAAGGACGCCGAGTCGAGCTGCACGCGGGCAAGGTAGATGTGCGTCCAGCCTGCCTGGGCGCTGCCGCGCATCTCGAAGTAGCCATCTCG
>CAVUJW010000002.1:0-579110 GCA_963741915.1 uncultured Chloroflexia bacterium | reverse complement strand
AGCTCAAGCATGGCTGCACCTCGGACGGATCGGCATCCTGACCGGCGGTGGCGACGTCCCCGGCCTCAACTCCGTGATCAAGAGCGTGGTCTACCGCGCCACGACGACCTTGGCGACGAGGTGTACGGCATCCGTCGCGGCTGGGAGGGCCTCACCCATCGCGCCCGGGCACGAGCTCGACACCAACTACGTGCGCCCGCTCGACCGGATCAATACCCGGACGATCGACCGAACCGGCGGCACGGTGCTCCACACGTCGCGTACGAACCCGCACAAGATGCGCCGGGCGGCCCTGCCGCGCACCTCGGAGCCGAGCGGGCGGCCCAGCTGCAGGTCGATGACGACATGTACGACCTGACGCCGGTCGTGCTCGAGAACATCGACCGGCTCGGCATCGACGTCCTGGTCACGATCGGCGGCGACGACACGCTGAGCTTCTCGCGCACGCTGGTCGACCACGGCGTCCCCCTCGTCGCGATCCCCAAGACGATGGACAACGACGTGGCCGGCACGGAGTACTGCATCGGCTTCTCGATCGGCGATCACCCGTGCCAGGGAGCTCATCAATCGCCAGCGCACGACGCTCGGCAGCCACGAGCGCATCGGCGTGTTCCGGATCTTCGGGCGCGACGCCGGCTTCTCGGCGCTGTTCACCGCGTACGTGACGTCCGGCCGGTGCGTCATCCCCGAGCACCCTACGACATCGACAGCCTGGCCCAGATCCTGGCCGAGGATCACCGGGACAACCCGTCGCACTACGCCATCGTCATCACCGCCGAGGGTGCGATCTGGCAGGGTGCCGCCATGCAGGACATCGGCGAGGCGGACATGTTCGGGCATCGGCACAAGGCCAACATCGGCGAGGTGCTCGCGGCCGAGCTCAAGCGCCGCACCGGGATCGAGGCGGTCGCCTCGGAGCTGACGTACGACCTGCGCTCGGGCGAGCCGGACATGCTCGACGCGATGGTGGCGATGACGTTCGCCAACGTGGCCATGGACCTCGTCGCCGACGGTGAGACCGGCCGAATGGCCGCCATCCGGGACGGCAAGTACTCGCATACCGAGCTGCCGGAGCCCGGCCATCCGCGGGCCGTCGACGTGGCCACGATGTACAACGTCGAACGCTTCCGACCGCGCTACGACGGCCGGGAGGGCGAACCGCTGCTGCTGCTCGACCTCGGCGTGCCGGTCCACGCCGGCTGACGACCCGCCGCCGACACGCCCTTCGGAGCTGGCTCGCCGGCGGCTGCGGCGCCTCAGTCGTGCCCGGACAACTGTCAGTCGAGGCCGGACAACTGGCGGATCGCGCGCGCGAGGTTCGACATGTCCTCGTCGCCATAGCCACGCGCGACGAGGCCCGACTCGATCTGGGCGGCCAGGCCGGCGAGGGGCAGCACGGCACCCGTGTCGCGCGCGAGCTCGAGCGCGATCCCGAGATCCTTGAGGTGCAGGCTGGTCCGAAAGCCGAGCGGATACTCGTTCGCAAGCATGCGTCCGCAGCGATTGGCCAGGATCCAGCTCCCGGCGGCACCGCCACCGAGAGCGCCGACCGACCTGCTCCGCATCGAGGCCGGCCTTCATCGCGAGCACCATGCCCTCGGCCACGGCCAGGTACACGCCCGCGATGACGACCTGGTTCACGGCCTTGACCGCCTGGCCGCTGCCCGCGGGTCCGAAATGGGTGATCGTCGCCCGATCGCTCGAGGATCGGCCGGGCGCGCTCGACGGCCTCGGTCGTCGCCACCGACGAAGATCGTCAGCGTCGCCTTCTGCGCGCCCTCCGAGCCGCCCGAGACGGGCGCGTCGACGACGATCCCCGCGTCGCCAGCCGTGCACGCGAACCCGCGCGTGGCCGCCGGCGCGATCGTGGAGCAGTCGATGACCAGGCCGCCCTGCGCGCCGTCCGCGATGCCGTCGGCGCCGAACAGCACCGCCTCCACGTCCGGCGTGTCCGAGACGCACACGACCACGACGTCCGAGGCACGCGCCGCCTGCGCGGGGGTGGAAGCCTCGTGGGCGCCGAGCTCCACCAGCGGCCCCGCCCGCCCCGGGGTCCGGTTCCAGACGGTCACCTCGAAGCCGGCCCGACGCAGGTTGGCGGCCATCGCCGCTCCCATCGTGCCCAGTCCGGCGAAGCCGATTCGCTCCACGCGCGTCCTCCTCACTCGATGGGGTGAGGGTAACCCGCCCGGACCGCGGGAGGTGGCTACCATCTGTCGATGGACTGGCTGGGCGTGGACCGACGACGGCTGGGCACGGGCCTGGTGGTATTCGGCGTGATCGGGATGCTCCTGGCCGGGCTCATCGCGCTCACCCTGGTCGGTGGTGCGATCGCCGCCCGGAACCTCGACGACCGGCTGGTGGCCGACCAGGCACGGGTCGCGGCCAGCCTCGACCGACTCACGGTTGCGGTCGACCGGCTCGCCACCAGCACCGAGCACGCCTCTGGCACGCTGACGTCCACCCGCGACCTGGTCACCCAGGCGGGCCTCGTGCTCGACGACCTTGCCGGGTCCACCGACGAGCTCTCGCGCGGGCTCGATGTCAGCATCCTCGGCCAGCGGCCGCTGGCCGCCGCGGCAAGCCGGTTCCACGACCTGGCCGGACGGATCCGCGCGTTCTCGAGCCAGACCGGCGGCCTGGCCGGGAACCTTGACACCGATACCGCCGACCTCGCCGATCTCGCGTTGCGGATCCGGGCCATCGGGAGCGACGTCAGCGACCTGTCGGCTCGGCTGTCGGCCTTCGACCGGACCGGGACCATCGTCGTCCTGATCCTGGCCGGAGCGCTGGTGGGCGGGCTGCTGGTCGCGTGGATCGCGGTCGCCGCCGGGCTCTGCGCCTGGACGGGCCTGCGCCTCCGGCGCCCGTCCGTCCCGGCGACCCGCGTGCCCGACGATCCCGCGGTGCCGATCGGCTGACCGGGCACGGGTCAAGAGGCTGGCGCCGTGCAGCGGCCCGCTCAGGAGGACCGGGTGACGGCCGGCAGGAGCAGCTGCTCGACGACCCGCTCCGTGGAGCGGCCGTCGGCGACGTCGAACGACGCCTTGGCGAACCGTCGCACGCGGTCGAGGTCCAAGCCACCGGCCCGGATCGCGCGCGCCAGGTCGATCGTCGACCCGTGGACGGGCCCCGGCAGGTCGTCCGGGAAGTCCAGGTAGAAGCCGCGCTCGCGCTCGTAGGTGTCGTCGTCGGGCGCCAGGAACAGGATCGGGCGGCCCAGCAGCGCGAACTCGTAGATCGCGCTCGAGTAGTCGGTCACGAGCAGGTCGCTGACCAGCATCAGCTCGTTGATGTCGGGGTCGCCCGACGCATCGATCGCGAACGCGGCGAGCTCCGGCGGGATGTGCACGGCTCGGCGGACGAACGGGTGCAGCCTGAGCAGCACCACGTGGTCCTCGCCCAGCACCTCGTGCATCAGGCGCAGGTCGAGCAGGTCGTCGTAGCGCGCCCGGGTGGTGGTCTCGCCCCGGAACGTCGGCGCATACAGGATGACGGTCCGACCGTCCGGCAGGGCATAGGTCCGCCGGATCCGGTCGAGCGCGGCCGCTCGTCGCGCCTGGTCGAAGAACAGGTCGGTGCGCGGGATGCCGTACCGCGCCGAGAAGATCGAGACGGGCTGGCCGAACGCCTCCGCGTAGTGGGGCGCGACCGCCATCGACGACACCAGCGCGAGGCTGTAGTTGGAGTGGATCGCGACCCGCCGGACGTAGTCCTCGTCGGCGCCGAAGCCCTTGTCGATCACGCTGTACCCGAACTTCTTGAACGCTCCCGCGGCGTGCCAGACCTGGAGCCGGAACGTGCCCGGGCGCGGCCTGATCACGTACAGCGCGAAGAAGTAGTCGTCGACGACCAAGGCTCGGGCGGTGGCGAGGTGGTAGCCGGCGCGGGCGGCGAAGACCATCGCGCGCAGCCGGCCGGCGGCCCCGAACGAGGGCCGTGACGCGAGCCGGATGACCCGGATCTCCGGGTGGTGCGCGGCGAGCTCGTCGGCGATGAACGCGAGGTTGCCCGACAGCGCGCTGGCGTGCCCCGTCGCCAGCACCACGCGCGGCCGCAGCGGGCGGAGCGCCCCCAGCCGGAACCCGGCCCGGACCGCGGCGGTCCGGAGGGCGAGCAGGAGGGCCCTCAACGGAGGGACGGCCGGCGCGACCCGGTCGGCGCAATCGCCACGAGGGCAGCCGGGCAGGAAGCCGGGGGGACGGTCATCTGGCGCCCGATGATACCGGCCAGCGATCGCCGCCGGCCCGACGCCACGGGCCGGGGCCTTGTGCGGGCACGGCGACGAGGCCGCCGCACGCGCGCGTGGCATAGTCTCTGGGGACCAGCAAGGCCCGCACCCTGGAGCGACCTCGGCCCGATGCAGATCCACGCCATCATCCTCGCCGGCGGCGACGGCAACCGGTTCGGCGGCGAGCAGCCCAAGCAGTTCGTCCGGCTGGCCGGCGATCCCATCCTGCTGCGCACGCTGCGGACGCTGGCGGGGGCGTCGATCGACCGGGTGGTGGTCGTGTCGCACCCGGGCTGGCTGGACGAGACGCAGCAGCTGGTCGACGCCGCCGGGCTCGAGGCACCGGTCTCGGTCGTGGCGGGCGGGGTGACCCGCAACGAGAGCACCCGCAGCGGGCTCCGCGCGCTGGCCGCCGCGGACGACGACATCGTGCTGGTCCACGATGCCGTCCGCCCGCTGCTGCCGCTCGAGGTGATCCAGCGCTCGATCGAACCGATCCTGTCGGGGCGCGCGGACGCCACCGACACCGTGATCCCGAGCGCGGACACCCTCGTGATCGTGGACGGCGAGGACGTGGTCGAGATCCCGGACCGCAGCCGCTACCGGCGCGGCCAGACGCCCCAGACGTTCCGGGTCGGGGTGCTGGTGCAGGGCCTACGAGGCGGCCGCCCGCGCGGGCGACCTTGCGGCGAGCGACGACTGCAGCCTCGTGCTGCGGCACGTGCCGGGGGCCCGGATGGTGGCCGTCGCGGGCGACGAGGTCAACGTCAAGATCACCACCCGGATCGACATGGTGATGGCCGACCGGATGCTTCAGATGCGCGTCGTGGCCCCGGTCCAGGGAGTCGATCCCGGCCGCACGCTCGAGGGTGCCCGGCTGCTCGTGGTCGGCGGCACGAGCGGCATCGGCCGGGCCATCGCCGACGAGGCGGTCCGGCAGGGGGCACGGGCCGAGGTGGACGGCGCGTCGCTCGGGCTCGATGTCCGCGACGCCGGGGCCGTGCAGCAACGGATGGCCGCGGCGGCCGACCGGATGGGCGGGATCGACCACGTGGTGTGCTCCGCGGGCGTCCTGCGCATCGGACCACTGGCGCAGGCGACGGCGGCCGACCTGGCGGAGGTCGTCGACGTCAACCTGACCGGCACCCTCAGCGTGGCCCGCGCGGCGTACCCCTACCTGCGTGGTTCGCGCGGGTCGCTCACGGTGTTCACGTCGAGCTCCTTCACGCGCGGCAGGGCCGGCTACGTCGCGTACTCCGCGAGCAAGGCGGCGCTGGTCAACATGGCCCAGGGGCTCGCCGACGAGTGGGCCGGCGACGGCATCCGGGTCAACGCCATCAGCCCTGAGCGCACTGACACGCCGATGCGGCGGCGAGCGTTCCCGGGCGAGCCGCAGGGCGACCTGCTGGGCGCCGAGGCGGTCGCGGTCGCCACGCTGCGGCTGATCGGGTCGGACCTCACCGGACAGGTGCTCGACGTCCGGCGCCACGACTCGGACCCCGCGGTGGCGGAGCCCGCCGACACCGCCCTGCCGTCCGCGCCGGTGCGCTAGCCCGGCCGCGCGCATCGCGTCGTGAGCCTGCTCGAGTACCGGCTGGCGTCGTTCGTCCTCGGCCTGATCGCGCTGGCGGCCCGTCTGGTTCCCGTTCGGCGTCGGCGGGTCGTGCTCGCGACCGCGCGGCTGCCGGTGCTCGAGGGAAACCTGCGCCACATCCACGCTGCCATCCGGTCGCTGCGCCCGGACGCCGAGGTCGCGCTCGAGCTTCGGCCCTACAGCTACGGCCTCGACGGGCAAGATCGCGTATCTCGTGCGACTGGTGCGCGGGACGTGGCTCGTGCACACCTCGGGCCTGGTCGTCGTGGACAACGCGTACCTCCCGGTGCACGTCGCCGCCCATCGGCCGGCGACGACCGTCGTCCAGGTCTGGCACGCGACCGGCGCGCTCAAGCGCTTCGGTGCCGACACGATCGGCGGGCTCGCGGACCCGGAGCGCCGGTTCCTGCACCACCACTACGACTACGTCGTCGCCGCCGGCGAGGCGTCGCGCGAGCCGTGGTCACGGGCGCTGCGGACGCCGATCGACCAGGTGCTGCCGCTGGGAACGCCCCGGACCGATGCGCTGCGCGATCCGGCAGCGCTGGGGGCCGCGCGCGACCGCGTGCTCGCCGCGCACCCGGAGCTGGCTGGTCGCCGCGTGATCCTGTACGCGCCGACGTTCCGCGGACGCGGGCGTGACAAGCACGGCACGGTGGCGCTCGACGGCGAACGCCTCCGGGCCCGGCTGCCGTCCGCGGACATGCTGGTGCTCAAGACCCACCCCAACCTCGACCCGGCGACTCAGCCGGCGGCCGGGTTCGACATCGTCGCCGACCCGGGCAGCGACATGAACGACTGGCTGGCCGCGGCCGACGTGTTCGTGACCGATTACTCGTCGTCGATCTTCGAATGGGCGCTGCTGCGGCGGCCGCTGGTCCTGGTCGTGCCCGACCTCGAGGCGTACCGGCGCGACCCCGGGCTGTACCTCGACTACCGGACCGAGCTGATCGGCACCCGGGTGGCCGATGCCGATGGCGCGGCGGACGCGATCCTGGCGGGCACGTTCGACCTCGCGTACGACGCGTTCATCGAGCGGCACCTCGGGGCCTGCGACGGCCACGCCAGCCGGCGGTTCGTGGAGCGGTTCCTGCCGAGCTGATCCGCCCGAGGCGGCAGGGCCTGGAGGTCGGTGCACGTTGGTGCACGACGATGGCGCGCCCGGCGGGACTCGAACCCACGGCCTTCAGGTCCGCAACCTGACGCTCTATCCACTGAGCTACGGGCGCGCGCGGCGACTGGCGGAGAGGGAGGGATTCGAACCCTCGGAGCAGGTTACCCCACTCGGCGGTTTAGCAAACCGCTGCACTAGACCTCTATGCGACCTCTCCGCAGCACGTCTGCGTCGGGACGCCAACGCGGCCGGAGGATACCAGATGCGGTCCGGACCGCGATCCCGGCGGGCGACACCGGGCGCGAGAGACGCCATCCTCGAGTGTGGATACATCGCGGTGGTATTGTGGCCACATGGCTGATGTCGGGATCCGGGAGCTGAAACAGCGTCTGTCCGAGTACCTGGACCGGGCTGAACGCGGAGAGGTCCTGCAGGTCACCGACCGTGGGCGACCGAAGGCGGTGCTCGGCCCCCTTCCCGGTCGCGCGCGTATCGAGGACGGGGTCCGCGCAGGCTGGATCACGCCGGGCACGGGTTCACCGCTCGGTCCGGTGCACCGATCGAAGGCGCCCAGGCGGGTCCTGGACGTGTTGGCCGAGGATCGCGGCGAGTGAGCACCTACGTCGATACGAGCGCCCTGCTCAAGCGCTACGTGGAGGAGGCCGATTTGCCCGCGGCCGATGCGCTGCTGCGAGGCGATCGCTCGTTGCTGACGGCCCGACACACGATCGTGGAGGTTCGCCGCAACCTCGCTCGGCTGCTCTCGGGACGCGACCTCGTGGCCTCGCGAGCCGCCTTTGCCGCCGACTTGCGCTCCGTCTCGATCATCGAGCTCGACGAAGCCACCTGCGAATTGGCGGCCGCGATCGCGGAGACGACGGGTGTGCGAGCGCTCGATGCCCTTCACCTCGCGGCCGCGCAACGGGTCGCCGCGCCGGGGGTCGGCTTCCTGACGTTCGACCTGCGTCAGGCGCAGGCGGCCCGCGCCCTCGGCCTGACGGTCGTGACGGCCTGACCCGGCCGAGCCCGTCCTGCGCCCGTCCACACGCCCCTCCGGTTGACGCGGGCGCCTGCCAACGGGTACCGTCCGAGCATCGATGTGCGCGATGTATCGCTTTACCTGCCCGGCATGACCGACCCCGGAGACTGACGACCCGGGTTCCGCGGGTCGTGCCGGGAGAGCAGGGGTCCAGGACCTCTGCTTTTTTGTTTCCTTCGAATCTCGCGCGATGGCGACCAGCGCTGAAGGAACCGACCAGATGTTCGTGGTGATGCGGACCGGAGCCACCGAGGCCGAGGTCATCGGCGTCAAGGGCCAGATCCTCGCCGAGGGCCTGACGCCGTTCGAGAACGCCGGGCCGGATCGCACCGTGATCGCGGTCGTGGGCGAGCTCGGCGGGCGCCGGGAGCAGCTGCGAGCCCGCCTCCAGGCCGCGCCGGGCGTGGAGACGGTCACGCCCATCTCCAAGCCCTACAAGCTGGTGTCGCGCGAGTTCCACCCGAAGGACACGGTGATCCGGGTGCTCGATGCCGCGATCGGCGACGGGTCGCTCACGGTGATGGCGGGGCCGTGCTCGATCGAGAGCCGCGAGCAGCTCCTGGAGACGGTCGACTCCGTGGCGGCGCACGGCGCGACGGTCATCCGCGGCGGCGCGTTCAAGCCGCGGACGAGCCCCTACAGCTTCCAGGGCCTGGGCGTCGAAGGCCTCCGCTACCTCGCCGAGGCACGCGAGCGGACCGGCCTGCCGGTCATCACCGAGGTCATGGAGCCGAGCCAGGTCGACATCGTGGCCGAGTACGCGGACATCCTCCAGATCGGCACCCGCAACATGCAGAACTTCTCGCTGCTGCTCGCCTGCGGGCGCGCCAGCCGCCCGGTGATGCTCAAGCGCGGCTTCGGGGCGACGATCGAGGAGTGGCTGATGGCCGCCGAGTACATCGCCTCGGCCGGCAACCCCCAGATCATCCTGTGCGAGCGGGGCATCCGGACGTTCGAGACGTCCACCCGCAACACCCTCGACCTGACCGCCGTGCCGCTCCTCCACCACCTGACCCACCTGCCGGTCGTCGTCGACCCGTCACACGCGACGGGCAAGCGCTGGCTGGTCAAGCCGCTGGCGATCGGCGGCGTCGCGGTCGGCGCCGACGGCATCATGGTCGAGGTCCACCCCCGGCCCGAGGAGGCCCTGTCCGACGGTGAGCAGTCAGCTCACTTCGACATGTTCGAGCAGATGATGACCGCCGTCGTCGCCGTGCACGAGCACGTCAAGGACCTCCATGGCGACCTGGTCCGCGAGGACGGCGCTGCGGTGGCGGGCAACGGCCGGTGAGTGACGTGACGACCGTGCCGGCGGGCGGCGTTCCCGTGGCGGCATCGGGCGGCGACGCGCTCGTCGTGCACCCGGCGCGGCGGCTGCGCGGCACGCCGGCCCTGCCCGGGGACAAGTCGATCTGCCACCGCGCGCTGCTGCTCGCGCTGCTGGCGGCGGGCGAGAGCCGGATCCGGGCGGCCGGCGACGGCGAGGACGTCCGCTCGACGGCGCGCGTGATCGGGCCCTCGGCGCGCGGGTGGAGCGCCTGGCCGCGCGCGGACGGCCGGGTGGACTACCGGGTGCGTCGCCGGGCGGCGACGCGCTCGTCGAGCCGGACGCGATCCTCGACTGCGGCAACTCCGGGACGACCACGCGCCTGATCGCCGGCGTGCTGGCCGGTCGCCCGCTGTTCGCGGTGCTCGACGGCGACGCCTCGCTGCGCAGCCGGCCGATGGGCCGTATCGTCGAGCCACTGCGCTCGATGGGCGCGACGTTCGCCGGCCGTCGTGACGGCAGCCAGCTGCCACTCGCGATCACGGGCCGTGCCCGCCTCGTCCCGCTCACCTACCAGACGCCGGTCCCGAGCGCGCAGGTGAAGTCGGCGATCCTGCTGGCCGGCCTGGCCGCCGACGGCGAGACCTGGGTGACCGAGGCGGTCGCGACGCGCGACCACACCGAGCGGATGCTGCGGGCCCGGGGCGTGGCGGTGGACGAGGGCGCCGCGCCCGACGGCCGGCACATGGTGCGCGTCGACGGGCCGGCGGTCGTGGCGGCGATCGAGGAGACGGTACCCGGCGGATCCGTCGGCGGCCGCGTTCTGGCTGGTGGCCGGTGCCGCCCACCCCGACGCCGAGCTGCGGCTCGAGGGGGTCAGCACGAACCCGACCCGGCGTGCCATCATCGACATCCTGCGGCGCATGGGCGCCGACATCGAGGAGCATGACCGCCGGCGCCCGGCGGCGCGGATGGCGAGCCCCTCGCCGACCTCGTCGTGCGGTCCAGCACGCTCCGGGCCGTCGACCTGTCGCCGCCGACGTGGCGGCGGCGATCGACGAGATCCCGGTCCTGTGCCTGGCCGCGGCCGCGGCCGCGGGCACGACGCGAATCCGCGGCGCGGGCGAGCTCCGCCACAAGGAATCCGACCGGATCGCCGGGATCGTGGACGGCCTCGCGGCGCTCGGCGCGCGATCATGCGCGTCGACGGCGACGACATCGAGATCGAGGGTGGCCGGCCGCTGACCGGCATCGCCACGGACACCCACGACGACCACCGGCTCGCGATGACGTTCGCCATCGCCGGCCTCCTCGCCGAGGGCGAGACCGCCATCGGCCGGCCCGGGTCGGCGGCGATCTCCTACCCCGGCTTCTTCCACGAACTCGAAGGGGTGCGAGCATGACCAAGCGCGTCGTCCTCATCGGCCATCCGGTCGCCCACTCGCTGTCCGGCGCGATGCAGCAGGCCGCCTTCGACGCGCTCGGCATCGACGCCAGATACGAGCTGTGGGATCGGCCGCCGATCGAGCTCGCCGACACCGATCGCCGAGCTGCGCGGCGACGACTTCCTGGGCGCCAACGTCACGATCCCGCACAAGGAGCGGGTCGTGCCGCTGGTCGACCGCCTGACGGACGAGGCGCACGCCACGGGCGCCGTCAACACGATCACCAGCGAGGGCCGCAAGCTGGTCGGGCACAACACGGACGTGCCCGGGCTTCAAGGTCGCCCTCGACGGGCTCGTCGGGAAGCAGAAGATGCCACGCCACGCGGTCGTGCTGGGGGCCGGCGGCGGAGCCCGGGCCGTGGTCTACGGCCTCATCCGCGAGGGCTTCCAGCGCGTCATCGTGTTCAACCGCCACCTCCATCGGGCCGAGGGGCTGGTCAAGCACTTCGGCCGGAGCGCGGCGCACATGGAGCTGCGGGCGATGCCGTGGCACGAGTCGATCATCGAGTCCGAGCTGGCCAAGACCAAGGTCCTCGTCAACGCGACGTCGATCGGGCTGACGTCGACGAGTCGCCCATGCCGGGCGAGATCCTGCCGGCCGACCTGCTCGTGCTCGACCTGATCTACGCCCGGACCCGGCTGCTGCGCGACGCGGCGGCCGCCGGCTGCACCGTGGCCGACGGCGAGATGATGCTGCTCCACCAGGGCGCCGCCGCGTTCACGCTGTGGACCGGCCAGCCGGCGCCGCTCGAGGTCATGCAGAGGCCCTGGCCGAGGCCCGCGCGCAGGGCGTCCGCTCGGCCGAGGGCGAGCCGGCGGCGGTCGCCGACGCGGGCGGCGAGCCGGCGGCGGTGGCGGCGATCGGGCGGCGAGGGTGCCGCCGAGCTTCCCGACGACGGCCCGGGCGCGGCCGGGAGCTGACCCGGGCTCGCGAGGGCGGCCATGGACCGGTTCCGGTTCCTCACCGCCGGGCGAGAGCCACGGCCCGACGCTGGGCGTGGTCGTCGAGGGCGTGCCGGCCGGGCTCGCCCTGACCGAGGACGACCTCGCGCTCGACCTCGCGCGCCGCCAGCGCGGCTACGGCCGCGGCGCGCGCCAGGCGATCGAGCAGGACCGGGCCGAGATCCTGGCCGGCGTCCGGCACGGCCGCACCCTGGGGTCGCCGATCCTGCTCGAGGTCCCCAACCGCGACTGGGAGAACTGGACCCGGGTGATGCAGGTCGAGCCGCTCTCCGACGACGAGGCCGCCGCGCTCGCGGCGCTGGCCGCGGACGGCAACAAGCGGGCCCAGCCCGTCACCCGGGTCCGGCCCGGCCATGCGGACCTCGCCGGCGCGCTCAAGTACGGCTTCAACGACGTGCGCAACGTCCTCGAGCGCTCGTCGGCGCGCGAGACGGCGGCACGGGTCGCGGCGGGCGCGATCGCGCGGGCGTTCCTCCGCGAGCTCGGGATCGAGGTCTGGTCGTTCACGGCCGAGGTCGGCGGCGTCGCGGTCGACCCGGCGCGCGCGACCCGGAGCCGGGACGAGGCCGACGCCTCTCCGCTGCGCTGCCCGGACCCCGACGCCGAGGCGGCGATGATCGCGCGCATCGACGAGGCGCGCTCCAACGGCGACACCGTCGGCGGCGTGTTCGAGGTCGTGGCCCACGGCGTGCCGGTCGGGCTCGGCAGCTACGTCCACTGGGACCGCCGCCTGGACGCGGCCCTGGCCGCGGCGGTCATGAGCATCAACATCGTCAAGGGCGTGGAGTTCGGGCTCGGCTTCGAGCAGACCCGCCGGTTCGGGTCGCAGGTCCACGACGTGATCGAGGGCCGGCGCGACGACGGGACCTGGATCCACCGCTCGAACAACGCCGGCGGCCTCACCGGCGGCGTGACGAACGGCGAGCCGATCGTCGTCCGCGGCGCGGTGAAGCCCATCTCGACCCTCGCCCGACCGCTGCCCACGGCCGACCTGCTCACCGGCGAGCCCGTCGAGAAGGCCCACTACGAGCGCAGCGACATCTGGGTCGTGCCGGCCGCGGGCGTGATCGGCGAGGCGATGGTGATGCTCACGCTGGCGCGGTTCGTGCTCGACAAGACCGGCGGCGACTCGATGGCCGAGGTCCTCGACAACCTGGGCCGCTACCGCGAGCGGATCGCGCGCCGGCCGCGTGCAGCCACCGACGGCCGCGCAGCTCGGGCGAGGACGGCGCGGGCGAGGCCGGCTCGGGCGGCGACGACTGACCGCCGATGGACCTCGTCCTCGTCGGGCTGCCCGGCAGCGGCAAGAGCGCCGTCGGTCGCCGCGTGGCGGCGCGCCACGGAGCGCCGTTCCTCGACCTCGACGAGCGCATCGAGCGCGCGGCCGGGCGCTCGATCCCGGACATCTTCGCGTCGGACGGCGAGCCGGCGTTCCGGCAGCTCGAGCGCGAGGCGGTGGCGGCCCTGGGCCCGCCCGACCCGGACTCCGCGCTGCGCCGCGTCATCGCGCCAGGCGGCGGCGCGATCGTCGACCCGCGCAACCGCTGGGCGCTGTACCGCGGCCGGCTGGCGGTCTGGCTCGACGTCCGGCCCGAGGTGCTCGCGCAGCGGCTGCGGCGGTCGCCCAACGTGCGGCCGCTCGTCCAGGGCGGCGACCCCGTGGGCCGGTCCGACGCCTGGCCGCCGATCGGGAGCGGTTCTACGCGGCCGCGACCCGAGTGAACGGCGTGGTCGAGCTGGGCGCCGTGATGGAAGCGGTCGAGCAGCTGGTCGCCGCGGGCGTCCCGCCGGCGACGACCCTGCTCCGGGCGGCCACCCGGATCGGCGAGATCGTGATCGGCGACGGGGTGGCCGCCGCGGCGACGGGCGCGGCGCTCCGCCGCCTGGGCGCGCAGCGGGCGGTGATCGTGTCCGAGCCCGGCGCCTGGCAGGCATTCGGCGAGGGCGTCGCGGACGCGATGCGGTCGCAGGGATGGGCCGTGGAGGCGTTGCTGCTGCCGGCGGGCGAAGCGGCCAAGACGCTCGCGGTGATCGGGGACGCGGCGCGCGAGCTGGCCCGGCGGCGGATCGAGCGGCGCGAGCCGCTGGTCGCGATCGGTGGCGGCGCGCTGGGCGATCCGGCCGGCTTTCTCGCCGCGACGTATCTGCGCGGCGTGCCCTGGATCCAGGTGCCGACCACCCTCGTCGCCCAGGTCGACTCGTCGATCGGCGGCAAGACGGGCGTCGACCTGCCCGAGGGCAAGAACCTGCTCGGCGCGTTCCACCAGCCGGCCGCGATCGTGCTCGACATCGCGGCCCTCGGGCCTCTGCCCGCGCGGCAGCGGCGGGCCGCGCTGGGCGAGATCGTCAAGATGGCCGTGCTGGGCGACGAGCGCTGTTCGCGACCCTGGAGACGGACGGGCCGGCGGTGATCCGCGGCGACGCGCAGGCGTTCGAGCGCGGGGTGATCGCCGAGATCGTCGAGCGGCCCGCGTGGGCCAAGGTCCAGGTGGTGACGGCCGACGAGCGCGAGCAGGGCGGCGCCGCCGGGCGGATCACGCTCAACCTGGGCCATACGGTGGGGCATGCGCTGGAGGCCGCGGACGGCTACGCGGCGCTGCTCCACGGCGAGGCGGTCGCGTACGGGCTCCGGGCCGTCGTGCGGATCGGGCAGGCCGTGGGGATCACCCCGGGCGACCGGGCCGCGCGGATCGAGCGGCTGCTCGACGCGCTGGAGCTCGGCCGGGCGCCGCTCCCCTACCCGCTGTCGGCAGTGCTCGAGGCGGCCGGCACCGACAAGAAGCAGGCGGGCGGCCGGCAGCGCTGGGTGCTGCCCACCGCCGACGGCGTATCGGTCCGCGACGACGTGCCCGAGGCGGTGGTCGCCGACGCGGTCGCCACGGTGCTCGCCGGCGCGCCGGGGATACCGCCCTGCCGGCGGTCCCGGGCTCGGGAGCCGTCGCGTGACCCGGGTGCTCGTGGTCCAGGGACCCAACCTCAACCTGCTCGGCACCCGGGAGCCGGAGATCTACGGGCACGAGACGCTGGACCAGATCCACGCCGCGATCGCGGCCCGTGCGGCGGAGCTCGGGCTCGAGCTGGCCACGTTCCAGTCGAACCACGAGGGCGCGCTCATCGACCGGCTGCACGTCCGCGACTTCGACGCCGCGATCATCAACGCGGCCGGCCTGACCCACACGTCGGTGGCGCTGCGGGACGCGCTGCTCGCGATCGAGCGCCCGTTCAGGGAGGTGCACCTCTCCGACCCCGGCCGGCGCGAGGCGTTCCGGCACGTCAACTTCCTCCAGGACGTCGCCGCGGCTCGTTCGTGGGCATGGGCGCGCGCGGCTACCACCTGGCGCTCGACGCGATCGCCGAGCGGTTCGGGGCCGGCCGGTGAGCGACGAAGCCCCGCGGCCGGTGGGCGACGAAGCCCCGCGCCCGGACCGCGACCGACGACCCACGCCGGCCGAGCGCGACGACGCTGCCCGCGAGCTCGCCCGGATCCGGGACGAGATCGACGCCCTGGACCGCCGGATCGTGGAGCTGCTCAACCAGCGGGCGGTGCTGGGCCGGGCGGCGGGACGGGCCAAGCACCTCGCCGGCCGGCGCGCGATCAAGGACCCGGAGCGCGAGCGCGAGGTGCTGCTGCGGGTGGCGCATGGAGAACGCCGGACCGCTTGCCCAGGCCGACCTGCTCTCGGTCTACCGGCGGATCGTCGCCGTCACCCGTGGCGTGGAGGCTCGCGACCGGCCGCATGACCGCTGAGCCGGCGGACGGCCTGCACCTCCCGCCGATCACCGGCGACGCCCGTCCCGATCCCCGCGGTGCTGCCGGTCCGCCCGGTCACGCGGTTCGCCCCGGCCCCCACGGGACACCTCCACCTGGGCCACCTCGTCAACGCGCTCTACACCTGGGGCATCGCCCGGGCGACGGGCGGACGGGTCATCCTGCGGATCGAGGACCACGACCGGCAGCGCTCCCGGCCCGCGTTCGAGGCGGCGATGCTCGACGATCTCGAGCGCCTGGGCCTCGATCCCCGACGAGCCCTCGCTCGACGCGTTCCGGACCGGCCCCACCGGCTACCGCCAGTCCGATGCCTCGTCCGCGTACCTGGCCGCGCTCGACCGGCTGCGAGTGGACGGGCTCGTCTACGCGTGCGACTGCGCTCGCTCGACGTTCGCGGCGTGGGAGACGGGGCACGGGCGGCCGTGGCGCGGGATCGGCTGCCCGGGCGGCTGCCGGGCGCGGGCACTCCCCGAGGACGAGGGCACGGGCCTGCGGGTGGCGGTCGGGGCCGGCTCGGAGCGCTGGGTGGACCTGCTGGCCGGCCCGATGGGCGACGAGCCCGCCGCAACGGGCGACCTGCTCGTGCGCGACCGGCGGGGCAACTGGACCTACGCGTTCTGCGTGGTCGTCGACGACCTGCGTCACGGGGTCGACCTCGTGATCCGCGGTCGCGACCTGCTCGACGCCACGCCCGTCCAGCTCCGGCTGGGCCGCCTGCTGGGCCGCGACTCGCCGCCCCGGTTCCTGCACCACCCGCTGGTCCGCCGCGTCTCGGGCACGAAGCTGTCGAAGGCCGAGGGCGACACCGCGCTGCGCTCGATGCTCGACGCCGGGCGCACGCCGGCCGAGCTGTTCGGCCTGGCCGCGCGTCTCGCCGGGCTGCGCGACGGCGCGGCGCCGCTCGGCGCCGGCGGACCTCGGGACCCTGTTCTTGCCCTGAGCCCGGTCGGGCACCGCCGTCAGATCGGCGGCGGCTGCCAGCCACCCGACGCGGCCTCGACCACCGCGGCCGCGGCCAGCGCCAGGTCCTCCCGCCACGGCCGGGCCACCAGCTGGACCCCGATCGGCAGGCCCTCGGGCGACGTGCCGCCACGGACCACCGCCGCCGGCCAGCCGGTGAGGTTGTGCAGGTCGCTGTAGGTGTCGTCGAACCAGGGCGCCGTGCTCTCGCCGTGGCGGATCGCGGGCTGCGGCATCGCCGGGCACACGATGACGTCGACGTCCTGGACCCAGCCCAGCAGGCGGGCGCGGATCGCATCGGCGCGCTCGAGCAGCGCCGTCAGCGCGTCGCCGCCGATCGGCGGCTCCAGCGTCACCCAGCCGCGCGTGTCGTACGAGCCCATGCCGGGCGTGCCGGCGGCCGAGATCAGCCGCTGCAGCCAGGCGTAGCCGTCGGCGCGGATCAGGCGCTCCCAGGTGTCGACCGCCTCGGCCATGGCGGGCGGCAGGCGCTCCTCGACCGCCGCCCCGGAATCGGCGAGGGCCCGGGCGACCACCCGCACCGCATCCGCGGTGGCCGGCGTGGGCGGTCGGATGCCGTTGTCGGTGAACGTGACCACGCGCAGCCCGGCCATGGCCACCGCGCCGGGGTCCCCGAGCTCGACCGGCGCGACGTGCGGATCCTCGCCGTCCGGTCCCGCGATCAGCGGCAGCACCAGGGCGAGGTCCTCCACCCGTCGCGCCATCGGCCCGAGCTGGGTCAGCGATTCGAGGATGCCCGCGTACCCGGGCGTGTGCCCGGTCCGCGGCACGCGGCCGCTGGTCGGCTTGATCCCCGCGATCCCGCACACGTGGGCGGGCTGGCGGATGCTGTCGCCGGTGTCGCTGCCGATGTCGAACGGCGACCCGGCGGCCGCCACGATCGCGGCCGCCCCGCCGCTGCTGCCGCCGGGCGTGCGCGACAGGTCGTACGGGTTCGACGTCCGGCCGTAGACGTCGTTGTCGGTCTCGTTGGACCAGGTGAACTCGGGGGTGTTGGTCTTGCCCAGCAGGATCCCGCCGGCTGCCTTGAGGCGGGCGACGACGGTCGCGTCGCGCTCGGGGACGCGGGCGGCCCAGCCGATGGTCCCGGCGGTCGTGACCAGGCCGGCGGTGTCGAGCGAATCCTTGATCGTGAACGGCACCCCGTGGAGTGGTCCCACCGGTCGCCGGCGGCGAGCCTCTCGTCCGCCCGCCGGGCGCGGTCGAGCGCGTCGGCGGCCAGCCGAACGACGGCGTTGATCGCCGGGTTGACCTCCGCGATCCGGGCGAGGTGCGCCTCCACGATCGCGACCGAGGACAGCTCGCGGGCGCGGATCGCCCGGGCGAGGTCGCTCGCGGACCGGTGGGTGAGCGGCGCGTCGGTCATGGCGGGTGTTCGCAGCCTCCGGTGCGGGTCCCTCGCCGGCATGTGCCCGAGTCTAGGGCACGCGGCCTGCCGCGAGGTCCGGGCCGTGGGTCCACCCCGGCCCCGCGAACAGCTCCGGGCGGTGGGTCAGGACGATCACCGTCCGGCCGGCCGCCGCGCGCGCCAGGTCCGCGACGAACGCCCGGGCGGCGGCTCGTCGAGGTGCTCGGTGGGCTCGTCGAGGACCAGGATCCGGACGTCGGCGAGCAGCGCGCGGGCAAGGGCGAGCCGCTGGCGCTGGCCCCCCGACAGTCGGGCTCCGTGCTCGCCCACCGCGGTGGCCAGGCCGTCAGGCAGCGTGCGGACCCAGGCCAGCAGCCCGGCTGCCGCGAGCGCGGACTCGAGCTCGGCATCCGGGGCGCCGGGCCGGGCGAGGCGGAGGTTGTCGGCGATCGTGGCGTCGAAGATGTGGGGGTCCTGCTCGCACAGCCCCACCGCCCGCCGGACGGCGTCGCCCTCGGCCCGCCGGACGTCGACCGCCGTCGAGCGACCGACCAGCTCGAGGTCGCCGGCCGCGGGCTCGAGGAACCGGAGGCAGGCCGCGGCGAACGTGCTCTTGCCGGAGCCGCTGGGGCCGGTGATGCGCACCCGGGCGCCGGCCGGGACGTCGAGGTCCAGGTGGGCGAGCGCATCGCGGGCCGCGCCCGGGTAGCGCAGTCGGAGGCCTCGGGCCCGCAGGCCGAGCGGGCCGGCGGGGATGGGTCGGGGCTCGATCGGGTCCGGCACGGGGTCGGGTCGCCGGAGCACGTCCACCACGCGTGCCGCGGAGCGGCAAGCCCCGGCAGCCGGCGTGGCGGCGGGCACCAGCGGCGCCACGACCTCGTGGACGGCGATCGGCGTGAGGGCCACGACCGCGAGCGCGACACCGGCGAGGCTGCCGTCGCGCACGGCGACGATCCCGAGCAGCAGCGCGAGCCAGGTGGACGCACCGGCCGCGAGGCCGGCGACCAGGCTGCCGACGCCGGTGCCCAGCGCCGACCTGCGCTCCGCGGCCGCGAGGCGGGCATCGACCGCCGCGACCGCCGCCACCGCCCGGGGCGCCGCGCCGGCGGCCAGGATCTCGGGGCCGCCGCGCAGCAGGCCGAGGGCCGCGTCGGCCAGGTCGCCCCTCGCCGGGGCGAGCGATCGCTCGGCCAGGCGCGCCGTCGCCCCGGCGGCGAGCGGCGCCCCGGCCGCGGTCAGCAGCAGGCACCCGGCAAGCGCGAGCCCCGCGGCCGGCAGCAGCCAGCCGACGAGGAGCACCGCGCCGGCCGCGACGAGCAGGGTCGACGCGTACGGCAGCAGCACCCGCAGCCACAGGTCGGCGAGGCCGTCCACGTCGCCCACCAGCCGGCTCAGCAGGTCGCCCGAACGGAGCTCGGCGACGCCGGCCGGGGCCAGGCGCGCGAGGCGGGCGTAGGCGGCACTCCGCAGCTCCCCGAGGACCCGGAACGCGGCGTCGTGGGCGGCCAGGCGCTCCGCATAGCGCAGCACGCCGCGCGCGATCCCGAATGCCCGGACGGCGGTCACCGCGACCAACAGGGCGAGCATCGGCGGCTGCTCGGCCGCCCTGGCGATCAGCCAGGCGGACGTGGCGGCAAGCCCGATGGAAGCGGCCGCGGCGCCGGCCCCCGCGAGCACGGCCAGGAGCAGGCGCGGCGTGACCGGCCGCCCGACCCGCAGGACCTGCAGCAGCGCGCTCACCGCGCCGGTGCTCCGCGGGGCGCCGCGCCGGGCATCGCCCCCGCCCTGGCGGGCGCGCCGCCGGCAGCGCCCCGATCGATCTCCTGCCAGCCCACCATGACCGCACGGTCCGCCCCGTCGACGGCACCCGGCCGGTGAGCGACCAGGACCACGGCGGCCCCGGCATCGGCCGCGTGCCGCACCGCGCGCATCACCGCTCGCTCGGCCGCGGCGTCGAGGCCTGCCGTGGGCTCGTCCAGCAGCAGGATCGGCGTCCGGCGGACGAGCGCGCGAGCGAGCCCGATCCGCCGCCGCTGGCCACCGGACAGGCCGCGTCCACGCTCGCCGAGCACGCGCGCCGGGCGCCACGTCGCCGAGGCCGACGGCGGCCAGCGCCGCTGCCACCGCCGCGTCGTCGGGATCGTCGCCGCCGCCGGCGGTCCGCAGCCGGACGTTGTCGGCGACCGTGCCCGGCGAACAGGTACGGGGCCTGCGGCGCCCAGCCGCGACGGCCCGCGCCAGGCGTCGGGATCCAGGTCGCGAACATCGTCGCGCCGCCCGTCGGGGCCGAGGACGACGACCCGGCCCGACGTCGGCTCGAGCAGCCCCAGGATCGCGTGCAGCAGGGTCGACTTGCCGGCGCCGCTGGGCCACCCGGAGGGCGACGATCTCGCCCGTCCGCAGGGCGAACGTGACCGGGCCGGGGCGAGCACCCCGCGACCGGGCTGGCTCACGGCCACGCCCTCGACGGCGATCCCGGCCAGCGGCTCCGGCGGCGAGCGGCGCCCGGCGGGCGCGCCCGCCGACCGTGGCGTGTCGATGATCGCGAACGCGGCGGCGGCCGCGGTCAGGCCCTCCTCGCTGGCGTGGAACTCGGCCCCCAGCCGCCGCAGCGGCAGGTAGGCCTCGGGCGCGAGCACGAGCACGAACAGCCCGGTCTCGAGACCCAGGTCGCCGACCGCGAGCCGCAGCCCGACCCCCACCGCGACCAGCGCCACCGACAGCGTCGCCAGCAGCTCCAGCACCAGCGCCGACAGGAACGCGATCCGCAGGGTCGCCAGCGTCGTCGACCGGTAGGCGTCGGTGATCCGGCGCAGGATCGCGACCTGCGCGTCCGCCCGCCCGAAGGCGCGCAGCGTCGGCAGGCCGGCGACGACGTCCCCGAACCGGTGGGCGAGGCGGCTGAGCGCCGTCCAGCGCCGCTCGCGGTGGGTCTCCGACATCCGCCCGATGAGGACCATGAACACCGGGATGAGGGGCACGGTCAGCGCCACGGTGAGACCGGCCACGAGGTCGGCCGTGACCAGGCAGCCCACGACGGCGACGGGGACGATCGCGGCCAGCGCCAGCTGCGGCAGGTAGCGCCCGTAGTACGCATCGAGCGCGTCGAGCCCGCGGGTGACCAGCAGCGTCACCTCGCCGCTCGCCTGCTCGGCTGCCCAGCGTGGTCCGAGCTCGACCGCCCGGCGCAGCAGGTCGATCCGCAGCCCGGCCTTGACCGCGCCGCTGATCCGCTGCGCGACGACCTCGGCCAGCCAGGCGAGGACGGCCCGGCACGCGAGGACGACGGCGAGCGCGGCCAGCACCGCCGCCAGGTCGCGCGGGGGCTTCGTGGACGAGGATCGCGCCGCTGATGGCCCGCGCCAGCAGCCATGCCTGGGCGACCGCGAGCAGCGCCGTGGCGAGGCCGAGCGCGACCGCCGTCGCGAGCGCGGCGCGGGCGATCCGGCCAGACGCGAGCAGGCGGCGATGGACCGGGCTCACGCCGGGCCGGCGGGACGCGGCCGCAGGATCAGGGCCGGCCGGTCACGGCTCGACGGCCGGCCAGCTCGCGGCCGCCCGCGGCACCGTGACACGCTTGCGGAACACCCAGTACGTCCAGGCCTGGTAGCCGACCACGATGGGCACGAAGATCACCGCGACCACGGTCATGATCGTGAGCGTGTACTCGGTGGACGCGGCGTTGGTGGTCGTGAGGCTGTAGGCCGCGTCGGTCGAGGATGGCATCACGTCCGGGAACAGCGCCCAGAACAGGCTGACGACGGCCAGGCCGATCGTCGCGGCAGAGCCGACGAACGCCCAGCCCTCGCGGCGCAGCCGGCTGGCACGAGCGCGGCCACGAACGCCAGCGCCGCCACGACGGCGATCGCGGTCGGACACCACATCGCCGCGGATCGCGTTGGCCCACGCCAGGAACGCGACGGCAACGACGGCCGTCACCAGGCCCACCGGGAGCGTCAGGGCAGCGGCCCGCTCCCGGATCACGCCCTCGGTCCTGAGCGCGAGGAACATCAGGCCATGGGTGACGAACAGCAGCAGCGTCGTCAGCCCGCCCAGCAGCCCGAACGGGTTGAGCAGGGTGAGCAGGTTGCCCGTGAACTGCCGGTCGGCGTCGATCGGCACGCCCTGCACGATGTTGGCAAAGGCCACCCCCCACAGCAGCGCCGGCAGGAAGCTGCCGACGACGATCGCGGCGTCCCAGCGCCGGCGCCACTCGGCCTCGCCGCGCTTGTTGCGGTACTCGATGGCCACGCCGCGCACGATGAGCGCGACCAGGATCAGGAACAGCGCGAGGTAGAACCCGGAGAACAGGGTCGCGTACCACTCGGGGAACGCCGCGAACGTGGCGCCCCCGGCGACCAGCACCCACACCTCGTTGCCGTCCCACACGGGACCGATCGTGCGCAGCATCGAGCGCCGCTCCGGCTCGTTCCGGCCCAGGACCGGGAGCAGGATCCCGACGCCGAAGTCGAACCCTTCGAGCACGAAGTAGCCGATCCACAGGACCGCGATCAGCGCGAACCAGACGGTGGTGAGCTCCATCTCCGTGCTCCTAGTACCCGAGCCCGAGCGCCGGCTCGGGCTCGTGCTCGAACCCCTGGTCGGCGGACGCCTCCGGCAGCCCGGCCCGGACCCGCCGGACGACGAGGCCCAGCATCACGACCGCCAGCCCGCCGTACAGGACCGTGAACCCGGCCATCGTGACGAACACCTCGAACGCGCGTGGACGTCGGCGACACCGCGGAGGCCGTGGGCATCAGGCCGAACACGATCCACGGCTGACGCCCGATCTCGGTAAACATCCAGGCGAACGAGTTGGCGGCGAGTGGCAGGAACGGCATGGCGACCGCCGCGGCCACGGCGCCCCGACCGGGAAGCCGGCCCTTGCGCATCGCGAGCAGGAACCAGGCCGCCGCCAGCGCGGCGAGCGCACCCACGCCGATCATCAGCCGGAAGGTCCAGTAGGTCACCGGCGTGTTGGGCGTGTAGTCGCCGGCGCCGTAGGTCTGCTCGTAGCTGGCCTGGAGATCGTTGATCCCCTCGACCCGCCCATCGAGCGTGCCCGTGGCCAGGAACGACAGCAGGTCCGGGATGCGGATCGAGAACACGTCCTGGTTGCCGTCGAGGGTGCCGATCGTGAAGATCGAGAACGAGGCCGGCTGCTCGCGTCTGCCACAGGGCCTCGGCGGCCGCCATCTTCATCGGCTGCTGCTCGGTCATGATCTTGCCCTGGAGGTCACCGGTGACGGCGACCAGCAGTCCGGACGACGAGGAGCATCGCCGCACCGGCCCTGGCGGCCGCTCGGAACGGCAGCTCCGCGCCCTTCGAGCGCACCAGGCGGTACATGGCGATCCCGGCGATGAACGCGCCGGCGGTCATGAACGCCGCGGCGATCGTGTGCGGGAACGTGATCAGCGCGGTGCTGTTGAGCACGACCGCGAGGAAGTCCTTGAGCTCCGCGCGCCCGGCGGCGGCGTTGACCTCGTAGCCCACCGGGTGCTGCATCCAGGCGTTGGCGGCCAGGATGATGTACGCGGAGATCGCGGTCCCGATCGCGACGATCCAGATCGTGGCCAGGTGGACGGCCGGGCCGCAACCGCCCCCAGCCGAAGATCCACAGGCCGAGGAACGTCGACTCGAGGAAGAACGCGAGCAGGCCCTCGATCGCCAGCGGCGCACCGAAGATGTCGCCCACGAACCGGCTGTAGCTGCTCCAGTTCATGCCGAACTGGAACTCCTGGACGATCCCGGTCACCACGCCCAGGGCGAAGTTGATCAGGAACAGCTCCCCGAAGAAGCGGGTCAGGCGCAGGTACGCCGCATTGCCCGACCGGTACCACGCGGTCTGGAAGCCGGCCACCGAGAACGCGAGGCCGATGGTCAGCGGCACGAACAGGAAGTGGTAGACGGTGGTGATCCCGAACTGCCAGCGCGCCAGAATCAGTGGATCCACGAGCTCACGACCTCCCTCGGCAACCGGGTTCCCGCCGAGCATGCCCGAGCGCCGTTGCCGTTCGAACAGCCGAATGGCCCGTGCAACGTGGACCGATGGGCGGCGACGGGGGCCGGAGCGACCGCGCGGTCAGGGTTGGAAGGACGGACGGCTCCCGCCCGTGCCGCCGGCAGTCGAGGGTCGCGTCCGCCTCCGGCTCAGGCCGGCCGGGCTCGGTCCTCGATCTCCCACGCGTGGTCGAGCGCGTGCCATGCGATCCGGCGCGCGGCGTAGCGCGGCGGCCAGCGCCCGCCTCCCATGGGCGACCCGTCCGACGGGGCACGGAGCGCCTCAAGCATCGCGGCCCGTCGCGCCGCGACCTCGGTCACCCCGTGGATGCCCATCTGCCCCGCGTAGGCTCCATCGGCGTCGTTCACGTGCGCGACGATCTTCGAGCGGTCGCGCCCGCCGCCCCGAGGGCCCTTGCGCAGGTGCTCGGGCGCCGCGGCGCTCGAGCGGTCGAACGCCGCCCACGCCGCCTCGACGATGGACGCGAGGCGGGCAGCCTCGGCCGCGTCGACGGGCAGCCGGTCCGTGTCGCCGATCGCCCGCGGGACGCCGTACTCGGTCGAGGCATCGCCGGCGACCCGCTCGACGATCTCGATCTCCAGCGCCTCGACCGGCACCTTGACGCCGGCGGCCGCCGCGACCGCCGCGTAGCGGCCGGCGGCTGCCCGGAACGCTTCGATCGCCGCGGCCTCGTCGCGGCCGCTGCGGCTCCAGCCGGGATGGTCGATGGCGCACACGAACACCTTCCGGGGCGCAGCCTCGATGAGGACGCGGATGCGGTGCATGGCGCCGAGTATGCCCTGCGCACCGGCGCCCGGGGTTGCGACCGTCCCTACGCTGGTGGGAGCAAGCCTGGCCACGGAGCGGCGGGTCGTCCCGAGGAGGTGCCGCATGGCGGTCGACAGGAACACGGAGCTCTTCCGGGAGCTGCGCGCGGGGCTCGAGGCCGGCGACTTCGACCGGTTCGTGGAGCTCGTGCTCAGCCGCGCGATCGACGACTTCGCCGAGGACTATCCGCAGTCCGGCGAGGTGGTCCGGGGCAGGGAGCGGATCGCGGCGATGAACCGGGCGTACCCGGATGCCACGGGCACCCGCCCGTCGATCGCCGACGGCCGCCTCCGCGCCGCAGGGGACCTCGGGGTCCTGGAGGCCACGATCGACTACGGCGACGGCACGGTCGTGGCCTGGGTGGCGATCGCCGAGGCGCGCGACGGCCTTCTCGTCCGGCTGACCGAGTACTTCGCAGGCCCGTTCGATGCGCCGGAGTGGCGCCGGCCGTACATGGTCGAAGGCTGACCGGGCGCCGAACACCTCAACCCCGGGGCCACCCCGGCCCACCCCGGCCCTCCTCGGCCGTCCCCGCCAGCAGTGCTCGCCCCGGCCGTCCCCGCCACCGCTGCTCGCCCGGCGCGTCCCCGCCCCAGTGTTCGCCAGCGCCGCCCCCGGCGTCCCGGCCACCGCTGCTCGCCTGGCGAGCACTCCAGCGGTCTTGGCCGGCGATCGGGCCCTGGGACCGCCAGGCTGCTCGCCAGGAGCGCCGTCTGGCGGATCCGCGCCCCGGGAACCGCCGTCCTGCTCCGTGGGAGAGCAGCCAGGGGCGACCAACCGCTGGAGTGCTTGCCGGGCGAGCAGCGCAGGCGGCCGCCCGCAGGAGTGCTCGCTGGGCGAGCAAAGCGCCGCGGCCAGCCGCTGGAGTGCTCCGTGGGCGAGCGGCGTGGGCGGCTCCAGGTCAGCGGACGGTCGCCTCCCGCAGGCGGGTGACCAGCCTGCCCAGGGCCGCGATGTCGCGGCCGTCGGCGCCCAGCGCGTCCACCAGGGCCGAGGCCACGATGACGCCGTCCGCGCCGGCTCGGACGATGGCCCGGACATGGGCGGGCTTCGAGACGCCGAACCCGACCCCCACCGGCACCGGCGACACGGCCTTCACCTCCCGGACGAGGCGGGCGACGGTCGCTGGCAGGGCCGTCCGGGCCCCGGTCACGCCGACCAGCGACACGCAGTAGAGGAACCCGCCGGTCCGCCTCGCGACGCGGGCGCGACGCTCCGGCGGGGTGGTCGGCGCCACCAGGTAGACGACGGCGATGCCCGCCTCGGCCGCGACCGACTCGAACGGCCCGCCCTCGTCGGGCGTCAGGTCCGCGACGATGACGCCCGCGGCGCCCGCAGCCGCCAGGGCCACCGCCCGCTCCCGCCCATCGCTGCCCCCGATGAGCTGGTTCGCGTAGCCCATCGCCACCAGCGGCACCTCCGGCCGCGCCGCGGCGATCCGGCCGACGAGCGCCAGCGAGCGGTCGAAGGTGGCGCCCGCGGCGAGGGCGCCGTGCGACGCGCGCTGGAGCGTGGCGCCGTCCGCGAGCGGGTCCGAGTACGGCAACCCGACCTCGAGCAGGTCGGCCCCCGCGTCCATCGCCGCGCAGGCAGCCTCGAAGCTCCCGTCCGCGTCGGGTAGCCCGCGACCACGTACGGGATGAGCGCCGCCCGTCCAGCGTCGCGCGCGGCGGCAAAGGCACGCGCGATCCGGCGCGCGCCCGCGGTGTCGTCGGTGCCGGGGGCGGGCGCGATGGCGGCCGTCATCGGAGGCCCGGCCACGGCGCGACATCCGCGAACCGCTCCAGCGCGGCCAGGTCCTTGTCGCCCCGTCCGGAGAAGCACAGGAGGACCAGCGCCTGGTCGGCGTACGGGGCGCCCGAGCCCTCGAGGCCCGCGAGCAGCTTGGGCAGGGCGCGCCACCGCGTGCGACGTCTCGAGCGCCGGCAGGATCCCCTCGCGTCCGGGTCACGGTCTTCATGGCCGCGACCGCCTCCCCGTCCGTCGCCGAGCCGACCTCCAGCCGACCCGCCTCGGCCAGCGCCGCCAGCTGGGGACCCGACGCCCGGGTAGTCCAGCCCGGCCGACGCCGAATGCGCCTCGACGACCTGGCCGTCGCGATCCTGGAGCATCAGCGAGCGCGAGCCGTGGAGGATCCCCGGCGTCCCGCCCGTGATGGCCGCCGCATGCCGGCCGGTCGCCATGCCGTCGCCCGCCGCCTCGGCCACCGCGAGCCGCACGGCCGGCTCGCCGATGAACCGGGCCGAGCAGCCCGATCGCGTTCGAGCCGCCGCCCACGCACGCCAGGGCGAGATCGGGCAGCCGCCCCTCGACCGCGCAGCAGCTGCGCCGCCGCCTCGTCGCCGATCCGCCGCTGGAGGTCACGCACGATGGTCGGGTAGGGATGGGGGCCCATCGCCGAGCCGAGCACGTAGTGCGTCGTCTCGACGTTGGTCACCCAGTCGCGCATCGCCTCGTTGACCGCGTCCTTGAGGGTCGCGCGTGCCGCTGGTCACGGCTGCGCACCTCGGCGCCCAGCGCGCGCATCCGGAGCACGTTCGGCGCCTGGCGCCGGATGTCCTCCTCGCCCATGAACACGACGCACGGCAGGCCGAGCAGCGCGCACGCGGTCGCCGTCGCCACGCCGTGCTGGCCGGCGCCGGTCTCCGCGATCACCCGGGTCTTGCCCAGCCGCCGGGTGAGCAGCGCCTGGCCGAGCGCGTTGTTGATCTTGTGGGCGCCGGTGTGGGCGAGGTCCTCGCGCTTGAGGTACAGCCGGATCGCGGCCGGCGGGCGCGTGGCGCGCCCGGCCGGCCGCCGACCGCGAGCTCGCGGGCAGCCTGCGCCCACGACGGCGGCGGCCAGCCGGTCCGCGCGATACAGGGCCGTCGGCCGGCCCGCGATACGCGCCGGAGCAGCGTCGTCGAGCTCGGCCCAGAACCGCGGGTCGTGGCGCACCGCGGCGTACGCGGCCTCGAGCTGCTCGAGCGCCGGCCATCAGCGTCTCGGGCACGTACCGGCCACCGAAATCGCGCTCCATCCCCCAGCGGCCGGCCGCATCGGCCTCGAGCAGGCCAGGGTGGACGGGCGTCGGGCCGAAGGCGGACGTTGCGGCCGGTACGACCGGGCGTCGCGGGCGCGCTTGACGAACAGCGCGACCGCGCAGCGGATCCTTGGTCGGACGCCGGCCCGGCTCGCGAGGCCGGTCGGTGCCGGTGGCGACGTCGACACCCGCCGCCGGGACCGCCAGCAGCGGCGCCCGCCGACGTTCGCCGGATCCAGCCCGCCGGCCAGCGATGACCGGGACCTCCCGCGCCACCGCCGCCGCGAGTCGACCGGTCGACGCGCGTCCCGGTGCCGCCCGGGTGCGGACCGCCGGCGGCGTCGAGCAGGATCCGCTCGGCGCCGGCCGTCGAGGTAACGTGCGCTGTGGCCGCGGCGCGACCACGTCGTCCGCGCCGGTCGGCCGGCACCGATCGGAGCGCCTTCCACGACCGGACGGCCGCGACGCGCGACCAGCGCTCGACCGGTGGCTCGTCGCCGTTGAGCTGCACCGCGTCGGGGTCGATGGCCGTCGCGATGCGGGCACAGCCTCGATCCAGCGGGCGAGGTCCGCCGTCACCACGACGACGCGCGGCCGGCGGGCCGCCCTCGTCGCAGCGGACGCAGCCGCGCGAGCGCGGCGCCCTCGTCGAGTCGACAGCTCGCGCGGCGTCCCGGGCGCGAAGTTGAGCCCGATCGCGTCCGCGCCGGCGCGCACGGCGGCGAGGACCCGTCCGCATCGGTCACCCCGCAGATCTTGACGAACGGCGCGCGATCGCGATCGGCCGGGTCGATCCGGCGGATCGCGGCCGGCGGCCACGAACGCGCGCGCGGCCGCCGCTGGGTCGGGCGACGCATCAGCGCCTCGCCGACGAGCGCGGCATCGAACCCCGCGCCCGCCAGCGCGACGATCGTGTCCGCGGTCGCGCACGCCCGGACTCGGCGATCGACGACCCGGTCGTCCGGGCACGCGGTCGCGCAGCCGGACGGCCCGCTCCGGATCCACGTCCAGCGTCCGCAGGTCGCGGTTGTTGATCCCGATCAGCGCGGGCCCCGTGGCCAGCGCCCGATCCAGCTCACGCGCGTCGTGGGCCTCGACCAGCGGCTCCAGCCCGAGATCGCGCGCCGCGCCGACGAGGCGCGCCAGGCGCGCGCGCGCGGGTGGAGCACGGCGAGCAGCAGCACCAGGTCGGCGCCGGCCGCACGCAGCAGGTCGAGCTGGCGCGCGATCGACGACGAACTCCTTGGCGAGCACCGGCACGGCGACGCGCGGCCCGGACGGCGCGCAGGTCGTCCACGCGAGCCGCCGAACCAGTGTGGCTCGCACAGGACCGAGATCGCCGCTCGCGCCACCGCGGCGTAGGCGCGCGCCCGCGCCACCGCGTCGTCGCCGGCGCGCGATCGGCCCGGCCGACGGCGACGCGCGCTTGACCTCGGCGATCAGGTGGCAGCCCGGGCGCGGCGAGCCGCATTCGGCGACGGGTCGCGGCTCGGGCGCGGCGCCGCAGCGCCGCTCGAGCGCAGCCCGTCCGGCTCAGAGCCCTCGAGCTCGCGTCGAACGTCCTCGGCGCGCCGCGCGGCGATCTCGTCGAGCACGCCGCTGCGGGCACGCTGGCGTCGGGCGCGTCCCGGGCCTCCGATCGTGGGGCGTACCGCAACCGTCATGCCGGCGCCGTGGCCGCGGTCCCGGCCAGGTCAGCCGCCGCCGCATCCGCCGCGGCTTCTCGGCGCGCAGGCGCCGCCAGCAGCGCGGTCGCGAGCGCCCGCGTCGATCGTCAGCGCGGCGAGCATCGATGCCCGTCCGGCAGGTCCGCCGATCGACCGGCGACGACGAACGCGGCCGCCGGCGTTCGAGCAGCACGACGTCGCGTCGCGGGCGCCGCGGCTCGCCAGGCAGGACCGCCTCGAGATGCGCCGCGTTCTCGGTCGGCGAGCCGCCGGCGAGTCGGCCGTCGTGGCCGGACCGAGCCCGAGCGCCACGGCGTCGACCTCGCGTCGCTCGACGCCATCGCGGCGATACGTCGTAGATCACGCCCGTGCCGTCGAGCGGCAGCTCGTCGACGCCCGCGGCCGTGGACCACGAGCGGCCGCTCCGCGCCGAGCAAGCGCAGCGACCTCCGCCAGGCGCGGCGCCGCGCTCGCGTCGCCGACCCCGACGACCTGGCGGCGTGGCGCCGGCCGGGTTGGTGAGCGGGCCGAGCAGGTTGAACGCGGTGCGGACGCCGATCTCGCGTCGGGTGGGGCCGGCGTGCCGCATGGCCGGATGGAAGCCGGCGGCGAACAGGAACGCGAACCCGAGCTCCCGCACGAGCGACGGCCCGCCGAGACCGCGTCGTGGTCGATCCGGATGCCGAGCGCCTCGAGCACGTCCGCCGAGCCCGACGCCGAGGTCATCGCGCGGTTGCCGTGCTTGGCGACCGGCACGCCCGGCGGCCGCGACGACCAGTGCCGCCGTGGTGGAGATGTTGAACGTGCCCGACGCCATCGCCGCCCGTGCCGCACGTGTCGATCGCGCCCGTCCGGCGCGTCGACGCGGAGGACGCGGTCGCGCATCGCGCGCGCGAAGCCCGCCAGCTCCTCGACCGTCTCGCCGCGCATCCGCAGGGCGATCGAGCAGCGCCGCCAGCTGGGCCGGCGTGGCCTCGCCGTCCATGACCGCGCCCATCGCCGCGCGGGCCGCGTCGATCGACAGCGTCTCGCCACTCGACCACCGTCGCGAGGGCGGCCCGGACCGGTCGCTCATCGGCTCCCACCGCCGTCTCGACCGGGGCGCCGTCCGTCGTGCCGGGCGTGCCTGCCGAGGGACGAGCGCTCGGCGCGGTCCTACGATCTCCGCCAGGCCCCGCGTCGCGAACGAGCCGGCGCCGGCGTCGAGGCGCGACGCCTCGCCCTCGCCCGCGAGGCGCAGGAAGTTGGCGAGCAGGTGCGGGCCGTCCGGGGTGAGCACCGATTCGGGGTGGAACTGGACGCCCTCGAGCGGCAGGCGTCGCGTGGCGGATGCCCATGACGACCCGTCGGCCTCGGCTCATCGCGGTCACCCGCAGCTCGGCCGGCAGGGTCGCGCGGGTCGACGCACAGCGAGTGGTAGCGCGCGGCCATGAACGCCGGCGGCATCCCGGCCAGGAGCCCGCGCCATCGTGGCTCACCCCGGACGCCTCGCCGTGGACGAGCGTCGGCGCCCGGACGATCGATGCGCCGTAGGCGACCGCCATCGACTGCATGCCCAGGCACACCCCGAGCAGCGGGATCCGGCCGTCGGCGGCGACATGCACCGCATCGACCGAGACGCCCGCGTCGTCCGGGTCGCCCGGACCCGGCGAGATGACGATGCCGCGCAGGTCCGCCGTCGGATCTGTCGCGAGGGACTCGACACCCGATCGCGTCGATCGCGTCGTTGCGCACGACGCGGACGTCGGCGCCCGCGGCCTCGAGCGCCTGGACGAGGTTGAACGTGAAGCTGTCGTAGTTGTCGATGACCAGGATCATCGGCCTCGTCCCGACGATCTCGGTCCGGTCAGGGCGCGTGGCATTCTCGCGCGCGCCGCGCTGGGCTGATCGCGCTGGCGCAGCGCGGCCGCCTTGTGCTCGGTCTCCTCGAACTCGCGCTCGGGCACGCTGTCCTTGACGATGCCCGCGCCGGCGTGGACGTGGGCCCGGCCGCCGGTCAGGACGGCAGACCGGATGGTGATCGCGGTGTCGAGATTGCCGTCATACCCGAGATAGCCGACCGCGCCGCCGTACAGGCCCCGTCGCTCGCGTTCCGCGGCCGCGATCAGCTGCATCGCGCGGACCTTGGGCGCACCCGACAGCGTGCCGGCCGGGAACACGGCCTGCAGGGCGTCGAGCGCATCGGCGTCGGGCCGCAGCCGGCCCTCGACGTGGCTGACCAGGTGCAGGACGTGACTGTACTTCTCGACCTCCATGTACCTGGTCACCGCGACCGTGCCCGGCCGCGCGATACGGCCAAGGTCGTTGCGACCCAGGTCGACCAGCATCACGTGCTCGGCGCGCTCCTTCGGGATCGCGCATCAGCTGCTCGGCCAGGAGGTCTGGTCCTCGGCCGGCGATGTGCCGCGCGGCCGGGTGCCGGCGATGGGATGCGTCGTGAGCCGATCGCCCTCGACCTGGAGCAGCAGCTCGGGCGAGGCGCCGACGACCTCGAACGCCGGTGTCCGCACGAAGAACAGGTACGGCGAGGGATTGACCCGACGCAGCGACCGGTACAGGCCGATGCCGTCGAGGGTCCGGCCATCAGCGGTCGCCGGCAGCGCGATGCTCTCGCGCCGGGCCAGGACGACCTGGATCGCCTCGCCCGCGGCGATGGAATCCTTGGCGGTCTCGACGGCGCCCGATGTACTCCTCCCGACCGAGGCTCGTCTCGACCTCGGCCGTGGCGCGGCCGGGCCGCGGCCCCCGCGCGCGCCGGCCGGGCGCGCTCGCCCGGATCGCGTCCGCGTCGAGCTCGGCCAGCGATGGCCGTGCCGTGCGCTCGAGCGCGTCGAAGATCGCCGCTTCGCAATGCGGTAGCGACCCTCGAGGTCCGGACGCTCGGTGTGGAGCGAGGCGATCGCCGACAGCGTGTGCGTCAGGTGATCGAACACGAGCACGAGATCGGTCTCGATGAACGCCGCCAGCGGCACGCCCACGGGATCCGCTCGGGCAGAGGCACGCTCGGCTCGAACGCGGCGACCGCGTCGTAGGCCAGCGCGCCGACCGCGCCGCCGGTGAAGCGCGGCATACCCTCGCGCGGAGCAACGCGACGGCGCGGGACGAAGGCGCGGATCGCGGCCAGCGGATCGCTCGCCTCGTGCGTCTCGACCGGGAGCTCGCGATCGTAGCCGGTCGACGGCGACGGGTCGGGTCGTCGTGCGCCCGGCCCTGCCGCGACCTCCAGCAGCCGGCGGGGCCCGACACCGAGGAAGCTGTAGCGGCCGAGGCGCTCGCCGCCCTCGACCGACTCGAGCAGGTACGCGGGTCCGCCGTCGTCGAGACGGAGGAAGGCCCCGATGGGCGTCTCGAGATCGGCCGATCGGGTCGCGCGCAGAAGGATCGTGTCAGCGTTGCCGGCGAGCCGTTTCGCCTCGCCCAGGCTAAGCGGATCGTGTCGTCATGGTGCGGTTCGTCCCTTCAGTGTTCGACGGATCGGGAGCCGTCCCGCCCGAGAATCAACAAACGACCTTCGTCTGCCGGGACGAAAGGTCGTGCCTTCCGCGGTGCCACCCTCATTCGGCGGTGTGCCGCACTCTGACCGACGGGCGACCGCCGTCGGCGCCATTGGCCCGTCCTGCCGGCCGATCGGCGCTGCCCGATATCGCTGGCGCCCTGCGCCGGAGCCTACTGGTCGTCCGCTCCATGCGCGCCGTTTCCACGTCCTCGCCCCGCGTTCGGTCCGGAGGCTCCCGGGTCCATTCGCCGCCGTCGCCGCCCCGGCTCCCACCAGCCACCGGGTCTCTGAAATGCCGCTCGACGGGTACTCGTCCCGATCAATGCCCGTATGCAACTGTGGCGCGGAGTCTAGGGGCGCCGTCGCGCCACCGTCAAGCGCGCATGCCCGTAAGGGATGTCGTCAACCCTGCCGGATCGGCACCCGGCTGGATCGGCATCCTGCCGCATCGGCACCCTGCTGGATCGCGCGGCGTTCGCTGCGGCGGTTCTCGGGCGTCGCGGCTCGCGGTGCGTTCCATCCGCCGGCTGCCGTGCCATCCGATCGGCGAATTGGCTCCCGCGGCGTGCCGTTCAGGGGTTCCGCGCCACGTCGCTCGCCGCGGTCCGCCCGAGGGCTCCCATGGCGTTCCAGGCCGGGACCGAGACGCGCATCCCAGGCCCAGGGACGGCGCAGCGTTCGGGGCCACGGACGGCCAGGGACGCCCAATCGCCGGCGGCCGATCGCCGGACAGTTGCGGCCAGTCGCCGACCGGGCGCGCAGCCATCGGCGATCTCGCGGCGATTGGCGGCTGGCCGTAACATTCGACGGCTCTCATCGAAACCACATGTCGCGCAGTCACCTTCATCCTCGTGGACATGAGCGACATCCGTACCAACGACCAGGGGGCCGCCGGCGAGGGCGAGCCGGGTTCGACGACCCCATCCCCGGGAGCGTGGCTGGCGGTGATCCGCGCAAGGGGCCGCCGGCTCGTGTTCGCCCAGGCCATGGATGCGCTGACCTTCGTCGCGTTCTACGTGATCGTCGGACCCACCGTCCATGCCGAGCGCAACCCGGTCGTGCTGGTGCTGATGGCGCTGGGCGGGATCCAGCTGGTCGCGCTGGTCAAGATCGCCCTCGCCGCGCTGGTCGCCCACCGGATGCGTCGTCCGGCCACGCCCTCGAGATTCCGCCTGGTCCGAACCGTGTACCCGGTGGCAAGCCTCGTGCTGGTCAGCCTCGCCGTCGCCAGCGGCATCGTGGGCGCAGGCTTCAACACCGCGGCGCTGCTGGACTCGCTCGCGCACTAGCCGTCTCCGCCGCTCATCGCCGCGGCTCGCCCGTGGCCGCACGTGGGAGCCACGCGAGGAGCCGGCGCGGCTCGATGGCGGAGCGGGGGGATTCGACCCCCGAGACTTTCGTCCTGCGGTCTTCAGACCGCCGCCATCAACCACTCGGCCAACGCTCCGGCGCGAGGATAGCAGTGCTACCGCGGAGCGCGGCCGAGCCTAATCCACGACGGCCGCGATCGGTCCAGGCGCGCGGCGATCAGCCAAGGTCATGGACGGCCCACGCCCGGATCGAGATCCGGCCACACGGACCCGCTCAACCCGCCATCGGGTGCCCGAGCTCGGGGCGCTCGGCCAGCGAGACGAGCGAATGCCCGGGCGGAGCGCCTGGCCATGAGCGGCGAGGCGCTCCCCCGTGGTCACCGGAGCTATCCCTCGATGACAACGGTGCCGGCGATCAGGTCATGCCAGCCGCGCCGCCGCTTGTCGACGAAGATCCAGATGAACCCGATATAGAACACCGCGCTGTTCACCCAGTAGCCGATGAGGCGCAGGATCGCCGAGCCCCAGCTGATCGGCCCGCCGTCGACATCGCGGACGACCCGGATGTGGAGCAGCCTCATGCCCGGCGTCGGCCGCCGCGAGCCCAGAACCAGGGGAAGTAGCGGAAGCTGATCGCCAGGATCAGGACGACGACAGCAACAGTCCGCCGGCCGCGGCGCGTTGGAGTCTTGGAGGCCGCCCCGGCGATGAGCGCCACGAACACGACCGACAGGATGACGATCACGACCCCGAGCAGGACGCCGTCCACGAGGTACGCCACGAGGCGCGCTCCGGGGCCGGCGAACCGGACGCCCGGCGCCGGGCCAGCTTCCATCGGCGGCGCCTGCCAGCTGGTGAGCGGCGTGGGCGCGGCCACGGGCGGGGGGACGGCCGCGGGCGGCGGTCCGGGCATGGGCGGCTGCTGGGCGGGTGGCTGCTGCGCGGGCGGCTGCTGCGGATCCATGGGCCATCCTCCTGGACGCTGCGTGCCGGGCCGCGGCGGCTCGTCCCTCAGGCCCGCGGCGGCGCCCCAATCGTAGCGGTGCCGAGATAGGGCCGAAGGACCTCGGGCACGGGGACCGTGCCGTCGGCGTCCTGGTACATCTCGAGGATGGCGGCCACGATCCGGGCAAGCGCGAGACCCGAGCCGTTGAGCGTGTGCACGAGCTCGGGCTTGGCGCCGGGCTGCGGCCGGTAGCGGATCGCCATCCGGCGGGCCTGGTAGTCCCCGAAGTTGGAGCAGTAGCTGACCTCGAGCCAGCGCTCCACCCCGGGGCCCAGACCTCGAGGTCGTACTTCCGGCGCTGGACGAAGCCCATCTCGCCCGTGCTCATCAGGAGCACCCGGTACGGCAGGCCCAGGCGCTGCAGCAGCACCTCGGCGCGGCCGGTCATCCACTCCAGCGCCGCCGGGCTGTCGTCGGGCTTCTCGAACAGCACCATCTCGACCTTGTCGAACTGGTGGACGCGCAGGATGCCGCGGGTGTCCTTGCCGGCGGCGCCGGCCTCGCGCCGGAAGCAGGGCGTGTAGGCCGCATACCGGATCGGCAGCTGGTCGGCGCTCGAGGATCTCGTCCCGATGGAGGTTGGTGACCGGGACCTCGGCGGTCGGCACCAGGTACAGGTCGTCGCGGGTGACGACGTACATCTGGTCCTCCTTGTCCGGGATCTGGCCGGTACCCCGCGCCGACGCGGTGTTGACGACCGCCGGCGGCCAGACCTCGACGAAGCCGTGCTCCGCGGTGTGGACGTCGAGGAACCAGCTGATCAGGGCCCGCTGGAGGCGCGAGCCGGCGCCCTTGTACACCGGGAACCCGGATCCCGCGATCTTGGCGCCGCGGGCGTTGTCGATGATGTCCAGCGCCTCGCCGATCTCCCAGTGCGGCCGGCGCGCCCACGGGGTGCCGTCGGGGGCGGCGCGCCTCGCGCGCGACCGGGCTCGCCCCAGGTGCGGACGGTGACGTTGGCCTCCTCGCCGCCGACCGGGACCTCGGGGTCGGCCGGGTTCGGGATCCGGAGCAGCAGATCCTCGAGCTCGGCCTCGGCGGCGGCCAGGTCGGCGTCGATCCCGTCGATCCGCTCGCCTGCCCGGGTGGACGCGGCGCGCAGCTCGGCGACCTCGGGTCCGTCCGGCCGGGCACCGCCGCGGATGGCCTCGCCGATCCGCTTCGAGAGCGCGTTGCGCTCGGCCTTGAGCGTGTCCGACTCGGCCTGCAGCCGCCGGCGTCGGGCGTCCACGTCGAGGGCTTGATCCACGATCCCCGGGTCCTCGCGCTTGTCGATCGCGCCCTGGCGGATCCGGTCGGGCTCCTCGCGCAGCCGCTGTACGCCGACGCTCATGCCATTGCCTCCCCAGCGGTCCCGGCGGCGACGCAGCCGCGCCGAGCACGAACTCTCGGTCAAGGCTGGCCAGCAGCCAGCCCGCGCGCGGGCCGTTGGGTCGTCCCAGGAACGAAAGGTACAGCGCGTTGAACGCCGCCTTGGGATCGAGGCCGTGCTCCCCGGCCACGCCGAAGATCGCTGCCTGCCACTGCTCGCCGGAGGCCGGGGCGTCGCCCCGGGCCGCCTCGGCCAGGGCCCGCAGGAAGCCCCGCTGCTCGGGCCGCAGCAGGTCCACCTCGGCCGGCATGTCGTCGCGCCGGACCACGATCCGGGCCCGCTCGGGCGCGTACGCCTCCAGCCAGCGTCGGACTGCCGTCAGCCGCACCTCGAGCTCGGCCGTCTCGGCCCGCGTCAGCGGAGCGCCCTTCTCGACGGCCACGCGCCGGGACGCGTCCACGCCGGGCACCTGGACCAGCAGCGCGAGATGGGCGAACGGCGGCCGGAAGGCGTCGCGCGGCCGCGCGGACATCGGCATCGGGATCCAGCAGCGAGTACCGGAAGATCGACTCGTGACCGGACGGCAGCTCGCCCTTGACCTCGTGACCGGCCGTGGCCGCGGCCAGCCGGTCGAACTCGTCGAACAGCCGCGGGATGGCGTCCGTGCCCTCCGGGTCGAACTCGATCGCGCTCTCGGGCCGGTTGCGCACGAACAGGAACCGCGTCTGCTCGGCGGGCACGATCTCGGTGAAGCGGTGCGCCGCAGCCCCGCGCCCCTTGGACGTGGACATCTTGCGTCCACCGATGTTGAGGAACTCGTAGGGGAAGTTGCGCGGCGGCTCGCGGTCGAACACCTCGCGCGCGATCGCATCCGAGCGCTCGCGCGAGCCGCCCGCGGTGGCCAGGTCCTTGCCGTTGGGCTCGATCGTGACGCCGAACAGGCTCCACTGCGCCGCCCACTCCAGGTTCCAGGGCAGCTTGGCGGCGCCGCCGAACGGCGAGATCCGGCCCGTCCAGCCGCAGCCCGTCGCCCAGTCCACGAGGTCGGGCCGGCAGTGCAGCGCGACGGTCTCGCCGTCCCAGTCCGACGCGATCGTGGTCCCCACCCGGCCGCAGCTCGGGCAGACCACCCCGAGCGGCAGCCACTGGTCGGGGTGCTGGACGTTGGCCACCCGGCGGTAGATGTCGCGCACGATCGCCGCCCGGTCGAGCGCGGTCCTGATGAACGGGTCCATCTGTCCGGTGGGGTAGATGTCGCTCATCCAGTAGTAGCGGTCGGGGTGGATGCCGAGGCCCGCGAACACGTCGATGAACGTCTGGGCGTGGTGGCGGGCGTACGAGGCGTGGCAGTCGCCGGCCTGGTCGGGGATGTGCGCGAGCGGCACGCCCATGTAGCGGTCGACGGCATCCGGGGTCAGCAGCGCCTGCGCGTCCATCGGGTCCAGGTCGTCGACGCCGTACAGGAGTGTCGCCTCCAGCCCACGGGCCCGCAGGGCCCGGGTGATGACGTCGAGGATGACCGGCCCACGGAGGCTGCCCACGTGGACCGTGCCGGACGGGGTCTTGGAGTCGTTGACGACCTGCGGGCCTTCGACGGATGCCGCCAGCTCGTCAGCCCAGTCCACGTCGCCTGCCCTTCCTAGCCCCGCCGTGCGCCTCTCGCGGCCCCGGCACCATCGACCCGCAACCGGCACTCGCCCAGCGGCGGCGCAGGCGACGCGCCTGCGGGCCAGGCGCCGGAGCCTGCTAGCTGATCTCGACGATGGTGTACGAGAAGTCGCCGGCCGGCACCTTCACGACGACCTTGTCACCCTTCCTGCGTCCGAGGAGCGCCCGTCCGACCGGCGACTCGTTCGAGATCCGCCCGTCGGCCGGCTTCGCCTCGGCGGAGCCGACGATCATGAATGTCTCGGCTCCGTCCTCGCCGGTGACCTTGACCGTCGAGCCGATCTGGACGTGATCGGTCGAGGTGTGCTCGTCGATCAGGGTGGCGTTCTTGATCATCGACTCGAGGGCCTGGATGCGGCCCTCGACGAACGCCTGCTCGTTCTTGGCGTCCTCGTACTCGGCGTTCTCGCTGAGATCGCCGTGCTCCTTCGCGTCGTGGATCCGCTGCGCGATCTCGGGGCGCCGGACGGCCAGCATCTCGTCCAGCTCCGCGCGGAGCTTGTCGAGGCCGTCCCTGGAGATGTACGTGGTCTTGGTGTTCACGCGGGCTTGGACCCCCGAGGTGCGGCCGGCATCGATCGGTGCCGCCGCTGGGTCGGCTTGGAACAAAAGAACCCCGGGCGCACCCGCGCCGACGAGGTTCGGAAGATCGGCGGAATGGTATCCACGGGGGCGCGGTTCGTCAAAGACCCCTTCGCCGGGGGGCGGCGGCGCCTGGATCGCGCAGCGTTCAAGCGCGGCCCTGGATCGTGCCGCGTTCGCGGCGGCGGGTGCCGCGGTCCACGGATCACCGAGCGATCCATCCCACGCTCGGGGGCGGCGCGGGCCGCTCCCCCGATCGCCCAGCGTTCGAACCGGCGGCTGCGGCGAGGCTGGGGCGCCGCCGACGGCTGCAGCGAACGCACGGCGTTCCAACGAGTCCCGGACCGCCGAACACCGGCTCACGCGGGCAGAGCTTCAGAACGGGACCAGGCGGGCGGCATTGTCGTGGTAGACGCGGCGGAGCACGTCGTCCGGCAGGTGCAGGCCGTGGATCCGCCAGCGACCCTGGCTGGGAGCGTCCGAATCGTCGAGATCGTAGGCGAAGGACTCGTCGGCCGTCTCGAGGAACCGGTAGTAGACGGCCCACCAGGCGGGATCGGGAGCCATGTCGGTCCCGAACAGCACGCGCGTGGCCCAGCGGACGATGAATGCGCGCGCCGAGTAGGGCTGCCGCCCCAGCTCCGAGATCCGGGCCGCGATATCGACGTGGAAGTTGGGCGCTCGCTCGAGGATCCGGGCCACGCGGTCGAGGTCCTCCGCCGCGCACCCGACGTGGGCGCCGATGAACGTGGTCCGCGGGTGGCGGACGACCACCGCCTCGAGCCCGTCGATGAGCTCGTCGAACGGCGGGAAGCCGTCCACCGACGAGATGCCCGCGGGCCGGGTCGGCCAGAAGTGCCAGTCGGGATGGGCGCGCAGCTCCTCCCAGCGCTCGTTGCGGGCATCGAGCGGCTCGAAGAACGCGACCGGGTCGGCCACGTGGATGGTCACCGGCACGCGCAGCTCGGCGGCCGCGGCCCACAACGGGTCCAGCCGCTGGTCGTCGACCGCGACCAGCCGTCCCCGGGGATCGCGCGCCCGGAGGCCGAGCAGCTTCCAGACCTTGAGCCCGCGCGCGCCCGCCGCCACGCCCTCGCGCAGGCGGCGCGCCTCGGTCTCGCCGAAGGCCGGGTCCGTCGCCCAGCCCCCGTAGTCCAGCCCGGCGAACACGGCGACCCGGCCGGGCAGCGCGACCTGCCACCGCTCGATCTCGGCCCGCAGCCCGTCGCCCCAGCCGCCGTCGAGATCGACCAGCGCCGTCACGCCCCCCTCGTCGAGCACGGCCGCGAGCTCGGCCGCCGAGCGGCCGGGCCACTCGCCGCCGAACGCGCTTCCGAGGTGGTTGTGGGCGTCGATGGCCGGGAAGCGCGGCCGGGGAACGTGGTGCACCGGCACCCGGAGCCGCTGGCGCGGCCGGTACCGCTCGAGGCTGAGCTCGTCCCCGGCCGCCGGCAGATCGCCGATCGTGGCCATGACCCTACCCCTTGAGCCCGGACAGGGTGATGCCGCGCACGAAGTACTTCTGAGCGATCAGGAACAGGATGATCATTGGCAGCAGGCTGACCAGGGCGCCGGCCATCATCTCGGGCCACTTGCCCACGAACTGGCCTTGGAAGAACGCCAGGCCCACCGTCGTCGTATAGCTCGGCAGGTCGCGCAGGTAGATGAGCGGGTCGAGCAGGTCGTTCCAGCTCCACATGAACTGGAAGATCGCGAGCGTCGCCAGGGCCGGCCTCGCCAGCGGGACGTAGACGCGCAGGAAGATCTGCCACGGGTTGGCCCCGTCCACGCGCGCGGCGTCGGCCAGCTCGTGCGGGATGGTCAGGAAGAACTGGCGCAGCAGGAAGGTCCCGAACGCCCCGCCGAAGAACGCCCACACCCACAGCGGGAGGTTGGTGCCGATCCAGTTGCCGCTCTCGCTGAACGGCCACGGGAGGTACCGGTAGAGGACGAAGTTCGGGACCAGGACGACCTGGAACGGGATGATCAGGGTGGCCAGGATGAGGGCGAACAGCGGCCGCTTGAACCGGAAGTCGAGCACCGCGAACGCATAGGCGGCCATGGCGCACGTGATCAGCTGGCCGATCGTCGCCAACGAGGCGATGACGATCGAGTTCGCGAAGAACGTCCCGAAGGTCACGCCCGGCATGGCGAACCACATCGTCGAGTAGTTCTCCCAGTGGAGCCCGGTCGGGAACGACAGCGGCGGGCTGGAGAAGACCTCCGACCGGGTCTTGAGCGACGTCGTCAGCATCCAGAAGAACGGGATCATCATGGCCAGGCCGCCGGCGACCAGGACGGCGTACGTGGCGGCCTGCCGGACGAGCCGGCGTGCGGAACCGGGCCTGCTGCGCCGGGGAGCGGAGGCGGGCGTCGCGGCGGTGGTCATGCGGGCCGGCTCACTGGTAGTGCACCCATCGGTCCTGGGTCCGGAAGTAGACCAGCGTGGCAACCGCGACGATCAGGAACATGATCCATGACGCCGCGCTCGCGTAGCCCATCTTGAAGTTGCGGAAGCCCGCCTCGTAGATGAAGTAGACCAGCGTGATCGTCGCCTGACCGGGCTTGCCGGGGTTCGCCATCACGTAGACCTGGTCGAACACCTGGAACGCGCCGATCAGGGCGAGCACGCCGGTGAAGAACATCGAAGGCGTGAGCAACGGCAGGGTGATCTTCCGGAACCGGCCCCAGTGCCCCGCGCCGTCGACGCTCGCGGCGTCGTAGTACTCGGCCGGGATCCCCTGGAGGCCGGCCAGGAAGATGATCACGTTGGCCGGCAGCCCCTGCCACACGCTCATGGCGATGATCGAGGGCAGCGCGAGCGTCGGGTCCGCGACCCACCGCTGGGGCGAGACCCCGAACACCCCGAGGAACGTGTTCAGCAGGCCCGTGGGGCTGTAGATCCACAGCCACACCAGGGCGATCGCGGTGGCCGAGGTCACCAGCGGCAGGAAGTACGCGGTGCGGATCCACGCGATCCCCCGGAGGTGCCGGTTGAGCGCCGTGGCCAGGCCCAGCGCGAGGACGAGGCCGACCGGCACCGACACGACGGTGTAGAAGACCGTGTTCTGGAGCGCCCTGAGGAACCGTGGATCCCCCAGGAGGTTCGCGTAGTTGTCGAGGCCCACGACCTGCGGCGGCGTGAGCATGTCCCAGTTCGTGAGGCTGATCGCCAGTGCGGCCAGGATCGGGCCGGCGGACAGGACCGCCAGCCCGATGATCGTGGGCCCCAGGAACAGGAGGGCCCAGCGAGCCTCCCGTGCCCTGGGCCCGCGGCCCGAGGCGGGACGACGGGGCGGCGCTCCGACCGCCCCGGCCGCGTCCCCGACGCGCACGGCGCGCGTCACCCGGTCGCTCCTCCGTCTGCGCGCAGGCGGACGGCCGTCACTGACCCAGAAGCGGCTGGAGCTGCGGCGTGACCTCGTCGAGCGCGGCCTTCGCGGACAGCAGCTTGTCGTTGAACACCTTGGTGTCCAGCTCGTCCTGGAGCGTGCCGTTGAACTCGTCGTAACCCTTGAACGAGGGCTTGAGATGGGCGTAGGCCAGGGCGTCGGCGAACGTCTTGCCGCCGGAGAACGACGTCGCGTACTGGTCGGTCAGGACCTGCTTGTTGACAGGCATGGACGCCTTGAGCGAGGCGACCATCGCCTGCAGCTGGGGGCCCGTGTAGCACTTCACGAACTCCCAGGCGGCATCGGGCGACTTCGTCCCCTTGGCGACCACCACGCCGCTCGGGTTCACCGACGTCGCCTGGCCGGCCGGCCCCTTGGGGAGCGGCGCGACGTCGAAGTCGATCCCGGCCGCCTCGTGGGTCGGGACCAGCCAGGAGCCGTTCGCCTCCATGGCCGCCTGGCCGTTCTCGAACATGTCGCCGCTGCCGCCGGGCAGGGGCTGGGCCATGACCTTGTAGCGGTAGATGAGGTCCTGCAGGAACTGGATGCCGGCCGCCGCCTGGTCGGTGTCGATGACGACGGTCTTCTTGTCGGCGCTGAGGATGTCGCCGCCCGCCTGCCACACGAGGGACGACCAGTAGTTCTCCATGTCGGACGTCTCGGTGTAGAAGCCCCACTGCGTCGTGGTCGTGCCGGACGTCAGGGTCAGCTTCGTCGCGACGTCGACGAGCTTGCTCCAGTCCCAGGTGGCGTCGGGGTACGGCAGGCCAGCCGCGTCGAACATGGTCTTGTTGTAGAACAGCGCGATCGTGTTCAGGTCCCGCGGCAGCCCGTACAGGTCGCCGTCGGGGGCGGTGAAGTCCTGGACCGCGAGGTCGACCAGCTGGGTCGTGTCGAAGCCGTCACGGTCGACGAGCGGGCTGAGATCGAGCAGCTGGTCGCGCGTCTGGTAGTCCGGGAACAGCGGACCGTCCATCAGGAACACGTCGGGGGCGTTGCCGCCGGCGAGGTCCGTCTGCAGCTTGGGCCAGTAGGAGTCCCAGTCGGCCACGCTGACCTTGACCGTGATGTTCGGGTTCAGGGCGGTGAACGCGTCGACGATCTTCTGCTGGTTCGCCAGCTCGGTCGTGTCGCCCCACATCGCGTAGGTGATCGTCACGGGCGGGCCCGCGTACGTCCCGCACGCGGCCGCGGATGCGGACGCGGACGCGGACGCGCCCGGGGTGGCGGACGCGCCCGGGGCGGCGGACTCGGCCGGTGCCGAGGACGGCGCGGGGGCGGACGGCGCGGTCGTGGGCGTGGTGCTCCCGCCGCAGGCCGCAACCAGCAGCGCCGCGACGGCGCCCAGCGCCGCGCTGCGACGCCACCTCCGGGCCTCGATCATGGCAAGCATCGTGGGTCCTCCTCCTGGGGCTCAGGCGAGCCAGTCGGGAGCCGATCCTCCGAGCCAGCCGGGGAGCCACTCCCCTTCGGCCTCGATCAGCTCGTCGGTCATGCGCCACGCCTCGTCGAGGGTGAGGCGGGCCTGGACGATGGGGTCGGTCAGCACCGCGTGATAGACGAGGTCGCGGTCCTCGTCGAGGGCCGCGCGGACGGCCAGCTCCTGGCAGTCGACGGCGGGACGGGTGTAGGCCGCGCACTGGGGTGGCAGCGCGCCGACGCGAGTGGCCTGGACGCCGAAGGCGTCCACCAGGCCGGGCACCTCCACGCACGCGTCCGGCGCGAGGTTGCTGATCAGCGCCGGGCCGCCCACGCCCGATGGGTCGGCGCGGTTGGGTACGTTGGCCACGATCCGGGCCGGCTCGCCCGTGGTCACCGCGTGGATGATCACGGCCGCGTACTCGCCGCTGCGCTCGATCTCGAACGGCTCGCCGGCGTCGAGCCGGCGCCTGGTGGCCTCGTACTCCTCGAGGTTGTTGGCGACACGCGAGAGGTACTCCCCGATCGGCACGTGGTACGGCTCGACCTGGCCCTTGGGGATGAACCACGGGTTGTACTCCGCGTGGTGCTCGGACGACTCGGTCGGGTAGAAGCCGAAGCGCCGGAACAGGTCGGCCCGGACGAGGTCGTCGTCGGGGACACGGCCGGCGTCGACCAGCTGGTGCAGGTCCGGGTAGAGGTCGCGACCCCGGTGCTCGAGGCGCAGGATCCAGGCCAGGTGGTTCACGCCCGCCGACAGCGCGCTGACCTCCTCGAACGGCACGCCGAGGTAGCCGGCCAGCGTGTGCACCGTCCAGTGGACCGAGTGGCACAGCCCGATGACTCGGGATGCCGACCGCCTCGTCCACGGCGCGCACCAGCATCCCCATGGGGTTGGTGTAGTTGAGGAACGTGGCGTCGGGACACACGTCGGCCATGTCCAGGGCGATCCCGAGGGTGATCGGGATCGTGCGCAGCCCGCGCAGGACGCCGCCCACGTTGATCGTGTCGTTGATCGTGTACTGGAGGCCGTGACGGGCCGGGATGTCGAAGTCGAGCTGGGTCGCCCGCGCCCCGCCCACCTGGATCGTGCTGATCACGAAGTCGGCGCCGGTGAGCGCCTCGCGGCGGTCCAGGCTGCCGGTGATCCGCGGCGCGGCGTCGAGCGCGCTGGCGGTCCAGGCGGCCATCCGCTCCGCGGTCCGGAGCCGGCCCGCGTCGATGTCGTGGAGGACGAGGTCGGCGTCCCGCAGCTCGGGGTACGACAGGATGTCTCCCAGCAGGTTGCGGGTGAACTCGACGCTCCCTGCGCCGACGAGCGCGATCCTGGTCACGATGGCTCCGCCTTCCCGGCTCCGAGGATGTGGGTGAGACCCTGGCTGTGGTAGCGCTCGATCCAGTCCGGGCGATCCGGGTTGGCGCCCCGGCGACGGGCGAGCGCGAACGCGAGCATCGCGACCGGCGGGACGGCGGACAGCGGGGCGTGGTCCTCGGCCGTGCCCGGCGGCAGCGGCAGCAGCGACGAGCTCTCGACCAGCCGGCGCGGCCCCACCTCGATCACGCGCGCGCCCCAGTCGGCCGCGTGCCGGAGCAGGTCCTCCATCGCGGGCCGGGCCGGGCCCTCGGGCGCGAGGGCGACCACGACGGCGTCCGGCCCGAGCATCGTGGCGGCACCGGAGGTCATCTCCCAGGTCTCCGCGCCCTCCGCGTGGACGAGCGCCATCTCCTTGAGCTTGAGCGCGGCCTCCAGCGCGGCCGGGTGGGCGAGCCCGCCGCCGGCGACGAACAGGTGGGCGGCATCGACGAGCGAGTCGGCCAGCCCGGCCACGAGGGGCTCCGCGCCGGCGATCGCCTGCTCGGACGCATCGGCGGCGGCCGCGATCTCGCGCTCCACGGCCGCGGCGCGGTCCCCGCCCAGCAGCTCGAGCAGCAGCAGCTCGGTTCCGACCAGCGTGGCCGAGAAGGTCTTGGTCATGACCGGCACGGCCGACGGCCCGCCCGCGGTCAACACGACGTCCGAGGCGACGCCGGTGAGCGTCGACCCGGCCACGTGGACGATCGCGGCGAACGGCGTCCGGCCGCGGACCTCCTGCGCCACGCCGACGACGTCCCGGAACTCGCCCGACGACGAGATCCCGGCGATCGCGTCATGGCGACCCAGCCGGGGGGGATAGGTCCGGAAGTCCGCCGCGGTGAGCGCGATCGCCACCGGGTCGTCCGGTCCGGCGTGACGGCGGTAGAGGGCCGTGGACGCGAGGGCCGAGTGGTAGCTGGTGCCGTTGCCGATCACGAACACGCGCCGGACCCCGGCTGCGCGCCACGCCCGCCCGACGCGCCGCGCGTCGGGCAGCGCCGAAGCGAGGGTCGCGCGGATCGCGGCCGGCCCCTCGCGGATCTCGTCCGGGACGACGCCCTCGATCATCCGCCGCCTCCGGCGTCGTCCCGGTCGCGCGTCGGGTGCCGACCACGACCCGCACCCCGCGCTCCCGGACCGCCGCGAGCGTCGCGGGGGCGAGCCCGGCGTCGGTCACCAGCACGTCGACCTCCTCGAGCGCGAACACGAACCCGGGCGCGGCCTGCTCGAACTTCGAGGCGTCCGCCAGGACCACCACCGAGCGCGCCATCCGCCGCAGCGCGCGGTCGATCAGGATCTCGGGCACGGAATCGTTCATCAGCCCCTGGTCCACGCTGATCGCGCCGATGCCCATGAACAGCGTGTCCGCGCGCAGCTCCGAGGTCGCGAGCTCAGCCAGGTGGCCCAGCATCGAGTGCATCCGCGGCCGCACGACCCCGCCCAGGACGATCAGCTCGATCCCGTCACGGTCCATCAGGACGTTGGCCACGTCGAGCGCGTTGGTGATCACCGTCAGTCGGCGATCGACGACGACCCTGGCCAGCTCGAGGGCCGTGCTGCCACTCCCGATGACGATCGTCGAGCCATCCACCACGAGGTCGGCGGCGGCGCGTGCGATCCGCTGCTTCGCGCCTCGTGCGGGATCGTCGGCGGGCGGCCGTGCGACGCGGTCCGCGATGGCCGCGCCGCCGTAGGTCCGGACGAGGCGGCCGTCCCTCGCCAGGCGCTGGAGGTCCCGGCGGATGGTGGACGGGGTGACGCCCAGGCCGGCGGCCAGCTGGGCGACTGACGCGCGGCCATCGGAGCGCAGGTGCTCGACGAGGCGCGCACGGCGATCGACCTCTCGCATGCGGGAACAGTGCGCTTGGCGTGCGCAGATTGTCAAGATAGTTGCGTGATTTGCGCACCAGTGTGGTGGGGCGTGCGCGAACCGATCTTGCAGCCCGTCCGGTGCGGGCCCTAGGATGGCCGGCATGGCCTACCTGCTCGGCACCCGGCGCGGTCTGGACGCGTGCAGCTCGTCGGCCGGCACGTTTACGGTGCTCGCGCTGGACCACCGCCAGAACCTGCGCAAGGAGCTGCGGCCGACCGATCCCGGGTCGGTGACGTTCGCCGAGATGATCGAGTTCAAGCGCGCGGTCGTGCGCGCGCTGGCGACGACCGGCACGGGGATCCTGCTCGACCCCGAGATCGGCGTCGGGCACGCGATCGCCGACGGGTCGCTGCCGGGTCGTGCCGGCCTGATCGTGGCGGTCGAGGCGACCGGCTACGAGGGCCCCGCGGGCGCCCGGATCAGCCGGGTGCTGCCAGGCTGGAGCGTGGACGCGATCAAGCGCCTCGGCGCGTCCGCCGCCAAGCTGCTCGTCTACTACCATCCCGAGGCGCCCAACGCGGCCGACCAGGAGCGCCTGGTCGCCGAGGTCGCCGGGGCGTGCCGGGCCGCCGACCTGGCCCTGTTCCTCGAGCCGCTGTCGTTCGGGCTCGACGGCGCGCGGCTCACCGGCGAGGCGCGGCGTGCGGTGGTCGTCGAGAGCGCGCGACGGCTGACTGCGCTCGGGCCCGACGTGCTCAAGGCCGAGTTCCCGTACGACCCGGGGGAGACCGACGAGGGCCGGTGGCGGGAGGCCTGCGAGGAGCTGGATGCCGCCACGCCCGTGCCGTGGGTGCTGCTGTCGGGCGGTGTCGATGACGGAACCTTCGAGCGCCAGGTCGCCGTGGCCTGCGGCGCCGGGGCGAGCGGCGTGCTGGTCGGGCGCTCCGTCTGGGCCGAGGCCGCGACGCTCGCCGGCCCTGCCCAAGAGGCGTTCCTGACCACGACCGGTCGGCACCGGCTCGCGCGGCTGGCCGCCATGGTGGATGAGCTCGGGGCCCCATGGCGCGCTCGATGGACGGCGGCACGACGGCCCGATGCGCCCGTCGAGGGCTGGTACGCCGGGTACTGAGCGGATGTCCAGCTCGCCCTCCGGATCGCGCGATCTCGACCTCCTGGTGGTGGGCGAGATCAACCCCGACGTGATCGTCAGCGACCCCGATCCCCGCCCGGTGTTCGGGCAGCGGGAACGGTTCGTGGCCGGGATCCGGCTCACGATCGGCAGCTCGTCGGTGATCACCGCCTGCGGCGCGGCGCGGCTCGGCCTGCGGGTGGCGATGGCCGGCGTGGTCGGCGACGACGCGTTCGGCCGGTTCATGCTCGACGCGATGCGCGAGCGCGACCTGGACACCACCGCCTGCCGGATCGAGCCCGGCCGGCCCACCGGGGCGTCCGTGATCCTGGGCAACGGCACGGACCGGGCGATCCTGACCGCGCCGGGGACGACCGCGATGCTGCGCGCGTCCGACATCCCGCCGGGACTGCTCGCGCGGGCCCGGCATCTGCACGTCGGCAGCTGGTTCCTCCAGGGTCCCGCCGCGCCCGACCTCGCCGTCATGCTCGGCGCCGCGCGGACGGCGGGGCTCACGACCAGCATCGACCCCAACTGGGACCCCTCGGAGCGATGGGACGGGTCGTTCGCGACCGCGGCCGCGGCCGTGGACGTGATCCTGCCCAACGCTGCCGAGGCCTGCCGGCTGACCGGCCTCGACGACCCGGAGGCAGCGGCGCGGGCGCTCGCGCGGCCCGGGCGCCGGGGGTCCGGACCGACCGTCGTGGTCAAGCTGGGCGCGGGCGGCGCCCTCGCGGCCACCCCCGATGGGACCGTCGCTCGGGCCGCCGCGATCGAGGTGGAGCCGGTCGACACGACGGGGGCGGGCGACTCGTTCGATGCCGGATTCCTCGCGGCGTGGCTCGAGGGCCGGCCGCTCGAGGCGTGCCTGCGGTTCGGCGTTGCCTGCGGGTCCCTGTCCACGCTCGCGCTCGGCGGGACCGAGGCGCAGCCGACACGCGCCCGGGTCGAGGCCCTGCTGGCCGGGCCCGGGGCGTGAACGGCGTCGGCGGGAGCGGGGGCCGTGACCCGCGCGGGGCCGCGGACCCGGACGGGGCGCCGCTGCGGCGCCTGGTGGGCGTGTCGCTCAACGCGGCGATCGACAAGACGGCCTCGGTGCCGCACCTGGTCCCGGGAACGATCCACCGGCCGGTCGTCCGATCCGTCGTTCCCGGCGGCAAGGCGGTGAACGTCATCCGCGCCGCGCGTCACCTTGGCCTGCCGGGCGATGTCGTCGCGGTCCTGGGCGGTCACGCGGGTCGGTGGTATGCGGAGGCCATCGCGGCGCGGGGGATCGGCCTTCGGCTGGTGGAGGTCGGCGACGAGACGCGCACCTGCCTGTCGGTGCTCGACGAGGCCGACGTCAGCCTGACCGAGTTCTACGAGGCCGGCGTCCGGCTCTCCCCCGACGACTGGCCGCGGATCGAGGCGGCGCTCGCGCGGGCGCTCGAGCCCGATGGACGGGATGCGCTGGTCGTGCTTGCCGGCAGCCTGCCGCCGGGAGCGCCGGTCGCTGCCTACGCGCGGCTCGTCGGGATCGCGGCCGCCGGCGGGGCGCGCGCGGTCGTCGACATCGCGGGTGACCCGCTCGCTGCGGCGCTCGAGGCACGACCGTGGCTGGTCAAGGTCAACGCCCTCGAGGCGGCGACCGTCGGAGGCACGCCCGTACGGACCCGGAGCGGAGCCGCCCGCGCCGGCCGCGAGCTCGTCGCGCGTGGCGCCGCCCTGGCCGTGGTGACCCGCGGCGTCCACGGCGCGATCCTCGTTACGCCCGACGGGGCTTGGTCCGTCGGCGGCGTGCCGCCTTCGGCCCTGGGGCCGTTCGCGGTCGGCAGCGGCGACGCGTTCCTGGCCGGCCTCGCGGTCGGGCTCGCCCGCGGCGAACCGCTGCCGGAGGCGATGCGGACGGCGGCCGCGGCGGGCGCCGCCAACGCCCAGGTCCCCGGCCAGGGCGAGCTCGACGACGCGCTGGTCGCGCGGCTCAGGGAGCGGTTCGAGGTCCAGCGGCTGCCGCGCGCCTGAGACGGGGCCGCGCTGACCCCGTGCCTTGCGCGCCGAGCCCGTGCCGTTCGTCCCGTTCGTGCCGTTCGCGTCGTGCCCGTGCCCTGCGCGCCGAGCCCGTGCCGTTCGTCCCGTTCGTCCCGTTCGTGCCGTTCGCGTCGTGCCCGTGCCCTGCGCGCCGAGCCCGTGCCGTTCGTCCCGTTCGTGCCGTTCGCGTCGTTCGCGTCGTGCCCGTGCCCTGCGCGCCGTGCCCGTGCCGTTCGCGCCAGATATGACCCCCCAATTCTGTTCGGCATCCGGCGTCCGCCTCCGAGAGCCGTTACAGAACCGGGGCGTTCTGATACGGGCGCGAGAACCGTACCTCGACCGCCGAGCATGATCCCCCGGTTCTATCTGGCGGACGAGGGCTACCAGCGTGGACGGGAGCGGGGCGGACGAGGGCTACCAGCGTGGACGGGAGCGGGGCGGACGAGGGCCACCAGCGTGGACGGGAGCGCGGCCGACGAGGGGCGCGGGTCCGGACGCGAGCGCTGCGGATCAACGCGAGCGCGGGCCGTGGACGGGAGCGCGGCGGACGAGGGGCACCCGCGTGGACGCGAGCGCGGCGGACGCGAGCGCGGGCCCGGACGCGAGCGCGGCGGACGCGAGCGCGGGCCCGGACGCGAGCGCGGCGGAGGCGATCCGCCGCATCCCCGAGGCCGGCCGCGCCCCACGCCGGCCAGCCCCCTACTCCCGGATCTGCTCCAGCCGCCGCCGCACCCGGCCTAGCCCACCTCGGTCGGAGAACGCCACGAACACGGTGTCGTCGCCCGCGATGGATCCGACCACCTCCGGCCAGCGGGCACGATCGAGCGCCGCCGCCAGGGGGTGGGCCGACCCGGGGAGCGTGCGGAGCACGAGCAGCGTGCCCGCCTCGCGGATCTCGACCGGCATGTCACGCAGCAGGGCCCTGATCCGCTCCTCGCCGCTGGTCTCGGCCTCGCGCAGGCGGGGCGGGATCGCGTAGGCCTGGGTGCCGCCGCGGCCGGCCTTGACCAGCCCCAGCTCGGCGACGTCGCGGCTGATCGTCGCCTGGGTCGTCCGGAAGCCGCGCTCCCGGAGGGCGGTCGCCAGCTCCTGCTGCGTCCGGATAGGACGCTGCTCAACCAGGTCCCGGATCGCCCGCTGGCGAAGCTGCTTCATGACCTCCACGGTCCTGACCTCCTCGGTCGTCCCCTACCGCGGTGCGCCTACCGCGCGAGGAAGGCCGCGAGCACGACGACTGCGAGGACGACGCGATACGCGACGAACACGTTGAACGACCGTGTCCGGATGTAGCGCAGCAGGACCGCGATCGCGAGGATGCCGGCGACGAACGCCGCAACCACGCCCACGACCAGCGGCCCGGGCTCGACCCCCGTGACCTCGCCCCGGAGCAGCTTGAGGCCCTCGAACGCGAAGGCGCCGGCCGTGACGGGCGTCGCCATCAGGAACGAGAAGCGCACCGCCCCTGGCCGGTCCAGGCCCGCGAACAGCGACGCGGCGATCGAGATCCCGGAGCGGCTGACGCCCGGGATGAGGGCCAGCGCCTGGGCCACCCCGATGCCGATGGCGCCGCGGAACGTCAGCCGGTCGATGGTGTGGGTGCGCGGGCCCCACCGGTCGGCCAGCCACAGGACCGCGCCCCCGGCCACGAGCATGATCGCGACCAGGCCGGCCTGGCGGACGTTCTGCTCGATGAAGTCGTTGAACAGCACGCCCACGATCGCCGCCGGGATGGTCGAGGCCACCAGCAGCCACGCCAGCCGCCGATCTGGATCGGCCCCGAACGACCGGTCGCGGATCGCGGCAAGGCCGGCCGGGACCAGCCGCAGCCAGTCCTCGCGGAAGTAGACCAGCAGCGCGAGCAGGGTGCCGCCGTGGAGCACGACCGAGAACGCGAGCAAATCGATGAACGGGTCGTTCCAGCCCAGCAGGTACGGGACGAGGATAAGGTGACCCGACGAGGAGATCGGCAGGAACTCGGTCAGCCCCTGCACGATCCCCAGCACGAGCGCCTGGAACAGCTGGTCCATGGCTCAGCCGACCGTCACGGCCGAGCCCGATCGCCGATCGGCGGGCATCCGCCCTACCGGATGAACAGCGGGGCGAGCACGAGCGTGATCGTCGCCAGGAGCTTCACGAGCACGTGGAGCGACGGCCCTGCGGTGTCCTTGAACGGGTCGCCGACGGTGTCGCCCACGACTGCTGCGGCGTGCGCGTCGGTCTTCTTGCCGATGACGTTGCCGGCGTCGTCCTTGAGGTTGCCCGCCTCGATGTACTTCTTGGCGTTGTCCCACGCCCCGCCCCCGTTGTTGAGCACGGTTGCCAGCAGGACCCCCGCGATCGTGCCCACCATCAGCAGGCCGGCCACGGCCTCGTAGCCGAGGAGCAGGCCGACGACGATCGGGGTGCCGACGGCCACGAGGCCCGGGGCGACCATCTCCCGCAGCGCGGCGCGGGTGGTGATGTCCACGACCCGGGCGTAGTCGGGCCGCTGGGTGTAGTCCATGATCCCGGGCATCTCGCGGAACTGGCGCCGGACCTCGACGATGATCGACTGGGCGGTGGTGCCGACGGCACGGATGGCGAGGCTGCTGAAGAAGTAGGCGAGCATGGCCCCGATCAGCGCGGCGACGAACACCCCGACGTCGGCCAGGTTGACCGCGGTGAGCAGCTGGACGCCTTCCTTGCCGGCCTTGATCTGGTTGCCCAGGATCAGGTTGACCTTGTCGATGTAGGCCGAGAACAGGAGGAATGCTGCCAGCGAGGCGGAGGCGATCGCGTAGCCCTTGGTGAGCGCCTTGGTCGTGTTGCCGACCGCGTCGAGGTGGTCGGTGATCTCGCGGGCACCGGCCTCGGACCGGCTGAACTCGGCGATCCCGCCGGCGTTGTCGGTGATCGGGCCGAAGGTGTCCATGGCCAGGATGTAGGCGGTCGTCATGAGCATGCCCATGGTGGCGACCGCGGTGCCGAAGATGCCGCCCACGTCCTTGCCGTCGACGTTGGCCAGGTGCGCCTGCGAGCCCAGCCAGTGCGAGGCGAGGAGGGCGATGCCGATCGAGATCGCGGTCACGGCGGTGGTCTCGAACCCGACCGCGGTGCCGCTGATGATGTTCGTGGCGGGGCCCGTCTTGCTCGCCTCGGCGATCTCGCGCACCGGCCGGAACGTTCCGGCGGTGTAGTACTGGGTGATGTACACGAACACGACCGAGGTCGCCAGGCCCACCAGGCCGGCACCGAAGAACCAGATCCAGGCGGGCAGGCCGTTCGCGCCCGTGGCATCCCCGGTGCCCATCATCACGTTGGTGGTGATGGCCAGCCCGACGACCGACAGGATCGTGGTGACCCAGTAGCCGCGGTTGAGGATGTTCATCGGGTTCTCGTCCTCGCGGCCGCGGATGAAGAACGCGATGGCCACGATGGTGGCGAGGAGCCCGAAGGCACGGACCACGAGCGGGAAGAAGATCCAGGACGCCGGGCTCGGCCAGTTGGCGGACACGGCGATCGCGTACACCGCGACGCCCAGGATCATCGCGCCGATGTTCTCGGCAGCCGTCGATTCGAACAGGTCGGCGCCGCGGCCGGCGCAGTCGCCGACGTTGTCGCCCACGAGGTCCGCGATCACGCCCGCGTTGCGCGGGTCGTCCTCGGGGATGCCCGCCTCGACCTTGCCCACCAGGTCGGACCCGACATCGGCCGCCTTCGTGTAGATCCCGCCGCCCAGCTGCGCGAACAGGGCCACGAAGCTGGCGCCGAAGCCGAAGCCGACGATCAGGAACGGTGCCTGGTCGACGGACACGTCGCCCAGCAGCGCCTGGTAGATGGTGAACACCCCCCACACGCCGAGCAGCGACAGGGCGACCACGAGGAAGCCCGAGACGGCGCCGCCGCGCATCGCGACCTGGACCGCCTCGACCAGGCTGCGGCGGGCCGCCGCTGCCGTGCGGACGTTGGACCGGACGCTGATCGTCATGCCGATGATGCCCGACAGCATCGAGCAGCCCGCACCGACGAGGAAGGCGATGGCCGTCAGGCCACCGATCGGGGCTCCCGCCAGCTTGGGCACGTCTGCCACCTGCTCGGTCTCGACGAGGGTGATGACGATGCCGATGATCACGGCCGCCCCGAGGGCGAGCAGGCCGATCGTGGAGTACTGCCGCCTGACGAAGGCGTCGGCACCCTCGCGGATCGTGTCCGCGACGTCCACCATGGCCTGGGTGCCAGTGTCACGGGACAGCACGTCGCGCGCCAGGTAGAGCGCGAACAGGACCGCGGCAACGCCCGCGATCGGGATGATCCAGTGGAGCGCGTCGGCCATCAGTGTCTGCAGCGCCTCCTGTGCGGGCGTGTGACCGGTGGTGTGTGATCGGTCGGACGCGGTCCGCCAGCGGGCGGGGATGACGTCGCGACGCCAAGGGCATGCGCCGGCGGGGGTTCGGAACGCAGGGGAACCCGCGCGTCGGCCGGGTGGAGTGTAGGCGTGCGCAACCGCACGGGTCAAACGGATCCGGAGCCGCGGCGCATGGCATGCAGCCCCCCTCCCGATCGATGCATCGGCAGCCCGTCGCCGGTCGATCCGGGTGCCCGCCCTATACTCCACCGTCGTGGACCGACGCTCCAGCTTCGGGTGCCTCGTCGAGATCGTCGAGACGCTCGTCCTGACCCTTGTCATCTTCTTCGTCATCCAGAACTGCATCGCCCAGCCCTACCAGGTCCAGCAGAACTCCATGGAGCGGACGCTGGAACCGGGCCAGTACGTGCTGGTCGACAAGCTCACGCCGCACTGGGACGCCTACAACCGGGGCGACGTCGTGGTGTTCAGCCCGCCGCCCTCGTGGACCTCGGATCCGACGCCGTTCATCAAGCGCGTGATCGGGCTCCCGGGCGACACGGTCGAGGTCAGGGACGACGGGCTGGTGTACGTGAACGGCACGCCGCTCCAGGAGCCATACACGTATACCAACGCCCAGGGCGTCCACGAGCCCACGACCTCGCTGGGGCAGCAGCGCTGGGTGGTGCCCGTGGGCGACCTGTTCGTGATGGGCGACCACCGGGAGAAGTCGGCCGACTCGCGCGTGTTCGGTCCGATCAGCGAGACCAACGTCATCGGCCGGGCGTTCCTGCGCTACTGGCCGATCCCGGAGCTCGGGATCCTCGACACCCCGGCCTATCCGGGCGTCGCCGCGGCCGCTCCCTGACGGGCGCGGAGCCGACGTGACGCCCGCGCTGATCGTCCTGGCGGTCCTGGTGACGGCCGGCGGCGTGGCCGCGGTGAGCGCCCGTGAGCCGCGCCTGGCCGCCCTCGGGCTGTTCGTGGCCTTGGTGGGCTCGACGTACATCGCCGATCCGCTGCCCGACCTCGTCGCTCTCGGCGCGCGGCTGGTCGGCGCGGTGCTCGGCGGCTACCTGGTGTGGATCGCGCTGCGCGGACCGGCGGCACCGACCATGGGCTGGCAGATCGGCTGGCCGGGCGCGGCGGCGATCGGAGCCGCGGCGTTCACGGCCGGCTGGCTGGCCGCCAACTCGCTGGGCACGGCCCTCGCGGCGGGCGGCGGGGAGGGTCCATCCGCTGCCGGCGTCGCGACCGCGCTGGCCGGCGGCTCGCTGGTACCCCGCGCCGGGATCGCGGCGGCGATCGCGCTGGCGGCGCTCGGTGCCGCCCCCGTCGCGCTGGCGCGTGACGCGCTCCGGAGCGGCATCGGCCTGATGCTCCTGGTCGCGGCGAGCGCCCTCGTCCGCAACGCGCTGGCACCCGACGTCGACGAGATCCTGGAGCTGGGCATGGCGGTCCTGACGGCGCTCGCCGGCGCGGCCGCCGCGGGGCTCGTCGCGGCCTCGATCCGAACGCAGGGTGACCTCAACCTGCGTGCCGGCGGCCGCGTGGCGGTGGTCCGCCACCGCAGCGCGGACGAGGCCCATCCCGGACGCCGCCCCGTGGACGGCAACCCGTGACGCCGCTGCTGACGCTGCTCGCGATCGGAGGCATCGGGGCCGCCGGGTCCGCGTGGGGGCTCGGCCGCGGCGGGCGCGCCGCGCAGGCGGGCGCCATCGTGGGTGTGCTGGCGCTGCTGGCCGTGCTCGGCCTGGCCCTCATGCTCCACGTCCCGCCGGTCGCCGCCCCGGACGTGGTCCCCGGCACCGGGATCCTCCATGACCGCCTGGTGCCCAACGACTACCTGCGCCTCGTCGTCGCCCTGTGGGCCCTCGACTCGATCCTGATCATCGGGGTCGCCTGGCTGGCGGACGGGCTGGCCGGCCTGCGCGGGCTGCTGCCGGCGACGCTCGCGGCGGTCGTCGGGGGCGCCGTGGCGTTCGCCGCGACAGACCTCACCCTCGGCTCGGGGGCGGCCGGCGCGACCGGGCTGGCGGCCATGATCGTCGTGCTCGCCGTCGGCCGGCCGTACGGGGTGGTGGCCGCGGCCCGGGAGCTGCGCGCCTCGCTGCTGGGGGCGGTGCTGCTGATCGTTGCGGCCGCCGCGGCTCCCGTCGCGGGCAGCCTGGCGCTGCGCGATGCGGCGGCGTCGGGGTCAGCGGGAGAGGCCGGCGCGGTCGTCGGCCTGCTCGCGCTGGCGGTCGGCCTGGCGATCGCGCTGCGTACGGGTGCGATCCCGTTCCACCTGCGCGTGCCCCGCCTGACCGACATCGCCCCGCCGCTCGCGCTGCCGCTGCTGCTGGCCTGGATCCCGATGCCGGTGGCGGTCGTCGGCCTCACGATCGCCGACCGCTACCTGGCACCGTTGGCCCTGCCGCTCGCGGGCGACCAGGGGATCCTCGTGGCGGCGGCGCTGCTGACGCTGCTGGCCGCGGCCCTGGCCGCCTTCATCCAGGACGATCTCCGCCACGCGACGGGCTACCTCGTGATCGCCGATGGCGCGCTGGTCCTGCTCGGGCTGGCCGCGCTGGACCCGGCGGCCTGGGGTCCGGCGCGGACCTGGCTGCTGGTCCTGGCAGGGTCCAAGACGGCGCTGGTCGCGTGGGCCGCCGTGATGGAGGAGCGCTTCGAGACCCGCAGCATCCCCGACCTTCGAGGCTGGCTCCGGCGCGCCCCGATCATGGGCGCCGCGTTCGTCGTCCTGGCCGTCGCGACCTACGGGTTGCCCGGCTGGGTCGCCTTCGGCGCGCGCGGCGACCTCGCGCGCCTGGCCGCGGGCGCGCCGTGGGACGCGCTGCTGCTGCTCGCGGGCTTCGCGACGCTGCCGACCTACCTGCGATGGCTGGGGCTGGGCGCGGGCCCCCCGACCAGCAAGGTCAGCCGAGCGGAGCCCGAGCGGATCGTCCGCGGCTGGCGGCCGGAGGCGCTGCCGGTCGAGCAGGAACGCGCGTTGCCGACTGCCGCGGCCGCGCCGCCGCGCGACCCCGAGGCGGAGGCAGCCGGCCGTCCACGCCCGACCGGCGCTGGCCGTGCCGCGGGCGCGGCGCGGGCCGTCGCCTCGTTCGGGCGGCGAGCGGTGCTCTTCGGCGGCCGGGCCGGGGGCGCGCTCCGTCGCGACCGGATCGAGCTCACTGCGGCGGCGGTGCTGGCGCTGGCCGTGCTCGCCGCGCTGACCTCCTGGGGCGCGCTCGACATCGCGACTGCGGCCCGGGAGCCCGCGCCGATCGTCTCGGGCCCGTCCTCGGACTGAGCCCCGTGGCGGGTCACTCCCCGGGCGCGAGCACCCAGCGGTCGATCTCGCGCTCGTAGTCGAGCAGCTCGCCGTCCGTGAACCACAGGGCGAGCTCGGCTGCCGCCGTCTCCTCGCTGTCCGACGCGTGGACCAGGTTCTGGGCCGTCTCGACCGCGAGGTCGCCGCGGATCGAGCCCGGGGCCGCCTCGTGGGGGCGGGTGGCCCCGTTCATGGCCCGCACGGTCGCGATCGCATTGGGGCCCTCGAGGACCGCGGCGACGAGCGGACCCGACGTGATGAACTCGACCAGGCCGGTGAAGAACGGCTTGTCCCGGTGGACCGCGTAGTGCCGCTCGGCGAGCGACCGGTCGACCCTGACCAGCTTGAGGCCGACGAGCTTGAGCCCCCGGTCCTCGAACCGGGCGAGGACCCGGCCCACGAGCTGGCGCTGGACGCCATCGGGCTTGACGAGCAGGAGGGTGCGCTGGAGTTCCGCCATGGGCTGGTGCCGGCCTCTCGAAGCGTGGGCGGCGCCGGTGACCGGGCCGCGGGGTGATCCGGGACGCCGGGCGGCGGCCTGGCCGGGACGGGCCGGGGCGTTCACGCGGCGGGGCACAAGGGTAGCGTGCGCAGAGGCGGCCGGGCGGGCTCACCCGCCGGTCCGGCCGCGAGGGATTCGTCAGCGCTCGGTCTCGCCGGCCTCGGCGGCCTCGGCGGCCTCGGCGGCGGGTGCCGGCCGCGTCGATGGCGGTCCGTCGCCTTCGGCCGACTCGGCTTCGGGGATCGCGCCCGCGACCGAGATCGTTTCGGGGATCGCGCCGGCGGCCGCGACCTCGAACGACGCCTGCGCCTCCGGCTCGCGGCCCAGGAGTCGCAGGGCGTCCCCCAGCACCAGCGCCAGGACGGGCTCCGCCGCCCGGGATCCGATCGCCTCGCTGACGGCGTCCGCCGTCGCGGCATCGAGCCGCAGGGCGACCGCCAGGCGGAGCGCGGCGACCGGTGCGTCCCCCTCGTCCAGCGCCGCGCGGCCCGCCGCGAGCGCCGACGCCGCTTGACCCGGCGCCGCGGCCGCGGCGGCCGGAGTGGGCGGCGCCGAGCGTGGCTCCGGTGCAGCCGGCTCGCCGGGCACGGGCGGCGCGGAGGGCTCGAGCGTCCGGTCTTCGGGCGGTGCCGAAGCTCCCGCCAACCCGGTTGCCGGAGGCTCCGGTCGCGCGCCCGGGCCCAGCTGCGGGCCGATCGATTCGGGCCAGATCGCGCTGCGCGGGATGCCGCGGAACAGGGCCTCGAGCGCGTCGCCCCCGACCTCGACCGCGCGCGACGCCAGTCGCCGCGCCTCCGCGGGCCGCCCGGCCGCCGCCACCGCCTCCGCGGCGATCACCAGCGTCAACGGGTCGTCGTCCGCCTCCTTGAGCAGCCGATCGGCCGCCTCGCCGGCCAGCGCGAGGTCACCGGTCCGCCATCGGACCTCGGCGAGATCGCGCATGCCCGGCCCGTCCAGCGCGTCGCGGGCGGCCAGCGATTCGAGCTCGGCCCTCGCCAGCGACAGCGATCCCATCGCCAGGTGCACGCGGGCGAGCCTGAGCACCGCCGGGCGTTGCGGCCCCACCGAGATCGGTGCGGGTGACGGCGGCGCTGGTGAGCCCGGCGCTGCTGACGGCGGCCCTGGTGACGGCGGCACGGCCACCCGGGCGGCGGATGGCGTCGACCGGCGACCGGCGCGGCCCGAGCGTTCGGGGGGCGCCGGATCGCTCACCGGGGCAGCCGCAGGTGACGGTCGAGCCCGCGCAGGTAGCGGGCCGGCGCCACGACCGCCATGCGCAACGCGTCGTCGCGGAACAGCTCGCCGGCCAGCCGCGCCACGTCCTCGGGGCGCACGGCATCGACCGCCTCCAGCGCCTCGTCCAGCGTGAACACCCGATCGTGGAGGGCCTCCTGGCCCCCGATCCAGGATGCGAGGTGGCGCGTGTCGTCCATCCGCAGCTCGAGCCCACCGGCGAGGTAGGCCTTGGCCTTGGCCAGCTCGTCGTCGGGAACTCGCTCGTCGCGCAGGCGTGCGAGCTCGGCCAGGATCGCCTCGATCGCCGCCGGCAGGGCCGCCGGGTCCACCCCGGCCGAGATCTCGAGGGCGCCGGTGTCCGCGTACTCGACGATCCCGGAGCTCACGTCGTAGGCGAGGCCCTTTGCCTCGCGGACGTCCAGGAACAGCCGGCTCGACATCCCGTCGCCCAGCACGGCGTTGAGGATGGCGAGGCTCCACGCGTCGGGATGATCGCGCCGGAGGCCGGGGACGGCGATCGCGAGCTGCGCCTGGGTGGTGTCACGGCGCCCGGTCAGCACGCGCGGGCCGGCGGGCAGGGCGGGCGCCGCCTCGAACGGGGGCACCGCGCCGTTGCCGGTCCCGAAAGCCGCGGTCGCAAGGTCCACGGCCTCGGCGTGGCCCAGATCGCCGGCGACGGCGACGACGGTGTTCGCCGGCCGGTACATCGTCCGCCAGAACTCGCGGATCGCGCCGCCGGGCAGGGCGCGGATCCCGTCCTCGTCGCCGCAGATCTCGCGCCCCAGCGGGCCGTCACCGAACAGCCCCTGCTGGATGAGCATCTGGGCGTACTCGGCCGGGTCATCGAGGTAGGAGCGGATCTCCTCCACGATCACCGTGCGCTCCTGGTCGATGTCGGTGTCGAACAGGCGCGGGCGGACGATCAGCTCGCCCAGGACGCTCATCGCCCTGGCCGCCTCTCGTCGCGGCACGCGCGCCCAGTAGACCGTGGACTCGCGGTCCGTCGCCGCGTTGGCGGATCCGCCGACACCCTCCACGGCCTCGGAGATCGCGCGGCTCGACGGGTAGCCCTGCGTACCCTTGAACGTCAGGTGCTCCATGAAGTGCGCAACGCCGGCCTCGGCTGGCGCCTCCAGGCGCGAGCCGGCGAGCACGTACGCCGCGATGGCCACGGACCGCGAGCCGGGCAGGCGCGCGGAGATCACGCGCGGGCCACTGGGCAGCTCGGTCCGTTCGAACATGGCGACCGATGGTAGCCCGGATGCCGCCGGCGAGGTTCGCTGCGTGCCCGGGGTCCTGCGGCGTGCCGGGTTTACGGACCGGCGACCCTGGGGGCCGCCGGTCCGGGCCGCGCCTGCGCTCGAGTGGCTACTTGGGCAGCAGCGCGATGATCCAGTTCTGCAGGAAGAACACCAGGAACCCGACGGCCACCACCCACATCAGCGGGTGGATCGCGGCGATCCTGCCCCGGACGAGCTTGATCACGACCCACGAGATGAACCCGGCACCGATGCCCACCGTGATGTCGTAGGTGAGCGGCATCAGGATCATCGTCAGCAGGGCCGGGATCCCCTCGTCGACCTCGTTGATGTCGATGCCCTTGACCTGGGTGAACATCAGGTAGCCCACGAGGATCAGGGCGGGCGCGGTAGCCACGGCCGGGATGATCCCGGCGATCGGGGACAGGAAGATCGCCAGCAGGAACAGGACGCCGGTGACCACCGAGGCGAAGCCCGTGCGACCCCCCTCGGCCACGCCGGCCGCGGATTCGATGTAGGTGGTGTTGGAGCTGACACCGGAGGCGCCGCCGACGGCCGCCGCGACGGAGTCGACCAGGAGCACTCGCCCGACGCCCGGGACCGAGCCGTCCTCGTTGGCCAGGCCCGCCTCGCTGGCTACGCCGGTCACGGTGCCCATGGTGTCGAAGAAGTCGGTCAGCATGATCGTGAACACGATCAGCACCGCCGCGACGACGTTGAGCTTGGCGAATACCTGGAACGGGTCGACGGCGCCCAGGGTCGTGAACGACGGCGTAAGGACCAGGTCGCCGGGAATGCTGGTGACCCCGGCGAGCAGGGCGATGATCGTCGTCACGAGGATGCTCACGACCAGCGCCGCCCGGATGCGCAGCACCCACAGCGCAACCGTCAGGATCAACCCGATCCAGAACACGAAGTCCGGCGGATCGGTTGGCAGGTGGAAGGTGACCGGCGTCGCCGGCGGGTTGGCGACGACGAAGCCGCCGTTGGCGAAGCCGATGAACAGGATGAACAGGCCGATGCCGGCGCCGATGGCCTTCTTGAGCGCCAGCGGGACGGCGTTCATGACCGCTTCCCGGAAGCCGACCAGGACGAGGATGGTGACCAGCAGGCCTTCGAGCAGGATCACCCCCATCGCTCCCGCCGGAGACAGGCCCTGCCCGGTGAGCGAGTAGGCGACGATGCCGTTGATGCCGAGGCCGGCGGCCAGGGCCAGCGGGTAGTTGCCGACCAGGCCCATCGCGATCGTCATGATCCCCGCGATGAGGGCCGTGCCGGCCGACAGCGCGACGGCGGTGAAGGCCGGGTCCTGCTGGACGTTGGGCAGGGTGAACCCGCCCATCAGGATGCTCGGGTTGAGGAAGATGATGTAGGCCATGACCATGAACGTGGTCAGGCCCGCTCGCGCCTCGGTGAGCAGGTCGGTGCCCCGTTCGGCGAACTTGAAGAAGTCGGCGATCGCGCCACCGCTGGGCTGCGGCGGGGTCGACGATACGGCGCTCATGGGCGTCCCTGGTCCTCCCTCGATCGGGTGCTCGGCTCCCGTTCCGGCCCGCGGGCACCTCCCGCGGCGCGATCCCCCGACATCCCCCGGTCGCGGCGCCGACCCGGCTACTCCTCGGTTCCCTCGAGGCCGAGGAGCTCCATCTGGACGAACCCGCTGGTGTCGAACTCGAGCTGGCGCGGGGACATCGGGCCGGCGGCGTCGTCGCCGCCGGTCGGGACGAACTCGAGGATCACCCGCTCGTCGCCCTGCACGAGGGTGTAGACGAGCAGCTGATCGGCGCGGGTCTCGAACTCGAGATGCTCGAAGGAGTCCACGTTGATCGTGATCGCGATCGGCGTGAAGTACGTCGAGACCTCGGGCTGGTCGGCAACGATCCGCTCCACCCAGCCCGTCCCGTGCGCGACCAGCTCGCGTCCCCGGAGATACCGGTACGAGACGGTCTGCTTGAGGACGGGCCTGAGCAGGTGCTGCAGGTCGGTCCGACCCGTCACGAGGCCCTGGTTGACGAAGAACTTCGCGGGCGGTTCGCTCGACACGATGGGCTCCCACCTCCGGGTCCGATGGGTGCTGGAGCGGCGCGCCGCGCCGCCTTCCCGGGAGCGGCCCGACACCCCGGATCCTAGCGGACCGGAGGGTTGCGGGAGAGTGAAGATCGCAGTCGCGAACCGAGCGACCTTGCTGTGCGCCCGCGTGCTGTCCCACCCGGGCGCATCCTGGTGCGGGTGCTCGTGTCATGTGCATTCGTGGTCGATCAGGGAGGCCAACACCTCGAGCAGCTCGGTCACACCCGGCTTGAGGGGATCGGTGATCGCGGCGTGTGCGTCGGCCACGACAAGGCGCGCCGACGAGGCTCCGCCGCGTGTTTCGGCACCGCTCGCGGTTCCCGCAGCCCAGGAAGTGCACATCAGGCGTGCAGCGCCGGCGGCTGGCCCGGAGAGCCCGAAAGGCGCGGCGGCGACCGGCTCGGCGAGTGGCGGCGACCGGCTCGGCGAGTGGCGGCGGCCGGCCCGGCAGTCGACGCGAGGCGACAGGGCACGCGGCGGCGCCAGGGCCTCTGCGCCCGGAGAGCGCCCCTGCCGCGGGGCGTTCGACGGCCCCCGGTGAGCCCCGTGCGCCCACGTATGATCCGTGCATGCTGCTCGTGGTCGACATCGGCAACACCAACGTCACCCTCGCGCTCGTCCACGCCGGCGCGCTCCGGACCACCCGCCGGGCCGCAACGCCCGGCGCGGCCTCCGCGGATGAGCTGCAGCTCCTCCTGGCCGGGCTGGTCGGGCTCGACGGGCGGACGCTCGACGAGGTGAGCGCGATCGCCGTCGCGTCCGTCGTCCCAGCGCTGACCGCCGCCCTCGAGACCGTGGCGCGGCGCCGGCACACGCCGCTCCTGGTGGCGTCGGCCGGGACGGTGCCGCTCGCGATCCGGATCGACCGGCCCCAGGAGGTCGGCGCGGATCGGATCGTCAACGCGCTGGCGGCGGCCCGCCTGTACGGCACGCCGGCCGTGGTCGTGGACTTCGGCACGGCGACGACGCTCGACTGCGTGGCGGCGGACGGCGCCTACGTGGGCGGTGCGATCGCCCCCGGGCTGGAGCTCGGCCTCGAGGCGCTCGCCGCACGAACCGCGAAGCTGCCGCGGATCGAGCTCCGTGCGCCCGATCGGGCGATCGGGCGGGACACGGTGAGCGCCATGCAGGCGGGCACGGTGTTCGGCTACCAGGCCCTTGCCTCCGGACTGCTCACCCGCGTGCGCGCGGAGCTGGCGGACCAGGCCGGCGTGGCGCCGGCGGAGGTCCACGCGATCCTGACGGGCGGCCTGTCGGCCGCGCCCTGGGCCTCGGGCATCGCCGGCGTGGATGCCATCGATCCCGATCTCACCCTCAAGGGCCTGGCGATCCTGCATGCGGAGGTCGCCGGCGGCGTGCCGATCGAGATGTTCCGCCCATGAGCGGAGCGGCGGATCGGGCCGGTCACGGGCGCCTGGAGGGCCGCCTGGTCGGCCTCGGCGTGTGCGGCTCGATCGCCGCCTACAAGGCCGTCGAGCTGCTTCGGCTGCTCGTGGCGGAGGGTGCCGACGTGGTGGTGATGCTGACGCCCGCGGCAGCGTCCTTCGTCGGCCCGCTCACGTTCGCCGCCCTGTCGCGCCACCCCGTCGAGACCGACGTGCTGGGCCTCCTCCCCGACCAGCGGATCGGGCACGTCGTGGTCGCCGACGCGGCCGACGTGATCGTGGTCGCCCCCGCCACGGCGCGCTGGCTGGGCGCCATGGCCAACGGGATCGCCGGCGATACCGTGGTCGCGGCCTGCCTCGCGACTTCGGCACCCGTGGTGTTCGCGCCGGCGATGGACGGCGACATGTGGACCCACCCGGCCACGCAGGCGAACGCCCGGCGGCTCCAGCGCGACTTCGGCTACAAGATGGTGGCGCCCGAGTCGGGAGCGCTCGCGTCGGGCCAGTCGGGCGTTGGCCGGCTCGCCGAGCTGCCTCGGATCGTCGACGCGATCGTCGATGCGGTCGCGGGCCGTCCCGTGCGCCAGCCTGATCCCGGCGCACGCCCGCCGCTCGTCTCACCGGCGCACGCCCTCGACCTCGAGGGCCGGCACGTCGTCGTGAGCGCGGGCGGCACCGCCGAGCCGATCGATCCGGTGCGGTTCATCGGCAACCGGAGCAGCGGGAAGATGGGCGTGGCGGTCGCCCGGGCAGCCCTCGACCGGGGTGCGCGGGTCACGGTCGTCGCCGGACGGATGGACGTCCCGCTCCCGGACGGTGCGCAGGTGATCCGGGCCGAGACCACCGCCGCGATGCACGACGCCGTCATCGACGTCGTCGTCGACCGACCCGAGCGACGTGCTGGTGATGGCCGCCGCGGTCGCCGACTTCCGCCCGCAGGCACCCGCGGACCGCAAGCTGTCCCGCGAGGGTTCGCTGACGCTCGAGCTCGAGCCGACCGCGGACATCCTGGCCGAGGTCGGCGCGCGGGCCGGCGGGCTCGTGCCGCGGCCGGTCATCGTGGGGTTCGCAGCCGAGACAGGGTCCCTCGAGCGGGCCGCGGACAAGCTCCGCCGCAAGGGCGCCGACCTGCTCGTCGCCAACGACGTCACCGAGGCCGGCTCGGGCTTCGGCAGCGACACCAACCGGGTCATCGATCCTGGCGGCCGACGGCGGCGCGCGACGAGCTGCCGCTGCTCGACCAAGCGCGAGGTCGCCGACCGCCTCCTGGACCGCGTCGTCGCGGCGTTGGACGAACGCGGACGCCCGGGCGCACACTGCCGGGACCACCAGGGAGGCCCGAGCATGAGCGCCCAGACCGAGACCGTCCGCCGCCTGACCGTCGTCGACATCGCGAAGCTCTACGCGGACGGCACCCGGATCGCGACCATCACCGCCTACGACTATCCCGACCGCGGCTCTGGTCGACCAGGCCGGCATCCCGCTGATCCTGGTCGGGGACTCGGTCGCCCAGGTCATGCTCGGCTACGAGACGACGGTCCGGATCACGATGGACGAGATGCTCCACCACACCAAGGCGGTGGTCCGGGGCACGAAGCGAGCGCTGATCGTGGCCGACATGCCGTTCCTCTCGTACGCCTCGCCGGAGGACGCGCTGGCCAACGCCGGGCGGTTCCTGCGCGAGGGCGGCGCCCAGGCGGTCAAGGTCGAGGGCGGCGCCCGGAGCGCCCGGACGATCGAGGCGCTGGTCAAGGCGGGGATCCCGGTGATGGGCCACATCGGGCTCACGCCGCAGGCGATCAACACGATCGGCAAGGTCCGGGTCCAGGGCAAGTCGCGCGACCAGGCGCGCCAGGTCATGGCCGACGCGCGGGCCGTCCAGGACGCGGGCGCGTTCGCGATCGTGCTCGAGCTCCTGCCGGGCCAGCTCGCCGCGGCGATCACGGAGCGGCTGCGCATCCCGACGATCGGGATCGGGGCCGGTCCCGGTTGCTCGGGCCAGATCCAGGTGATCACCGACACGCTGGGCTTCGGCGACTGGACCCCGAGACACGCCCGCAGGTACGCGGACCTGCACGGAACGATCCTGGATGCGATCTCGCGCTACCGCGCGGACGTCGAGGCGGGCACGTTCCCGGGTGAGGCCGAGACCGTGCTGATGGACCCCGCGGTGCTCGACGAGGTGCTGGGCCGGGGCGCCGCCGACCGGCCGGACGCGATGGCCGAGAGCGCCGGCATCCCGCTCGATCGCGACCTCTAGCCACCCCCGCGGCCGAGGCCAACCGGTGACGCCACCGTCCACGGGCATGCGCGTCCTCCGCACCCGTCGCGACCTCCGGACCGCCCTCGCCGCCGCTCCGCGGCCGATCGGCTTCGTGCCCACGATGGGCTGGCTGCACGCCGGCCACGCCTCGCTGGTGGAGCGGGCGCGGGCCGACAACGCGACGGTCGTCGTCTCGATCTTCGTCAATCCGCGCCAGTTCGGGGAGACGACCGACTACACCCAGTATCCCCGCAACGAGGCTCGCGACCTCGCGATCTGCGAGGCCGCGGGCGTGGACCTCGTGTTCGCGCCGGACGTGGACGAGGTCTATCCGCCGGGGTTCGACACCACGGTGTCGGTGCACGGCATCGCCCGGCCGCTCGAGGGCGCAGCCCGGCCGGGCCACTTCGACGGCGTGGCGACGGTGGTCGCGATCCTGTTCTCGCTGGTCGGCGCCGAGCGCGCCTACTTCGGCGTCAAGGATTACCAGCAGGTGCGGGTGATCCGGCGCATGGCGCTCGACCTCGCGCTGCCGACGGAGGTCGTGGCCTGCCCCACGGTCCGCGAGCCGGACGGCCTCGCGATGTCGTCCCGCAACGCCCGGCTCACGGCGGACGGCCGGGCTGTCGCCCCTGTCCTCCACCGGGCGCTGGAAGCAGGTGCCGCCTGCATCCGATCGGGCGAGGCCGACGCCGAGGTCGTCCGGCAGGCGATGCGCCGGATGCTGCTGGCCGAGCCGCTGGCCGATGTCGACTACGTGTCGGTGGCCGATCCGGAGACGCTGGCCGAGCTCGATGCCATCCCCGGTCGCGCGCTGCTGTCGCTGGCCGTCCGCATCGACGGCGTCCGCCTCATCGACAACGAGCCCGTGGGCTGACGTGCCCGACGAGGTCACCCTCGAAGCCGGCCCGGGCGACGTCGGGGGTGCCGGAGCTGCTCCCGGCATCGAACGCGGACGCGGCAGCGCACCGTTCCTGGCGCTGGTCGCCGCGGTCGTCCTCGTCCTGTGGCTGGCGCGCGGTGTTCTTGCCCCGTTCATCGTCGCGGGCGTGCTCGCCTACGCGTTCAGCCCGCTGGTCGGCGCGGCCCAGGCCCGCACGAGGCTGCCGCGGGCGGCCGTCGTCGCGATCGGCTACCTGGGCGCGCTGGCGATCGCGGCGCTGCTGGTCGTGCTCCTCGCGGAGCGCGTGGCGGCCGAGCTGGCGAGCCTCGGTGGTGCGGGACCGACCTCGCTCGCGACCACCCTGCGGGAGCTGGTGGGCGCCGACACGGTCGACGTCGCAGGCCAACGGATCGCGGTCGCCGACGTCGCGCGTGAGCTCCAGGCGCGCGCGGCGGGCCTGGTCGCCTCGCCCGGCGATGCGGTCCACCTGGCCGGCCAGGCCGGGGAAGGCGCCCTGCAGGCCCTGCTCGCGCTGATCGTCACCTTCTACTTCCTCGTGGACGGGGCCGCGTTCGTGGCCCGGGCTCTGTCGGTGCTCCCGCTCCGGCACCGGGACCGGACGGTGGAGCTGCTGGGCCGGATCCACGTCGTGCTGGGCAAGTGGCTGCGCGGCCAGCTGCTCCTGATCGCGCTGGTCGCGATCGTGGTCTACCTGGTGCTGGGCCCGGTGCTGCACCTGCCCTACGCGCTCGCGATCGCGGTGATCACCGGGGTGCTGGAGATCATCCCGCTCGTGGGGCCGCTGGTGGCGACCGGCATCGCCGCCGTCGATGCGTTCGCCCATGGCGGGGTCGGCCTCGCGGCCGTCGTGGTGGTCGTCTACCTCGTGATCCGCCAGGTGGAGGACCAGGTCGTGATGCCGGTCGTCATCGGCCGCGCCGTCCACCTCCACCCCGTGGTCACGATCTTTGCGGTGCTCGTCGGGCTGAGCGTGTACGGCGTGCTGGGCGGCCTGCTCGGGGTCCCCGTCGCCGCGGCCCTCAACGTCCTGTTCCGCGAGCTCTACGGGCCGCCGCCGGATACCGGCCCGGACTCCGGATCCGCACCCGCACTCGCACCGGGTCCCGACGCCGACGGCCCGTCGGGCATCGCCTGAGCGTCGCCCGCCGGCGAGAGCCCGCTCGCGGCAAGCGCCTGGCTGGTCAGGCCGGCCGCCGCGCGCTCCCGCGCCGTCGCGTCGCCGGGCGCGACCTCGTCCAGCGCCAGCAGCGCGGCACCCAGCACGGGCGGCGCGTGGAGGACCGAGATGACCGCGGCCGGCGCCACGGCGTGGACGCGCTCGGCGATCATCGAGCTCAGCAGCGGATCGGCGCCGCGGGCCACGCCGCCGGCGAGGACCACCGGCACCGGCCGCCCGAGGAGTCCCGCGCGACGGATGGCGGCGATGGCAAACGCGGCCGCCTCCTGGGCGAGCGACGCGAGCACCGACCGCGCGACGGCGTCACCGTCGAGGGCGGCCGCGACCAGGACCGGCGCCAGCTCGTGGACGCGCTCGATCGGGATCCGGCCGCGGTACAGCGCCACGGTGACGTCGATCGGCCGCCGCAGCCCGAACGCAGAGGGCACGAGCTGCTCGAGGCTCGTCCTCGGGCCGCGACCGTCGCCGGCGCGAACCGCGGCCCCGAGCGCGTCCATTCCCAGGGTGCCGCCACCGCCCCGGTCGCCGCTGATCGGACCCAGCCCGGCGAACCGGGCCTCCTTGCCCGAGGGCGCCACCCCGATCGCGTTGATCCCCTCGCCCAGGATCACGGCGACGCCCCACGGCTCGGGCGACCCGGCGCGAAGGGCGGCATGGGTGTCGTTGCGGAGCACGATCCGCACCGCCAGCCCCGACGAGCCGTGGGCCGCGGCCAGCTCCCGCCGGTCCGACGGCAGGTCCATGCCCGCCAGGCACAGCACGCCCAGCGTGGCGAGCACCGGCGGTCGGGCGTCGACCCCCGCCCGCTCCGCGGCGCGGCGCGCCAGCGCGTCCAGCCGCCGTCCCGCCTCGGCCAGCCCGACCTGCTGCTGCGACACCGTCGGCCCGCGCAGCGTCGCCAGCACCGTGCCGTCGGTGGCCAGCAGCGCGATGTCGGTCTTGGAGTTGCCGCCGTCGACCGCGACGATGGGCACCGTCATCCGCGGCCGGCTCCGTCCGGGGCCGCGCGGCGGCCCGGAACGCGATCGAGCGAATCCACCCGGGCGAACACGGCACCGGCCGCCCGCAGGCCGCCCAGGATCCCGGGCAGCGCCCGGGCCGTGATCGACGGCCAGCCGTGGAGCAGCACGACGGCGCCGTCGCCGTGGGCGCGAGCACCCCGGACCACGCGCGCCTCGAGCGACCGCGCCGAGCCGCCGGCCCAGTCACGGCCGTCGACGTGCCAGCCGACGTCGACATAGCCCAGGGTGGCCAGCCGCCCCACCACCCGCGCGCTGTCGGCGCCCGCGCCGAACGGGCACCGGAACCACGGCCGGGGATCCGCGCCCGCGATCGCGAGGAGCGCGTCCTGCGCGGCCCGCACGTCGCGCGCGAGCCCGGCCGCGGTGAGCATCGTCATCCGGGCATGGTGATGGGAGTGGTTGCCGAGCAGGTGTCCATCGGCCGCGATACGCGACGCAGCCGCGGGCTCGGCCTCGACCCACCGGCCCTGGACGAAGAACGTCGCCGACACCCCGTCGGCGGCCAGCGCGTCGAGGATCGCCGCGGTCACCCCGGGATCGCTCGGGCGGTCCGGGTGCTCGGCGTCGAACGTGAGCGCGACGCGGAACTGCGACCCGTCGCTCACTTCTCCACCCCGGTGATCACGATCCCCCGGATGAACACCTTCTGGAAGATCAGGAACAGGATCACCGGGATCAGCATCGTCATCAGCGTCCCCGCCTGGACGTAGGCGGGGTTGCGGCAGTGGATCCCGTTGAAGCGCTGGAGGCCGACCGCCAGCGGCTGCAGCTCGGGCTTGGTGGACAGGTAGATGAGGGGGTTGAAGAAGTCGTTCCATGAGTACACGAAGTGGAAGATCGCCACTGCGACGACCACCGGCCAGGACTGCGGAATGATGACCGACACCAGCGTCCGGAACGGTCCCGCCCCGTCGATCGACGCGGCCTCGTCCATCTCGCGCGGGATCGTGAGGAAGTACTGGCGCATCAGGAACACGTCGTACGCGTTGGCGAAGAACGTCGGCACCAGCAGTGGCAGCCAGGCGATACCCGACCAATCCGATCTGGCGAACATCGTGTACGTGGGCACGACCGTCACGGCGGCGGGCAGGAAGATGGTCGAGATCAGGATCAGGAACAGCAGCTACCGGCCCGGGAACCGGAACCGGGCGAAGCCATAGGCGACCAGCGTGCACGAGATCATGCCCGATCATCCCGAACAGCGCGATCACGACGGTGTTGAACAGCAGCCGCGGAAACTCGATCAGGTCCCACACGTCGGTGTAGTTCTGCCACGCCGGCGACAGGTCCATGCCGCGGTCCAGCGCCGCCACGACCCGTCCCACGTGATCGGCCCGCGTCCGGACTGGCCGGGTCGACGAATGGCGCTGCTCGGCGGCCCGGCTTGACCAGCGCCAGGGTCAGGTCCAGCCGTCGATCGGGACCATGTACACGTCGTAGCCTTGCCCGTTCTACTCGAACGTCTCCGGACCGACGGCAGCAACGGTCCGGAGTCTCGGACAGCTGCGCGGGCGTCTTCGAGCGAGACGCACGACCGAGCGCAGGATCGGCGACAGGAACCGCCACCAGGACAGACCACGATCACGACGCGAGCACGAACGAGGTGCCGGCGTCCCGAGGCCGGCGGAGCCGGTGCGGACGGAGGCGCGAGCGCAGCGGACGGGTCGCCACCCGGGCGGTCGCGAGGTCCTGGAGCTGGCCGGCGCTGGTGTCCATCGGCCGCCCTACCGCTCGCCCGCGTAGTAGACCCAGCGCCGCGACGTGCGGAACACCAGCAGCGCGGTCACCAGGGTCACCGCGAACAGCAGCCAGGCCAGCGTCGCGCCATAGGCCATGTTCTGGTAGGTGAAGAAGTTCTTGTACAGGTAGAGGTTGAAGAAGAACGTCGTGCCGCCGGGCTCGCCCGTGCCGTTGTTGAGCACCAGCGGGACCAGGAAGTACTGGAGCACCTCCACGATCCCGAGCACCAGCGTGTAGAAGATGACCGGCGACATCATGGGCAGTGTCACGTGGCGCAGCGAGCCCCACCAGCCGGCACCATCGATGCGCGCGGCGTCGTACAGCTCGGTCGGCATGCCGCGCAGCCCGGCCAGGTTGACGATGATCCCGGAGCCGACGCCCCAGATCCCGATGAACACCAGCGCGGGGTAGATCAACGTCGTGTCGTTGACCCAGTTGGGCGGGTTCTCGATGCCCGTGAAGCGCAGGAACTCGTTCACCCAGCCGGTCTCGAGGTCGAGCATCCCCTGCCAGATCAGCACGCCCGAGACGAACGGGATCACGTAGGGCATGAAGAACAGGACCCGGAACAGGCCGGGCCCCTTGAGGTAGCGGCTGTTGAGGGCGAGGGCGAGCACGAACGGGAGCACCATCGCCACCGGGAGCTGGAGGATCGCGAACCGGAACGTGACGCCCAGCGAATCCCAGGTCTGCCGGTCGGCGAGCAGGGTCTGCCAGTTGTGGATACCGACGAACTGGAGCGGCTGCTCCTGGGCGAGGTTGATGTTGGTGAACGTGAACGCCAGCGAGGCGACCATCGGGGCCAGGGTGAACACGAGGAAGCCGAGGATCCAGGGCGAGAGGAAGATGTAGCCCCAGCGCGCCTCCCGGCGGGCGATCGGTGACAGCCGGAAGATGGCGGGCAGGCGCGACGACCGCCGCTCCCGGCGGGCGGCGAGCCGGCGGTCATCGGGCGGGCCTGCGGGCGATCATCGGGGCCTCGTTACGGGGTCGGTGGGTCCCGGCTGCGAGGGCGCGACCGGGACCCGGGACCGGCGGGCCGGCTGGACCGGCCCCGCCGCTAGGATTGCTTGTCCCAGATCGCCTGGATCTCGGAGCGCAGCGACTCGATCTCCTGGTCCATGTTGAGACCCTGGTCGGTCTGCCACTTGGTCGTGTACTTGCCGCCCGACCCGACGAGCCCGAGGGTCTGCGTTGTTGGCGGGCATGTACGACTCGAAGTTCGGGTTGTCGGCGAACTGGATGCCGTCGATGGCCACCTGCCAGTCGGGCTTCTGGGTGAAGGTCCCGTCCTGGCCGGCGAAGAACGCCTGCTGGTCCGCGGTCCGGGCGGGCATGCCGCCATAGGTCGCGAGCAGCTCCGCCGAGCCGTCGCCCAGCAGGTAGCTGAGCACCTGGAACGCCTCGTCGGGATGCTTGCTGCCCTTGAGGATCCGGAACGTGTCGGCGTTGAACGCGGACGTCACCTGGCCGTTGTAGCTCGGGATGATGCCCATGTCCCAGTCGCCTTTGAGCCCCTCGAGCCCGTACGTGGACCACAGGAAGTTCTCGCTCATCGCGATCTTGCCGGTGAAGAACGGATAGTCCTCGGGGTTGATGTCCGGGCTGCTGAACACGGGCCCGGTCATCGAGAAGTGGTCGGTCCACATCGCGTCGTACCAGAACTTCCAGCCGGCAGCCCACGCCGGCGGGATCTGCGCGGTCTTGCCGTCGGGTCCCCCGGCGAGCGCGCCGGCGCCGAAGTAGGCGCCCATGCCGCGCAGGTCGTCGCGCTGGGGCTCGAAGCCCCACTGGACGATGTTCTTGGGGTCGAACCCGGCCTGGGTGGCGTCCTTGCCGCTCTTGTCCACGGTCAGGATCCGGGCGATCTGCTTGATCGTGTCGTAGGTCCAGTCGACCTGCGTGCCGTCGGGCATCGTGTACTTGGCGCCGTACTGGTGCGGCGGCTCGGCGAGGCCGGCCTCCGCGAACAGGCTCTTGGAGTAGAACAGGACCGACGGGTAGATCGCGAACGGGATGCCGACCTGGCCCTCGTCCAGCTTGTAGATGTTGACCGCGTCCTGGGGGAACCCGGACAGGTCGTAGCTCGTGGACTGGATCAGCGGCGCGAGGTCCAGCCACTGCCCGTGGAACGCGTTGGCGCCGCCGATGCCCACGGGACCGACGATGTCGGGCCCGTTGCCCGAGGCGATCTCGGTGGCCAGGGCGTCGTTCGCACCGGCGTACGGAACCGCCTCGAAGGTGAGCTTGATGTTGGGGTGGCTGGCGTTGAACTCCTCGACCACCTTCTTCTCGACGTCCACCTGCTCCGGCGCATCGCCGCCGCCCAGGCAGCAGTACCAGCGGATCTCGACCTGGCCCGTCGCCGCGCTCGCGGCCGGTGTCTCGGGCACCGTCGAGGCTGCCGTCGTCGGTGCGCTGGTCGCGCCGCCAGGGGCGCTCGTCGGGGTGGTGCCGCCGCAGGCGCCGGCCACGAGGGCCAGCAATCCCATCACGGCAACGGCTCGGATCGCTCGCATCTGCTCCTCCTGCCCCGGGCTCGGACCGGCGCTCTCCGACGGTCGCTAGGGTTGGCGCGACAGCACCCCGAGGCTGGCGTCCACGGCGCCCGGTGCCGTGTCGCCGGATCGGGGCCCGGAGCGGACGACGACCCGCTCCACGTAGTAGCGCGTCCGGTCGCCCCGGACGTACGAACGCGCGAACTCGACCGGCCGGCCGGAGCGGTCGAATGCGAGGCCTTCGATGAGGAGCGCCGGCCGGTGCGGCTCGACACCCAGGAGATGCGCCTCGCGGGATGGCAGGGAGATCGGCTCGAGCGCCTCGCGGGCGCGCACGACCGGGGTGTCGTAGCGCTCGGTGAGGAGCTCGTACAGCGATCCGTGCTCCAGGTCGCCGGCCAGGAGCCCGGGAAACCGCGCCTCCGGGAGGAACACCTGCTCGAGGAGCAGGGGCTCGCCGTCGGCCATGCGCAGGCGTTCGAGGTGGACCACCGACGCGCCGACCGGGATCTCGAGCGCCTCGGCGACGGCGAGCTCGGCGGGCACGGTCCGCGCCGTCACGACGCGGGTGGCCGGATCGTGTCCCAGCGTCTGGAGCTCCTCGGAGAACGACATCGTCCCGTCCAGGTCGAGGTCGATCGGGGGACGGCTGACGAACGTGCCGCGACCGCGGGCCCGGTCGAGCCGGCGTTCCCGAGCCAGGTCGCCCAGCGCTCGGCGGACGGTGATCAGGCTGCAGCCGTAGCGCTCGGCCAGCATCCGCTCCGGTGGCAGGCGGTCCCCGGGCCGCCACTCCCCGTCATCGAGGGCGGCGCGCAGGTCGAGATACACCTGGTGGTGCAGCGGGACCGGGCCCTCGAGGAGTCGGAAGCGTGCCATGCCCGTCGCCAGCGCCCTCTTGCCGTTGCCGGGGTTGCTGCTAAAGTTATAAGCAATCTGTCAAGGCAGACGCCACGGGGCAGCCGTAAGCCGAGGAACGGTCGATGGGCCTCAAGGTCGCGGTCGTGGGCGGGGGCAGCACCTACACCCCGGAGCTCGTCGAGGGCTTCGCCCGCCGCACCGCGGTCCTGCCGATCGACGAGGTGGTGCTCCAGGACCCCGACACGGAACGGCTCGGGATCGTGGGCGGACTGGCGTCGCGGATCCTGCGTGCCTCCGGCTGGCCTGGCAGGCTGGTGCTCACCGACGATCGGAGCGCCGCGCTCGACGGGGCGGACTACACGCTGATCCAACTCCGGGTCGGCGGCCAGGCCGCGCGACTGGTGGACGAGACGCTTCCCCACCGGTTCGGCGTGATCGGCCAGGAGACGACCGGTCCGGGCGGGTTCGCCAAGGCGCTGCGCACCGTGCCCCTCGTCCTCGAGATCGCTGAGGAGGCTTCCCGCCGGGGTGCCCCCGACGCCTGGATCCTGGACTTCACCAACCCCGTCGGCATCGTGACCCAGGCGCTGATGGATGCCGGCCATCGCGCGCTCGGGCTGTGCAACGTCGCGATCGGGTTCCAGCGGTCGTTCGCCGCGCCGGTTCGGTGTCAGCCCGGAGCGCATCGGCCTCGATCACGTGGGGCTCAATCACCTGAGCTGGATCCGGGCGGTCCGGGTGGACGGCGAGGACCGCCTGCCGGCGCTGCTCGAGGCGGGCGACCCGATCGTCACCGCCGACGATCACTTCTCGCTGCCCCTCGTCCGCGCCCTGGGCGCCGTCCCGTCCTACTACCTGCGGTACTACTACGCGACCGGCGAGGTGCTCCGTGAGCAGCTGGACGGCGCCAGCCGCGCGACCGACGTGATCGCGATCGAACAGGAGCTGCTCGAGCTGTACCGCGATCCCGCCCTGCACGAGAAGCCGGCCCTGCTGGAGCAGCGGGGCGGCGCCTATTACAGCGAGGCGGCGGCCGCGCTGATCGAGTCGCTCCACACGGGCGACGGCGCGATCCACGTCGTCGACGTCCGCAACGGCGGCGCGCTGCCCAACCTGCCGCCGGACACCGTGGTCGAGGTGCCGGCCCGGATCGATCGCGACGGCGCCCACCCGCTGCCGACCGAGCCCCTGGCGCCCGAGATGCTGGGCCTCGTGCAGCACGTGAAGGCGTTCGAGACGCAGGTCATCCGGGCCGCGCTGAGCGGTGACGATCGCGATGCGCTCCGGGCGTTGATCGCCAACCCGCTGGTCCCGGCGGTCGTGGCACCCGCGCTCCTGGACGCCATCATCGAGGCCAACCTGCGCTACCTGCCCCGGTTCGCGGCCCCCGCCCGCTGACCGCCGGCGGCGTGGGCGTCGTCCCCGCGCCGCAGGTCTCGGGGCGGCCGGGGATCTCCGGGCCATGGCTGCGCTCGGGGCCACCGCCGCGGCGCGACCGGCGGTCAGGCGAGGCGCGCCTCGGTCGCCGCGGCCAGGAACCGGTCCACCTCGAGGTGCTCGCGGACCAGCTCCTTGATCAGCGCGATCTTCCCGGCGTCGGCCGGGTGCGTCTTGACCAGCAGGTCGTGGACCTCCGAGGCAACGGTGTACGTGTCGTCGTCCACCGCGGCCGCGAACATGCCCGCATCGCGGATCGCGTCGAGCACCTCCGGCCGCGGCTCGTAGCCCCCGGTCAGCACGAGCCCGATCGCCGCACCCTCGGGCCCGGCCTCGACCGCGCCAGGTGTCTCATCCACCAGGGCGTCGAGCGTCGCGGCGCGCGGTCGGCCGGCGAGGTGGGCGGTGGTGATGGTGAGGATCACATCCTCCCGGTCGCCCGGCACGATGACCAGCGTGCCGGGTCCCACGCGGTGCAGCATGTGGGTGGGCTCCATCGCCCCGATCGCGACGTTCGCGATCACCCGGTCCAGGTCGGGACCAGGGTGGATCAACCGCCCGGCGACGCCTTCGAGGACCATCTCCAGCGTCGGGTTGGACAGGATCGGGCGATACGGCAGGATGCCCAGCAACGGGATGCCGTGCCGCGCCAGCCCGCGCTCGAGCGTCTGCTCGATGCCCGGCTGCTGGGCGACCCGAACCTTGTTGACGATCGCGCCCGCTACGGGCACCCCATGGGCCGAGAAAAGCGATGCGTTGAGCACGATCTCGTCGATCGGCCGGCCGACTCCGCCCTCGGACACGATCACCGCCGGCGCGCCGAGCATCGCGGCCACCACGGCATTGGACAGCCCGATCACGGCCCCCACCCCCGCATGCCCCGTGCCCTCGATCAGCAGGACGTCGTGATCGGCGAACTGGCGCTGGGCCGCGACGATCTTCGCGCCCAGGTCCTCCACCACGCCGCCCGCGATGTAGCGCTTGGTGAAGCCGCGCGGGATGTGGACGGGGCTCATCACCGGGTACGGCTCCGGCAGCCCGAACACCGTGCGCATCAGGACGGCATCCTCGTCGGCCGGCTCGCCTTCCTCGATGATCGTGCGCTGCCCGACCGGCTTGGTGAACCCGGTCCGGTAGCCCCGGCGCACGAAGCCGTCGAGCAGGCCCAGCGAGGCCGTGGTCTTGCCCCGGTTCTGGCCGGTCGCGGCGAGGTACAGCTGGCGCACCGTGGTGCTCGATCGGCGATCCGGGGCGCGGTCTCAGCCCCGGGAAGCCGTCCGGCGCTCGATCAGCTGGACGGCCTCGCGAAGTCGGGTGAGGGCCTCCTCGTCCACGCTGTCGGGCTCGAGATAGGGACCGAGGCGCTCCATGATGTCGGTCACCAGGCCCAGGAACACGGCGGCGTCGGCGACGAAGAACTGCGGCTCGTTGTTGTAGCGGACCATCGTCAGCCGCCCCTGGAGCACGCGCCGCTCCTCGACGTGCGCGACCTGGGTGCTGAAGTTGTGTCCCTGGATGCCGTCCGGGTTGTTGAGGAAGTTCAGGGCGTTGTCGATCGCGAGGCCGAATCGTGCCCGCCAGGCAACCAGCCGCTCGTGGACCTCGGGCGGGATCCGGACCTCCGCGACCTCCTCGAACACGTCCGGGGCCACGGTCAGCAGGCCCACCAGCGTGGTGCCGGCGCGGGCCCCCAGCATCACCTGCAGGCTGCGCTCCAGCGTGAACACCTCGGAATCGAAGCGGGGGCTGGTGATGACGTCCGTGAGGAGGTCCTCGACGTTGTCCAGGCCGCCCGGGTCGTTGAGGGCATTCGCCAGGTGGCGGATCTCCTCCTTGAACAGGAACTTCTCCTCGTGGTCGAGCATGGCGCGCGATGGTAGCAGCGGTCCGTGGCGGTCGGTGGCGGTCGTTGGCGTACCGCGGCGCTCGACGGCGGTTCGACGACCCTCCGGACCGCGGCTGCCGCGCCCCCACGTCGCCCCTCGCGGCGTCCCGGGCCCGGCTTCGGGGTCACCCCGCCCGCGCCCACCGGTCCGGCATCCCCGCGGGATCTGGCTTCGAGGTCGATGCCCGATCACCCAGGCAGCTGGCCCCCGTCCCCGAGCCGCGCGTCCCTAGATGGCCGCTCGTCCCGGTCGGGCCGTCGCGGGCCGCCCCAGCGGGCTGGTCTCCCCAATGGGGCCGCTCGTCCCGTCCACTGCGTCTGACCTTCCCCAAGGTGCCGCTCGTCCCGCCCACTGCGCTGACCTTCCCCAAGGGCGCCGCTCGTCTCGCCCACTGCGCTGCTCTCTCCATGGGCGCCGCTCGTCTCGCCCACGGCGCTGCTCTCTCCCCAATTAGAAGCGCTGGGTCATGTTGGGCGGCGAGAGATGGGTCAAATCGGGCGTTGCAGACCCGGCTAGTTCTGCAACGGCGGTCCGAACCGATCGTTCCACGCCGAACAGAACGGTCCAGTTCTCTCCGGGGAACCGATAACCAGGCGACGCGGGGAAACCGCGCGCCGGCGTTGCGGTAGGAGGGCGCCGGCGCTTCCGCCGTTGGGCGGAGCGCCGTCCCCGGCAGGGAGGCCTGGCGTCGGCGTTGCGCTGAGGGCCGGGTGTCGGCACGAGCCGGAACGAGGCCGCAGCGGGGCGGGCCGGGCGGCACGCGCCCGAGAGCAGGCGGCGGCACCGGCCCGGTCCCTGTGGCTGGCCACGGTACGGCCCCGTGCCCGGGCCGCGGCGGCGCAGCCCGGGCGCCACGACCCAGGACCGAATCGAACGGCCCGGCGGGTGCCGGGCCGTTCGAGGGTTCGCGATGGCCGTGCCGGTGGGGTTCCGGCAGGGCCGCGGGTGGACTCGATCTACGGGTACAGGCCGCGGAGGGCGGTGGCGTCGGCCACGCGCTGGACGGCGTTCAGGTATGCGCCCGTGCGCATGTTCACGCCTTCCTTCTCGGCCTGCGCGAGGACCTCGCCGAAGGCCTTGACCATGATGGTCTTGAGCTTGGCGTTGACCTCGGTCTCGGTCCAGTGGTCACGGTTGAGGTCCTGGACCCACTCGAAGTAGCTGACGGTCACGCCGCCCGCGTTGCACAGGATGTCCGGGATCAGGAACACGCCGCGGTTGAACAGGATCTCGTCGGCCTCGGGGGTCGTGGGGCCGTTGGCGGCCTCGGCGACGATCTTGGCCTTGATCCGGTCCGCGTTCTGGACCGTGATCTGGTTCTCCAGGGCCGCAGGGATCAGCACGTCGCATTCGGTCTCGAGGACCTCGGCGTTGGTGATGTCCTCGGCGCCCGGGAAGCCCCGGACCGTTCCATGCTCGCCCTTCCAGGCGAGGACACGGCTGATGTCCAGGCCGGCCATGTTGCGGATGCCGCCCTGCGAGTCGGACACGGCGACGACCGTGGAGCCTTCCTCGGTCATGAGCTGGGCTGCGATGGCGCCCGCGTTGCCGAACCCCTGGACGGCGACCTTGGCCGACTTGAGGTCCAGGCCAAGATGCCGCGCGGCCTCGACGACGGTGTAGACGCAACCGCGCGCCGTGGCCTCGTTGCGGCCTTCCGAGCCGCCAAGGCTGATCGGCTTGCCGGTGACGACGCCCGGCACCGTGTAGCCCGACGTGCATGGAGTACGTGTCCATGAACCAGGACATGATCTGCGGCGTGGTGTTGACGTCCGGGGCCGGGATGTCGCGCTCGGGCCCGACGAGGACCTCGATCTCGGTGAAGAAGCGGCGGCTGAGGTGCTCGAGCTCCTTCATCGACAGCTTCTTGGGGTCGACGATGACGCCACCCTTGCCGCCGCCGTAGGGGATGCCCACGACCGCGCACTTCCAGGTCATCCACATCGCGAGGGCCTTGACCTCGTCGAGGCTGACATCCTGGTGATAGCGGATCCCGCCCTTGGCCGGCCCGCGACCGAGGTTGTGCTGGACGCGATAGCCGGTGAACACCTTGACCGTCCCGTCGTCCATCGCGACCGGGAAGTGCACGGTGAGCTCACGACGGGGCTCGCGCAGCACGCGGCGGAGGCCGGGGTCCAGGTTCAGCATGTCGGCAGCCAGGTCGAACTGCTGCTGGGCGACATGCCAGGCGCTGATCGGCGCCGCAACGTTTTCCGTCGTCATGAACGGAAGGTCCTCGTGGCGGGACGGTGGACGCCGTCCTCGTTCGATGAGCCGTCTTCCGGACGGCCCGACGGGGGCGCGCGTCGCGGGCCCGGCCGTGGCATGGCCGGCGGGCGTGGCGCGCCGCCTCTGGGACCCGAGTATAGCCGCGACGGCCCGGACACCACGGGCCGGTCGTCACCCTGCCGCAACCAATCCGTCACTTGCCCGTCCCTGTCGCATGGCAGGGGTACCGGCCGGGTCGAAGGCGGCGGAGCGGCCGCTCTCTATGAAGTAGGGCCGTTGTCAAGGTCCGGCCTGAACCGGAGCGATCGATTGGTGGGGTGAGTCGTGCTCATCTCTCTATTGCCTCTTGTCGGGGAGGACCAGGTTGGATCGGATGCTCCGGCGGTCCATCTCAGTCGAGGGTCGTCAAGCGACCAGAGCGGTCCCGTGGGACCTGCCGGGGCGGAACGTCTCACGCTTGGTGAGCATGTGCCAGATGGCGGTCGAGAGCTCGCGGGCGATGTCGACCCGAGCGACCTTGGACCCGCGCTGGCGGCCGAGGCGCTGCTTGTTGCGCTCGTACCGCTCCTTGTAAGCCGGGTGCCGGGATGCGTGGGTCGCGGCCTCGATCAACGCCCAGCGCAGGTACTTGGGCCCGTTCTTCGCGAGTGGCCCCCGGTCATCCCTCCCGCCCGACTGGCGGACGATGGGGCACAGGCCCGTGTACCCGGCGAGCTTCTTGGGCGAGGAGAACCTCGCGATGCCGCCGATCTCGGACGCAATCGTGTAGCCCAGCACCCAGCCGATGCCCGGTACCGTGCGCAGCAGCTCGATGTCAGGGTGGTCGGCGCCCATCGCCCGCAGGTCGACCTCGCAGGCATCGATCCGGGTGTCGAGGTCGTCGACGAGCTCGAGGCTGGTGGCGAGGGTGGTCGCCCAGGGCTCGGGGATCGCCAGACCCGCGAGCAGCTCCCGGCCGGCGATGCCGAACAGGTCACTCACCGGCACCGGGTGGCCGAAGGCGATCAGGGTGGCGTGGATCCGGTTCTTGAGCGCCGTGCGGTGGCGGACGAGGTGGAGCCGGAACCTCGCCCGCTCGCGCTCCGCGCGGGTCTCGGGGTCGGGCAGCCAGATCGCGGGCACGAGGTCGCGGCGGCCGAGCTCGGCGAGGACCCAGGCATCGATCCGGTCCGTCTTGGCGGCGAGCGGGGCGAGGCCCTTGACCTTGAGCGCGTCGGCGATCTCGACGTCCCAGCCCGCGAACTCGAGGGTGTCGTGCACGAAGCGGGCCCCGTTCATCGACTCGATCGCCGCGGTCACCGGCTGGCCGTGCCGGGCGATCGCGGCAACCAGCGAGCGGAGCGCGTCGGCATCCGGGTAGACGGCCGTCACCCCCACCGTTCGGCCATCCTCATCGAGCAGGTGCACATCCAGCCTCTGGCGCGACAGGTCCAATCCGGCGTACAACATGAGCGGGCCTCCCTGGTGATTGGTTCCGCAGAGAACCCACGATCTCACCGCGGAGGCCCTTCTTCATGACATTCAGTGACGCCGAAGGACGACCGCGCCGACGCACCCGGGGCCCAGGTGCGGGCCGACCGACGCCCCGATCGTGAGCACCTGGACCCGGGACGGGTCGAGGCCGGACCGCTCCAGGAACCGCGCGTGGAACTCCTCGACGTCCGCCTCGGTCGTATGGAGGACGGTCGCGCGCTCGATCGGCGCCTCGGTCAGCAGCTCCAGCGTCCGCTGCCTCACCTTGACTCGCGACCGCACCCGGTCCGCGTTCTCGACGATCCCGTCCATGACCGTGATGATCGGCTTGATCGAGAGCATCGTCCCGACCGCCGCCCGGGCCCCGCTGATCCTGCCGCCGCGCTTGAGGTACTCGAGCGTGTCCAGGGCGACGAACAGGTCCATGTCCGCCTTGCGGGCCTCGATGACCCGGCTGATCTCGACCGCCGACACGCCCTCCTCCGCCAGCTCGGCGGCGATCTGGGCCAGCATCCCCTCGCCCATCGAGGCGGTGCGCGAGTCGATCACGTGGATCTCCCGGTCGGCCAGCATGTCGCGGGCGACCTGGGCGGACTTGAGGGTGCCCGACAGCTCACCCGAGACGTTGACGCACACGACCGACTCGGCGCCCCGGTCGAACGCGCCCTTGAACGCCTCGAGGAAGTCGCCCGGGGCGGCCGCGGCCGTGGTGGGGAACGGCGCGTCCGGAGCGGTCATGCGCTGCCAGAACGCCTCGGTCGTGAGGTCCACGTTCACGCGAAAGCTCTCGGCGCCGAAGCTGACGATGAGCGGGACGACCGTGATCCCCTGCCGGGCGGCGACCGCAGGGGGCAGGTCGCTGACGGAGTCGGTGACGATCGCGACGTGAGACACGGGCGAGGCTCCTCCATCGGGACCCGTGCCCCCGGCGTGCGGCCGGCCGGCTGGCGGTGCCGAACACGTCGTCGCCGGGGGCACCGGCTCCCGTGGCTGCCGATGATACGGACCGCTGGCGGGTCAGGCGCGTCGCAGGGGGTCGGCGACGGGCCGGCGACCGCCCGGTGTCGGACCGACGGCCCCGGCGCAGAGACCGCGATCGAGCAGCTCCCGTGGCTCCGCGCCGACGGTCCTCCGTTCCGACCGGCTACGCTTCTGGGCATGGTGCGAGCGGTTCTGGCGGTCATCCTGGGCACGTTCACGCTGCGCCTGGCGACGGGCATCACCGGCGCGATGCTCATCTACTACTACGCGGCGTTCCCCGACTTCGGCGGGGTCGCGGTGAGCCCGCGTGAGGTCGGGATCCTGGCGGCGCTGTTCTACGCGAGCGAGCTGGTCGGGTCGCCCCTGTTCGGGATCCTGTCGGACCGCATCGGCCACCGGCGGGTGATGCTCGTCGGCCCCGCGTTCGGGGCCATCGCGGTCATCGTGACGGGGCTGACGGTGAGCCTGCCGGTGATCGGCCTGACCCGGCTGCTCGAGGGCGGCTCGACCGCGGCCTCGATCCCGTCGATCCTCGGGTTCATCGCGTTCGCCACCGCGGCCGACGAGCTCCAGCGCGGCCGCGCGGTCGCCCGCTTCGAGGCGGCGACCCTGGCGGGCCTGATGGCCGGGTTCGTGATCGCCGGGCCGCTGTTCAAGGCGCTGGGCCCGGCTGCCTTCTTCGTCAACGCGATCGTGTACGGGGTGTCGTTCCTGGTCTACCGGTACGGCGTGCCGGCGCACGCGGAGCCCCGGCCAGCCGCGAGCGCCCACGACCCGGCCGAGGGGCTCCGCCGGTACCTGCGGATCCTGCGCGGCAGCCACGTCTGGCTCCTGGCGCCGTCGTGGATCGCGATCAATGCCACGCTCGGCCTGTACACCAGCCAGACCCTGTTCCAGGTCGTGCGCACGCCCGATCCGCGGTTCGCGGGCCAGCAGCTGATGGGCGGCTTCAACGAGCTCCAGGTCTCTGCGGCGCTGGCCGTCGGCGGGCTGCTGTTCTTCGCCGGCCTGCTGTACTGGGGCGGCAAGTTCCGCAGCCTGCGGCGCACGACGATCATCCTGTACGGGGTCGTCGGCGGCACGGTGATGATCGCCGCCGGCATCGCGATCAACCACGTGGCAGGCGGGCCGCTGCCGGTGCTGCTGGTGCTGGTGGCGGTCGGCGCGGGTGGGCTGTTCGTGCTCGCGGGAGCCACGCCCGCCGCGATCGGCCTGCTGGCGGACATGACCGAGTCCTATCCCGACGACCGGGGAGCGATCATGGGCCTGTACTCGGTGTTCCTGGGGCTGGGCCAGATCGTGGGCAGCCTGCTGGGTGGCGAGGCGGCCCAGCGAGCCGGCCTGGATGGGGTGTTCGTGCTGTCGTTCGTGTTCCTCGCGATCGCGCTGATCCCGCTCAGCCGACTGCGCCGCTTCGAGCACCGGTGCGCGGGGGTCCCGCGGCGGCCGCCGGGGTGCAGGGCTCGCCGATGGCTGACGGTGCGGCCGCCGATGGCCGACGGGCGGCCGCCGATGGCTCGACGGGCCGCTGGTCCCCGCGCGCGCCGTCCGCGGCGCGCGCGGTGCGGTCGTCGCGCCGCACCACCTGGCGACCGCGGCAGGCCTCGCGATCTTGGCGGCCGGCGGGCACGCGGTCGACGCCGCGATCGCGACCAACGCCATGCTGGGCGTGGTCATGCCCAACGGCTGCGGCCTCGGGGGCGACGCGTTCTGGCTGGTCTGGGACGAGCCGGCCGGTGAGCAGGTCGCGCTCAATGGCTCGGGCGGCGCCCCATCGGGCGCGTCCGCGGAGGCGCTCCGCGCGCGGGGCCTGACCGGCTCCCGCTGCGCGGTCCGCTGCCGATCACCGTGCCCGGCGCGGTCCGGTCCTGGGCCGACGCCCACCGCCGCTGGGGCCGCCTGTCACGGGCCGCCATCCTGGCTCCGGCCATCGAGCAGGCCACCGCCGGCTTCCCCGCCTGGGACGGCCTGATCGGGGCGGTCGAGAAGCTGGCCCCGACCATTGCCGCCGAGCCGTGGTCCGCCGGCTTCCGGTCGACCTGGCGTGCCTCAGGCCGGTCATGGCGCCCGGGCGAGGTGATCCGGCTGCCGGCGCTCGCGGCAACCCTGCGGACGCTGGCGGACGACGGCTTCGACGCCTACTACGACGGCGACCTGGCGAGCCCGGATCGTGCGCGGCCTCGTCGCCGCCGGAGCGCCGTTTGCGGTCGATGACCTGCGCGAGCACCGCAGCACCTGGGGCACGCCGACTGGCCACCGGCTACCGCGGCGTGCGGGTCACGACGCACCCCCCGAACAGCAGCGGGCTGCGTGGCGCTCGAGATCCTCAACGTCCTGAGCGGCTCGGCCCGCCGCCAGGTGCCCGGTTCGGCGGCCGCGGCTGGAGCGATCCCGCCTGGCCGCACGTCCAGCTCGAGGCGGCAAAGCTCGTCTACGCGGACCGAGACGCCCAGCTCACCGATCCCGCGGCCCGGGACATCGAGGTGGACCGGCTGCTGTCCGCCGAGCACGCCGCGGCGCTCGCGGCGAGGATCGATGCCTCGCATGCGGATCCCGCACCGCCCCCGGCTCGCACCCTCGTGGGCGGGACCGTCTACCTGGCGGTCGTCGATGCGCAGGGCAACGCGGTCAGCCTGATCCAGTCCAACGCCGCCGGGTTCGGGTCGGGCGTGCTGGACCCGGACACGGGCATCCACTTCCAGAACCGAGGCGCGTCGTTCTCGCTGGACCCCGGGCACCCGAACGTGCTCGCGCCGGGCAAGCGCAGCGCGCATACGCTGCTCCCCGGGATGCTGTTCCGGGACGGTGAGCGGCGGCCGTGGATCGTCGCCGGGTCCATGGGTGGCGACATCCAGCCCCAGGTCCACGCCCAGCTGGTGTCCGCGCTGGTGGACGGCGGGTCGGACCTCGCGACGGCGGTGGCGGCCCCGCGGACGGCGGTCATCCCGGGCGGCTGGCTGGCGCCGCCGCTGGACGTGCTCGCGGACGGCGACCTGGCCCCGGGTGTCGAGGCCGGCCTCGTGGGTCGTGGTCACGCACTGCGCCAGGTGGCCTATGACGGCAAGCTGGGGCACGAGCACGCGATCGAGCTGGTCGACGGCGGCCCGGCCGCCGGCGGCTCGCTGGCGGCGGTGACCGACCCCCGCAGCGCCGGGCTGCCGGCGGTGCGCTGACCCCGCCCGGCACCCGCCGGGGAGACGGCCGTTCGGGCCGTCCGGGCGGTCGAGCGAAGGGTGGTCGATGGTATCCTCGGCCGGCCGGTGGCAGGCTGCGCTCACACCGAACTGCCGCCGGCCTCGTGTGACACGGAGACGCGCGTGACCTCGAACGTCGGCCAGAACTACCCGTACACCAGCGAGACCGAGGCGGAGCGCGCCGCCCGGATCGGGTCGCTCGTCGCGGACCGCGAGGGCCTGGGCGACAAGCTCAAGGCCGAGACGACACCGCTCGACGAGCACGACCGGTGGTGGGTCTGGAAGTGCCCCACCACCGGCTGCGAGGGGCTGCTCCACGCGGCCGGCTATGCCCTCGAGAAGCACGCCGTCTACGTCGTCTGCGACGGGACCTGCGCCAAGACGTTCCTGCGCTAGCCAGGGCCCGCGCGCCGTGACCAGCGGCCCCCCGGCTCCCGACCTGCCCACCGCGCGCCGGCAGCTCCTGCTCGACACCCTCGGCATCGCGATCTCGGTCATCGGGTTCGGCTTCGTGTTCGGGCTGGCCGCCCGCAACGCCGGCTACTCGCCGATCGAGGCCAGCGCGATGAGCGTGTTCGCGTTCGCCGGCGCGGCCCAGTTCGCGGCTGTCGGCTATGTCGCGGCCGGGCTGCCGTGGGCGCCGATCGTGGTCCTGACGTTCGCGCTCAACGCGCGGCACGTGCTGTACAGCGCAGCGCTCGCGCCGCGCCTGCGGGGGCTGCCCCCGGCCCAGCGGGCGGCGATGGCCCACGTCCTGACCGACGAGGCCTTCGCGCTGGCTGCGGCCCATTTCCATCGGCTGGGCCGGGTGGACGTGCCGGGCTATTGGATCGGGGCGGTCGCGGGCGTGTTCATCCCGTGGAACCTCGCGACCATGGCCGGGGTCCTGCTGGGCGGCGTCATCCCTGATCCGACCGCCCTGGGCCTGGACGTCGTATTCCCGGCCGCCATGGCGGGCCTGGCCGCGGGCCTGGTCACGGGCCGGCGGGAGCTGGCCGCCGCCGGTGCCGGGGCCGCGATCGGGGTCGCGCTGTCGCTCGCGATCGGCCCGTCGCTGGGGATCATCGCGGGCGGGCTGGTCGGGCCGCTGGTCGGGATGGCGACCCCGGCCGGCGGGACGCGGCTGCCGGGCGAGTCGGACACGAGCGCCCACCTCATCGACATCGAGGCGGCAGTCGCCGAGGTCGAGACGCTCGGCGGCCGGGACGACCGATGAGCACCCAGCTGGTCGCGCTCGCGCTGCTGATGGCGGCCGTCACCTACCCTTCGCGTGCGCTTCCCCTGCTGGCCCCGGGCATCGAGCGGCTGCCGCCGCGAGCCCTGCTCTACCTGCGGCTGGTCGGCCCTGCCGTGCTCGCGTCGCTCGCCGCGGCCAACACGGTCCTGCTGGCGGCGCCCGACGGCTCGCACGCGTTCCACGTCGGCGTCGAGGGCCTTGGCGTGCTGCTGTGCCTGGCGCTCACCGCGTGGCGGCGCAACCTGTTCCTGGGGCTGGTCGCCGGCGTCGGCCTGGTCGCGCTCGCACGCGCCGCGGGCATCGGATAGCCGGTCGGGTGGACCGTTGCCGGATCGTCACGACCGTCGCGCCTCGGCCTCCACCTCGACCAGCAGGCCCGGGGTCATGAGGCGGGCGACCACGACCAGCGTCGCGGCCGGCCGGACATGCCCCAGGACCTCGCCGTGGACGGCCGCGACCGCCGGTGCGTCCGCCGGGTCGACGAGGTACATCCTGGTGCGGACCACCTCGTCCAGCGTGAAGCCCGCTTCGCCCAGCGCGCCCTCGACGATCGCGAACGCCGCCCGGGCCTGGGCGGCGGCATCGCCCGGGTGGACCGCCGCGCCGTCGGGACCGGCATCGGTGGTGCCGCTCACGAAGCAGGCGTCGCCCACGGCCACCGCGCGCGAGTAGCCGGCCGAGGCCTCCCAGGGGCCGCCGCTGGACACGTGCCGCCGGCTCACGATCGCGGGCCGACCCGGCTCGCGGACACGCGGTCCGCGCGCCAGGCGCGAACCTGCGGGTCGCGGCCGATCGCGGCGATCAGCGCCGCCAGCAGCACGGTCCGGGGCACGATCGAGGCCAGCTCGAGGTACTCGCCCGGCGAGTGGTCCAGGCCCCCGATCGGGCCCAGGCCGTCGACGGTCGGCACGCCCAGGCCGGCGGTGGTGTTGGCGTCCGATGCGCCGCCGGTCGCCGCGTCCCGCAGCGCGAAGCCGAGCTGGCCCGCGATGGCCGCGGCATGCCCCACGAGGCGCGCCGACCGGGGCAGCTTCTCCATCGGCCAGTGGCGCCCCGTCTCCTCGAGCTCGACCGCGACGTCGGGGATCGCGCGCGGCTCGGCCAGCGCGCGGATCGCCGCCTCGGCCTCGACCAGCGCGTCGCGGGTCACCGCACGCACGTCCACCTCGAGGCCGCATCGCTCGGCGATCACGTTGGGCCGGGTGCCGCCCGCGATGACGCCGCAGTTCACGGTCACGCCCGGCCAACGCCCGTTGAGCGCGTGCAGGTCGGTCACGATCCGGGCGGCCTCGACGATCGCGCTGCGCCCCTTCTCGGGCTCGACCCCCGCGTGGGCGGCTCGCCCGTTGACCGTGATGGTCAGGCCCAGGTTGCCCTTGCGCGAGGACACGATGTCCCCGTTGGCGCGCGCGCACTCGAGCACGAGGCAGGCATCCGCGTCGGCGGCCAGCCGCCGGATGTGCGGGGTCGAGACCGGCGACCCGATCTCCTCGTCCGGGTTGGCCACGAACACGAGCCGCCGCAGGGGCAGCCCGCCGAGCACCTCGCGCAGCGCCGCGATCGCGTACAGCCCCGCCAGGAGGCCGCTCTTCATGTCGGTGACCCCGGGGCCGGTGGCGATGCCCGCCTGGATCGCGAATGGCCGGTCCGCGGCGGTCCCCGCGTCGAACACGGTATCCATGTGCGCGATGCACAACAGGCTGGGACCCGCCCGGTCCGTCCCGGCGAGCTCCGCCACGACCGTTTCGCCCAGGCCCTGGTCGTTGGCATGGGTCTCGACCCTGGCGCCCATCCCCGCGAGGCGGCTGATCGCCCAGCGGCCGATCGCGTCGACGCCCTCGCGCGTGTAGCTCCCGCAGTCCGTGTTGACCAGCTGCTCGAGGTCCGCGAGGAATGCCGGGTAGGCACGTTCGAGGGTCTCGCGGAGCGCGGCAAGCTCGGCGGCCGCCACGAGCGGGTTCGCATCGGGGGACATCCGTTGAGTGTATCGGCGAGGTGGCGGCTGGCGATGCGTCCGCGCGCGACGGGTGGCCGCATGACGATCGCGCTCGCGTATGCTCGCCGGATCGTGCGCCTGATCGAGATCCGACTGCTGGAGGGCCCCAACGTCTACCGGCTCGAGCCGGTGGTGAAGGTCGAGGTCGCCGTCGGGCGGTCCCACGCGTGGCACGGGCCGAGATCCGGCGACGACCGGGTGCTGGTCCATCTCGGCCGGACTGCGCCCGTCCGCGACTGGCCCAGCCCGGTCATGGACATGGTCGCCTGGAGCCGTCGGCTGCGCGCCGACCTGGGCGAGCACGGCGGTCCGGCGGTGGTGCACCGGGGCACCGATGCCGGCCACTGGGTCGTCACCTGGCCGTGGCTCGGGGCGGAGCGTGCACGCACGATCGCCGAGGCCGCCTTCGATCTCGCGACCCGCTCCGTGTCCGCCGGCCGGCACGTGCGGCTCACCGGGTCCCAGGCACGGGCGCTCGCCCGCTGGGAGGCGCGCGCCGCGCAGGCCATCGCGTCACCGCCGGGCTGGATCCGGGACGTCGACCGGCGGATGCCCGTCGTCTCGATCACGGGCACCAACGGCAAGTCCACGGTCACCCGGCTGATCACCCACATCCTGGTCCGCGCCGGTCGCCATGTCGGGACCACGACGTCGGACGGCATCCTCGTGGACGAGCGACTGGTCGACGCGGGCGACTGGACCGGCCCAGGCGGTGCCGCCGCCATCCTCCGCCGCCGGGATGTCGACCTCGCCGTGCTCGAGACCGCGCGCGGCGGGCTCATCCAACGCGGGCTGGGCTACGAGTCGAACGACGCGAGCGTGTTCACCAACGTGTCCTCGGACCACCTCGACCTCGCCGGCATCCACACCCTGGCGCAGCTGGCCGAGGTCAAGTCGACGGTGTGCCGGGTGACCCGGCCCGACGGCTGGACGGTGCTCAACGCCGACGACCCGCTGGTCGCCGCCGTCGCGCGCCGGACGAAGGCGCGGGTCGCCCTGTTCTCGCTCGATCCCGGTGCCGTCCCACAGGTCGCCCGCCATCGGGCCGCCGGCGGCCGAGCTTACGTGCAGCGCGGCGGCCGACTGCTGGAATGCACCGGCGCGACCGAATGCGAGATCCTGCCCGTGAGCGAGCTGCCGATCGCGCTCGGTGGGCTCGCCCGGTACAACGTCGCGAACGCCCTGGCCGCTGCCGGCGGCGCGCGGGCGCTGGGGGCGACCCTGGGACAGGTGGCCGAGGGCCTGCGGGACTTCCTCCCCTCGGCCGAGCTGTCGCCCGGACGACTCAACCTGTTCCGCCTCGGGCGGCGGACCGTCATCGTGGACTTTGCCCACAACGAGGCGGGGACCGAGGCGATCCTCGAGGTGGCCGCTGCGATCGCCGGCGGTGCCGCCGGTCGGACGGCACCGGTCACGGCCATCATCGGCACGGCCGGCGACCGACCCGACGACACGCTGCGCGGGATCGGGCGGATCGCGGCCGGCAAGGCACAGCGGGTCGCGATCAAGGAGACGCCTGCCTACCTCCGCGGGCGCGATCGAGCGAACGTCGTGGACCAGATCCGGGCCGGCATCGCGGCCGGCGGCATGGACCCGGTCTCGGTGCCCGTGTACGCCGGCGAGGCCGAGGCGCTGGAGCGCGAGCTCGGGCGCAGCGGGGCGGCCGCCTCGGACGACGGACGCGCGGATGGGGCGCGCGTCGTGGTCCTGTTCTGCCACGCGGAGCGAGACGCGGTGTTCGACCTGCTCGAGCGGTTGGGGGCCCGCCAGGTCGATGTCGCCACCGGGCTCCACCAGCTCGCCCCGCGGCTCGCCGACCGGCACCGCCACTGACGGCGCCCGGGACGTTGCGACGGACGCGCGCCACGGACGCGCTCCGGACGCGCGCTACGGGACCCGGTTGCGGCTCGCGCTGCCCATGGCCATCATGCGCGTACGCTCGACACCGTCCGCCGGGACGTCGCGAGCCGCACGGGAGACGGACGGATGGAGATGGCGATCGGGATCATCCTAGTGGTGCTGTCCGCGCTGATCATCGCCGGCATCGTCATGACCGTCAGCGCGAACACCCCGCGCTGATCGCGTGCGGCCGCCCGCCGCGAACCCACCTCGTCAGCTGCCGTTCAGCCGAGCGGTGCCTCGAGCTCGCCAGGATCGGCGAACGCCGTCCCGCCCTGGGCGCGCCCGGACAGCGCCATCGCCTCGCGGTAGACGCCCACCGCGTCGTCGGCGCACACGACCACGAGGTCGCCCGGCGACGCTCGCCGGAGGGCGGCGCGGACGGCCGCCGGCTCGTCGAGGATCCTGTCCACCTTGACCGCTCGCGCCCGGCCCTCGTCCCGGGCCGCACGGGCGCCGCGGGCCACGTTGCCGGCCGACGCGCCGGGCTCGCGGCCGCGCAGATTGTTGTCCTCGCGGATGATGATCTCGTCGAACGCGCTGGCCGCCAGGGCGCCGTACTCCTGCTGGTCCTGGTCGCGCCGGTCGCCCGGGATCCCGATGACCCCGATCGCGCGCCCCGACCTGCCCGGTCCCGCAGGGGGCTCGAGCATCATCCGGTTCACGAAGTCGGCCAGCTGGCGCATCCCGTCCACGTTGTGGCAGTAGTCGATCACGACCCGGGTCCCGGCCACCTCGACCAGGCTGAGCCGTCCGGGCGCCTGGTAGAAGGAGGTCGTGAACGTCCGCAGGCCCTGACGGATGTCGTGGAGGTGGGCGCCGGCGGCCCACGCGGCGGCCGCCGCGGCCAGGGCGTTCGCGACGTTCATCCGCGCCCGCCCGCCGAACGTGCCGGGCATCAGGTGCGTGTACAGCACCGGCATCTTGCGCGGCCCGTGCCTGAGCACCATCAGCTCGCCTTCGGGGGTGTCCTCGAGGCAGAACGCGGCGTTGCCGCGTGACGTGTGGCCGTCGATCCGGTCGAAGCCATCCTCGCCCTTGGCCTTCGCCATCGAGAACAGCACGACCCGGCCGGCCGAGTGGCGGGCCATGCGGTAGACGTGCGGGTCGTCGGCGTTGAGCACGGCCGTGCCCGAGCGTGGCACCGCCTCGACCAGCACGCCCTTGACGTTGGCCAGCTGGCCGATGGTCTCGATCCCGCCCAGGCCGAGGTGATCGCCGGTGACGTTGGTGACCACGGCGACGTCGTTGCGGTCGTAGCCCAGGCCTTCGCGCAGGATGCCGCCGCGGGCCACCTCGAACACCGCGGTGTCCACGGTCGGGTTCTGGAGCACCATCTGGGCCGACTTCGGCCCCGACATGTCGCCACGCTTCATCAGGCGGCCGTCGACGACGATGCCGTCGGTCGAGGTCATGCCCACCCGGCGGCCCATCAGCTTGAGGATGTGGGCGATCATCCGGACGGTCGTGGTCTTGCCGTTGGTGCCGGTCACGGCGACGATCGGGATGCGGGCCGGCGATCCGGGCGGGAACAGCAGGTCGATGACCGGCTTGGCCACGTACTGGGGCTCGCCTTCCGTCGGGTGGGTGTGCATCCGGAACCCGGGAGCCGCGTTGACCTCGACGATGCCGCCGCCCGTTTCGCGGACGGGCTCCTCGATGTCGGGGCAGATGAAGTCGATGCCCGCGATGTCGAGGCCGACCACGCGGGCGGCCGTCTCCGCGATCTCGATGTTGTCGGGATGCGCCTCGGTGGTCCGGTCGATGGAGGTACCACCGGTGGACATGTTCCCGGTGAGCGCGAGCTTCACGAACGCGCCCGCCTCGGGCACGCTCTCGGGCGTGTAGCCCTGGCCCGCGAGCACGGCTAGCGCGTTGTCATCCATCCGGATCCTGGTCAGCACCTTCTCGTGCCCGATGCCGCGGCGCGGGTCGGCATTGGTCTGCTCGACGAGGTCGTGGATCGTCCGCACGCCGTCGCCGGTGACGCTTGCCGGGACGCGCTCCGCGACCGCCGCCAGCCTGCCGCCGATGACCAGGCACCGGTAGTCGCGACCGGTGATGTACGTCTCCACGACCACGTCTTGCGACCGGCTCTCGCGGAGCGCCACCGGGAACGCCTCGCGGACGGCGGCCTCGTCCCGCAGGTCGAGGGCCACGCCCCGGCCGTGGTTGCCGTCGAGCGGCTTGAGGACGCACGGGTATCCCAGCCGGCGGGCGGCGGCCACGGCCTCTTCCTCGGTCCCGACGACCTCCGAGCGCGGAACCGGGAGGCCGGCCGAATCGAGCAGCCGGTTGGTGAGCTTCTTGTCGGACGCGATGTCGACCGCGATCCCGCTGGTGCGGCTGGTCATCGTCGCCCGGATCCGCTGCTGGTGGAGGCCCTGCCCCAGCTGGACCAGGCTGTAGCGATCGAGGCGGATGTACGGAATGTCGCGGCCCGCGGCCTCGTCGAGCAGGGCCTGGGTGGACGGGCCGAAGGCCAGCCGCTCCGCGAGCCGGATGAGGCGCTCCAGCTCGTCGCCGAGGTCGAACGCGTGCCACGGATCGTTGGGCGCGACAAGGTGGTTGACGAGCCCGACCGCCATCTTGCCGGCCTCGATCCCGACCTGCTCCTCGCGGTACTCGAAGATCACGTTGTAGCGGCCGTACTCCCCCGTCCCCCTGGTCTTCCCATGACGAACGTCGGTGCCGGCCAGGTTCTGGAACTCGAGGGCGATGTGCTCGGTCACGTGGCCGGCCCAGGTCCCGTCGCGGAGCCGCGTGATGAAGCCGCCGCGACGCCCCAGCGAGCAGGCGTGGTCCTCGAGGGTGGGCAGCATCCCGACCAGGGCGTCGACGAAACCGGGGATCCGGTCGCTCGGGAACTCCTCGAGCACGCCCAGGTCCACGACCTGGCGGATGACAGGCTCGCGCGCCCAGTAGTTGGGGCCGCGAAGAACGCGCGTCTCGACGATCCGGAGGCTGGGCTCGGGGCGCCGGCCACCGTCGCGGTCTGCGGTCCGGCGCTTCGCGGCCGCCTTGCCCTCGGCCGGGGCGTCGGTGGCCGGGGCGTCGGTGGCCGGGGCGTCGGTGACCGAGCTTGCCGGGGAGGCGGCGGCGAAGTCGGTCGCGGAGGCGTCGGTGGGGCCCGTCGCGGAGGCGTCGTCCTTAGGGCCGGTCGCGGAGGCGGCCTCGGTGGAGCCGGTCGCGCTCCCGGCCGTGGTCCCGGTGCGGGTCCGCGAACGGGCCCGGGGGGCTGGATCCGCCTGCGCCACGTCTGCCCTCCTCGCGTGCCTGGGGACCAGAGTGTACGCGGCGGCGTCGGCCGCCCGCCGGTGACCGAGCCAGCACGGCCCGCCGATCACCCATCGCCGATATCCGTCTTGCCCACCGCCCGCATGGCCCGTCGGGCCCACCGCCCGTCTCGCCCACCGCCCCGTCTTGCCCACCGCCCGCATGGCCCGTCGGGCCCACCGCCCGTCTCGCCCACCGTCCGTCTCGCCCACCGCCCGTCTCGCCCACCGCCCGTCTCGCCCAGCGCCCCGTCTGGCCCATCTATGACCCCCTGGTTCTGTTCGGCGCCTCGTCGGCTCCTGACAGGGCCGTAGCAGAACTCAGGCGTTCTGCTACCGGGGCTACGGGCGACCAACCGCCACCGAGCAGAACTCCCAGGTCATATCTGGCGGAACCGGGCGAGGGCGGCGGGGCGGGCCGGAGAGCGCGGCGAGAGCGCGGCGAGGGCGGCGAGGCGGGCCGGAGAGCGCGGCGAGGGCGGCGCGCACCCGGCGGGCGCCGAGAGTCCGGCGGGAACCCGGCGGCGGCCCTCATCGGGCGTGACGCTCGGACAGGCTGCCGAACGACGGTCTGGAGCGGCCGAGGCCCCGGGCAGGCTGCCGGACGGGAGCACCGACCGTCCCGGGCAGGCGGCCTGGGCGGCTCGGGCCGGATCGCGACGACGCGCCGGCGTCAGCTCGAGGCGGCTTCGCCTCCCTGGATCGCCCGCAGCGTGGGCGTCGCGACGCGCACCCGCCGCCGCAGGTCGAACTGGTAGCCCGCGGGGAGCGAATGGAGCACGACGCCGCTGATCATGAGCGGCCGATGACCCCGGATCTCCCAGGCGTCGGTCTCGGACGCCGCGCCATCGACGACCGTGATCGACCCCCGCCCGATGACCTCCATGACCTGGTCGGGACCTACGACCCCGGCCGTGTCCTCATCGACGCCCAGCCCCAGCAGGCTGGGGTTCTGGGCGATCAGGCTGAGCAGCCGGCCGAGGCGGTTGCGCTGCTGGAAGTGCTGGTCGACGATCACGCCGGGCAGCAGCCCGAGCCCGGCCGCGATCTGGGCCATCCGGTGCTTGGGCGTGGCGCCCGAGGCCCCGAACGCGATCATGTGGCTGGACACGGCCGAGGCTCCCGCCGACGTCCCGGCCACGACGGCCCCTGCCTCGAACTGGGTGGTGATGGCATCGGCCAGCCGCGTGCCGCCGATGGTCGACGACAGCCGGAGCTGATTGCCGCCGGTCAGGAACACGCCGGTCGTGTCGCGGACCATCCGGGCCGCATGCTCGTCGTTGGCCTGCGTCCGGGTCACGGCATGATGCGGCCGGACCTCCGCCGCGCCGAGCTCCAGGAACACGGCGCGGTACCGCTCGCCGGCCTCGGCGCCCAGCGAGGAGGCCGTGCTGATGACGGCGATCCGTGCGTCGCGCCCCCCCGCGAGCGCCACGAACCGGCCGAGGATGACCCGGTCCCGGACCTTGTCCTCCGCGCCGCCGATGACGATGACGGTGCCGTGCGCCATGGTGGGCGGAGTATATCGGCGCGCCTCCCGGCCCACGCCGTACGTCGCGGGACGCGCGAGAATGCATGCGATGAGCACCGGCACCACGATCCTGCGGCGGCCCGCGCGTCGCGCGGGGGTCATCCGGCGCGCTCTGCGGCGGGAAGCGACCCGGATCCGCGACCCGCACCGGATCCTGGCCATGGCCCTGCTGATCATCGTGTTCGCCCTGGCGATCGCGGGGATGGCCGCGCGCGGCGAGAACGCGGGCGCCGATGCCCAGGCCTACTGGGCGGCGGTCCGGATCTGGATCGAGGGCGGCAACCCGTACCACCCCACGGGACCGTTCCTGCCCTACGTCTATTCGCCCTGGATGCTGCCGCTGTTCGCGCCATGGGCCCTGCTGCCGTGGGAGGTCGCCTGGTTCGCCTGGCGCGGCTCGACGATCCTGCTGCTGCTGTGGTCGATCCGCTGGGCATACGCACACCGCCCGCTGCCGACCGCGATCCTGGTCAGCCTGCTCTCGTTCCCGATGGCCGCCAACCTCGACACCGGCAACATCGACCTCCTGCTCGCGCTCGCCCTGTTCGGTGCGCAGTTCACGGACGGGCGTGCGGGCGGCGTGATCTGGGGCCTGTCAACCTGGATGAAGTGGGTCCCCGCCCCGCTGTGGCTCGTGCTCCCGCCACGCGCGCGCGGCTGGGGGCTCGTGTTCCTCGCCCTGTCAGGGCTGCTGTCGCTCGCGATGCTGCCGCTGACGATCGTCCAGTTCCAGGCCCTGTTCGGGTTCGGACAGCGGCCGTTCCGCGCGGACTACCTCGTGTTCATCTGGTCCGCGGTGCCCTGGTGGTGGCGGCACCGGGACCCGTTCGCCTTCCTGCGGGCCGCCTCGTGGCGCGACGCGACCGGCTACCAGGCCCGCCGCATGCGCGGATGGCTCGGGGCCGCACGAGAGGACCCGCGCGGGACGCTGGCCCACGGGCGCCTGCGCCTGTTCGCCTGGGCCCGGCGGTTCGTCGGTTTGGACGACGAGGCGGCACGGACCACCGGGTCGATCACCGTCCGGGGCGTGGCCGACATCGGCGACTGACCGGCCGGTGGCCCCGGCTCAGGCGGCGGCCACGACCGCCGGGATCCTCGCCCGCTTGGGCTCGACGACCGGCCGCAGCAGCAGGGCCGAGATCCCGTACAGGACGACACCGGCGAGGAAGGCGGCACGCGGACCCTCGGTGGTGCCAACGCTGCTGGTCACGAAGTCGAGGACGAGGCCGCCGATCGCCGCGGCGAACAGGGGGGCGGACCCGGTTGCCACGTTGCTGATCCCCATGTACCGGCCGGCCGAGACCCTCGGGATGATGTCCGTCAGCAGCGCCCAGTCGACCGACAGGAAGATCGAGTAGGCGGCCCCGAACGCGGACGACGCCGCGACGGCAATCCAGACGTTGGGTGCGACCCCGATCACGAGCACGCTGCTCGCGCCCAGGGCGCACGCGATCCAGATGACCGGCTTGCGCCCGATCCGGTCCGACAGGCGGGCGGCGGGCACCACCGACGCGACGCAGCTGACGGCCACCACCACCAGCAGGACCAGGTTGACCAGGCCCGCCTCGGACTCAGCCAGGCCGAACGTGTACTTCAGGTAGGCCGCGACGTAGGCGAACAGGATGCCGCCGGCGGTGAGGAAGAACAGGCGCGATGCGACCAGCCAGACGTACGACCGCTCACCGAGGATGTCGGTGCCCCAGGTCTCGGCGGCGATCCGAAGCCAGGATCGTCCACCTCGCGGCTTCGGTGGCAGGCCCTGGCGCACCCTGAGCACCACGCTGAGCATCGTCACCAGCTCGACGATCGCCACCGCGCCGAGCATCAGCCCGCAATTCTCGATCACGGCGCCGAGGCTGATCAGCGCGTAGCCCGTGATGTTGCCGATGATCTGCATCATCCCGACCATCGCGCTCGCAAGGCCGACCTGGGCCTCGGCCACGAGGTCCGGGACATAGCCCTGGAACGGGCCACGGGCGATGTTGGTCGAGAACTGCAGCAGGACCACGAACGTGCCCAGCGTGAGCAGCGTGTTGGACGTCGCGATCCCGTACAGGAACACGACGTCGAGCAGCGACCCGACGACGATGAACGGCTTGCGCCGGCCCCAGCGCGTCACCGCGTAGTCGCTCATCGAGCCCACGGTCGGCTGGACCAGGATCGCGATGATCGCCGGGCCCACGGTCAGGAGCGCGGTCGCCGTCCCGAGCGGGATCGAGCCGCGGATGCTCGTGAACGCGAGCTGGAACCCGATGAACAGGCCCACCGCGGCGTCGATCGCGGTGAGTCCCAGCCAGTAGGCGGAGATGCGTCCGAGCTGGGTCATCGGCAGGAGCTCGGTCGGTCGGTCGCCGGCACCGGCGTCGTCCGTCGTGACCGCTGGAGCCGAACCCGGGCCGGCAAGCACGCCCGCCGTCGTCGTTTCGTCCACGTCGTCCCTCCTCCCCGGATTGGATCGGGCCGCGATCGGTGCGCTCGCTCCCTCAGGAGCGGCCGCGCCGGCCGGGACCGGCTTCGACGGGACGCCCGCGCTCGTCGAGCGCGATGGTGCAGTGGAGACGGGCGAGGGCACGATCCGTTGCGCCCTTCGCCGCGTAGCGGAATAGCGAGCGATCCACGGAGTAGATCGCGGTCGATGCCAGCCCGATGCGTCCCAGCCGGAACGTGAACACCGGGTTCTCGGGGTTGCCCGCGTAGTGGTGGGCCCCGCCGTCGCGGGTCACCACCGCGAGGTTGGCCTCGCCTCCGAAGCCGTCGTGGAGCGAGGCCAGCAGATGGGCGATGGGCTCCTCGTCGGACCAGGCGTCCTCGAGCCAGCGCTGGCCGACCTCGCTGTCGGCGCGGCCGTGGATCCGTCCCTGCCGGCGATAGCGGGCGCGAGCGGGCCTGAAGTCGCGCAGGTCGCCGTTGTGCGAGAACGCGAACCGGCCGGCCGGGTCGTCGAACGGCTGGGCGTCGGACATGGTCAGCGTGCTCAGGCGGGACGGCCGCCGGAGGTGGACGAGCACGCTCGTGGTCTCGACGGCGCCCAGGCGGCTCGCCCCCGGATCATCGCGCAGTGCCGTCGTGCAGCGGTACGTCTCCAGGCCCCCGCCCGACCGCAGCCAGGTCACCCCCCAGCCGAACCCCGCGATGCCGAAGCGCTCCAGGCGCTCGGCGAACGGCCACAGCTCGTCCAGGCGGAAGGGCTCGGCCGCGCGGGCGACGAACTGCTCGCACATTTGCGGGGATGATAGGCGTCGCCGGGTCGGGTGACGAGGCCCGAAGCGCCCCAAGCGCCCCAAGCGCCCCAAGCGCCCCAAGCGCCCGAAAGCCGAGCGCACCTGGTCGCGCGGCAGATGCGAGCTCGCGGCTGGCGCATGCCCGCGTCCGGGCACCTAGTCTCCTGAGTCCGAGATTTGTTCGCAATATCGGGCGAGTGAGGCAAGGATCTGATCCGCCGTCTTGACCCACACGAAGGGACGAGGATCCTCGTTCCAGGTGGCGATCCAGCCACGGATGTCGCCCTCGAGGTTGGGCACGCTCGTGTGGGCCCCGCGCTTGATCTTCTTGGTCGTCAGCTCGGCGAACCAGCGCTCGACGAGATTGAGCCAGGACGCTCCGGTCGGGGTGAAGTGGAGCGTGAAGCGCGGATGGCGCAGGACCCAGCGCTGGATCGCGGGCGTCTTGTGGGTGGCGTAGTTGTCGAGCACGAGGTGGACCGCGAGGTCGGCCGGCACCTCCGCATCGATGCGCTCGAGGAACGAGCGGAACTCGATCGCCCGGTGGCGCCGGTGAAGGGCGCCGATGACCTTGCCGGTGAGCGTGTCGAGACCGGCGAACAGGCTGGTCGTGCCGTGCCGGACGTAGTCATGGCTGCGCCGCTCGGGGCTGCCTGGGAGCATCGGCAGGACAGGCTGGAAGCGGGCCAGGGCCTGGATCTGGCTCTTCTCGTCGACGCACAGCACCGCGGCCCGCTCGGGCGGGTCGAGGTACAGCCCGACCACGTCGCGGACCTTGTCCACGAACAGCGGATCGGTCGACAAGCGGAAACTCTCGGCCCGGTGGGGCTGCAGCCCGAACGCCCGCCAGACGCGACTGACCGAGCTCTGGCTCAGGCCCATCTTGCGGGCCATCGAGCGCGTCGACCAGTGGGTCGCGTCGGTCGGCTTCTCCTCCAGCGTCTTGACGATCACTGCCTCGACCTGCTCGTCGCCGATCGTGCGCGGCGCGCCTGGCCGCGGCTCGTCGAGCAGCCCGTCGGGACCGCGCTCGAGGTAGCGCCGGCGCCACTTGCCGACGGTGTGGGGGGTGATCGACAGCTCGCGCGCGATCGCGTCGTTGGGGCGGCCGTCGGCGGCGGCCAGCACGATCCGGGCGCGCTGCGCCAGCGCTTGCGCCGTCTTCGGTCGCCGCGTCCAGCGGGTGAGCGTCTCCCGATCCTGGTCCTCGAGCGTCAGCACCGCCAGCGGTCGGCCCCTTGCCATGGCAGCATCCTCCAAGCCTGACAGAGCGTAGATGATGCTGCTCATTATGACACTTACTTATGACTCAGGACACTAGCGCCGGCTGACCGCTCGCTCCCAGCCCGGGAAGTACGTCCCGATCACGGTCAGGTCGAAGCGGCGCAGGATCGATTCCTTCGGCTCGCGCGCGAGCAGGAAGGCGAACGAGCGGCGGACGAGGTCCTCGGGCGTCGCGGTGCCGGGCGCCAGGCGGACGAGGTCCGGGCCCGCGACCGTCACCTCGTGGCTCGTGGACGACGTGCCCTCGGTCACCGTCACGTGGCAGGTCCAGCCGTCCCCCGCCGGCTCGCACCTGACCTCGATGGGCGGATCCACGTCCCGAGGATGGCAGGAATCGGTGAACGGCGCCGTGGGGAGCGACGCCGTTCACCGGGATCGACCCGGGTCACGCAGGGGGTCCGCGACCCGGGTTGGGGGCAATCGAGGCCATGCGGCCGGTGGTCAGGCGGCCTTCACCTCCGGCTCGGCGCCCACGGCCTCCCCGTCGCCGGGGAGCCCGAGCCGCAGCAGGAACCGGCCGAACAGCGCCGCGCCGGTGAGCGCGAACAGGGCGAGGCTGATCCACAGGATCGGCCGGGCGAGATCGAGGTTGCCGGTGCTGATCAGGGCGTTGGGCAGGTCGCCCAGGTACGCCTGGTCGGCCGCCTCCATGCCGTAGACCTGCGGGACGACGTACAGCACCGAGGCGATCACCATCAGGACGCTGACCAGGCGGAACGCCGCGGGGTCGTCGTCGGTGTCGCGGGTGAGCTTCACCGCGGTGGCCCAGAACAGCACGATCGTGGCCAGCGGCGCCGTGATCGGCAGCCCGATCGCGAGGTACAGGTTGGGCATCAGGAACAGGGTGCTCAAGCCGAGCGTGATCACCAGCAGCGCGTCGCGCATCAGCACGTACGACAGCCACCACACGTCGCCGCCGAACCGGAGCGTGAGCCGGCGCAGGAAGCGCAGCATATACGGTCGCGCGAAATGGAGCGACAGCGTGAATGCCCACAGGATGGGCAGGACGGCCGCGACGGACAGGACCATCCACCCCGAGGCTCCGTTGACCAGGGCGGCAGCAAGATCGTCGGCACTTGCCATGTCGGGTGCCTCCTAGACGGCCTGGGGCCGGCGGTTGAACGTCGGCCGGAGGTTGTAGCCCACGGCGACCAGGCCCAGGATCCCGGTCAGCAGCGCCGACAGGTAGCACAGCGGCAGGGCCAGGTCGGGGTTCTTCGAGGACACCAGGAACGGCATCACCTGGTCGGTGATGTTGCCGTTGAGCAGCGTCATCTGCGAGCCCAGGATGTAGGGCGTGAGGTACAGCACCGCGCCCAGCCCGACGAGCAGGACCTGGAGCCGCATCCCGCGCAGGTCCTCGTCGCCTTTGGTCATGAGCTTGATCAGCAGCGCGGCGAACGCGCACACAGCGGCGAGGCCGCCGGTGATCGGCAGGTCCTGGCCGGTCACGACGTCCGGGTAGAAGAAGATGAAGCTGCCCAGGAACACCTGCAGCAGCAGGATGTCGCGCAGCGCGACGTAGATGATCCACCACAGGTCGGCCCCAAGGCGGAGCGTGAACTTGGCCGTCGTGCGGACCATGTACGGGCGCGCCATGTGGAGCGCCACGGACAGGATCCACAGGATCACGAGCGCCGCGGCGATCGTGCCCTCGACGAAGCCTTCTCCGGCGTCGAAGAAACCGGAGACCTGGTCGATGGTCACCGAGCACCTCCATTCGCTGTCTGGGCGGCCGCGGCCGCATGGGTGGGAACGACCGGGATCCGGCTGTCGGCAGGCCCGCGCCCGGTGAGCGCGCTCACGGACGGGCAGCCGTAGACCGCGTCGCAGCGGAAGCACCGGGAGGCCTCGCTCCGGGCCGCGGCCTCGTCGAAGCCGGCCTGGTTGGCCGCGAAGGACGTGACCTGGACGACCGGCAGCGGCGGGTGCGCCCGGGGCCGCTCGGCGAGGTCGAGCGCGAGGGTGAGCTCCGGCGGCGTCCGGTAGCGGACGCTCGCCATGATCTCGGCCTCACCGTCGCTGGCGCCGGCGAGGTACTCGTGGATGGACGCGGCCGCGCGGCGCCCGGCCGCCACGGCCTCGATGATCGTGCGCGGCCCGGAGACCACGTCGCCGCCGGCGAAGATCCCGGCCCGCCCGGTCGCGAGGGTGAGCGGGTCGGCGACGATGCCGGCCCAGCCGCTGACCTCGATCCCGGCGCCCTCCGGGAGGATCGACGGGTCCGGCTCCTCGCCGATCGCGACGAGGATCGCCGTCGCGGGCAGCTCCCGGGTCTCGCCGGTCGACTCCCACGCGGTGCGCCCGCGGTCGGTGGAGGCGGCGGCCGGCCGCTGGACCGCGACCCGCAGCGCCACGACGGATCCGTCCCGGGCCACGACCTCGGTCGGGGCCAGGGCCTCGAGGATCGCGATGCCCTCGCGCTCGGCAGCCTCGATCTCCTCCTCCTGCGCCGGCATGTCCTTGCGACCCCGGCGATAGACGATCGTCACGCTCGTCGCGCCGCTGCGGCGGGCCGAGCGCGCGGCGTCCATCGCGGTGCTGCCGCCACCCACCACGATCACGTCGCCCGACAGGCGCGGGTGCTCGCCGAGGTTCACCTCCTTGAGGAAGCGCGTGGCCGGGATGACGGTCGGCATGTCGTCGCCGGGGACGCCCAGGCGGCGGCTCTTGGAGGCGCCCGTGGCCAGGAAGATCGCCCGGAAGCCCTCGCGCTCGAGGTCGGGCAGCGCGAAGTCGCGACCCATCGCGGTGTCGAGCCGGAGCTCGACGCCGAGGTCGAGGATCCGCCGAATCTCCTCCTGGAGGACCTCGCGCGGCAGGCGGTACTCCGGGATGCCGATCGCCATCATCCCGCCGGGGACCGGCATCGCTTCCAGCACCGTGACCGGGTAGCCCAGCCGGGCGAGGTAGTAGGCCGCGGCCATGCCGGCGGGACCGCCGCCCACGATCGCGACCTTCTCGGACCGCCGGTTGGCCGGCGCCGGCGCCTTGGGCAGCGTCCCGTGCTCGGCCGCGAACCGCTTGAGGGTGCGGATCGAGATCGGCTCGTCCAGGACGCCGCGGCGGCAGGCCGACTCGCAGGGCGCGGTGCAGATCCAGCCGCAGACCGACGGGAACGGGTTGACCTCGGCGGCGACTGCGTAGGCCTCGTCGTAGCGACCCTGGCCGATCAGGCCGACATAGCGGCCGGCGTCGGTCCCGGCGGGGCACGCCTCCTGGCAGGGCGCGATGGGCGACGGCGGCGCATCCTCGACCATGGTCATCCAGGTCTGCCACGGCTGCGGGCGGGACCGCGTCTGCCACCGGAACAGGCCGCCCCACGGCGAGCCGTGGACGGGCTTGAGGGCTTCGCGGGTCACCTCGGACAGGGGGATCCACGCGTCGTCGGACGGTGCGATCGCCGCCGGGCGCTCGATCGGCCCCTGGCGGGCGGCCAGCGGCACGGCGCCGTCCACGGTGACCAGGGCCATCACGTTGGGAGGGCACTCGCGGATGCAGATCCCGCAGCCGATGCATTCGCCGACCTGGAGCGGCCGCTCCATCGTCCACGGCAGCGGCCGGCCACCCGGACCCGGCCCGGTCTCGATGCCCGGCGCCTGCGGCCGTGACATGTCCAGCGCCTCGACCGGGCAGACATCCATGCACACGCCGCACGTGATGCACCCGCCGTGGTCGATGTCGATCCGATAGCCCATCGCCGCCTCCTTGTGGCATGGGGATCGTCCGACGCCTCGCGGCCGGGCACCACGCCCGCCCGGGTGGGCAGGGAGCCCGTCCTTTGGGGTAGGGCACCCGGGCCGCCTGGACCGGGCCGCACCGCTCTCCCTTCGATCGAGTCAGGAGCCCTCGACCAGGCCCTCGCGCATCGCGCGCGCGACCACGTCCGTCCGGCTGTGCGCGTGGAGCTTGTCGAGGATGTTGCGCAGGTGGAACTTGACCGTGTTCTCCGAGATCCCGAGGTCGGCGGCGATCTCCTTGTTCCGCTGGCCCGCGACGACCAGGCGCAGGACGTCCAGCTCTCGATCGGTCAGGTGATCGGGATCGCGCGGGCCGGGCTCCTCGGCCGGTGGCTCGGACCGGGCGAGCTCGCCCAGGATCCGGGCCGCGATCGCGGGCGTGATGGCGGCTTCGCCGCGTGCGATCGCATCGAGCATCACCCGCAGCTCGCCCGACTCGAGGTTCTTGAGCAGGTAGCCCCGGGCGCCGGCCTTGATCGCCGCGAACAGGTCGTCGATCTCCTCGCTGGCGGTCAGCATCACGATCGCGACGCCCGGCGCCTCGGCGGCGATCCGGCGGGTCGCCGCCAGTCCCCCGCTCCCCGGCATCGCCACGTCCATCAGCACCAGGTCGGGGTGCAGCCGGGCCGCGAGCTCCACGGCGAGCTCCCCGTCCGACGCCTGGGCGACGACGTCGTGGCCCCACGCGTCGAGCAGCGAGGCCACCCCGTCCCGGAACAGCGCGTGGTCGTCGGCGAGCAGGATGCGCATCGTCAGCCGGCGGCCCCGGTGCCCGCCGCGGCGGCCGCGGTCGCCCCTGCCTCCGCCGCGAGCGGGAGGACCAGCGTCACGACCACCCCGCCGCGCCAGCCATCGCGGACCTCGAGCGTGGCGCCGATCGAGGCCGCCCGTTCGTGCATCGAGCGCAGCCCGTAGCGCGGGACCTCGGCGCCCGAGGCGGCCGTGCCGAGGCCCCGGCCGTCGTCGTCGATGGCGAGGGTCAGCCGGCCGTCGGCGAGCGCCATCGACACCCGGACCCGGTGGGCTGACGCGTGCTTGCGGATGTTGGTCAGCGCCTCCTGCACGATCCGATACACCTGCGCCTCGACGTCCGAGGCGAGTCGCAGGTCGCGTACCTCGGCCGGGATGTCGACGTCGAGCGCGAAGCCGGAATCGGTGGCGACCCGTCGCGCATGCGCCTCGACGGCCGTGCCCAGCCGCTGGCCCGGCTCGATCGGGCTACGCAGGCCGAGGATCGCCTCCCGCACGTCCACGTACACGGCCCGGGCGGCCGAGCCCAGCTCCGCGACCTGGGTCCGGGCCTCGGCGACCCGTCCCTGGGCGAGGTGGCCGTCGATCGCCTGTGATTTGGTGTTGACGTAGCCCAGCACCTGGGCGATGCCGTCGTGGAGCTCCCGGGCGATGCGCTCCCGCTCCTCCACCACGGCCAGCTCGCGGAGCCTGGCCTCGAGGCGTGCATGCTCGAGCGCGATCGTTGCCTGGTTGGCGAGCGATGCCAGCGTCTCGACCTCATCGGCGTCGAACCCGCGCGACACCGGGCACCCGATCCCGAGCAGCCCGATCGTCTGCCCGCCGCGCTGGAGCGGCGCGGACAGCCGCACGACGGCATGGGCCGGGGCCACGAACGGGAGGATCGCGTCGGCGGGGTTGCCCGAAGGGGTACCGTCGATCGGGCGGTCCGGCCCGCCGGCCTCCGGGAACGGCACCACGGGGGGACGGCCGCCATCGCGCCGGGGGCGCCGGCGGCGGCCCGCAGCTCCAGCCGCCCGTCGGCGCCTTCGAGGAGCAGGACGGCGACGTCGGCCCGGAGCAGGTCCCGGGCATGGGTGACCACGGCGTCGAGCACGTCGTCCACGTCGGACAGCGAGGCGATGGCGACGCTCACGCGGTTCAGGGCGCGCGCCGCGGCGCCGCGAGCCTCGAGCTCGGCGTTGCGCGATCGAAGGGTCCCGGTGAGGGCGTCGATCCGCCGGAAGGCGAGCGCGACGAGGAACACGCCGATGACCAGCATCGCGATCGTGACCAGCATGGCATCCCACGGGAACGGGAGGGACTCATCGAGCACCGTGTCGCTGAACAGCTCCAGGACCAGCACCACGGCGGCCGGCACGAGCACGACCAGCCAGCGAGGGCGAGCGGGTGCGTTCCGCGGACGGGGGCGGGCTGCCACCCGGGCAGCATAGTCCGATGCGCTGCCGCCCCCGTGCCGGGACGGCGTCGCCGCCGCTAGGCCGCCTGGCAGGGCGGGCACCAGAACGTCAGCCGCGGCAGGTCGGTCCCCTGGTGCTCGACCCGGATCGGCGTCCCGCATCTCGGGCACGGGCGGCCCGACCGGCGATGGACGCGCCGCGGCCGCCGGCCCGTGGCTGCCCCCACGAGCAGCATCGCCCGGGCGCGCTCCACCAGATCGAGGAGCGCGGCGTCATCGATGTCGCGAACCGGGGTCCACGGGGAGCGGCGCGCGTCCCACAGGACCTCGTTCTTCACCTCGTTCCCGATCCCGGCCAGCGCGCGCTGGTCGAGCAGCGCCTCGGCGATCGAACGGTCCGCGCGCGTAGGATCCCGAAGGCGCCGGATGGCCTCCCCGTGATCGAACGGCTCCCGGAGCAGGTCCGGCCCGAGGCGGGAAAGCGAAGGATGGGCGGGCTCCGCGCGCTCCTCGAACAGCTCGACGACCGGCGCATCGAAGCACACCGCGACCGAGCCTTCGACCTCGATGACCAGCCGCGCGCGGCCCGCCGGCCGCCGCCAGCGCTCACCCGGCCGATAGCGGTGCCACGAGCCGTGCATCCGCAGGTGGGTGCGAACCTCGAGCCCGTTGTCGAACCGGATCAGGAGGTTCTTGCCGGCAGCCTCGACGGCGGTCACGGTCGCGCCGACCAGCCGCGCCGCCTGCGGGCCCGGGGCCCGGGCGCTGGCCGCGGTCACCGGCCGGCCGACCAGGAACGGCCGCAGCCCGGCGGCCATCCGGACGAGCGTGTCGCCCTCGGGCATCGAGGTCAGCGGATCGGGCGGACGGGGGTCGGGCGGGGGTAGGTCCGCTCGACCGGCGGGGCGGCCCGCAGGGCGTAGCCGCGATAGCCCGGGACGAACCCGGCCCCCCGGAGCGCCTCGTTGAACGGCGACGTTGCCACCGGCTCGCCATCCACCTTCGCCAGCACGAGCTCCCGCACGCGGCCGTCCGCGACGAGGTCGGCGAGGCAGCCGAGGCCCGCGGCCAGCGTCTCCGGGTCGTCGCCGGCCGGCAGCACCTGGAGCGACGTCCCACCCCGCTCGAGGTACAGGACCGCGGCGCCATCGACGAGCGAGACGTACGCGCCGGCCGCCCGCTGGAACGGCCGCCGGTCGTCGTCGCCACGACGCGGCCAGGGCAGGGCCGCGCCATACGGGTTCGCCGGATCCGCCGCCGCGAGCAGGTGCACCACGCGTCCGTGCTCGCCCGCGAGCTCGCCCGGCTGGTCCCGCAGCGCCCGTAGCCGATCGACCGCGCCCGGCAGCGCGAACTGGGCTGCGCCGAGGCCGTCCACGAAGTACCCACGGCGGATGCGGCCGGCCTCCTCCATCGCGCGCAGCACCGGGTACACGGCGCTGAATTCCGCCGTCGATGGGCTCGCCCGCGACGGCCTCGCGGGTCACGACCCCGTAGCGCTCGAGCAGCACCAGGGCCAGGGCATGGACCCGCTCGGTCCGGGTGGCCACGGGTGAGGCATCCGGATCGCCCTCCGCCACCAGGGACCATCGCCCCGCGGCCTCGGGCGGCCCGAGCGCGGTCAGGCGCCCGGCGCGCGGCCGATGATCCCGCGCCGGCCGCTTCCAGCGCAGCGCTCGGAGCGGGGCGAACGTGTCGTTGGTCACCTCGCCCGCCCACACGAGATCCCACAGCGCATCGAGCACCTCGCGGTCGGACCGGCCGCCCGTGGCGCCGAACAGCTCGCGGTAGAAGGAGGCGCCGCGCCGCCGGAGGTGGGCCCGGATGCGCTCGTGGAGCTCCGTCTCCGGGCGGTCGATGCCGTCCGGCGGCCCCGCGGGCCGTAGCAGCTCGCGACCCGGCCGGTACAGGACCACCCGGCCGTCGTCACGCCCCAGGCTCCCCCGCCCCACCCAGGCCACCTCGCCCATCGCCCCCAGCTCGTCGAGCAGCCGGGGTTGGTAGCCGGGGATGCGGGCCGGGAGCACGTCCCGTTCCAGCACCGACGCCGGGACGGGCAGGCCGGCGAGCTGGTCCACCACCTCGGCCAGGCGCTCCAGCGCGGCGGGCCCGCGGAGCGCGACGGGCGGCGACGGGGCCATGGCGGGCGAGGTGGACACGCCCTGCCAGGCGGGCAGGAACCGGGCGACCGTCACCGGGTCCACCGGCTCGACCTCGCGTCGCAGCCTGGCCAGCGACCGCCGGCGGAGCAGCCGCAGCACCTCGGGATCGCAGAACTCGCGCTCGGCGCCGCCCGGCCGGAACTCGCCGCTCAGCAGGGAGCCCGCGCCGGCCAGCCGGTGGAGCCCGTCCTCGACGATGCCCGCCGCCAGGCCCCAGCGCCGCGCCGGGTCCACGCCCAGGAAGGGGCCGTGGGTGCGGGCGTACCGCGCGAGCAGCCCGTCGAGCGCCCCCACCGTCGGGCCGAGAAACGCCTGTGGGACCCCCGGCGGCGCCGCGACCCCCACACCGTCCCGGTAGCGCGCCACGTCCTCGATCGCGATCCAGCGCTCCTCACCGCCGATCCGCGCCCGGACGGCGCGCCGCGTGGCGGCGAGCTCGGCGAGGTGGAGCGAGGCCTCCACCCGTCCACCAACGGTCCGCGCGCCGACCTCGTCGGTCGACAGGTCGCCCAGCCGGCGCAGGAGGTCGTGGACGTGGTCCGGGCTGTCGGCATGGCGGTCGTCGGCGAGCGCCTGGAGGCTGAGCTCGAGATCCGCGAGGGCGTCTGGGTCCAGCAGCTCGCGCAGCTCCTCCTGGCCCAGCAGCTCGCGCAGCAGGTCGCGGTCCAGGGTCAGCGCCTGCGCCCGGCGCTCCGCCAGCGGCGTGTCGCCGTCGTACATGTAGGCCGCGACGTAGTCGAACAGGAGCGAGCTCGCGAACGCCGATGCCCGGGCCGTCTCCACCGAGTGGACGGCGACCTCGCGCCGCCGGACGCCGTCGAGGATCTCGCGCAGGGCGGGCAGGTCGAACACGTCGGCCAGGCATTCGCGGTAGGTCTCGACGAGGATCGGGAAGCTGCCGTAGCGCGAGGCGACCGCGAGCAGGTCCGCCGCCCGCTGGCGCTGCTGCCACAGCGGGGTCCGCGTCCCGGGTCGCCGCCGCGGCAGGAGCAGCGCGCGGGCCGCGTTCTCGCGGAAGCGCGATGCGAACAGGCTGGACTGGCCCACGCGACCGACCACCAGGTCCTCGACCTCCTCGGGTTCGGGGAACAGGAGCGCCTCCATGCCGTCGAGGCTCGCGTCGCCCTCGGGCAGGCGGATCGCGATGCCGTCGTCCGACCAGATCGTCTGGATGTCGAGGCCCAGCCGCTCCGACAGCCTGGCTTCGAGGGCCAGCGTCCAGGGCGCGTGGACGCGCCCGCCGAACGGCGTGAGGACCACCAGGCGCCAGTCCCCCAGCTCGTCCCGGAAGCGCTCGACGACGATCCGACGATCCGTGGGCAGGGCCCCCGTCGCGGCATGCTCGTCCTCGAGGTAGGCGAGCAGGTTGCCGGCCGCGAGCTCGTCCAGGTCGTGGTCACGGCGCAGGCGCGCGACCGCCCTCGCCCGGCCCTTCGCGCCGTTGGCGAGATCGGCTTCCACCTCGCGCACGAAGGCGCCGATCTGGCGACCGAGGTCCACCGGCCGGCCGACCGTGTCGCCCTTCCAGAACGGAAGCTTGCCGGGGATCCCGGGCGCCGGCGTGACCGTGACCCGGTTGGGCGAGATGTCGGCCACCCGCCAGCTGCTCGCGCCGAGCACGATCACGTCGCCGTGCATGCCGGCCCGCAGCTCGTACACCATCTCCTCGTCCAGCTCGCCGACGCGCCGACCGGGGGTGCCGGCCTCGCCTTCCAGGAACACCGGGAACAGGCCCCGGTCGGGGATCGTGCCGCCGCTGGTCACGGCCACGGTCCGGGCATCGCTCCGTCCCTCGACCACGTCGGTCAGCCGGTCCCACACCGAGCCGTGGCTTGAGCTCCGCGAACTCGTCGCTGGGGTAGGCGCCCGACAGCATCCCGAGGACGCCCTCGAGGGCCTCCCGGGTGAGCAGCTCGAACGGGGCGGCGCGGCGGGCGAACGCGAGCAGCTCGTTCACGGTGAACCGCTCGCCGATGGCCATCGCGACCAGCTGCTGGGCGAGCACGTCGAGCGGGTTGCGCGGCAGGGTCGTGGGCTCGATCGCGCCGTCGTGCATGCCCTTGACGACGACGGCCGTCTCGAGCAGGTCGCCGCGGTACTTGGGGAAGATCACGCCCTTCGACGGCTCGCCGACCTGGTGGCCCGCCCGCCCGATGCGCTGAAGGCCCCGGGCGACCGATGTCGGGCTTTCGACCTGGATCACGAGATCCACCGCGCCCATGTCGATGCCCAGCTCGAGGGAGCTGGTCGCGACGAGGGCAGGGAGACGGCCGGCCTTGAGCTCCTCCTCGATCTCGAGCCGCTGCTCGCGGGCGATGCTGCCGTGGTGCGCCCGCACCAGCTCCTCGCCGGCGAGCTCGTTGAGGCGCTGGGCGAGGCGTTCGGCGAGGCGGCGGCTGTTGGTGAACACGATCGTGCTGCGGTGCGCGCGGATGAGTTCCAGGATCCGGGGGTGGATCGCGGGCCAGATGCTCGTCCGCAGCTCGCCGCCGATGACCGGCCCGCCGGGCTGGTCCTCGATCGGCAGCGCTTCGCCCAGGCGCGCCATGTCCTCGACCGGCACGACGACCTGGAGCTCGAGCGGCTTGCGCGTGCCGGCGTCGACGATGGCGACCTCCCGGCCCTCGCCGATGCCGCCCAGGAAACGCGCGATCGTCTCGAGCGGCCGCTGGGTCGCGCTGAGGCCGATCCGCTGGAGCGGCGTGGCGGCCGTCTCGCCACCCCGCAGCCGCTCCAGGCGCTCGAGGCTCAGCGCGAGGTGGGCGCCGCGCTTGGTGCCGGCGATCGCGTGGACCTCGTCCACGATCACGTGCTCGACGCCGCGCAGGATCTCGCGCGCCTGGCTGGTGAGCAGCAGGTACAGGCTCTCGGGGGTGGTGACCAGGATGTCCGGCGGATGGCGCACGAGGTCTCGACGCTCGTCGGCCGGCGTGTCCCCGGTCCGGCTCCCGATCGAGATGCGCGGGGGCTCGAGGCCCAGGCGCTGCGCCGCGAGCGCGATCCCCGCGAGCGGCGCCCGGAGGTTGCGCTCGACGTCGTAGGTGAGCGCCTTGAGCGGGCTGACGTACAGCACCCGCACGGTGCCCGGATCCTGGCGGCTCGGCGCCGGGCTCGGGCGCTCGACCAGGCGGTCCAGGCACCACAGGAACGCGGCGAGCGTCTTGCCGCTGCCCGTCGGAGCGTGGATCAGGGTGTGGTGGCCCCGCGCGATGGCCGCCCAGCCCTCCCCCTGGGCCGGCGTGGGCGCCTCGAACGTCGCCTCGAACCAGGCCCGCACGGCGGGCCCGAAGGGCGCGAGGGGATCCTGGGTGGGCGCGGCCACGGGAGGGCGAGTATAGGCCGCACTCCCGATTTCGTACAGATGTTCGCAATCCGGATGGGGAGCCGGCCCGCCTGGTGCGTCGACACACCATTCTGCTGTCAGCTTGCCGACATTGCGACGGTTGGACGTTGACCCAGTACCTTCGTACTGGTACACCGGACGTCCGCACGCGGGCACCGCTGCCAGGGAGCGCGATTGCGGCACCGGCACTGCACGCGCAGGACACCGCCTCCCGTTGCATCGGCGGCAACAGGTGATGGTCCAGAGCTCCGGGGGAGAAGGGTCGGAGCACTCGGACACCTAGTCAGGTCGTGTGTCGCGTCACGCGCACGCGACGATGGCGGCCCGGACCACAGGACCCGCGCGAGGCCATCAGCGCCATGGCCCGGCGTTACGGACCCGACCCGCCACCCGCCTCCATCGTGGAAGGGTCGATACGTTCCTCGCCCGCTCATGCGTCGCCCCGTCCCGCGATGGGTCGCGGATCGGCGTCGCCAGGGGAGTCCACACCAGGAGCACAAGGAGGGCAACAGCGCCAGCGCTCCATCGGATTGACGGTTCGGTCGCACGGCGACCGGACAGCGAACCCACGTCGGCACCGGAGAGAGCGCCGCGTTGAGCGGCAGGACTGGACATGGAGGGAGAGCTATCGTGCTACACCGCACGATTCACAGGGCGGTCGAGGGCCGCCAGTACCTGCTCGGCGGGCTCGGACTCGCCGCGATCCTCATCGTCACCGTGGGCGTGGTTCGGGCCGTGAACCTGACCGGGCCCGACCTGTTCGAGATCAACGACGGGAACGTCACCGACGAGGTGAGCCCGACGACGCCGGACTGGGCCAGCCTGTTCGACGGATCCGCGCAGACCGTGGGTCCGCCCCCGGGTCCCGTGGCAGTCATCGACCCCATCCCCGGGGGCGGCGTGGCGTCGCAGTTCGCGGTCGACCCGCTCGCCTTCGACCCGCTCGTCGGGCAGGAACCAGTCGCCGGCGGCGGCGCCTGCCTGAGCGGCAGCGGCGATCCGACCGTGTACACGGGAGCAGGCGGCGAGAAGAACGGCGACGTTCTCTCGACGGACACCTGGGGGGCGGGGTCGATCCCCAACAACAAGGACGACCTGTCCAACGTGTACACCGCGGCGTATGACCGGGGTGACGGCAAGCTCATCCTGTACTTCGGGCTCGAGCGTGTCGCGACCAACGGCTCCGCCCACGTCGACTTCGAATTCTACCACGACACCGTCGGTCTGGTGGCCGACAGCCCCGATGCGGCCAACGGCTGCGAGGCCGGGCACTTCACCGGAACCCGGGCCGACGGCGACATCGTCATCACGATGGACTTCGACAACGGCGGCCGCCTCGGCAACCCCGAGGTCCGCCGGTTCAACGGTGTGACCGGCAAGTACGTCGTGATCACGCCAGCCGCAAGCAGCATCGGGATCACGCAGAATGGCGTGGACACCCCGTGCGGCTCGTGGGAGTGCCGTGACACGAACGGCAACCCCACCGACACGCTGATCGCCAACGCGTTCGTCGAGGGCTTCCTCGACACCGGCGATCCGCAGGTCAACTTCGAGGGCTGCCTGAGCTCGTTCAACGTCCACACCCGCTCGTCGCCCTCGTTCACGGCGACCCTCAAGGACTTCGCCCTGGGCTCGTTCAACACCTGCTCGACCAAGAGCGGCCAGAAGTTCCAGGACACGAACGGCAACGGCGTCAAGGATTTTGGCGAGCCCGGCCTCAACGGCTGGGACATCAAGCTGTTCGCCGACCCTGATGCGAACGGCATCCTGAGCGGGCCGGAGTTCACCGCGGGCGCGCTGGCCACCAAGACGACCGCCACGGTGGGCACGACCGTCGGGGCGTACTCGTTCACCGGCCTCAACGCGGGCGACTACATCGTGTGCGAGGTGGCCCAGTCGACCTGGACGGAGTCGTTCCCCAACGCGAGCACGACCGACAAGGCCGATTGCTCGACGAGCACCACGCTCGGGCCGGTCGGATGGAAGGTCCACCTCACGGCCAGCACGCACGACATCAACAACGACTTCGGCAACTTCCAGCAGGGAACCAAGTCGGGCGTCAAGTTCAAGGACCTGAACGCCAACGGCACCAAGGACGCTGGTGATCCCGGCCTCAACGGCTGGACGATCCGGGCGTACACGGACACCAACGGCGACGGCGTGCTGCAGGCGGGCGAGACGACGTTCGTCAGCCAGACCACCGCCACGGCCAACAGCGTGGACGGGGCCTACGAGTTCAGCCTCGACCCCGGCAAGTACGTCGTGTGCGAGGTGCTACAGGCCACCTGGATCCAGAGCGCGCCGAGTGGCAACACGAAGTGCTCGGCCGTCAGCGGCCTCGGCGCCGCCGGGTTCGCGGTGACCATCACCTCCGGTTCGTCCGAGGTGGACAACGACTTCGGCAACTACCAGAACATCACCAAGTCGGGCGTCAAGTTCCAGGACGACAACGCCAACGGCGTCAAGGACAGCGGCGAGCCCGGCCTCAACGACTGGACGATCACCGCCTACACCGACGCCAACGGCGACGGGATCCTCCAGGCCGGCGAGACGACGTCGGTGTCGACCACGACGGCGACCGTCGACACGGTCGTGGGCTCCTACAGCTTCAGCCTGAAGCCCGGCGCCTACATCGTGTGCGAGACCCTGAAGAGCACCTGGATCCAGTCGTTCCCGACCACCGGCGCGGCCTGCCCGGGCAGCACGCTCGGCTACGCGATCGACCTCACGTCGGGCCAGACCGACACCAACAACGACTTCGGCAACTACCAGAACATCACCAAGTCGGGCGTCAAGTTCAGCGACAACAACAACAACGGCGTCAAGGACAGCGGCGAGCCCGGCCTCGACGGCTGGACGATCACCGCCTACACCGACGCCAACGGCGACGGGATCCTCCAGGCCGGCGAGACGACGTCGGTGTCGACCACGACGGCGACCGTCGACACGGTCGTGGGCTCCTACAGCTTCAGCCTGAAGCCCGGCGCCTACATCGTGTGCGAGACGCAGCAGGCCGGCTGGCACCAGTCGTTCCCGACCAGCGGTCCAACGTGCCCCGACGGCACCCTGGGCTACGCGATCGACCTCACGTCGGGCCAGACCGACAGCAACAACGACTTCGGCAACAACAAGCTGTTCCGCTTGATCATCCTGACCTGCTCGGAAGTCGACCAGACCCTGGTCGTGAGCACGGTCGACAGCGACGGCACGTTCGGCAATGGCGACGACAAGGACACCATCGCCACGGCGCCGACGCTCAGCGGGTTCTCGGGGACCCAGACGGATCTCCAGAACTACCTGTGCAACCTCGGCGGTGCGCAGTACAACAACCTGTCTGCCGACGACTATCCGAAGACCACGCGGATCCCCAAGTAGCCATCGTGCTCGAGACCCGGCGCCCATGAGGCCCGGACCTCGCCTGAAGCGGTCGAAAGCCCGGCCACCGGCCGGGCTTTCGACGTCCCGCCGCGGATCGCCATGCCGGGCGGTCGCGTGATTAGCATGGGCCTCGAATGATGACCAAGGTCCGCCTCTTCGGCGTCGCGATCATCCTGCTCCTGTCGATGGCCGCGTGCGCTACGCCGTCCGGTTCGAAACCGACGACGTCCGGCCCCGACGCCGACCTCGCCCGCGTCCTCGAGCACACCGCCCAGCTCAAGGATCACGCGGCGACGATGACGCGCCTGGCGAAGGACGCGAGCGCCGTCGCCGCGGGCGCGGCGAAGCAGGAATACGAGGCGATGGTCGTCATCGCCGCCGAGGACCAGCCATGGCTCGCGTCGGCCCGCCTACCGGACAACGTGCGCGCGGCGTACGAGCGAATGCTGAAGAACGTCCAGCTGAATGCCAGCCGGCTGTTCGACGGGTCGAACGACCGCTACTTCCTGTTCCTCGGGTCGTCGCTCGCGCCCGTCTGGAGCAAGGATCTGGACGCGATCCAGGGACTCGCCGGCCAGCCGCGGTAACCGAGCCTGCGCTCGCCGACGGTCGGACGATCCCGCGGCTATCGAACGACGAAGGTCGTGGTGGCCTTCAGCGACCACTTTCGCCCGTACTGCCACACCTCGACGCGAACGTCGCTCGCGGACCAGGTCTTGTTGCCGACCGAGAAGCAGCCGGACGCGTCGCCGCCGGTCATGAGGACCACGGTCGCCGTCGAGGTATACAGCTTGACGTCGAGCGGCGTGCCGGTCTTGTACCCGCATCCGGCGATCGTGTACTCGACGCCGACGTCGACCGGGTTCGGGCTGACGGTGACCGTCGCCGACGTGGCACCTGCGTTGTGGCCTCCGCCGCCGCCCTTGGCGGCAAAAGCGGTGCCCGCGACCAGGCCTACGACCAGGATCGCGATGAGTGCGCCCTCGAGGACCGCCTCGGCGGCGTGCGTCAGGACTGCTCTGACTCGCATGGCGTTCGAACCTCCATGCCGCGGATACGGCAACCCGGCTGACTGGAGGGATCGGCCTCCAGTCCCGTGGCTTTGCGTCCCCAGCTCACGCTGGGTTTGCCTTTGTCGTGCCGGGGAGGGCGGCGTGCCGGTACCCGGCGGCGGCGTGGGCGTGAGCTTCAGCGGGTGACACCGCGCCCATGCTGTTGGGGGCCAGCGTAGGCAGATCCGGGCGGTGCCTCAATGGCGGCATGGTACCAGCCTGCCGTCGCCGGAAGTCGAGCGGGACCCGACCGCACCACCGCTCACCGTGCCATGGGCGCAGTCATCGACGGCGTGGCTGCGCACCGCGCGCCCGCGGGCCGGTGACCCTGGCGCTGCGACGGCCGGTCCTGGCGAAGTCGATGGCCGACGATCGCGTCCAGGGTCCGGATCGCCCGGTCGGCGGTGCGGAAGACCGGGATCCCGCCGGCCTCGAGCGCTCCGGCGAACGGGTCGTAGAGCGATCCGGCGTCCACGATCGCGACCCACGGCCTGGTCGTCCGCTGCCACAGCCCGACCAGCCCCGCCGCCACCGCGTCGGGGGCCTCGAGGTCCTCGTCGTGACCGGATCCGGGCGGCAGCGTCAGAAGCGCGGCGGTGAGCGGGACGATGCCGATCACGCCGACGTCGAACTCGGGCGAGGTGAGGACGACCTCTGCGAGGGCGAGGAACGGGGCATCACCCGCCATCGGCGTGACGTCGAGCGGGTTGTGGACGTCGACGACGCTCCCGGCACCGGCGGCCTCGAGGAGCGGACCCAACCGCGACGCCGTCGACGGATCGAACGGGCGCAGCTGCAACGACCCGGCGTTGTCGGCGATCGCGACGCACTCGAAGCCCGCATTGGACATCGCGCCCAGCCGCTGTCCCAGGATGGATCGCCCGGCGAGCAGCGTGGCTGTCCGGACGAGGTCGTCGAACTCGTCGAGCGTGCCCGCGACGAGGACGCCGGCCTGCTCCGCAAGCGCGCGCGTCACCAGGTAGTCGCCCGCGATCGAGGCGGTGTGGCTGGCCGAGGCGGCGGCGCCCGCCCTCGTCCGCCCCGCCTGGTAGAGCACGACCGTTCGCCCCGAAGCGCTCACGCGGCGGGCCGCGGCCACGAACCGCCCCGCGTCGAGCGGCCGGAACCCCTCGACGTACACGCCGTAGACGGCGATGGAGGGGTCGTCCGCGAGGTGCTCGACGAAGTCCCCCACCGTGAGGTCCATCTGGTTGCCGACGGTCACCAGGTACCGGGGGTGGAGGTCCGCCAGCCGCCCGAGCCGCGTGATCGCGAACGCGCCGCTCTGGGCGACGATCGCCAGCGGCGCGGCGCCGGCCTTCGGCGGTGGGAGCTTGGTCGCCGGGATGAACATCGTGTCAATGCGGCCGGGCAGCGATCGAAACCCCAGGCAGTTGCCGCCGTTGAGCAGCGGCCCGCCGTCGGGCCGGGCGCGCGCAGCGTCGAGGGCCGCGCGCATCCGGGCCACGATTGCCTCGGTTCCCTGCTTCTCCTCGAAGCCGCCGGGGATGACCAGGATCGTCTCGGCCGCGTCCCGCTCGACGAGGTCGGCGACGACCCCTGCGGCCTGGGCCGCCGACACGACGACCACGAACAGGTCGACCTTGGCGGGCAGGGAGGCGACGTCGGGCACGCACCGGCACCCGTCGATCTCCTCGACCCCGGGCTTGACGACGGTGATGCGCTCCTCGCCGAACCCGTCCCGGAGCAGGTTGCGCAGGATGATGCGACCCGGGTTCATCGAGCCCGACACGCCGATGATCCCGACCGACCGCGGCTGGAGCAGCCGCGTCAGCTTCGCGACCGGCCGGGGTCCCGGCGTCACAGCCCCGTGCGCATCGTCGCGACCGATCGCGGCGAGCACGTCGAGCGCGACCAGCTCGCCGTCCGCCACGACGATCGGGTTGACCTCCAGCTCGGCCAGGTCGCGGGGCACGCAGGCGGCCGCGACCGCCAGGAACCGCCCGACCACGTCCACGAGCGTGTCGATGCCGATCCGCGGCGGCCGGCCGCGCTGGGACGTCGTCGCCAGCCGCACCGCGGTCACGCTCGCGAGGATCCCCGCGACCTCCTCGGGGCGCGTGAGGGAGGGCGACAGGATCGCGAGCTCGCGCCCCGGACGGATGTCCGCGGCAAGCGCCTCGGCCTCCGTCCCGCCGGCCCCGACGCTGACGACGGCGCCCGCGCCGGCGGTCCAGCGCGCCGAGACCAGGAGCTCGCCGCCCACCCCCGGCTCGTGCGCGACGAACGCCGCGACCATGAACCCCTCGACCGGGGAGACGCCCGACGCTTCGAGCCTCGAGCGCATCGCGCCCATGGCGTCCCGGACGGCCCCGACGTCCCGGCCAACGACCGTCACGCCTCCGGCCTCGGTCTTGTGGACGACGCCCGGCGCCACGACGCGCACGACGGCCCGGTCGCCGTCCAGCAGCGAGACCGCGTCGGCGACGGCAGTTCGTGCCACGCTGCCGTCCGGGAAGACCGGCACGTACGTCGATCGGGGAACCGCGATCCCCATCGCCTCCAGGACGGAGCGCGCGTCCGGCTCCGCCAGCGTCGTGCGTCCGCGCTCGCGCGCGGCGGCGGCGATCGTGCGGATCCGCGCGACGTCGATCGTGGAGGGCTCGAGCCTGGGCACGATCGATAGCCTACCCGCCGCCGGCGACCGCCTCGCGCTCGGGGAGCTCGACCGGGCGGGGACGCCGCGCCGGGAGGAGCAGCGAGAACACCACGCCCAGGAGCACGAACGCGGCCGCCGTGAAGCCCGCGATCCGCGTCGCGTCCACGAACGCGCGCTCGATCGGCGCCGCCGTCGCCGGCAGCGCGGCGATGAGCGCCGGGTCGCGGAAGCAGGCGACCTGCTCCGGCGGCAGGGCCGCGGTGCCGCCGGCGAAACCGCTCTCGGCTGCCCGCGAGGGGTCCCGGAGGGCCGGCAGGATCTGGCCGGCCGACGCGTCCACCAGGTCCACCACCAGCTGGCGGCAGGCGGGGTCGACCGCGGGCAGGTCGTCGGCGATGTTGTGCTCGCTCTGCCCGACGAGCGTTGCGAACAGCACGGTCCCCAGGATCGCGATCCCCAGCGCCGAGCCGACCTGCCGCAGGGTGCTGTTGGCCCCCGACGCGATGCCCGAGAGCTCGACGGGGATGTCGGACAGCACGATGCTCGTGAGCTGTGCCGTGGCGAACCCGACGCCGATGCCGTACACGAACAGCGGGATCGCCAGCTGCAGCCCGCTGACCTCGGTCGAGATCAGCAGGGTCGTGCTGACGATCCCGATCGCCTCCAGCAGCATGCCGATGGTGACCACCCAGCGTGGCCCGAAGCGGCGCGCCAGGGTGGCGGCACCGGGTGCCGCGACGAACGCACCCGCGGCAAGCGACAGGAACACCAGCCCGGTCTCGAAGGCGGTGTACCCCAGGACGCCCTGGAGGAACAGCGGCAGCGCGAACAGCAGCCCGAACTCGCCCAGCGAGACGATCGTGCCCGCGAGGTTGCCGTACCGGAACCCCCGGTACAGCCAGAGCGTGAAGTCGAACAGGTAGAACCGGCCCTGGCGGCGGCGTCGCGCCTCGACCGCGGCGAACAGCAGCAGGCCGACGACGCCGAACCCGAGCGCGAACGGGGTGACCGACACGCCCTCGAACGGCCATGTCCAGCCGAGCACCTCGAACGGATGGCGCGGGCTGGGGGTCCACCAGCCGTACTGGCGGCCCTCGATGAGGCCGAACACGAACGCGCCCAGCCCGCTGGTGATCAGCAGGAAGCCGGGCAAATCGAAGCCCGGTCGCGCGTGCTCGTCCCGCGACTCGCCGATGTAGCGCAGGGTGCCGGCGATGGCGAGCAGGCCGACCGGCACGTTGATGAAGAATGCCCAGCGCCACGAGGCGTACGTCGTCAGGAACCCGCCCAGAAGCGGGCCCACGGCCGCCACGCCCCCGATCACCGATCCCCAGATGCCGAACGCGATGGCCCGGTCGTGGCCCTGGAAGTTGGAGTTGAGGATGGCCTGGGTCGAGGGCAGGATCATTGCCCCGCCGACGCCCTGGAGCACCCGGGCGATGATCAGCACGTCGCCGCTGGGCGCGAGACCCGCGAGGACCGACGCGCCGATGAACAGCCCGAGGCCAGCCAGGTACATGCGGCGCCGGCCGAACACGTCGCCCAGCCGGCCGAGCGTGATCAGGAGGGCCGCGAAGACGAGCGCGTAGATGGTGTTGATCCACTCGGCCTGGGTGGAGTCGAGCTTCAGCTCCCGGATGATCGAGGGCACCGCGACGTTCACGATCGTCGCGTCCACGATGATCATCGCGACCCCGACGCTGAGCATCGCCAGCCCGAACCAGCGCCCGGTGCCCTGCGCGTGGATCGACGGGCCGGGTCGCTCGTCCGGGTTGGTCGCCATCTCGCTGGTCCTCCTGGGGGAACGTCGGCGTGGCCGGCGATTGCTTGACTTGAGAAATATTTTCGCTAGGATAGCGATCATGACGCGACCCGTCCAGTCCGGCGGCACGACCCCGCGCCGCGACCAGAATCGCGCAGGCCCCACGGATCGCCCGGCGCTCAGCGACGACGCCTTCGAGGCCAGCCGCCTGCTGCTCGAGCTCGTCCACGTCGCCTACGCGACGCGCTCGGCCGAAGCACAGACCGCCGCCTCGGCGCCCCGGCCGGCGGCCTCGGGTTCGCTTGTCGTCGACTCCGGCGAGACGGTCGAGGCGTCCGCGCGCCATGCACCGTCGACGCACGCCATCCGTGCGGCCATCCACGTCTACCAGCACGGCGGCCGCACGATCGGCGAGCTGGCCGATGGGCTCGGGATCTCCTATGGCTGGGCCAGCCGGGTGGTGAGCGAGCTCGAGGCGAGCGGCATGCTCGAACGGCGAATTGATCCCACCGATCGCCGCGTCGTCCACGTCTCGCTCACGCCGGCAGCCGCGGAGATGGTCGAACGGACCTACAGGTGGCGTGGGGAGGCGGTGGACCGCGCGCTCGAAGGGCTGGACGCCGGCGAGCGAGCCGCGGTCCGAATGTTCCTGCGGCGCGTCACCGAGGAGCTGGCCAGCGCGCGCGAGCGCCGGGCCTGATCGCCCGCAACAGTTCCATCAGGCGCGGACGTAGGCGGCGAGGTGCTCGCCGGTGAGCGTGGAGCGGGCACCAACGAGGTCGGCGGGCGTGCCCTGGAACACGATCCGGCCACCGTCGTGGCCGGCGCCCGGGCCGAGGTCGATGATCCAGTCGGCATGGGCCATGACCGCCTCGTGGTGCGCGATGACGATGACCGACTTGCCGCCGTCGACCAGCCGGTCGAGCAGGCCGAGCAGCTGCGCGATGTCGGCGAGGTGGAGCCCGCTGGTGGGCTCGTCGAGGACGTAGACGCCGCCGGGCTCGGCCATGTGGATGGCCAGCTTGAGCCGCTGCCGCTCACCGCCGGACAGCGTGGTGAGCGGCTGGCCGAGGGTGAGGTAGCCGAGCCCGACGTCGGCGAGCCGGTGGAGGATGGTGTGCGCGGCCGGCGTCCGTGCCACGCCGGCGCCGAAGAACGCCTCGGCCTCGCTCACCGGCATCGCGAGCACCTCGCTGATGTCGCGGCCGGCGAGATGGTACTCCAGCACCGATGGCTGGTATCGCTTCCCGTCGCACTCCTCGCACGTGGTCGCGACCGTGTCCATGAAGCCCAGCTCCGTGTAGATCACGCCGGCGCCGTTGCAGCTGGGGCAGGCGCCCTCGGAGTTGGCGCTGAACAGCGCGGGCTTGACGCCGTTGGCCCTGGCGAACGCCGTGCGGATCGAATCGAGCAGCCCGGTGTAGGTCGCCGGGTTGCTTCGCCGCGAGCCACGGATCGGGGCCTGGTCGACCGACACCACCCCGTCCCGTCCGGACACCGAGCCGTGGATCAGCGAGCTCTTGCCCGAGCCCGCCACGCCGGTGATGACCACGAGCACGCCGAGCGGGATGTCGATGTCGACGTGCTGCAGGTTGTGGGTGGTCGCGTCGCGCACCTCCAGCGCACCGTTCGGCTCGCGCACCGACGGTTTCAGGGAGGCGCGGTCGTCCAGGTGACGCCCGGTGAGCGTGTCGCTGGCCCGCAGCTCCTCGAAGCTGCCCTCGAAGCAGACCCTGCCGCCTGCCGAGCCGGCGCCGGGTCCGAGGTCGACGACGTGGTCGGCGATCGCGATCGTCTGCGGCCGGTGCTCCACCACGAGCACCGTGTTGCCCTTGTCCCGCAGCCGCAGCAGCAGGTCGTTCATCCGGCGGATGTCATGCGGGTGCAGCCCGATCGTCGGCTCGTCGAACACGTAGGTCACGTCGGTGAGCGAGGAGCCCAGATGGCGGATCATCCTGGTGCGCTGCGCCTCGCCGCCCGACAGCGTCCCCGATGGCCGGTCGAGCGAGAGGTAGCCCAGGCCGATCTCCACGAACGAGTCGAGCGTCCGCTGCAGCGTGGCGAGCAGGGGCGCCACGGACGGCTCGTCCAGGCCGGCGACCCAGCCGGCCAGGTCGCTGATCTGCATCGCGCAGGCGTCGGCGATGTTGATCCCCCGGATCCTGGACGAGCGGGCCGCCTCGGCCAGCCGGGTGCCGCCGCAGGCGGGGCAGGCGACGAAGGTCACGGCCCGCTCCACGAACGCGCGGATGTGCGGCTGCAGCGAGTCGACGTCCTTGGACAGCATCGACTTCTGGATCTTCGGGATCAGTCCCTCGTAGGTGAGGTTGACGCCCTTGACCTTGACCTTGGTCGGCTGCTTGTACAGGAAGTCGTCGAGCTCGTCCCTCGTGTAGTCGCGGATCGGCTTGTCCGGGTCGAGGAAGCCCGACTCGATGAAGACCCCCACCGTCCACCAGCTGTCGACCTTGTAGCCGGGAATGGTGATCGCGCCCTCGGCCAGCGACCTGGAGTCGTCGAACAGCTGGGCGAGGTCGACGTCCGAGACCGTTCCCCGGCCCTCGCAGCGCGGGCACATGCCACCGGCGCGACTGCGGGCGAAGGTGCGCTGCTCGGTCCTGCCGTCACCGCGCTCGATGGAGATCTCACCCTGCCCGCTCACCGACGGCACGTTGAACGAGAACGCGTTGGGTGAGCCGATGTGCGGCTGCCCCAGCCGGCTGAACACGATCCGCAGCATCGCGTTGGCGTCGGTTGCGGTGCCCACGGTGGACCGGGGATTGGCGCCCATCCGCTCCTGGTCGACGATGATCGCGGTCGTCAGCCCCTCCAGCACGTCGACCTCCGGCCGGGCCAGCGTGGGCATGAAGCCCTGCACGAAGGTGCTGTAGGTCTCGTTGATCAGCCGCCGCGACTCCGCGGCGATCGTGTCGAACACGAGCGAGCTCTTGCCCGAGCCGGAGACGCCGGTGAACACCGTGAGCCGGCGCTTCGGGATGTCGACGCTGACGTCCTTGAGGTTGTTCTCGCGCGCGCCCTGAACGCGGATCAGGTCCGTCCTGGTGGCCATGCTCACGATCTCCGGGCGTACGTGGGGATGTTGCCTGGGCGGCCGAGCCGGCGTGGATGCGTTGGCCGTGCCAGGAGCGCGGCCTCGCCCACCGGGCCTCGAGCGGCCCGAGGACGTCGCCATCCGGGCCGGTCTCGGTGGCCACCAGGTGGCGGTCACCGAGGTCGTGCGCGGCTTCCGTCACGGTGGCGCCCGCGGGATCATGCCACGTCGCGCCGGGGTGCCCGCCGTCGGTGTCGCATCGCGCGCCGTGTCCGCTCCGGAGCGCCCGGCGCGGGTCGCCGCCCGCCGCTCACGCCTGGAGGTGGTGCTATCCACAGACCCCGGCCACGAATCGGTCCGGATCCCGCCCAGCCACTCGCCTGGGACGTAGCTGACGACGATCGGACCCCCCGATTGCTGACAGCACTCGCCCCAGGTGTGGATGACGACGAATTGGGCCGGCGGGCGGGACGAGGCCGGCGCGCGAGCCGCCCATCGCGCCCCGCGTTCCGGTCCGGCGTCCGGTGCGGACCCCGGCGGACAAGAACGAACCGGCGGGCCAGGGGAGTGCCCGCCGGTTCGTGTGCCCGTGTCGACAGCGCGGATGAGGGGGAGGGGGACGTCCGCGCCGCCGACCGTGTGGTTATCGATCCAAGTGTCGGTGACAAGGCGGATCTCGAGAACCTGCCCTTGGACCCCTGTTTCCGTGACCCTGCGTGACCAATGGCAGGGTCCCGACCGGGCATTGGTCCCGCGACCGTGCGGCCGCCTGGCGGGCGTCATCCGCTGCCCGCCTCGAGCCGCGCGGCGACCGCCCCCGGATCGTCGCGAGCCGCGTCGGAAGGCGCCGGACGCACGTCGAACCCCGCCGAGCGCAGGAGGCGGCGCGCGACCTCGAGCCGGACTCCGGGATCCAGCGGCGCCACGACGTCGCGTTCCGCGGTCCCGATCCGAGCGGTCATCGCCGTCCCCGCCGGCCGGTTTCCGACCAGCTGCCGCAGCAGCGCGCCACCGATCCCGCGCGATCGATGCCCGGGCGCGACCCCCACCGTGAGGAGCGCCTCGACCGGCGGTTCCTGGCCCTCCGGCGCTGCGGCCGCGACCCCGACCACCTCGTCCCCGGCGACGGCACCGATGACCCGCGCCCCATCGGCCGCCGCGGCGATCAGCAGGGTGCGCGCCTCGCGCGGCTCGAACGGCGAGATCGTCCGCGGGGCGAGGGCCAGGTGGGCGAGGTCGCCCGCGGTCAGGGGCCGGATCACGGGGTCCACGGCCTCGAAGCGCGGCGCCGGGCGGTCGGCTCCGCCGGGTCCCGGGGACGGCGCCGCGCCGCCCGCGTCAGGGGCCCACCAACCGCGCGCCTGGGCCTCCCGGACGAGGCGCGGCAGCACCGCCGTCCGGACGCGGGCGAGCACCGCCAGCGAGGCGGCCTCGGCGGCCCGCTGGCCGGCGTCGACCGGCCGTCCGGCGTTGGGCCGATCCTCGAGGGTCGCGGGCATCCCGGGCGTCCCGAACGCCTCGGCCGCGGCCGACCACCGCTCGCGCCACGCGGCCGGGGTCGGCACCGGCGCCTCGCGGTGGGCGCCGGCCAGCCAGGTCAGCGCCCAGGCCCGCGGCACCACCCGGTACGCGTCGTAGCCGCCGCCGCCCGTGGCCAGCCATCGCCCGGCAGCCCAGCGATGGGCAACCAAATCGATCAGGCGCGCCGCCGCACCCATCGCGGTCGTCGTGACGCGCAGGTGCGCCAACGGGTCCCACGCGTGGGCGTCCGAGCCGTGCTGGGAGACCACGATGTCCGGCCCGAACACGGCGGCGAGCACCGGGACCAGCGAGCCGACCGCCTCGAGCCAGGCGGACTCGCCCGTGGACGGCTCGAGCGGCACGTTGACCGAGGTCCCGGTTGCCGCCCCCTCTCCCAGCTCGTCGATGAACCCGGTGCCGGGGAACAGGTACCGCCCACTCTCGTGGAACGACACGGTCAGGACGTCCGGATCCGCTGCGAAGATCGCCTGGACGCCATCGCCGTGGTGGACATCGAGGTCGACGTAGAGGACGCGCAGGCCGTCGGCGCGCGCACGGGCGATCGCGATCGCCGGGTCGTCGTAGATGCAGAACCCCGAAGCCCGAGCCGGCATCGCGTGGTGGAGCCCGCCACCCGGGTGGAAGGCATGCTCGGCGTCGCCGCGCAGGATCGCCTCCATGGCGCGCAGCGAACCGTCGGCCACCGCGGCCGACGCCTCGTGCATCCCGGAGAACGCGGGATTGTCCGAGATCCCGATCCCCATCGCGCCCGGCCGCCCCGGGTCGCGCGAGAACGCCTTGACCGTCTCGAGGTACGGAGCGCGATGGACCCGCAGCAGCGCTTCGTCCGCGGCAGGCTCCGGGGCGAGGCCGGGCTCGGCGCCGACGGCCCGCAGGAGGTCGATCCCGGGCCCGAACCGCTGCGGGGTCAGCGGGTGGCCCGGGCCGAAGTCGTACGTCAGCGAGCGTGGCCCGAACACGAGCAGCGGGCCCTGCGCGGCGCGCGCCGGCGACCTGGACATGGCCCGACGATACCGCCCCGATGGGGCTGCTACCATCCGCGCATGGACCTCCTGGTCGTCCTCATCGTCGTCCTCGTCCTGGTCATCGTGTGGCGCGGTCCCAAGACGCTGCCGCTGCTCGGGCGGGCGTTCGGCCAGGGCGTGCGCGAGGCACGCAAGGAGATCGACGAGATGAAGGCCGAGTCCGCTCCCAAGGACGACGACCCGACGCCCTGACCGCCCGGCTACCGGTGCGCCGCCAGGCGGACCCGGCCCCCGAGCGCATCGATCATCGCGCGTGACCGCGCGAGGGACGCCAGGTCGACCGGCTCGGGCACCGCGCGCGAGGGTCCCGGTCCCTCGAGGTCGCCCACCAGGACGACACCCGCCTCCGGGACGTCGAACGCGAGGTGGTCGGGATGGGTGCCGGGGGTCGCCAGCACGCGGACCTCGGTGTCGGCCAGCCCGAGCTGGTCGCCGTCGCCCAGCGGCTCGATGTCGCTCACCAGCACCTGTCGGGCTCCCGCGGCCGCGAGGACCGGGATCCCCAGCCGCAGCGACAGCCCTTCGGCGCCCGCGGCGTGGTCCGCCACCGGTGCCGTGAGCACGATCCCCACGAGCACGGCACTTCGGCCGGCTGCCGCCCGCATGATCGCCTCGGCGGCGGCGTCGTTCGGATCCCCCGGGTCGACCACGACCAGGCGGCGACGCCCGACGAGGTAGGCGTCCACCGCCTGGCCCGGTATGCCGCCGGCGCCATCGACCCGGATCCGGGTCACCAGGTCGCCCAGCCGCTCGGCCGCGATGGGCGGGGTCGACGCCGCGCCCCCTGATGCCGAGTGCCCCCGTGGCGCCAGCCAGCGCCGGACGTCCTCTGGGCCAGCGACGGCCGCGAGCTGCTGGAGGGTGGTGCTGGTCGGCGTCCACAGCTCGATCCGGCCGGTGGCCATCGCCCCGAGCGCTTCGCGGGGCGTTAGCCACGCGTGACCGGCGACCTCGTGCGGGTCGAATGCCGGCACGGCCCCTGCGGGCAGGGCGGCGACGAAGAACCGCGCGTCATACCGTCGGGGCGCGACGGGCGGCGTCACCCAGCGAGACAGCGGGACCAGCCAGTCGCCTCGCAGCACGAGGTTTCGGCTCAGGATCCGGTCGAGAAACGTCGGGGCGCGGTGGCCGCCTCGTCCGGGTTCCGGAGCGACAGGAGCGTCGCCGGGCGTGGTGGCGAGCAGGATCCCGGTCTCCTCGAACAGCTCCCGGATGGCCGCGACCATGAACGGCGCGTCGTGCGTGGGCGGGACCTCCCGGCCCGACCCGCCCCGGAGATGCTCCAGCAGGCGAGGGTCGCGGTCATCCACGTCCAGGGCGCCGCCCGGGAACACGTGCAGCCCGGGACCGAACGCCATCGTCGACGGTCGGCGGGTGAGCAGCACCTCCGGGCCTCGCGGCCCGGAGCGCAGCAGGACGACCGTCGCCGCTGGCCTGGGCACGACCCGGTCAACCGGCGCCCCGACCCGGTCCGGCGGCTCCCCGCCGCTCGGGGGGACTGGCACCTGGCCGGCCATCGCGGGGCGCTACAGGGGTCGCACGAACGCCCACAGCCGGACACCCGGCACGGGCTCAGTGTCGCGCTCGGGCGCCCGCCGGAAGCCGAGCTCGAGGTACAGGCGGTGCGCGGCGGTCATCACCGGCACCGAGCCGATCGCGAGCGCCGTGCGACCCGCCCGCCGGCCGCGGTCGATGCACGCCTCCACCAGCCGCCGGCCGATCCCGGCGCCCTGCGCGCTCGGGTCGACGCCGAGCATCCGGAAGCCGGCCTCGCCGTCCCGCTCGATGTCGGCATAGGGGTTGTCCGCTCCGGGCACGTAGGTCACCGAGCCGAGCACGCGCCCGTCGTCATCGACGGCCACCAGGATCGGGCACGCGCGGGCACGGGTGGCCGTGTCGCGGACGTGCGCGAGATAGTCCTCATGCCGCTCACCCGGGAGCGCCGCATAGGCGCTGGCCACGACGTCGCCAGCGGCCCGCAGCTCGCCCGGATGCGCCTCCCGGATGACGATCACCCGCCCGCCTCGAGCAGCAGCGCCTGGAGCGCCTCCGGTTCGTGGACCGGCAACCGGCACGCGAAGTCGCGGCAGACGAACGCCGTCCCCCGGCCGCGGAGCGCGAACCGCCCGCGGAGGAGCGGTACGGCCGCCGCCTCGGGCGTGCCCGAGGCGGCGAGCACGTGGAACGGGTGATAGCCGCGGTTCGCGACCTCCAGCAGTCGCCGGACGCCCTCGTCGGCGGGGTCACCGACGATCGCGACCTCGGTGATCCCGGCCTCGACGAGCTCGAGCGCGCACAGCCACTGGGCAAACGCCGTCGGGTAGCGCCCGAGCATGCCGACGACGGTGGCCAGGGCGGCGTCGGCTGCGGCTCGGTAGCGCGCCTCGCCGCTCAGGGCACCCAGGCGCAGCAGGACCTCGGTCGCCATCGCGCCTCCCGATGGCGTGGCATTGTCCTGGACGTCTCGCGGCCGGACCACCAGGCGCTCACCGTCATCGGCAGTGTCGAAGAACCCGCCCGCGGGATCGGCGAAGCGGGCGAGGATCACCTCGACCAGCGAGAGCGACTCCCGGTACCAGCGCTCGTCGAGGGTCGCCTCGTACAGCGCCAACAGGCCCTCGGCGAGGCAGGCGTGGTCGGCCAGGACGCCGTCCGCCGAGGCGCGCCCGTCCTTCCACGAGCGCCGCAGCCGGCCGTCGGGCTGGCGCAGGCCGTCCAGGACCGCGGCGGCCGCGGTCGACGCGGCCGCGAGGTAGCGCGCCGCGAGCGCCGCATGCTCCGGCTCGCCGTCGGCACCGAGGGCCCGTCCCGCATCGGCGAGCGCGGCGATCGCGAGCCCGTTCCAGCCCGCGAGCACCTTGTCGTCGCGACTGGGCTGGGACCGCGTGCTCCGGCGCGCGAGCAGCGCGGCTCGCGCCCCGGCGAGCAGATCCGGCACCCTGCCCACGGCGAGGCCGAACCGGCGTGCCAGCGCGCGGTCGTCCACCACCCGCGACAGGATCGTGCGGCCCTCCCAGTTGCCGCCTTCGGCCACGCCGTACGCGGTGGCGAACAGGTCGAAGCTCGCGCCCAGCACCTCCCGGATCTCGTCGGCCGTCCAGGTGAAGGTGGCCCCCTCGACACCGTTGGTGTCGGCATCCTGGCTCGCGGCGAAGCCGCCATCGTCGGTGCGCAGCTCGCGCAGCAGGTAGTCGAGCGCGCCCGTCGTCGCGGCCAGCAGCTCGCCGTCCCCTGTCAGCGCCCACGCGTGCAGATAGGCGCGGGCCAGCTGGGCGTTGTCGTACAGCATCTGCTCGAAGTGGGGCACCAGCCAGGCGGCGTCCGTGCTGTAGCGGTGGAACCCGCCGCCCAGCTGGTCGTGGATGCCGCCGGCGGCCATCGCCGCCAGCGTCCGGCGCGCAACGGCGAGCGGCCGTGGATCCCCGGTGGCGACGTGCCGCCGGAGCAGGAGCTCGACCGTCATCGGCTGCGGGAACTTGGGCGCGTCGCCCCAGCCGCCATGGGCCCCGTCGAAGGCGTCGATGACCCGCGCGGCCGCCTCGGCCAGCAGCGAGCCGGCCTCCGGAACGGTGCCTGAGGCGGGCGTCCGCTGGGCGTCGATCAGCGCCTCCACCAGGCGCGTTCCGGCCCGCTCGACCTCCGCCCGCTGCCCGGTCCACGCCTGGTGGACGCCCTCCAGGACCTGCCGGAAGGAAGGCATCCCGTGGCGTGGCGTGTCGGGGAAGTAGGTGCCACCGAAGAACGGGCGTCCGTCGGGGGTCAGGAACACGCTCATGGGCCAGCCGCCCTGGCCCGTCATGGCCTGGACCGCGCCCATGTACAGCTGGTCGAGGTCGGGCCGCTCCTCGCGGTCGACCTTGATGGCCACGAACCTGGCGTTGAGCATCGCGGCCGTCGCCTCGTCCTCGAACGACTCGCGCTCCATGACGTGGCACCAGTGGCACGCCGCGTATCCGATCGAGAGGAACACCGGCCGGTCGAGGAGCCTGGCCCTGGCGAGGGCATCAGGTCCCCACGGGAACCAGTCGACGGGGTTGTGGGCGTGCTGCAGCAGGTACGGGCTGGTCTCGCCGGCCAGCCGGTTCACGTGCGCCTCGCCCGTGGGTGCATCGGCCATGCCCCGATGGTACCCGCGGGTCCCGCGCGGCAGGGGGCCGCGGCAGGCGCCAGCGTCCGGTGCCCGAGCGCACCGGTCCCGTCCCCGGACCCCGGCCAGGGTCTTCCGGCGCTCCACTTGGGGCCTTTGCCCCCCTGTTCAGCGTCGCACGAGCGGGGTAGGCTAGCGCAGTCACCGCCGGCCGGCCTGATGCTCCTGGGAGCCGCATCGCTGAACCGCATCGTCCGGGCGACCCTGGTCGCCCTCCTCGCCGGTGTCCTCGCGACGCTGGGTGCGTTCGCCCCGGCGCTGGCCGCCGCGCCCGTGCCCAAGGTGGTGCTGGTGGTCGGCCCGGTGGGCTCGCTCACCGCCCGCTACCGGGCGCTCGCCGACGCGGCCGCCGCCGAGGCGACCGCGGCCGGCGCCGAGGTGGTCAAGGTCTACTCCCCCGATGCCACCTGGCCCGCCGTGCGGGCGGCCGCCCGGGGCGCCTCGATCCTGGTCTACCTGGGCCACGGCAACGGCTTCCCGTCGCGCTACCGCGACGCCCTCTACCCGCCCACCCAGGACGGCTTCGGGCTCAACCCGGTCGCGGGCGTCGACGACACCGCCCACCAGTACTTCGGCGAGGCGGCGGTCGAGGACCTCGCCCTGGCGCCCGACGCGGTGGTCCTGCTCCACCACCTGTGCTACGCGTCGGGCAACACCGAGCCCGGGCTGAGCGAGGGCACGCGCGAGGACGCGATCGCGCGGGTCGACAACTTCGCCGCGGGGTTCATCCGGGCGGGCGCGGGCGCGGTCGTCGCCGAGGCGCACCTGGGGCCCGCGTACTACGTCCGGGCGCTGCTCCGCAGCCGCGCCGCGGTGGACCGGATCTGGGCCGGCTCGCCGAGCGCCAAGGGCCACGCGTTCGCGGTCGCCAGCCGCCGCTCGGCGGGCTACACCGAACAGCTCGACCCCGACCGGCGCGGCGGCGGCTACTACCGCTCGCTGGTGTCGCGCTCGCTGACCGCGGCCGCGGTCCGCGCGGGGGCCACCGGGTCCGTCGGCGCGGCGGCCCTGCGGCCGCCGGCCGAGCCCAGCCTCGCGGGCCGCGGGCTGCGCTTCGGGACCCTCGCCCTGCGCAGCCTGCCGATCGCGACCACCACCACCCGGCTCACCCTGCCGCTCGCGGGCGGTGCCGCCGGCGCGGTCCCCGCGGGGGCCGAGGTGGGCGTCCGCTGGGACCCGCTGCTGCTCGACCCGGCGCCCGTCCCGGACCCCTCGCCCGCGGCCTCGCCCGACCCGTCGGCCACGCCCGATCCCGCGGCCACGCCCACGCCGCCGCCCGAGCCGCCCGAGGTCGACCTCGTCGCCCCCGAGCAGCTGGGCACGGTGGTCACGGTCGGCGCCGCCGCCCGCGGCGCCCGGGGCCTGGCGGTCAAGGTGACCTATCCCGCGGCACCCGGGCTGTACCGCCTGGTGGCCACCCTCCACGCCCCCTCGGGCGTCGCCTACGACGCCGCCACCCAGGCGCTGCTCACGCCGGTCCTGGTGCGGGTGGGCGGCCCGGTCGCGGTCGCCTACGGGGCCCCGGGCTCGCTCGCGCTCGGCGCGGGGGCCGGCGCCTCGCTCGCGGTCCGGGTGGTCAACGCGGGGTCGGAGGCGTGGGACCAGGCGGCCGATGCGCCGCCCGCCGGCGGCGGCGAGGCGATCCTGTCCTGGCTGCGCACCGCGCGCCTGCCGGCCGACCTCGTGGCGACCTGGGTGTCCCCGGCCGGGCTGCCGGTGCCCGACCCGGTCCCGGTCGTGCTCGACCCCGCGGTCGCGGCCCCGGGCGGCGCGGTCAGCGTGACGGTCCCGCTGGTGGCGCCCGCGGTCGCGGGCGACTACCTGCTGCTGCTCGACGTGGCCTCGCCCGCCCACGGCTCGCTGACCGCGCTGGGCAACGCGCCCGGTCTGGTGCGGGTCTCGGTGACGGGCACGGCGCCCGCGCCCGCGGCGTCCGGGACCCCCGGGCCGGGTGCCTCCGGCGCGCCGGCATCCGGGTCACCCGGGCCGGTCAGCCTGCCGGCCCCGGTCGGAGCGAGCGCGCCATAGGCCGCCCGCGCGCCCGCACCGCGGCGACGCCAGCCGCGCACCACCCGGCCGACGACCTCGGCGCGTCCCACGATCCCGGTCCCGACGCGGCCCGTGAGCGGCTCCAGGCCGCCGCCCTCGAGGATGCCGCGACCGACCCGCTCGAGCTCCCGTCCGGCCACCGCGTCCGGGTCGGTACGGCGTCCTGGACCGACCCGACCATGACCGCCGCCGGGGTGTTCTACCCGTCGGAGGCGGACAACGCCGAGGAGCGGCTCGGGTTCTACGCCTCGCGGTTCCCGGTGGTCGAGGTCGACGCGACCTACTACGCGCTGCCGTCCCGGCGCCTGTCCGAGCTGTGGGTGGAGCGCACCCCGCCCGACTTCGTGTTCGACGTCAAGGCCCACGCCCTGCTGACCGGGCAGCCGACCGAGACGCGCCGCCTGCCCAGGGCGATCCGCGAGGCGCTCCCCCCGCCGATCGCCGGCAAGGCTCGCCTGTACGCGAAGGACCTGCCCGGCGAGCTGCTGGCCGAGGTATGGCGCCTGTTCGCGGACGGGCTGGCGCCGCTGGCCGAGGGCGGACAGCTGGGGGCCGTGTTCCTCCAGTACCCGAGATGGTTCTTCACCTCGTCCGAGAACCGCGACGCCATCCGTGAGGCAAAGGCCGCGCTGGCGCCCCACGGGCTCCCGGTGGCGGTCGAGTTCCGCAACGCGACCTGGTTCAACGAGAAGAACGCCCAGCGGACCCTCCGGTTCCTCGAGGACGAGGGCATCCCGCTGGTCATGGTTGACGGGCCGCAGGGGTTCAAGTCCTCGGTGCCGCCGGTGGTCGCCTCCACCTCGCCCGACCTGGCCGTGGTGCGCTTCCACGGGCGCCGGACCGCGACCTGGGAATCGATGCGCGGCCTGCCGACAGTCGAGCGGTTCCGCTACCTGTATCGGCCCGACGAGCTTCGGGAGTGGGTCCCGCGAGTGATGGAGGCGGCGGCGCAGTCGGGCGAGACGCACGTCCTGATGAACAACTGCTACGCGAACTACGGGTCGACGAACGCCCGCGAGCTGGCCGCGATGCTTGCCGAGGAGCTCGCGGCCGGCGGCTGACCCGGGCCATCCCCGGGCGCTCCCGGATCTCGGGCACGCTCGAGCGCCTCCATCTAGGGCTGGTGCCCGATGCGCAGTGAGCCGCCTTAGGCCCAGCCTCCGAGGCGACACCCACGTCGCATCGGAGACCGCGAGATGATCCCGACCGAGGCCGATCCCGAGCAGATCCGAGCGTCCGACACCGTGCTCGCCGAGCTGTACCTCGCCCACGCCCAGGGCCTCGTCCGATGGATGACCGCCTACACGCGGGACGAGGAGGTCGCCGCCGACGTCGTCCAGGAGGCGTTCCTGCGCCTCGCCGGCGAGCTGCGCGCGGGCCGCCATCCCGACAACGCGGCCGCCTGGCTCGGCCAGGTCGCCCGCAACCTCGCGACCAGCCGGGCCCGCCGGGCCGCGACCGCGCAGCGGTACGCTCCGCGCCTCGAGCGGCCGCCCGCTCCCGAGGATCCCGCGATGGCCGTCGTCGCCACGGAACGCACGCGTGCCGTGCGGCTGGCGCTCGCTGGCCTGCGACCCGTCGACCGGGCGGCGCTGGTGATGGCCGCCGAAGGCCGTCACAACGCGGAGATCGCCGTTCAGATCGGTCGCACCGAGCTCGCGACGCGGGCCCTGCTGTGCCGGGCGAGGCGGCGCCTGCGGCCCGTCCTCGCCGGCGCGGTCCTCGGCTGAGCACCGGGAGGGGCACCGAACCGGCCAGCCGCGCGGGGTCCGGGTCCGTATGATCGGGGTGCGGTGGGACGATCGGACGGGCTCCAGATCGTCGGACGGACGGCCGAGCTGGCGACGGCCCGGGACGTCCTCGAGCGCGCGCGCTCGAGCGAGCGGGCGGTGCTCGTCGTCGGGGGTGAAGCGGGGATCGGCCGGACGCGGCTGGTGGCGGCGATCGCGAACGATGCCAGGGAGGTCGGATTCCGGGTGTCCACCGGCGCCTGCCTGCGCATGGATGCCGGCGCGATGCCCTACGCGGCGATCGTCGCCGCGCTACGCGGCCTCATCCGCGACCTGGATCCGGCGACCGTCGCGGGCACGCTGGGGGCGTACCGGCGCGAGGTGGCCCGGCTCCTGCCGGAGGTGGCGCGGCTGGCCATCCCGGTCACCGGAGCGGCCCCCGCCAACGCCTCGCGGGTCGCCCGGCCGCCCGCCGGCGCGACGTCCGGCACCGTGGGCGCGTCGTTCGGGCCGAGCCGGCCCGCTCCGGGAGCGATCGCTGCCGATGCCCCGGACACGTTCTCGCGCCTGCGCCTGTTCGAGGCGGTCACCGGATGGCTCGAGCGGCTCGCCGCGACCGCGCCCCTGCTGATCGTGATCGAGGACCTGCATTGGGCGGACCCGGCCACGCTCGACCTGGTCCGTTCGATCGCCGTGGGGCTCGCGCCCCGGATGGTGCTGGTCGTGACCCTGCGGACCGATGAGCCTGGGTCGGCCGGCGTCGGGGCGACCGTCGCGGAGCTGGCCCGGGACGGTGCCCTCCGGCTGGAGCTCGGCGCCCTCGACCGGGCGGCGCTGGGGCGGATGGCGGCAAACGCCCTCGACGTGCACCCCGACGAGGTCGACGCGGATGGCCTTGACAGCCTGGCCGAGCGGTCCGGTGGGAACCCGTTCCTCGCGCTGCAGCTGGTCGTCGCCGGGCTGCTGTCGCGGGACGGCGGGCTGTATGCGGGGGTGCCCCCGTCGCTGCGCGACATCCTCGATGCGCGACTCGTCGCCCTGGACCAGTCGACCCGCGTGGTCCTGCGGGCCGCGGCGCTGCACCCAGGTCCCGTCGACGACGAGCTGCTCGCCGCCGTCCTGGACCGGCCGATCGGGGCGATCGGCAATGCGCTCCGCGAGGCGGTCGACGCGGGCGTGCTCTCGGGCAGCCCCGACGGCCCCGCGTTCCGCCACTCGCTCCAGCGCGAGGTCCTCCTCCAGCAGCTGGGCCCGGGGGAGCGGCGGATGCTCCACGGCCGGTTCGCCGATGCCCTCGGCCGGCAGGGAACGGATCCCTCGCGAGCGACCGCGATCGCGCTCCACCGTGACGCCGCGGGCGACGACCGTGGCTCGCTCGAGGCCCATGTCCGCGCGTTCGAGGTGGCCGAGCGTGCGCTCGCGTTCGAGGCAGCCGTCCGCCACGCCGCACGCGCGGCCGAGCTGCGGTCCCGGGGCGTCGAGGCAGCCGAAGCGACCCCCGACGCGCCGTGGCTGCTCGAGCAGGCTTCGATCGATGCGCTCCTGGCCGGCGACCCGGAGCGCTCCGCGGACCTCGCGCGCCGGGCGCTCGCGCTGGTGGGCGACGACGACGAGCGTGCCGCCACGCTCCACGACCGCGTGCGCTGGGCGCTGTGGGAGACCGGCGACCGCGACGGTGCGCGACGGGAGCTGGACGCGGCGCTCGCCCGGCTGGGCACGGCGCCGGCGGCCAACCTGCGTGCCCGGCTGGAGGCCCAGCAGGCCGCGATGCGGATGGACGACGCCGACGCGGAGCCCGCGCTGGCGCTCGCCGAATCGGCGATCCGGGCTGCCCGCGAGCTCGGCGCCCTGGACATCGAGGCGATCGCGCTCGGCGTCCGGGGGCGCACGCTCGCCCTGCACGGGCGGGTGGACGAGGGGCTCGCCGACCTCCGGGCCGCGATCTCGATCGCGGATGCGATCGGAAACCTGCAGGGCCGGCTCGTCGGCGAGGCGACGATGGTGGCGGTGCTCGCGCGCTGCGGCCGCGCGCGGGACGCCATCGAGGAGGCGGACGCAGCGCTCGCGATCGCCGAGGCATCGGGGCTCGGCCGCTCGCTGGGCGCACAGCTCCAGGCGAAGGCGGCCCGCTCGGCGTTCGCGGTCGGCGACTGGGACGCCGCCACCCGCCGGGTCGCCGACGGTCTCTCGCGCCGGCCGGCTGCGGTCGTGGAAGCGCACCTGCGGATCGTCGCGCTGCGCCTGGCAGCGGCACGCGCGCCCGAGGTCGATGCCGCGGCGCTGGACCTCCGGCTCACGGATCTGGAACCCCTGCTGGGCGATGCCGAGGACCGCGCATCGCTCGCCGTCGCCCGCGCCGAGCTCGCCCTCGCCCGGGGCCGGCCCACCGACGTTCGCCGCCTGGTCGACGGCGCCCTCGAGCTGGTCGCCTCGGGCGGCGCGCGAGGCTCGTCATCGCTCGCCTGGCTGGGCGCGCTCGCGATCCGGACCGAGACGGACCTCGTCCTCGATGCCCGTGCCCGGGGTGACGAGGCCGCGGCGGCGCACGCGGCCGGGCGGCTCGAGGCCGTCGCCGCCATCGCTGAGCGCGAGACGTCGAGCCTCCGGGGAGCATGGGGGCCACGAGCCGAGGCGCTGCTCGCCCACCTGGCCGCCGAGCGGTCCCGCCTCGGCGAGCCGCCGGCCCGGGCCGCGGCCTGGGAGCGCGCGATCCCGGCCTGGGATGCCATCGATCGGCCGTATGCCGCGGCGTATGCCCGGCTGCGGCTGGCGGAGGCCCGGCTGGCAAGCGGGGCGGATCGGGCAGCCATCGGCGAGCCGTTGCGCGCCGCGGCGACGACGCTTCGGGCGATGGCGGCGCAACCGCTGCTGGCGCAGGCTGCTGGACTCGCCCGGCTGGCCCGGATCGACCTCGATCCCGCCGCGCCCGGAGACGGCGCGGCGGACGACGCGCTGGAGACGCTCAGCCTCACGCCCCGCGAGCGCGAGGTCCTCCGCCTGGTCGCCGCCGGCCGGTCGAACGCGCGGATCGCCGCCGATCTCGGCATCAGCCCCAAGACTGCCTCGGTCCACGTGTCGAACATCCTGGCCAAGCTCGACGTGCACAACCGCGTCGAGGCGGCTGCGCTCGCGCACCGCCTGGGGATCGTCGGCGAGGACGGCCCGGGCCGGCGGTCCGCGGCGGGCTCGGGCTGACCGGCCTGCCGGTCGTCGGGTAGGGTGCGCGGATGACCACGCGAGTCGTCCAGGGCTTTCGGCCGAGCGTCCAGGGCCTCCGCTTCGCGAACGCGTTCCCGCCCGGGCCGACGATCCGCTTCGGACCCATCGACCCCCGGGTGATCGGGATCGGCGACGCCTCGGCCGGGCTGTGCGGCGGCATGACGCTCACGGCGCGCGACCTGTTCGAGGCCGGGCTCGCAGCGCCGCCGGACACGACACCACCCGCCAACGGGAGCCCGCGGTTCGCGGCCCTCGTCCGACGCCAGGTGAAATCGCTCGACTGGCTGCGCGTCCCGGTGCGCTTCTTCGACCTCCAGGCATTTCGGCCGGACCCGCCCACCGGGCTCGCGGCCTGGCTCGGGCGCGAGCCGCCGCGGGTGGCTGCCGTGCGCGACGAGTGGCCGCTGATCCGGGACGAGATCGACGCGGGCCATCCCTCGGTGGTCGGCCTGCTCCGGGCGGCGGGGGCGTCGCCCTGGGCGCTGACCCGCAACCACCAGGTGCTCGCGTTCGGCTACGACGAGACCCCGGCCACGATTCGGATCAACGTCTACGATCCCAACCACCCGGGCGCCGACGATGTCGAGCTGCGCGCGACGATCGACCCCGACACCACGCGCCCGTGGCGCGAGCGGATCGCGCTGGCGCAGACGACCGGCGAGCCGCTGCTCGGGTTCTTCCGCCAGCCCTACCCGCCGGCGAGGACCGTGCGCGCCTGGCGCTGACGCGTCGCCGGCCGCCGGGCGCGCGTGGGACGCCGGCCGGCCGCACCGCTCCTCCTCGGCACCGCCGGCCGGCGGCGTGGGACATTCGCGATCGCTCAGCGTTCCAGGCGGGCCGCCCGGTCGAGGAAGGCAAGGAAGTCGTGGACCTGGTCGGTCCGCGGCAGGTCGTCGGCGAGCTGGTCGGCCGTGGCCGCGACGTCGCGGACCGCGTAGCCGTCGGCCCAGCGGCTGTGCCGGAACACCTCGGCCGCGGCCGCCACCAGCGCGTCCAGCCGCACGTGCGGCTCGGCGTCGCGCAGCGAGCCCGCCAGGTCCTCGGTGCGAACGTCCCGGGCGATCTCGGCGGGCCGCCGCGTGTCCGGATCGGTCCAGCGCAGGCTCACCGTCGCGACCCGATCCGAGCCGTCGCCTTCGGCGCTGAGGCGCAGCGCGTACAGGGCGGTGGACGCGTGCCCGGCCCCGATCGCGCCGGCGGCGACCGAATCGTCGCGGAAGGCGGCGTCCGGCAACGCCCGGTTCTCGTACCCGATGAGCCGGTAGGCCTGGACCAGGCGCGGGTTGAAGTCGACCTGCACCCGGGCGTCCAGCGCGACCGACTGCAGGGTGGAGGTCAACCGGTCGCCGAACAGCTGTCGCGCATCCTCGAGCGTGTTGACGTACGCATAGAACCCGTCGCCCTGGTCCGCGAGCTGCTCCATGAGCACGTCGTTGTAGTTGCCCATCCCGACGCCCACGGTGACCAGCTGGATGCCCAGGCTCCGGTCCCAGCTGACCCGGCGCAGCAGGGAGGCTGGGTCGGTGTCGCCGACATTCGCGACGCCGTCCGAGGCCAGGATCACGCGGTTGATGCCCCCCTCGAGGAACGCGTCGGCGGCCATCCGGTAGCCGAGGGCGAGGCCGGCCTCGGCGTTCGTCGACCCGTCCGGCCGGAGCGAGTCGATCGCCGCGAGGATCCGGTAGGCGTCCCGGACGCGGGTGGGCTCGGCCAGCACCTGCGCGTCGCTGCCGTAGGCGATGATCGCGACCGTGTCGCGCGGGCCGAGCCGGTCCACGAGCAGCGTCAGGGCGCGCTTGACGAGGCCCAGTCGGTCCTCGCGGGCCATCGAGCCCGAGCTGTCGATCACGAACGTCAGGGCCGCATCGGGCCGCTGGCGATCGGCGACCTCGCGCGCCTGGACCCCGATCCGGAGCAGGAGCTCGCCGTCATCGAGGAACGGGCTGGGCGCCCCGTCGGACCAGATCGCGAACGTGCCGTCCTCGGGCGGCGCGTATCCCTGGTCGAACGCGTTGACGAACTCCTCGACGCGAACCGAGGCCGGGTCGGGCAGGTTGCCGTCCTCGACGTATCGCTGCGCGATCGCGTAGGCGGCCGTGTCGACGTCCAGCGCGAACGTCGACTGGCGGTCACGGTCGGTGGGCACGAACGGGTTGACCCCGGGATCCTGGTAGGTCACGCCGTCATAGGGGGTCGCCGCTGGCCGCTCGACGCGATCGGTGGGTAGCGGCTGGTGGTGCGCGGGCGGCTCGATGACGCGGGTGCCCGGGGTCCCCGAGTCGCTGGCGCTGCAGCCCACGGCTCCGACGGCCAGCGCCGCGAGGAACAGGATCGGCCTGCGCATGGCGCAACCTCCCGCTGGGAGCGGCGCGAGCCGGCTCCGGGCCACGAGGCGGGACCGGCGGTCCCGCGAGGTCCCGACGGGCGCTCGAGGCACTCCCGGCGGGCCGCGACGGCCGGGTCGGGGGATCCCGTCGGTCGTCGCGGACATCGTGAGCGACGGTCGACCGTCGGGGCAGCGGCCCAGCCCCCAGGCGCGATTGCGGGGTTTCCTTCGTCGCCGGGCTTGCCGACCACCGACCCGGTCCGCCGCCGCGGGCACCGGGAGCGACGGCGACCGGGGACCTGGCGCTAATGCTGGTGATCGCCCTGCCCGACGAGGCCACCGCCGAGGAGCTGGACGATGCGCTCGCGACCGGCCGGGGGAAGCTCGAGCCGCCGAACTGCGATGGGCTCCGGATCGACGGCGGGTCGGCGGGTCGGCGGTCGATCAGGCCGCGACCGGCGCCGGGTCCACGGCCAGCGCGCACCGGCCCTGCGGATCCGAGCAGCCGACCAGGTGTCCGGGCTCGATCTCGACCAGGGGCGGCAGCCCGCCCGGGCCACCGCTCGGGCCACCGCCCGGCGCGACGCCGCCTCGCTCGACGTCACCTCGCTCGAGGATCGCGCCGTGATATCGGCATGCCGGCTCGGCGCCCGCCTGCGCGTCGGCCGTGCCCCACCGCTCGTGGAGGCGGGGCACGGACGCCAGCAGCATCCGGGTGTACGGGTGCAGCGGGTTGCCGAACACCAGCGGGGTGGGACCCGTCTCGACCACCCGCCCGTGGCGCAGGATCACGGCGCGCTCGCTGATGTAGTTGGCCAGCGACAGGTCGTGGCTGATGAACAGGATCCCCAGCCCGCGTGCCTTGAGGTCGCCCAGGAGGTTGAGGACGTCGATCCGGGTCGAGGCGTCGAGCATGCTGATGATCTCGTCGGCGACCAGCAGCCGCGTCTCGAGCAGCAGGGCGCGCGCGATGAGCACGCGTTGCAGCTGGCCCCCGCTGAGCTGGTGCGGGTACTTGTGGAGGCACTGGCCTGGCTCGAGCCCGACGCTGTGCAGCGACGCCTCGACCCGCGCCTGCCACGTCGACTCCGGCACGGCCCGGCCGTACACGCCGCGCAGCAGCGCGAACACGTGGTCGACCTTGAAGATCGGGTTGAACGAGCTGAACGGATCCTGGAACACGCCCTGGACCGTCCGGTAGTAGCCGCGCAGCGCGCCGCCGCGGAGCGAGGCGATGTCGGTCCCGGCGAGCGTGATCCGGCCCTCGCTCACCGACAGCAGCCGCAGGATCATCTTGCCGATCGTGGTCTTGCCGCTGCCGCTCTCGCCGATCAGCGACACGACCTCGCCGGGCGACACGGTGAACTCGACCCCGCGCACGGCCGTGTGCCGCTGGCCGCCGAAGGCACCCACCCGGTAGGTCTTGGACACGCGTTCCAGCGCCAGCATTCAGGCCGCCTTCCAGCACGCCACGGTATGCCCGGGCGCGATCTCGACCGCCGCCGGCTGCTGCTCGCACTGCGCATCGGCGAGCGGACATCGGGCGCGGAACCGGCAGCCGGCCGGCGGGTTGAGCAGCGAAGGCGGCGTGCCCGGGATCCCGTCCAGCCGCCGGTCCGCGAACCGCACCCCCATCTCGGGCAGCGACCCGATCAGCATCCGGGTGTACGGGTGGAGCGGCCGGTCCATGAGCTCGGCCGTCGGCGCCTTCTCGGCCAGCCGTCCGGCGTACATGATCGCGAGCGTGTCGGCGATCTGGTACAGGATCGAGACATCGTGGGTGACTACGATCAGGCTGCGCACGAACTCGCGGTCGCGGAACTCCACCAGCGTCTGGGCGACCGCCCGCTGGCTGGCGACGTCGAGCGCGGACGTGATCTCGTCGGCGATCAGCAGCGACGGGTCGAGCAGCGTCGAGATCACCATCACCAGCCGCTGCTTCATGCCGCCCGACAGCTCGATCGGGTAACGGTCGAGCACCGCCTCTTCCAGCCCGACCAGGGCCAGCCGCCGGAGGAGCTCGGCGTGGGTCCCGGCGGTTCGCGCGCCGCGCGCCTCGAGCAGATCGCCGATCATCTGCCCGATCCTGCGCGTGGGGTTGAGCGCGCTCATCGCGTACTGGGGCACGATCGAGACGTCGCGGAACCGGAACTCGCGCATGGCCTCCGGATCGCCGATCGGCAGCTCGATCCCGTCGAGCAGGACGCGGCCGCCGACGTGGCGCATCCGCCCGTCGAGCCGGACCAGGCTGTTGCCGAACGTGGACTTGCCGCAGCCCGACTCGCCGGCAAGTCCCATGATCTCGCCGTCGGCGATGTCCAGCGACATCCCGTCGAGCGCACGGACGTCGCCCACGAGCGTCCGGTAGTAGACCTTGAGATCGATGACCTGCAGGCTCACGGTCAGGACTCCCTGAGCCTGGGATTGAAGATCTCGTCCAGCCCCACGTTCATCACGTACAGGGCGCCCACGATCGCGGTGATCCCGATGCCGGGCGGCACGAACCACCACCACATGCCGAGCTGGAGCGCGCTCCAGGCGACCGAGTTGTACATCATCAGCCCCAGCGACACGCCTTCGGTGGGACCGAGGCCGATGAAGTCCAGCGAGGCCGCGATCAGGATCGAGCCGCCGAACAGCAGGATGAACGTCATGAACAGGTACGAGCTCATGTTGGGCGCGATCTCGGCGAAGATGATCCGGCGGCCGGGCACGCCGCTGATCCGCGCCAGGTCCACGAACTCGCGGGCATTGAGCGAGAACGTCTGGGCCCGGATCGCGCGGGCTGCCCAGGGCCACGACGTGAGGCCGATGAACGCGGCCTCGACCCACAGCCCCCTCGCCCGGAAGAAGGCCGTGGCCACGATCAGCAGCGCGATCGTCGGGATCACCAGCACGACGTTGGTGACCATGCTCAGGACCTCGTCCACGAACCCGCCCCGGTAGCCGGCCACGAACCCGATCACGACCCCGAGCACGGCCGCGATCCCGCCGCCGGCGAGGCCGACCGCGAACGTCGATCCCAGGCCGTAGATGAACTGGGCGAACACGTCCTGCCCGAAGGTCGTCGTGCCGAACCACCAGGTGCCGTCCGGCGGTGATCCCAGCGGGCCGGCGAACGCGTTGGGGTCGCCGGGCCGGATCGTGGGCCCGATGATCGCGAGCCCCAGGAACAGCGCCAGGACCACGGTCGAGATCAGGATCTTGCGGCTGCGCAGGACGAAGTAGCGGACCTCGCGCGCCCGGCCCACGTCCTCGGCGAGGATCAGGGCGGGCTCGGCGATGGCGCTCATGCCGTGCCCCCGCTCATCCCCACCCGCGTTCGCGGATCCAGCCGCACGTAGGCGATGTCGACCAGGAAGTTGGCGATCAGCACGCCCGCGATGACGAACAGGAAGATCCCCTGGAGCAGGAAGTAGTCCTCGTTCTGGACCGCGGCCAGCAGCAGCTTGCCCAGCCCCGGGTACGAGAACACGATCTCGGTCACGAGCGCCCCGGCGACGATCACCCCCAGCTGCAGGGCGAGCCCGGTGACCTGGGGCAGCACCGCGTTACGGAACGCGTAGCGGCGGACGAGGCTCGCCGGAGCGCCCAGCGCGTCGAGGTACTTGGAGTAGTCCGCGTCGAGCTCGTAGATGACCATGTTGCGCATCCCGATCGCCCAGCCCCCGAACATCACCAGGAACAGGGACAGGAACGGCATGACCCAGTGCGAGAGCAGGCTGGACACGAACGTCCACGAAAGCGCGGGCTCTAGCGCGTAGCTGTAGCCGCCCGAGATCGGGAACACGCGCAGCACCGAGCCCAGGATCCAGGCGACCATGATCGCGAGCCACATGTACGGGGTCGCGCTCAGGATGTAGCCGATCGGCAGGGCCGCGTCGTCGAAGTACCGGCGGCGGGCAGCGAAGGCGCCGAACTTGTTGCCCGCCCACCAGCTGAGCAGGATCGCCGGGACCAGGAGGGCCAGCGTGTAGGGCAACGAGGCGAGGATGGCATCGGTCACCGGGCGCCCCGAGAGGTAGACGCTGAGGCCCAGGTCCCCGTGGGCGAGCGAGGCCCAGAAGTTGAGGTACTGCTGGAGGACCGGCTGGTCCAGCCCGAACAGGTTGTTGTAGTAGGCGATCAGGTTGGGGACCGCCTCGGGTGCCACCTGGTGCCGTGACAGCAGGCTCTGGACGGGATCCCCGGGCATGAAGCGCGGGATCATCCAGTCGATGCTGGCGGCCACGAAGAAGGTCAGGGCGTAGATGAACAGCTTGCGCCCGAAGTAGCGTCGCACCCGATCTCCAGTGTCCCGTGCCCTGCAAGCGGCCCCTCCCGCCAGAGGCGGGAGGGGCCTCGGAGGAGCCCGTTGGCTACTGCTGCGCCAGGTGGATCTGGGTCAGCATCTTGACGGCACCCATCTGCCAGTACCCGTTCCAGGTGGCCGGCAGGACGTGGTCGCCCTCGTCGGACGGCCAGCCCGTCCAGACCACGTTGCTGACCTGGGACCACAGGCCGTTGTACCAGAGCGGGATCACCGGCATGTCGGTCAGCGAGATCTTCTGGAGCTGGCTCGTGATGGACTGCATCGTCGCGACGTCGTCGACCGGCGTCTTGTCGAGCTGCTGCACGAGCGTCCAGGCGGCGGGGTTCTCGTAGGAGCCGTAGTTGCGGTTCTTGCCGGCGCCCTCCATGAGCGGCATCCGGAACATGTAGTCGTAGTAGGTCCAGGGCGTGTTGGACAGCTGGACCTCGTTGTTGACGACCAGGTCGAAGTCGCCGCTGTTGCGGGCGTCCACCAGGCCGTTGTAGTCCACGATCCGGGCCTCGGCGTTGATGCCGGCGGCCTTGAGGCTGGCCACGATCACGTCACGGGCGGCCTCCCAGTCGGACCAGCCGGTGGGGACCATGATCGTGAGCTTGATCGGCGAGCCGTCCTTGTTGGTGTAGAACCCGTCGCCGCCCTTCTTGTAGCCCGCCTTGTCCAGCAGGCTGGCGGTGGTTGCCGGGTCGTACTTGAAGCCCAGCGCATCGCGCTGCGACTTGTCGATGTACTTGTCCCAAGTCGGCAGCAGACCCGTGGGGTCGGCGGCCTGGACGATGTTCCCGTACACCTTGTTGACGATGTCGGGCACGTTGACCGCGTAGGCGATCGCGAGCCGGAACTGGGCGTCGTCGAGCGGCGCCTTCTTGTCGTTGGTGACCAGCCACGCGGTGTTCCCCGACAGCATGTACGGGGCGCCCTTGAAGTAGGTGCTCACGTAGCCGTTGTCGACCAGCGTCGCGATGCCGGGCAGGAAGTTGTTGGATAGGTCGATCCCGCCCTGCATCAGCAGGCCGAGCGCGACGTTGTTGGCGCCGTTGACGATGTCCACGATGTACTTGGGCTTGACGTCCAGGTTCAGCGCGGTCTTCGCCCACCAGTTGTCGTTCTTGACCCAGACCATCCGGTCCTCGGTCGCGGTCTTGTACAGGTACGGACCGGTCCCGACGCCGTTGGCGTTGGTGTCCTTGAGGATGTCCTCGTTGGCCTTGGATTCCCAGATGTGCTTGGACAGGATCGGGCTGTTGTAGGTCCAGGTCGCCCACTCCTGGTAGGCGGGATCGCTGAACTTGACCACGACCGTCGAGTCATCGGTTGCCGTGGCGTCGGTCACGTAGTCCCAGATGTTCGAGCCCACGGCCTTGATCTTGGCCAGCCCGATGGTGAACGCGACATCCTGCGCCGTGAACGGCGTGCCGTCGGACCAGGTCACGCCGGACCGGGTCTTGATCGTGTACGTGGTGGGGTCGGTCCAGGACGCGCTCTCGGCGAGCCACGGGTCGAACTTGTCGGCCAGCGGGTCGTACAGGAACAGCGTCTCGTACTGGAGCCCGACGACGCCGGTCGCGGCATTGGGGTCGAGCGGATTCCAGGTCGACGGCGGACCCCACTGCTTGCCGGTGGTGTACAGCGTCTCGTTGCGTGGGTACTCCTCGACGGCGCCGGTGGTCGGTGCGGGGGTGACCTCGGGAGCCGTGGTCGCGGGCGGGGCCTGCGTGGCCGCCGCGCTCCCCGGAGCCGTGGTGCTGCCCGCAGACCCGCAGGCGCCGACCACGATGCCAGTGATCGCGAGCATCGTGACCATTCGCTTGGTGAAATTCATCGGCATGCCTCCTCCAGACCTTGCTGCAGGCCCCACGCGACCGCGGAGGCCAGGATCGACGTCAGGTGCGCGGTCCACCTCCCACAGTCGACTGGCGGATGACGAGCTCGGTCGGGAGGAGGACCCGCCGGGGGGCGTTGTCCCGGTCCCCGATGAGCTGGATCAGGCAGTTGACGGCCTCCTCGCCCTGCTCGCGGACGCCCTGGCGGACGGTGGTCAGGGGCGGGTCGAGGTGGGCCGAGAAGTCGAGGTCGTCGAAGCCCGCGAGCGCGACGTCCTGGGGCACGCGAAGCCCACGGCCGCGGATCGCCTCCAGGGCGCCCTGCGCCGTGGCGTCGTTGGCACAGAAGATCGCGTCGGCGCCGGCGTCGAGGAGCGCGGTCGCCCCGGTGCGGCCCGACGGGGCGTTGAAGTCGCCGTCGACAACCAGTCCCTCGGTCGGCAGCCCCGCCCGCTCCATCGCCCGCGTGTACCCGGTCAGGCGGTCCTCGGCGTGGACCGTGCGCCGCATGCCGGTGATGTGGCCGATGCGCCGGCGGCCGATCGACTGCAGGTGGGTGGTGATCACGTCCGCGGCATGGACGTTGTCGACGTCCACGTAGCTCGCCGTCCGGTCGGCCTTGCGATGGCCCACGAGGACGGTCGGGAGCCGGGAGGCCAGCAGGCCGTCGACGAGCGCGTCGTCCAGGTTGTGCGCCGTGACGATGACGCCGTCGAGCAGGCCCATCGAGAGGATTGTCTCGAGGGTCTCCTCCTTGGACCGGTTGCCCAGCCACAGCATCATGCCGGCCGCGTTGTCGGCGAGAGCTCCGCTCATGCCCTGCATCAGCTGCGCGAAGTACGGGTCCTGGAACAGCAGGTGCGGGTCGATGTGCATCACGACCCCGACGACGCCCGACCGCCCCGACGCCAGCGAGCGTGCCGCCAGGTTGGGCCGGAAGTTGGTCTCGTCGAGGACCGCCTGCACCTTCAGCCGCGTCCGCGCCGAGACGCTGCCGCCGTTGATCACGCGCGAGACGGTCGCCCGGGAGACCCCGCTGAGCAGCGCCAGCTCGTCGATCGTGCGGGCCATCCGGTGTCACCCTTGCTGCAGGCGTCGGTGTGGTCAGAAAGTGGGAGCGCTTCCAAACTATGCTTCGTCTGACCGATTGTCAAGCGCAGATTGTCGGGCATGCGGTACAATCGGCGCGCCAATCTTGATGAGATCGCTTCCAATTCGAGGTGTCGGGTGACGCACCATGGGTTCCCCGCCGGCTTCGCGTGGGGTGCCGCCACCGCCGCGTACCAGGTCGAGGGAGCCGTGAACGAGGACGGCCGCGGCGAGAGCATCTGGGATCGCTTCGCGCATGCACCGGGCCGCGTGGACGGCGGCGACACCGGCGACGTGGCGTGCGACCACTACCACCGCTACCGGCAGGACGTGGCGCTGATGGCGGAGCTGGGGCTCGACGCGTACCGGTTCTCCGTCTCGTGGCCCAGGGTGATCCCCGGCGGGACCGGTTCCGTGAACCCGGCCGGGCTCGGCTTCTACGACCGGCTGGTGGACGAGCTGTGCGCGCGCGGCATCGCCCCTCACGTGACGCTCTACCACTGGGACCTGCCGCAGCCGCTCGAGGATGCCGGCGGCTGGCCGTCGCGCGCCACGGCGGATGCGTTCGCCACCTACGCGGAAGTCGTCGCGCGCTGCCTCGGCGACCGCGTCGCCGGGATCTCGACCCTCAACGAGCCATGGTGCGCCGCGTACCTCGGGTACGCCTCCGGCGTCCATGCGCCGGGCCGCACCGAGCCCGCCGCGGCGCTCGCCGCCGGCCACCACCTGCTGGTGGCGCACGGGCTGGCGATGGGGGCGATCCGCGCGGCGGCACCGGGCGTGCCGGCCGGGATCGTCCTCAACTTCGAGCCGAAGCGGCCGGCCACGACGCATCCGCTCGATCTCGAGGCGGCCGCGGTGGAGCACGACCAGTTCAACCGCTGGTTCCTCGACCCGCTGACCGGCGGCGACTACCCCGAGGCGGGCGTCCGAGCCTCGGGCTGGGCGCGGGAGCAGGTGCTCCCGGGCGACCTGGACCTGATCGCCACGCCCATCGACTTCATGGGCGTCAACTACTACACCTGCCGGACCGTGCGCTCACCGCTCCTGCCGCCGCTCGAGGCCGGCGACCCCGCGACCGCCCCCGAGCGGACCTCGATGGGCTGGGAGGTCCATCCCGGGGGCCTCACCGAGGTCCTCGAGCTGGTCCGCTCCCGAACGGGCGACCTGCCGCTGTACGTCATGGAGAACGGGGCGGCCTACGACCGCGATCCCCTCGACCCCAGCCGGGATCCCGAGCGCGTGTCCTACCTGCGGCGGCACGTTGAGGCCGCCCGGGTCGCGATCGAGCGTGGCGTGCCGCTCAAGGGGTACTTCGCGTGGTCGCTGCTGGACAATCTCGAGTGGCACCAGGGATACGGGGCGCGCTTCGGGCTGATCGACGTCGATTTCGCCACCCAGGAGCGGCGGATCCGTGACAGCGGCCGGTACTGGGCGTCGCTGGCCGCCCCGGACGGGGAACCCGTCGCATGACCGGGGCCGCAGGGACGGCGAAGGGTCCCGCGCCCGGCAGCGCGCCCGTCCCGTGGGAGGACCGGCCTGCCGGGTCGACGGCGGTCGTCTGGCGATCGAGCCGCAACCCGATCATCCCGCGCGACCTGCTGGCACGGTCGAACAGCATCTTCAACTCCGCGGTCGTGCCGTTCGGGGACGGGTTCGCGGGCGTGTTCCGGGTCGACGACACCAGGCGCACGATGAACCTGCATGCCGGGCAAAGCGACGACGGGATCCGCTGGCACATCGACCCGGAACCCATCTCGTTCCTGGCCGCCGACGAGCGCGTGGCGGAGATCCAGGAGCCGCTCGCACCATTCGTCCACGCCTACGACCCGCGGGTGACCTGGCTCGAGGACCGCTGGTACGTGACCTGGTGCAGCGGCTACCACGGTCCCACGATCGGGGTAGGGTGGACGCTCGACTTCGAGGCGTTCCACCAGCTCGACAACGCGTTCCTGCCGTTCAACCGCAACGGGGTCCTGTTCCCGCGGCGGGTCGGCGGACGGTACCTGATGCTCAACCGGCCGAGCGACGGCGGCCACACGCCGTTCGGGGACATCTACTGCTCGGAGAGCCCGGACCTGATCCACTGGGGCCGCCACCGGTACGTGATGTCGCCGATTCCGTGGACCTGGGAATCGACCAAGATCGGGCCCGGTCCGACGCCGATCGAGACCGACGAGGGCTGGCTGCTGATCTACCACGGCGTGCTGACGTCGTGCAACGGCTTCGCGTACTCGATGGGCGCCGCGCTGCTGGACCTCGATGCGCCGTGGAAGGTGATCGGTCGCGGGCGGGACTACCTGCTCTCGCCGCAGGTGCCCTACGAGCAGGTGGGCGACGTGCCCAACGTCGTGTTCCCGTGCGCCGCCCTCGTGGACCGCGCCGCCGACCGCGTCTCCATCTACTACGGCGCGGCCGACACGGTGACGGGGCTCGCCCACGCCCACCTGTCCGAGTTGGTGGCGTTCGCCCGGGGCCGCTAGCTCCTGCCGACGAGGCGCCTTCGCGCCACGCTGCTCTGCCGGGGAGCCGCTGCTCTCCCAGGGAGCACTCCAGCGGCGATCGCGGGCCTCGACCGCCGGGCTGCTCTGCCGGGGAGCCGTTGCTCTCCCAGGGAGCACTCCAGCGGCGATCGCGGGCCTCGACCGCCGGGCTGCTCGCCCGGGGAGCCATCCGGCGGAGCGCAGGCTCGTCAGCCGCCGCAGTGCTCGCCACGAGAGCCGCGCCGCACGATCACCGCCGCAGTGCTCGCTATGGGAGCCACACGAGAGCACTGCGCGACGAGGCACCCGGCAGGCCGGCTACAGCGGCGGCAGCACCTGGCGATCGGCCTGCAGCCTCGCCCACAGGTCGCCCAGCTCGGTCACCCGCGCCGGCATCGACCGGATCGTCCAGCGGTCCGGCCGGAGCTCCGGGTCATCGAGCTCGTCCCAGCGCATGGGCGCCGACACGGGCGCCCCGCGGCGCGGCCGGACCGAGTACGGGGCGACCAGCGTCTTGATCGCCGCGTTCTGGGTGTAGTCGAGCCGCGCCCTGCCGCCGCGCTCGGCCTTGGCCCATTCCCAGGACACCAGGTTGGGCACCGACGCCCCGACGGCCCGCGACAGCGTCTCGACCCACGCCGAGGTCTCGGCGTACGAGTATCGGCCGCGCTCGATCGGGATCCAGGCCTGGATCCCCCGGCTGCCGGTGAGCTTGGGGTAGGCACGAACGCCCAGGTGGTCGAGGGCGGTGCGGTAGAGCCGTGCGATCAGCAGCGTCTCGTCCCAGGTCGTCGCGCTGCCCGGGTCGATGTCGATCAGGGCGAACGTCGGCGTCCAGGGCTCGTCACGGGTCGAGGTCCAGGCGTGGATCTCGAACGCGGCCTGGTTGCCCAGCCAGCACAGGGTCGCGGCACGGTCCGCGACCAGGTGGTCGTTCGGCGCCCGGTCCTCGCGCTCGCGAAACCCCTGCTCGCGCCAGATCGTCAGCCAGCGCGGCGAGCTCGGCGGGATGTCCTTCTGCCAGAAGCCGGGTGCGTCGACGCCGTTCGGGAACCGCTGGAGGTTGAGCGGCCGGTCCGCGAGATGCGGCAGCATCGCCGGCGCGATCCGGGCGAAGTACCCGATCAGGTCCCGCTTCGTGAGCGCCGGCTCGTCGACGCCGTCCCGCGGCGGGAACAGGACCTTGTCGAGGTTGGTCAGCTTGAGCTCCTGGCCGGCAACCTCCCAGCTGCCCTGGCCCTTCATGCCGGCAAGCGCCGACAGCTCGGCCTCGGACACCAGCCAGGCCGGGTCGACGGAGGCGGGAGCGGACCTGGAGCGGGACCTGGGAGCGGACCTGGAGTCGGAGGTCGCGGCCGTCATGGGCCCCGAGGCTGCGGCGTCCGGGATCACGGCCGGACCGGCAGCGGCCACCGGGAGCGACTCGGCGGCCTTGCGATCGGCGATCGCGGGGTCAACGCCACGCTCGCGGACGACCTCGCGTGGATCGCGCCCGCGCTCGAGACCCTTGAACGCCGTCTGGCGCACGTGCCCGTCCCGGGTCCAGCCGCCGATCTCCGCCCGGATCACCAGCTCGGGGCGGACCCAGCGCACGCCGGCCAGGTCGCCGCCCCATCGCCCGCGGTAGTCGGGCGGCGGGGCCGGGTCGAACGGGGGCGCGTCGGTCTCCAGCCTGTCGAGCAGCGACCGCAGCTCGCGCCGTGCGCGGCCGTCGAAGCCGGACCCCACCTTGCCCGCGAACCGGAGGCGCTCGCCCTCGTACACGCCCACGGCCACGGCACCGAGGTCGCGGGCGCTCCCCTCCCCGGGCGTCCATCCGCCGACCACCAGCTCCTGCTCCGGCCGCGCCTTGAGCTTGAGCCAGGTCGTCACGCGGCGGCCGGGCTCGTAGCGCGAGCGGCGCTGCTTGGCCACGATCCCCTCGAGCGTCTGCGCCTTGGCCGCCTCGAAGAAGGCGAGGCCCTCGGTCTCGATGTGGCGGGCGTACTGGACCCTCGCGTTCGGCCGCAGCACGAGCTCCAGCAGCCGCTTGCGCTGCTCGAGCGGGACATCCACCAGGAGCCGCCCGTCGAGGTACAGCAGGTCGAACGCCTGGTACACGAGCGGGACCGCGGTGCGCCCGCTGCGTCCCTCGCTGATCCGAGCCTGGAGCAGGGAGAAGTCGGGACGTCCCTCGTCGTCGAGCGCGACCACCTCCCCGTCCACGATCGCCTCGCGGGCGTCGATCCAGGTCGGCGGCGCCAGGAGGCCCGGGAAATAGGCCGACGCGTCGTTGCCGTTGCGGGTGAACAGGTCGACCTTGCCGTCGCGCACCACGGCCTCCACCCGGTAGCCGTCCCACTTGACCTCGAACAGCCAGTCCTCGTCGCGGAACGGCCGGGTGGCGAGCGACGCCTTCATCGGCTCGAGGTAGCGCGGCATCGATGCCTCGCGGGCACCGGCCAGGTCGATCTCCGCGCTTGCGGCGGGCATCGCGGACACCCAGATCGCCGGGGCGTTCGCCTTGACCTCGTCGTTGGTGCGGCCCGACTTGACGCTCCGCGGGTGGTCCTCGGCATTCCAGCCCGCGACGGCGTCGGGGTCGCGCTTGTGGATCAGCAGCCACTGCTCGCCCTGGTCGTCCTCGAACGCCGTGGTCGGGGCCGCGCCCGGCCGGCGCGAGGTCCGGACGATGGTGAACCGGCCCTTGAGCTTCTCGCCCTGGAGCCGGAGCTTGAGCTCGCCATTGGCGACCGCGACCGCCGGGTCGGGCGTCTCCGCCTCGGGCTCCCAGGTCCCCCAATCCCACACAATCACGTCCCCCGCGCCGTACTGGCGGGACGGGATCACGCCCTCGAAGTCGAAGTACTCGAGCGGGTGATCCTCCACGTGGACCGCCATCCGCCGGACGGCCGGGTCCAACGAGGGGCCCTTGGGAACCGCCCACGAGACGAGGACGCCGCCAACCTCGAGCCGGAAGTCGTAGTGGAGGCGCGTCGCCCGGTGGCGCTGGACGACGAACCGGCGACGGGCGGATGCGGCTCCGAGCTCGGCAGCAGGTCCCGGCCGGGCAGCGACATCGGCCGGCGCGGGCTCCGGCGTCTTCGCGAAGTCACGCTTGCGGCGGTACTCCTCGAGCGGCATGGCCGGAGTATGGCCTGCGTCGCGGCGCTCCGGCCACTACGCGTGCCCCCGGCCGTTACCGGGCAGGCAACGATCAGGCGCTCTTGCGACGTCGTGCCGGACGGGCGTCGGCCTCGTCCTCGGTCTCGGGTGCCGGCTTGGCGCCCGCGGCCGCCTTCGCCTTTGCGGCCTTTCCTGCGCGGCTCTTCTTGGCGTCGGCCACGGACACGGGCTCCTCGGTCCCCGCGGTCCTGGCGTCCGTGGCCGCCTTGACGCTGGCCTCGAGCAGCTTCATCAGGTCGACGATGCTGGCGCTCTCCTCGACCGGCGCCGGCTGCGCGATCTCGACCCCCTCGATCTTGGCCTCGATCACCTTGAGCAGCGCCTCGCGGTACTCGTCCTTGTATTTCGCGGGATCGAAGCTCTCGGTCATCGCCTCGACCAGCTGCTCGGCCATCTTGACCTCGGCCGGCTTGAACTCGAACTCGTCGTCGGGCAGGTCCAGCTCGGCCGTCGCCCGGATCTCGTCCGGCCAGTGGAGCGTGGACAGGAGCATCGTGTCCTCGAACGGGTCGAGCGCAGCCAGCGCTTCCCGGTCGCGGATCACGACCTTGCAGATCGCGGTGAGCCCACGTTCCGCCAGCACCTGCCGGAGCAGGTAGAACGCCTTGCGGCCGATCTTGTCGGGCTCGATGTAGTACGCCTGCCTGATGAACCGGACGTGCTCGGCGGTGGCTTCGTCCCGCGGCGCGAACTGCTCGATCTCGATCGAGCGGATGGTCTTGAGCGGGACCTTCTCGAGGTCCTCGTCCGTGATCACGACGTACTGGTCCGGCGCGTACTCGTAGCCCTTGACCGTCTCGCCGCGCGAGATGACCTTCTCGTCCTCGGGGCACCAGATCTTCATCTGGATCCGCGACAGGTCCGTCTCGTGGAGCATGTTGAAGCGGATCGCGTAGTCGGACTCGGTCGCGGTGTACAGCTTGACCGGGATGGTGACCAGGCCGAACTGGATGGCCCCCTTCCACATCGAGCGTGCCACGGCGTACTCCGTTCCTCGCGTGGTCCTCGGTCGCGGGGCGGCACCCGACGCCGCCCGCCGGCCGGGAGCGTGACTCTACCACCGGTGCGCAACGCGGCGGTTCGACGTCCTGGCGTCGGGCGCTACAACCACGCGGCACCGGTGCGGCACCCGGCGCTGCTTCCGGTGCTACTTGGTGATCACGATCGCGTCGAGGTCCACCCGCGGATGGCCGCTCGTGCCAACGACGACGATCTTAAGCAGGTGGGCGGCGCTGTGTGCCCAGCGTCGGGCGAACACCACGCGGCGAGCCAGCGTGGTCGCGTGGTGCAGATCCACCGTCTTCACCAGGATCCCGTCCAGCCAGATCTCGGCCCGGCCCCGGGTGGGTCCCTGGGGCGCGATGATCGACAGGCCGCGACCACTGAACGACGCCCGGATCGAGGCCCGGGCATGCCGCGCGTAGATCGTGGTGCGCCTCGACCAGCTCGATGAGACCGATCGATGCCACGTCCCCGTCGTGTGGAACGCCGCGCTCGTGTCCTGGACCACGGCGACCCGGAACGCCGGGGCGGCGACCCACGGGCTCCAGTTCCCGGCGGCATCGCGGGCGCGCACCCGGATGGCGTAGCGGTGCGAGGTCCGGAACACGCGGGTCACGGAGCGGGTGGCGGCGCCCAGCCCGATGGAGCCGCTCCACGCTCCCCCGTCCACGCTCCACTCCGCCTGGTAGCCCGCGATGGCGCTGGTCGGGTCGGTCGCCGCGCTCCACGACGCGCGGGCCGTGAACGACGTGGTCTCGAAGCGCGACCCGGGAAGAGCGGCCAGGACGGCGGGCGTGGCCGTCGGCCGGTTCGTGTCGACCACGATCGCGAGGCGCACCGAGCGCGTCCGACTGCCGTCGGTCGCGGTGACGGTCACGTGGTAGGTCCCGCTCGCCGTGGTCGGCGGCACCGTGACACTGAGCGAGGTCGTGGTCTGGTCCAGCCCGGTCAGCGTGGTCGCGCCCAGCGTGGCGTCGAGCGGCGCGTCCGCGGTCGCCGCCAGGTCGATCGCGTCGGGGACATCCTCGGCTCGGGCCAGGAAGACCGGGATCGAGAGGGTGCCACCGCGCGCGCCGACGGCGGCGGTCGGGGACGTGGCATCCACCAGGAAGTCGCCGAGACTGACCAGGCGGGAGACGTCCAGCAACCGTTCGTGGTGGGTGTCGGGATCAGTCGACAGCTTCCAGCCGAGGTTGCCCAGCGCCTGGAGCGCCTGCTTGACCTCTGACGGCGTCGCGGCCGGCCGTGACGCCTTCCACAGGGCGACCGCCCCCGTCACGTGGGGGGCGGCCATCGAGGTGCCGGACAGGTAGCCATAGCGGTTGCCGGGCAGGGTCGACCAGATGCACTTGCCGGGGGCGATCAGGTCGATGTCGGCCCCGTAGTTCGAGAAGTTGGCGAACGTGTCGTCCTGGTCGTAGCTGCCCCACGAGTAGCACAGGTGGCCGCCGGTGCCGCCCGGCTTGCCGTCCGTGTCCGCCAGCGCGGAGACCGTGATCACCTCGTTGTAGCTGGCGGGGATCAGCCTAGCCGCGCTGAAGCTGTTGTTGCCAGCCGCGGCCACGACCGACACCCCGGTCCCCACCAGCCGGCAGATCGCCTGGTGCATCGCGTCGTGGTTGGACAGCCCGCAGTCGTGGTCGTCCGACCCGGACTTCGCGACCGACATGTTGACGGCCTCGAACAGCGGCCGCGTGGGATCCGCCGGGTCGCGCTGGGCGGCGATCCAGTCCAGGCCGCAGACGTACCACGACACGAGCCCGTTGCCATCGGCGCGCAGGATCCGGACGGCCCACAGGCGCACACCGGGTGCGACCCCGACCACGCCGGCGCCGTTGTCGATGGCACCCACGATGCCGGCCACGTGCGTGCCGTGGCCGTTGCCGTCCTGCCAGGCGTTGGGGTTCGAGGTCGAGCAGTTGTGGCCGCCCACGACGTTGAGGTCCCGATGGCCCGGATCGATCCCCGTATCCACGATCGCGACGTCTGCATCCACGCGCTGGTCGTTGCCGTCGATGTGAGCGATCGGGTTGCGGGGCCCGTTGACCCGGCGCACGCCGGTGGGCGTGGTCTGCGCCTGGAGCGACACGACGCCATCGGGTACCACCATCGCCACGTCGGGATCGGTCCGCACGGCCGCCAGCTGGCCGGGGGTGAGCTTCGCCGCGTACCCGTGGATGGCGCTGCGGAACATCCGGTCGGGCCTGATCCCGCGACCGCGCGCGCGCGTCTCGGCCACACTCACGTTCGAGCCGTCCCGCAGCACGACGATCCAGCGATCGCGCGCGTCGAGCGGGCCGGGCTTGCCCGCAGCCGCAGGCCCGGCGGTGGAGGAGATCGGGGCCGGCGCGGTCGTCGAACCGCTGGCCGGGCTCTCGTCGGGCAGGACCGCGGCGAGGGCGAGGAGCAGGGCCAGGGCGACGGTCGTGGCGCGGGGCATCCCACCTCCGTGTCGTTGCGCGCCCGAACCTCGTCGGCGTCGCTTGGCAACGGTCGCCCACCCCGGCTCGGCGGGCGTGCCCGGTGGTCACGCGCGTCGATGGCCCCGGAGCCCGGGTGGAGCTCCTCTCCCGATGCTACCCGTCCCGTCCAGCCGGCGGGGTCGCTCGGTTGTCCCGTGCGCGAGACGTCCTGCGGGCGGCGCGTCTCAGGCCGACGCGGCAGCGTCCGGGACCCGGAGCTCGGATTCGGCTTCGGCAACCCGGGCCAGGATCCCCGACCGGAGCTGATCCAGGCCGTTCCACACGGCCTTGGTCGCGGTGGATACCGAGGTCAGCTGCGCCTTGAGGGCGCGGATCGCCTCCAGCTGCTCCCGTACGCCGGTGAGAGCTCGGCCGATCGCGGCGGCATCGACGTCGACCTCGCGCTCGCGGAGCGTGGCCAAGGCCAGCAGCCGGGCCAGCCGGATCGCCGCCTCGAGATAGGTCGGATCCGGGGCTTCAGGATCCACCACCACGTGGACGTCGTCCCCGAGCATCGCGAACGGCGCCACGCCGCTCGGCGCGTGGGCGGGTGTCCAGACCGCGACGGCGATGGCCGCGGAGCGGTTCTCGCGCGCGCTGCGCAGCTCCTCGCGCATCGCTCGCTGGGACATGGCCCGGTCCTTCGCCTCGATGGCGATCCGCAGGTCGGCGCCCCGGGTCAGCGCGGCGTCCAGCGTGAGCACGAAGTCACCCTTCTTGGAGCCGAGCACGGAGCCGGTCTCGGTCGAGGTCCGGTCCAGCAGGTCCCCGGACCCGCGCGCGATGTCCCCCAGCAGGTCCGACAGGAGGTCCTCGAAGTCGCCGCCCTTGGCCGCCGACCGGGAGCGCTCCTCGGCCCGAGCCCGGGAGGCCGCTTCGATGGCCGTCAGCCGCTCGTGGACCCCCTTGAACCCCTCGGCCATCTCCTGCCGGAACTGGTGCAGCGGCGAGCCCAGCCGGGTGGGATCGAGGAGCAGCGCGAGCTTGGACCGGTCGCCATCGAAGTACTGGCCCAGCAGCCCGCCGATCCGCCCGATCGCCGAGTCCCGCTTGGTCTCGTCGAACAGCTCGTTGACGAACTGCTGGAGGGCACCGCGGTCACCGAGGAAGCGCTCGAGGGTCCGCGGCAGCCGGCCATCGCCATCGGCGAAGTTGGCGCGCAGGACGTCCTCCACCGCACGCGCGGCCTGCTCGTTGACCGCGGTCGTCTGGGCGACCAGCTTCTCGAACTCGCGACGGACCACGTCGACGTCCACGGTCATCGCGGCGTCCTGGAGCGCCAGCAGGCCGATGCGCAGGGCACGCTCGACGAGGGCGGGGCGCTCCGCGGGGTCGCGCTCCGCGAGCGTGGCGGCCAGCGACGCATCGGCGAGGACGAGCCGCTCCACGACGATCCGCCCACCGTCGATGCTGACCGATGGCGCGCGCCCGTCGGACCCCTCGGCGATCGAGCGGGAGGTGGGCAGTGGCAGGATCCGGGCTTCCATGGCGGGGATCGTGAACCCCGCGCGTGACACCTAGGCTGTCACGACCTGCGCGCCTGCGGTCAGCTGGCGGCCGCGATCGGACCCCGTGCGACCGACGTCCCCCGGGCGGCGTTCAGCTCTCGCGCGATGGCCCTCGCCCAGACCCGCACCCGGTCGTAATCGAGCGGCTTGAGGCCGTCCAGCGCCGACTCGCCTTCCGCGAGCCCGAGGGTCCCGAACGCAGCGGCCCCCCGCGCGCCGATCGCGCTGGCGACCTCCATGACGCTGCAGTCCGCCGGCACGTCCGACCCGGCCGTCCGCCCGCGCCCGATCGGGCCGGAGCAGAACAGCCACACCTGGCGGGTCGCGAGCGACGCCGCATGCCGGGTGAGGAACCCGCCACCATCGGCGCCCCGACGCGGCAGGAACACGCCGCTGCCCAGGATGACCGCGGTGTAAGGGGAGACGTCGAGCACCTCGCTGGCCGGGAGGCACGTGATCGCCAGGCCGGTGCGCCGCAGCTCGGCCGCGATCACCTGCGCGATCCCGGCGGTCGATCCCGTCTGGCTGGAGAAGGCGACGAGGACGTCTGGGGCGCTCATGCGGGTCACTCCGATGCGTGCACGGGATCGTCGGGCGACGGGGGCGAAACCGCGAGGGCCGTCGGGCACGCGTTGGGGGGTCAGGCTGCCCGCGGGGACCCGTGCGGCTCGGCCCGGGCCCCGGGGCACGCGCCCGGGCGTCGCGACGTCCGCGCCCGGCGCTCGGCGGTGGGTCAGGCCAGCACGCGCCCAGGGTTGAGCAGGCCCCGCGGGTCGAGCGCATTCTTGATCGCACGCATCACGTTCACCGTGGCTTCGCCCCGCTGGCGAACCAGCCAGTCCCGACGTGCCGCGCCGATCCCGTGCTCGCCGGTGACGGTCCCACCCAACGCCAGCGCGGCCTCGTACAGGTCGGCACGGGCCGCGTCCAGGCGGCCGCGGGCCGCCGCCTCGTCGGCGCGGTCGAGGACGAATGTCGGGTGCAGGTTGCCGTCGCCGGCGTGGCCGAAGGTGCCGATCGTGAGCCCGTGTCGCTCCCCGATGGCCTCGATCGCGAGCAGCATCTCGGGCACCCGGCTGCGCGGGACGCCCACGTCCTCCATGCGCGCCGTGCCCAGCGCTTCGAGCGCCCGGAAGGCCAGCCGCCGCCCCTGGCGCAGCCACTCGGCCTCCTGGGGGTCCGCCGCGCGGACGACGAGCGTCGCGCCGGCTGCCGTGCATCCCCGCTCCGCGGCGTCGGCCTCGGCCCTGCCGGCCTCACTGGGGAGGTCCGATTCCACGAGCAGCATTGCCGCCGCGTCGCGATCGAGGCCCAGGCGATGGACGTCGTCCACGGCCCGGATCGTCACCCGGTCCATCAGCTCCAGCGTGACCGGCCCGAGGCCCGCCGCGGTCAACGCGGCCACGGCGTCGCCGGCCGCCTCGAGCGAGGCGAAGAAGGCGAGCACCGTGGATCGCGGCGGCGGCGCGGCACGCAGCCGGAGCGTCGCCTCCGTGATCAGCCCCAGTGTCCCCTGGCTGCCGACGAGCAGCGGGATCAGGCCGTACCCCGCGACATCCTTGATGTTCTTGCCGCCCAGCCGCAGGACCGTCGCGTCGGCCATCACGACCTCGAGGCCCAGCACGGCATCGCGGGTGACGCCGTACTTCAGGCAGCACAGGCCGCCGGCGTTGGTGCCCAGGTTGCCACCGATCGTGCACGTCTCGTACGACGCTGGGTCGGGCGCGTAGAACAGCCCCTCGTTCGCGACGGCGGCCTTGAGGTCCGCGTTGATCACGCCCGGCTGGGTGGTGACGGTCAGGTTCCCGTGGTCGATCTCGAGCACGCGGTTCATGCGCGTGAACGCGATCGTCAGCGCGCCCTCGATGCCCGCCGCGCCGCCCGACAGCCCGGTGCCGGCGCCGCGCGGGACGATCGGCACGTCGTGCTCGCCGCACAGGCGGACCAGCTCGGCAACCTGGGCGGTCGTCTCGGGGAGCGCGACAGCGAGCGGAAGCCCGGCCGCCAGGTAGGCGGTCTCGTCGCGCCGGTACGACTCGCGGTCCCCGGGCTCGGTGAGCAGCCGCAGGTTCGGCAGCGCGGCCCCGATCGCGCGCAGCAGGCCCGGGCCGTCGCCGCGGATGTCGCCTGTGGTCATGGGTGAAGTATCCACTGCGGGATGTGGCGCCGAAGGCGTGGTGTCGCCGGGTGCCATCGCCCTGCTGCTCCCGTGCCCGTGGTGCCCTCCGCGCCTGCCCGTGGTGCCGCGAGCGCTCCTGCCCGTGGTGCCGCGAGCGCCCGTGCCCCTGGAACACGCCTGGCCCGGGACGGCCTTGCCCCTGGAACGCGCCTGCCCCGGGGCGGCCTTGCCCCTGGACGCGCCCGCCCGTGGACGCGCCTGCCACTGGAACGCCGCGCGTTCACTGCGGCGGTCGGCCGCAACGCCTCACCCCCGGAACCGCCCCTTGGAACCCTGGCCGATCAACTTGGCGGTTCGCATGCCTGGGAACCGGCCGATGGAGCGCCCCGCGTTCCAAGGGGCCTGCGAACCGCCGCAGTGAACGCTGCGCGATCCAGGGCGAGTTTGCGAGACCGCGGGTAGGCGGCAGGACCGCGGGCGGGCGGCAGACCGCGGGCGGGCGGCAGGACCGCGGGCGACCCAAGCCGCGGGCCCGGATCGTGCAGCAGACCGTGGCTTACCATGCCCTCATGTCCGCGACCGCCGCGCGACCGCGCCGCTTCCTGGCTGTCCTCCTCGCGCTCGCGGTCCTCGCTCCCGCCGCGGGCCCGGTGGCGGCCACGGCGGCACGCTCGGCCAGGCGAAACGTCCCTGAGACGGACAGAACGTCCGTCATCGTGCCCGGAAGGGTGAACCGGACCAGCATCGCCATCAGCGCGACGTATAGCGCCGCGGTGCGCCTCGCGTACGGCGACCGGACGCTCAAGGGTCGGGTCTCGATCCGGGCCCAGAACCGGTCGGGCGCCGGGATCGACCGGCTCGAGCTCAACACCGTCATGGCCCGCCTCGGGCGCCTGCACCTGGGCAAGGTCACCGTGGACGGCGCGACCGTCCGGCCGGTGATCAGCGACCAGACCATCGTCGTCCCGCTGGGCGGGGTGCTGCCCGACGGCGCCGCGGCCACGGTCGTCGTCCACTTCTCGGCCACGCTGCGCTCCAACCTCGCCGGCTCGAACTGGCTGTTCACGCGGACCAACGGCGTCGTCGACCTGTACCGCTGGATCCCGTGGATCAGCCGCAAGCGCAAGTTCGATCGCCCCAACTACGGCGACCCGTTCATCACCCCGGTCAGCCCCAGGGTCACGGTCACGATCAGCGCCGACCGCAGGCTGAGCTACGGCAACACCGGGGCCCTGATCGCCCGGTCGTCGGACGGGCTCACGCGCACCTTCCGGGCGACCAACGTCAGGGACTTCGTGGTCACCGCCTCGACCGGCTATCGGACGAAGCAGGCCGCCGTCGGCGACAACGTCGTGCGCGTCGTCTACCGCACGGGCTTCCCCGCGACCGCTGCGCTCAACGCGGCCCGGAGCGCCCTGGTCAAGCTGGAGGCGAAGCTGGGACCGTATCCCTACACCGTGCTCAAGGTCGTCCAGTCCGCGGGCGCCTACGGGATGGAGGGGCCCGGGATCGCCTGGATCCCGACCGGGGTGGGCTCGTCCAACCTCGCCTATCTGGTGACCCACGAGATCGCCCACCAATGGTTCTACGGGATCGTGGGCAACGACCAGGCGCGCGAGCCGTTCGCGGATGAGGCGATCACGGACATGGTCGCCCGCAACGTGCTCGGCATGCGGCGGGGATCGCGCTGCGCCACCGCCGCGCTCGACCGCTCCATCTACCGCTACTCCTACACGTGCTACTACGAGGACATCTACATCCAGGGCGGCAACCTGCTCGACAACGCCCGCCGGAAGATGGGCTCGGCGCTGTTCTGGAAGACCCTCCGCGGGTATATCGCGGCCCATCGCTGGGGCCTGTCGCACACCCGCACCCTGCTCGACGCGCTCGATGCCGCGACGCCACTCAACCTGGCCGCAGGATGGCGGTCACGGTTCCCGTCGCTCTACTGAGCCGAGGCAGCCGCTCGATGCCGCACTCCACGTCCGATGCCATGGTGCTCCGGCTGGCCACCGCCGGCGACGGGGCCGCGTGCGCGGCGATCTACCGCCCGTACGTGGAACGGTCGGTGATCTCGTTCGAGGTCGAGCCGCCGCCGGCCGAAGCGATGGCGGCGCGGATCGAGCGCGTCACCCAGCGCACCCCGTGGCTGGTCGCCGAGATCGACGGGGCCGTCCGCGGCTATGCGTACGGCACGCGCCACCGGGAGCGGGCGGCCTACGACTGGACGGTCGAGACCACGGTCTACGTGGACGAGGCGTTGCCGCGCCGCGGCATCGGCCGCGCGTGCATGACCTCGCTGCTCGGGATCCTGCGGCTGCAGGGGTTCCACCTCGCCGTGGCCGGGGTCACGCCGCCCAACCCGGGCTCGGTGGCGCTGCATCGCGCGCTGGGCTTCGAGCGTATCGGGATGTTCGAGGCGATCGGCTACAAGTTCGGGCGCTGGCACGGCGTCGAGTGGTTCGGCCTCGAGCTGGGCCCGCGACCCGCCGTGCCCGATCCCGTCCGGCCGATCTCGACGCTCGCCGACGCGCCCGAGCTGGCGCGGGTGCTGGCCGGGGGCCGGCACGACCTCCCGGGCTGACCGAGCAAGCTCGCCGTCAGGGCAACGCGCTCCCGTCGGGCGCGGCGTCGACGGTCACGGGTTGCCGGCCGGTCGCCGCCGGTCGGCCATGGCCGACCTGACGCCGGGCAGCAGGAGCAGGCCCAGGACGACGACCCACAGGCCGATGGCGAACAGGGTGACCGGATCCGGTCCGATGAGCGTCGTCTGCCAGGCGAGCTCCACGAGGCCGATCGCGATCACCACCACCGCCAGTCGGTGCGCGATGCGCCGGCGGAGGAACAGCCCGAACCCCCCGACGCAGGCAGCAGCGCCGTACGCGGCGATCCCGGCCGGGATCAGGAACGCGGCCGGCTCACCGCCGGTCCCGGAGGCGAGGCCCCCGATCGCCAGCAGCTGCAGCCCGACCAGCAGCCCGGAGACGCCGATCACCACCAGCAGGACGGCGGCGATCACGAGGCCGACCGGACGTCCGGGCACGAGTCAGCCCGCCGCCGGTGCGTCGGCAAGCGCTCGCGCGAGCCCGAGCAACGCCTCGTACGTCATCGAGCACAGCCTACGACGCGCCTGCGGCCCCGGCCTCGTGATCAGGCGACGACGGGCACGGGCTGCTCGACGTCCGCGCCGCGGTGCCGGGCCGGCCTGGGCGTCCCGTCCGCCGAGCACGATATCGAGGTCGCCGGGCGGACGAGGTGACCGGGTCCGGTCCGGACATGCCGCGGATGGTGCAGGCGCACCGGGGATCCCGCAAGGGGTCGAATCGGCCGGCGCGGCTCGCGCTAGCTGATCGTCCGCAGGCTGGGCCACATCGCGGACCACGGTGCGCGCAGGCCGGTGCACACGGAGACGGGCGCCCCTTGCTCCCCGTTCTGGACCCCGAGCCCGTTGTCGATCTGCGCGACATCGTGGCAGCCCACGAAGAACGCGCTCCAGTCGGCCGGCCGCCAGTCGCCCACGTGGACCACGATGGTGTCGTCCTCGGGCGGTGGCCCCCAGCCCCAGTACGCGTTGTGACCCGAGTAGACCGGGGGCAGCCCGCGACCGAGCAACACGAGGGGGCTCGCCTCGCTGTAGTCGTTGGCCAGGATCACGGCATGGGCCCGCTGCTCGGCGGGCAGCGAGTCGACCACCCCTTCCACGGTGGCGACGAACTGCGGCCAGCCGACCTGGTTGGCCGTGTCGGGCACCGCCTCCGGGAGCGACGATGTCGCGTAGTCGGCGAGGGGCAGGACCGGCAGCGTCAGGAGGGCGATGACCGCGCCAGAGGTCGCTGCGGCCGCGGTGAACCCCGTGGCCTTGAGGCGCAGGTGGCCCCGCGCCAGCCACCGATCGACGACGATCGCCCCGGCCGCCATGAACATCGGAGCGCTGCCGAGCGCGTAGTAGGCCTTGCCGCCGCTGACGACCACGAGGGCCAGCGCGACCAGGGCGGCCAGCACGATCGCCCGCCACGGCGCGGCGGCCTTCGCCGCGAGCAGCCAGGCCAGCCCCGCGATGCTCACCGGGAACAGCAGCGGCCCGGTGAACAGCCACAGCAGCGGCACGATCTGGGCCCGGTTGTCGTCGGCGTAGCCGGCGATCTGCGAGGCCATCGTGAGCTGCGGCCAGCCGTTGGTCGCCTGCCACGCGAGGTTCGGGATCCAGAGCAGGATCGCGATCCCGATCGCAGACCACGACCACGGCGAGCGGATGACGTCCCACCGTCGGGCGATGACGAGCCCCGCCGCCAGCCCCGCGCCGAGGAACAGGAGCGTGTCCTTGTTCTCGAGCCCGATCCCGGTCGTGAGGCCGACCGCCAGCCACAGGCGCCGATCACCGCCCGCGAGCAGCCGCACCAGGAGCCACAGGATGATCGCCCATGCGAGCAGGTCGGGCTCGGTGGTGGTGTCGAGATGGCCGGCGCCGAGATAGCCCGAGATGGCGGCCGTGACCGCGGCCAGGACCTGGGCCCGCCGCGAGCCGCCCAGGTCCCGCGCGATGAGCGCGACGAGCACCACCACCAGGCCCATCTCGACGGCCGGCAGCACGCGCACGGCCGTCGGAGACACGCCGAGGAGCGCCACGGACACGGCGGACAGCAGCGGCGTGAGCGGTGGCTGATCGACGTAGCCGAAGGCCGGATGCTGGCCCGCGACGACGAAGTACATCTCGTCGCCGTGGAAGCCGTAGGCGCCCGAGACCAGCAGCAACCCGCCGACCATGAGGCCGGCGACGAGCGGGACGGGCCACGGGACCGGGAGCGACGGGAGGCTTCGGCCGAAAGGAATGGCGTTCAAGCGTGTCACGGGCTGCCGCGCTGGCCGGGCGTCCCCCCGGTTGCCGCACCCTCGCGATCCTGGACGAACTCCAGGAAGTCGAGCTCGCCGGGCGAACGGCCGGCCGCCGACAGCAGGACCGCGGCATCGGCGAGCTGCCGGATTCCATGGCTGTAGAGGTGCAGGAGGTGGAACCACAGCGGGTGGCTCGTCTGCCTCTCCGCGCGGCAGGCGCCCTCGAGGTCCGCGTCGGTCAGCGATGCCAGCCAGGCGCGCATCTGGGCCTCGTCCACGTGCCACCGATCGCGAATCGCGGAGACGGTCGGGAAGTCGCCGGCGACCAGCTCTTCGTCGTCGGGCGAGAACTGCGTTCGGTCGGGTCCGCGCAGGCGCTCCCGCCAGCTCCATTCGACGTCCAGCTCGTGGACGAGCGTGGCTCGGAGGTCGCGCCCCGTTGGATGGTCGTCACGCACGAGCGGTGCCGAGGGGTCATCGGCCGCGACGAGGATGCGATCACGCATCCAGTAGAGGTGGTCCATCAGGATCGCGATGTCGGACTGGCGCATCCGCCACATTGTGCGGGCAGGCGGCGTGTCGATCCGGTTGATCGACGCGAGGGCTCGGCTCCGAGGCCGACGTTGCACGTTCCCTGCCAGGCGATCGTCGGAGACCGGGTATGGACTTGCTGGATGGCTTGGCCGGGCCGAGACTGGCCCCGTGATCGAGCAGCGCAAGGACGGTTTCGACTGGCGCGGGTGGCTGCTCCCGGGAGCTGCCCTGCTGGTAGCCGGAGGCCTGCTCGTGTTCACGCTGGTGCCCCGAGGCGAGCCGGCCCCGGGTCCTTCGTCGGCCCCCGGCGGCAGCCCGGGCAATGAGCACGAGGTGGCCACCGACGAAGGGGTCGTGTCGTTCGGGGTCGAGGACGACGCGATCGTCGTCCGTCTCCGGACCGCTGCCGGAACGGTAGAGCTGGGCCGCGCTGATCTGCCGTTCATGTCCAGCGCCCCGCCCAACGGGACTCGCGCTCCGGCAGGCACGGCGGCGTTCGCCATGGTCTGCGGTGCCGTAGGTACGCCTGAGGAGAGACGCTACGTCTTCGGACGCATGGACACGGCGGGAGCGGTTGACTATTCGGGGCCCGAGGCCGTTGGCCACGCGGCGTCAGACGGCCTGTTCCTGTATGCGCTCGTGCCGGGTGCGGCCTCGGGACCGGTCGAGGTCAAGTCGAGCGAGGGACCGAGCGCCGGGTTCGGCGGCAGCGCGTTCGACGACGCAGCAAGCGACGGTACCAAGCAGCCGTCCGGGTGCTTCGTCGGTCGTTGACGGCTGGACCCGGATCGCCCGGGTCTGCGGCCTCGCGACCCTCTGCCCCCAGGCTTACCCCCCAGGCTCAAGGCCGTAGGCCGCGTAGGCGTCAGCCCCGACGTGGAGGTAGATCAGGGTGTCGCACCGCGGGACTCCGCGGGCATGGTGCTGTTCGGTGAAGGGCGCGAACAACGGGATCTGGCCGATCACGGGCTCCAGCACCACCGGGCTGGAGCCAGGCGCGACCACCGCCTCGATCTGCGCCCGCGAAAAGACCGTCGTGACGTCGGGATGGGTGACGTAGCTCTGCCCGCAGGTCGGGATCCGCATCGGTCGTCCGAACAGGGAACCCTCGGGCTCGAACTCGTGCGCGATCGTGATCACCGCAGCGACGATCACCACGCCGACCAACAGGTTCATCACGAGGACGCCGAGCAGGACGTCGTCGCGCCGTGGCCGACGCCACCATCGACTCGTCGTCAACGTCGTCACGGTCTGCCCCTTACACCGCCCGGTCGGCGGCAACCGCGTGCGTTCCGCCAGCGCGATCGTGGTGAGCTGTCCCAGCCCAGGTCAAGGTGCAAGAGGCCTGCGGGACGAGCGTTCGGGCTGCCTGTGGCTGCGGGCCGAAGTACAAGCTGGTCGCTTCAGTCAGAGTGCATCAATGTCACCTGTAGGGAATCAAGATGCACGGTCGGTCACTTTGCCTGGAAGATCGAAACGTCGGGGCGAGGTCCTTCGGCACCCAGGAGAACGTATCCGGGACGGGCTGCCGGTGTTTCCCGGATCGGACCGGCGGTCTGCTTCTTGCGGTCTACTTCTTGACGTACACCACCATCGTCGATGGGATCATCCCGGCTCGCTCCGCCGCCGCCGCCAGCTCCGGAGAGAAGGATCTCTGGGCTGCCTGGAAGGCTTCCATGTCAGGGACGTCCCACGTGCTGGCGACCTGGTTGCTGCCATCCATGGCGACGTAGCTGGCCCCGTCCGACGCGACCGCCGACATGGCAGGGACCATCTCTGCCTTGAACTTCAACCACTCCTCGACATCGTTGACCGTCGCGGTGACGATGATCTGGGGCATGACCAGTCTCCTTCGGGACGCCGACCTGCTGAGGCCGCAAGCCCAAGCATACGAGACCCGGGAGGTCGCGGCCGCTCCCCTTCCCAGCGGAGGCAACGCCGGCCCACCGGGGCATGGTCGCTTGAGCCCGCCAGGGTGACCTTGCTCGACCCGTCCCCCCAGCTCGTCGCTCAGGGCCCCATCCGAGCGTCGGCGGCGAGCGACTGCGGGAACCAGCGGAGGCTCGTGGGCAGCAGCGGTCGCCAGGCGCGCCACGCCGTCACCAGGTACGCGCTGATCGCCCGCTCGCGGGGGCCCCACGGCAGCCCGTACGCCTCGCGAACGGCCCGGGGCAGCAGGCCGGTGGATGGGACCAGGAGCCAGTCGGCGGCAGCGGGCGGAATCCGGCGCAGCGCGCGCGGCGACCGTCGGCGCCAGGCTCCCCAGCCGGTCGGCCACGGGACCGCGGACCGCCAGCGGCTCCAGCCGTGGATGGAGGATGACCTGCGGCCAGCTCGTGCGCGGTGGCGGTCGGGTGGACCGGACCCGACGGCGCGAGCATCGAGGCCAGGTAGGCGTCGAAGGCATCGATGTCGGGCGGCAGCACGCGCGTCCGGCACCCCGAACAGCCGGCCGACGGGCAGCGTCTCCGCGTAGAAGCGCGCCCGGCGGCGCGGGCGCCAGCGGCTCGAGCCAGGCGTCGACGGTCGCGAGCGTCGAGTCGATGAGCGTGGCGTGGACCCACAGCGAGAGGCTCCGGGTCGCGCGCCGCGTAGCGCGCCGCCGAAGCGGGCTGCCGCAGGCGCCGTCGCGGACCGGCCCGGTCACGGCCCGGTGGAGCCCGTTGAGGCGCCGGATCTCGGCCCGTGCCGCCGTCCCCGTCCCGTACACGATCCGCAGGTAGCTCCGGAGCGTCCCGGCCAGCCGTTCCCAGGGATCGGTCGCGGAAGTCGGAGTGCTGGTCCACGCCTTCCGCGACGAGCGGGTGCGCGATCTGCAGCAGCAAGCGCCCTGGGCCCCGCGCCCAGCAGCAGCGAGGCCTCGCGGTTGAGGCGCCACGCCTCCGACCCGGGGCCGTACAGGCCGGCGAATCGCGCGGGTCGCGATCCGGGGCCGGGGCCCGGCGGCGAGCGGGTCGGCCCCGGTCAGGGCTCGCTCGGCCGCCGTCCGACCACCCACCAGGCGGGCGGGAACAGGATGCGCGGCCGCGAGCAGCTTGACGATGTCGACGGCGACGAACGGCAGCAGCCCGAGTTCGACCGCCTCGGCCGAGCGACAGGCCGGTGACGACGGCCAGCCACGGCACGCGCGACGGCGTAGATCACGCGGTGCCCAGCAGCGTGGCCCCGATCGCGCCGCCGATACGGCGATCCCAGCCCAGCTCGGCCAGCCGGCCGACGAGCCCGGCCGCGAGCCACGAACCCGACGAGGTAGCCGCCGGTGGCGCCCCACACGCACGGTCAGCCCGCCCTTGCCCTCGGCGAAGAACGGCAGGCCCACGACGCCCAGGGCGACGTAGAGCAGCGCCGCCGGCCCCCCGCGGCGAAGCCCCAGCGCGCCGCCGACGACGAGGATCCCGAACGTCTGGAGCGTGAACGGCACCGGGTTGCCCGGGATCGGGATCGAGATGCGCGCGGTGAGGTAGATCAGCGAGCGCGCCGGCGACGATCGAGCACGGCGTGGCGGAGCGATCGGCGACGACGCGCTCGCCGACGCGGACGGGCACCAGGAAGTCGCGCGATCGTGACCCCCTTCTCGGTGGCGGGAACGCGCGTCAGCGACGGCATCGCGATCGACATGGGACCCTCTCGCCCTTCGGCGCGTTCGGCACGAGGCGCGGGACGGCCGCGCGACCACCGTGGCGGAGCGCCGGAGCCGAGACCCGCAGGACGGCCGCCGGCGCCGCACGCGCGAGCGCTACCGCCGCGCACGGCGCCACGATCGAGCGGCGGCCCGGCGAGCCGGGCGGGCTGGGCCGCCGCCAGCATCGCGAGCGCGACACCCGAGCAGTATCGCCAGCGCGATCGTCCGCCACGGCACGGTCATCCCGCTCCGTGGGCCGGCCGCCGGCCGTGACCACGCAGCAAGATCCCGACGACGAGACCCGCGACGCGTGCCCGACCACGCGCCCCGATCGCGCCCAGGATCCCGGCCTCGACGAGGACGCTGCGCCAGACCTGGCGGCGGCTCATCCCGGCGGCGCGCAGCATGCCCAGCTCGCGCGCACGCTCCCAGATGTCCATCGAGAGCGTGTTGACGATGCCCAGCGCGGCGACCGCCACGGCCGCCAGCGCGAGCAGGTCCAGCAGCCCGAACACGCCGGTCGAGCGCGTCGCCGACCGCCCCCTCGACGCGCGAGATCGGCGCGGCGTCAGGGCCCGCTCGGTGGCCGAGCATCGACGGCGGGCGCCCGCGGGCGGCCTCCGGCGCGTCCGGCGCGAAGCGGACGGCGATGGCGTCGGCACCCGGCGACGCCGAACCGGTCGAGCGCGTCGGACCAGCCCACGAGCACGGCTTCGCCCGAGCCGCCCGGGAACGAGTGCTCGACGACCCCCGCGACCTCGGAGCTCGACACGGGCCGTCGGTCGTCGGCGACGGCGAGCGTGTCGCCCAGCCGACGCCCAGCCGCTCCGCGCGCGAGCGCGGCAGGATCACGGCCCCGCCGGCGTCGAGCGCGGCCAGCGCCGACGTCCGGTCGCCCGCGACGAACGTGAGCCGGCCGTCGGCGCGCGAGGTCCGCACCGACGACCGCCGTCGGCCTCGAGCCGGGTGCCGCCGGAACGCGAGATCGAACGTCGCGATCGGCGTGCCGCGCGCGACGCCGCCGACCGCGTCGAGCTGCTCGTCCACCCCGCCCTCGCCCGACCGGCGGGACCGGGGCGATGGCGGTCAGGATCTCGTCGCCCGGCACGACCTCCGCGAGCCAGGCCGTGGCCGCCTCGCGGGCGTTGGCCGCGACCGCGCCGAGCGCCACGACCATCGCCAGGCCCACGACGAGCGCGCCGACGGTCAGCGCGGTCCGGGCGCGGTCGCGCACGATGGCGGCCCGCGCGAGTGCGCTCCTCCAGCCGGAGGACGAGCGCGAACGGCAGCCCCGCGATCCAGCCCAGCGGGCGCAGGAGCGTGCGGGGTGAGCAGGACGACGCCGAGCAGGACGGCGTACACGACCGCGGGCCGGGCGAGCCCGGCCGGGCAGGCTCGCCGGCAAGGCGGCAGCGCCAGGGCGGCCACCACGCCGACGACGAGCACGACGGCGACGAGCCAGCGCGTTCCGGCCACGGACCGCCGCCGTGGGATCGCTGCGGGCGCGCAGCGCGTCACGGGGCTCACCGCGGCGGCGCGCCGGGCGGCTCGAGCGCCGCGACGAGCGTGAGCAGGATGCCCGGCGGCGAGCCCGGCGGCGAGCGATCGCCGGCGTGACCGACGGTCGCCCCGTCGAGCTCGACATCGCCCGCCGCGCTGCAGCCAGCCCGCGGCCATCGCCGCGAGCCCCGCGCCCGCGGCCACCCGAGCACCGACCCGGCCGTCCCGAGCACGAGGCCCTGGGCGAGGACGACCCGGACGCACCTGGCCGCGGCCGGCGCCGGCCGCCCGCAGCAGCCCGAGCTCCCGGATCCGCTCCACGACCGTCATCCCGAGGGTGTTGAGGATCAGGAACGCGGCGCGCGAACAGGGTGACCGCGGCGAGCATGGCCATCGTCGCCCGCAGGTCGGCGGTGGACGCACGGAGCGAGGCGGCGACGTCCCGCGGGACGGTCAGCGTGTACGGCTCGCTGCGTGAGCGCCGCCTCGAGCGCGGCGGTCGACCGCGTCGAGGGACGGCGCCGGCCGCGAGCACGACGTCGACGCGCGTCACGCCGGTGACGGCCGCGGCGGCGACGGCAGCTCCCGCGCCGGCAGACGGCCCTCGGACGCTCGCGGCGCGTCGAGCTCCGCGAGGCGGTCGGCGAGCGGCAGCGGGACGCGACCGTCCGCCCGTGCCGACCCGGGCCGGCCCGTCGCCGAGGAGGACCCCGACGACCGCGCACCTCGAGCGGGGCGCCGGCTCCGAGCAGGGTCAGCCGCGACCCGAGCGCGAGCCCGTCGTCGTCGCGCGAGGCGTCCGGGTCAGGCAGCGCCCCGTCGGCGGCGCCGTCGAGCGCCGCGCCGCGCCCCGAGCGCAAGGTCGCGGACGCGCGGCTCCCGGGTCGGGTCGATGCCCAGCAGCGTGACGGGGTCGCCGAGCCCGGGATGCTCGGTGGACGGCCCAGGAACGTCCGGCGCTCGATCGCCGGGGCCGTGAGGGCGACGCCCGGGACGGCGTCGATCGCGGCGACCGTCGCGTCGGACAGCCCACGCTCGGTGAACGACGCGACCCGCAGGTCGGCGCGCCCGGCGAGCGACGCGACGGTGCGGTCGACGGAGGCGTCGAGCCCGGCGCTCACCCCGAGCGCGGCCACGAGGACCGCGACGCCGAGCCGCGATCCCGGCGACCGTGAGCAGCGTCCGGGCGGGCCGTGCGACGAGGCTGCGCCACGCGTAGGGCAGCAAGCCGCGCATCGCCCGGCGTAGAGCCCGAGCAGGGCGAGGCGTGCGATGAGCGGGGCGGCGGCGTGGTCGGCGCGGCGGCCGAGCACGATCTCGTCCAGGACCCGCCCGTCGCGCGATCACGAGGACGCGGTCGGCGATACGCGGCGGCCTTGGCGTCGTGGGTGACGAGCACGACGGTCTGGCCACGCTCCGTGCACGAGCGCCAGAGAGCGTCCAGGATCTCGGTCCCGGTCGTGAAGTCGAGGTTGCCCGTCGGCTCGTCGGCGAACAGGAGGGCCGGCCGCGTGACGAGCGCGCGGGCGACGGCGACGCGCTGCTGCTCGCCCGAGGACAGCTCCTCGGGCCGGTGTCGCTCCTTGCCGGCGAGGTCGACGAGCTCGATCGCGTCGCGGACGCGGCGCCCGGCCTCCCCCGAGCGCGGGATCCTGGCCGGCGATCGTGAACGGGAGGCCGACGTTCTCGATGACGTCGAGCAGCGGGATGAGGTTGAACGACTGGAACACGAACCCGGTCCGGTCGCGGCGGAGCCGGGTCGCGGCATCGTCGGACAGGCGGCTGATCGCCTGCCCCTCGAGGACGACCTCGCCGCTCGTCGGCCGGTCCAGCCCGCCCAGGAGCTGGAGCAGGGTGCTCTTGCCCGAGCCGGACGGCCCCATGAGGGCGACGAACTCCCCGGGCCGGACGGAGAGGCTGACGCCGCGGACGGCGTGCACCGTCTCCCCCGGCATCCGGTACTCCTTCCACAGGTCCACCGCCTGGAGGATCGGCGCGGGGCCGCTGCGACGGGCGCCGGCGGGGGCTCGCGACGGGACCGGGGTCGGGCGACGGGACGTGCAGGGTCATCGCGGTGCTCGAGTCACGCGGGCCGGTGCGGGTTCGGTCCGGACGCTACCGGTGCGGTGCGGTGCGGTCACCCGCCCGATGGTCCCGGTGGCCACCGGACCGACCGGGGAACGCCCGGTCAGCCGCCGAAGAACCAGGCGGCGACGCCGCCCACGAGCGACTCGAACAGCCCCGTCGGCGCGGGCGGGTCGACGACCCGGAACGACCCGCCGGCGGGCACCGCCGCCTGCGCCCGATCGGGCTGCGCCGCCGGGGAGGGGCCGTCGGTCGGCGTCGGGGCCGGCGGCGACGGGGCGGGCGAGGGCCGTGGGCGCCGGCGTCGGGGCGGGCGACGCGGTCGGCGCCGGCGTCGGGGTGGCCGTCGGGGCCGCGGTGTCGAGGACCGGGACCGGCGTCGGCCGCGGGGTTGGCTTCGGCGTCGGGCGCGGGGTGGGTTTCGGGGTCGGCCTGGGGGTCGGCTTCGGGGTGGGCTTGGGGGTCGGCTTCGGGGTGGGCTTCGGCGTCGCCCTGGGGGTGGCCGTCGAGCCGCACCGGTCGGCGAACAGGACGGTCCACATCTTCTTGCCGGTCGGGCCCTTGTAGCGCCCCGACCGCCGACGACGTCCCACGCCTTGCCCAGGATGTTCGCCCGGTGGCCCGGCGAGTCCATGAACGCCTCGAATCGCGGCCGTCGCTCCTGGTCGTCGCGCCCGGCTAGGTCACGGCCGATGTTCTCGCCCGCGACCTTGAAGCAGTAGCCGACTTGTACTGCATGTCCCAGAACACGCTCGAGCCCGATGCCGGGATGTGTGCGAGAAGTAGTTGCGGTCGACCATGTCCTTGCTGCGCCAGCGGGCGATCGTGCGCAGCGCCGTGTCGAGCTTGAGCGCCGGAGCCCGGCCGAGGCGCGGGCCTGGTTCTGCGGCTGATGAGCTGCGACTCCGACGTGGAGCTGAAGGTGTTGGTGTCCCACGCGAGGGTCGCGTTCGGGATGGCGAGCAGGCCGGCGGCGGTGATGCCGAAGGCCATGGCGAGAGCGACGGCGAATCGCCGGGGGTCGGCGATCGGCACGAGCAGGCGCGCCAGCGGGGATGGGGATCGGGTCATCGGATGTGGGTCGCTCTCGGTGGGCACCGGCGGGGGGAGGCCGGCTTCGAGGCCCACCCTAGGTGCGGATCCGGGACCCATCCCCGGCGCAAATGTCCCGAACCGCACCCGCCCGCGGTACCAGTTCCCCTTCCGCACCACCCCCCACCGCACCGCACCCACCGGACCGCCCGGATGGTGCGACACCCGGGGCGTCTCGGGTACACTCCGCTGGCCCCGGGGCACGAGACGCGCATCCGTCGCGTCGTCGGCCGGGCGCGCCGCGGTGGCCTTAGCTCAATCGGCAGAGCATCGGATTGTGGCTCCGAAGGTTAGGGGTTCGAGACCCCTAGGCCACCCCAACCTTCCCGATCGGGGCGTGATCACCCGTCGGCCATCACGTCGTCAGCGCCGCCGGCGGGCCCTCCACGAGCTCGAGCTGCGACGCCCGGATCTCGCCGGGTGCGCGCTCGCTGAGGAGGCCGAGGGTCGGCTTAGGGTCACCTCCCCGCGGCTACCGCCGTCGAGGCGGCCGCCTCGGCCGGGGTCCCAGCCGCCGTCGTCGCGGCGGGGACGGCGTTATCGCGGAGGATGAACTCGGCCACGGCCTCCATGACCTCGTCGGTCCGCTCGGAATACGGGTTGTGGCCGGCGCGCTCGATGATCCGGAGGCGCGAATCCGGGATGCGGGCCGCGAGCTCGGCCTGGCACTCCGGCGGGAAGATGAAATCCTCGCGACCGGCCATCACCAGCGTCGGCACCGTGATCTCGCCGAGGCGATCCATGACCGACCAGCCAGGAAACAGGTATTGGGCGGCAAACGCGAGCGCCTCGGGCCGAGCCTTGGAGCGCCATTCGCCCGCGGCCATTCCGCGTGCGAACTGTCGCAGGCTGGTGTGGGGGTTGTACGCATCTCCGAGCCTGAGCAGGGTCAGCATGAACTGCCGGGGGGGCACCTGCCCATTGAACCAGCGCCGGGCCAGTCGCACGGTGCGCGGACTGAAGCCCCACTTCGCGAGGACCTCGGGCGCGTTGCGCAGCGACCAGCGGCCCTCGCCGCCCGTGTCGAGCAGGACGAGGTGCGAGAGGCTGTCCGGGTAGCGGAGGGCGTACTCGAGGGCGACGTAGCCGCCGAACGAGTGCCCGAGGACGGCCCACTTCTCGAAGCCGAGCTTCTCGCGTAGCGCGTCGGCGTCCGCAGTGAGGTTCTCCCAGGTCATGGATGTGACCGGAGCGCCGGTCGAGCGTCCGTTGCAGCGATGGTCGTAGAAGACCAGCGTGAACCGGTCCGCCAAGCGCCGGAACGGCAGCAGCGTCCAGTGGTCTCCCCCCGGGCCTCCGTGCATGAGCAGCAGCGGCTGTCCATGCCCGACGACCTCCACGAACAGGGATACATCGCGAATACGCATTGTGGTCATGACCCGCTCCTCGGCTGGCTCGAGCGCCGGCCGCTACCGTGGATCGATGGGCGTAAGGGTTCCGAGCCTGTCCTCCAGGGCCGCCGCTGCGTCGAGGCACAGGTCCTCGCGATATCGGGGGCCGATCACCTGCACCGCTTGAGGGAGGCCATCCGCGATGCCCACCGGAAGCGCCACGGCAGGCAGTCCCAGGACGTTTACGGCGACCGCCATGCGCATGGCGCGGACGATCTCGACCACCTCCGCGGCGGTCCGGTCCGTGCCCACCTCGAAGGGGGGCTCGGTGCCGACCGGGGCGACGATCAGCGGGTAGGTCTCCTGGAACTCGCCCCAGGCCCGCAGCACCGCGTGCCGCGTGATGAAGCACTGGATGGACGCGCCCGGGTCCGGATCGCCTCCGGCCTCGAAGAACGCCATCACCCACTGCTGCATCGGGGCGCGGACCATCGGCGCCCATATCTCCCACCCCGCGCGAAGCGGCGGGATGGAGATGTCGAGCCATAGCCTCGCCGCCACGTCGATGGACGGCGGCTCGACCTCGTCGACGGCGTAGCCGGCGTCCTCGAGGGCCACGGCTGCCTTCCGAACCCCGTCCTGGACCTGATTCGCCGTCCCCTGACCGGCCGGGTCGACCACGAAGGCAACCGGGACGGGCTTCGCGGGTTCGGGGCCGCGTAGTGGTGCCGGCACCGTCCACGGGTCGCGCCAGGATGGGCCCGCCATCATCTCGAACGCCGCCCGGAGGTCCGAGACCCGCCGTGCCATCGGTCCCTCGACGCCCATCAGCTGGTGGCCGATCGGCAGGTCGCGCGGCTCGATGGTGGTCGCGTGCGGGATGCGGCCGAGGGTCGCCTTGAGGGTGCCGACGCCGCAGTACTGGGCCGGAACGCGCAGCGATCCGCCGGTGTCGTTCCCGAGCCCGAGCGGCGACATGCCGGTCGCGACGGCCGCGGCCTCGCCGCCGCTCGAGCCGCCCGCCGTCCGGGACCGGTCCCACGGGTTCACGGTCGCCCCCCAGAGCTCGCTGTCGGTGTGCCATCCGATCGCGAAGTCGGGGAGGTTGGTGCGGCCGATGGGGATCGCGCCCGCGGCGCGCAGCCGCTCGACGTGCGGGGCGTCCACGTCCGGGAACGCTTCCGCCAGCGTCCTCATCCCGTGCGTCGTAGGCGTGCCGGCGAGATCGATGTTCCCCTTGACCGTGAACGGGACGCCGTGGAGCGGCGGGAGGTCGCTCCCGCCCACGACAGCACGGTCGGCCGCCATGGCGGCCTCGAGTGCCTGTTCGGCCAGCACGATCGTGACGGCGTTGATCGAGGGGTTGACCGCCTCGATCCGCCGGAGGTGAGCCTCCACGACCTCCCGGCTGGAGGCTTGCCGGGTCCTGATGACATCCGCGAGCTCCGTGGCGCTCATGCGCCACAGCTGGGTGGCGGTGGCGATGGTCATCGCGACACCCCTGTCTCGTGCCTACGCCGCCGCCTGACGGCGCTCGCTGCGGTCACGACGGCGAGCGCCCCGAGCGCGCCGGTGGCCCACATCCCTCCACCGCTGGTGGCGTGTTGCCTGTCGAGGGACAGTGATTGGAGGTCCGTGTGAGCGGCCACCACGCCCCGGTCGACGTCCCGCTGGAACACGACGCGGACGAGCGGCATGCCGAACCGCGAGAAGTCGATCCGGAACGCGTACGGGTCCGCCTCGTCGTCGGGCTGGAGGGGGAAGCCCTGGTACAGCGCGGGGATGGGGGTCAGCATCCGGACCATCAGCCGGCCGCCGCGGACGAACACCTCGGCGCCGCGGCCCAACGCCAGGCGCCCGCGCAGATCGGAGACTCGCGGCGGCAGCCGGTATCGACCGCAGAGCTCGTCCCAGATCTCCGGGTGGTGCGGCACATCACTGCGGACGGCATCGTCCGGGACGCGGAGCAGGGATCGCAGCAGTCGTTCGAGCTCGATCGACAGCCAAACGAGCGCGCCGCTCGAGCCGTTGGTGTAGGCGAACACCCCGACGCCGTCGTCGGGCGCCACGAGGACCTGCGAGTTGAAGCCCGGCAGGATCCCCTCATGCCCGACGAGGCGATGCCCGCCGGCGTCGTCGAGGAAGATGCCGAGGCCGACGCCCGGAAGGCGGGGATCCGGCTGGAAATGGGGCTCGAACATCGTCGCGAGCGTCGCCGGTCGGAGCACCGAGCCATGGTCGTTGGCCCCGCCGCCGAGCAGGGCCGCGACGAACCGCGCAGTGTCGCGGCTCGAGGCATAGATGCCCCCGCCGCCCCTCCCGAGCCATTCGCGGTCGGTGACGGCCGTCGCACCGGCGCGCCCGAGGACGTACCCGGTCGCCAGCCGCGACCGGACGCGGTCAGTTCGTTCGAGGTCGGTGTCCGCCATGCCCAGGGGCTCGAAGACGTGGTCGCGGAGGTAGCGCTCCAGCGGCTCGCCGGTCACGTCCTCGACGATCTGCCCGAGCGTCGCGAACCCGTGGTTGCTGTAGGCGAACGCGGTGCCCGGCTCGGCCACCACCCGCAGCCGCCCGCGGTAGTACTCGGCGAGCGACGGGATCGGCTCTCCGAGCCTCACGCTGCGGATGACGGGACGGGCGTCGAACGGGCCCCAGCCAGGATGGAACAGGTCGGCAACGTAGGCCACCTCGGGCAGCCCGGCCGTATGGGTCAGGAGGTGACGGATGGTCGCCGGCCGCCAGCGAGCCGTCGCCGCGACGAGCTTGTACGCGCGCAGGTAGTCGTTCGCGGGGGCGTCGAGGTCGACCAGCCCCGCCTCCCACAGCTGCATGACCGCGATCGCCGTGAAGGTCTTCGCGACCGAGCCGATCCGGAACACCGTGTCCTCGGTGATCGGCGTGCTCGTCGCGATGTCGGCGAACCCGTGTTCGTGGAAGCGCTCGAGGTGTCCGTTGCGGACCACGCCCAGCGCGAGTCCGACGGCCGGCCGTCGGCTGAGGATCCCGTGGATGATCGCCGTCAGCTCGGGCGTCTCGATCGCGGGCGCAGGCGAACCTTGTTGCTCAATCGGCGGCGGCGTCATTGTCAGAGGCACGTCCGACACCCTCCTCATGCGGGCACCGGTTCGGCGACGGGCACCGGTTCGGCGGTGCCCGGGCCGACCAGCGCCAGCCAATCCCGCTCCATGCCATCCATCAGCACGTCGACGTCGGGGAAGCCCGCGGCATCGGCCGTGACGACGAGGAACACCTCGCCCGCGTACGAGAACGCGCACAGGGTCAGGCCGACGTTGCCCACCAGCTGGATGATCGGCAGGATCTCGAGGATCCGCGCTCCGAAGATGAACATCGGGACCGGCGGGCCCACGACGTTCGTGACGATGACGTTGACCGCCCGCTGGTGAAGGTTGAAGTACTGCGCGATCGGGGTTGCCGACAGGCCGGCGACGACGTCCGCGATCGCAGCCGACCGCTGGCCGGCCTTGGCCGTGCGGGTCGTGTGGACGATCAGGTCGAGCCGGCGAGCGACGTCAGCCTCCCAGGTCGGCAGCCGCATCACGATCGTCCCGGCCTGGTTGTCGATGCTGCCGTCCGTCGCGGACCGCGTGGACACCGCCTGGGCCGTGACCAGCTCGACGCCGGCGACGGCCTCGCCGCGGGACACCAGCAACCGACGCAGGCCTCCCGCCCACAGGTCCAGCAGCACGTCGTTGACCGTGCCTGCGTGCAGGTGACCCGCTGCCTTCATCGCCTCGAGATCGACTCGGAGGAACCGGATCCGGCGGCCGACCTGGACGACCTGGTTGAGCGAGGTACGCGGCGCACCCTTCTGTCCAACCATCCGCCGGGTCACCATCAACAACACTCGGGCTGCCTCGAGGATCCGCAGCGGATGGGTCAGCGCGGCCGACAGGCGCCCGAGACTCCGGACCCTGGCGGCCAGGTTGTCGGCCACGAGGGCCGAGTCGCGCGGGACCGGCGCGGCCGTCCACGGGACCGGCACGGGATCGGCCGCGTCGGGGTCGAGGTCGAACAGCGAGCCCATGACCGCGACCGCGGCGTTCCCGTCGGCGACCGCGTGGTGCAGCTTGAACAGGACGCCGACCCGGCCGTCGCTGAGGCCGGTCAGGAACCACAGCTCCCACAGTGGGTGCGTCCGATCCAGCAGGCCCGCGTAGACGCGCGCGGCCGCCTCCAGCACCTGCGGGTCGCCGCCCGGGGCATCGATCGTCGCCTCGTGTACGTGGTGCTCGATGGCGAACCGGTCGTCGTCCACCCACAGTGGTCCGCCGCGCAGTCGTCGGGGAACGTGGAGCCGCTGCCTCAGGTCCGGGACAAGCGCCAGCCTTCGGTCCAGCCTGGCACGGATCTCGTCCAGCCGCAGCCGTCCCGATGCGTCCAGGAGGGATCCGCCCTCGACCACGGCCAGGCCACCGAAGTGGCACGGCCATGCCGGCGCCTCGTCGCGCAGGTACATCCGGTCGAACGAGGTGAGGCGCGTGATCCGGGCTCTCGGTCGGGTCGCCCGGGCATGCTCGCCGCTCATCGCCCCACCTCTGCCGGAACGCGCGCCTCGACCTCGGTCAGGGCGGTGTCGAGCACCTCGACGGTCCGCTCGGCCTGCGCCTTCGTGAAGGTCAGCGGGGGGCCGAGCATGATCGTGCCGCCCAGTGGCCGGACGAACAGCCCCATCCGCCGGGCGATCCTCGCGACGTGGTTGTCGACCTGCATGTCCGGCCCGGACGCCTCGTCGCGGTCGGCGTCGTGCACGAGCTCGACGGCCATGAACAGCCCGGCCCCGCGGACATCGCCGACGATGGCGTGCCTCCGAAGCTCCTTGAGGAGCCCGAGCATGTATGTCCCGACCGACGCCGAACGCTCGACGAGCCCCTCGCGCTCGATGATCGCGAGGTTGGCGAGCGCCGCCGCGGCCGACACCGGGTGGCCGCCGTAGGTGTGGACGTCGAACAAGATCGGGATCCGCTCGGCGATCCCGCGCCGGGTGATCGCGGCCGCCATCGGCGCATAGCCGCTGGTGAGCCCCTTGGCAACGACCATGATGTCCGGGACCACGTCGAAGTGGTCGACACCGAACCAGCGGCCCGTCCGCCCGAACCCGCAGACCACCTCGTCGGAGATCAGCAGGATCCCGTAGCGGTCGCAGATCTCGCGGACGCGGGCGAGATATCCAGGTGGCGGGACGATGCACCCGCCAGTGGACATGATCGGCTCGACGATCACGCACGACACCAGCTCGGGGTCGCTGCCCAGGATCGCCTGCTCGATCGTGGTCGCGCACGCGAGCCGGCACGCCGGGTGCGCGAAGTCGAGCTCACAGCGGTAGCAGTAGGGCGGCATCGCGCTCGCGAACCCGGTCGCTGGAACCATCGGGTCGGCGCTCCGGCGAAAGACGCCGAAGCCCGGGCTCCAGCCGGTGGCCGACAGCGCCCCCAGCGTGGCGCCGTGATACGCGCGGCGCAGCGACACGACCTTGTACCGCCGCCCGTCGCCGTTCGCCTCGTGGTAGGCGCGGGCGAGCTTGATCGCGGCCTCAACGGCTTCAGACCCGCTGGTGCAGAAGAACGAGGCCGTGAGGTCGCCCGGTGCGAGCTCGGCGAGCTTCCGGGCCAGCTCGACGGTGACGACGCTGGTCGTCGCGTACGGGCTCGTGTACGGGAGCCGCTGGGCCTGCTCGTACATCGCGCGGGCGATCTCCTCCCGCCCGTACCCGGCGAGGACCGCGAACACGCCGCCGGACAGCGCGTCGAGATATTCGCGGCCGTCTGCGTCGTAGAGGAGCGCTCCCTCTCCGCGTTCGAGCACCCAGGGGCCGGAAGCCTCGATCCACGCCCTCGGGGTGGCGTGGAAGATGATGCGGTCGGTCGCGTCCCGCTTGAGCTGGGCGAGATCCTCGGCCAGCATGATCAGCCTCCCTTCCCGGTCACCGCCGCGCGTTCCTCCTCGGCCAGCACCCGGCGCAGCACCTTGCCGGTGAACGCAAGCGGCAGCTCCGGTCGGAACTCGATCGCCTTCGGGACCTTGTAGGACGAGAGCCGCTCGCGGAGGAACGCGAGGATCTCGTCGGGATCGGCCTGCTCGCCCTCGCGCAGCACCACGAACGCCTTGGCTCGCTGGTCCGAGATGCCGGCCTGGACGCCGATGACCGCGGCGTGGCGGACCTTCGGATGGGTCGAGAGCATGTCCTCGATCTCGTTGGGATAGACCTTGAGCCCGCCCGCGGCGACGATCACGTCCTTCTTGCGATCCACGATCCGGAAGTAGCCCTCGGACGACATCTCGGCGACGTCGCCGGTGTGCAGCCAGGTGCGACCCCGCTCGTCGCGATGGAGCGCCCGGGCGGTGTCCTCCGGACGCTCCCAGTAGCCGGACATGACCTGCGGTCCGCTGATGCAGAGCACGCCGGGACCGCCCGTCTCGAGCTGACGGCTCTCGGTCTCGACGTCGACCAGCCGGCAGTCCGTGTCGGGGAGCGGGAGGCCGATCGTCTGGCCTTCCCCCTGGCTCCCGAAGGGGTTGCAGTGGGTCGCGGGCGAGGCCTCGCTGAGCCCGTAGCCCTCGACCAGGCGGCCGCCGGTGAGCCGTTCGAACTCGGCCTGGACCCCGAGTGGCAGATCGGCCGCGCCGCTGATGCACACCTCGATCGAGTGCAGGTCGCGGCGATTGGTGACGACGCCCTGATCGGCGCAGATCGCGGCATACAGGGTTGGCACGCCGGGGAACACGGTGACGTGCCAGCGCTCGATGTCCGCCAGCAGCCGATCCAGATCGCGCGGATCCGGGAGGAGCACCTGCGTCCAGCCGCGCAGCACCGACACGTTCATGCACGCCGTCATCGCGTAGCCGTGGACCAGCGGCAGGGCAGAGAGCATGACCTCGGCGCCGTCGTCGAGGGTCGACGCCCAAGCCCCGAGCTGACAGGCATTGGCGACGAGATTGCGGTGGGTCAGGACGGCCGCCTTCGGAAGCCCGGTCGTCCCTCCCGTGTACAGGAGGACGGCCGGTTCGTCGATCGCCCGGGCCGACGAGACCGCCGGGACACCGCCTGCGCGAAGGAGCGCCTTCAGCGAGACGATCCGAGCACCGGGCGCGGCCTGCCGTGCGGCCCCAGCCGGGCGTCCCAGCCGCGCCGCGATCCGCAGGACAAACGGCAGATCGTCGGCGACGTCCGCGACGACGAGGTGGCGGACCGTCGACGGGAGCGCCACGCCATCGAGGCCCGTCCAGAGGCGATCCAGCACGATCGCGGCCGAGGCGCCCGCATCGGCGAGCTGGCGCGAGAGCTCCGGACCCGCGGCGCGCGGGTTGACGGGGACCGCGACGCAGCCCGCACGCCACACGGCGTAGAAGCTCGTGACCAGCTGCGGGCAATTGGGCATGAACAGCCCGACCCGCTCGGCCGGTTGCAGGCCAAGCCGCCGAAGGCCGCCCGCCAGGCGGTCGGCGGCCTCGTCCAGCGCCCGGTAGGTCGTCCGCCTCCCGTAGAAGACCAGCGCGGGTCGATCGGGGTATCGGGTCGCGGTGCGGTCGAGGAGCTCGTCGAGCCGCGCGGCGGGGTAGTCGAGGGTGGCCGGCACGCCCGGGTCGTAGTGGCGGAGCCACGGGCGCGACGCGATAGCCGGTCGTTGGGTGACCTCAACCATGGTGCGCACTCGTAGTCGGCAGCGACGGACGTTCGGCCAGCAGATCAGCCATCTCGCCGGCGGCCGGATCCTCGCGCAGCACCATGACCGCGGCGCACCGCACACGGCCGGTTCGCCGCCCGACCGAGCCGATCACGCCATGGCGGCGCCGTGCGAGCCGTCCGAGGCCGGCGCGGTGGAGCCAGATCGGCCAATCGCCGATGACCCGGCCGATCGTCTCCCGCGACTGGACCGGACGGCGTGTCTGAGCCGACACGCTCTTCATCTAGGCGACCTCCTCACGTCGCCAGGTCACCGGTAGGGTCGAATCTCACACCCGAGCCGACGCTGCACCAGTGCCGTTACGCCGGAACGACCCCAGACAAGGGCCCTCAGGCGAGCGCGCAGTCCAACGACCGGATCGGGGACGATATTCGCCGTCCTCGATCCGCGAGTGAGATCGGGTTTCGTTCCGATGGCACTCGTTGTGCGACCCGGTCGCGCCTACGATCGCGGATCATGCGACCGCAGGGTGGCGACTCGCTGGGCAGCGGGGCCCAGCCGTGGATCGGACTGGCCCTCTACGCCGCGGTGGTGTTGGGTTGGGCCTGGCAGCAACTCGTTCCCAACCCGGACGGTCCCCAGACCTTTGCTCCGGACTGGCTCCCGCTCGCCGCCGCCGGGGTCGCCGCGGCGGGGATCATGCCCCTGGATGGTCCGCCCCGATGGCTGCGCGTGCAGCGGGCGCTGCACGTGACCGGTCTCCTGCTCATGGTCTGGGCAGCGAATGGCCTGCCGTTCGACGTGCTCACCGCGGCAGGGCTCATGGGTCACCGAACGGCCAGCGGTGCGATCGTCCTGTCCACCGTCTACTGGCCGGGTCTGGCGACTCGGGCGTTGGCGCTCGCCGCCGCGGTCGTGCTCGCGCGTCTCGCCCTGGCGCGCCCGGCAGTCCCTGCATCCACCCGCGCTGCGACCTGGTACGGGTACGCCGCGTTCCTGCTCGCGCTGCCGTACCCGGTGCTCCGGCTGCACTGGGCGCTGGGAGGAACGCTCGGGCTCGAGTCGCCCGGCGCGGCCGGCCAGGGCTGGGAACCGTTGCTGATTGCGCTCCCGTGGGTGCTCGCCGCCGGTCTCTCGCTGCTCCTCGTCTCGCCGCCGCACCGGGTCCCGCGCCGGCTGTTGCTGGCCGCCGGCTGGTCCGCCACCGCCATCGTCGCCATGATCGGGCCGGCGGCCTTCTGGTCGTTCGTCAGCGCGTCAGCCGGCGGGAGCGATACCGCCTCGGGTGAGATCGAGTTCTGGGTCTTCGGTCTCTTCTACGGCAGCTGGTTCCTGTGGGCTATCGCCGGTGCGGCTGCCACCCGCGCTTATCAGTTGCGTACTGTCGCTGTGCCGACGCCCTCGCCGGCATGACCGACGTGCCGGCGCGCCAGAGACTCGCCTCCGCGTACGCCAATGGCGATGCCAGGGTGATCGGGGGCGGCAAGGACGTCTTGGCCATGAACGCCCGACCCCGAACCCTCCCACCCTTTCGGGCTGACTGGCTCTTGCGGGGCAGCCGCCAGCCGCGGCCAAATGCGAGGTGGAGGAAGCTGCGGTGGGCGGAGGCGCCCGGTGATGCGCGTCCCGGATCCCGTGCGACAGCATCGCGTCGCTGCTCGTCCACCAGCCACATCTGCGCGGGGCCTCCACGTTCGCTCCGGCTCGTGCGGAGGGATGGCTTGGGCTGGCCACTCGTGGCCGCCTTCAGTGCCCCGATCTGGTCGTCTGCCTATGTCGCAGAGCAGGCTGTGGCAGACCCCTGGAGCGAAGTGGTGGCCGGGCCCCGGCGCTTCGGGACAGCCCGTCGCGTCCCGCAGAACGCAATCGTGATGGAGGTCGTGAGATGCCAAGGGTGCAGGTTGTCTACGCGAGCCGCCACGGGGGCACGGAGGGGATCGCGCAGCGGATTGCCGAGGTGCTGCGCACCAAGGGCGCCGACGCGGTGGTCGCCGATGCCGCGGACAGACCCGATACCCGGGCCTTCGACGCCCATGTGATCGGCAGTGGGGTGTACATCGGGAGCTGGCTGAAGGAGGGTTTCGAGTTCCTCGAGCGGAACCAGTCGACGCTGGCCACACGACCTGTCTGGCTGTTCAGCAGCGGTCCGCTGCCGGGGTCGTCGAAGGAGACCGATACGAAGGACCCGTTGGAGCTCGCCCTGGGCCCGACCCAGGGCCCCGGGAGCGGCGGCCGGAAGAGGATCGCCGCACTCTCGGCGGTGATCCGGCCGCGTGACCATCGCGTGTTCCTCGGCGCCTTCGACCCAAAGGATTCGCCGAAGTCGATCCAGGAGCGATTCGTTCGCCTGATGCCGGCGTCGAAGAAGATTCTTCCCGCCGGCGACTTTCGTGAGTGGAACCAGATCGAGGCCTGGGCGCGCGACATCGCGACTGAGCTGGCCGACAAGGTCCCGGTCGGCTGAGCTCGGCCGGGGGGTCCGCACCCAGCCTCCGCGGTAGACGCCGGCCGGGTGGGCCGGCTGCGACGGCCAGTCGAGGAGGTCAAGGTGATCATCACGAAGGTTGATCGTCCGAGCATGTCGGCGAGGCGCCTCGACAGCCCGGTCGTGCTCGCCGTGCTGATCGTGGGCGTGTTCCTGGCGACCCTGCTGCCCATCGCCTTCGGCACCCGAATTGGAGCCGCGTATGCGATCACGTCGAAGGTCGTCCTGTGCGTGTTGGCAGCGGTCCTGCTCACGCGGCTCCAGTGGTGGCGTCGCGCGGGCTTCCTGTCCATGCCGGCCCGGCGCGACCTGCGCTGGATCGCCCCGCCGGCGCTCCTGTTGCTGGGAGCCCTGGTCGCGGTGATCGTTGCGGGTCCCGCGCCCATGGAGCCCGCCCTCGTGCTCGCGTTCGCGGCCGTGGCGCTCGGCACGGGCCTCTCGGAGGAAGGGCTGTTTCGAGGCGTCCTGCTCGAATCGATGCGACCCCGCGGTTCGGCCTGGGCGATCGTCGGCACGACCGCCGCGTTCTCGGTGATCCACCTGGCCGGACTACTTGGCGGGGCGACCCTGGAAGCGACCCTGGCCCAGGTCGTGCTCGGCGGCATCCCGTTCGGGCTCGCGTTCGCAGGGCTGAGGCTCTACACGCGATCGATCTGGCCGCTCGTCGTCCTTCACGCGCTGAACAACTTCACCTCCTACCTGATGTCCGGCCAATGGGCGGCTGTCACCCAGGATTCGAGCCGGTTTGGGGTCGCCGGCCTGCTCGGGCTCGCGCTCCTCGGGCTGCTGGTGGCGTACGGGGCGTGGTTCCTGTGGCACGCCAGCCGGACGCCGGAGGTCCGCAGCTGACGGCCGGGCAGCGGCGCCGAAGCGGCGGATCCGGCGCGAGCGGGCCGGCGTTGACGACCCTGGGTCGTCCACGTCAGGAGCGACTCTCAGAGGGTCGGACCAGATCCTCCGAGTCGGGTGCGTCGTCTGGGACCGTCGGAACGACCGCCGTAACGACCGTCCCTCGCCCTCGAGCCGAGCTCCACCGTGACGGAACCGCCCAGGCGCTCGGCGCGGGCCGCCATGCCGACCAGCCCCAGGCCATCACTGCGAGCACCCGGATCGAATCCGACACCGTCGTCGCCGATCTCCAGCTCGACGCCGCCCGATGAGCCGGCGATCCGGACGCTCACCTCGTGCGCGCACGCATGCTTGACAACGTTGTGGATCGCTTCCTGGGCGATCCGGTACAGCGCGTCCTCGGTCGCCAGCGGGAGACGCGGCAGATGAGGGCCGGCGTCGAGCCTGATCACGAGACCGGTGCGACCCTGAACCGCGGCAAGGTGCTTGCGAAGGGCGGGCACGAAGCCCTCCTCGACCAGGCTGCCCGGCCGAAGCTCGGAGATGAGGCCCCGCATCTCACCGAGGGCTTCCCGCGCGAGCGCACGCAGCTCCTCGAGCTTGGCCTCGACGCCGGGCTCGTCCCGTTCGAGGAGCATGCGGGCGGCCCCGGCGGTGATGGTCATGCTGAACAGCGCCTGGGTCACGGAGTCATGGAGCTCCTGGGCGAGGTGCGCTCGCTCGCGGCCGGCTGCCAGCTCGGCGGCCTGGTCGCGGATCTCCCGCTCCAGGCGCAGGCGCTCGCTGATCTCGCGGACGGAGCCGGTCCCGCCGCCATACCGGCCACTGACCGGTGTGCCGATGTTGTGCAGCTCGATCGGCACCGCGCGCCCGTCCTTGTGACGCAGGTTGACTCGATACGTCTGGTCGCCGTCGGGGTGCGCGACCTGCCAGCGATAGCCCTCCTCGAAGGCATCGCGCGATGACTCGTGCATCACGATCTCGGAGCTCTGACCGATGAGCTCCTCGGGTCGGTAGCCGAGGAGCTGCTCGCTGCCGGCGCTGACGTAGGTGAAGATGCGGTCGGCGTCCGCGGCCCAGATGACATCCGGCAGCCGGTCGAGCACGCGAAGCAGCGCCGGAAGATCCATTGCGCGTGGCGATGCGGTCGTCGCCATCGAGGACTGGCGGCCCGCGCATCAGGGTGCTCCGCGGTTCAGCCCTTGGAGGCCGACACGGGCTCCGGCGTGATGCCGTGCTCGACGGCATAGAGGGCGGCCTGCGTGCGACTGGCCAGGCCGAGCTTGCCCAGGACGTTGCTGACGTGGGTGCGGGCGGTGCAGCCCGCGATGCCCAGCTCGGCCGCGATCTCCTTGTTGCTCAATCCGCGGCCGAGGAGCACCAGAACCTCGCGCTCGCGCTGGGTGAGCGGCTCAACCGGCGGTGGCACCGGTCGTCGTCGGAGCCGCTCGGCGAGGAGCCTGGCAACCGCGGGATCGAGACGGACCTCCCCGCCATGGGCAGCCCGAATAGCCTCGATGACCGCTCGCTCGTCGGCGTCCTTGAGCAGATACCCAGCGGCGCCAGCCTCGAGGGCCGCGACGACCTTCTCCTCCTCGATGAAGCTGGTCAGGGCAACGATCTCGGTCGCTGGACGACGGGTCTTGATCTCGCGAATCGCAACGATGCCGTCCTTCACCGGCATGACGAGGTCCATGAGGATGACATCCGGCGCGCGGGCCTCTGCCAGCCGAACCGCCTGCTCGCCATCGGCCGCCTCGCCGACGACCTCCATGTCGTCCACGATCTCGAGCAGCCCGCGCAGCCCGCGCCGAACGATGGCGTGATCGTCGACGATCAGGACCCGGATGCTCTCCAACTGGGACATGCTGCGCAGCCAGTGTTTCGGCGGGGCCGCCGGCAGGGGAAGTGCCGTTCGTCAGGACTCGCCCGGTCTGCGACATCTGTCGCGGTCGATCGCCACAGGAAGCGGACGCCTCGCTTGGCACGCTCTGGCGATGACTGGCGAGCGGCTGCGCGGGATCCTCGTGGTCGGGATACCGAAGACCAATGAGGGGTCCGCCATGACGTCCTACATCGCTCGTTTCGGAGGCCCGCTCGTGGCCCTGATCGCGGTCGGCGTCGGCGTCCTCCTCGGGCGCGTGATCGAGGCGATCGCGGTGGCCGCCGTGCTCTACGCCGTATGGACGCATCTCTGGCGCGCTCGTCGCGGCGCCCGATCATGAGCCATCGCGCGGCAGCGACGGCGACCTGGGGTGAGGTGGCGACCATGGCACTCGTGATCGACGCGCTTTCCAAGCGCTACGGCGCCGTCCAGGCGCTCGACGGCATCACGTTCGTGGCGCAGCCCGGCCAGGTGTTCGGCTTCCTCGGCCCGAACGGCGCCGGCAAGACGACGACGATGCGCATCGTCCTCGACATCATCCATGCCGACGCGGGCTCGGTGTCCTGGGCGGGCCGGCCAGCCGCCGAGGCCCCGCGCCGCACGTGGGGCTACCTCCCCGAGGAGCGCGGCCTGTACCCACGGATGAAGGTCCTCGACCAGCTCGTGTTCGTCGCCGCGTTGCATGGTGTTCCGCGCGCAAGAGGCGGCCCGGCAGGCTCGCCACTGGCTGAGCCGCTTCCGGATCTCCGACTACGCCGATCGCCGGGCCGAGCAGCTCAGCAAGGGCAACCAGCAGAAGGTCCAGTTCATCGGGGCGATCCTCCACGACCCCGATGTCCTGCTCATGGACGAGCCGTTCTCAGGACTCGACCCGATCAACGCCGCACTGCTCAAGGAAGCGTTCCTCGAGCTGCGCGACCGGGGCAAGGCGCTCGTCTTCAGCACCCACCAGATGGAGGCGGTCGAGGAGCTATGCGACGCGATCGCGATCATCGATCGCGGTCGCCTCGTCCTCTCAGGGCCGGTCCCCAGCGTCAGGCGGCAGGCCGGCCGCGTGGTCGTCCGCCTCGGCGTTGCCGGCGATCGGGACCTCGGTTGGCTCGACACGCTGCCCAACGCGACGGTGCGCCGGTCGGGCCTTGACTACCACGAGGTCGAGCTCCGCGACGGTGCCGATCCCGAGACGATCCTCCAGGCCGCGCTCGCGCGGCACGCGTACGTGACCCGCTTCGAGATCGCCGCCCCGTCGATCGAGGACATCTTCATCGAGCGGGTCGGGACGACGACGACCCCGGAGCGAACCCTGGCTACGGCCGGGGTGGAGACGGAGAGATGAGAACCCTCACCCGCACCTCGCTGACGAACATCCTCACGGTCGCCCGTCGCGAGTTCGTCACCCGGACCACGACGCGCGCGTTCCTGATCTCGACCCTGCTGCTGGTCGTCGTCGCCGCGGCGGTTGCGCTCGCCCCGGTCGCGATCGGCTTCCTTAGTCGCGAAGGCAGCCGCGTGGCGGTCTACGTCGGCGTGGCCGACCTGCATGGCGACCCGGTGGCGGTGGTCGACGGCCTCCTGAACCCATCCAACGGTCAGGGTCCTGGTTCATCGTTTGTCGTCAGCCGATCGACCGACCTTGTAGCCTCGCGACAGGCGGTCGATGACGGCACGCTCGCCGCATTGCTCGACGTCGAGCGCGACACCGCGGGCGAGGCGGTCTTCACGCTCTACACCAAGGCACCCAACAACAGCAGCACTGCCGTCGTCGCCCGCCAGGCGGCGACCTCGATCGCGGTCGCTGACCGCCTTGGTCGGCTCGGCCTGTCGGCAGCCGACCAGGCCGGCCTGTTCGCTCCACCGGATGTCACTGTCCGATCGCCCGATCCATCGAAACCGGCCGCCAGCTCCGAGGCGGCCGCCCAGCAGATCGCCGACACCGCGGTGATCGTGGCCCTCGAGATGTTCCTGCTGCTGGCGCTCATGTTCTACGGCACCTGGATCGCCCAGGGCGTCGTCGAGGAGAAGAGCAGCCGGATGATGGAGATCATCCTGGCGGCAGCCTCGCCGTTCCAGCTCCTGGCCGGCAAGGTGCTAGGGGTGAGCGCGGCGGCCTTCCTGCAGTTCGGTGCGGTGCTCGTCACCTCCGGCATCGTCCTGCTCGCGCAGGGTCAGGTTGCCGCCCTCGTGTTCGGTGACCAAGCCGGTGTCAACCTGCCATCGGGTCTGACGCCTGACATCCTCGTCGCCTTCTCGGTGTTCTTCGTGCTCGGCTTCCTGCTCTACGCGGTGCTCTTCGCCGCGGCAGGGTCGCTGGTCAGCCGGCAGGAGGACGTGAGCCAGATCACCACGCCAATGACGCTGGCCGTGTGCGCGGCCTACCTCGTCGCCATGTACGCCTCGCTGGGCAGCATCGACATCAACGCGCCATGGGTTGTCATCCTCTCCTGGGTGCCCTTCATGTCGCCGTACCTGATGCTCTCCCGGCTGAACGCGGCCACGGTCGGTCCGCTCGAGGTCGCGGTCGCGGTGCTGCTGCTCGCGACGACGATCGTGTTGATGACCTGGGTCGCGGCGCGGATCTACGCCGCGGGAGTGCTCCTCTACGGGCAGAAGCCAAGCGTTCGCGGGATGTGGACCGCTGTTCGCGAAGGACGCTAGCCGCCTCGGCACGCGAGGTCCCTCTCATACCGAGCCGGCGGCGCGGGCGCCGTGATCAGACAAGGAAGGCATCCGATGCATCGCATGTTGCGGCCGGCCACGGCGCTCGCCTGCGCGGCGCTGGCGGCGGCGTGCGCGTCCCAATCCACCACGACCCTGACCGGCTCGCCTGGCCCGGATGGCACCTCGCCCACGTCTGTCGGTCCAGCCTCCAGGCGACTTCTCTCCGGACAGCCGATGGCAGCGTGCGTCATCAAGGGCGAGGTGCCGGTCAAGGCCGAAGTCCCCGGTCTGTGCGGCACGCTGCAGGTGCCCGAAGATCGGTCAAACCCGTCGGGCACGCAGATCGCGCTGAACGTTGCCGTCGTGCCCGCGGACGCGGCCGCACCGGCGCCCGACGCATTCCTTGCGCTCGCGGGCGGACCAGGACACGCCAGCACCTCGTTCTTCGCGTGGCTACCCGGCCTCTACGCCGACGTCCACGCGACCCGCGACATCGTGCTGATGGATCAGCGGGGCACCGGCGCCTCGAACCCGCTGTTCCTGCCACCGATGCCCGGCATCGCCGACCTGTCCGACTCGGAGGCCGATGCTCGCCTCACGGCTTGGGAGCGCCCCGAGTCCCTGTTTGGCTATGAACGAGACCCTGGTGTCAACGCTGAACCTGGCAACGCGACACAGGTCCGTAGTCGCTTCTCGTCGTCAGCCGAGCCGGTCGCGCCTTCTCGGCCCAAGACCTGAAGGGGAGCCACCAGGGCGAGGCCGCCGACGTCGGCAGCCAACTTCGAACGGGCTACCCCCGATCAGGGCTGGTCGTGCGTGGGCTGGCGAGAGGGCTGCCAGGCGTGGCCTTCTGCCCAGGTGAGGGTGACTCAGCTTAAGGGCGTGGTTATGGGTGGACGCCCTCATTCAGCGAGGCAGAGGGGCGTGATTGCGACGCGCGGGCGGCCCGTGGCGCATCAATCCCGATCGAGCCTGGCCTCCGGGAGCGTCGGCTCGTCCAGCTCGACCGGGTTGCCCGACGGATCCTCGACGATGACCTGCCTCACCCCGACGCCCTCGATGATGTCGCCTCGGAAGCCGACCCCTCGCGCCCGGAGCGTCTCGACCGTCGCACGGAGGTCGGTGACCTCGAGCTGGATGCGATTCCAGCCGCCCGGCTCCGGGATCGTTCCGCCGGGCATCGCCTGGCCGCCGCCCGGGCCCCCGCCGGGGCGGCTGAGCACGAGGCGAAGATCGTCCTTGGACAGCATCGCGAAGTAGGGGTTCGGACGCATGTCCTCGCCGAACCCCAGCAGGTCGCGATAGAACGCGACCGCCGCCTCGATGTCGTTGACGATGTACCGGACGCTGACGGTGGGCATGGGACGCTCCTGGCGCGGCGTGCCGCTCGAGGGCCTGCTGCGGCCAGCCTACCCTTGACCTCCATCCGGTGTCGCCCGGGACGCACGTCGGTCCGGGCGCCGCCATTCGGCCTGATCGCGGGGTCCGTCCGGACCGGTCCGGTGGCCAGGCGAGAACCGTGACGGAGTCCCCGAGCGGCCTTGTGCGCCGGGGGCCGTGGAGCGACGATGGGCATACGGATCGCCACGGTTCACCAAGGGGTGACGGCGATCCGGGTCGTGGATCCTGCGCCCGATGGGCGCAACCGTTGGGCCACGACGTTCGGCTCCTGGCGGCGACCTCGTCCCATCGGATCGGACACCGCGGCGACGATCAGGAGCGAGGTGCGTGCCATGCACGACGATTCGGTCCTGGTCGCGATCGACGCGACGCTCTCCTCCCCTTCCTACTGCACCTGCGGGCGAACGATGACCATCGGCGCCCACGACGCCGCCCTGTGGCTGGAGTGCCCGGTGCTCGCGCGGCCCTCGCGGCTCCCGTCGATCGCGAGGGTCCTCCGCTCCCTCGTCCACGATCGCCGCTTCGTGGTCGCCGTGCCCGACCAGGGGACCGGTGCCGCGGCGAACCCGTCCAGCCAGGCCGGGACGTATCGCGTTCAGCCGACGCTCAGCCGGGCGTGACCCCTGGCTGCGTTGGGCTGGTGCGTCACAACAGCTCGCTGTGTCACCGAGGGATGCTCGTGATCGTCGACCGAGGGGTTGATGAGGGGATCAGGTGAGCGGGCGGCGCTCCGACAGGGCCGCGGAGGGGGCATGAACGATCGGTGGAGGGTCGTGGCGGCGGCAGCGATCGTGCTGGCTCTGCCGCTCGGCGGTTGCAGGGACATCGGCCAGCGTGACGTGTGGCCCGTGGGAACGTGCGTCCGGGTGTCGGATCAGGGCACGACCGCCGTTTCCTGCGCCGAGCCGCATACCCACAGGGTGAGCGCCATCGTCGCCGGCGATGGTACGGCCTGCCCGGGGGATACGGTCATGTATGCCTCACCCGCGGACCCGGATGATGGCCTGATGACTACGTGCTTCCAGGCAGACGCGGCAGGTGAGTAGCCCTCGGCGCTGAGGATCCCTGGTTGCCTCCTGGCGCTGTGACCCACCGAGCGTTCGCGGGAAGCCACGGCCGTCGCGCGAGATCAGCGCCTGGGCTCGGTTTCGATCGCGCAGGCCACGATGCGATCGGCGGCCAGGCCGGCACGTTCCACGAGACGGCCGGCGATCGCCTCGGTCGCGGGTGAGAACACCAGCAGCGCGATCTGGTCGGCCGGGACGCTGATCGTGATCAGCAGCTCGATCGGGTCGCCGGCGGCCGACAGCTGGGCGGCGGCCCGCCGCGCACGCACGCCCAGCTCGGACGCCGCGGCGGCGTGCGCGAGATACCCTTCGACGATGACGCCCTGGAGCGCCGGCGTGCCCGCCGTCATCGACCGGTCCATGACCGAGCAGGCTACGGGGATCGAACCCGGCGAACATCGGGTGTTTCCCTACCCCGACCATCGGGGGCGCGGTCACGGTCGGGGCCACGGCCAGGGTCCGCAGCGACGGACGCCCGGGTCGTGACCGGAACGGATGTGGCCCCGACCCCGGACCCGCCCGGGATCGACCCCCGGACGCCGCCGGTGCTCGGACGAGAGGTCGAGATCGCGCGGATCGACGCGTACCTGGCGCGCGCCGACGCGCGGCCGCTGGCGCTCGTGATCGAGGGCGAGGCGGGGATCGGCAAGTCCACCCTCTGGCACCTGGCGGTCGATCGCGCCAGGGCGGTCGGCCGGACCGTGCTGGTCGCCCGCCCCGTGGAGGCGGAGACCGGCCAGTCGTACGCCGCGATCGCGGACCTGGTTTCCCCGATCGCCTCGGATGCCCTTCACGGCCTGCCCGAGCCACAGCGGAGGGCGCTGGCCGAAGTGCTGCTGCTGGAGCCGGCATCCGGTGACCGACCGGTGGACCCGCGCGCCGTGGGAGCGGCCGTGTCGGGCGCGATCCGGTCCGCCGCATCGACCGCCCCGGTGGTCATCGCGATCGACGACGTCACCTGGCTCGACCGGGCCAGCGCCCGCGTGGTGAGCGGCGTCGTGCGGCGGCTCGAGGACTTGCCGGTCGCCATCGTCGTTACCCAACGCTCGAGCGTGACGGCGGAGGACACGCTCGGGCTCGAGGGTGCCCTGGGCGCCGAGCGACTGGTGAGGATCGAGCTCGGCGGCCTCACGCGGGGCGGCCTCCAGCAGCTGCTGCACCGGCGGCTGGGCATGACCTTCGCCCGGCCGATCCTCAACCGGCTGCATGCCGCATCGGGCGGCAACCCCTACGTCGCGTTGGAGATCGCGCGCGCGATCGGCCGGCGACCGCGTCCGCTGCGACTCGACGAGCCATTGCCGGTGCCCGCCTCGATCCGGGCGCTCGTGCGGGACCGGCTGGCGGGCCTCGATCCCGACCTCGGGCTGGCGCTGCTCTCGATCGCTGCCAGCGCGACCTCGACGCTGCCCGAGGTGGCCGGCGTCATCGGGGACCGGTCGCGTGCCGAGACCGCGCTCGCGACCGCCGAACAGCTCGGCCTGGTCGTCATCGATCGGCACCACTACCGGTCGTCGCACCCGCTGCTGGGCTCGACGGTGTACGCGGACGCCGACGCGGCTCGCCTGCGCTTCGTCCACGCGCGCCTCGCCGAGGTCGCCGGCGACCCCGAGGCGCGTGCCCGGCACCTCGCCCGGTCGGTCGTCGCTCCGGACGAAGCCGTGGCGGCCACGCTGGAGGCGGCCGCCGCCGACGCCCGGCGGCGCGGGGCCCCGGAAGCGGCCGCCGAGCTGCTGCGCATGGCGCTCGAGCTGACGCCCGGCGATGGCGGCGGACGCGCCCGGCGCCGGGTGCTGCTGGGCACGGCCCTGCTCGAGATCGGCTCGACGTCGGCTGCCATCCTCGAGCTTGACCTCGCGCTCGCGACCCTGCCCCCGGGCAAGGAGCGCGCCGCGGCCGGCCTCCAACGCGCGATCGCGGCCTGGTACGGCCCGCCCGACCTCGCCGCGGAACGGATCGCCGGGCAGGCGCTCGCCGACGCGGACGTCGCCGGCGATGCGTCGCTGGCCGCCCGCATCGAGGCCTACCGCGCCGTGTTCTGCGTGGACATGCACCGCGCGACGAGCAACGCGACCGCTGCCGTCGAGCGAGCCGACCGCGCCGGCGCCGCGGTCGAGCCGTCCGTCCGGGCGCTCGCCATCTGGCAGCGATTCCTGGGGGAGATCTACCTCGGCCATCCACCCGACGGGCGCCTCGCCGAGCTGGGGCGGAAGGTCGGGCCGATCCACGACCCGGCCGAGGCGCCCACGGTCCCCGGGATCTGGGAGCTGGCCGCGGGGCGCATCGACGAGGCTCGCGGGTACTTCCTCGAGCTCCTCGCTCGATCGGAAGCCGTGGGCGCGGTCACGTCGGTTGCCGATCTCGAGGCGCGCCTGGCCGAGGTTGAGCTGCAAGCGGATGCGTGGGACGCGGCCCTCGAGCGCGTCGAGCGCGCGGCCGCCGCCGCGGTCGAGCTCGAGCAGGCCGTGCCCCCGGCCGCCCTGCGCGTCCTCGCGGAGGTCCGTGCCCGACGAGGCGACGTGGACGGCGCACGCCGGATCGTTTGCGAGCACCTGGATCCCGTGCGATCGGGAGGCGACCCGCGCCTGGCTGCCGCCTGGCTCCAGACGGCCACGAGCGTGGAGCGGATCGCGGGGGAGATGGCCGCCGCCGACCGGCTGGCCTCCGAGGCGACGGCTGCGCTGGCGGGGATCGGCGTGGTCGAGCCCCTGCTGTTCGACACGGCTCCTGACCAGGCCGAGGCGCGGGTGTCGCTGGGCGATCGCGCCGGAGCGGCGGAGCTGCTGGCCGGCCTCGAGCGACGGATGGCCGTGATCCCGAGGACGGGGCACGCCGCGGCGATCGCGCGGATCCGCGCGCTGCTCGCGAGCAGCGACGAGGAGGTCGCGAGCGCCCTCGAGGCGACGGCCCCCGCGCTCGACGCCGACGCCGGGTGGGGCCGCTACGACCGGCTGCGGACGCTGCTGGCCCGGGCGGCGCTCCAGCGGCGTCGACGCGACCGGCGCGGTGCCTCGCGCTCCCTCGAGGTCGCGCTCGAGCTGGCCGATCGCCTCGCCGCCCGGCCCTGGCGCCGGCGCGTGGAGGAGGAGCAGGCACGGCTCGGACGTCACCGGCCCGGCAGCACCGAGCTCACGCCAACCGAGGTCCGGGTGGCCGAGGAGATCGCGGCCGGGCGGACAAACCGCGAGGTCGCCTCTCGATTGTTCATGAGCCCCAAGACGGTCGAGGCGCACCTCTCGAGCATCTACGGCAAGCTCGGTATCGCGTCGCGCGCCGAGCTCGGCCGGATGATGGCCGCACGCCCGACGGCACCCGACTGAACCCGGCCCGCGTCCCGAGGACCCGAAACGTAGGCGTTTCCCCGATGTTCGCGCCTCGATGCGGCACGTAGCCTCCGCCCGTCCAGCCCGGATGGGAGCTACCCGGATGCACATGGTCCGTCGCGTCGCCGTCACCTCGCTTGCCCTCCTGACCATCCTCCTCGGCGCCTGCTCGGCGTCAGGCCCGGCGGGTTCGCCCGCGACCGGCGCGCAGGCCGGGGCGTCGACCGGCACCAGCCAGGCGGTGTCGCCCGCCGCCGCTGGAGGCGGGTCCTCCACGCTCGGCGACCCGGTCCAGCTCACCGTCGACCCGTGCAACCTGGTCACGCGGGACGAGGCGGCCAAGGTCCTGGGCGTCCCCGTCAGCCCGGTCAAGGTGGATGTCGGTGGTGGTGGCTGCAACTACGTCGGCGTCGGCAGCCCCTCGCACCTGATGGCGTCCACGCCCAGCGCGGCGTCGTGCAGGCTGCTGTACCTCGCGCTCGACAAGAACATCTTCGGTGGCGTTCAGCAGCGGGTCGACGACATCGGCGATGGGGGCATGCTGGTGACCGGCGAGGGCAACGTCCAGATCGCCGTCCACCACGGCTGCATCGAGATCGACGCGGCGAACGGCGCCAACGGCGACACGGCGCTGCCGGACGCCACGATGCTTAACCTGGCGCGCACGGCGGTCGCCCGGGTGCCGTGACCGGCCCGCGATCAGGGAGGCCGGCCCCGGCGGGCGGCCTTCCCGTCACCGGGATCGTCGCGGCGATCCTCGCTGCCCTCATCCTCGCGTCCTGCGCGGTATCGCCCGCCCCAGGCACGCCGGCGCAGGGCGCGGCGTCGCCGCCGGGCGGAAGCTCGCCGACACCTCCCGACGGCCCGCCCCCCGCCCCGTCGGCCGGCTCGGCCGGGGTCGGTCCGGTCGACCCGGCCAGCGCCGGTCTCGCCCGGCGCATCCAGGCCCCGGGGTTCGGGCCGGACGTGACCGCGGCCGTCGTCGAGGCCCTCGCCCGGTCGGGCATCGCGACGCTCCCCAGGCCTGGCGGCAGCGACGAGCGTCCGCCGGCCGACCCGTTGTCGCCCATCCGCCTCCTCGAGTGGCAGGCGCGCAACCTCGCGGCCGGAGCCCAGGCCTCGAATGGTCCGAGCGGTGCCGAGCTCGACACTTTGCAGCCCATCCCGCCCGAGCTCGCCGACCGCATCCCGCCGGTGTCCGCGATCCTCGCCGCCTACGTGGCGGCGGCCGACACCCCGGGCGCCGCCCTGTCCCGGGCCCTGCTGGCCGGCGACGACCTCACGGACGCCGCGACGGTGCGCTTTCCGACGCTCGTGCTCGTCCTGTTCGCCTCCGACCTCGCGACGGATGCCCCGGCGACGGCGGCCGGCGAACCCCGGGTGGCCGGCGAACCGGCGACGGCGGCCGGCGAACCGGCGACGGCGGCCGGCGGACCCGCGATGGCGATCGCTGCCGCGTTTCGGCCGGCGCAGCCCGGCTCAGCCGTCGAGGACGCCGGCGGCATCTGCTCCCAGGCCCAGGCGTTTGTCACCGGCGTGATCCACGACCTGTTCGCGGCGCTCCACGCGGCCACGCCCGACAACCTGCCCGGACGAATCCTGGTCTCGATCTGGAACTGGCTCGTCAGCCAGGCCGAGGCCGTCGTCCAGCACCTGGTCCAGGCCGTCACCGACGAGGTGAAGCGGGTCATCGCGGACATCGCCTCGATCATCGGATCGACCGCGCAGGTGGTCGCCGCATTCCTGCCCTACGCGGTCCACGTCGCGGCCGATCCCGGCCGGCTGGAGCTGCCCATCGATCCCGCAGCCGCGATCGACGGGCGGGTCAACGTCGCGGTGTCCGTCGGCGACATCCCGCCCTGGCCGGACTGGATGGCCGACTGCGCGGCCGTCTCGGGAGCGCCCCTGCCCGACCTCAAGGTCGCCGGCTCCACGGTCGACCTCGCCATCCGCTACGGCGCGGGGTACATCGTCCAGCCGGCTGCGTCGGGCCGCCTGGGGCAGGACGGCACGCTTTCGCTGCCGTTCCAGTCCGTGGTCGAGCCCGCCGATCGCAAGGGCGGCAGCAGCGGCGAGGCGACCGTCCGCCTCGAGGCGTCCGTCGAGCGGCAGGAGCTGGCGCAGCTCCGCCAGACGATCGGCGACCGCCTGTTCGGCCAGATCCCCGAGATCCTGCGCGGGTTCGTGTCCGCGCTGTTCCGGCCGTACGTCGATTCGCTGCTCCGGCGGATCGACCGGCTGCTCGACGCCAGGGGCGCCGGCAGCCTGGAGGTGATCTTCCACCTGCCGCCATCACCCACGCCCGAGCCGACGCCCGCGCCGCCCGCAACCCCACCGCCGTCGGCGGCCGCGGCCGTCCCGTTGCCCGATGCCTGCGCGCTGATGACCGCCGCCGACGTGTCGCAGCTGGTGGGCCAGCCGATCCAGGCGGTGCCCGACACCGACGCGGTCATCGACCCGGCCACCCAGTCAGCCTGCAGCTACATCGTGGGCGACGGCACCAACGGGGCGCTCAAGCTGTTCGTCAACGATCCGGGCGCGTTGGACGGGCTGATCGCCCGCGTCCCCGCGCAGCCGGTCGCAGGTCTCGGCGATCGCGCCTACGCGTGGGATATCGGGTCCGTCCACACCCTCGCCGTCGCGGTCGGGCCGGTGGTCATCCAGGCGCAACTGTCGACCCGCTTCTACCCCGCCGGCGTGACCGACGCGATGGCCCGTGTCGCCGTCTCCCGCCTGGGCCGCTGATCCTCCGTCCGCTACGGCTGGAGCTCGATCAGGGTCACGCTGCGGGCCGGGAGACCGATCCCCGGCTGCCAGCCGGCCAGGCCGCCCGCCGGTGGCACCTTCCCGCTCGGCTCGCCGCCCGACACGGGCCCGAAACTCGGGTCGGTCGACCGCGACCCGGACCCCTGATCCTCCGCTCGCTGCGTCACTGGCCCGCCCGTCGTCACCTACGCCTGGAGCGCGTGATGTCCAACGTCGACGGGCCCGGTCGGCCGGTTTCGGCCCCCGGCACGCGCCTGAGGCGTGACCGAGCGGATTTCGGTCGCCGCGGCTGGACATCACTCGCCTCCGGTGTAGGTGGGGGGCAACCGGCCGGTGGGTGGGCCAACAGCGTAGGTGGGGGCAACAGGCGTAGGCGGGGGCCACCGGTGGGTGGGGCAACCGGCCGGTGGGGGCAACCGGCCGGCCGGCCTTGGCCCGCCGAACCAGCGCCAGGCGACGATCGGGACCGAACGGCCGGTCAGGCGGCTCCGGCGAGGACGCCGTCGGCGGCCGGGACGTCCACGATCATCTCGTGAACGTGCACCGCAGCCGCGACGGTCGCCCTGAGTCGCGCGATGCGGCCGCTCCGCTCCTCGCGAAACGAGGAGCACTGGAGCCACACGGCGCCATCGCGGTAGACGGGCTCGGTGGCTCGCCCGCAGCCGCAGAACGGCCGGGCGTCATTGGTGCGCTCGATGATGTCGATGAGTCGTTCGTTGTCGTCCACGAAGGGGGACCTCCGTTGGTGAATGCGGATTCGCGTCGGTTCGATATCAGATACGAACCGTATCGTATGGTACGGCCTCCGGCCGCCATCTTGCGATACGCCGCGTATCGATTCGGTTGTCGTTGGGTTAACGCTCGGCCGCGCCGGACGCGCGTTGCAGCGATACGGTCCGTCTCGTAACATCCTGAGGATGCGCGACCTTCCCACCCCGGCCGTCCCGATCCCTTCCCAGGCACCGGCCGGCCGCGGCTCGCGGCGGGGCCGGCCACGGAGCGACGCCGCTCATCGCCGCATCCTCGACGCGACGAGGGAGCTCCTCGCCGAGGAAGGCTTCTCGCGGCTCCGGCTGGAGCACGTCGCGGCCAGGGCGGGCGTCGGCAAGGCCACGATCTACCGGCGCTGGGGCTCCAAGGAGGCGCTGTGCGGGGAGCTACTGGCCGAGCTCGCCGCCCCGCACCTCACGGTGGCCGAGACCGGCGACACGCGGTCCGAGCTTCTGGCGGCCGTCGCCAACCCGATGCTGGCCATCACCGGCACCCCGTTCGGGCCGGTGATCCGCGCCCTGCTGTCCCAGATCGCCGTCAATCCCACGCTGGGCGACCCGTTCCGGGCGACGGTGGTCGGCAGCCGGCGCGCCGAGGTGGCCCGCGTCATCGGCCGCGGGATCGAGCGCGGCGACCTGCGCGCCGATGCCGATCCCGGCGTGGCGACCGAGCTGCTGGTCGGCCCGGTCTACTTCCGGCTGATGTTCGGCGGTGACCTCGACCTCGCCTTCGCCGAGCGGATCGTGGACGGATACCTGCAAGGCCACGTGCGACGGCAGGACGCCGGCGCAGCCACGCTCGCCCCTACCCGGCCCCGGACCTGAGGGCGAGGATCGCGATCACCAGGAGGATCAGCGGTGCGACGGCCGCGATCGTGGCGGCCAGGAGACGCGAGCGCCAGGGCGGTGATCCGGCAGTGGCCCGGAACGACCGCGTTTCCGGCTCGATCGTCAGGATCCGGCGTAGCCACAGCAGGCCGATGACCGAACCGACGACCGCGACGCCCAGGAGGATGGCGCCGACATCCACGCCGGGCACGGACGACCGCGCGTCGAACATCGGCGACAGGAAGATGCGCCCCCACATGGCGCGATCATGGCCCGCAGGCGGTCGGCTGTCCATCGCGCTCATCGGGCGATCCGGGTGCGGGCCTGCGCACACATGTGCACGCACGATTGACGACGCCCGGGACGGCTTGTAGGCTCGACCCGAAGGATCGACCTAGAGGGCCCATGGAGTCGACGCAGGCGCAGCCCGAGGTCGCCGGACCCGTCACGCCGGTTCCCGCGCCGCTTGCCGTTCGCGGCGTATGGAAGTCGTATGGCGGCGTCCACGCCGTCACCGACGTGACCCTCGAGTTCCCGGCCGGCACCGTCACCGCGATCGTGGGCGACAACGGGGCGGGCAAGACGACCCTGATCAAGATGCTGTCCGGCGTGGTGACCCCGGACCGGGGGACGGTCGAGGTGGACGGCCGGCCGATCCGGTTCGCGTCACCCAGGGTGGCCCACGACGTGGGCATCGAGACCGTTCACCAGGACCTCGCCCTGGCCGACTACCGCGACGTGGCCGAGAACCTGTTCATGGGCCGGGAGCTGACCCACCGGATCGGGCCCTTCGGGATCCTGGCCGTGGAGCGGATGCGGGCCGAGACCGCCAGGGCGCTCGACGACCTGGACGTCAAGGTGCCCTCGGTCCGGCAGCCGGTGCGCCGCCTCTCGGGCGTGGCGCTCGCGCTGCAGGCGGCGAGCGCCAGCGCGAGCACCGCCGCACCGGCCAACTTGACGTTGCGCACCTGGGACCCTCCTCTTCTGGTTCGCGTTCCTGGCTACGGCTGCGCCGGGCTTGGACGCCGGCGCTCCCCGTTCGCGACCGCGAGCACGCCCCTGGCCGTGTGCTCGTCCGTCACCAGTGCTGTGGCCAGCCGCCCTTCGAGGGCCCCGGCGATGGCCGGGACCTTGTCCTCGCCGGACGCACAGGCGATGACCGTGGCTGCCCGCCGGAGATCCGCGAGGCGGATCCCGACGAGACGGTCCGTGAACGGGCCGGGACAGGCCCGGCCGCGGGAGTCGAAGAAGTTGCCGCACACGTCGCCGACCGCGCCGGCACGCTGGAGCGTGTCGAGCTCGCCGGCGGTCACGAGGCCGGTCTTGACATAGATCACGTCGGTCGACAGCGATCCGATGCCCAGCACGTACAGGTCCGCGGACCGGGCGATCCGCAGCGACTCGCGGATCTGGGGGCTGGACGCCTCGAGGTCCGATGCGCGGGCGCCCGGTCCCACGATCGCCGGCGCGTTGATCTGGTAGGCGCGGCCACCGAACGCCGCCGCGGCGGCCTGGGCGATCGCGTTGTAGTCGATCTCGAGCCCCTCGTGCCCGGCATTGCCCATCGCCTGGACGACGACGACGTTGCGCCGGGCGTCGGGCTCGAGCAGCGCCACGGCGTCGGCCAGCGTGCGTCCGGCGCCGAAGCACACGGTCGCCGAGGACGGCACCCGGCGCGCCAGGAGCCGGGCCGCGGCTCGCGCCACCACTCGGCGCCGGCTGGCTTCGCCATCGCTGAACGACTGGGCGACGATCGCCTCGCGCAGGTGCGGATAGCGGGCGGTCAGCGCCGTCTCGAGTGCCGCGTCACGCGCGTCCGGGAGCGCGATCCGGATCTGGACGATGTCGCGGTCGTGCGCCTCCTGGATGTAGCGCGACACCTGGGAGCGCGAGATGCCATGCAGGGCGGCGATCTGCTCCTGGGTCAGGTGCTGCTCGTAGTACGAGCGCGCCACGTCCGCGAGGAACTGATCGGGGCGAGCGCTGTGCACATTTGTGCGTGCACTTTTGGGGACCACAACGCGCTTTGTAACAGACCGCGCGACCGGATGCAAGCCTCGGCGCCGATCGTTCCGCCCTGCCGGGCGGCCTTGCGGCCGACACCCGGGAGGATGACGATGGCGCCATGCACGAGGCGCGGCTGATCGCGGACCTGGAGCGCATCGTCGGTCCGGGACAGGTCCTGGTGGAGCCCTCGCTCCGGGCCGGCTTCGAGATCGACTGGACGGGTCGCTGGCACGGCGAGGCGCTCGCGGTGGTCCGACCCGCGACGACCGACGAGGTAGGTGCCGTCGTCCGCGCCTGCCGGGCTGCACAGGTGGGCATCGTCCCGCAGGGTGGCAACACCGGGCTCGTGGGGGGCGGCGTCCCGCGCGGCGGCGGCGAGGTCGTGCTCTCCACCGGGCGGCTGACGGCCCTCGGGGCGGTGGACCAGGACGCCGGCGAAGTTGTCGCGGGCGCGGGCATCACGCTCGCGGCGCTCCAGCGGCACGTGCGCACCGCTGGCTGGGACGTTGGCGTGGACTTCGCTGCCCGTGACAGCGCCACCGTGGGCGGGATGATCGCGACCAATGCCGGAGGGATCCACGTCCTGCGCCATGGCTCGATGCGCGAGCAGCTGGCCGGGATCGAGGCCGTGCTCGGCGACGGGACGCTGGTGCGCCGGCTGGACGCGCCGCGCAAGGACAACACCGGCTACCACCTGCCGTCGTTGCTGGCAGGCTCCGAGGGCACGCTGGGCGTGGTCACCGCAGCCCGGCTGCGTCTGGTGCCACGGCTCGATCACCGGGCCGTTGCGGTGATCGCGCTGGGCTCGGTGGCCGCGGCCGTCCACCTCGCCGCGGACCTGCGCGCGAAGCTCCCATCCCTAATGGCGGCGGAGCTGTTCCTCGAGGACGGGCTGGCCCTGGTCATCCGCCATCGCGGCGGCGTCCGACCGTTCGATTCGCGCTACCCGGCCTACCTGCTGATCGAGGCGGCGGACCGCACCGACGCGGAGCCTGCCCTGGTCGATGCGCTGGCCCTCGCCGCGGCCGGCCAGGGGGCGGTCGGCGACGCGGTGGTCGCAGCCGACACGGCACCCCGCGAGCGCCTGTGGCTGCTGCGCGAGGCCCAGGGCGAAGCGATCGCGCGCGAGGGGGTCCCCCACAAGCTCGACGTGGCGTTGCCGGTTGGCCGCATCCCGGAGTTCGTCGAGCAGGTCCGCGCCCGGGTCGCCGCGGTCGACGCCACGGCGCGGACCCTGGTCTTCGGCCATGTCCTCGACGGCAATCTCCACGTCAATGTGGTCGGCCCCGACCCCGCCCACGAGGCGGTCGATGACGCGGTCCTCGGGCTGACGATCGAGCACGGGGGCTCGATCAGCGCGGAGCACGGGATCGGCGTGGCCAAGGTCCGCTGGCTCGCCCGCGACCGCAGCCCGGGTGACCTGGCCGCGATGCGCGCCATCAAGGCCGCCCTCGACCCCGACGGGATCCTCAATCCGGGCGTGCTCCTCGACGCCGACGGCGCTTGACACCGACCTCCCGCCGGTGAGATAGTTGCACGTGCAACCACATACAAGGAAGCACCGCCATGCCCGCCGTCACCGTCGACGACATCACCGTCCTCCCCCGGATCGCCGGCCCCGACCCCGTCGTCGCCCGCCCGCGGCCCGTCCTGCAGCTGACCACCGCCCCACGCGGCCTCGAGGGCGAGGGGTTTCCCGTCCGGCGGGCGTTCGCCGGGGCCCTGCTCGAAGACCTCGATCCGTTCATCCACCTCGATCAGATGGGCGAGGTCGAATACGCGCCCGGCGAGGCCAAGGGCACGCCCTGGCACCCGCATCGCGGGTTCGAGACCGTGACCTACATGCTCGACGGCGTGTTCGAGCACAGCGACTCGAACGGCGGCGGCGGGGTGATCACCAACGGCGACACGCAGTGGATGACCGCGGGCGCCGGGATCCTCCACATCGAGCGACCGCCGGACTGGCTGGTGGCCTCGGGCGGCCTGTTCCACGGCCTCCAGCTGTGGGTCAACCTGCCTCGCGATCAGAAGCTCGCCGCACCGCGCTACCAGGATATCCGCGCGGGCGAGGTCGCCCTGGCCTCGTCGCCCGACGGCGGTGCTCTCGTGCGCGTGATCGCGGGCGAGGTTGGTGGGCACCGGGGCCCGGGCTCGACCTACACCCCGATGACCCTGGTCCACGCGACGCTCAGCCCGGGCGCCTCGCTGCGGCTGCCCTGGCGCGAGGACGACAACGCCCTGGCCTACGTGCTGGCGGGGCGGGGCACGGTGGGCGACGAAGGCCGGCCGGCGCAGCTGGGCCAGCTTGCCGTGTTCGGCCCCGGCAACGCGCTCGCGTTCGCGGCGGACCGGGTGCAGGACGGCAGCGCGCCGACGTTCGATGTGCTGATCCTGGGGGGCCGCCCGATCCGGGAGCCGGTCGCGTGGATGGGCCCGTTCGTCATGAACACCCGCGACGAGGTCCTGCAGGCGTTCGAGGACTACCGGGCCGGACGGCTGGGCCGCGTCCCGGCCATCCATGCCGCCGGGGTCCACAACGCGCCGACGACGCTCCAGGAGACGCAGCCGCCCGACCGCCGAGCGGACTGAGCTCCGAGGCGGGAGGCGCGACCGGAAGCGGCGCCCGTCAGGAAGCGGCGCGCGCCCGGCCGCCGGACGCGTGGTAACGGTCCATGAGTTGCTCCACGGCAGCCCGGGCCGCGCGCCACTCGGCCTGGTCGCCGAAGATCTGCGGATCGTGGCCCCAGCGCTGGATCTGGGTCATCGCGGTCACGATCGCGTTGTGCTGCGCCAGGCGGTTGCGGCCGGCGTCGACTGCCCCGGTCACGAGGTAGCGGCGGACCAGGTCGAACGGGGCGGTCCAGCGGCCGATCCGGATCCGGTCGTGCTCGCGGAGCGTCTCGAGCCAGCCGTCGTCGCCGACCGGGTAGCGCTCGTGCTCCTCCATGTGCCGGTTGATGTCGAGGCGGAACCCGGGGTGGGCCTGCGAGGGCAGCCGGCCATCGTTCTCGGTCGTGCGGTAGCAGATCGGGCATTCGGCCAGGCGAGCGAACTCGGGCGGCGCGTCCCCGAACGGGAGGCCGCACCGGCGGCAGATCCGGGCTCCGGCACGGCTGGCGACCGCGCCGCACTGCAGACAGACCGAATTGGCGGTCGAGACCGTCAAGGCAATCTCCTGGAACGGGGCCCGCGACCGGCGATGGGGAGCGCGGGCTGTTGCGTTCCATCCTCGGGCACGGGCGAGCCCGAGGCGAGCGGCGAGCAAGTCCGGGGCGCCATCCCCCGAATGGGGTAACGGCACGCGGCGCGAACGCGGCCGAGGGCCGGGGGGCCGGAGCCCGGCTCAGACCGCGGCGTCGACGATCGAGCGGGCCTCATCGAGGACGCGCTCGAGGTGCGCCTCTCCCCGGAAGCTCTCCGCGTACAGCTTGGTCACGTTCTCGGTCCCGGACGGCCGTGCCGCGAACCAGGCTTGCGCGGTCACGACCTTGAGCCCGCCGATCGGCGCGTCGTTGCCGGGGGCGCGCGTCAGCCGGGCGGTGATCGGGTCGCCGGCCAGCGTCGTGGCCGTGACGGCCTCGGGGGTGAGGCGGCCCAGCGCGGCCTTCACCTCGGGCGTGGCCGGGGCGTCGATCCGGCGGTACGCGGGGGCGCCGAAGCGCTCGGTCAGCCCCGCATAGACCTGGGCGGGGTTCCGGCCGGTACGGGCCGTCAGCTCGGCCGCCAGGAGGCAGGCGATGATCCCGTCCTTGTCGGTGGTCCAGGCGGTCCCGTCGAGGCGCAGGAACGAGGACCCGGCACTCTCCTCGCCGCCGAACCCGACCGTTCCGTCCAGCAGCCCGTCGACGAACCACTTGAAGCCCACCGGGACCTCGACCAGCCGCCGGCCGAGGCCGGCCACCACGCGGTCGATCATCGACGACGACACGAGCGTCTTGCCCACCGCGACGTCCCGGCCCCATGATCGGGCGCCGCCGAACAGGTGCTCGATGGCGGCCGCCAGCACGTGGTTGGGGTTCATCAGGCCCGCGCCCGGCACGACCACGCCGTGGCGGTCCGCGTCGGCGTCGTTGCCCAGCGCGAGGTCGAACCGGTCGCGAAGCTGGACCAGCCGGGCCATCGCGAACGGCGACGACGGGTCCATCCGGATCCGCCCGTCCCAGTCGAGGGTCATGAACCCGAACTGCGGATCGACGGCGTCGCTGGTCACCGTCAGGTCGAGCCCGTACCGCTCCTCGATCGCGCCCCAGTACGCCACCGCGGCCCCGCCCAGCGGGTCCACGCCCAGCCGCAGGCCCGAGGCCGCGATCGCCGCCATGTCCACCACCTGCTCCAGATCGGCGACGTAGGTGCCCAGGAAGTCGTGGCCGACCGCCTGGTGCCGGGCGCGCCCGAACGGGACGCGGCGGATCGCGTCCAGCCCCTCACTGCCGGACGCCTCGAGAATCCGATTCGCCTCGTCCTGGATCCAGCGGGTGACCTCGGTGTCGGCCGGGCCGCCGTTGGGCGGGTTGTACTTGAAGCCGCCGTCCTCGGGTGGGTTGTGCGAGGGCGTCACCACGATCCCGTCCGCGGCACCCCCGGAGCGGCCCCGGTTCGCGACCAGGATGGCGTGCGAGATCGCGGGCGTCGGCGTGTAGCCGTCGGCGGCGTCGACCCGCACCTCGACCTCGTTCCCCGCGAGCACCTCGAGCGCCGTCCGGAAGGCAGGCTCCGACAGCGCGTGCGTGTCGCGCCCGATGAACAGCGGCCCGGTGTAGCCCTTCGACGCCCGGTATCGGCAGATCGCCTCCGTGATGGCCAGGATGTGCGCCTCGTTGAACGCCGCCCTGAACGCCGACCCGCGGTGACCGGAGGTGCCGAACGCGACCCGCTGCGCCGGGTCGGCGGGATCGGGCCGCAGTTCGGCGTAGGCGCGCAGCAGCGCGCCGACGTCGACGAGGTCCGCGGGCTGGGCGGGCTGACCGGCGCGGGGGTGCTGGCTCATCGGGACCTCATCGGGTCTGCGGCGGTGCGGGCCACGGCTGGCGGTCCGCAGTCGGGGCGTTCGCCTGGGCGTGCCCTCTGGGGATTTGCCGTCTGGGGCCTCGTCGTCTGGGGGCACGATACCGCCGCCCGGCCTCGCCGGCCCCATCGGCGCCGCCAGCGCCACTTACGTCAGGCGCATCCAGCGCCACGTGCATCAGGCGCACCAGCTGCACCGCCTACGCCACCTCACCCGCACGATCTGCGCCGCCTACGCCACCTCACCCACACGATCTGCGCCATCGACGCCATCTCGCCCGCGCGACCCGCGCCACGTACCTCACCCGCACGACCTGCGCCATCGACGCCACCTCGCCCGCGCGACCCGCGCCATTTACGCCACAGGCGAGTGTTGTCCACCACTTGGACCGCGATTCCCGCCACTCACGCCTGCAGTGCGTGCCCAGGCGCACTTCGGGCCGTCAGGGCGGGATGCCATTGGACATCACTACCCCGTGGCGTACGTGGCGGGAACCGGGCACGGCGGGAACCGGGCACGGCGGGAACCGGGCACGGCGGGAACCGGGCACGGCGGGAACCGGACACGCAGGTGGCCGGTGCGGCCGGCGGTCAGGGTTCGCTTCGCGCCGGGCCGGCGGCGGGCCGGCGGCCAGGGTTCGGGCCACAGTGGACGCGGGCGGGGGTCGCTCCGGCATTGCGCATCGCGCGATCGGCTCGTACGATGCTGGCAACCCGAGCCAGCACCTCGTACGGGGCTCGTCCGAGCCCGTCGGACCCTCGGCGGCCGGATGCATGAGCCCGCGATGACCTCAGGCCGGGCCGGAGGACAACGCATGGCGACCGTGACGTTCGATCACGTGTACAAGCGGTACGGCGAAGTGACCGCCGTGTCGGACTTCAACCTCGAGATCGGTGACGGCGAGTTCATGGTGCTCGTCGGGCCGTCGGGCTGCGGCAAGACCACCAGCCTGCGGATGATCGCCGGCCTGGAGGAGATCAGCGACGGCACGCTCCGGATCGGCGACAAGGTCGTCAACGACGTCGCCCCCAAGGACCGCGACATCGCGATGGTGTTCCAGAGCTACGCGCTCTATCCGCACATGTCGGTGCGCGACAACCTCGCGTTCGGCCTCAAGCTGCGCAAGGTGGCCAAGTCCGAGATCGAGAGCCGGATCAACGAGGCGGCCGGCATCCTGCAGCTGGAGAAGCTGCTCGATCGCAAGCCCAAGGAGCTGTCCGGTGGCCAGCGCCAGCGCGTCGCCCTCGGTCGGGCGATCGTGCGCGAGCCGGCCGTGTTCCTGATGGACGAGCCGCTGTCCAACCTCGACGCCAAGCTGCGCGTCCAGACGCGGGCCGAGATCGCGCGCCTCCACCAGCGCCTCGGCACCACGATGGTCTACGTCACCCACGACCAGGTCGAGGCGATGACGATGGGCCAGCGGATCGCGGTCATGAGCGACGGCCTGCTCCAGCAGGTCGGGTCGCCGCAGGAGCTGTACGACCGGCCCAAGAACCGGTTCGTCGCCGGCTTCATCGGCAGCCCCGCGATGAACTTCATCGAGGTCAACGTCCCCGGCGGCGGGACCACGGACCTGTCCGAGGGCAGCTTCCACTTCCCGCTCCCGCCCAGCTACCGCGAGGCGCTCCAAGGCGCCGGCAGCAAGGTGGTCGCCGGGTTCCGGCCCGAGCACCTCGACCTGGCCGAGATCGGCGGCATCGTCGCCACGATCCGGGGCACCGCCGACGTCGTCGAATACCTCGGCAACGAGGAGCTGCTCCACGTGACCTCCGACGGTCGCGAGATCGTGGCCATCGTGTCGTCCGCGCACCGCGTGCGGCCGGGCGACGTCATCGAGCTCCGGCTCCCGGTCGGCAAGCTCCACCTGTTCAACGCCGAGACGGGTGCATCGCTGGTCAAGGCCCAGGAGCCGGTCGCGGCCTGACGCCGCCACCCTCGAGCCACCAACGGCCGGCCCGTCGACCCGACGGGCCGGCCGTTCGCATGACGGAGATCCCATGACGCAGCCGGAGGCCCCTGCGCCCGATCCCGATCCCTCGCCCCCGGGCCCGGCGCCGTTCGGCGACGACCCGCTCGAGGAACGCGTCATCGGCTCCCGGCTCATCCATCGCGGGCGGTACATGGAGTTCCGCGTCGACACGATCGAGCGGCCGGACGGCTCCCGCGGCACCCGGGACGTGGTCGGGCACCCGGGCGCAGTCGCCGTGCTCGCGCTCGATGCCGACGGCCGGCTGCTGCTCGTGCGCCAGTGGCGCATTCCCGCGGGCGCCGCGCTGCTCGAGATCCCCGCCGGGACGCTCGACGTCCACGACGGCACCACCGAGGACCCGGACGTCGCCGCTCGACGCGAGCTGGAGGAGGAGACGGGCACCCGGGCGACGACCTGGCGCAAGCTCGCGGCCTTCTGGACGGCACCGGGCTTCGCGTCGGAGCTGATGCACCTGTACCTGGCCACCGGCATCGGAGGCGTGGGCGCGGACGACGACCGGCTGGCGCCCGACGAGGACGAGCGCCTCGAGCTGCGTCACGTGCGCCTCGACGACGCCCTCGGCCTGGTCGAGCGGGGCGACATCCGGGATGCGAAGTCGATCCTGGGCATCCTGTGGCTCGATCGGCTGCGCCAGGCGGGTGCGGTGGCCGAGCTGGCGCCGGCCATGCCACCGGCCGCACCGGCCGCACCCGCCGGCCCGACCGGGCCGACCGCGCTGGCCGCGCCGGGCCAGGCTCCGCCGGCTCCCGGGTCCGACCCGTCCGCGATCCGCCTCAGCTACGGCTTCACGCCGCTTACGTTTGCGCGCGCGAATGGGGTGTTCGTCCGCCACCAGCGTTCTTCGCAGGTCCTCGGGAGCGTGAGCATCGTGGGGACGATCGCCAACCTGCTCACGTTCCAGGACCCGGTGCTGGCGGCGGTGACGCTCGTGCTCGGTGTTGGCCTGCTGACGGGCTGGTTCGTGGTCCCGTTCGTGTGGTTCTCGTTCCGCCGGAAGGCGGCCATGTTCTCACGGCTGGACGCGTCGATCGACGACGCCGGGCTGGCCTCGAACTGGCCCGCGGGCGGGGGTGCCGTGGCCTGGTCCGGGATCGAGCGGATCGATCACCACGGCGGCTGGTTCATGGTCCGCACGGCGGCCGGGACGGCGTGGCCGATCCCCGATCGCGCGTTCGACGCCGGCGGCCTGGCCGCGTTCCAGCGGCTCGCGCTGCGTCACGGGCACACGCTCGACGGCCATCGCGTCGACCCGGCTCCCGGTTAAGGCCGCCACGACCGGATCCGATGGACCACGAGTTCGGCGTCCGCCTGTTCCGACCCGGCGACGAGGAGGCGATCCTCGCGGCGATGCTGGCTGCGCTCGAGCGGGGCGAGCTCGACGGCGTCAACCGCCACTTCGTCGAGAGCGCCGTCGGGCGCATCCCGCACGAGCCCCGGCGGTGCGCGGTCGCCGTCGATGACGGGCGGGTGGTCGGTTGGGTCGTGGCCACCGATGACGCGCTGACGGTCGACCTGCCCTATCGCCGCCGGGGCCACGGGCGGCGCCTGGTGGGGGCCGGACGGCGGATCGCCCGGGCCACCGGGCTCGGCGCGCTTCGGCTGTGGGTCCCCCGCCGCCCGGGGCCGGAGGCATTCGCCCGGGCCTGCGGGATGCGCTACCGCTCGTCGCTGTGGCAGCTTCGGCTCGACCCGTCGACGGCGGTGGATCCGGCTCGCTTCGGGGACGGCGTGGCGGTCCGGCCGCTGGAGCCCGGGCTCGACGAGCCGGCCTTCGTCGACCTGGTCAACGACACGTTCACCGACCACCCGTGGCCGCTCGAGGTCACCCTCGAGCAGGTTCGGCGGGTGCACGCCGATGCCGCGTTCGAGCCATCGACCATCCTCCTCGTCACGCCGGCCGACGACCCATCCCGCCTGGTCGGGTTCTGCCGGGTCGCCTGCTATGCCGACGACGACGGCGTGCCGATGGGCGAGGTCAAGCACGTCGGCGTCCGGCGCGAGTGGCGCGGTCGCGGCCTCGGCCGGGAGCTCGTGCGATGGGGCGTGGGCAACGTCCGGGAGCGCGGCGCGCAGCGGGTCATCCTCGCCGTCGAGGGCGAGAACGAGGGGGCGATCGCCCTGTACCGCTCGCTCGGCTTCCAGCCGGAGGTCGAGTGGCCGCACTGGATCGTGACGGCCGACGCCGACGATCGGGGCGAGTCGCCCGCCCCCGGTCCGGGAAACCGCTAGGTCCCTTCCTCCTCGGAGCCCCTCGGCTGCGGCAGCCGGGCAAGGGCGCCGCGGTAGAGCGGCGAATCGGGCGCTAGCGCGACCGCCAGCCGGAGGTGGGTCCGGGCCTCGCGCTCGCGGCGCAGGCGCTTGAGGCTCTGGCCCAGCGCGTAGTGCGCGTAATGGGCCGACGGATCGACCTCGAGCAGCGCCTCGAACGTCTCACGGGACCGCTCATGCTGGCCGGAGTTGAAGTACGCGCGCCCGAGCGCCTCGAGGATCGATCCCTTGCCCGGCTCCAGCCGCGAGGCGCGCTCCAGGACCACCGCGGCCTGGGCGTAGTGGCGGCGGCGCAGCAGGTCGTGGCCGCGCTGGAGCAGCTCGTACGCGGACTCGCGATCGTCGTCGGCCGGAGGCTGGAGGTCGGCGTCGCCGGACATGGCGCGATGCTCGCATGGATGGCGGCGGCGCGCCGCCCCGCGGCCCCGGCCACCGTACGATGGTGCCCCGGCGACCCGCGGATCGCAGCACCTGCGATGCGCCACGTGCCGACCAGCCACGAGCCCACGTGATCCTGTTCCGCCTGTCGCTTGCCCTGTTCCTGGTCCAGGCCGGCTTCCACGGGTACACGGCGTCGCTGCCGCTCGCCCTCGCGCGCGGGGGCGTCGGCGACGCGACGATCGGGCTGATCGTCGGGGTCGCGGCCCTGGTCCAGATTCCGGCGGCCGTCGTCGGCGGCCGGCTGGTCGACGCCTTCGGCGGCATGCGGCTGTTCGCCCTGGGCGGCACCGCCTACCTCGCCGCGAGCGGGATCCTGCTGCTGCCCGGCGTCGAGCCCGGTGGCCCGACGCTCCCGTTCGTCGCGGCGCGGGCCCTCCAGGGGATCGGGATCGCGAGCACGCTGCCCGCCGCCCTGTCGCTGGTGCCGCGAATGCTGCCGGTCCACCGCCACAGCTCGGGGCTCGCGTTCGTGGGAGCGGCCCACAACCTGACCCTCGTGCTGCTGCCGCCGATCTCGATCGCGATCCTGGACGCCTCGTCGCTGAACGGGGTGTCGATGGCGCTCATCGGGCTCATCGTGGCCGGGCTGGCGCTGTCCTGGCGCCTGCCCGTCCGACCCCCGGCGGGCGGCGGCGACCCGGCCGCGCGGCCCGTCCGTCGCTTCGGGTTCACGTTCCGGCGCGAGTGGTCGGTCCCGCTCGCGATCATCGTGTGCTACGTCGCGCACTGGGGCGCCGTCACCGCCTACCTGCCGGTGCGCGCATCCGAGGCCGGCGCCGACATCGGCCTGTACTTTGCCGCCGACGGGATCGCGATCTTCGCGATGCGCCTGCCGACCGGCTGGCTCACCGACCGCATCGGGCCGCGCGTCCTGGTGGTGACCGGGGCGTCGGCCACGATGGTCGCGATCGGGATGCTGCTGCTGCCGCTGTCGACGCCGCTGATGATCGTGTCCGGGCTCCTGGGCGGCGCCGGTGGCGCGATCGTGATGACGCCGATCCTAGTCGAGCTGTCGCGACGCTCCACCGACGCCGACCGCGGCTCGGCGTTCGCCCTGTTCTCCGGCGGTCTGGCGGTGGCGATGACGCTGGGCAGCATCGGCGCCGCGCCGATCGTGGCCCTGCTGGGCCTGTCGGCCGCCCTGGCGGTGGGCATGGCGCTGATCGGGCTGGCGATCGGGCTCACGCTGCTCGACCGCTCGCTGCGCCGGCCCGGTCCCGGGGCGGGTCGCGGCACGCCGGCCGACGCGTCGCGGACGGGCGCCTCGCCGACGGGCGCGTCGCCGACGGGCGCCTCGCCGGCCCCGGTCGGCCCGGCGATCGGCTAGCGGGCCGGGCGTCCGGCCATCAGCCGGCCGGGGGCGGCTCAAACCCGCGCGGCGGGGCGGCGCGACGGATGCGCGCCCAGCGACGGCGGAAGGCAAGGACCAGGATCGCGAGCAGGACCAGCAGCAGCACGACGCCGATGCCGATCACGACCGCCCGGCCGCGACCGGCGTCAGCGGCCACCGCGAGCGTACCGGTCACCAGGGTCGCGGTCGTGGCCGCGTCGTCGAGCCTGCCCATCTGCCAGTCGGTCCGGGCCGCCGCCAGCTGGCCGTCGGGATCCTTGCCGCTGAGGCCCAGCGAGACCAGCCAGTCGCGCGGTGCGGCCACGGCGGCCGAGGCGGCGTCGATCGCCTCGAGCGACGTCTCGGCCCGGGTGGCCAGCGTGCCGGCGGTCGCGAGGGCCGTCGCCGTCCCGGCGGCCTCGTACGCCGTCTCCAGCGTGCCCGGCGGCGTCAGCCCCAGCGACCCGGCGAGCGTCGCGGTCCGGTCCCGCTCCGCGAGGATCGCGCTCGCGTCCGAGATCCGCACCTCGGCCGTGTCGAACGACCATCCGTCGAGCGCCATGCGCACCACCGCCGGCGCGGCCCAGCCGTGCCCGGCGGCAACCAGCGCGTGGTAGTCGTCCCTCGCGGTGGCCCGGGATTGGAGCATCCCGCCCGCTCCTGCGGGCAGGGCCCAGGTGGCCAGCAGGTCCGCGACGCCCGTCGCTCCGCCAAGCTCCTCGGACAGGTCGAGGAACCGCCGCCAGTCGTTGGGCAGGCTGGCGGGCTCCGGTGAGCCGGCGCCTGGATAGGCCGTCGTCCGTGCGGCGGCCGCCTGGAACACCCGCCGCATCCCGGCCTCGCCGGCCGAGTGGACCACCGACCGGACGACGGTCCACGCGGCCGCGTAGCCGAACCGCTCGCGGGCGTCGCTGTGGGTGTCGGCGATCGGCGCCGGCGGCGGCCAGCTGTTGAGCGGGAACGCGACGTCCGATGTCGGGCTCACCTTGTCCGGCGCCGGCGGTCGGCGCCCCTCGGCCGCCAGCACCCGTGCGGCGTACTCGTCCGCGAGGCCCTCGGTGATCCAGCGCTCGACGAACAGGTCGTGATTGAACCAGGCGTGCGACGCCTCGTGCACGATGGTCAGGTCGTCGAGGTCCTCGCTGATCTTGATCTCGTCGTGCGCGGTGTCGTAGAAGCCCGCGTAGCCCTCCAGGAGCGGCGTGTGGATCTCGAGCACGTTGAGGGGGCCGTTGACCGGCCACGGCAGGCCGATCCGGCGGACGAGGTCCGGCACGCCCCGGGTGAGGATGGTCGACACCCGCCGCCGCCAGCGCCCGTCCTCCGGCCAGCCGCGCACGATCACCTGCTCGCCGTCCGCGAGCACCAGTCGCTGCCGGGTGAGCCCGTCGTCGTTGCGCGCGTCGACCCAGGCGTACCAGTCGAGGGCGGAGGCGGCCGTCGCCGTGAACACCTGGGTGCCGGCGGCCGTGGTCCCGGACGCGACGGTCGCCCCCGAGACGTCGACGGCGAAGCCCTTGGGGACCTCGATCCGCACCGTCCCGTGATCCCCGAAGGCCCACGCGAGGAACGAGGCGAACGCGGCCCCCACGCGGATGTCGCTGGCCGAGCGCGGCGCCCCCGCCGGCAGGTCGAACCGGAGGCGGACCCTGGTGGTCTGCCCGAAGTAGAGGTTGCTCCCGAACAGGACCGTGACCAGCCGGTAGCCGTTGCGCTTGTCGGTGGTGAGGCGCAGCCCCTGGCCGCCCCGGGTCGCCCGCAGGTGCGCCGCCTCGGGTTGGACCCCGAGGTTGACCCCGTCGTAGAAGTACCGGGTGAGGACCCCGTTGACCGACTGGTTGGCCTTGTGGTTCGTGGCCGCGATGTCGACGATGACCCGGATCCGGGCGTGGTCCGGCTGCACCAGGTACCGGGCGCTGGTGCCGATGTCGATGTCGTCGGCGGCCAGCGCCACCGGGGCATCGAACGCCCCCAGCACCGGCAGCACCGGCGCCGCCGGCGGCACGAGGGCGGCGCCGACCGAAGCGGCCATCGCGAGGGCCGCGGCGATCGCCAGGTGGCGGGCTCGGCCGGTCCCCGACGCCATCCTCCTCGCCCCCGCCTAACGCGCCCGGTGGGCGTGCACGGCGTGGATCCGGCGCTGCCTCCGGCTGCGTCGCGCGCGACCGGCCATCGCGGACACGAGGACGAGCACGCTGGCCAGGACGGCGACCGCCAGCAGCGCCCGCCGGCGGCCCTCCTGCCAGGCCCCGTTCCAGGCGCGGTAGGCGTCGTCCGCGGACGCGAGCGTGCCGTCGAGGTTGCCGGCGGCCAGCGCCGCCCGGGCCGCAGCCAGGTCCGCCTCGGGGTGCTCGCCCAGCATCCCGATCTGCGTCAGGACGTCATCGGCGTTGGCGCGGACATCCTCGGCCTGGGCGATCGCCAGCATCGCGTTGCGCTCGCTCTCGGCTTCCGCGGACGCCGGGCCGAGCATGCCCTCCTCGAACTGCTGCTGCATCGTGGCCGGCAGGCTGAGCCCCGCCTGCCGCGCCTGCTGCTGCACGGCGGACCGCTGGGCGAGCACGGTCCGGGCATCGGCCATCAGCTGCTCCGCGGTGTCGAACTGCCACGTCCGCAGCGCGTCGCGGATGGGGCGGGGCAGCGCCCAGGCACCGGCGAGCGCGAGCGTGCGCTGGTACGACTGACGCGCCGCGGCGCGGGCATCGAGCAGGGCGACTTCGTCGGGTCGCACCACCCATTGCCGCCACAGGTCGGTGAAGTCCTTGCCGGTCTGCGCCTCGAGCAGGTCCAGCAGCCCGCGCCAGTCGGGGACGCCGGGCGCCGGCTCGGGCTCGCGGGCCCCGGCGTCCACCATGGTCGCCCCGGGCGGCTGGTAGGCGCCGATCCCGGCCGCGGCCGAGGACCACACGCGCCGGAGCGCAGGATCCCCGGCGCGCTCCTCGATCGCAGCCGCCAGGGCCAGCGACGCGGCGTAGCCGTAGGTCTCGGTCGGCCGGTCCGCCTCGGGCCCGGTGGCGTTCGTCCAGGCGTTGAGCGGCTGGGCGGCCTTGCGGACCGCGTCGGTCAGCCTGGGCACCGAGCCCTTGACCCCGATCGCCGCCGCGGTCCGCTGCGCATACAGCGAGGCAAACCCCTCGTTGGCCCATCGGTCGGCGAGCAGCAGCCCGTTGAACCAGCCGTGGGCGGCCTCGTGCACGGTGACCATCGGGTCCGCCCAGTACGCGACCTCGATCCGCCGCTCGGCGGGGGCGAACAGGCCCGCGTACCCGCCGACCGTCCGGCTGGCCGCCTCCTGGACCACCGTCGGGCCGGTCGCAGGCCAGTCCAGGCCGATGGCCTCGTGCAGCGCCGGGAGCGCCTTGGCGAACAGCCCGCCGGTCCGCCTGGCCCAGGCGTGGTCGTCCTTCCACGCCCGGAGCGTGAGGGTGACGGACCGGCCGCCGACCGCCACGGTGCGATTCGTGTCCACGAACGTCGCCTCGCGCTGCGCCGTGACATACGCGAAGAACGTGACCGGATTGGACAGCAGGCCCGTGGCCAGCTGGGTGCCGCCGTCGGACGTCGTCGTCCGGGTCGCGAACGAGCCCGATTCGACGGCCACGTCGTAGCCGCCGGGAAAGCGGACGCGGACGGTGCTGCCCTTCGCCCCGTCGGACGCGTACGCCCAGACGGGGAGCGTGACCAGGCTGGTCCCGACGCGCAGCGGCCGGTTGGCCGCGCCTCCCTTGTCGACCATGCTGAACGTCAGCCGGTAGGTCCGCGACTGCCCGCCGTACAGCCGCGGCCCGAATCCGATCCGCAGCAGCGTGGCCGCCCTGGTGCGTTTCGCGACGCGGACGGTCGCCCCCTTCGCCCCCGACAGGCCGTAGCCGCCGGTCCCGGGCGGCACCGCGAGGAACGCATGGTCGAAGTAGAACTTCCGGGTGCGGGTCTCGGCCTTGCGGTTGCGGGCGACGATCGAGACGGTGACCCGGACGCGCCGCTGGGCCGGCTGGACGGAGTACACGGCATCGGCGACCAGCGTGAGGTCGGTGCTTACCGCGCGTGCGCCGGTGGCCGGCACGAGGCCCGTGACCGGTGCCAGCAAGGCAAGCACGAAGGCCGCCGCGAGGACGAGTGCGAGCGGCGCCGGGCGCGGTGTCGCAGGGCGCCGTGTCGCCGGGGGCGGTGTCGCCGGGCGCGGTGTCGCCGGCTGTCGCGCCGGGCGCCCGTTCGGCAAGCCGGTCACCCGGTCCCTCCCTCCCCGTCGAGCAGCTCGCCCACGGCCGCCGCGTAGCGCGAGAGCAGCCGCTCGCCGGGCCCGTCGGCCGCCGCCGTGCCGCGTCCGGTCGGCCAGCCGCCTGCCTTGAGCCACCCGATCGCCTGGTCGTGGAACCGGTCGGCGACGGCGAGCTGCCGCGCCAGCGCGGTGCCCAGGGCGTCGCGATCCGCCGCCCCCACCGGGATCTCGGCGAGCAGCAGCGGACGCTCGTCCTCGCCCACCGCGAACTTGACGAATGGCAGCTCGTCGTTCCAGCGCAGCAGGACGCGGTACGAGCGGCGGAAGCCGTCGCTGATCGGCGGGGCGAAGTGGGCCAGGCAGATCAGGGCCAGGGACGGGTCGAGGATCAGCGTCACCCGAAGCGCGACCCGCCGGGTGCCGTCGAGGATCAGGTCCCAGGACGTGACGCCCTCGCGGTCGGCACGTTCGAGCGGCTCGAGGCCGAGGTCGTCGAGCCAGGCCTCGACGTCGGCCGGGACGCACGCCGACGCCCCGGGGGCGGTGGACATGGGCGGGAGTCTACCCGAGGCCGCCCGAACGCCCAGCCCATGCCACCCGCCGAGCGGAGCCTGGTGCCTGTCGGCGCGGCGGCTGCGACCCGCCGGTGGCGGCGCCTACGGCGTGCCCGAGGCCGTGATCAGCGTCGGGGCCGGTGGCTCGTCGGCCGGGACCGGGGCGGCGCTCCGCCGCGCGGCGGCAGGCTTGCGCTCCACGGTGCCACCGGAGCGCACGGTCCGGCTGATGAAGTCGGTCGACCGGACCCGCTCGCCGACCTTGACGTTGCGGCCCAGCCGGACCCCGCGGGGCACGACCGACTGCTTGCCGACCACGGTGATCCCGGTGTTGAGGCGTCCGGGTTCCTGGCGGTTGGGCGTGTCGAAGTCCGGTCCCTCGCCCACGATCGCCGCCTTGCCGACGACGACCTCCTTGTCCAGGATCGCCCGGTCGACCACGGCGCCCGACCGGATGACGCGTGTCGAACATGACGATCGAGTCGCGAACCACCGCGCCCACGTCGACGCGCACGCCGGGCGACAGGACGCTGTTCACGACCGTCCCGTTGACCACGCAGCCGTGGCGAGATGAGGCTGCGGTGCACCTGCGCCGTCGGCCCGATCTTGCGCCGGAGGCCCGCTCCTCGGACCGCGTGTGGATCAGCCACCCTCGGTCGTACAGGTCGAGCTCCGGCACGTCCTCGAGGAGCGCCATGTTGGCCTCCCAGAAGGACTGGATCGTCCCCACGTCCTGCCAGTAGCCGTCGAACCGGTAACCGAACACCCGCGCCCCGGCCGTCGAGCATCGCCGGGATCGACGTCGTGCCCGAAGTCGAGCGAGCTCCGCGCGCAGCCAGCGCCGCGAGGGCCCGCTTGCGAGAACACGTACACGCCCATGCGAGGCGAGGTCGCTCTTGGGCTGCTTCGGCTTCTCCTGCCACTCCACGACCGCCGGCTGCTCGTCGAGGCGAGGATGCCCATCCGGCGTGGCGTCCGCGAGGGGCACGCGTCGGACGGCGATCGTCACGTCGGCCCGGTGGCGGCGATGCGCCGCGATGAACGGCTGGTAGTCCATCTTGTAGATGTGGTCGCCGGCCAGGACGAGCACGACGTCTCGCGCGCTCGTGCTCGATGACGTTGAGGTTCTGGAGCACCGCGTCCGCCGTCCCGCGGTACCACTCGGCCACCCGGCCGCGCTTGATGTACGGCTGGAGCAGCTTGACGCCGCCCGTGTTCCGGTCCAGGTCCCACGGCCGCCCAGGCCGATGTGGTCGTTGAGCGAGCGGGGGTTGTACTGGGTCAGGACGAGGATGTTGTCGAGGCCCGAGTTGACGCAGTTCGACAGCGTGAAGTCGATGATCCGGTACTTGCCGCCGAACGGGACCGCCGGCTTGGCGCGGACCGACGACAGGATCGAGAGGCGTTCGCCCTCGCCACCCGCGAGGATGACCGCGATGACCGGCTTCACCACCCGTGCGTCCCTCCGCGCAATCGGCGCCTTGTCCGGATGCTAGCACCGCGCCAGTGAACGCCGTCGGGAGGCCGCGGGACGGGACGACCGGCGGGCGGCGGGCTCAGGAACAGCTGGGGTTCACGAAGTTGCCGTTGAGCTCGACCATCCAGTGCAGGTGCGCGCCGGTCGAGTGCCCGGTGTTGCCCTCGTAGCCGATGATCTGGCCCGGCTCACGATGTCGCCCGCCCGGTGCCACCGGGTAGCGCGCCTGCAGGTGGCGCATACCAGGTGGTGCAGGGACGACGAGTGGGCGATGATCACGATCCAGGCGGGGTCGGCGCCGTCGGCGTAGTTCCAGCCGATGTACACCACCCGGCCGGCGCCGGAGGCCCGGACCGCCGTGCCGTACGGCGCCGACGATGTCGATGCCGTTGTGGAAGTGGGCGCAGCTGCCGTACGGCGGCTCCCAGCTAGAACGCCGGTGCAGCCGAACTCCTGGGTGATCGTGCCCGACATCGGCCAGCGCAGCGTGCCGTTGTACTGCGACGGGATGTTGCCCTGGCTGTACTGCGCGGCGACCAGCCGGTCGATCCTGTGCTGGAGCTTCTTCTTGGCCGCGGCGGCGGCGGCCAGCGTCCGGCGCATCCGCGCGGCATCGGCGGCCATCTGTCGCGTACTGCGCCCGCTGGGCGGCGAGCGCCGCCTTGGCGCCCGCTCCAGCCTGCGCAGCGTGCGCCTGCGTCTTGCGCAGCTCCGCCATGCGCTGGTCGAGCTTCGCCTTCTGGACGGCGGTCTGCTGGCGCAGCAGGTTGGTCTGGGCGCGGGTGTCCTCGACGGTCTGGTGGAGCGAGGCGAGCGTCAGGCGGTCCTGGGCCACCTGCTGGCCAGCTGCCGGTCCTGCTCGGCGGCGTCGAGCTGCGAGCTCATCTCGGCCAGCATGTCCGTGAACGAGGCCCCGGACAGCAGCGTCTCGAGCATCGACGTGCGGTCGGCCTCGTACGCCTGGCGGATCCGCTCCGCGAGCTGCGCGTTGCGCTCGCCCAGCTGGACCTTCTTCTGCGACTCCTCGAGCGCGATGCGCTGGAGCTGGAGGTCGAGGTCCGAGAGCTGGCCGACCAGCTCCTTGTAGGTGGCCCGCACCGCATCGACGTCATCGCTCAGGGCGTACACCCTGCGCCGCGTCGCGGCCAGGTTGTCGGTGATCCCCGACAGCTGGGTCCGCGTCTGCGCGATCTGCCCCTGAAGGCCCGCCTGCGAGCTGTTGAGCTGGCGATCAGCCGCTTCTGCTCGGCGATCTTGCGGGCCAGCTGCTTCTGCTGGGCCTGGGCGTTCGACAGCTCGTCGCCGCGCACCGGGGAGGGCTGGGCCACGGGCGCGGCCACGATCCCGACCAAGAATGGCACCACCAGGAGCGCCAGCAGCAGGCGGTGCCGTCGTCGGTGCCCGGACGAGGGGAAGTGCTGGGCGGCAACGTGGCGGGTCAACGAGAAGGCGTCCTCATCTCGTGCGAGCGTTCGTTCTCGGGCGCGCCCCGGGGACGGGTTCGGGGCACGATCGGGTGTACGCCCGCCGGATCTGGCGCCGCCTCGAGGGCACTCCCGAGACGACCGGTTACCGGCTTCGCGCCTGAGTGTAGCAGCGCCTCGCAACACGATCGGTCGGGGTCACGATCGGTCGGGGTGGCGATCGGGTGGCCGTCGGGTGGCCGTAGGGGCGGGCAGGCGGCCGGGCGGTCAGCGCACCACCAGGATGGTCCACAGCGCGCCGTAGATGAGGAACGGCCCGAACGGGACGTAGGTCTTCAGCGTGATCCGGCGGGCACCCAGCAGCACCACGATCACCACGCCCGCCAGGAGCGCGCCATAGACGACGCCCGTGACCAGCCGCAACGCGCCGGCCAGCAGGCCGACCGAGACCAGCAGCTTGAGGTCGCCCATGCCGATCGCGCCGGCGCCGAACGGCAGGGCGAGGACGGCCAGCAGGCCGGGGACGGCGATGGCGGCGACGATCGCAAGGGGCAGGTCCGCGGTGGCCAGCAACGGGTTCCGCGCCGAGCCACCGACGGCCAGGAATGCGAGCGGGATCGCGGGCAGGGTGATCGACGTCCGGCAGCAGCCGCTGGTCGAGGTCGGTGGCAAGCAGCAGCACCAGCGCGACGAGGTACGCTCCGATGACCAGCGCCTCGACGGGGTCCGTGAACCTGAGGGTGACCGCGCCCAGGGCCGCGGCGCCGGTGACGACCGCGACGACCGCGCTCCGCCAGTCGATGGCGCGCACGGCGCCATCCTCGTGGGCCGGCCAGCGCGACGCGATCCGGTCGGCGCCAAGCCCCCAGGCCGCACCGAGCACGGCAAGGGCGATCGCGAGCGGCGTCAACACGGGCGGAGTCTAGACGGCGCAGCGATGCGCGCGGCGACGGTTGCGCCCGGGTCGGCCGCCGTGGCCTTCGCCCCTGCGGCCCGCGCCGATGCGCCCGACTTCGAAGCTGCGGCCCGCGATGATCGCGTCATGTGCATTCCCTGGCCATGGATCTGAGCAACGACCGCCGCCAGGCCGTCGCGAACGGCTGGGTCACCATGAAGGACGGCGCCCACGCTCGAGATCGCCGCCGACCATCGACCGTGGCCCGGGCCGCGCGATGCCTCGCACATCCCCTGGCGGCCTCCCAGCGCCCGAAATGCACATGCGATGATCACGCCGACGGGCTGGGCGTGGCAGCGCGTGACGCGATCCGGCGGCGCGAACAGCGCGGGACGCCATAGGCAGGGGCGCACCGCGCGCAGTAGCGGGGCACCGCGCGCAGTAGCGGGGCACCGCGCGCAGTAGCGGGGCACCGCGCGCAGTAGCGGGCCCGGCCCCCGGCGCCGGGCAGGATCCGCCCCGGCGCCTGACAGGATCGGTAGGAAGCGCCCGTGCCCTCAGGCGGAGGGTGCGCCGGCGAGCGCCAGCTCCACCAGCGTGGCGTGGGTCACGCCCGTCGCGCCCCGCGGGGCGAACGGGTAGGTCTTACGGAAGTACCCCGTGCCGCCGATGTCGAGATGGGCCCAGGGCACCGTCCGGAACTGCTCCAGGAACAGCCCGCTCTTGACCAGCGAGCCGTCGTTGGTGCCGGTGTTCTGGAAGTCCCCGTACCAGCTCTCCATCTCGGACATGTAGTCCTGGACAAGCGGGATCCGCCAGTACCGCTCGCCGGCCCGCTCGGCGGCCGCCGACGACCTCGCCCCACCACGGGTCGGGGGTGGCGAACGCCGCCCGTGACGAGGTTGCCGATCGCGCGACCCGACCGCGCCGGTGAGCGTCGCGACGTCCACGATGTGCGTCGCGCCGAGCCGCTCGGCGTAGGTCATCGCATCGCCCAGGATCAGGCGGCCCTCGGCGTCGGTGTTGATGATGTCGACCCACTTGCCGTTGAGCGCCCTGACGATGTCTCCGGGGCGCGTCGCGTGGCCGCCGGGCATGTTCTCCACGGCCGGGGCCAGGGCGAGCAGCGGCAGTGTCCGGGGCCAAGCGGGCGGCGGTGGCGATGGCCGCGATCACGGTGCACGCACCGGTCTTGTCCATCTTCATCTCTTCCATCTTGTCGGCCGGCTTGATGCTGATGCCGCCCGAGTCGAAGCACACGCCCTTGCCGACCAGCGCGAGGTGACGCCCCAGCGCGTCCCGCGTCGCCCTCCTCGCCCGAGCGCAGCACGATCATCCGGGGCGGGTTGTCGCTTCCCTGGCCCACCGCGAGGAACATCCCCATCCCCAGCTCGGCGGCGCGCTGCTCGTCGATCACGTCGATCCACAGGCCCGTGCTCCCGGGCGATCGCGTCCGGCCTCGTCGGCCAGCACCTGCGGGCGTGATGTCGTTGGCCGACGCGGTTGGCCAGGCGCCGCGCGATGTTCGCGCCCTCGCCCATGATCCGGCCGCGCTCGGCCGAGCGACCCACGGCTGCGGCGTCGGCGCCGCGGGGCCACGAGGACCAGCTCGTCCAGCACCGGGGGAGCGGCATCCGCGTCCTCGCGGTAGATCGCCTTGGGCTCGAAGCCGCCCTCCACCACGCCGCGCACGACCAGCTCGGCGGCCAGCGCCTGCGCCGCCGTCGAGGTGCGCCGGCGATGGGCGACAGCCAGACCGCCGCCGAGTGCCGACCCGGCGGCCGATGAGCCGCCGGATCGACGGCGCGCAGCCGATCGCCGGCGTGCCGTCTCGCGGTCCAGCCCCTCGGCCCCGCCGCCGCGACCGCGAGCAGCCGCGCGACGGGCAGCTCGCCGGGCGCCGCGAGCGCGGTGCCGTAGCGCCGCTTGCGCGGAGCTCGCCGAACGCCGCGAGCGCCCGCAGCTCGCCGCCCGTGCGGCGGTCGAGCTCGTCGAGCGGGCCGCTGAGAACGCCGGCTCGCCGACGAACGGGACGACGAGGACGTCGGCCGCGGCGTCCCATGGCTGATCGGTGACGACGCGAAGCTGCACGGGGATCCTCCCGGGGCGCCACGGGCCAGCCGCGCAGGCGGCCAAGGCATGGGCTGGGATGTTGCCGCCAGTGTAGCCGCGGCCGGGGACGCCGCCGGGCCGCTACGGGCGGCCGGCGTGGCCCCCGCCCGCAGCTGATCCTGGGCGTCGATGGCCGCGGCCAGGGCAGCCCGCGCGCCTGCTCGATCGAGATCACGGCCTGGTTGAGGCCCCCCTGCGCGACGTCACCCATGATCACGACCAGAGCCGCGGGTGTCGCCCGGCAGCTGGTCGCGGGCGGCCTGCTCCGTCGCGAATGCCCTGCGCACGGTCTTGGTCACCCGGCCCTTGGCGTCGAGCATCGCCTGGTAGAGGTTGCGCAGCGCGGCGTCGTAGGTCGCGTTGCGATCCACCCACGCCGACAGCGTGGTCACGTCGGTGGTGTCGGCCAGTCCGTCGCGGAGCCTGCGCGTCTCGGCGATCGTGGCGTCGGACAGCGTCGAGCTTGTCCAGCGCCTTCCGGTAGCTGCGCGGCGGACCCTTCCCTGGCGGCCGCCGCGGTCTGCGTGTCGTGACGAGCGAGCAGCCCGGTCAGCCGTGCCGCGTCGATCGCCCGGCCGGTGAACGCGACCCAGTCCCCTCCAGCCCCGCGGTGCAGGTCGCGCGTCGCCGCGAGCGCTCGTACCGCTCGCACGACGCCGGCCGAGAGCCGCAGAGCCGCGTCGCCGCCCGACGCCGGGCACGGCATCCAGCGAGGCCTGGAAGCGGCTCGCCTGCGGCCTTGACCGCCGTCACCTGCGCCGTCCCGTCGTCGATCGTCGTGCTCAGCGCTTCGAGGTCGCCCGCCGACCACCTCGGTCAGCGCCTGGCGGCCCGCGGAGCCGAGCGCGTCCACGTCGTCCGACAGCCGCCGGAGCTCAACCGTCGCGGCATCGAGCGCCGGCGGTCGCGGCCCGGTCCCCGGCCCACGTCAGCTCCGGCCGTGCGGTCGTGCCCGGCACGTGGTTCATGGCCGCGACCACGCCGGCCGCGCCGAACGAGATGACCGAGGCGACCACGATCCAAGCCAGCGCGAGCACCGAGCCGGCGGGCGAGCTTGCGGAGGTTCACGGCATGGAGCGTAGCCGGTCAGGCGAGGTTCCGCGGGCCGGCGGCAGGCCGGATCGTCCGGCCGTCAGCCGGTGGCGCCGGGCTCCTGGTCGCGGACGCGTGCGGCGGAGGTAACGTCGAGCCGACCCTCCATCGGGGTCGGATCGAACCCGAAGCCGATCCGCACGCCGTCCAGCGGCCCGACGTTGTCCAGCCGGAGCTGGCGGAGCTGATCGGTGGCTACCGGGAACGGCAGCCGCACGGCCTCGGCGGCGCCGGCCACGAGCCGGATGACCGCGACTGGCATCGGCACGCAGCAGCCGGCGCTTGCCCATGCCGCGCAGGACCTCCTCCATGATCTCCCGGTAGGTCCAGTAGCGCGGACCGCCCAGCAGGTATTCGTGCCCGATCGTTGCCGGGTCGCCGAGGGCCAGCACGACCGCCTGCGCGAGGTCGCCGATGGCGAGCGGCTGGAAGCGGGCGGCGCCCGTGCCGGTGATCGGGACGATCCCGGGCGACAGCCGCACGAGGCCGGCGAGGATGTTGAAGAAGCCGTCGCGCGGTCCGTACAGCACCGACGGGGACAGGATCGTCCAGTCCAGCCCGCTGTCGCGAACGAGCGCCATGGCGCGGGCCTTCGAGCTTGCGTAGTGGAGGTCGGGATCGTCCGCGACGCCCATGGCGCCGAGGTGGACGAAGCGCCGGATCCCCGCCCCCTTTGCCGCCGCGAGCACGTTCCGGGTTCCCTCGGTGTTGACCAGGCGCAGGCTCGCGCCGCCGTCCCAGTCCCGCGGGATCGCCGCGAGATGGACGACCGCGTCCGCCCCGGCGACCGCGGCGGGGAGCGAGCCCGGGTCGGTCACGTCCCCGGTCCTCGCCTCGACGCTGGAGCGCTGCGCGGGGGTCAGGCGCCGCACGAGGAGCGCCGCGTCGTCCGGATCGCGGACGAGGGCGAGGATCGAATGGCCCGCGTCGACCAGGGCCGGGACGACGTGGCTGCCGACGAAGCCGGCGGCACCGGTGACGAGGATCACGGACATGGGGCGAGCGCTCCGCTGTAATGTGCTAATTGCCGGTAGCATGATACCCCGGATCACAAGGGGCTGCCGTACCATCCAGCCGATGGACGACCTGGATCCGCGGACGCTGCGCGCGCTGGTGCGGGCCATGCCCAAGGCCGAGCTCCACCTGCATCTCGATGGCTCGCTGCGCATCGACACTGCGCTCGACCTGGCCCGGAGCCGCGGCGTCGAGGCGCCGCTGACGTTCGCGGGCATGCGCGGCGCGATCGTGGGACCCGACCAGGTGGCCGACCAGGCCGAGCTGCTACTTGCCTTCGACCTGCCGATCGCGCTCCTGCAGGATGCCGAGGCGCTGGAGCGAACGGCCGCCGAGCTGGTCGAGGACAAGGCCGCCGACCGCGTCCGCTACGCCGAGATCCGCTGGGCCCCGCTGCTCCACACCGCCCGCGGACTGGCCGGCACACAGGTCGTCGACGCGGTCGCGCGGGGCGCGCGCACGGCGGCCGGGCGACTGGGGATCGAGGTCGCCCTGATCGCGACCCTGATGCGGACGCATGCCCCCGATGCCAACCTCGCGTTCGTCCGGGATCTGGAACGCGCGGGGATCCCCGGCGGGCTGGTCGCCGTCGACCTCGCCGGCCCGGAAGCGCGCTTCCCGGACCCCGAGCTCCAACGCGCGGCCATCGACGCGGCCCGGGCCGCGGGCCTCCACGTCACGCTCCACGCCGGGGAGTGGGGCGGTGCGGCCCAGGTCCGCCGGGCGCTCGCCCTGGATCCGGAGCGGATCGCCCACGGCCCGCTCGCGATCGACGACCCGGGCCTGGTGGCGGAGCTGGTCGCCCGCGGGACGTGGCTCGACCTGTGCCCCACCTCCAACGCCCAGGCACGGATCGTGCCGTCGATCGAGGCCCATCCCCTGCGCCGGCTGCTCCGGGCCGGGGTCCGGGTCACGCTCAGCACGGACGATCTCACGGTGTCCGACGTCACCCTGTCCGAGGAGTACGAGCGCGCGGTGTCCCGGATCGGGCTCAGCCTGCCCGAGCTGTGGGCGATGGACCGGGCGGCCGTCGAGGCGGCGTTCTGCGACGAGCCAACCCGGGAGCGGCTGCGGACCGAGCTGGCGGCGTGGGGCGCCGGGATCCCGGAGCTCGCGCAGGGCTGACGGGCGTGCGGCCGAAACCGGACCGCGGCCGGCGGCGTATCCCAGCCGTCACCTTTCGCTGTCGGAGGCTTGTCCGTGTTCCGTCCCACCTTCCGGTCCGTCCGTCCCGCGCTGCTCGGCGCCGCGATCGCGGTCGCGCTCGCCACCGGCGCCGTCACCGCCGATCCCGGCACCAAGGTCCTCGACGCGTCGATGACCGGCATCCCCACCGCGGGACTCTCGCTGCTGGGCGTCAACGGCGGCGGCATCCCCTGGGTCCTCGACCGCGGCGACGCCAGGCTGTTCGCCGATGGACGGCTCGAGGTCTCCGTGCGCCACCTCGTGCTCGCCACCGGCGGGGCCGCGGGCACCAACCCGATCCCGACCGGTCGGGCGATCGTCGTGTGCAACGGCGGCACCGACGCCGTCATGACCGACCTGGTGCCGTTCTCGCCCGAGGGCAACGCGACGGTCCAGGCGCGCATCGATCTACCCAGCCCGTGCCTCGCGCCGGTCGTGTTCTTCGCCGGACAGACCGGGGCCGGCCCGCGCTGGTTCGCCGTCAGCGGCGGTTGAGCCCCGACGGGTGGGGCCCTTCCTCCTCGGGCCCCACCCGCTCGCGGCCCTGAACGACCGCGGGGCACGTCCCGGGCACCGCGCGCCGCGCCGCTGGGCCGCGGGGCACGTCCCGGGCACGGCGCGCCGCGTCCGCTGGGCCGCGGGGCACGACCCGGGCACGGCGCGCCGCGCCCGCTGGATCGCGCAGCGTTCGCTGCGGCGGCGCTCGGCTTCATCAACCGCCATCCGGGACGCCGGCCGGTCCAGGACGGACCCCCGGCCCCCAGGCGACCGCCAGGGGGAACGCGACGCGATCCAGGCCGCCGCGGAACCGCCGCAGTGAACCTCCGGCGTTCCATGGCCGGGGACGCTACCGGGGCGCCGGGCGGATGACGCTCGACTCGCGGCCAGGGCCGTCCCGTCGACGCCGAGGCGGGACGATGGACCAGGGGAGCAGGCGACGTGCCCGCCCGACGACGCGGTCCCCGCCCCTTGCTCAGGCCAGGGCCAGCTCGCCGAGCACCCGCGCCAGCGCCTCGCCGTCCTCGGCGATCCGGGTGGGCCGCTCCGCCTCCGGGAGGGCATCGGCCGCCTCGCGCGTCGTGACGCCGGTCAGCATCAGGACGGTTCGCGCACCGACCGCCCGGCCCGCGGCCACGTCCGTGAGGGCATCGCCGATCATCACGGCCCGTGACGGGTCGCCACCCACGAGGCGGGCCGCAGCCACCAGCAGGTAGGGCTCCGGCTTGCCGATCGTCACCGACGCCGTCGCCCTCGAGGCGACCTCGACCGCCGCGACCACGGACCCGGCACCCGGTCGATAGCCCCGCTCCACGGGGTAGATCGGATCGCGATTGGTGGCCACCAACACGGCCCCGGCACGCACGCAGTCGGCCGCGGCCGCCACGCGCAGGTAGGTCAGCTGGGGGTCGAGGCCAACGACCACCGCGTCGGGATGACCGGCCGCCTCCCAGCCGTCGATCCCCTCCTGGCTCATCCGGGTCGCGACGTGCCCCGCGTTCACGACGTCGAGGCCCGCCTCGCGCAGCTCACGATCAAGTCCGCCGGCCCCCACGGCCAGCACCCGCCGCACCTGCGGCAGCTCGTCGCGCACGTACAAGGCGCTCGCACGCGCGGAGGTGACGACGCGATCGGGCGCCATCGGCGCGCCCAGGCCCTCGAGCCGGGGAACGTAGTCGGTGTGGTAGTGCATCGCGTTGTTGGTCACGTACACGATCTCGTCGCCCAGGGCGGCGCGGGCGGTCAGCGCGGCGCCCACGCCCGGCACGGGCTGGGATGCGCGGTAGACGACACCGTCGAGATCGACGAGGAGCAGCACGGTCCGATGCTACCGTCTGTCCATGCCCTCGCTCCCCCGCGCCAGCCGTTCGCCGTTCGAAGGCACCACGCGGGTCATCGTCGATGGGACGAACCTCCTGTACCGGATCGGCCGCGGGACGGCGGCGCCGCCGGCGGCGGCGATCGGGCGGCTCCGGGCGGCGATCCCGGGCACGATCTCGATCGAGCTCGTGTTCGACGGCGTGGGCCACGGGGTGGTCGGCCGCGTCGCGCAGGGGATGTTCGTGCGCTACGCGGGCCGGCGCACCGCCGACGAGGTCATCCTCGACCTCGTGTCCGAGGCGGTCATGGAAGCGGGGTCGGGACCGGCCGCCGGCGCCCAGGTGCTGGTGGTGTCCAACGACCGCGAGCTGCGAGGGCTGCTGGCCGCCAAGGGCGCCCGGACCGCACCCGTCCAGTGGCTAATCGGCCGGCTTGACCTGCCCCGGCTCGCCGCGCCGGCGCCGGGCAACAAGCGGCCCCCGATCGGCGCGGGATCGGCGCCGGCCGCCGGCCGCGATGGCCCGGGCACCGACCGATCCGACCCCGACGACCGTCCGGGCTGGAAGCCGGGCCGAGGCGCCACGACCAAGACCGGCCCCGCGCGCCGCGTGGCTCGGCACAAGCGGCACCCACGCCACCCGGGCTGAGCCCGGTCACGACTGCCACCCGGGCTGAGCCCAGGCACGACTGCTGCCCGTGCGCCCGCCGCTCCCCTGGCGCGCGACCGCTCCCCTGGCGCGCGACCGCTCCGCGGACGGTGGCGACGCGCCCTGCTAGCATGCGACCGTGATCGTCGACCAGCTGCAGCAGCTCTGGAGCGGCCTCATCGACGCCTCGTCGAAGTTGGTCATCCCCGACTGGGGTGGCCTGGTCGGCCTGCTGCCGATCTTCCTCGCCGTGCTCGTCGTCGGGCCGCTGCTGTCGCTGCTCGCGCTCGGCTGGCTCGTGTACCTCGTCCGCAAGCCCCGGCTGTCGGTCGGGGCCAGGGACCCGCGACGCCCGGCGCCGCTCGACGCGGACGGGCGCCCCATGTTCCCGGCCGGCGAGCCCTACAGCCCCAGCGAGGCGATGATCTACGAGCCCGGAGCGACCCGCTCGGCCGGCGGCGAGGATCTCGTGCTCGCCTGCCCCAAGTGCGGCCTCGTCCGGCGCGCGACGCAGGACACATGTGGCAACTGCGGCCTCTCGTTCACCCTTCGACCGCCCACGATCGCCGTCCGGCCGGCCGGGCCGCCGCCGGGCGGGGCGGCCGCCGCCTGAGCACCTGACCGACACCGGCGCGTCGCCGGTTCCCCTGGGTCGAGCCGGAAGCCCCGGCCGGACCCCAAGCGCCCCGGGACACGAACATGGCACAGGCATCGTCCATCCTCTTCGTCCTCGGCGTCATCGCCGTCGCCATCGGGTTCGCGGCGCACGTCGGGCACGCCGTGCTGCTTGCCAACGGACGCCGCGTGCTGAGCCTCGCCCCCGCCCGCCAGCCCGCCTTCGCGACCGCCGGGGTGTCGGGCTCGTTCGTCACCTCGCGCGCCAGGTCGGGATCAGGCGCGCCCGACCTGTCGGCGTCGCCCAGCCCGCTGTCGCGCGCCGCCACCCTGGTCACGATCACCGCCTTCGGGCTCCTGGTGGCGTCGCTCGTGCTGCGCGGGATCGTGGTCGGGCGCGGGCCGTACGGGAACCTGTACGAGTTCAGCACCGCGTTCTCGACCTCGATGCTGGGCGGCTACCTGTTCATCGCGCGTCGTTACCCGATCCGCCAGATCGGGTTCATCCCCGTGGGGGTGGCGCTCGCGATGCTGCTCTACGCATCGTCGCTGCCGTCCGAGATCGAGCCGCTGGTGCCCGCCCTCCAGAACGCGCCGCTGCTCACGATCCACGTCGGGATGGCCGTGCTCTCGTACGGGATCTTCGCCACCGCCTTCGCCGCCGGCGTCGGGTACCTGGTCCAGGGCACCAAGGACCGGTTCGCCTGGCTGCCGTCGCACAAGACGCTGGACGAGGTCGCCTACCGGGCGGTGATCATCGCGTTCCCGATCTTCGCCACGATGATCGTGCTCGGCTCGTGGTGGGCGTCGATCGCCTGGTCCCGCTACTGGGGCTGGGACCCCAAGGAGACGTCGGCCCTCGTCACCTGGCTCACCTACGCCGTCTACCTCCATGCCCGCAACCAGCGCCGGTGGGCCGGACGGCCAGCCGCGCTGCTGCTGGTCGTGGGCTTCGGGATGGTCCTGGTCACCTACTCGGGCAGCCTGTGGTTCTCCGGGCTGCACGCCTACAGCGGGCTGTAGCGGCCGTCGGTACCGCACCGGGGCAACGGGGCCGCACCGGACACCTCCGGTTGCGCACGACCCTGCAAATCGGCAGTAGAATGGAACGGACGTTCTGTTGATAACCCGGCCGGCGACGGTGGACAGGCACCCCGCGACGGTGGACGAACCCTCCAGCCGAGGTGGACGAATAGCCCGCGAGGGTGGATCGGCAGGCATCGAGCGTGGACAAGCACGAAATCCGCGCCATTACCACATGTTGCGATCCGAGGCGAGGTCGGACCACAACATCTTGTGGTTTTGGGCTTGACCGCGGCCATCCGCCGACGTAGCATGCGAGGGTCGCCCCAGCGCCGGACGACCCTCGAAACGACCCAGGAGCCGGTGGACCGACCGCCGGAAGGGGAGGTCGAGACGGACGGCAACAGGACGATCCGACGGACGGTCCCGCAGCTACGCGTCGCCCCATCCCGCGACCGCGAGATCGACCACCGGACGGAGCCCAGGACCGTCGCTGCATCGCATCCCGGCCGGCACCCGGGTCGCCTCCACAGGACGGCATCGCGGGTCCCCATCCGGGCCGCCGGTACCCAGCGGGGCCCGCAGGCGCGGGGAACCGCGGAGACGCGGGAGCGGAGGAGACGTACGAGATGGCCCAGGCTCGCGAGGTTGTCCCGGTCATGGACGCCAAGACGGCACCCAAGGGACGCGGCAAGACGGCGAAGGCCGTGCGCAGGGGCCTCGGTGGCATCTACGGCGCCAGCTTCACCGGCGAGGGCACCCACGGCCTGACCTTCGAGCGCCGCTGGACGCGGCCGGACGTCCACCCCTACGACGAGATCACCTGGGAGTACCGCACCGCGGGCATCAGCTCGGAGACCGGCAAGTCCGTGTTCGAGCAGAAGGACGTCGAGGTCCCGGCGTTCTGGAGCCAGCTCGCGACCAACGTCGTCGTGTCCAAGTACTTCCGCGGCCACGTCGGCACCCCGGAGCGCGAGCACAGCGTCCGCCAGCTGATCGACCGCGTCGTCAACACGATCGCCGCCTGGGCGGAGACCCAGCGCTACTTCGCCACGGACGAGGACCTCGCCGCGTTCAAGGCGGAGCTGACCCACCTGCTCGTCCACCAGAAGATGGCGTTCAACTCGCCGGTCTGGTTCAACGTCGGCATCGAGCAGAAGCCCCAGTGCTCGGCGTGCTTCATCAACTCGGTCCAGGACAACATGAGCTCGATCATGGACCTGGCCAAGACCGAGGCGATGCTGTTCAAGTACGGCTCGGGCGCGGGCGTCAACCTGTCCCCCATCCGGAGCAGCAAGGCCAAGATGTCGGGCGGCGGCATCGCGTCGGGCCCGGTCAGCTTCATGAAGGGCTACGACGCGTTCGCGGGCGTGATCAAGTCGGGCGGCAAGACCCGCCGGGCGGCGAAGATGGTGATCCTCGACGCCACCCACCCGGACGTCCTGGACTTCATCGACAGCAAGGCCAACGAGGAAAGGAAGGCCTGGGCGCTGATCGAGCAGGGCTACGACCCGAGCTTCACCGGCGAGGCCTACGGCAGCGTGTTCTTCCAGAACGCCAACCACAGCGTGCGCGTCACCAACGACTTCATGAAGGCCGTCGAGCGCGACGCGCAGTGGCAGACCTACGAGGTCACCGACGGCCAGCCCGCCGGCACCTACAAGGCGCGCGACATCTTCCGGCGCATGGCCGACGCCGCCCACCTGTGCGGCGACCCGGGCATCCAGTACGACACCACGATCAACGACTGGCACACCAGCGCGGCCAGCGACCGGATCTACGCGTCAAATCCCTGCGTGACCGGGGACACGCTGGTCGCGACGGACGAGGGCTGGCGGAAGATCGCCGACCTCGTGGGCAAGGCTGCGAACGTCATCGGCAGCGATGGGCAGCCGCATCCCGTCGACCGGATCTTTCCCACTGGGAACAAGCCCGTGTTCGAACTCCGAACGAAAGCGGGCTACCGCGTTCGGATCACCGCCGACCACAAGATCGCCACGACACGCGGCGATGTGGCGGTCAAGGACCTGGTGCCGGGCGACCGCATCTTCCTCAGCGCTCCGGGCTTCGGGCGCGAGCGCCTGTCCGAAGAGCTGGCGGAGGCGATCGGTCTAGCGGTGGGCGATGGCGCGGTCACGACGAGCGTCATCGCCGGGCGCGAGCAGAAGGTCGTCATCCTCACGATGCACCGGGACGAGGCTGGCGTCCTCGACGCAGTCGCGGACGAGGTCGACGGGCTGAAGGCGATGCTCAAGGCGGCCGGATCGGTGGGCCGCAACGACAACGTCCACGTCTCGATCGGCGCCACCGGGTCGCGCCTTGCGTTCGGTTCACGACCCGTCGTGGACGTGTTCCTCCGCTACGCGGTCCTTGACGAGGGAGCGTCTCTCAAGCGCTTCACGGACGACGTCTACGCGCTCGATCGCGCCGGCCAGGCGGCGATGCTGCGAGGCCTGTTCACGGCCGATGGCACCGTCGTCGCGTCGGGAACGAACGCGTTCGTCGAGCTCTCGTCCACGTCCAACGAGCTGTTGGTCCAGGTCCAGCGGCTCCTGCTCGGCTTCGGGATCAAGTCGAAGCTCTACGAGAACCGGCGCGCCGGGAAGCTGAGCGCCATGCTCCCCGACGGTCGCGGCGCGCTGAAGGAATACGCCGTCAAGGAGACGCACTCGCTTCGCGTCACCCGCTCATCGCGGATCCGGTTCGAGAAGGAGATCGGATTCGTACCCGAAAGCCCGAAGGCTGCGAAGCTCGCACGGCTGAACGCGGACGTTTCGACATACAGCGACGAGTTGATCGACGACTTCGCTTCGATGACCTATCTGGACGACGAAGATGTCTTCGACCTGACGGAGACGGCAACGAGTCATTTCATTGCAAACGGGTTGGTTGTTCACAATTGCAGTGAATATATGTTCTTGAATGACACCGCGTGCAACCTCGCCAGCCTCAACCTCATGAAGTTCGTGAAGGACGACGGCGAGTTCGACGTGGACGCGTTTCGGTTTGCGGCCAAGGTCACGATCACGGCCCAGGAGATCCTGGTCGACAACGCCAGCTACCCCACGACGAAGATCGAGGAGAACAGCCACCGCTTCCGGCCGCTCGGCCTGGGCTATGCGAACCTGGGCGCGCTGCTCATGAACCGCGGCCTCGCCTACGACTCCGACGAGGGTCGCGCGTACGCGGGCGCGATCACCGCCCTGATGCACGGCGAGGCGTACCGTCAGAGCGCGGTCATCGCGCGCGACCACGGCGGTCCGTTCGTCGAGTACGACGTCAACCGGGATTCGTTCCTGCGCGTCATCGGCAAGCACCGCGACGCGGCCTACGCCCTGCCCGAGGCGGGCGTCCCGCAGGACATGCTGGCCAACGCCCGCCGGCTGTACGACGAGGTCCTGGAGCTCGGCACCCAGCACGGCTACCGCAACGCGCAGGTCACCGTGCTCGCGCCCACCGGGACCATCGCGTTCATGATGGATTGCGACACCACCGGCATCGAGCCCGACATCGCGCTCATCAAGTACAAGAAGCTGGTCGGCGAGGGCTACCTCAAGATCGTCAACCAGACCGTCCCGGCGGCCCTGCGCAAGCTGGGCTACACCCCGGCCCAGGTCGAGGAGATCGTCGAGTACGTCAACGAGCGCGAGACAATCGAGGGCGCACCCGGCCTCAAGCCCGAGCACCTGCCGGTCTTCGACTGCGCATTCAAGCCGGTCAACGGCGAGCGATCCATCCACTACATGGGCCACGTCCGGATGATGGGCGCGGTGCAGCCGTTCCTGTCAGGCGCGATCAGCAAGACCGTCAACATGCCCGAGGCCGCCACGGCCGAGGAGATCGAGACGGTCTACCTCGAGGGCTGGAAGCAGGGCCTCAAGGCGATCGCGATCTATCGCGACGGGTCCAAGCGCAGCCAGCCGCTGTCCACCGGCAAGAAGAAGGACGAGGGCACGGCCGAGGATCGCGAGACGATCGACAGCCTGCGCCGCCAGCTCGCAGCCGCCCAGGTGGAGGCGACCAAGCCGCACCGTCACCGGCTACCCGCCGAGCGAGCGGCGATCACCCACAAGTTCGAGATCAGCGGCCACGAGGGTTACATCACCGTCGGCCTGTACCCGGACGGCCAGCCGGGCGAGATCTTCCTCAAGATGGCCAAGGAGGGCTCGACGGTCAGCGGCCTGATGGATACGCTGGCGACCTCGGTCAGCCTGGCGCTCCAGTACGGCGTGCCGCTCAAGGACGTCGTCAACAAGTTCGCCCACGTCCGGTTCGAGCCCAGCGGCTTCACCGGCAGCAGCGAGATCCCGATCGCGAAGTCGCTGGTGGACTACATCTTCCGGTGGATGGGATCACGGTTCCTGCCGGCCGACGACAAGGCGATCCTGGGCCTGATCGACCGGTCGCAGGTCGTGGACGAGGTCCCCGCCCCGTTGGGAGGGCTCCCGGCGAGCTCGGCGGCCTCGCTCGACATGTCTCCGGCCGCCGATGCGACTTCTGGGCCGAATCGGTCGGCCGGCGCCTCGCCGGCGCCGACCCGGGATATCGAGACCCCGTCCACGCCCGAGGAAGCGACGCGTCCCGAGCCGCCGACCGCGACCGCGACGGCGGAGCCCGTGCCGGCGCCCGCCACGGCGGCCAAGGGCGAGCTCGCGGTCATCGCGACCAACGGCAATGGCAACGGCCACGCCAGGACCAACGGGAACGGCCGCACCCTCGAGTCGTTCGCCGGCTCGCTCGGCGGCGGCACCTCGCTGGGTGGCGGCGTCAAGGTGGCCTTCGCCGCCCAGGCCGACGCCCCGTCGTGCGCCGAATGCGGCTCGATCATGGTCCGCAACGGCAGCTGCTACAAGTGCCTCAACTGCGGGAGCACGAGCGGCTGCAGCTGAGCGGCGACGGGGGCGCCTCCGGGCGCACCGGCCGGGGTCGGCAGACGGTCAATCGGCGCCTGGTCGGGACCAACCGACGCCCGGGAAGCGCCCGAGGTCCGCGTCGAACGTCGTGATGGTCGCGCCGTGCTCGATCGCCAGTGCCGCCAGGTGCGCGTCGTTGACCAGGTTGCCGGCGGATCCCGCCTCCGTGAGCAGCCCGGCCAGGACCTCGGCGTGGCGGGCCGTCGGCTCCACGACCATCGCGGCCGGCTGCCCCAGCCAGGCGCGCACGAGATCGGTCGCCTGGCGGGCGTCGAGGGGGCGGGCAAACACGGCAGGATGGGTGGACAGCCGCAGGAAGGCCAGGAGGACGACCCACGCGAAGCCGACCGCCTCATGTCCGGCGAGCGCGCCGTCGAGCCATGCCTTTGACCGCTCGTGGTTCGGTGACGCCCGGTTGACCGCGTAGATTAGGACGTTGGCGTCGACGAGCTGCATGCCGTCAGGCGCGCTCGGCGAGACGGCGGATCAGCGCCTCGTCTTCGAGGTCGGCGGCGAGCCGCAACGCCTTGTCGATGGGAATGGAGGGGCTGCCAAGGTCGAATGTCGGGGTGGCGAACGTCGACGTCGCCGGACGCCGGGGATCGCCGGCGCGAATGGCTGCATTGACCGCCTGCTTGAACGTGAGGCCTCGCTCGCCATCAGCCGGCGAACGAGGGCGTCCGTGTCGGGGTCCAGGGTGATCGTGGTGCGCATGCTGGCATCATAGCATCAGGTCATTGGGCATCAATGCATCACGGCCAGCGTGAGGAGGGCTCTGCGTCGCGCGGGCGTGGCTCAGAGCACCTGCGTCTCAGCCGCCTCCGGGTCGTCGACGACGGTGGTGCAGGTGGGGCAGAACCAGCGGGCCTCGAGCGGGGTGCCGCAGGTGGCATGGCGCAGCGGCTCTGACCGATCGGAGCGCCGGCCGCCCCAGTCGGCGAGCAGGCGCAGGGCGCCGGCGAGGTCGCGCCCGGCGGCCGTGAGCGCGTAGTCCATGCGCGGCGGACGGTCCTGGTAGGGGCGGGCGAGCACGACGCCCTCGCGCTCCAGGCGGCGCAGCCGGTCGGACAGGATGTTGGGGGCGATGCCGGCCACCGCCTCCTGCAGCTCGTTGAAGCGGCGCGGGCCGTCGAGCAGCGCCTCCACCAGGAGCAGGCTCCAGCGGTCCCCCACCCGTTCCAGGGCGAGCTCGAGCGGCGAGGACGGCTGGTCGGGCTTGATCGGCATGGTGCCGCCAATGGTACGAGTCAGGCTCCGGCGCACCGCGTCAGTCGCCGACGTCCAGCTCGACGGTCACGGTGTCGCCGACGGCGAGCCGCTCGGCACGGCGCACCGCGTCCTTGATCGGCACGAGGTATCGACCTTCCTTCGGGAACAGCGACGTCGTGAACTCGGTGTCTCCGATGTGCACTCGCACCGGGATGACCCCCCAGCCGTAGGTGACGACGGGTGCGATGGCGCGGATCTCCGCGGCCTCTGCAGGGGGCACCGGCACGAAGTGGAACGGCGACGGCCCCCGCCAGTAGATGAGGTGTCCGGTGAACGCGCCACGGAAACGCAGGAGTCCGGCCATGCGACGGAGTATCAGCCACGACACGGATCGAGCGTTCACCTCGTGTGCGTCGAATGCGCGCCACCCTCGGGGCTTGTCAGCGTTACCGCCTAGTAGTAACTTGCAAGTCACTAGTCTAAAGACGCCAGCAAGGGAACCCACACGAACATGTCCGCCATCGACGAGCTCCAGTCCGCCATCTCCGCCGTCGCCGAGCGCGTCGGCCCCGCCATCGTCGGGATCGGGTCCCGGCAGCGCGGGTCCGGCGTCGTGATCGGCGAGGGGCGGGTGCTCACCAACGCCCACAACATCCGCGGCGACGAGGTCACGGTCACGTTCGCCGACGGCCGCAAGACGCGCGGCCAGCTGGCCGGCATCGACGTGGACGGCGACCTCGCCGTGATCTCGGTCGACACCGCGGGCGCCACGGCCCCCGACTGGGCCGACGGGGCCGCCCGCCCCGGTCGGCACCGCTCGTGTTCGGCGCCGCGGCGACCCCGGGCGGCGGCACGCGGGTCACGCTGGGCACCGTCTCCGCGGTGTCCCGCGAGTTCCGCGGGCCAGGCGGCCGGCGGATCGCGGGCAGCCTCGAGCACACCGCGCCCCTCGCGCCGCGGCTCGTCCGGCGGCGCGCTGCTCGACACCGACGGACGGCTGCTGGGCCTCAACACCAACCGCATCGGCGAGGGCTTCTACCTCGCGCTGCCGGCCGACGCCGCGCTCCGCGAGCGCATCGATGCCCTGGGCCGCGGCGAGTCCCCGTCCCGGCGCCGGCTGGGCGTGGCGGTCGCCCCGGCGCACGTCGCGCGCCGGCTGCGCCGATCCGTCGGGCTGCCCGAGCGTGACGGCCTGCTGGTTCGCGACGTCGAGGACGAGAGCCTGGCGGCGACGGCCGGGATCCAGGAGGGCGACCTGATCGTCGAGGTGGCCGGCAAGGTCGATCGCCGACGCCGACGCCCTGGTCGAGGCCCTCGAGTCCGCCCCGACGCCATTCGAGGTGAAGGTCGTCCGCGGGCTCGAGGAGCGGACCGTCAGCGTGGGCGGGGGCGAGGCGACCGGCGAGGCGTGATCGGATGAGCGCGATGAGCACCGGGATCCCCGCCGAGCGCGAGGAGCCGGCCAGGACCGACAGGCCGCTCGATCCCGATCCCCTCGTGCCCGATGAGGACGACATCGCCATCCTCGACGCGTACTCGGCGGCGGTCAGCTCGGTCGCCCAGGCGCTCATGCCGTCGGTCGCCAGCCTGCGCGTCAGCCGCTCCATGGGCGGCTGGTCGGCGGACGGCTCCGGCTCCGCGGTCGCGTTCACGCCGGACGGCTACCTGTGACCTCGGCGCACGTGGTGGCCGGCACCGACCGTGGCGTCGCGGCGTTCGTCGACGGCAGCGAGCGCGAGTTCCGGGTCACCGGCCGCGACCCGCTGTCGGACCTCGCCGTCGTCCGGGCGGAGGGCGAGCTCACGCCGGCCCGCCTGGGCGACGCCGCCCGGCTCAGGGTGGGCCAGCTGGTGGTCGCGATCGGCAACCCGCTGGGGTTCGCCGGCTCGGTCACCGCGGGTGTGGTCAGCGCGCTCGGACGCTCGCTCGCAGCGCGCGACGGGCGCTCCTCCCGCCTGGTCGAGAACGTGATCCAGACCGACGCCGCGCTCAACCCGGGCAACTCCGGCGGGGCGCTGGCCGACTCGCGCGGCCGGGTGGTGGGCATCAACACCGCGGTGGCGGGCGTCGGCCTCGGGCTCGCCGTCCCGATCGACGCCACGACGCGCACGATCCTGGGCTCGCTGATGCGCGAGGGCCGGGTCCGGCGCGCGTACCTGGGCGTGGTCGGCGGCTCGCGCCCGCTGCCGCCGGTGCTTGCCCAGGATCTCGGCCGGAGTCGCGGCGCTCGAGGTGGTCCAGCTGCTCGATGCCAGCCCGGCCGCGATCGCGGGTGTCAGGCCCGGCGACCTGATCGTCGAGCTCGACGGGCGCCCGATCGAAGGCGTGGGCGACCTCCAGCGGCTCCTGGTGGGCGAGCTGGTGGGCCGGCGCGTCGACCTGCGCGTGGCGCGCGGCACCCGGCTGCTGGACCTCCCGCTGACCCCGACCGAGCTCGCCTGACGGGGCGCGCCCAGGTGCCCGGTGCCTGATCCGCGCCGGCACGGGCGGGCCTATGCTCGATCCGGCGCGTCGCCCGAGCGCCCGCGACCCGGTGACCGGGTGCCGGCCCGCGCCCGTGCCGCCACGCGCATCCCGTCCTCGAGCGAGGCGATCGGCTCGTCCAGCGTGGCGATCGTCCTCCGGTCGAGCGGCAGCGATGCCAGCCACGCGCGCATCGAGGCCGCCTCGGCGGCGCGGTCGAGGGCGTCCTCGCGCTCGCGGAACGCGTCGCGCGCCGCGTCCGAGATCCACTGCTGGGCCATGTACGCCATGCGTCAGGCCCTGCCGATGGGCGACCCGGCGGCCGCGGCGAGGCGCTCGAGGGTGGCGCGCTCGAAGAAGGCACCGTCCACGTAGCACCAGATCCACCCCTCCTTGAGGCGGATCGAGCGCATGAGCGCATGGCCGGTCGCCTCGGAGTGGGCGCGCAGGTGCCGATTGAGCGAGGTGTCACAGCAACCGACGGCGCCGCACACCAGGCACATCCGGAGGGCCGGCCAGTAGCTGTCCATGGCGACGCAATCGGCGCACACGTTGGTCGAGGGCTCGAACACCCGGGCGTCGCCCAGGTGCGTGCACGGCTTGTCCGCCGCGCGGCCGGTGAAGCCGAGCTTGAGCAGGAACTCCGGGGGCGCGATCGGGTCCTTGGGCTCAAGGTGCATGGCGTCGGCGGGCGGGACCACGCCGATGGCGCGGAGCGCGGCGACCGCGGCCGGCGGCGCGTCGTCGCCCTGCACCAGCCAGCCGCGGTCCGTCGGCCGGAAGCGCAGCGCGAGCTCGATCCGGACCGGCCTGCCGGTGGGCGGCGAGCCCCACAGCTCGCCCGCGTGCGTCCCGGTCACCACCGCTCGCGCGCCGACCTCCCCGGGTGCCGCCGGCTCGATCTCCCGTTCCTCGACGTCGATCCGTAGATCGGGCATGGCCGCCCGGACGTCCGGGAGCAGCGTCAGCCAGCGATCGGCCTGGGACGGCTCGTCCGGCGCCCGCCGATGCCCGTAGTAGTCCTCGGAGAGGAACGCGCGGATGGCCTCGTCGTCACCGGAGACCAGGGCGTCCGCGAAGGCGGCGACGTCCGCGATCGACCGAGCGGTCATGGGGCTCCTTCCGATCGTCGGCCGGTGCTCAGGGCCGGGCGGCACTGGAACCTGCGACGCATGGGCGCATCGTACGTCGCAGGCCATCGATCGACAGGCTGCCTGGCGAGTGCGCGCCACTGCTTGGCGGTAGCGATGGCGGTCGACATCCCGGTGAGGCTTGGCCAGGGGCGATGGTGGCGCCGTGCGATCATCGCGCTCGTGGATGCTCCCGCCCTCCACCTCCCGCGGGTCCCGCGGCCGTCCGCGGGATGGCTGGCGCTGTCGCTCGTCCTGTGCGCCGGCTGCGGTGCCCCCGGGCCGACCCCGCAGGCGGTGTTCACGGGCACGCCCGGCCCCACGGGACAATCGGCCTCGCCGAGCGCGCCCTCGGTTCCCCCGAGCCCCACGGCGCCGGCGCTCGGCCCGCCGGACCTGACGGCTCGCCCGCTCGTGTGGTTCGCGCCGCTGCCGCCGCTGCCCACCGGGCCCGGTCGCCCGTACACCGGGTCCGACGACTTCATGCAGCTGTTCGCGCCCGGCGCGCCATGGGACCGGGCGGCCGCGCACGTGCAGGCGTTCAAGCTGTACGGCGAATGGGTGGCCTACGACGCCACAGAGGAGGAGCTGCGGACGGCGCTGGCCGCGATCGCGAGTCGGGGGATGACGATGGCGGTCGAGATGGGGCCGCTGGACGCGAACGACGCCTGTGGCCAGGGCGTGGAGAGCTTCGCCGGGATCCAGGAGGGCGAGCTGATCAGCCGCCGGATCCGTGACGCCGGCGGCGTCCTGCAGGTGATCGCGATGGATGAGCCGTACTTCTTCGCCCACGTCTACGACGGCCCGAATGCCTGCCACTGGCCGATCGACAGGGTGGGGGCTGGCGTCGCCGCCTTCATCCGGGCCATGCGCGCCGAGTGGCCGGGGCTCGTCGTCGGCGACACCGAGCCGATGCCCGCGCCGGTCTCCGCGGCCGGCCTTGCCGAATGGCTGGACGCCTATCGAGCGGCCACGGGAGAGGCGGCTGCGTTCCTGCACCTGGACATGGACTGGTCGCGCGGCGATTGGCCGGCGCTCGGCGCGGCGGTCCGGAAGGCGGGCGCGAAGCGGGGCGTGGCGGTGGGCATGATCTACAACGGCGGAGCGGCGACCACCGACGCGCAGTGGGTGGCGATTGCCGGACAACGCGTCCTTGCCGACGAGCGGGCGTCGGGCGGAGCGCCGGACCACGTCCTGTTCCAGTCGTGGATGGACAAGCCCGACCACGTCCTGCCCGAGTCGGACCCTGCCACGTTCACGGGCCTCGTCGACCGCTACTTCGACGACCACGCCGCGCTGGGCCAGGTCCAGGGCGGCCCGGTGAACCTCGCGCTCGGCCGCCACGCGACGTCGTCCTCGTCCATCGCCGGGTCCGGGGCGGGCAAGGCCGTGGACGGCGATCCCGACACGCTGTGGAGCGCCGGCACCGGACCGCCGTCGTGGATCCAGGTGGACCTCGGGCGGGCGGTCCGGATCTCGACGATCCGCCTGACCGTCAGCCAGTACCCGGACGGCCGAACGCGCCACCGGGTGACCTGCGCGACGTCGGCCGGCGGGGCGCGGCGGCTGCTGGCCACCCTGGCCGGCTCCACCCACGACGGGGACGTCCTGACCGTCGCGCTCGACTCGCCAATCTCGTGCCGCCTGGTGCGGATCGAGACCCTCACCAGCCTGTCCTGGGTGGCCTGGCGCGAGATCGAGGTGATCGGCGCACCGTGACCGCCGTCGCCGCGCTCGGCCGGTCATCCCTGTGCGAACGTCCCCGTGACCAGCTCGCCGGCCGGCTGGTAGGTCGCGATCACGACGCCCGTGGTGGAGACCTTGCTGTCGACGAGCTTCAATCCGGCCGGGACGGTGCCGTCCGCGAACAGGCGCTTGCCGGAGCCCAGGACGACCGGGAAGACCCACAGCCGGTACTCGTCGACCAGGCCGTGGCGGAGCAGGGTCTGGATCAGGTTCCCGCTGCCATGGACCTGCAGCTCGGGCCTGTCTCCCTGCTTGAGCTCGGCGATGCGACCCGCGACGTCGCCCTCGAGCAGCACCGACGGGCCCCAGTCCAGCGCCGGGTGGCTCCGGGACGCCACGTACTTGGTGGCGTCGTTGAGCGGCTTGGCGCCCTCCTCGCTGGCATGCGGCCAGTAGCCGGCAAAGATGTCGTAGGTCGTGCGGCCGAGCAGGAGGTCGAACGGGGTGCCCATCGCCTCGCTCATGACCTGGCCCATCAGGTCGTCCCAGTAGGGCACCGACCAGCCGCCGTGCGTGAAACCGCCGCTGTCGTCCTCGCCCGGCCCGCCCGGGGCTTGCATGACGCCGTCCAGGGTCAGGAACGTGCTCACGATCAGCCTGCTCATCGCCTCGTGTCCTCTCGATCGCATCCGTGGCTTGCGCCATACCATCGCAGCCTACGACGGTGCCACGGACGAGAACTCATCGCGCGACCCGCGGGCTCCGGTGGCGGTCGCCGGCGACCGATGAGTCCGGCCGGCCGGGCCGGTCCTACGGGTATCGTCATCAGCCACCCGCCGCAAGGAGCGTCCCATGACCACCCAGTGGGCAACCGAGGCCAAGGGCACCGGCGCGTACGCCGACGTCAACGGCATCCACCTCTACCACGAGATCCACGGCAGCGGCCGGCCGCTGGTGCTGCTCCACGGCGGCCTCGGGTCGGGCGAGATGTTCGGGCCCGTGATCGAGCGGCTCGCCCGCGATCACCAGGTGATCCTGCCCGACCTCCAGGGCCACGGTCGGACGGCCGACGTCGACCGGCCGCTGAGCGTCCGGACCATGGGCGACGACATCGCCGCCCTGTTGCGCCACCTGGGCATCGAGCGCGCCGACCTCGTCGGCTACTCGCTGGGCGGCGGCGTTGCGTTCCAGTGTGCGGCCAACCATCCCGAGGTCGTCCGGCGCCTGGTCATGGTCTCGACCAACATCCGGCGCAGCGCCATCTATCCCGACATGCTCGGCCAGCAGGCCCAGATGGGCGCGGCGGCCGCCGAGCTCATGAAGGACACCCCGATGTACCAGCTGTACCAGCGCGTCGCGCCCCGGCCGGATGACTTCCCGCGCCTGCTGGACAAGATCGGCGCCTCGATGGCCGAGGACTTCGACTTCAGCGAGCAGGTCCGCGGGCTCCAGGTCCCGACCCTGTTCGCGTGCGCCGACGCCGACATGTTCCCGCCCAGCCATGCCGTCGAGGTGTTCGCGCTGCTTGACGGCGGCCAGCGGGACGGCGGCTGGATGGGCGAGGGCCGGCCCCGCGGCGGGCACGCGCTCGCGATCATCCCGGGCGTCCAGCACTACGACGTCTTCATGTCGCCGTTGCTGGCCGAGGTCGCCACCGCATTCCTCGACAAGCCGGAGGTGTAGCGTGGCAGCGTCGACGCCCAGCGCCCGGGACATCCGCCTGGCCGACGACCGCGTGCTGCGGGCCCACGATTCGGGCGGGCCGGGGGAGCTGACCGTCGTGTGGCATCACGGCTCGCCGCAAACCGGAGCCCTGCTCGAGCCGCTGCTCGCGGCCGCGGCGCCGCGCGGGATCCGGCTGGTCTCCTACGCCCGCCCGAGCTACGGAGGGTCGAGCCCGAACCCGGGCCGCACGGTGGCCTCGGCCGCCGACGACGTGCGCCAGGTCGCGGACGGCCTGGGCATCGAGCGGTTCGCCACCATGGGCGCGTCGGGCGGCGGGCCGCATGCGCTCGCCTGCGCGGCGCTGCTGCCGGAGCGTGTCATCGGCGCGGTCACCCTGGCCGGCATCGCACCCCCGACCGACGACTTCGACTGGTTCGCGGGCATGGCATCGCCCGACGGCCTCCGCTCGGCGGCCGCGGGGCGCGATGCCCGGGCCGCGTATGCCGCCGTGGAGCAGTTCGACGAGACCCAGTTCATCGCGCCGGACTGGGCGGCGCTCCGGGGTGCCTGGGCGTCGCTGGGACGGGACGCGGATGCCGCAGGCTCGGCCGGTCCAGACGGACTGATCGACGACGACGTGGCGTTCGCGCAGCCGTGGGGCGTCGACCTCGCCGCGATCGGGCTCCCGGTCCTGCTGGTCCAGGGCGGCGGGGATCGCGTCGTGCCGGCGGCCCACGCCCGGTGGCTGCTGGCCCACATCCCGACGGCCGAGCTGTGGCTGCGACCGCGCGACGGCCACGTGTCGGTCCTCGACGCCGTGCCCGTGGCGATGGACTGGCTGCTCGCCCTGGGGGGCGCTGAGCCCGTCCCTGGCCAACGCGCGTCGGCCTCGGCCCAGGGGGCTTCACGGGCCGCTCGCGAGCGATGAGAATGGGGCTCCCACGCGGTCTCCATCCGTGCATGCCAGGTGCACCCGCAACAGGAGGCGTCCCAGTGAACTTCAACAGCATCCTCATCGGGTCGGAGGATCCGGCGCGGCTGGTCGAGTACTACACCCGGGTCCTGGGCGAGCCGGGGATGAGCGACGGCGGCTTCACGGGCTGGAGGATCGGCTCGGGCTACCTCACGGTCGGCGCCCACAGCGAGGTCCACGGGCGGAACGAGACCCCCGGGCGCCTGATCTGGAACATCGAGTCGTCCGACGTGAAGGGCGACTTCGAGCGGATGAAGGCGGCCGGCGCAACCGTGGTCACCGAGCCCTACAGCTTCGACGAGGGCCCCGGTTTCTGGATCGCCACGTTCTCCGATCCGGACGGCAACTACTTCCAGCTGATGAGCCCGATGGAGCCGCCGGCCGCGAGCTGACGCCCGAGGTGGCGGCCCTCAGCCGGCCGGGCTGCGGGCGAACAGCTGACGATCGAGGAGCTTGAGGTCGTGAGGGTCGTAGTAGGGGTCGACCCATTCATGCCATCGATCGGGGCCCTTCAGCACCAGCGGGCCTGATGGCGTCGCCCCCTGCATCGCGGCGCGGAAGTGGAAGTGGTCGATCTGGCGGACGGCCTCGACCGCGTACAGCGAGGCCACCTCCGGTCCGCGCAGCTCGATGAGATTGTCGCCGTTGGCCTCCTCGCCGCCGCTGGAGAGGTTGGACGAGCCCGTGTACACGCGCGGGGCGTCGCCGTTGAAGTCCACCACCACGAACTTGTCATGGATCACCTGCCCGACGCCGCCGGAGACCTCGGCGTGGAACGGCGCCGGGACCTGGCCGTGGAGGTAGGCGAAGGGCACCCGCACCGCGCGCGTCGAGCCGGGCTTGTACAGCTGCATGAAGGCGTTGCCGGCCTGCGTCATGCCATAGCTGAACAGGCCGGGCTTGACCATCCCCTCGCGGAGCCGCCGGAGGACGTCGCCGCCGCCGCCGAGCCCCATGACCGAGAACAGCAGCGAGCTCGAGGCGCCGCGGACGGCATTGCTGACCCGGCCCAGCGACAAATCGGCGGACGCGTGCGGCGAGAACGCGATGGCGCCCGGCGGCAGCCCGTCGGCCGGCAGCTCGAACCAGCCCTGCGCGAGCGGGCTCGATGCGAAGGCCTTCATCCCCGCGGTCGTCCAGGACTGCTCGAAGGCCTCCTCGAACCAGCCGGCGACCGTGGGCGAATCGAACACCAGGACGTTGTTCGCCTGGACGTACAGGCCGCGCAGCGAGAAGTTGGTGGACCCGGTCAGGACCCGGACCGCGGCCCCGCTCCGGCAGGCGATGAGCACCTTGCTGTGCGCGAACCGCTTGAACCGTCCCCGCTTCACGGCACCGCCGGCAGCCGTGATCGCGGCCTCGGCGTCGGTCTCGAGCACGTGCTTGGGCGTCGCCGGCGGCACCGCGTCACGATGCAGCGTGGCGTTGTCCAGCAGGACGCGCAGCCGCGGCCCGAGCGACCGGAAGGCGTCGATCGTATCGGGGTCGTTGAGATCGTAGGCGAACACGTCCACCGTGATCGCAGGGTCGGCGACGCACTCGGCCAGGAACCCCCGGATCAGCTCGCGGGCGTGAAACCCAAGCCATGCGTACTTCGCCTGGTAGGGGGCGGTGTCGAAGCCGATCGACGGCCGGGCCGGGTGGAACGGCTCGTTGTGGAACCGGTCGTGGTAGGCCTGCGACGATAGGAAGGCGCGCGTGAACCCCACCTCGAGCCGCGCGGCGGGGCGGGCCGCGATGTCCAGCGCGACCGAGGCGCTGTCGCCTGCCTCGAGCGTGCCGTCGCCTGCGAAGTACATCGCGGTCGCGGTGTATTCGTAGTCACCGGGCACGATGTCGTGCGGGAGGTCGACCCAGCGGAACTTCTGGAACGGTGCGCGGTCCGATCGGTGCCAGGTCCGCTGCTCCGGGGTGGTGGCCGAGGTGATCGGCTGCCGGAAGTCGAGGCGGTTGTAGAGCGGCCGGGCCCGCCCGCCGGGCGGCCTGCGGAACAGCGCGAACCCGGCCAGCCGGTCGACCTTGCCCGGCGGCAGGTCCATCGCCAGCAGCACCGATCGATCGCCGCGATGGACGACGAGCCGCAGGTCGCCGCCCGTCGCCTCGAACGCCGTCGTCGACGCAGCCATCGCGCACCCCGTTCGCGCCTCGCAGGCCGCGTGGGCGGCCGGGTCGCGGGCCGTCCGGGCCCGCGCAGGTGGCCCGTACCGTACCGCGCTTCGGGCCGCGATCAAGACACGAGCGCGAGGATGGCTCGCCCGTCGCGTGCGATGATGCGCGCGGATGGACGTCCCGATCTTCCTCGCCGGCGTGGCGCTGCTCCTGCTGGTGGGTGCCGACGTGTTCGAGACGATCGTGGTGCCGCGACCGTCGCCCGGGCCGCACCGGCTGTCGCGCTATCTCAACCGGTGGACGTGGCGCGCCTGGCGCGCGATCGGCGCGCGAGCCAGGAGCGGGCTGGCGCGCGACGGCTTCTACGGGATCTATGCGCCGGGTGCCGCGATCCTGTTGCTGATCATGTGGCTGGCGCTGCTCGTGGTGGGCTACGGGCTGGTGTTCTTCGCCCTGCGCGGCGAGCTGGACCCGCCGCCCGCCGACCTGGGCAACGCGATGTACTTCGCGGGCACCTCGATCCTCACCCTCGGCTACGGGGACATCGTGGCGTCGGGCCCACTCGCCCGTGCCGTGTCGCTGGTCGCCGCCGCGAGCGGGCTCGGGGTCGTGGCCCTGGTGATCACCTTCCTGTTCTCGCTGTACGCGTCCTACCAGCGCCGGGAGTCGCTCGTTGTCACGCTCTCGACCCGGGCGAAGGCGCCGCCCTCGGCGGTCGTGCTGCTCGAGACGTACGCCCGGCTGGACATGGTGGGCGAGCTGCCCGCGCTGTTCGCGGCATGGGAGACCTGGGCGGCGGAGGTGCTCGACTCGCACGTCGCTTACCCGCTGCTGGGCTATTTCCGCTCGAGCCACGACAACGTGTCCTGGCTGAGCGCGCTGGGCGCCGTGCTCGACGCGTGCGCGCTGGTGCTGACCACGATCGAGGGCGTACCGCGCGGGCAGGCAGAGCTGACCAAGCGCGTCGGGGCGCACCTGGTCGAGGACATCACCAACATCCTGGGCCTGGCCGGCGATGGATCGCAGGTTGGCCAGGCCGAGTTCGACGGGGCCTACGAGCGGCTCCGGGTCGCCGGCTACCGGCTGGGCGACCCCGACGAGGCCTGGCGCCGGTTCGAGCGCGGTCGCAGCACGTACGCCGGCCGCTTGGCGGCCCTTGCCGAGTACTGGGCGACGCCGGCGACCGCCTGGATCGGCGAGCGGGCCCCCGCCAGGTCCGTCCTTCACCGCGAGGCCGGGCCGGCCACGTCTCCGACCGGCCACTGAGACGCGGCCGACCATCGCCCGCCGTGTCGTCGATCCGCCCGGCCATGCGGACCGGACCACCGCCCCATCACGCTCGTCGCGGCAGGACCCATGGCCCTCCCCCAAAGCCACCGCCGGATGGTTGAGTACCCTCCGGGGGAGCAGGGCATCGACGGGCGCTCGGCGCCCCGGAGGGATGGTCCATGGCAACGCATCCGCTGACCACGCGTGGCGCGGCGGGCATTCCGCGCCCGGAGCTCCAGGCCGCCGGCAAGCTGTGCGTCGCGTCCCTCGTCGTGCTCGGGCTGGGGGCGCTCGCGGGTGGCATCGCCCTGGCGACGAAGCCCGACGGCAGCGTCATGCAGTTCGACGTGTCGCTGCTCGCCGGCAGCCCGTTCAGCGACTTCCTCGTCCCCGGTCTGATCCTGGGCGGCCTGTTCGGGCTCGGCTCGTTCGTGGTCGCCGGGATGGGCATCGCCCGGTTCCGCGTGGCGCCGTTCCTCGCCTTCGGGATCGGCTGCGCGCAGATGATCTGGATCATGGTCGAGCTGGCCATCATCAAGGAGCTGAGCTTCCTGCACCCGACCTTCTTCGCCGTCGGGCTGGTGATCGCCGCGTCCGCGATCCGCTGGGGCTGGCCGACGCTGGAGGCATGGCGCTCGCGCCGCTGAGGCCCGCTCGCTCCGCTGGGGCCCGCCGGCGCGCTAGAGTCTGGACCGACCGGGAGGAACGCCCAATGCCCATGCTCACCATCGAGGACCGAACCGCCACCGGGACGCCGATCGGATCGATCACGCTGCCCGACGTGCCCGAGCGGATCACGCTCCGCGACCTCATCCGGCTCCGGGTCCGCGAGGAGGTCGCTGGCTACAACCTGGCACCGGGGGCGCGGTTCGCCGGCCTGGTCCAGCCCGAAGGCTCGCGGGTGGGGCCCGCAGGCTTCGAGATGGCCCGGCCCCGTCGCCTCGACTGGGAGCGCCAGGCCGAGATCGCGATCGCGAGCTTCCAGCGCAACGGGTTCTTCGTGCTGGTCAACGGTCGCCAGGAAACCGACCTCGATGCCCAGGTGCCGTTGACCGCCACGCTCGACGTCGGGTTCGTGAAGCTGGCCCCGCTCGTCGGCGGCTGACCGTGGCGGCCTCGAGCGGCGAGCCATCGGACCTGTCGCTGGCCGAGCATCGGCGCAGGGCCGGCAAGGTTGTGGATGCCGCGATCGCCGCGACCGCGGCCCGCCCCTATTTCGTGTCCTCCCTGGCACCGGTGCGCGCGCTGCTCGACCTGCCCCCGGACGAGCTGCGGTCGGTCGTCGTGGTCCTCATGGACCGCGCGACGCCGGGCGGCACGGTCCTCGACCAGGTCCGCGGGGTGGTAGGCGGCATGCCACCGGGCTGGATTGCCTCGAAGGTCCTGGCGGCGCTCGGGATCCGGCGACCGAGGTTCAGCCGGGGCGACGTCGTGCTGCTGCTGACGATGGCGGCCGGCGCGCTCGGCGGCGCGCGCCGCCGCGACGAGTGGATGCTGATCTCGCTGGTGGGGCAGCCCGTGGGCGCGGCGGAGCGCGCGGTGAGGGCCGGCGGCTTGGGCGAGCTCGAGGGCCCGATCCGGGAGCTCGCGAACGGCCTCGGGTCGTTCCATGACCACGCCACCACGCAGGCGGCCCGCTACCGGGCGCGGCTGCTCGCGCTGCTCCAGGCCGCCGGGCCCGGCGAGGCATCTGACGCGGGCCCGATCACGCTCGATCCCGGGCTGATCGCCACGACGGACACCTGGGGACAGTCCTGGCGGCACCGGATCCTCGCGCTGCCGGCCGCGCAGCGGCCGCTGGTGGCGCACCTGCCGACCGCCACCGGGGTGACGCCCAGCGCCGCGTGGCGCCGGCGCGCGGCGGCGCTCGTCCGCGCGCCGGGGGCCGGCGACCTGCTGCGCTCGATGCTGGGCGATGCGACCGGGTCGCAGGCCACGGCCCCGCCCCGGCGCTACGAGTGGGGCGACCAGGTGTTCGTCGTGCCGGAGCCGGCGATCGCCGATGCCAACGTGCTCCTCCTGCGGGGCGCGATGTGGGCGGCGGCCGCGCTCCACGAGCCATGGGTCGCCGGGACGCTGGCCGACCTCGGGCTGCACTTCGGGACGTCGGGTGGGTCGAGCAACGTCGCCCGCGACGAGCGGCTCGCCAACACCGCGGCCGCCGCCCTGGGGTCGATGGACGGGGCCGCCGCGATCGCCGGGCTCGGGCGGCTGAAGGCCAGGGTGACCAACCGCAACGTGTCCAAGCAGGTCGCGAAGGCCCTCGCCGCCGCCGCGGCGCGGGCCGGGATCACGGCCTCGGAGCTGCTGGAGCTCGCGGTGCCGACCCAGGGCCTCGACCCGGCCGGCAGGCGCGAGATTCAGGTCGGGGATCATGTCGCGGTCCTGGCGGTCGAGGGCGACGAGGCGTCGCTCAGCTGGCGTTCACCCGACGGTCGCGCGACGGCTCGTCCCCCGGCCGCGATCGCCGGCGAGACGGCGGCCGTCGGCAACGCGAAGGCGGAGCTGAAGGAGCTCCGCAAGGCCCTGGGCCTGGAACGGGACCGGATCGAGGACCTGCTCGTCGAGGAGCGAGCGTGGTCGCTCGCGGACTGGCGATCGCGGTACCTCGACCATCCGCTCACGAGGACGGTCAGCCGGAGGCTGATCTGGACGTTCGCGCGGGCGGGCACGCCGCCCGTGGCCGCGATGCCCGAGGGCGACGGGCTGGCGACGGTCGACGGCTCGGCGCTCGACCCGGATCCCGAGGTCCGGGTCCGGCTGTGGCACCCGATCGAGGCGCCCGAGGCCGAGATCGCCGCCTGGCGCACACGACTGCACGGGTCGCAGATCCGCCAGCCGTTCAAGCAGGCCTTCCGCGAGGTCTACCGGCTGACCCCGGCGGAGGTCCAGACGAGGACGTACTCGAATTGCTTCGCCGCCCACATCCTGCGCTACCCGCAGGCCCGGGCCCTGATGACCGCCCGGCGCTGGGGATCGAACTTCCTGGGCCCGTACGACGGCGGCTTCAACGGCGTCGCCAAGCGGGACTTCCCGAGCCACGGGCTGCGAGCCGAGTTCTGGCACGACGCGATCGAGGTCGAGATGGGCGGGGCAGTGGAGCACTGCTCCACGGATCAGGTGCGGCTCGTGCGCCTCGGAGCCGCAGAGGACCCCGTCCCGCTGGCGGACGTCCCACCGATCGTGCTCTCGGAGGCGATGCGCGACGTCGACCTGTTCGTCTCGGTCACCTCGATCGGCGCCGACCGCAACTGGCAGGACGGTGGCCGGGATCGGGGGGCACCGTTCTACGGCTACTGGACCGGCTACTGGGACCAGCCCCTCACCGCGACGGCGGACGTCCGCCGGGATGCCCTGGCGCGGATGCTCCCGGGCCTCGCGATCGCGGACCGGCTCGAGCTCCAGGACCGTTGGCTGGCGGTGCGCGGCGACCTGCGCACGTACCGGATCCACCTGGGCAGCGGCAACATCCTCATGGCGCCGTCCGACACCTACCTGTGCATCGTGCCCGACCGCGGCGGCTCCGCGGAACGGGTGTTCCTGCCGTTCGACGACGATCCGACGCTGAGCATCATCCTGAGCAAGGCCTTCCTGCTCGCCGGCGACAGCCGGATCACGGACCGTTCGATCGTGAGCCAGATCAAGCGCGACTGAGGACCGCTGCCGCGGCCTGGGCCCCAGGGTGTGCGGAACGCCCGTGACGGGCCTACGCTCTGGGTGCGCCGGCCCGCGACGCGACGACCGCCAGCCGCCGGCAGCCCAGGGGAGCGACGCCATGGCCCAGCGACTCCGCCGCCTGCTGACCGCGGCTGCCGCATCCGTGCTCGCATCGAGCCTGCTCGCGGCCTGCGCATCCGGTCCCGTCTCGCAGGCGACCTTCCTCGCCACCACGGCCGCACCGTCGGGCGAGACGGGCTCCGCGGCCGCATCGGCCGGCGGCGAGAGCCCATCGGCGTCGTCGCCGGCCCCGTCCGAGGCCGCCTCGGTGGCCGTGACGATCGACGTCCCGCCGCCCAAGCCCGGCAACCCGACGTTCAAGCACGTGGGCGAGACGCCCGGCCCGGCACCGGGCACGTTCATCGAGCAGTACCGGATCACCTGGACGTCGCCCAAGGGAGCCGCCAGCTCGTTCCTCGTCTACGGGTTGACCGTCTGCCTCCGCGATTCGGTGAAATATGACGGTAAGGCGTGCGTCGTCCGGGGCATGAAGATCCCGGTCAAGCAGCTCGACCTGCTGGGCGAGGTGTCGGGCGACGCTCGCTCGATCATGGTCTCGTGGCAGCTCGGCGAGGCCGGGCCCGGTCCCTACTGGGCGATCCTGATGCGGGCAACCAACCCCTTCGGCGACAGCATCTTCACGATCGTGCACAGCGACAAGGTCTGCTTCGGCTGCACCTACTGACCGGCCCTCGATCGAAGCGATCGACGACAACGCCGCCGGACGCAGGGCGCCTGCGCGAGGAGGTACTGTCGCGTCGCATGACCAGCCGATCCCCGGGTTCCTCCCTGCCGCGGTACGCGGTGCCCGCGATCGTGCTCGTGGTCGCGCTTGGGCTCTACCTGCGCACGCTGCTGCCGGGGATGGCGTTCGACGACTGGGGCGAGATGCAGACGGTGCCCCACGTCCTGGGGGTCCCCCACCCGACCGGCTACCCAACCTACGTGCTCACCGCATGGCTGTTCGAGCTGCTACCGATCGGCTCCGTGGCGTTCCGGGCGAACCTGCTGTCGGCCGTGTGCATCGCGCTCGCGATGGCGGCGCTGACCTCGATCCTGCAGCGACTCCGGGTTCGACCGCTGATCGCCGGGGCGGCCGCGCTGGCCACCGGGGTCACGGGCACGATCTGGGCCTCGGCCGAGGTGGCCGAGGTGAACCCCCTCCACGTGCTGTTCATCACGCTCATCCTCGACCGGGCGCTCGCGTGGGCGGAGACCCAGTCGCCACGCGACCTCGCGCTCGGCGGCCTCCTGATCGGCCTGTCGCTGGGCAATCACGTGCTGACCGCGTTCGTCGCCCCGTTCGTCGCGCTGTTCGTCCTGTGGTCCGGCCGACGCGAGCTGCTGGCGCACCGGCGCTGGATCCTGCTCCCGGTCCTGACGCTGGCAGCCGGGCTGAGCGTCTACGCGTACCTGCCGATCGCCGCCTCGTTCCACCCGCCGCTGCCCTACAACGACCCCGAGACGTTCGACCGGTTCATGTTCCTGGTCACGGGCGAGCAGTTCCGCGGACAGTACGGAGGGCTGTTCACGATGGGGGACGTGGGGCCGTTCCTGGCGTCGCTGCCGGACCTGTGGACGCTGGCCGTCGCCCGGGCGACGATCGCCGTCCCGCTGCTGGGGCTGACCGGGCTGGTGGTGCTCCTCCGGCGGTGGACCGCGTTCGCGCTGGCCTGCTGGGGGATCCTGCTGCTGGGGGCCTACATCTGGGCGAGCTACCTGCGCCTCGAGCACTACCTCCTGGTCCCGTGGCTGATCCTCGGGATCGGCGTCGGGGTGGCCCTCGAGACCGCGGCCGCGACGCTGGAGCGGGCGGTCCACGCCTCGCGGACGGCCCGCGTCCGGCCCGTCGTCGCCGCGGCCGGGGTCGCGCTGGCCGCGATGCTGGTGGTCCTCAACCTGCCCTCGGCCGACCGGAGCACGGACCACACGGCCGACGCCTGGGTCGACGACGCGTTCGCCGTGCTGCCCGCGAACGCCGCGATCCTGTCGTACTGGGGAGCCTCGACGCCGCTGTGGCACGCGACCCTGGTGGAGGGCCGGCGGCCGGATGTCCTGGTGGTCGACGACACCAACATCGTGTACGAGGGCTGGGGCACGCGCGAGGCGCGGATCGCGTCCCTGATCTGCAGCCGGCCCGTGTTCATCATCCATCTCGGCGAGGCGGACCTCGACGTGACCCGCCAGCAGTTCCGCCTGACCCGGGTCGCGACGGTACTCGTCGCGGGCGGGACGCCCACGGCGACGGCCCACGAGCCCCTGTACCGGGTGGACCCGCTGAGCGGATCCTGCCCCTGACTTGTGGCCGCGGCCGTCGGCGCTACGGCACCGGCACCGGGATCGGGAACGGCAGCCGGCCCGGGAGGCCGCCCGGGAGCAGCGTGCCGACGTCCCGGGGCAGCAGCGGCCCGAGCGCGGCCAGCACCACCGGGACTGTCGAGTCGCGCAGCAGGTGCACGATGGTGGTCGCATTGAGCGCCTTGGTCAGCTCCTTGAGCGGGCCCGGGGCAACCGCGGTCCCGATCGACGAGCTCGTTCCGAAGTAGGCATCGAGGATCACGATCGCCGCGGACAGGATGAGCGCGGCCTCGACGCCGCCCAGGATCGCGCCCAGGCCCGCGTCCACCTCGCGCGTCATCCCCCGCACGGCGACCCGCCCCACCAGGACATTGCCGCCGATGTGGAGCGCCGCGAGGATGACCGGGAACGCGATCGAATAGCCCACCAGGTCCGCGTAGTCGGAGGGAATGCTCGGGAACAGCTGGCTGGCGATCGCACCGACCGGGTACCGGAAGTAGGCGCCGGCCACCAGCGCCAGGCCGATGAACACGATCCCGATCAGGCGGCGCAGGAACCCCGTTCGCCAGCCGCCGAAGATGAAGCCGCCGATGAACCCGACCAGCACGACATCCATGGGACGCTCGACCCCTCTGCCTCTCGCGGGATGACGGAACCGACGAAGTGCGCAGCATGGCACGCTTCGACGTCGTGCGGCTGGGCGGCTCCGCGTGACGGGTTGACGCCGCCCGGCCGCGCGTCAAGATGGGGTCATGGGAGCGTGGCGGGCGACGCGGGTGCGGCAGCCGACGGGACGCGACCGCCCGTGACCGCGCCCGAGGCCACGCCGTTCGGCGACCAGCTGGCCGAGTTCAAGGGCGAGCTCCGGCGCGAGGGCCGCGCCCCGGCCACGCTGCATCGCTACGAGGTGGCCGTCCGCGAGGTGGGCGTCGCCGTCTCCTCGGTCGCCGCGGCCGCCGCAGCCGACGCCGCCGGGGCGGGCGAAGCCGCCGGCGCTGGGCCGGAACCGCTGTCGCTCGACCGGCCGGCGCTGGGCCGGTACCTCGCGGACCTGTCGCACCGGTCGCTCGCCCCGTCGACGGTCGCCGCGAAGCTTTCCTACCTTGGCGTGTTCGCCCGCTGGCTCGCGGAGCATGAGCCGGCCCTGGTCGATCCCGGCATCCTGCCCCTGCTCACGGACCTCCGGCGCGCGGTCGCGAAGGGTGACCTCGTCGTGGCCGGTGATTCGTTCGAGCTGACGACCGTGATCGGTCGCCCCTTCGGGGCCGGGGGCGCCCGGCCGGAGGCCGAGCCAGAGCCGGTGGGTGCCGAGGCAGAACCGGCGGGCGCCGAGGCTGCGGCAGGCGACGGCGGGTCCGTGCCCGCGGAGAAGCCCGACGTGGTGCGCTATCTCCAGGCACGCGCACCCGACCGCACGCCGCCCGGCGAACGCGTCGACGTCCTCGCCCGCATCGCCCGGGACGCCGGCGGCGGCTCGGTCACGACCGCGCTCAAGCCCACCCACATCCCGCCCGCCGGGGCAACGATGTACCTGCTGATCTCGGCACCCGACTTCGAGACCCTGAACGACCCGTTTGTCGCGGTCCACGTGCCCCGGGACGCCGACTCGGAGTGGGTCACGTTCTCGCTCCGGTCGGCCGCGGAGGGCGTCCACGAGATCGAGATCCATGCCCTCAACGGCGGCACCCACCTGGGCTCGGTCGTGGTCCGGGTGGCCGTGGCCCGGGATGCGGGCACGGCCCGGACCGTGGACGCGACCGACGTCGTCGACGAGCGCCCGACCGTGCCCGGCGAGGTGACGCTGTTCGTCCACTACGATCCGACCGGGTCGCCGCCGGTCCTCCAGTACCGGCTGTTCCACCAGGGCGACGGCAACCCGCCGGTGCTGTCGCTCTCGGGCCTCACGATCGACCCGACCACGCAGGTCGAACGCGTGATCGCCCAGCTCGGACGGCTGGCGGCCGATGCCACGCCGCTCGACCCCGCGCTCCGGAGCGAGCTCCTCCGGGAGCACGGCATCAACCTCTGGCGCTCGTTCGTGCCCCGGCCGCTCCAGGACGCGATCTGGGCCGTGGCCGACCGGATGCAGCGGCTGACGATCGTGTCCGGCCAGGACCCGATCCCCTGGGAAATGCTGTACCCGCTCGCCCAGGGCCGGCCGGAGCGGGGCTTTCTGGTCGAGTGGGCCGAGCTCGTCCGGTGGCCGACCGGGCCAGGCGTGCGTTCGGCACCGGGGTCGCTCGGCCTGCGCGACGTGACGTTCGTGCTGCCCAGCGACGCGCCCCCCGAGGCGGCGGTCGAGATCGACCACCTACGCCAGATCGACCGGCGCCTCCACGACGGCACCGTGATCGCCACGGCGCAGCAGTTCATCGACGCCATCGACCGGGCCGACTTCGACCTCATGCACCTTGCCTGCCACAACAACTTCGCGCCCGGCGCATCCGCGCTGCGGATCGGCGGCCAGGACATCGAGACCGTGTTCCTCACCCGTGCCCAGGTCCTCGAGACGCTGCGACCCCGCCACCCCGTCGTGTTCCTGAACGCCTGCCGATCGGCCGGCCAGGCCCCCGTGTTCACGACCATCGACGGCTGGGCCCAGGGCTTCATCCGGGCCGGGTCCGGGGCGTTCGTCGGGACCCTGTGGCTGGTCAGGGACGGATCCGCTCGCGCCTTCGCCGAGACGTTCTACGGCCGGCTGGTCGCCGGCGACGCGTTCGGGACCGCGATCCGTGCGGCGCGCCAGGCCACGCGCGACGAGACCGGGGACCCGACCTGGCTCGCCTATGCGGCGTACGGCGATCCGGCCGCCACGCTCCGGCCGGGGACGGGGCCGTGAGCCGGCGACCCGTCCTGGTCATCCACGGCGTCGCGAACACCGACGAGGCCGAGTTCGGCGCCCGTGTGGCGGCCCTGGGCGAGGCGATCCGCCGCGATCACGGCGATCGCTGGGAGCTCGTGCCCGTGTTCTGGGACCGGCTGGGCGCGGACATCCGGGGCGTCGAGGCCGCGATCCCACCGCTCGAGCTCGGCGGGCATGTCCGCGGCGGATTGGAGGCGGGCGTGGCGGCCGCCGGCCTCGTGGGTCCGGGCCTCGACCTCCTCAATGCCGGTGGGCCGGCGGCCACCGTTCGTGCCACCGTGGATCCACGCGCCTCTGTGATCGAGGCGGCCAGCGCGCGCCTGGGCTCGAGCGCCTTCGCGGCCACGCGCGGCGGATCGGTCGACGCCGACCGCGTGCGCGTCGCGATCGACGCGGCCTGGCCGGATCTCGAGGCGCTGCCCGAGGTGCGCGATCCGGCCACCCTCGACGCCGTGGGCCGCCTGGTCGCCGAGACGGCCGAGGCGTCGGCCGACGCAACCGTGACGCGCGGCCTCGCCGACGACCTTGAGGGGGCGATCGGCCGTGCGCTCCACCAGGCGGACGTCCTGACCGGCGTGCTCGTCGGCCGGGTCGGGGAGGTCGTGCATCACACGCTGCGAACCGTGCTCACCCCGCGGTTCGGGAAGGGCGCCGGTGACGTGCTCGTCTACCAGGCGCACCGGGCGGAGATCGGGGGCCTGGTCCGGGCCATGCTCGCCGAACGCGGCGCGACCCTCGGCACCGATGGCGACCCGGCACTGGTCATCGGGCACAGCCTGGGCGGGATCATTGCGTTCGATCTCGCGGTGACCGACCATCGGCCGGTCACCTGGGACGCGCTGATCACGTTCGGCAGCCAGTCGCCGCTGCTCCACGTCCTCGACCCGCGGCGCGGGCTGGTGCCGCCCTACGTGCCCGGCGATCCGCCAGCACGGTCCCGTCTCCCGCCGACGATCCGGCGCTGGACCAACCTGTGGGAGCCGTGGGACCCGCTCGCGTTCTACGCCTCCAACGTGTTCGAGCTGCACGACGGCGACCCCGTGCGGGACGTGCGGCTCCCGCACCTGACGTCGACGCCGCTGTGGACGCATTCGATCTACTGGACCCAGGCGGAGTCGATCAGGGCGATCGGCGAGGCGCTGGCCGCCGCCTCGGGCTGACCTCGTCCTGCCGGACCGTTCCGCGCAACGGATCCGGACACCCTGCCTGTCCGGGCCCTGCCAATGGACCTAGCGCGCGGAGGCCGGCGGGGCGATGCTCGAGCTCGCCCGACGTGCGGAGGTACGGAGATGCAGGCCAGGACAGGCGACCGGATCGTGGTCGAGTCGGAGAAGGTGGGCCAGCGGGACCGCGAGGGCGAGATCCTCGAGATCGTCGACTCGCCGCTCGGCCCGAACTACCGCGTCCGATGGGACGACGGTCACGTGAGCGAGATCCGCCCCAAGGCCGGCAGCGCCCGGATCGAGTCCGCCGCCAAGTCGTAGCGGATCCACCGGGGTCGGGTCCGCGTTCGGATCTGCGACGCGGCGGTCGCGACGCCCGGCCGCGCCATCCGGCGCGGCCGCGCCATCCGGCCCGGCCCGGGCTCGGCCGCGTCAACGGGCTCGGCCGCGTCACCCGGCCCGGCCGCGTCAACGGGCTCGGCCGCGTCACCCGGCCCGGCCGCGCCACCCGGCCCTTGCCCCATGCCGGCCCTTGCCCCGCGACCCGTCCCTTGCCCCGTTGGATCGGCGCGCGTTCACTGTGGCGGTCCCGGAGCTCGCTGGATCTGCCCGCGGTCCGATCCGCGGCGCGCTGGGTCCCAGCGCCGCCGGATGGAACACCACGCGTGCGAACGACCGGACCATGGCCGCAGAACCGCCCGAGTGCTCGCTGCGCGTTCCAGCCGGGGGGAACCGGGGGCGTGGCTGGGCAGGCCTCAGCCGTCGGCCTCGAGCGCCTCGCGGATCGCCCGAACGTCGTCCCCGCCCAGCACGATCTGCCCGTCGAGCGTGGTGTAGAGCACGTCGAGGTTGATGCCGGCAGTCGCGATCCGCCGCAGCAGGCGCGCGGCCTCTCCGGGGCGGTTCGCGATCGGCTGCACCACCACCGCGCGCTCGGCCTGGATCTCGAACCCGTAATCCATCAGGGCCCGGCGAGCGAGCTCGGCGTCGCGCACCAGGACGTGGTACACGCCCCGATCGTCGGTGACGTACCCGCAGGCGCCCTCGATGTTGACGCCCGCCCGGCCGAGCGCGTCGCTCGCGCGGGCAAGGGTCCCCGGCCGGTCCAGGAGGCCGATGGTGAGGTCCGTCGTCATAGCGCATCTCCAATCGGCGTGGGGTCCGCGCGCATTGTCCGCCATCCGGCGCGGGAACGGGCAGGGGCACGCTGCCGCGCGTGACCCGAACCGCAACCGCAACCGCGACCCGACCCTCGATCAGTCGAGGGCGTCGCTCCCCTGCGGCGCCACGACGTCGAACGCCTGGAACGCGGGGGCGCTGCCCAGCGCGGCGAACGAGCCGTCCACGTCGTCCATGACGTCGATCGCGAGCGCCCAGCGCCCGAGGCCGGCAGGCACCCGCAGCGACGCGTCGACCACCTTCCGGCGGCCCGGTCCGAGGGGGATCCGATCGAGCACGAAGGGACCCGGCACGACGTCGGCGTCGGGCGCGCCGCCGTCCGGGCCGCCCAACGGGACCCAGCGGGCGACCAGGCGCGTGTCGCGAGGCGCGGCCGTGCCGGCCTCGACCATCTGCGGCGGCGGATCCATCCACGCGAGGGTTCCGCTGTTGGCGACCGAGACCGAGACGTCGACCACGCCGCCCGCCTCGATCGCCCGGTCGGCCGCGTGGAGGCTGAGGGTCGCCCGGCGCGGGCCGGCGACGAACGTCGCGATCGGGGCACTTCTCGCGACCGTGCGGCCGAAGCGGCGGTCGGTGAGCCGGAGGCTGGTGGTGTACGCGCCGGGTCGGCCCGGCAGCGGCGCGCTGACCCGAAGGTTGCGCCCGACGACGACGGCCGACGCCCGCGACGCCCTGGCGCCGCTGTCGACGAGCGCCATGACCGGCGGCGACACGGCGGCCGCGAGGACCGGGTCGTCCGCCCGGTGGAAGGCGGCGGAGATGTCGACGCCGGGATAGCGCCAGTGGCGCGGCGCCCTGACCGACCAGGCCGCGGTGAGCGTGGTCGAGGTGCTGGTCAGCTGGAGCCCGCGGATCGAGACACCGGCGAACGGGGCCGCCTTGGCGGTGGGCGTGACCGCCGCGTACAGCGCTCCGCCGCGGCTCCAGGTGAACCGCTGGAGCGCCCCCACGCTGATCCACTCGCCCTGCCAGTCCCCGCGACCGAGCGGATCCATGATCCAGACCCGGCCATGACGGCGGTCGTAGCGCTCGACGTAGACGGCGTGGTTGTCCTTCTTGCCCTTGGCCTTCCAGAACCCCTGGTCCCAGCGGCCGTACCAGCGCGGAAGGTGCGAGTCGTCGCCCAGGAGGACCGCACCGGCGCCGTTGGCGAGCCGCCTGAGGAGGCCGGCCCAGGTGATCCGCGTTCCGCCGTCCGGCGAGTAGGCGAGGTGGACGCCGAGCTTCGCGTAGGCGACCTTGAGATCGGCCAGGTCGGAGCCCTTGACCCGGTCGCCGGACAGTGCCCGGAGCCGCTGGTGGCTGACCGTCACCCGGCCGTTGGTCCACTTGTCCAGCAGCATCGCCCCCGACGCCCACAGGCAGTCGATCCATGGACGCGTGTCCGTCTCGGTGACGAACGCCGGATGGTAGTGGGGCAGCGGGCGGGGCGGTTCGAGGGCAGCCGCCGGGTCCGGCGCGATGCCGAGCAGGGTCGCGGCGACGAGGCATGCGGTGGCGAGCGCATGGGCGGGTCGAGTGACGGTGAGCATTCCTGGCGTCGCTTGGGCGGTGTTCGTCGGCCGGCGGACGCCGGGACATCGAGGACCGCGGGGTTGCCGCCAGCGTCACCCGCGGTACGCCGCACGGGCCATGGTCCGGCGGTCCGGGGCCGTGCTCGCCGATGGTCCCGCCGGGCGCCCGCCGTTCGACGTGCCACGCCCGGCCGCGCCTCGCGCCCCGGGACCCGGGGCCGGCGTGCCGCTACGGCCAGGTGATCGAGGCCGTCATCCCCGTCACGCCGAATCCCATCTCGGTGTTCTGGACGACCAGCTTCCACGGGTTGGGGGCCTTGACCGGGAGCGCCACGTTCACGCGCGTCGCCGGTCCCTGGTCGGACAGCGTGCCGCCGCCCGTGCCCCCCTGCTCGGTCAGGTCGATCTCGTACAGGAACGGATGGCCGCCCCACTCTGCGAGCAGCCCGAGCTGGCCATCGACCCGGGGCGTGACGATCACCTGGATGCCGTTGGTCTCCGGGAACTGGGTCCCGTCGAAGCGGGCGTTCGAGATCGTGACCTCGGGCTGGGTCGCCGGGAAGGTGAGCGCCACCTCGACGACCGGCGCGGCGATCCCGTCGCCCCGGAGGGTCAGCGTGTAGTCCGTGGCCGCGCCCCTGTGCCGGGCCGTGAGCTGCCCGTCGGCGGTCGTCGTGCAGCCGAGATCCTTTGCCGGGGCCTTGAGGCACATCACGGTCTGGCCGCGGGGCGAGATCGAGGACAGGCGCGCGATGACCTGCCCCGTCCCGTCGGCCTGGAAGTGGAGCTCGCGGTCGAGGCCGTTCGGGTCCTCCGACGCGTCGAGCTTGAGCTGGGTGAAGGTCACGACCGCCGGCCGACCGGGCGATGCCGTGGGCGTGAGGCTCGGCTCGGCCGTGGGCGCAACGGTCGCTGACGGGCTCTCGCCGGGTGACGGCGATTCGACGGCGCGGGAGGCGGACGGGGAGGTCGCCTCGGACGGGGCCGGGGATGCGGACGGGGACACGATGGCGATCGTCGATGGCGTCGGCCCCCCGGCGCCCCCCGTGCCGCCCAGCGCGAACGACGCGACGAGCACCCCGGCCGCCACGGCGACCACGAACAGGCCCACCCCCGCGGCACGTTGGGTGTTGGTCATGCCGCCATCGTAGGCGCGGCACCCGATCGCGTCGTCCCCACCATCGACCGGGGCACCGTCAGTCGGAGCGGCGAGGCGGAGCCGGGGTGGCCAGCCCCGCGACGACCTCCACGTTGGGCAGCGTCAACAGGATCGACGCCGGCGCGATCACCTTCCAGCTGCGGCTGCCGCCACCCAGCACGATCCGCCCGCGGTCCATCACCGCGGCGTCGACCCAGACCGGCAGGTCCGGAGGCAGGCCGAACACGGTCACGCCGCCGATCTCGTGCCCGGTCAGCGCCCGGGTCTCGTCCGGCGAGGCGAACGATGCCTTGCGCCCGAACCGCTGCTTGATCGCATGGTTGACGTCGAGCCGGTGGGTGGCGAGCACGACGCAGGCCGAGTAGGCGGGCGGGTTCCCCTTGCCCACCACGACGATCGTGTTGGCCGAGTCGTCGGGCGCGAACCCGTACGCCGCGCAGAACGCGGCCGTGTCGGCGAGGGCGGGGTCGCAGGCGAACAGCTCGTGCTCGCCGCGGCCGGCGAGGAGGGCTTCGAGCAACGCACGGTCGGCGTCGCGGTCGGGATCGGGGGTCGTCATCGGGGCAACGGTAGCGCGTCGGTCGAAGGACGCGCTCGCCGTCATGATCTCGACGCCGTGGACGCGGGGTCCGTGGCCTCGGCGGTCGTGGCCGAACCCGGCGCCTCCAGCCGGTAGAAGCGGCCGGACGCCGCGACGTGCGTCCGGAGCAGCCAGTACAGGACGTTCCCCGGGAAGGGATGCTGGTGGAAGGTGGCGCGGACCACGGCGTCCCGCTCAGGCCCGGGAGCGAGGAGGACAGCCCGGAACGGTGTCCGCTGACCTGTGCGGCCCTCCAGGATCCCCTCGCCGGCCGCCTCGAGGTTGCGGGTCCACGCGCAGGCGATGTCGGGATGCCCCAGGTAGCGTCGATCGCCGACACGCAGCAGCCCGAGGAACACGCTCCGCGGCTGCCCGCTCCTGCGGCCCGTCACCGTCAGGCGCACGACGTTGCCGATCCCCGCCCGGACCCACGCCCGCTCGATCAGGGGGTCGAGCCAGGAGAGCGCCCGATACCAGCGCGGCCAGAAGGCGTGGGCGAGGCGGGCGGTGCGAACGGTGCGGTCCACGGCCGCAGCATAGGCCGAGGTGCACCGATGCACCGTGGCCCATGACCGTTGGCCGCCCGGGGCGGCGACCATCGACGTGTTCCCCGGGAGCCCTCTCGTGCTTAGGCTGCCAGCAGGCCGGAGCAGTCCGGCCGCCAGCATCGGTTCAGGGACGACTGGCTCGACAAGGGCAAACCCGGGGTGACCCGGGGACGCAAAGCCACGGGACTGGTGCCTCGGGCGTCGCTCGCCGACCCCACCGCCAGCCAGCCGGGCTGCCGAAAGCCGGATCCGAGCGGGCAGGCCGCGCCGGGTCGAGGCCGCCAGGGGACGGCGGCAGGGAGGAACCGATGTACCTTCGCTATTACGCCGGCCGCTCGATCCGGCACGTCGGCAGCGCGATTGCCGAGGCGGCCCTCATCGTCGCGATCGGCGTCGCCCTCGTGTTCGGGGTCGCCGTGGTCGGCGGCTCGAAACCGGCCGGCGCAGGAAACGCCTTCGCCGCCAAGCCGCTCAGCGGCGTGATCACGGTCCAGGTGCCCGTGGCCCACGGCGAAACCACCGGCGCGACCGTCAACCCGGGCGGCACCGACGTCTACGTGTTCGTGCAGTGCTACGCGCCCGACTTCGGGGGCGAGTACGTGTATGCCGCCTACTTCCCGGTGAGCGCCGACAAGACCGCGACCATCGGGCCGCTCGCGTCAAGCCTTTGGAAGAGCGGCGGAGCCTCGTGCCGGGCCCAGGAGGGGTACTTCACCCGCAACGGCTTCGGCAAGTGGGTCGCTCTGGCCAAGACGACGTTCACGGTCCAGCCGTAGAACCTGGCCGGCGCGCTCTCGACAGGGCCGCCTTGGGGGCCACGAACGAGCAAGGGGTCCGGCGTCGGCCCGGGCCCCTTTGGATTCCGTTGCCCGGGTGCGTTCAGGCTCCGGCGACGCGCACGCCGAACTGCGCGAGGAAGCCGAGGATCGTCTCGGCGTGCACGCCCACGCCGACGTTGAGGAACTGGTGCTCCTCGAGCCGCCGGCCGCCCTGCTCGACGACCGGTGGGCTGAAGCCGAGCGGGTAGTGGACGGTATGCACCTGGATGGCGCACACGCGTCCCTCGACGTCGAAGATGGGCCCGCCCGACTGGCCGCGCAGGCCCGGCGTGGACGTCTCGACGTAGGTGACGGGGAGCGATCCACCGGACGCCCGGCTGCCGGAGCGGAAACGGGTGATCATCCCTTCCAGCGGGAACAGCGGCATCGGCAGGGCGCCGTCGGCGAACACGAAGGCATCGGCCTCCTCGTCGAACCGCGTGCTCACGGAATGGAACGGATAGCCCAGCTTGCACACGCTCGTGCCGGGCGTCAGCGTGGCGGGATCGCGGATCACGGGATACGACGACACGAGCCCCGGGTCGAACGGCGCGATCCGGCCGAGCGCGAGGTCGGCGTCCGGGAGGATGTGGAACTCGGCCACGGATCGGCCCTCCCACCCCGTCCAGATCGAGTAGTTGCGGATCCAGCCCGGGTTCGCGCCCAGCGAGCGCACGCGCTTGGCCTTCCCGGCCGCCGTCCCCTCGCCGGCGGCGATCTCCCGGGCCGCGGCCTCGTGCCGCGCGATCTCCACCTGGTGGGCGGCGTGGAGCGTCGCGGGCTCGAGCAGGTGCGCGGCCGTGAGGACCCAGCCGTCCTCGTTGAGCACGACGAACGCCCCCGCGGCGCACTGCACCCGGCCGTCGTACAGGCGCGCCGAGACGACGATGGGCCGGGTGTAGTGGGATGCGAGTGCGAGGGCGCGGGCGAACACGGTGCCAGCCTACGCGAGCGCGCCGGGTCCGTGGTGCCCGCCGATCGTGGCAGCGGCCCATGAGCACCGGCGTGCGAGCCGGTGCAGGTCCGCATCCGCCGGTTCTCCGGCGTCCCGACCACGACACCCGCGGTGTGGAACAGAGCCGGCGTACAACCAGCGAGCCGGCGGGATCTCTCCCGCCGGCTCGCTTGGTCACCTTGGCCCGTCATTGGGGACGGGCCGCAATGTCACTTCTTGGGCGCCACCGGGATGCTGGCTCCGCTCCCGATGTAGCCGGTTGTCAACCAGGAGTAGATGCTGGTCGGGTAGACGCCGCCGGACTTGGACACGGGCTGGCCGATCAGGTTCTGCGGCGAGTACTTGATGCCGATGTAGTAGATGGCGCCGGGCGTAGCGTCCGTCACGGTGAACGTCACCCTGTACGGGTCTTCCGTCGTCGTGACGACCACGCCCGATGCCTTGCTGCAGTTGGCGTCGAACAGGATGGCCTGCCCGAGGTCCTGGATCAGCATCGGCTTCCAGTTCAAGCTGTTCGTCTCGACGACGTTCAGCGTGAAGGTCGCGCTGGGCGCAACGATGGTGTTGTAGTAGAAGATCACGCCCGGTGAGACCGAGCTGATCTTGTTGGCCTTCACCTGGTAGAGGAAGGCGTCGTACATGGCGGGCCAGGCACTCGGGCCGGCCGCATACTCCTGGCAGGTGGTCTGGGTCGGCAGCAGGGCGCCCGTCTGACGGTAGACCGTCTCGGAGTCCTCGTTGGAGTCGACCGGGTCCTCGCCGAAGTAGCCGTGGCCCGTGGCCGTGTTGGTCACCGAGAACACGGTCATGTCCGCTGACGTGATCGTGTAGCTCGCGGTGCAGGTGATCGACTCGCCTGGGGCGAGGCTGGTGGGCGTCGCTGGGCAGGCCTCGTCGGTCGCCTTGTCGTCGGTGATCGTGAACGGGGCGACGAGCGTGACGTTGCCGGAGTTGGTCAGCAGGAACGAGTAACTGATGACGTCGCCCGTGCTGTCGTAGGTCGTCGGGTCGGCCGTCTTGACGATGTCGAGGGCGGGGTTCTGGGGCAGGCTGACGGTCTCGTCGTCGGTGTCGGTCGCGCACGGCGCCTCGGCATCGACGGCGCAGTCGCCGGCGACGGTGGCCGTGTTGTCGACCTTGCCGGCATCGATGTCGGCCTGGGTGACGACGTAGCTCGCGGTGAACGTCGTGGTGTCGGAGGCACCGGGCGCCAGGCTCGCGAGCGGGCCGCCGGTGACGGACACCAGGGGATCGGTGACGGTCACGTTGTACAGCGTGACGTTGCCGGTGTTGGTGACCGTGAACGTGTAGCTGATCGTCTCGCCCACCTGGGCGAAGCCGTCACCCGACTCGTCGTTGAAGGTGCCGCTCTTGACGATGTCGAGGGCGGGGTTCTGGGGCAGGCTGACGGTCTCGTCGTCGGTGTCGGTCGCGCACGGCGCCTCGGCATCGACGGCGCAGTCGCCGGCGACGGTGGCCGTGTTGTCGACCTTGCCGGCATCGATGTCGGCCTGGGTGACGACGTAGCTCGCGGTGAACGTCGTGGTGTCGGAGGCACCGGGCGCCAGGCTCGCGAGCGGGCCGCCGGTGACGGACACCAGGGGATCGGTGACGGTCACGTTGTACAGCGTGACGTTGCCGGTGTTGGTGACCGTGAACGTGTAGCTGATCGTCTCGCCCACCTGGGCGAAGCCGTCACCCGACTCGTCGTTGAAGGTGCCGCTCTTGACGATGTCGAGGGCGGGGTTCTGGGGCAGGCTGACGGTCTCGTCGTCGGTGTCGGTCGCGCACGGCGCCTCGGCATCGACGGCGCAGTCGCCGGCGACGGTGGCCGTGTTGTCGACCTTGCCGGCATCGATGTCGGCCTGGGTGACGACGTAGCTCGCGGTGAACGTCGTGGTGTCGGAGGCACCGGGCGCCAGGCTCGCGAGCGGGCCGCCGGTGACGGACACCAGGGGATCGGTGACGGTCACGTTGTACAGCGTGACGTTGCCGGTGTTGGTGACCGTGAACGTGTAGCTGATCGTCTCGCCCACCTGGGCGAAGCCGTCACCCGACTCGTCGTTGAAGGTGCCGCTCTTGACGATGTCGAGGGCGGGGTTCTGGGGCAGGCTGACGGTCTCGTCGTCGGTGTCGGTCGCGCACGGCGCCTCGGCATCGACGGCGCAGTCGCCGGCGACGGTGGCCGTGTTGTCGACCTTGCCGGCATCGATGTCGGCCTGGGTGACGACGTAGCTCGCGGTGAACGTCGTGGTGTCGGAGGCACCGGGCGCCAGGCTCGCGAGCGGGCCGCCGGTGACGGACACCAGGGGATCGGTGACGGTCACGTTGTACAGCGTGACGTTGCCGGTGTTGGTGACCGTGAACGTGTAGCTGATCGTCTCGCCCACCTGGGCGAAGCCGTCACCCGACTCGTCGTTGAAGGTGCCGCTCTTGACGATGTCGAGGGCGGGGTTCTGGGGCAGGCTGACGGTCTCGTCGTCGGTGTCGGTCGCGCACGGCGCCTCGGCATCGACGGCGCAGTCGCCGGCGACGGTGGCCGTGTTGTCGACCTTGCCGGCATCGATGTCGGCCTGGGTGACGACGTAGCTCGCGGTGAACGTCGTGGTGTCGGAGGCACCGGGCGCCAGGCTCGCGAGCGGGCCGCCGGTGACGGACACCAGGGGATCGGTGACGGTCACGTTGTACAGCGTGACGTTGCCGGTGTTGGTGACCGTGAACGTGTAGCTGATCGTCTCGCCCACCTGGGCGAAGCCGTCACCCGACTCGTCGTTGAAGGTGCCGCTCTTGACGATGTCGAGGGCGGGGTTCTGGGGCAGGCTGACGGTCTCGTCGTCGGTGTCGGTCGCGCACGGCGCCTCGGCATCGACGGCGCAGTCGCCGGCGACGGTGGCCGTGTTGTCGACCTTGCCGGCATCGATGTCGGCCTGGGTGACGACGTAGCTCGCGGTGAACGTCGTGGTGTCGGAGGCACCGGGCGCCAGGCTCGCGAGCGGGCCGCCGGTGACGGACACCAGGGGATCGGTGACGGTCACGTTGTACAGCGTGACGTTGCCGGTGTTGGTGACCGTGAACGTGTAGCTGATCGTCTCGCCCACCTGGGCGAAGCCGTCACCCGACTCGTCGTTGAAGGTGCCGCTCTTGACGATGTCGAGGGCGGGGTTCTGGGGCAGGCTGACGGTCTCGTCGTCGGTGTCGGTCGCGCACGGCGCCTCGGCATCGACGGCGCAGTCGCCGGCGACGGTGGCCGTGTTGTCGACCTTGCCGGCATCGATGTCGGCCTGGGTGACGACGTAGCTCGCGGTGAACGTCGTGGTGTCGGAGGCACCGGGCGCCAGGCTCGCGAGCGGGCCGCCGGTGACGGACACCAGGGGATCGGTGACGGTCACGTTGTACAGCGTGACGTTGCCGGTGTTGGTGACCGTGAACGTGTAGCTGATCGTCTCGCCCACCTGGGCGAAGCCGTCACCCGACTCGTCGTTGAAGGTGCCGCTCTTGACGATGTCGAGGGCGGGGTTCTGGGGCAGGCTGACGGTCTCGTCGTCGGTGTCGGTCGCGCACGGCGCCTCGGCATCGACGGCGCAGTCGCCGGCGACGGTGGCCGTGTTGTCGACCTTGCCGGCATCGATGTCGGCCTGGGTGACGACGTAGCTCGCGGTGAACGTCGTGGTGTCGGAGGCACCGGGCGCCAGGCTCGCGAGCGGGCCGCCGGTGACGGACACCAGGGGATCGGTGACGGTCACGTTGTACAGCGTGACGTTGCCGGTGTTGGTGACCGTGAACGTGTAGCTGATCGTCTCGCCCACCTGGGCGAAGCCGTCACCCGACTCGTCGTTGAAGGTGCCGCTCTTGACGATGTCGAGGGCGGGGTTCTGGGGCAGGCTGACGGTCTCGTCGTCGGTGTCGGTCGCGCACGGCGCCTCGGCATCGACGGCGCAGTCGCCGGCGACGGTGGCCGTGTTGTCGACCTTGCCGGCATCGATGTCGGCCTGGGTGACGACGTAGCTCGCGGTGAACGTCGTGGTGTCGGAGGCACCGGGCGCCAGGCTCGCGAGCGGGCCGCCGGTGACGGACACCAGGGGATCGGTGACGGTCACGTTGTACAGCGTGACGTTGCCGGTGTTGGTGACCGTGAACGTGTAGCTGATCGTCTCGCCCACCTGGGCGAAGCCGTCACCCGACTCGTCGTTGAAGGTGCCGCTCTTGACGATGTCGAGGGCGGGGTCAGCGATTAGCGTGTTCGTGATCGTGCAGGTGACGTCCTCACCAGCGCCGACCGAGGCGGTCGCCGACGTATCACCGGCGTCGCCGACCGCAACACCGTCGCACGTCCAGGTGCCGACGGTGTATCCGGGCTGGGAGGTCTCCGCGATCGCGTGATCGCCAACGAGAACCGTCTTCGGGCTACCGGACGTCGCACTGTCGCCGTCGATCGTCAGCGGGAAGTCACTGACACCGAGATAGCCCGCACCGGACTCGCCGAGGTTGTCGACTACCTTGACCAGCGTCAGGGTTCCCTGCATCAGCGAATCGGTGAATGTGCACTTCGTTTCGAGGCCTGAGCGGATCTCGAGATTGTCGACCCCGGTCGCGGACCCCGTGCCGGTAGGCGTCGGAGTCGCGGTCTGGACCTCGCACGATGCGGAATCGAGTTGCCAGTCCTGGGGCACGACCTCGCTCAGGTCGAGGGTGGTGGTTGGACGGTAGGAGATCAGGGAAACGGCGTTGCTGCCGGTGATCGTCCAGGAGCTGACGTCGCCCGCCGAGGGGGCGGACGCGTTGAACACGAAGTCCGTGGAGTTATCCGGATCAGCGATCTTTTCGATCGTCAGGAAGCCGCTGTTGGGTTCGAACACGCAGTCCGACGGGTCCGAGTTCGGCTCGCCTGACGGGTAGCTGCAGACGTTGATCAGCGTGGCATCGGCGCCGGCGAAGTCGGCAAGCACGATGTCCGTCACTGCGACGGTGTCATCCGTGTAGCAGTCCGGCCTCGCGTCGCAGGTGTTGCCCGTGACGTGGGCCGGGTCGTAGTAATCGCTGCCCGGGACGCCGAAGGGGTCCACGCCTTCGACCGTCGAAACGGTGGCGCTCGAGGAGTAGGTCGAGACGAGGCTCGGACCGGTGCAGCGATCGGCCTTGGCGTCCTGGCTGCAGCCGTAGAGCTGCGTCACCCAGGTCCCGTCGCTCGCAACGGTCACATAGAACGAGTAGTTGGCGAAGCCGTCGCCATCCGTGTCGAAGAGGGCGCCGCCGTCGCGAGTATTGTTGCCGGAGGTGGCGGTGTCGTCCCAGTTCCACTCCACGTGAATCGTGGTGGCACCGGGCAGGCCGTAATCCACGGCCAGTGCGTTGAGGTCCTTCTGGCCGGGTTCGTCGTCAGCACCCGCGTCGTCCACGGCCGTGATGACCGTTCCCGACGCCAGGAGTGTTAGCAGGGCGCGGGACACGTCGGCCGTGGGAGCGAGGGCCGGTATGGGCTCCTCCGCATGGGCGGGCCCGACCGCGGGAGCCACCGGCTCCGCGGCGTCCGGATCCACTCCCTGGGCCGTGGGCTCCTCGGCCGGTGGCGCTTCCGCGGTCGGCTGGGCCGTCGGATCGGACGGGGAAGCGATGGGCTCTTCGGTCGGTGGGACCGGAGCGGGGGTGACCTCGGGGACCGGCGTGACGACCGGTTGCTCGGCCGGCGGGGCCGGCGTCGGATCAGCCGGCTGCTCGGTGGGCGCCGGCTGGGTGGGCTCGGGCGACGGCTTCTTGGCCAGGATGGCCGCCGGTGCCAGGAGCGATGCCGTCAAGGCGAAGGTTTCGATCGCCACCAACGTGAGCCACGTGGTGCGCCGCAACCTCCGGTCGGGTCTTCCACCGCCGCCTTGCGGCGGTGTCCTCGTTGAGCTGGTACCCGGAACTTCCATCCGACGCCTCCTGGGCCGTCAATCGACGGCGCTTCCTCGATAAGGGCCAAACACACGCGCGCCACCGATGGGGTCGGCGGCGCGATGAACGGGGAGACGGGACACTGGAGGGGACGCCGCGGCACGGCGGACCCGCGCGTTCAGGGCGTGCGGGTCCGCCGTCCGGTCGTGAGAACCGGCGACGCTGGGAGCCCTCCAACCATCCGGCGCCAGGCGAGCATGTTCGCCGGGCGGAATACCGTGATCGCCCTCCGGGTTACCCCGGTGACGAGGCTGGATGTGGGCGTTGCTGACCGGGGCCGTGCGACGACAACCAGACGCGGTGATACCCCTCTTCCCCCGGGGCTGCGCGGTGCGCCTGGCGTCGGCCGCGGGACCTGTCGACGACGAGCATGCGGCGGAACGCCGCGGTCCCATAACGATCGCTAGGACTAATGCACTAGGTCAAGTTACCTATAGCCCCTCCGGACCGTGTCGGGTCCCGACGCTGCGAGTGTGTCCAACCACCCGTCACCGCACCAGGCCGCATCACCGCCGGTGCCCGCATGCACCGCCGGCCTCGGGTGCCGAGGCGGCCGGAGGCGGAGATCCGCCTGATCGCCGACGAGTGACGGTCCCAGCGGGTGACCCGCGAGACCCCGACCGGTCGCTGAGCGGCCGATCCTCCCCTACTCTTGACGCAACGCACGCGACGCACGCCCGGAGGTCCTTTCGATGACCGAGACCCTCATCCCAGCCGCCGACCAAGCCAGGGCCGAGATCGCGCGGCTGTCGCTGCGCACGCAGCTGTTCATCGATGGGGCGTTCCGCGACGCCGCCGGCGGCGAGCGCTTCACCAGCGTCAACCCGGCCACCGGCCAGCCGATCGCCGCGGTCGCCAAGGGCGGCCCGGCCGACGTGGATGCCGCGGTCGCCGCCGCCCGCCGGGCTGCCGACGACGGGCGCTGGTCGCGGCTCGACCCGGCGGTCCGCAAGCAGGTCCTCGTGCGCTGGGCGAACCTCATCGAGGCGCACGCCCGGGAGCTCGGCCTGATCGAGACGATCGACGCCGGCAAGCCGATCTCGGACACCGTCGGGCTCGACATGCCCGAGACGGCCAACTGCATCCGCTGGCACGCCGAGGCCGCCGACAAGCTGTACGGCCAGGTCGCCCCCTCGCCCGAAGGGACGGTCGCCACGATCACCCACGAGCCGCTGGGCGTCGTGGGTGCCGTCATCCCCTGGAACTATCCGGCGCAGATGGCCGCCTGGAAGCTGGGGCCGGCGCTCGCGACCGGCAACACCGTGGTGATCAAGCCCGCCTCGAACACGTCGCTCAGCCTGCTCCGGATGGCCGAGCTGGGCGCGGAAGCCGGGCTCCCGGCGGGGGTGCTCAACGTGATCACGGGGCCCGGCGACGTCGTGGGCGAGGCGATCGGCCGCCATCCCGACGTGGACTGCCTCGCGTTCACCGGGTCGACCGAGGTCGGCCGACGGTTCCTCCACTATGCGGCCGACTCGAACCTCAAGCGGGTGCTGCTCGAGCTCGGCGGCAAGAGCCCCCAGCTCGTGTTCCCCGACGTGGCCGACCTCGCCCACGTCGCCGCCCAGGCCGCGATCGCGATCTTCTGGAACATGGGCGAGAACTGCTCGGCGGGCTCGCGCCTGATCGTCCACCGCTCCAGGAAGGCGGCGCTGCTGGAGGCCCTCGAGGCGGAGCTGGCGAGCTGGCCCGTGGGCGACCCGCTCGATCCGGCCACGAGGATCGGCGCGCTTATCTCGCGCGGGCAGATGGAGACGGTGCTCCGCTACGTCCGCATCGGGCGCGAGGAAGGCGCCCGGGTGGTGACCGGCGGCGAGCGGATCCTCGAGGAAACCGGGGGCTGGTTCGTCCCGCCCACGATCTTCGACAACGTCCGCAACGACATGACGATCGCCCGCGAGGAGATCTTCGGGCCGGTGCTGTCGGTGATCGAGTTCGACACCGAGGCGGAGGCCGTGGCGATCGCCAACGACACGCCGTACGGGCTGGCCGCCTCGCTGTACACCGAGGACCTCAACATCGCGCACCGGGTCGCCCGCGAGCTGCGGGCCGGCACCGTGGGCGTCAACGCCTACTCCGAGGGCGACATGACCACACCGTTCGGCGGCTACAAGCAGTCGGGCTTCGGCGGCCACGACAAGTCGGTCCACGCGCACGACCAGTACACCGAGACCAAGACGACCTGGATCCAGCTCAAGCCCGCTGGGTAGTCGACGTCGCAGCCCGGCCCGGCGCGCCGTGAGCGGCCGAATTCGGCGTCGAGCGCCGAAATCTGCGTAAAGCTGGGTAGACCCGAAAACCTACCCTGAAACCGTCTCTCCCCGAGACCCCGAGACACCTGGCCTTTCCCCCCGAGGCCGGGTGTCTCGCCGTCCAGGCGCCGGGATCAGGGGTACGACGGCCGGGCGAGGATGCTGATCGTCGAGGCCGGCCAGTAGCGCAGGAATGCCCGGCCCACGACCGACGAGACCTTGATCGGGCCGAACGCGCGCGAGTCCGCCGACGCCTCCCGGTGGTCGCCCATCACGAACAGCTCGTCCGGCCCCAGGGTCCACGAGGTCTGGCTGCCCAGCGGCGTCGTCGGCTCCTGCTGGTCGGCGCCATCGTGGTAGGTGTAGGTCTCGTCCAGCACCGTGCCGTTCACGTAGACCCGACCGTCGTCGCGGATCTCGACCACGTCGCCGGGCAGGCCGATGACCCGCTTGATGAACGGGGTGTCGGTGCCGTCCTCCCACCCGGCCGGTGGGTGGAGCACCACGATGTCGCCGCGCTGGTACGGGCTCCAGTGGGGCGTCAGCTTGTCCACCAGCACGTACTGGCCGGGCTCGAGCGAGTGCTCCATCGACGTCTGGTGGACCTGGTACGGCTGCGCGATGAAGTTCTGGATCAGGAAGAACGCGACGAGCGTCAGGACGAGCGTTTCGGCCACGTCGAGCAGCCAGCGCGGGACTCGCGGGATCACCGCGGAAGTATGCCGCCTGATGGCGCAGCGGGCCCCGGCGCGGCCTAGCCGCGGTCGCGCGCACTGGTCCGGCATCTTTGTCCGGGGACTTGACAAAGCAGGTAGGATTGACTTTGTCAAATGACTTGGCATAGTGCCGGCGGCTCCTCCAGGGCCGCGCCGGCCGCCGGAGCTCCAGCCCCAGACCGATGCGACTCCCGACCAAGGCCACCCACCAGCAGACGCGTGCCATCAACGAGAGCCTGGTGCTGCGCGGGCTGTACGACCTGGGACCGATCTCCCGCGCCGAGATCGCCCGCCGCACGCACCTGACCCGGACCACGGTCAGCGAGATCGTGGCCGAGCTGATCGCCAGTGGCCTGGCCGAGGAGGTCGGCCGCGGGCCGTCCATCGGCGGCAAGGCCCCGATCCTGGTCCAGGTCGTCGCCGACGCACGGCTCGTGCTCGCCCTGGACCTCGGCGAGCAGGCGTTCACCGGGGCGCTGATCGACCTCCGGGGCGAGGTCCACCACCGGATCGTGGTGCCGGTCGAGGGTCGCGACGGGCACGCCGCCCTGGCCGCCGTGTCGGGGCTGGTCGCCGACCTCGTGGCCGCCGCGCCTGCCGGGACGCTGCTGGGGATCGGGGTCGGCACGCCCGGCCTGGTCGACACGCAGACCGGCACCATCCGGTGGGCGGTCAACCTCGACTGGCAGGACCTGCCGCTCGGCCGAATCCTCAACGAGCAGACCGGTCTCCCGGCCGTGGTCGCCAACGATTCGAGAGCCGCCGCGATGGGCGAGCACCTGTTCGACCTCGACCGGCGGTCGCCCAACCTGGTCGCGATCAAGATCGGCCACGGCATCGGCGCCGGGATCGTGCTCGGCGGGACGCTGTTCGAGGGCGACGGGTTCGGAGCGGGCGAGATCGGCCACATCGCCACCGTCGACGACGGGGCGGAGTGCCGCTGCGGCCGCTTCGGCTGCCTCGAGACCGTGGCCAGCTCGCGGGCCATCCTGTCCGAGGCAACCCGCGCGGCGGTCGAGGCTCCCGACAGCCCGCTGGGCACGCGGCTGGCCCGGAGCGACGAGCTGACCCTCGAGGACGTCCGCCAGGCGGTCGAGGCCGGGGACGAGTCCGCCCGCCGGATCGTGGTCGCGGCGGGTCGCTGGCTTGGCCGCTCGATCGCGGCGCTCATCGGCACGCTCGACGTCCACGAGATCGCCCTGATCGGGACGGTCACCACGCTCGGCGCACCGTGGCTCGAAGCCGTCCGTGACGAGGCCATCCGGCGCGCCTTCGGGCTGCTGGCGCACGAGACCCGGATCGAGATCGGCGGCGCTCCCGACGACGTGGTGCTGCTGGGGGCGAGCGCGCTGCTCATGTCGCGCGAGCTCGGCCTGGTGCCCGCGCGATGACGCCGTCCCTCCTCGCCGGAATCGACGTGGGCGGCAGCAAGATCGCCGTGGTCATCGCCGACGAGGCCCTCGACCTCGTCGCGCGCCACACCACCCAGGCCAGCGTGGGCGGCGAGGACCAGGCGCTTGACCGGGTCGCCCATGCGCTCGACACCGCGCTCGCGATCGCGGGTCGAGGCGCCGAGGAGCTGCTGGCGATCGGCGTCGGGGTGCCCGGGCGCGTCGACCCCGCCGTGGGCAGCGTCACGCTGGCGGTCAACCTCGGCTGGCACGACCTCCCGCTGGGTCCCCTGCTCGAGGCGCGCTACGGCATCCCCGTGGGCCTCGAGAACGACGTCCGGGCCGCGGCCGCGGGGCTGTACGTGCGGCGGGTCGCGGGGGACGGCGAGGACCTGGCCTACCTCAGCATCGGGACCGGCATCTCGGCCGGCGTGATCCTCGATGGCCACCTCCATCGCGGGCCGCGCGGCCTGGCGGGCGAGATCGGGCACGTGGTGCTCGAGCCCGGGGGGCCGGCGTGCATGTGCGGCCTCCACGGCTGCCTCGAGGCCCTCGCCTCCGGCCGGGCCGTGGGCAGCCGGTTCGAGGCGGCGCTCGCGGACGGCGCGACGTCCACGCGCGCGTTCTCGCGGCCGGTGACCGCCATCGACGTGTACCGCGCCGCGGCCGAGGGCGATCCGCTGGCGCTCCACGTCGCGGACACGGCCGGCCGGTACGTCGCTCGTGCCGTGCACGAGCTGGTGATGGCCTACGACGTCCGCCACGTGGTGCTCGGAGGCGGGGTCACCACGGCGGGCAGGACGTTCCTCGACCCGGTCGAGCGAGGCCTGGACGACCTCCGCGGGTCGTCCGAGCTGGCCCGCGAGGCCCTGCCGCCCGACGTCGTCCATCTCCTGCCGCCCGACGTCGACGCCGGCGGCTGGGGTGGCGTGATCCTCGCCCGAACCGCCGCGCGCCGGGCGACCCGCGCGCAACCCGCAGCCTCCGTGGGCGCGGTGGCTGCTCATCCCGACCCGAGGAGGTGATCGCACGCGAGAGCTCGCACTGCCCGCGTCCGGGACCGCAGAGGGGCCCCGGCGCGGTCACATCGACAGCCGGCTCATGAACCACGATCTGAGGAGGAGACCCAGGTGAGATCACGCAACATGCTGGCCGTCGGGCTGGCAGCGGTCCTCGGGCTTGCCGCGTGCAGCAGCTCGACGGCCACCCCGTCACCGGCGTCCCAGGCGCCGGCCACCCAGGCGCCGGCCACCCAGCCGGCGAGCAGCGAGGGAACCAGCACGGCCCCCGAGAGCACGGCTCCCGCGAGCCCCACGCCGCTGGCGGTCGATCCGGCCGAGGCGGTGATCCCCAACGTCGAGCCCAACGCGACGATCACGTTCTGGACGTTCTACCTGTCGCCCACGTTCGACCAGTACATCAAGGACACGATCGCCCGGTTCGAGGGCACGTACCCCGGCGTCACGGTCAACTGGGAGGACCACCAGGCAACGTTCAAGGACGACCTCAACAACGCGTTCGCCGCCGGCAACGCCCCCGACGTCATCAACCTGTCGGTGAGCGAGGGCTGGGTCAGCGAGTACGCGGGCAAGGACCTGCTGCTCCCGCTCGACGACAAGGTCCCGCAGGCCGTCAAGGACATCTACTTCCCGGGCCTGTGGAAGGAACAGCTGATCAACGGGGTCAACTACCAGTTCCCGTGGTACCAGGGCCTCAACGTCGAGCTGATCAACAACAAGATCTACGAGGAGGGCGCCGGCCTGTCGGTGGCGGACTTCCCGAAGACCGTCGACGGCCTGCCGCAGGTGTGCCAGACGATCAAGGACAAGACCGGGACCCTGTGCGACATCCGGCTCACCGTGTCCGACCTGCTCGCGCAGATGGTCTACGAGGGCAACGTCAAGGTGCTCAGCGACGACGGCAAGTCGTTCACGTTCGACTCGCCCGAGGGCGTCGCATGGCTCCAGATGTACGTCGACATGGTCAAGGCCGGGACGGTCGACAACACGATCCTGACCACCAACGACGATCGGGTGGGGCTCAACGCCTTCGCCGCGGGCAACGCCGCGTTCTACCTCACCGGGCCCAACCTGGCCCGCACGGTCAGGGACCAGAACGCCACCCTGTACGGCAACCTCGCGATGGTCCAGGCGCCCCTGGGCAAGAGCGGCGTCACCGGCAAGGGCCTGATGTCGATCTCGGTCAAGAAGGACACCCAGTTCCCCAACGCCTCGATCGCGCTCGCGCAGTTCTTCACCAACCCGCGGAGCATGGTCGAGTTCAGCAAGCAGGTCGCGGTCTACCCGTCGAGCCCTGCTGCCTACGATGACCCGTTCTTCGCGTCCACCCCGTCCGCGGTCGAGGACAGCGCCCGGCCGCTGGCCAAGAGCATCATCGCGACCTACGCGGACATCGTGCCCACCATCCCCAGCAAGGCCGATGTCAACGACATCGTGCTCAAGGCGGTCGAGTCCGCGGTGTTCAACGGCGTGGATCCGCTGCAGGCGCTGTCGGATGCGGTCAAGAAGGCCAACGCGCTGATCAAGTAGTCCTCGGGCGGACGGCTCGCGGGAGCGTGCCTCCGCCCTCTCGGAGATCGAGCGACGGTACGGCGTTGAGGTTGCCAACATGTTGACGCGCAGGTTCACCCCGACGCCGTACCTGTTCCTCGCACCGGCGCTGGTGCTGCTGGGCATCTTTGTCGTGTACCCGATCGTCGCGGTCATCGGGTTCAGCTTCACCGACTACGACATCGTCCGGCCGCCGGTCCCCGTCGGCCTCGCCAACTACCAGAAGCTGGTCAGCGACCCTACGTTCTGGCTGGCCCTCACGCACTCGCTGGTGTACCTGATCGTGACCCCGATCCTGATCGTGCTCTCGATCATGCTGGCCATCGTCGTCAACCGCGCCATGCGCGGGATCCACATCTTCCGGGCCCTGTACTTCGTGCCCGCGGTCAGCGGCAGCATCGCGATCGGGCTGTCGTGGACCTGGCTGTTCGACCGCAACGGCTTCGTCAACAGCGCCCTGCTCTCGCTGGGCCTCATCTCCGAGCCCGTGCAGTGGCTGGCGACGCCGTCGCTGGTGCTGCCGATCGCGATGCTGCTCACGATCTGGGCCGGCGTCGGCTACTACTCGGTGATCTTCCTCGCCGGGCTCCAGAACATCCCCGATGAGCTGTACGACGCGGCCCGGATCGACGGCTGCAACGACTTCCAGAAGCACCGCTACGTGAGCCTACCCGGCCTGCGCCCCCAGATCGCGTTCGTGGCCGTGATCTCGAGCCTGGCCGCGCTCAAGGTGTTCGACGAGATCTACGTCCTGACCAACCGGACGGGCGGCATCCTCGACTCGGGCACCACGATCGTGTTCTACCTGTGGAAGCAGGCGTTCCAGCTCAGCCACGCGGGGTACGCCTCGGCGATCGCGATCGCGCTGCTCGCGATCACGCTCGTGTTCTCGGTGGTCAACGTGCGCCTGCTCGATCGCGGCGAGGGCGAGGCGTGAGCGGCGCGTCGATATCCGAACGGGTCGGTGCCCGCGCTTCCGTGCGCGTCGGCCCGGCGCCCCGCCTGCGGCATGCCCTGGTCACGACCGGCTGGTACGCGGTGCTGGTCGCGGTCGCCGTGATCACGGTGTTCCCGTTCGCGTGGATGCTGCTGACGTCGCTCAAGGGACCGCTCGACCCGGTGAGCTCGGTGCCGCCCCAGTTCCTGCCCTCGACGCCCACCCTGGACAACTACGCCCGGGTGCTGGACAACCTGCCGGTGCCCAGGTTCTTCGTGAACAGCGTGATCGTGTCCGTGTCCACCAGCCTGCTCAACGTGCTGGTGTCGGCGATGGCGGCCTACCCGCTGGCCAAGATGCGGTTCCGCGGGCGGGAGGTGGTGTTCTGGGCGCTGCTGGCCACGCTGATCGTGCCGGCCCAGCTGACCTACATCCCGAGCTTCGTGCTGGCGGTCAACGTGTTCCACTACTACGACTCGCTGCCGGCGCTGATCTTCCCGGCCCTGGTCAGCGCGTTCAACATCTTCCTGCTGCGCCAGGCGTTCCGCGGGGTGCCCAACGACCTGATCGACGCGGCGCGGGTGGACGGCGCCGGCGAGTGGCGGATCTGGTGGCAGGTGCTGCTGCCGATCGTCCGGGCGTCGCTCGCGGCCGTGGCGATCTTCACCTTCGTCACCTCGTGGAACGACTTCCTGTGGCCGTCGCTGATGCTCCACACCCGGGACGGGATGACGCTGCCGGTCGGCCTCGCGGCGCTCCAGGGGTTCTTCTCGGCCGACTTCCGATCGATAGCCGCCGGGGTGACGATGACCGTGCTCCCGATCCTGCTGTTCTTCGTCGTCGCGCAGCGGTACTTCGTCCGCGGCCTGGCGGGAGCCGTCAAGGGGTGATCCCGACGATGGGCGGGAACGATCCCGTGCGCGCCCCGGACATCCGCGGCCGGCTGATGCTGGCGTTCCCGGGGCTTCGGCTCTCGCCCGACGCGGAGCGGCGCCTGCGATCGGCGCCGACGGCGGGGATCACGCTGTTCCGCTACCACAACGTGGAGTCGCCGGGCCAGGTCCGCGAGCTCGTGGACGCGGCCCAGGCGGCGGCGCGCGCCGCTGCTGTCGACGCGGCTGCCGCGGACAGCGCCGGGCGGCCGGGAGGGGCGCCGGCCCCGCTGCTCGTCGCCGCCGACCAGGAGGGCGGCCAGCTGATCGCGCTTGGGCCCGGCTCGACGCCGTTCCCGGGCGCGATGGCGCTCGGCGCCACCTTCGACCCGGTGCTCTGGGAGGCCGTCGGGCGGGCGACGGGGACCGAGCTGCTCGCGATGGGCGTCAACGTCGCCTACGCCCCGGTGTGCGACCTCGCCACCAACCCGGCCAACGTCGGCCTCGGCATCCGGTCGTTCGGCGACGATCCGGCGGCGGTCGCCGGGCTCGTCGACGCGACCGTGCGCGGCATGCGCGCCGCCGGGGTCGCGGTTGCCGCCAAGCACTTCCCCGGGCTCGGCGAGGCCGACCGGGACACCCACCGGCAGCTGCCGGTGCTGGACCACGATCGCGCCCGGCTCGACGCGGTCGAGCTGGTGCCGTTCCGCGCCGCCATCGCCGCGGGTGCCGACCTCGTGATGTCGGCCCACGTCGGCCTGCCCGCGCTGACCGGCGACCCGGAGCTGCCCGCGACCCTGGCGCGCGAGGTGATGCACGATCTCGTGCGCCACGCCCTGGGGTTCCGCGGTCTCACGATCACCGACGCGCTGGACATGGGTGCCCTGCCCCAGGGCGACGGCCAGGTCGTCGACGTGATCGCGGCCATCCGCGCGGGCGCGGACCTGCTGCTGTGCGCGCCGGACCCGGCGGCGACCGGGCGCATCGAGCGGGCGCTGGAACAGGCGGTGGCGCGGCGCCTGTTCGACGTCGGGGAGCTGCGGTCCTCCGCGGCCAGGCTCGCGAACCTGCGGGACCGCCTGGCCACCGCACCCAGGCCCGATCCGGGCGTGGTCGGCGCGGCGGCCCACCTCGCGCTCGCCGGCGAGGTCGCGGCCCGCTCCATCACCCTCGTCCGCGACGACGCCGGGGTGCTGCCGCTGCGCCTGCCGGCCGGCGCCCGGATCCTCGCGGTCATGCCCCGACCGCGCGAGCTCACCCCCGCCGACACCTCCGCATCGGTGGCGGCCGAGCTGGGCACCGCCTTGCGCACCCGCTGGCCGAACGTCGACGAGATCGTCACCTCCCACCCGCCGACCGACGACGAGATCCGCGCGGTCGCCGCTCGCGTGGCAGGAGCGGACGCCGTGGTGATGGGCACGATCGCGGCCTCGGCGGACCCGGCCCAGGTCCGCCTGGTCGAGGCGATCCTGGAGGCGGCGGCCCGGCCGGGGCCCGGCGGCCGAGCGGGTGCCGGGGTGGGCTCGCTCGCGGGCGTACCGGTCGTCACCCTCGCGCTCCGGACGCCGTGGGATCTGGCGGCCTACCCGGCGTCGGCGACCCACGTGGTCAGCTACGGCATCCTGCCCCCGACCCTGGAGGCCACCGCCGCGGCGCTGTTCGGTGCCGCCCCGTTCCTCGGCCGCCTGCCGGTGGCGATCGCGGGGATCGCCCCGCGCGGCCACGGCCTGCAGGCCGGTATCGTGGCCACGTGACGCTGGCCGACGAGATCCACGAGCAGCCCGCCGTCGCGGCGCGCCTGCTCGACCACGCCCAGGAGATCGCCGCGGTCGCCCGGGCGGTGCGCGCGCACGAGGTCGAGCACGTCGTGATCGCGGCGCGCGGGACGTCGGACCACGCCGCGATCTACGCCCAGTACCTGTTCGGCGTCCGCCTCGGCCTGCCGGTGGGGCTGGCCACGCCCTCCGTCCTGTCCCTGTACCACGCCCGGCCGCGGTTCGGACGGGCTCTGGTCGTGGGCATCAGCCAGTCGGGTGCGTCACCGGACATCGTGGGCGTGGTCGCGGCCGCGCGCGAGCAGGGCGTGCCCACGATCGCGATCACCAACGACCCGTCATCGGCGCTCGCCGCCCGGGCCGACCACGTGATCGACCTGCTGGCGGGCCCCGAGCGCGCCGTCGCGGCCACCAAGACCTACACGGCGGAGCTGCTGGCGCTGGCCATCCTGGCCGCCGGGCTGGCGTCGGGCGACGATCCGCTGCGTGCCGATCCCGGCCTCGCCCGCCTCCCGCAGGCGATCGCGGAGGCGCTGGCCACGGACGGCGACGCGGCGGACGCCGCGCGCGAGCTGGCCCGCCATGACGCGTGCGTCGTCGTCGGACGCGGCTACGACTACGCCACGGCCCGCGAGTGGGCGCTCAAGCTCAAGGAGCTGGCCCAGGTGGTCGCCGATCCGTACTCGGCCGCGGACTTCCGCCACGGGCCGGTGGCGCTGGTGAGCGCCGGGTTCCCGGTGCTCGCCGTCGCCCCGTCCGGGTCGACCGCGGCCGACGTCGAGGCCCTCCTGCGCCGGCTGCGCGACGACCTCCGCGCGGACATCCTGGTGGCCTCGGATTCCGCCGCCCTGCGGGCGCTCGGGCGGCGCTCGCTTCCCCTGCCGGCGGGCCTGCCGGAGCACCTGGTGCCGATCGTCTCGATCGTCCCCGGTCAGCTGTTCGCCCACCACCTGGCCCTGGCGCGCGGCCTGGACCCGGACCTGCCGCGCAACCTCACCAAGGTCACGCAGACCCGCTGAGCGTCACCCGGCCGGCCCTCGCGGGCCGAGCCGGTATGCTTGCGGCACCTGACAGGTTTGGGAGCTTTTCGACCGTTGGCCGCCGATGCCTGACACCTACGTCCACGCGCTCGCGCTGGGCCTCGACCCGGCCTGGCGCCGCCTGCCCGCCGAGGCGCGCCGGCAGACGGCGGACGCCTTCGCCACGGCCGTCGTGACCCCGGGTCCGGTACGGACGGAGACGTACTCGCTGATCGGCCTCAAGGCGGGCGCCGACCTGCTGGTGTGGCGGCTGGCACCCTCGCTCGAGGACCTGGAGCTCGCGGCCGCACGCGCGCTCCGCACCGGGATGGGGTCGTGGCTGACCGTCGCGCACAGCTTCCTCGGCCTGATCCACGAGTCGCAGTACGTGGCCCGACCGAGCAGCCAGGAGCAGTCGCTGTTCGAGGGTGACCGCTCCCGGTACCTCGTCGTCTACCCGTTCACCAAGTCGACCGAGTGGTACCTCAGCTCGAAGGAGGTCCGCCAGGGCTCGATGAACGAGCACATGAAGGTCGGCCGCGGCTACCCGACGGTTCGCCAGCTGCTCGCCTACTCGTTCGGGCTCGACGACATGGACTTCCTGGTCGCCTACGAGATGGATGACCTGGCCGCGTTCTCCTCGCTCGTCCGCGACCTCCGCGCGACCGATGGCCGGCGGTCGACCGTCCGGGACACCCCGATCCTGACCGGGGTGCACCGGCCGATCGGGCAGATCGTGGACCTGCTGGGAGCCCCGGAGCCCGGCTAGCTGCGCCCGCCCCCGGATCGTGCGCTGCGCTCCCGTGGTGTCCACAATGCCGGGCGTGAGGAGGCACCCATGGCCGCCAGCATCGAGGTCCTGCCGCAGCCCCGGATCGACACCCTGGTCACCGAAGCAATCACCGGCATGCAGCGCCGCCGCACCGAGTACACGGGCACGGCCTGGTTCGGCGGCCGGCCACAGGTCACGGGCCAGGGGACGGTGACGCGGACGTCGGCCGGGCTCATCGACAGCCCCGTCTTCCTGCCCGACAGCCTTCCCTACCGGCCCGACCCGCTCGGGGACGCGCTGATCGTGTGCAGCGTCGCGCTCCAGGGCTCCGAGCAGGATTCGCACCAGGTCCTCGGCTATCGCGCTGGGCTCGTGCCCGACCCGCGCAACCCGGCCGTGTGCTGGATCCAGCTCCAGGTCAGCGTGCGAGCGAGGACGCCGCTTGCGATCGCCTACCATGTGGACGCCGTGGTGGCGATGAACGCGATCCTGCCCGCGGAAGGCTCCGGCACGGGATGACCGCGCTCGACTTCGCGCGGTTCGAGGTGCTCACCTTCGACTGCTACGGGACCCTGATCGACTGGGAGGCCGGGATCCTCGAGGGCCTGCGGGCAATCCTCGATCGACGTGTGGCCGTGGCGGACGACGAGGACCTCCTGGTGCGCTACGCGGCCCACGAGGCCGAGCTCGAGGTCGGCCCCTACCTGCGCTACCGCGAGGTGCTCGCCCGCGCCAGCTCGGCCGTGTGCGCCGAGCTCGGGGTCGAGCCGAGCCCCGACGAGGCGGCGGCCTTCGCCGCCGGCGTCGGCGCCTGGCCCGCCTTCCCGGATTCGGCGGCCGCGCTGGCCCGCCTCCAGCGGCGGTTCGAGCTGGCGGTGATCACCAACTGCGACGACGACCTGTTCGCCGCGTCCAACCGGCAGCTGGGCGTGACGTTCGATCAGGTGATCACCGCGCAGCAGGTCGGCAGCTACAAGCCCAGCCTGCGCAACTTCGAGGTCGCCTTCGAGCGGCTCGATCGGCCGCGGGACCGGATCCTCCACGTCGCCCAGAGCCTGTTCCATGATCACGTGCCCGCCAGGCAGCTGGGCCTGTCGTCGGTCTGGGTCAACCGCCGTCACGCCCGGCCGGGGAGCGGCGCGACGCCGCCGGCCGAGGCGGCGCCCGACCTCGAGGTGCCCGACATGGCCTCGCTCGCGGCGCTGGCCGCGGGCTGACACGGGATCGGCGAGCCCAGCCGAGGAGGACACGATGCGAACGCTGGTCACCGGTCTCGGCATCCCCGAGTCGCCCCGCTGGCACGACGGCCGGCTGTGGTTCTGCGACTGGGGATCGGCGGAGGTGGCGGCGCTCGAGCCGGGCGGTGCGCGCGAGACCGTGCTCCGGGTGCCCACCAGCCTGCCGTTCTCGATCGACTGGCTGCCCGACGGGCGGCTTCTCGTGGTGGCCGGGCGCGAGGCCCGGCTGTTGCGGCTCGAGCCCGACGGGACGCTGGCGACCCACGCCGACCTGCGCGCGATCGACACGCTGTTCAACGAGCTTGTCGTGGACGGGCGCGGCAACGCCTACGTCAACGGTGCCGTGGTCGCGCTGGTGACGCCCGACGGGGTCGCACGTCGGGTGGCGGCTGACCTCGCGTTCGGCAACGGGATGGCGCTGACCCCCGACGGCGCCACCCTGATCGTGGCCGAATCCCACGGCAACCGGCTGACCGCGTTCGACGTCGCCACGGACGGCGGGCTCTCGAACCGCCGGACCTGGGCGGATCTCGGCGACGGCGCTCCCGACGGCATCTGCCTCGACGACGAGGGGGCGGCCTGGTACGCGGACGTGCCCCACCGCTGCTGCGTGCGCGTGCGCGAGGGCGGCGAGGTCATCCAGCGCGTGGACGTCGATCGCGGCTGCTTCGCCTGCATGCTGGGCGGTCCCGACGGCCGGACGCTGTTCGTGATGGCCGCCGAATGGCACGGCATGGACCGGCTGGACGCGTCCGCCGGGAGCGGCCAGGTGCTCGCGTTCGAGGCACCCGCGCCGCACGCGGGACGCCCGTAGGCCCTCCGGCCGTTCAGCCCGATGCGAGGGTGTACACCCGTCCCTGCTTGAGCGCCAGGTCCTCGAGCTCGGTGGTGGTCCTGACCTCGTAGCTGGCGAGCTCGACCAGCTCGCCGACCGGCAGGTAGCGGCGGCCGGGATCGCCCACCAGCACCTCGCTCCCCCGGTCGCGCGCGCGACGCAGCCACGGCAGCACGCGGTCGGCCAGCCGCGCCTCGTACCAGGTGTCACCCGCGAGCAGGAGGTCGGCATCGGGCGGATCCTCGTCGAGGACGTCCCGGCCGACGACGGCGACCCGGGTCCGGTTGGCGCGCGCGTTGAGCCCGATCGCCGCGACCGCGAACGGGTCGATGTCGGCGCCGGTCGCGGACGACGCGCCCGCCCGCATGGCGGCGACCGCGCACAGCCCCGATCCCGAGGCCAGGTCGAACACGCGCCGACCGGCCACCACCTCGGGATGATCGAGCAGGTACCGCCCGATCGCGAGCCCCCCCGACCACGCGAAGGCCCAGTACGGCAGCGCGGCGTCGGCGTCGCCGGTCTCGACCTGCACGGCGTGCCACAGCGGCAGGACCTCGTCCGCCAGGTGCAGCCGGATCGTCTCCAGCCCGGGCACCGGCCGGAGACGGGTGGCACGGAGCACGAACGCGCGGGGCGACGCGCTCACCGACGGACCAGGCAGTGCATGGCGTCGAGGATGATCGATCGCGGCGCCCACGGTCGTGGATGTCCTGCAATACGCCGTTGACGAAGTTGTCGGATCATGGGCGGACCGCCGGCCTCGGGACCGTCCCGGGGCCGGGTCCCCCGGATCGCGCCAGGAGGCATGCCATGGCCCGTCGTCCCCGGTCCAGGTTCCCGGTCGTCGTCGCGATCGCGGCGCTGCTCGCACTCGGCGCCGCCAGCCCAGTGGCCGCGGCGCCACCGGCGTCATCCCCGAACGGCGGTGACGCCGCCTGCGCCCTGGGCGCGAACGGCGCCATCCGGCACGTGATCTACGTCCAGTTCGACAACACCCACTTCCTGCGCGACCGCGCGGGCGTCCCGTCCGACCTCGAGCAGATGCCCCACCTGCTCGACTTCATGCGCGACAACGGCACGCTGCTGACCAACGACCACACGGTGTTGATCTCCCACACCGCTGGCGGCATCCTGTCCTCGCTCACCGGTGTCTACCCCGATCGGCACGGCCAGATCGTGTCCAACAGCAACGTCAGGATCTCGTCCACCGGCGGCTTCTCGTTCCCCAGCTCGTTCGGCTACTGGACGGACACACTCTCCGCGTCCAACACGCCGACCGTCCCCAACATGGTCTCGCCCGACGGCACGACCGCCCCCGCGCCGTGGGTGCCGTTCACGCGCGCCGGCTGCGACGTGGGCGAGATCGCGACCGCCAACACGGTGCTCGAGAACACGAGCACGCTGCCCGGCGGCGACATCACCAAGGTGTTCGGCAACCCGTCGCCGCAGCAGGCGGAGGCCGACGCCTCGCGCGCCGCGCCCGCGGGCAGCGCGCTGCGGCAGCTGGCCCAGACGGACTTCGTCGGCTTCGCGATCCACTGCGCCCAGGGGTCGGCCACGTGCGCCGACGGGCAGCCCGACCTGCTGCCGGACGAGGTCGGCGGGTACACCGGCTTCAACGGCCTGTTCGGCGCCCAGGCGATCGATCCGCTGCTGACCGGCCAGCCGGCCTCGACCCCGGTCGTCGGGCTCGACGGCCAGCCGGTCACCGACCCGTTCGGCCAGCCGGGCTTCCCGGGCTTCGATGGCATGTCGGCCGCGGTCTCCCTGGCCTACGCGGCCGGGATGCAGGAAGCCGGCGTCCCGGTCACCTACGCCTACATCAGCGACGCCCACGACTTCCACGGCGTGGCCGGCAACGCGCACCAGGCGTTCGGCCCCGGCTCGGCAGGCTACGTCGCGCAGCTCAAGGCCTACGACGACGCGTTCGCGGCGTTCTTCCAGCGGCTGGCGTCCGACGGCATCAACAAGTCGAACACGATGTTCGTGTTCACCGTCGACGAGGGCGACCACTTCGTGGGCGGGACCCCGACCCCCTCGGGCTGCGACGGCGTCACCACCCCCTGCGACTGGACCGGCCAGGTGGGCGAGATCAACGCCAACATCGACACCCTGGTCGCCGACCAGTTCCCGACGCTCGCGACGCAGTTCCTGGGCGCAGGGGCGCCCAACGCGTTCACGGTCCATGGCGACGACGCCCCGACGTTCTATCTCGCGCAGAAGGGCGCCGGCCAGCTCGCCCAGGACGACCCCGCCAACCGCGACTTCGAACGCCAGATCGCGAACCTCACGGCGGTCAACCCGTACACCGGCAACACCGATAACCTGATGGTGGCGATGGCCGACCAGGCGGAGATGAAGCTGCTCCACATGTACACGGCCGGCGACCCGAACCGCGACCCCAACTTCGCGTTCTTCGGCGACCCCAACTACTTCCTGACCGACTTCCCGGCGAGCACCTGCGAGACGTGCATCAACCCTGCGTTCGCCTGGAACCACGGCGACATCCAGCCCGAGATCGCGACCACCTGGCTCGGCTTCGTCGGGCCCGGCATCCGGCACCTGGGTGAGACCGGCAGGGTCTGGACGGACCACACCGACGTCCGACCGACGATGCTCTCGGTCCTCGGCCTGGCGGACACCTATACCCACGACGGCCGGGCGATCCTCGAGATCCTCTCGGGCCACGCCGTCGCTCGGGCGGCCAACGTCCATCGGGGCAGCCTGCAGCGGCTGGGTGCCGCGTACAAGCAGCTGGACGCGCCGTTCGGCGCGCTGTCGATGGCCAGCCTCTCGGTGTCCACGGCCGGGATCCAGACCGGATCGTCCTCGGACGATTCGGCCTACACGGCGATGGACACCCAGATCGACGCCTGGACCGCGCAGCGCGACGCGCTGGCCGGCCAGATCGCCGGCGTCCTCGAGAGCGCCGAGTTCGGCGGCCACGCCGCGAGCGAGGCGACGATCAGGCATCTCACGCGCGCCGCGCGCGCGTTGATCCGGCAGGTGGAGGCCGCCGCCGGCTGATCCACCATCCGGCCGATCGATCGTGACGAGGGCGGCACCGGCAGGCCCGCCCTCGTCACGCGAGCCGTAGCGGCGATCCTCCTGCGGTCGCCGGGTCGGCATCCCGTACGGCCCCCCGGGAGCCGCCCGCCTGCCGTTGATTCGGGTTCGTTGCTGAGGCAGGCGTCCCCATCGGGCGTTGACCTCGAGACCATGAGATCGCGGTGCAGCGAGCGGATTCCCGGGTTGAGGGCCTGGATCCGGCGGTCTTGGTGCCGGCGAGACAACGAAGACGAGGCTGGCGGCGCCCTCGGGGGCGCGAACCGGGTTCTCATGGACCCACAGACAACAGCGGTCGGAACGGCGGGCGGCCGCAACGCGAGCAGCGCACAACGTCCTGGTTTCAGGACGGGCCCGGGCCCCGCGACACGGACCCGAGACCCGGCACGTGCCGCCGCACGGACGCCGCGCCCGAAACGGGCGCCCACGACCCTGGCATCGAGCGGGTCGAGAAGCCGACGGCCTGGGCAGAGATCGGCGCGACATCCCGAGCACGATGCTCTGCACCGGCTGGATCCCCGGCCATCGCGCCGGTCGCTCAATCGGCCCTACAGCCGCCCGACCAGCTCGTCGAGCGCCCGGCGCCCCGCGGCCGACAGCGTGCCGTCGCGCGACTTGAGCTCGAGGCCGACCCGCGCCCCGGTCGGCGCCAGGGCAACCCGCATGCGCGCGAACATCGATCCGGTGGCGAGCTTGTAGGTGGTGAACAGCCCGACGCGGGCGCGGCCCAGGCTCGGCAGGTCGCGCACGAACGCCAGCCAGGGCTCGTCGGGATGCTGGAGGATGACGAACAGCCCGCTCGTCCAGCAGCCGAGCAGCACGACGTCGGCATCGGCGACCGAGCGGGGATCCGCGTCACCCACCGATTGCACGGTGGCGACCAGGCCCCGCGATTCGAGGTGGGCGCCGAGCTCCTCCGCCAGGCGTCGCGTCGTCCCCGTGGCGCTCCGGTAGACGACCGCGGCCGTGGTCATCGCCTACCCTGCCTTGGGGTAGCTGCCGGTCACCTTCTTGCCCCAGCCGTGGAGGCTGTGGAACACCGGCGTCCCGGGCAGGAACATGTACGGGCAATGCCCGGCGACGGTGTCGAGCCCGTGGCGCTCGGCCGCGGCGACCGTTGCCTGGCTCGTGGCACCGCCGCCCAGGCCGCCGTACAGCCACACGTGGTGGATCCCGGCCGCCGCGCACTCCTCGAGGACCTGCTCCGCGACGGCCGCCGTCGTCATGATCAGCGCGCCGTCGACCGGCGGATCGATGTCGCGAACGCTGGCATACGAGCGCCTGCCGTCGATCTCGGTCACCGCCGGGTTGACGGGGATGGCGTCGTACCGGCGCTGGCGGAGCTCCTGCCACAGCGTGTTGCTGATCTCCCCGGGGTTCCGGGACACGCCGACGACGGCGATCCGCTTGAGCGCGAGGAACCCCTCGATCTGGTTGATGGTCGTTGCCATGCGTCTCCTCCGGGCGGTGGTCGTACACGTGTTGGGTAGCGGATCGACGCGTCGTCCGCGAGGGCCAACCCGACCGCTTTCCGGCGGCCCAGCGCATCGTTCGCCGGCCGCGGCGACCCGCCCGCAGCCGATGCGGGAATGCAACGTCGCGAGCGCCGCGGTGAACGCGTCCATACCCCCCGGTGGTATTGACTTGGGGGGTTGTCAAGAGACGTTGAATGGCCTAGACTTCTAATCCAATGGCGTGTCATTTGACACGCCACTACGTGTGTCGGGTGGCGTGGACCCGGCGCGGCCCGTACTGACCCGGGCCAGCGCGTGCAGGAATCTTTCCACGGTGGTCGCGCGGTCGGGCGCGGCGCCGTCTCAGCTGGAGCAACGTGATCTCGATCGAACCTACAACTCCCATGGCCCCGGACAACGAGGCCGAATTCGCAGCGGCGGCAATCGAGCTCGACCCCGAGGTGGCCGAGCTCGAGGCAGAGGCCCTCGGGGAGACCGTGGCCGAGTCCGAGACCCGCGCGGCCGTCCCGCCGGCGGTCGAGCCGGCCAAGCCGGTGGAGGCCGAGGAGGTCGAGACGTCCGACGTCCTCGACACCGACGACTCGGTCCGCCTCTACCTGCGGGAGATCGGCCGGGTGCCCCTGCTCACCGCGGAGGAAGAGGTCATCCTTGCCAAGGGCATGGAGCTCGGGGCGCAGATCGAGGCCGAGCCCTGGGCCGCGATCCTGAGCCTTCACGAGTGGACGCTGCACGCCAGCGAGCCCACCGCACGCGCCAAGGACCGCCGCTACACGCTGCCGTTCGAGGCCGCCGCCCACCGCATCGTCGATCGCGCGATCCGCGCGGACGACGCGCTGGTGCTGCTGGTCACGGCGCCCGCCCTGGGTCTCGCCGATGCGCTCAAGAAGGCCGAGACGGACGCGCTCCGGGAGCGGCTCGTCCGCGCCCAGGACCTGCGGTCGGTGTACAACGAGCGGCTCGACGCCGACTCCTTCATCGGCCTCCTGGACTGGATCGAGGGCGAGCTGGGCCGGCCGAACGCGGAGATCCGTGCGAGCGCCGCGCTCAAGGACCTGCGCGACTGGGCGCGCGGCGAGATCGCCTATCCGGCCATCCGGCGCTACCTCGAGGCCGGCAACGAGACCGAGACCCTCGACGAGATGGGCGTCGTGCTCAAGCACCTGGCCAAGCAGTCGCGGGACCACCTGACCTCCGCCAACCTGCGGCTGGTCGTGTCCATCGCCCGCAAGTACATCAACCAGGCCGGCATGGGCCTCCTCGACCTCGTCCAGGAGGGCAACGCTGGCCTGATCCGCGCAGTCGACAAGTTCGAGTACGAGCGCGGCTTCAAGTTCAGCACCTACGCCACCTGGTGGATCCGCCAGGCGATCCAGCGCGGCCTCGCGGACCAGAGCCGGACCATCCGGATCCCGGTCCACATGGTCGAGACGATGGGTCGCGTGGCGCGCGTCGTCCGCGAGCTGTCGACGCAGCTCGGCCGCGAGCCGACCAACGCCGAGATCGCGGCGGCCCTGCCCGACGAGACGCCGGTCATGACCCCGCAGCGGGTCGAGGAGATCCGCAAGCTCGGCCGCGAGCCGGTCTCGCTCCAGTCGCCGGTGGGCGACGAGGGCGACGCGGAGCTCGGCGAGCTGATCCCGGACGAGGACGCGGTCTCGCCGCTCGACGCGGTGGCCGACCGGATGCGCCGGGAGCAGATCGAGCACGTGCTCAACAGCCTCGACGGGCGCGAGCAGCGCGTGCTGCGCCTCCGCTTCGGCCTCGACGACGGGCATGCCCGCACGCTCGAGGAGGTCGGCCGCGAGTTCGGCCTCACCCGGGAGCGGATCCGCCAGATCGAGGTCCAGGCGCTGCGCAAGCTGCGCCACCCGTCCCGGAGCCGCAAGCTGCGCGAGTTCGCCGCCTAGCCCATCCGACCGCGTCGGACGCCGACGCGGTCGATCGGTGCTCGGCCCGTGGCGCACCGCCGGCGCCTTCCGCGACGCCTTCCGCGGCCCGGCACCGGGCCGCGGCTATGATCAGCCGATGCATGGGCAGCCGCGGGCATCCGGCCTCATCCGGGTCGCCGGCCCCGACGGCGACGTCGCGGGCAGCGCCCCGCGCCGGGCGGCATGGATGGCGCTCGCCCGCCGGATCGATCGGTCGCCCCGCCTGATGACGACGGCGACGGTCCTGCCCCTGGCCATGCTGTTCCTGTACGCCCTGGCCTGGGAGATCCGGACCCGGCGCGGGGTCCTGTTCGACGAGCACCTGTTCATCAGCGTCGGCCAGGGCGTCCTGTCCCACGGCTACCCCTCGGAGGACTATCGGCAGGCGAGCGGCAAGGCCTTCTTCGACCATACGCCGCTGTTCGCGTACCTGGTTGCGCCGCCGGCCGCCCTGGCGGGCCCGTTCGGGTTCCACGCCGCGCTCATCGCCGCGCGCGCGGTCTCCGCGCTGTTCGGCCTGGCGACCGTGATCCTGGCGTTCATCGTCGTGCGCGACGCGCGGGGCACCGTGTCCGGTCTCGTCGCGAGCGTGCTGGTCGCGACCAACCCCTACTTCGTGCACCTGTCATGGGTGATCCACATGGAGGTGCCGATGGCGTTCTTCCTGGTGCTCGCGGTGTACCTCCTGCTGCACCAGCGCCTGCTGTGGGCCGGGATCGTGATCGCGGTGGCGGTGATGCTCAAGGAGATCGCCCTTGCGTTCTGGCTCCCCGCCGGGCTGTACGTCCTCGCTCGGCACCGCTGGCGCGCGGCGCTCACGGTGACGCTGCCGTCCGTGGTCGCCTTTGCGGCCTACGTCCTCGCGGCGTTCGCGATCGATCGCGCCGAGGCCGTCAACGTCCTGCAGCGATGGCTCAACTCGGCGAGCGGGACCCGGACCCGGAGCTGGCGGGTGCACGTCACGGCGGGCCGCTGGCTGCGAACGATCGCCCTGGGCACCGTCGGGCCGCCACTCACCGGGATCACCGCGATCGCCGTGCTCATCGGCACGGTCCGGCGTCGGGGCATGCCCGGCGTCGTCGTGGTCCCGTTCCTCTACTGCGCGCTCACGATCGTGGCGACGTTCCTCATCCAGCTCAAGGAGGAGCGCTGGCTGACGGCGGTGATCCCGATGGCCGCCCTCGTCGCGGGGATGGCCGTGGACTGGGGCGCGCTCGCCGGCTGGCTGACGGCGCGCGACGGCCACGCTCCGGTGGCATCGCCACCGTCCTGAAGGGCTCCTGCCTGCTTCCCGCCGGTGCCACGATGGCCCCGATCAGCGGTCGCCCAGGATCCGCTCCAGCTGCTCGATGTGCTCCGCGAGGTGGTCCAGGATCATCCGGTCGCGGAGGCCGTCGGCCGTCATCTCGCCGCGCGAGGGGTGAAGGCCGACGGCGGAACCCTCGCCCGGCGGCGACCCGGCCAGCCGGCGCTCCCAGCGCTCGATCCCGGCGTCGATCCGCTCGAACAGCTCGCGCAGCGGGACGGTCCGGTCGCGCTCGAGGATCCCGACCCGCACGGCATCGGCGGCGACGCGCCCGAAGGGCACCCCGCCACCCGGGCCCCGGCCGGCCTCGACGATCCGCTCGTACTCGCCCAGCCAGTACGGCAGCATCTCGGCCGTGTGGGCAAGGACCTCGCGGGGGCCCCACGACGCCTCGGGTCCGGTGCCGAAGTCCTCGGCGAGCGGCCAGGGCTCCCCCGCCATCACCCGCGGCCGGAGCGCGGCGATTGCGGCTCGCGAGGCGGCGAGGCGAGCCAGCGGGTCCGGGGCGGAGGCGGGCAGATCCGTCATGCGCGCAGTCTGGCACGTATGCCTGATCGGGGCCACGGTCGCTTGACCCGGCCGTCGTCCGGGTCCATGGTTGACCCCAACGACCATCCGGACTCGCGGCTCGCATCCCGCCGTCCGGCAGCCTCTCCAGCCGGAGCGCGTCCCATGACCGATACCGCCGCACGCCCCTCGCCAGGGGCCCAGGTCGGCACGCCCGCCTCGAACCAGGCGGGTGCGCGAATCAACCGTGACGCCTACGCCGAGGCCGGCGACTTCCTCCCGCTCGACGGCATCGACCATGTCGAGTTCTGGGTCGGCAACGCGCGCCAGGCGTCCGCCTACTTCCGCGCCCTGTGGGGCTTCACGCCGGTCGCGTTCGCCGGCCTCGAGACGGGGATCCGCGACCGCGCCAGCTACGTGCTCCAGCAGCACGACATCCGGATCGTGCTGACGGCACCGCTCACGCCCGACGGCGAGCTCGCGGAGCACGTGCGAGAGCACGGCGACGGCGTCCGCGACATCGCGTTCGCGGTGCCCGACGTGACGTCGGCGTGGCTCGAGACCACCCGCCGCGGCGCGACGTCCGCGATGGAGCCGAGCGAGCTCGACGGTGGGGAGGAGGGCGTGCTTCGCCGCAGCACGGTCCGCACCTACGGCGACGTCCGCCACAGCTTCGTCGACCGCGCCGACTACCACGGCGTGTTCGCTCCCGGCTACCGGCGCGTCAAGCGGCCCGCGAAGGCGGCCCAGGGCCTGAGCCTGCTCGAGATCGACCACTGCGTGGGCAACGTGGCCCTTGGCGACATGGACCGGTTCGTCGACTACTACCGCGACGTGTTCGGCTTCGCGCAGCTCATCCATTACGACGACACGGTCATCCACACCGAGTACAGCGCCCTGATGTCCAAGGTGATGACCAACGGCAACGGGCGCGTCAAGTTCCCGATCAACGAGCCCGCCACGGGCCGCAAGAAGAGCCAGATCCAGGAGTTCCTGGACTGGTACCGGGCGCCGGGCGTCCAGCACGTCGCCCTGCGGACCGAGGACATCGTGGGCACGGTCCGGCGGCTGCGCGAGAACGGCGTCGAATTCCTGGGCATGCCCCACGCCTACTACGAGTCGCTCGCCGACCGGGTCGGCGACGTGGGCGTGCCGATGGATGTCCTCGAGGACCTGGGCATCGAGGCGGACCGGGACGAGGAGGGCTATCTCCTCCAGATCTTCACCCGACCCATCCAGGACCGCCCCACCTTCTTCTTCGAGATCATCGAGCGCCACGGTTCCCGCGGCTTCGGCGTGGGCAACTTCAAGGCGCTGTTCGAGGCCATCGAGCTGGAGCAGGCGCGGCGCGGGAACCTCTAGCGTCGCAAGGCCGCCCCGGCCCCTGGCCGGCCCTCTAGACTGTGGCCCCGGCACACTGGCGCCGGGCGGGAAGGTTCGAGCCGGGGCCCCAGGAGACGCGAGGGGTGGAACCGAGGACGGGTCGGGCTCGCCGGGTGGCGACGTGGCTCGCGCTGGCCGCGTCGCTCGGCGCTGGGCTGGCGTTCGTGGTCGTCCGGGCGGCGACGCCGTCCGACGGCGCCCGGGTCGCGTTCTACGCTGACGCCTGGTCGGCCGCGGGGATCCGGATCGCCCCCATCGACGCGCCGGCGCGCGGGCTCCGGGACGGCGACCTCGTCCGGGCCGTGGATGGCCGTCCGCTCGAGGGGTGGCTGCGGATCGCGCTCGACGCGGGGGTCGCCCGGCCCGACGCCGGGGCGCCGATCCGGTACCTGGTGGACCGTGACGGCATCACGCTGGAGCGGGAGGTCGCGTGGCAGCCATCGGCGATGGCGGCCACCCTGCTCGACGGATGGAGCGTCATCGCGTTCTCGGTCGCGACCGCGCTGATCGCGGCGTTCGTGTTCCTGCGGCGCCCGGACGAGCCGGCGGCAACGGCCCTGGTGCTGGCGGCCTGCGGCGCAGCCGGCAGCAGCGTGCCGTGGTATCTCGGGGCGACCGTCAGCGACGTCGTGCGCGGGTGGCCGTTCGTGCTCCAGTCGCTGGTCACCGGGCCGCTGTACATGCTGCTGTGGCCGGCTGGGCTCCACCTGGTGCTGGTGTTCCCGTCGCCGATCGGCCTTGTCAGGCGGCATCGGGCCCTCGTCCCCGCGATCTACGCGCTCGCGTTGACGGCCTACGCAGGGCTGACGCTCGCCGCACTGGGTACCGCGCCGACCCTCCTGGACTGGGTGGGCACCTGGCCGGCGGCCCAGGTCGCGATCGTCGTCCCCACCCTGGCGATCACCGTCACCCTCATCGGCGTGCGCTACCTGCGCACGCGCGACCCGGTGCGCAAGGCGCAGATGCGGCTGGCCACGCTGGGCGCGGGCGCGAGCGGGGTGCTGGGCCTGGTCCTGTTCATGGGCCCGGCCCTGATCCTCGGGCGACCCCTGATCCCCGAGTCCGCGCTCGGCCTCACGGCGCTCCCGCTGCCGCTCGGGCTCGCGGCCGGGATCCTGCGGGACCGCCTGTTCGACATCGAGGTCGTCCTCAACCGGACGCTCGTCTACGGCGGCCTGACGCTGGGCATCCTGGTCACCTATGCCGTCGCCACGGCCGCCATGACCGGGATCCTCGGTGGCGACCAGCCCTACGGGGTATCGCTCCTCGCGGCCGGCGCGGCGGCCCTGGTGGCGCTGCCCCTGCGGGACGCCCTCCAGGGTGCGGTCAACCGGTTGATGTACGGGCAGCGAGACCAGCCGTGGCAGGCGATGCGCACGCTCGGTGCCCGCCTGGAATGGGCGGCCGACCTCGACCGCGCGTTCCCCGCGATCGCCGAGACCGTGGCCGAGGCGCTGCGGCTGCCGTACGTGGCGCTGGAGGTGACCGACGACGTGGGCCGGAGCAGCGATCGTCGCGGAGCACGGCGGCCCCCGCGCGCGGTCGACAGCGTGCCGCTGGTCCACGGAGCGGAGCCGGTCGGGCGGCTGGTGCTGGGCGTGCGCAGCGGCGAGCGCGGGTTCCGTCCGGATGAGCTCGACCTGCTCCGGGACCTCGCGCGCCAGGCCGGCGCCGCCATCCGGGCCCAGCGGCTGCGCGACGACCTCGCCCGTTCGCGGGAGCGGCTGGTGGTCGCCCGAGAGGAGGAGCGACGTCGGCTCCGGCGGGACCTTCACGACGGCCTGGGGCCGGCGCTCGCCGCGATCGGGATGCGGGCCGAGGCGTCGGCCGCGGTCCTCGACGACGACCGCGAGGCCGCCCGCCGGCAGCTCGACGCGCTGGGCGACGAGGTGCGCAACGCGCTCGCCGACGTGCGGCGCCTGGTCGACGGCCTGCGGCCGCCGGCCCTCGACGAGCTGGGGCTGGTGGGGGCGATCGGGCAGCAGGCCGCCAGGCTCGACGGCGGCCGGCCGCACGAGCCCGGGGCCGGGAGCGCGTCCATCCGCGTCGAGGGCGAGCCGGCTCCGCTGCCGGCGCTGCCGGCCGCGGTCGAGGTCGCCGCGTACCGGATCGCCGTCGAGGCGATGACCAACGCGGTCCGCCACGCGGGCGCGCGGACGTGCCGGGTGCACGTCGCGGCCGGATCCCAGCTCACGATCGAGGTCGTCGACGACGGTCGCGGGCTGCCCGACGATGCCCCTGCCGGGACCGGCCTGGAGTCGATGCGCGAGCGGGCCGCAGAGCTCGGCGGCGAGGTCGCGGTCGAGCGGGCGCCCGGGGGCGGGACGCGGGTGGTCGCCCGCCTCCCGATCGGACGCGGGTTGCCGGCGTGACCGAGTCCGAGGGCCCGATCCGCGTCCTGGTCGTCGACGACCACGCGGCGTTCCGCGGCGGGCTGCGTGCCGCGCTCGAGATCGGCGGCGACATCGCCGTCGTGGGCGAGGCGTCCACCGGCGACGCGGCGGTCGCGGCGGCGGGCGTGCTCCAGCCGGACGTCGTGCTGATGGACATCAACATGCCGGGCACGGACGGGATCGAGGCCACGCGGCGGATCGTGGATACCGCCCCGCACGTGGCCGTGCTCGTGCTCACGATGCACGACGACGACGACACCGTGTTCGGTGCCGTCCGCGCCGGCGCGCGCGGCTACCTGCTCAAGGGTGCTCAGCGCGCGGATCTGCTGCGGGCCGTCCGGGCCGTGGTCGCCGGCGAGGCCATCTTCGGGCCGGCGGTGGCGCGGCGGCTGATGGCCTTCTTCGCCCGCCCCGCTCCGCCCGACGCCGCCACGGCATTCCCCGAGCTGACCGAGCGCGAGCGGGAGATCCTGGGGCTCGTGGCCCAGGGCCAATCGAACGCCCGGATCACCGCCGACCTCGTGCTGTCACCCAAGACGGTGCGCAACCACGTCTCCAACATCTTCGCCAAGCTCCAGGTCCGCGACCGCGCCGAGGCGATCGTCCGCGCGCGGGAGGCCGGGCTGGGCGGGGGACCGGACCGGGGCGCCTGAACGTTCGGGACGTGGACCGGGACACCGGTCCCATGACGACGGGACAGCCCGACCGCGACGCTCCGGTCCACGGCGCCCATCCAGGCGCGCCGAACCGAGAGGAGTCACCGATGCGCGTCCTCGTCCGCAGCCTCGCCCTGGCCCTGGCGATCGGCGTCGTTCCTGCGACGACCGTCGCCGCCCACGAGTGCATCGTCGTCAACCGGTCGGCGATCGGCAACCTGCATGCCTCCATCTCCGGCGAGTGGATGACCGTCACGCTGCACGACATCTACGAGCAGACGGAGCTGTTCGGCCTGCCCGACCTGACCGAGGAACAGGTGGACTACGCCGTGGCGCTCGCTTCGTCCTGGGGCATCCCCGGCAGCTTCACCTTCCGCACCGACACGCTGCTTCCGCCGTCGAGCGCGTGGGACGCCGGTGGGCACAGCACCGACGGCAAGGGGATCGACCACGTCTTCGACCTGTACGGGGACCAGATCGTCGCCGCGCTGTTCGCCGCCCTGGCCAACGCCTGAGCCCGTCCCTGGGAGGCCGTCGCCATGCTCCGCTCGTTCGCCCGAGCCGCCCATCCCATCGTCATGGCCGCGTTCCTCGCCTGCGGCATCGTCCAGGTGTTCCTCGCGGGGCTGGGGGTGTTCGACGACCCCCGGGCGTTCATCACCCATCGCGACTTCGGCTACCTGTTCGGCTGGCTGACCCTGGTCGCGCTTGCGCTGGCGCTCGCCGGCCGGGAGCCGCGATCGGTCACCGGCCTCAGCGCCCTGCTCCTGGTCCAGTTCGCGCTGCAGTCCGTGTTCGTGGCCGTGCGGGCGGACCTGCCCCTGGTGGCGGCCCTCCACCCGCTCAACGGGTTCGCGATCCTCGCGGTCGCGGGCGTCGCCGCCCGGCGGTCCTGGGCCGTCCGCCGGGAGGGGTCGCGCGTGGCGATCGCGGGCGCGGAGCCCGTGGCGGCACCCGGAGCCGGCTGATGGTCACCGTGGCCCGCCGGGCCTATGACCTGATGTACCGGTTCGGGGCGCCATGGGAGGGCGCGGACCGGGTGGAGCTGCGCGCGCTCGTCCGCGACGGGCGGTGCGCACCCGAGACCCTCCGCCGGCCGGGGCAGCCCGCGGCCCGCGCGATCGATCTCGGCTGCGGCGCGGGTGGCGTCTCGATCGAGCTCGCCGAGGCGGGGTTCGAGGTCACCGGCGTGGACTTCTCGACGGTCGCGCTGCGGAAGGCGCGGGCTGCGGCCCGGGAGCACGCGCTTCCACCGTCACGCCTCCGGTTCGTCCGGGGCGATCTCACGGCCGGCCTCATCGCAGGCATCGAGGGACCGTTCGACCTGCTGGTGGACTACGGCACGCTGGACGACCTGCCCGAGCCCGGTCGTCGGGCGATGGCCGCCCTCGTCACGCGCCTGGCACGACCCGGATCTCGCCTGTTCCTGTTCGCCTTCGCCGGCCGGCCCCAGGACCTGCCGCGGCTCAGCTTCTCCGGTCCGTCGCGCGCCTTTCCGGGCCTACGGCCGGGTGAGGTCGAGCGGCTGTTCCAGCCGGCGTTCAGGGTCGACGTCGTCGAGGCGCCCACGCCCACGCGGCCCATCGGGACCTGGCTGCTGGAACGGAGTGTGCCGGCCATGGCTGACGCCATCCGGCCGGGCTAGGTGCAGGCCCCGGCATCGCGACCAGCTGCCAGTACCAGGCCTCGCAGTCGGGGCACAGCTGGTCGTCGTCGGCCGCCCGGCGGGTGCCGTCGAAGGGCACGTCCGCCCAGCACTTCGACCGACCGTCGAAGTCCGCGGCCCAGCCGTAGAAATGCGCCACGCCCGGCCCCGGGTCACCGGCGCGCCAGGCATCGTCCTCGAGCGGGCGCGGCATCACGTGCGACATCGCCCCAGTCATGAGCGCCGGGGCCGCGGCGCGCCATGGCCCGGAGGTACCAGCGGCGTGGGTTCCTGGCCGGCGCAATCCGCCCGCCGGGAGCCGTCGTAGAGGTCCCTGTCCAACGTTCAAGGGCACAGGGAGATCCACCCGATGCACATGATCCGTGCGGCCGGCCCGCTTCTCGGTCTCGGCCTCATCCTCGCCGCCTGCTCGAGCGGCGGGAGCAGCGCCACCCAGGCGCCTTCCGCCAGCGCGGCTCCGCCCGCAGCCACGGCGGCCCCGACCACCGCCTCGTCGGGCTCGGGAGGGCGCTACGGCGGCGGCGGCTCGTCCGCGCCCGCCGCGGCCGGCGCGACCATCAACCTCGCGAGCTCCAGCCTCGGGTCGATCCTCGTCGACGGCAACGGGATGACGCTGTACGAGTTCACGCCCGACACCGGCGGCGCCTCCACGTGCACCGGCGACTGCGCGACCAGCTGGCCGCCGCTCGAGACGTCCGGCGCCCCTACCGTGGGCACGGGCCTGGCCGCCGCGGACTTCGCCACGATCACCCGCGACGACGGCTCGACGCAGGTCACGTTCCATGGTCACCCGCTGTACCACTTCGCCGGCGACACGGCCGCGGGCGACACCAAGGGCCAGGGCATCGGTGGCAAGTGGTTCGTGGTCGGCGCGGACGGCTCGATGATGGGCGCCGGCACCGGCGGGGCCGCATCGCCGCCGGCGAGCGGCGGCGTCGCGATCGAGCTCGCCGCTGCCACGCAGGGCAAGATCCTCGCGGATGGCACCGGCCGGACGCTGTACGTGTTCACCGCCGACAAGGGTGACGCCTCCGCCTGCACCGGCTCGTGCGTGGACAACTGGCCGCCCCTGACCTCGTCCGGCGCGCCCACGCTCGCCGACGGCCTCGATGCCGAGGACTTCGCGACGATCACGCGCGACGACGGCAAGACCCAGGTCACCTTCTACGGCATGCCGCTGTACTACTTCGCCGGTGACACCGCCTCGGGCCAGACCAACGGCCAGGGGGTCGGCGGCAAGTGGTTCGTGGTCGGCGCCGACGGCAAGATGATCCAGTAGGCGTCCCGGCGACGGGCCCGACGGCCCCGCACCCCGGCTCGGGACGCGCCGGACGGCCGGCTCGGGAATGGCGGCCCGGGCCGCCATTCCGGGCAGGGGGGCGGACGGGGCGATCCGGCCCGCCGCAACCTCCAGTAGACTCGTGGGCGATGCGTCTCGCTCACGTTCGCGAACGTCACGCGCCCGCCGGCGCGGCCTGGCGACTGGCAGCCGGGCTCGATCCCGACGGCGGCCGATGGCTCGATCTCGAGATCGCCCGGCGGCGCGCCCGCTCCGGGGACCCGAACCTGGCCCACGACTCGGACCTCTACCGGCGGCCGGTGACGACCCTCGACGACCACCTCGCCCGCGGCCTGCGGGTGGAGGCGCTGGCCGACCTCCTCGACCGCTTCACCCCGCACGACGACCCCGCCGACGACGACGCCATCCTCGCGGCCGACGACCTCGACTTCGGCCCGCCGGTCCTGCGTCCGCCGGCGATCCGCGACTTCTACGCGTTCGAGCGCCACGTCGCGACGACCTGGGCGCGCCGTGGGCAGCCGATCCCCGAGGCGTGGTTCCGCCTGCCGGTGTTCTACTTCTCGAACACCTCCGAGCTGCGCGGACCCGGCGAGCCCGTCTGGGCGCCGCGCGGGTCGGCGGAGCTCGACTACGAGCTCGAGATCGGCGCCTTCGTGGACACGCCGGTCACGAACCTGCCCGAGGAGCGGGCCGAGGAGGCGATCGGGGGGTTCTTCATCCTCAACGACTGGTCGGCCCGCGACCTCCAGCGCGACGAGACGGCGGTCCGGCTGGGGCCGGCCAAGGGCAAGGACTTCGCGACCTCGATCGGGCCGTGGCTGGTCACGCCCGACGAGCTGGCCGACCGCCGCGCACCCGGGTCGACCGCGCCGGACCTGCTGATGACGGCGACGGTGACGACCTCGGACGGCCGGGTCGTCGAGACGTCGCGCGGCAGCTGGTCCACTATCCACCACTCCTTCGGGGCGATGGTCGCGCGCGCGTCGGCGGACGCACGGATCCGACCCGGCGAGATCGTTGGCAGCGGCACCGTCGGTGGCGGCTGCCTGCTGGAGGTCCGCGACGCGACCCTGGGGCGGTACCTCGAGCCTGGCGACGTCGTCGCGCTCCAGGTCGAGCGGCTGGGACGGCTGGAGACGCCGATCGTGGCGAGACCGCCCTCGCGCTGAGCGGGCGCACGGGTCCGACTAGACTGGCGTCCGTCCGCACGGAGGCCAGTCTGCGCATGTACTACGTCGCCCGCGGCAGCATCCCGCGCCAGCGCCACACCCAGCACCGCGCGCCCGACGGGAGCCTGTACGCCGAGGAGCTGTTCGGCGTCGAGGGCTTCACCGGGCGCAGCTCGCTCCTGTACCACCTGGTCCCGCCGACGCGGGTGACGCGGATCGAGCCGCTGGGCCCGGTGCTCGTGGAAACCGCCGACGACGGCTCGCACCACCACCAGCTGGTGGATGCGTCCGGCCTGCACCCGGCGGGCGATGCGATCTCCGGCCGGGTGCCGCTGTTCCACAACGCCGACGTCGTGATGGGCGTGGTCCGCCCCGCGACGGCGATGCCGGCCGACACCTTCTACCGCAACGGCGAGGGTGACGAGCTGCTGTTCGTCCACGAGGGCACGGGCGTGCTCCGGACGAGCTTCGGCGACCTCGCCTACCACCCGGGCGACTACCTCGTGCTGCCGATCGGGACGACCTGGCGGCTGGACCCCGACGATGGGTCCGGGCAGCGAATGCTGTACCTCGAGTGCCCGAGCGAGCTGGAGCCGCCGCGCCGGTACCGCAACGACTACGGCCAGCTGCTCGAGCACAGTCCCTACTCGCAGCGCGACATCCGGGTGCCCGAGCTCCGCGACCCGCGGGCCGACGCCGGGGAGTACCGGGTCATCGTCCGTGCCCGCGGCCGTCACACCGCCTACCACTTCGCCAGCCACCCGTTCGACGTGGTGGGCTGGGACGGCTACCTGTGGCCGTTCGCGTTCGACATCGCCGACTTCCAGCCGATCACCGGGCGCGTCCACCAGCCGCCGCCGGTCCACCAGACGTTCCAGGCGCGCAACTTCGTCGTGTGCTCGTTCGTGCCCCGCAAGTTCGACTACCACCCGCTCGCGATCCCGGCGCCCTACAACCATTCGAACATCAACAGCGACGAGGTCATCTACTACGTCGCCGGCAACTTCATGAGCCGGCGCGGCGTGGGGATCGCCTCGTTCACCCTGCACCCGGCGGGGATCCCGCACGGTCCGCACCCGGGCACGGTCGAGGCATCGATCGGCAAGGAGGCGACCGAGGAGCTGGCGGTCATGGTCGACACGTTCCGGCCGCTGTTCCTGACGCCGCAGGCGGCCGCGCTCGAGAACCCGACCTACCCGTACACCTGGCTGCCGACCACCGAGGCTGCCGAGGAGGCCCGCGGGCTGGCGGAGCGAGGGCCGGAGGCGTTCCCCGACTGACGGCGGTCGCCGGCCCGACGGGTGGCGCACCGTCGCCCCGTCAACGCTCCGTCGGTGCCTTGACCACCAGCTCGAAGTGCATCGGGTCCGGCGTGCCCCACGCGGCCCCCAGCTCGAACCCGTGCTTGACCATCGACTTCATGAACACGAGGTCGAACGCCTCGGCCCTGCCCTTCGGCTCGCGCAGGTTGAAGTACCCCATGTCCAGCAGCTGCGACGCCGACGGGTCGCTCACCTTCCAGCCCTTCTTCCCCGCGGCGGCCGGGAACACGAAGGACGGGTCCGCGAGGGCGGCCCGCAGCTGCTGGAGCGAGTTCCACAGTCCCTTGAGGTCGCCCACGCTCGCCTTGCCCGCCTCGGGCTTCTGCGCGTACAGCGCGAGGTCCGCGCTCACCGGTCCGACCGCGGCCGCCGCGGCCGAGACCAGGCGATCGAGCTCGGCCGGCAGGTCGTCCTCGGCCGTCTCCGGATCGAACGTCGAGCCGACGGCGGTTGCCAGCCCCGCGAGCCGCTTCCGCTCCCACTTCGACAGCCGGGGCGCCTTCTTCGCCCGGTCGGCCTTGGCCTTGTAGCGGCCGATCCCCTTGGCGGCCGTGTCGAGCCTCCTGAACGTCGCCGCGAGGTCCTTCGCCTCGCCCAGCGCGGCGAGGTCGGTCACGCCCAGTGCCGCTGCCTGCGTCCTCGCCTCGGCCTCGCGCGCCGCGATCAGGTCGAACCATGGCTTGAGCACGGCCGGCAGGTCGGTGGCGACGGCCGCGATGGCATCGGCGCGGGCCGCCTTGTCCTTGAGCTTCAACGCCTCGAGGTATTTGCCCTTGAGCTCGACGAGCTTCGCCGTGCCGAGCGGTCCGAGGCTCTGCTGGAACGACTTGCTGGCAGCGGCGAGGGCATTCACCTCCGACTCGAGCTGGGTGAAGAAATCCGTGACCTCCTTCGACAATTCGAGCTTCTGCCTGGCGGCCTCGTCCGACCCCGCCGTGGCGTCCCCGAGCTTCCGGATCAGCCGCCGGCGGCTCGAGTACTCGCCGAGCACGAGGTGGTGCGAGCGTCCGGTGACGGTCCGGATGAGCTGGTGGAGCCGGCTGTCCTTGAGCATCGGGTTCGCATACGCGTTGTAGTCGACGGCATAGCCCAGCGTGTGCATGCCGGCGTGGTTCTGCGCCCCGGTGAAGTCGAAGGCGTTGCGGAACGACCAGGCCACGCCGCTGTTGCGGGGCATGGCGTCGGCCCCGACCTCGGCCTGCACGGCCTCGAGGCGGGCCTTGGCGTCGCGGTGCAGGTAGACATACCCCTTGGTGGGCACGTCCACCAGCTCGATCTGCGCGAAATGGGCGAGCGTGGCGGCGTCCGACCCGAACCACGGCCGCATGAAGGCAAGGAACCGCCGCCGCTTCTCGGGCGTATCCAGGAGCCGGTCGCCCTTGACCTTGTCGGGCAGGTGGTCGATGGCGGCGACCGCGTCGTCGCCGGCGATCGCGACGCTGCGTCCCTTGCCATAGGCGACCTTGCCGTCCACGCCGGCGAACGAGACCCCGGCGAGGTAGTCCTCGCCGATCGACGGATCGGTGGGCGCCGGCCCGGGGGTCTTGGGCGTGAACGCGACCTCCGCGTCGATCGACACCGAGCCGGTGAACTCGGTGCCGCCGAAGGCATAGCTCGGGGCAGCCTTGCCGGCAGGCCCCGTCACGCGGGCGAGGACGTGGAACCCGCGGTTGAGGCTGGCGGTCGCGGACAGCGCGATCGACAGGGATTGCCCGCCCACCGACAGCGTCACCACCGGTGGCCCGGCGGCCGGCGCCGCGCTGCCGGGTGTGCTCGCGGCAAGGGCGTTGACCACGGCCGTGGCGAGTTCGGTCCGCGCCCAGTCGCTCACCTTCCTGGCGGGGGCCGGGCCGGGAAGCGCGGCCTTCCCCCGCAGCCCGAGGCGCCCGGTGACCTGGACGGTCGCCGACCCGATGTCCCCGGGTGCCGAGCTGTACGCGATCGCGCGCGACCCCCGGAGGTCGACGGCGATGGGCCGGGTGAGCGCCGGGGCCGGCGTCGTGGTCGGCGCCGTGGTGCCGGTCGGGGCGGAGGTGCCGGTCACGGCGGGCGTGCCGGTCGGGGTCGGATCCGGGCCGGGATCCCGCTGGAGCAGGGAGCGGACGGCCGCGTTGCCGTGGCTGGCCTGGAGCTGCAGGGCCGCTCGCCGGCGAACCCCGGGGTCGCCGATGGCCATGAGCCCATGGGACCGCCCGGGGCGGTCGAGCATCACCTCCGCCCGGGGCGCCGCGGCGCTCCGCTCCATCCGGTGGCTGCCGGCCCCGGTGCGCGGCTCAACGATCGATCGCGCGGTCGAGCGTTCGGCCATGTCCCTGCGTCCCCGTCGACTCGCTGCGCCGCCGAGCACCGGCCAGCGGACCACGATCATGGCATCCCGGGCCGTCGCGACCCGCGCCGAACTCGGCGCCCGATCGGGCAATCGGCGTGGCCCCATCGGGCAGATCGTCATCAGCCGCGGGCGCGCTGGTTGCGCTCGGCCGCGACCGCGATCTCCTCGATTCGCGAGGTGCGAGTGGCCGGCCGGACGGCCATCGCGACATAGCCGAGCATCTGCTTGCGGGCCGACGGCGGGAAGCCGGCGAAGTTCGCCCCGGCCGGCGGCCGGGCATCGAGGGCCAGGGCGAGGTCGGCCGGGACCTCGAGACGCTCCACGGTGTCGAGGATCTCCCACGAGCCGTTGGCCCTGGCACGCTCGATCGCCGCGCGGCCGGCCGGCGCCATCCGCCCGGCCGCGATCAGCCGTTCGACGCGCGCTTTGTTGGTCGCCGCCCAGCCGCTCCGCGGCTTGCGGACCGCGAAGTACAGCTTGCCCCGCAGCTCGTCGTATCGGCCGCCCGTGCTGTCCACCCAGCCGAAGCACAGCGCCTCCTCGATGGCCGCCTCGTAGTCCAGGCCCCGGCGCCCCGAGCTGGGCCGCCAGGTGACCAGCCACGCGCCACGGGCCGTGGCGTGATTGGCCTCGAGCCAGGCCCGCCACGTGGCACGATCGTCGGCGTGGACGTAGGGGGCGTCGTCGAGGGCGGTCATCGAGCCGAAGTCTAGGGCGGCCCGCGGTCAACCGCCCGAGGACGGCCCCGTTCGCACCGTGACCCCGGCCGCAGGCAGCGGCTGGGACGACGTCAGGCGGACGGTGTGCTCGACACCGATCGCGTCGCACTCGCCTGGCGCAACGGTCGTGGCGATGGTCAGCGTGAGCGCCGGCGCGGCGCCACGGATGGCGATGTCCGTCTGGCGATCGCAGGCCCCGCCCGTCCAGGCCACCAGGAGCACGTTCGGCAGGCCGGGCGGGTTGGCCGCTGGCGCGACGGCCGTGACGCCGGCGGGATCGACCTCCACGTTGTCGATCGAGCCGGTCTCGTCGCGGACGGTCACGGCGAACGTCCCGCCGGCGACGAGGTCGGCTGACGCGGTCCATTCGCGCGGGCCGACGACCCGGCCACAGGCCGCCAGGGTCAGGACGCCGAGGGCGATGACGACCAGGGGGAGGGGCTGAAGCCGCCGGGCAGGGACGGGCACAGGACGATCCTTTCGGGCGCGGCACGCAGGGCCGCGGATGACATGCAGGGCTGGGCGTGCCCTCCCGGACGCGCCGGCCGCCCGCCGGGTTCCCGGCGCGGACCCGGCTCCCGCGCGGGCGGGTCAGCGCCCGAGCAGCTGGACGCGAAGCATCCGGGCGTGCTGTCCACGCCGTCGTCATCGCCTCCAAGTCGACCCGCCGCGCGGCCGCAGGCCGTTCGCCCGGTCGCCGGCTCAGTATCCGACGGCCGAGGCGTCATCGCGAGGCGCCGCCGGCAAGCGATCATGGGGCGATGGAACCGGTCGTACGCCAGACTGCCAGCGCGCCCGTCCAGGTCGCCGGCCTGGCCCGCCTGACCGACATGTCGCTCGCCGATGCGGTGGCGGACCTGCGCGCCCGCGATCCGCGGCTCGCAGCCGTGATCAATCGCTATGGGCCACCGCCGATGTGGGCCCGTGAACCCGGCTTCGGGACGCTGGTCCACCTGATCCTCGAGCAGCAGGTGTCGCTCGCCTCGGCGCAGGCCGCGTTCGACCGGCTCCGGGTCGCGGTCGACCCGCTGACGCCCGGCGGGCTGCTGCGCCTCGACGACGCGCAGCTGCTGGCGATCGGCTTCAGCCGCCAGAAGACGCGCTATGCGCGGGCGCTCGCCGGCCGGCTCCTCGACGGCCGGCTCGACCTCGAGCGGCTTGACGCGCTCGACGACGCCGGCGTCGACGCCGCGCTCACGGCGGTGCCCGGCATCGGCCCCTGGACGGCAACGATCTACCGCCTGATGGTGCTCCTCCGCCCGGACGCGTGGCCGGTCCACGACATCGCCCTGGCCCAGGCGATCGCCGATCTCGACGGGCGGGCCCCGCGGCCGACGGCGCCCGAGATGCACGACCTCGCCGAGGGCTGGCGCCCATGGCGTGCCGTCGCCGCCAGGATCCTGTGGCACCACTATCTCTCGGTCCGCGCCGAGCGCCGGCGGCGGTGACGCGGGATCCGGGCCCGATTTGCGCTCGACCCGCGCAGGGCGCATGCTCGGATCCCATGGCCAAGCCCGCATCGACCTCGCGACCCGACCACCGGTACCGGGCGCGCCGCATCCAGCTCGCCGAAGGGGCGATCCTCGAGCTCCATGGCAACGGGACGATCGAGCACCACGATCCCGCCGGCGAGGTGGTCGAGGCGTGGCGCCCGGACGATCCCGACTGGCCGCGGCATGCCCTGCGGTTCGGGCTGCGCGCGGCGCCGCCGACCGTCAAGCCGTCGGGCCGCGACGCCCCCACGACGCGACCCGGCTGAACCCTGGCGCCGGGAAGCCCTGCCCCCGGCCGCGGTCGCCCGCTCCCGGTCCCTGACGATCGCCTGCGCGGCGAGCTTGCCCGGCGCCCCCATCACGCACCCGCCGGGGTGCGTTCGCGATCCGCACTGGTAGTAGCCGTCGATCCGCGTCCGCCGGAGCCTGGCTCTCGGTGGACCTGGCGGCAGGTCTCGAATTCTTGGGCGGGGCTCGCCCTCCTACATAAGCCTCGGCGCCGGCGTCTACTCCCCCGGCGCCCGGCCCACGACGGGGCCTGTCGAGCCGGGGGGCCCTGTCGTCAGATGCGCCCCACGCCCGCCCAGGGTGGCCGGAGCCTTACGCGCGATCCTCCCTCCAAGCATGCGCGCCAGCGACTACCATCGGATCCGCGTCTACCGTCCCGTGCGAGGGAGGACATGGCGGATCTCGACGTCACGCTGGCGACCGTTCGGGAGCGGGTCGGCAAGTACCAGCGTCCTGGAATCGGCGAGCAGGACACAAAGGCGGCGCTGATCGTGCCGGTACTCCGCGCCCTGGGATGGGATGTCGAGGATCTGGACGAGGTCAAGCTGGAGTACCGGCGCCGACCCTCCGATAACCCCGTTGACTACGCGCTGTTCGTCAGCCGCACGGCACGCTTGTTCGTCGAGGCGAAGGCGCTCGGCGCCAACCTCAATGAACCGAAGTGGGCGAACCAGATGCTGGGCTACGCGATGGCGGCCGGTGTCGAGTGGGTCGCGCTCACCGACGGGAACGAGTACCGGATCTACAACTCGCACGCAGCGGTACCCGTGGAGCAGAAGCTCTTCCGTCGTGTCCTCGTCGCCGACCCGGCCACGAGGCCGCAGGACACGCTCGCCCTGCTCTCCAAGGCGCAGATGGCGGATCACCTGATCGACGAGTTGTGGAAAGCCCACTTCATCGACCGCCAGATCCGGGCCACCCTGGAAGGGCTGTTCGGGCCGGAACCCGATCCTTCCCTGGTCCGGCTGATCCGGTCCCGGATCCCGGCGCTCAGCCCCGCGGAGATCCGGGCCGGGCTTGGCCGCCTCCGGGCGACCTTCGACTTCCCGGGCGCGCCTCCGATGCCTTCGCTTGTGGCCCCGCTCGTGCCGGTCGCGCCGGTGCCAGGACGACCACGCGAGACATCACAGCCCTCCCGGAAAGGCACCGACGCCCCAGCACCCGCACGCCAGCCGTCCGGCGGCCCGACGCGCACCCCGATCTACCTGGTCACCCCCGTAAAGGATGAGCCTGGGGCGACCGTCCGCGAGACGCTCGAGAGCCTGCTCGGTCAGGGCGTCTACGTCTTCGGCGATCGGACGGCGGGGCGCGCGCAGATCCAGGCGGGAGACCGGATCTGCTTCTACTCCTCGGGTGTCGGCGTCGTCGCCGACGCCGAGATCACGAGCGCCGCCGAGCGGCGAGGGGTTCACTTCGCCAAGGACGCGGCCAAGTTCCCGTGGGCCTTCTCCGTCGAAGACGTCCGCTACTACTTCGACGCGCCCGTCGTAATCGATGCGGCCCTGCGCTCTCGGCTCGACGCCTTCGTCAAGCACGGGCATGACCCGACCGGGTCCTGGTCGTGGCTCGTGCAGGGTACCCGCTACGTGACGGCGCACGACTTCGAGGTCCTGACGCGATCCGCCCGGTGACCACCCTCGGCCTGTCAACGATCGACGCCCGCCTGGACTGGGCCGCTTCGCACGCTAGCCGCGTCCGCGACCTAACCCAGGAGTGGGCCGGGCGCGCCATCGCCAAGTCGTCGCGCTTGGACACCGACCGCGGCTACCGGGTGGACCGGTTCGAGGTTCAGGGCGACCCGCCGCCCGAGGTCGCCCTAGCTCTCGGCGACGTCCTGCACCACGCCCGCGCCGCCCTGGACAACCTGGTCGGGGTCTTGCGCGGCGGGGCGACCGGGCGGTCCGCGTTCCGGATCGACACTGATCCCGCTCTCTTCGATCGCGACACGGAGGACAAGCTGGAAGGGTCCCGCCCTGGGCCCTGGTCGCGATCCGCGACCTCCAGCCCTTCCCGGAAAATGCCTGGCGCACCGTCGGGGAGGGCCTGCTCCGCCTTCATCGGCTGGCCATTGACGACCGGCACCACGCGCTGCTCCTGGGGCTCGGGGCGATCGACCTCGACCAGTCGGGGGCCGCGAGCAGTCATCCGGGCGAAACCCGGTTCGCCCCTCGGGACTTCAACCAGGCCGCCGGGCTGCGGGTCCTAGAGGTCGACTACCCGGCCGCCGCCCGAGGCTCGGTCCAGACCGGCGGGACGATCCTGGTCCGCGAGGAGACGGTCCGCTGGCCAGATAGCCACTATCCCGAATATCCCTCGACGATCGAGGTCGCGGAGGCTGCGCTGCAGGTTACGCAAGTGGTCCGGGACCACGTCCGAGTCGCGGCCCTCCGGGCCGGGGTGACCGTGCGATGAGCGCTACCGCGCAGGGGCCGTGGCTAGTCCTTGCAGCCCACGTCGAAGGCGGCTAGTCCTGATCACGCCGCCATAATCAGCCCGGAATCATCCGACAGCCCGTTCTCTCCGCGGCGAGGTGACCGGACCGGCGCCTCCACAGGCCGGTCTCGTTGAGCGCCGCGGTGCGCTCGTGAAAGGGCGTGGACCGGATCATGGGACGCGCTCCATCTCCGTCGGGGTCGCCCGACGAGAGCCGACCCGCTCGCATTCTTGGGCGGGCCTTGCCCGGGGCGGATCAACCGCTGCGGCCGCCCGGATGGCGGCCAGGCCGCGCTCGGCGTTTCCGACGCCAGCGGCCACCGAGGCGGTGCGTCAGACGGTGACCAGGTCCTCGGTGCCGTCGGGGCCGGGCTCGGAGCTGATGCCCCAGCCGCCGAAGATCGCGGTGCCCTCGATGCGCAGCGTGGGCGCATCCTCGGGCCGATCGGCCATCGGCCGGCCGTCGCCCGCGCCGCCGATCCCCTTCAGGCTCGTCTCGACGTTCCAGGTCTCGGGCACCACGAGGTTGCCGCCGCCGAACAGGGCATTCATCCTGAGCGTTGCGCCCCCGGGCGCCAGGGTGGCGTGCCGCAGGTCCACCTGTCCGCCACCGAACATCGTGGTCACCGTCCCGCCGCGGAAGGCGCCGGACTCGCTGCGGAAGTCCAGCGGCGCGAAGGTTGCGACGAGATCGACCTCGTCCGCGGCCGGGTCGGGGGTGGTGGTCTCGCGCCGCCGCGTCGCAGCGTAGACCGCCGCGCCGATCATGAACAGGAACCAGCCCAGCAGCAGGAAGCTGAGCGCGCGGAACAGCAACTTCATCGGGGTACCCCTGTGGCTCGCGGACGCCGTTGATACGACCGACAGGATGCGCCGGGCTCCGATTTCGGTCCAGTCCTGGGCGGAGCGATCCCGGATATTCGCGTGCCGCCCGGTCCTCCTGTACAGTCATGGTCTTCCTCGTGCTCGATGGGCGCCCCGGTCAGCGCCCCGGTCCATCCGACCGCCCGATCCCGAACCCCCGCCATTGCCCTGACCGGGCCCCGCATGCGTGCGGGAAGGGCCCGTCAGGAGCGTTCCTCCCCATGTCATTCGATGCCCTCGGACTCACGCCCGAGCTGCTCCGCGCCGTCGCCGGCGAGGGCTACACGGAGCCCACGCCAGTCCAGCGCGAGGCGATCCCGCTGGTCCTCGCCGGTCGTGACGTGCTCGCCGGGGCCCAGACCGGGACCGGCAAGACGGCGGCCTTCGTGCTGCCGATCCTCCGGGTCCTGCACGCCAAGCGCGTCGCCCCCGCGGCGCTCCCGCCGGCGCCGCCGCGGTTCGACGGATCCCGGGCGCGACTGAACCAGGCCTCGCGCCGGACGCCGGCAGCGGCCCGTCCGCCGATCCGGGTCCTGGTCGTGGTCCCGACGCGCGAGCTGGCGATCCAGGTCGAGGAGAGCGTTCGCACCTATGGCGCCCAGCGGCCGATCCGCTCGACGACGATCTACGGGGGCGTCGGCTTCGAGCCCCAGGTCTCCCGGCTGCGGGCCGGTCCCGAGATCGTGGTCGCCACGCCCGGCCGGCTGCTGGACCACGTCACCCAGCGCACGATCGACCTGTCCCGGGTCGAGATCCTCGTCCTCGACGAGGCGGACCGGCTGCTCGACATGGGCTTCATCCGCGACATTCGGCGGATCATCGCGCTGCTCCCCGAGCGCCGGCAGAACCTGCTGTTCTCCGCCACCTTCTCCAACGACGTGCGGGCCCTGGCCGACCAGATCCTGCGGGATCCCGCCCGTGTCCAGGTGACGCCCCGCAACACGACGGCAGAGCTGGTCGAGCAGCTGGTCCTCCCCGTGGACCGCGAGCGCAAGCGCGAGCTGCTGGCTCACCTCGTGACGTCGGGTCGGATCACGCAGGCGCTGGTGTTCACGCGCACCAAGCACGGGGCCAACCGGCTGGCCGAGCAGCTGGGTCGGGACGGGATCGACGCCGCCGCGATCCACGGCAACAAGAGCCAGCCACAACGGGTCCGTGCCCTGGGCGACTTCAAGGCCGGTCGGGTGGGGATCCTCGTCGCCACCGACATCGCCGCCCGCGGCCTGGACATCGAGCTGCTGCCCCACGTCGTGAACTACGAGCTGCCGATGGTGCCCGAGGACTACATCCACCGGATCGGGCGGACCGGGCGCGCCGGCGTCGGCGGCCAGGCGATCTCGCTCGTGTGCGTGGACGAGGCACCCCTCCTGCGCGACATCCAGGCGCTGCTGCGGCGCACGATCCCGTCCGAGGTGGTGGCCGGCTTCGAGCCGGACCGGCGCGTCCGCCCCGAACCGATCCGGCTGCGATCGACGCCGGCCGAGCGAGCCGGGCATGCGGCGGCGCGCGGTCACGCCGGTCACGCCGGATCGCCGGCGCGTGCCGCTTCACCGTCCCGTGCCGGCTCTCCGTCCCGCCCGGCCAGGGCCACGGTCGAGCCGGTCGCGGTGGCGGCACGCCGATCCCGGGCAGCACGATCGGCCACTTCCGCCCCGTCGGCGGCCCGGACCGCGCCCGGGTCCTGCCCGGCGAGCGGATCCGGCGCGTCGACCACCGCGGCTGAGGCGCGGACAGCAGCAGACGCTCGCTTCGCCACCACACGACGGATTCCGCGTCCGCCGTCGACGCCCGAGGGCCAGCGGATCGCAGGCGACCGGCCCTTGTCGCCGGCGCGCCGACGCGTCGGCCGTATCCTTCCGTCATGTCGCTGTACCAGCTGCACGAGCCGCTGCCCGACCTCGTGGCGCCGATCGTCGTCGCCGCGTTCGACGGCTGGGTGGACGGTGGATCGGCCGCGACCAATGCGCTCGCGGTGCTCGCGGACGGCGCCCTGCCGGTGGCCACGTTCGAGCCGGACGACCTGTTCGACTACCGGTCTCGCCGGCCGACGCTCGAGATCCAGGACGGGCAGCTGTCGTCGATCCAGTGGCCCGAGCTGACGCTCCGGCACGCCCGCTTCGGGGAGCGCGACCTGCTGGTGCTCTCGGGCGCGGAGCCCGACGACCGGTGGCGCCGGCTCGCCCGGGCCACCGTGGAGCTCGTCCTGCGCCTCGACGTCCGCGGCTGGGTGAGCCTGGGCGCGATCCCCGCCGCCGTGCCGCACACCCGCCCGGTCACCATCCTCGGGACCGAGAGCATGCCCGGCCTGCTGCGGGCCGGGGTGCAGCCCGGTCCGACCGGCCTGCTGCGGGTGCCGTCGGCGGCGCTGTCGATGCTCGAGATGGCCGTGGCGGAGGCGGGCGTCCCGGCGATCGGCTACTTCGCGCAGATCCCGCACTACGTCCAGGGGCCCTACGCGCTCGCCACCGTGGAGCTGCTCCGGACGCTGGAGCGGCACCTGGACGTCGAGCTGCCGCGTGGCGGGCTGGCCGAGGAGGCGCGGGAGCTGCGGATGCGCCTGGACGCCGCGACCGCGGCCGACGAGACCACCCGCGCCTACGTGGAGCGCCTGGAGGCGATGGTCGACGAATCGCGCCTGCCGGCCGGCGACGACCTCATCTCGGACATCGAGCGCTTCCTGCGCGAGCAGGGTGGCAGCACGCGGTAGCGGCCCGAGGCAGCCGCCCGTCGCGGCCTCGCCGTGGCTCGGGCGCTAGTAGCGCTCCCGGCGCACGACGACCTTCTGCCCCTTGACCGTCGCCGCGCGGAGCGCGCGGATCACGTGTTCGGCGGCCGCCTCGGGGACCTCGACCAGCGAGAACCCGTCGGCCACCTGGATCGCACCGATGTCGCCACCCCGCAGCCCGGCCTCGTTGGCGATCGCCCCGACCAGGTCGGAGGGCCGGATGCCCGCCGCCCGACCGGCGCCCACGAACAGGCGCGTGACGCCGCCGCCGGAGCCGCGTGCCGGGGCGCGCAGCACGGGCCGACCCGCCGTGTCGCGCCAGCCGCTCACCCGGTACCCACGACGAGGACCGGCCGGGGCGGGTGCGCGGGCGGGGCGCGGCGGGACGGCCGCGTCGCCAGGCCGGCCGGCCGTGTCGGCGGCGTGCGCCATGGCCCGGGGAGCGCCGCGGTGCCCGCCGCGCGTGGGCAGCGGGCGTGGCTGGGCGAAGCGCGGCCCGGATCCCCGCCGGAGCGCCGCGTGCGGCGCGGGCAGGGTCGCCGGAGCCAGCTCGGCGTCGTCCTCCGCCCCACGAACCTCGGCGTCGGCGAGGCTGAGGGCGGCGAGCGCGATGTCGACGACGTCGAACTCCTCGGACAACGGCTCCACGACCGCACGGTAGCGATCGAACCCGGCGCCCAGCAGCGTCTCGCGGAGCGTGCCCCGCAGCAGGTCCAGCCGGTGCTCGCGCACGTCCGCCACGGTCGGCAGGCCGGCGATCTCGAGCGGCGCCCCGATCGCCCGTTCGATGTCCCGGAGCAGGCGGTGCTCGCGCGGCTCGACGAGGGTGATCGCGACGCCCTCGCGCCCGGCACGTCCGGTTCGGCCGATGCGGTGGATGTAGACGTCGGATGACGACGGCACGTCGTAGTTGACGACGTGGCTGATGTGGCCGATGTCGAGGCCACGGGCGGCGACGTCGGTGGCGACCAGGACATCCAGAACGCCATCGCGGAAGCGCGCCATGATCCGGTCGCGCTGGTCCTGCGACAGCCCGCCGTGGAGCGCGGCCGCGTCGCGGCCGCGGCCGCTCAGGGCCTCGGCGAGATCGTCGACCTCGCCCCGGGTCCTGGCGAACACCAGCGTCGCGGCACCGTCCTCGAGGTCGAGGATCCGGCCCAGCGCGGCCAGCTTGTCGGCGCGCCGAACGACGTAGGCAACCTGGCGGACCCGCGCGCCCTCGCCCTCGGACGGCTCCTCGGCGCGCACCCGGACCCGGACCGGCGCCCGCAGGTGGCGCTCCGCCAGTCGCGCGATCGGGCCGGCGATGGTCGCCGAGAACAGCGCCGTCTGGCGGATCTCGGGCAGGGACCCCAGGATCCGCTCGAGGTCGTCGGCGAACCCCATGTCCAGCATCTCGTCTGCCTCGTCGAGCACGACCGTGGCGACCTCGTCGAAGCGCAGCGTGCCGCGATCGAGGTGGTCGACGGCGCGGCCGGGCGTCGCGACCACGACGTCCACGCCACGGGCCAGGCGGTGGAGCTGGGCGGCGATCGGCTGGCCGCCGTACACGGGCACCACCCGGACCCCCAGCTCGCGCCCGTAGCGGTGCACCGCCTCCGCCACCTGCATCGCGAGCTCCCGGGTCGGGGCCAGCACGAGCGCCGCCGGACGGCTGCCGCGGCCGCCTTGCGGGGCGCCGCGACCTTCGACCGGCAGGCCTGCGGCCCGATCCGCGTCGAGCCTGGCGGCCAGCCGCTGCAGGATCGGGAGCGCGAACGCGGCCGTCTTGCCGGTGCCGGTCGGCGCCTCGGCAAGCAGGTCCCGCCCTTCGAGCAGGGGCGGGATCGCCACCAGCTGGACCGGCGTCGGCTCCTCGTAGCCGAGGCCGGACAGCGTCCGCAGCAGGCGGGCGTCGAGGCCGAGCGCAGCGAAGCCATCGTCGGCGGGCCGATCGCCCGGGACTGGATCGTCGGCCGGGCCGGCGGGCGCCGGCTCGATCTCGGGGGTGCTCACCACCAGAGGGTAGCCCCGATCCCGTCGGCGCCGCGCCGCGCCCCGAGGCCCGGCCGACGCTTGCTCAGGCGGACAGGACCGTCTCGCCCCGCATCAGGTAGCGGTCCACCCCCCGGGCCGCGGCCCGGCCCTCGCGGATCGCCCACACCACCAGGGACTGGCCGCGCACGCAGTCGCCGGCCGCGAACACGCCGGGCACCGAGGTCATCCGGTCGAGCCCCGTGCGGACGTTGCCCCGGCCGTCGAGCTCGCAGCCGAACGCCCTGGGCAGGGCCGCCTCCGGCCCGGAGAAGCCCAGCGCGAGAAGCACCAGATCGGCCGGGATGACCTGCGACGTGCCCGGCACCTCGCGAGGCTGGGGGCGACCATCCGCGGACACGGCCCACGAGATGTCGGCGATCTCGATCCCGGCGACATGCTCGTCGCGGCCGATGAACCGCCGCGTCGCGGTCGAGTAGCGGCGGGGGTCCTCGCCCCACAGGGCCGCCGCCTCCTCCTGCCCGTAGTCGAGCCGGTAGACCTTCGGCCACTCGGGCCAGGGATTATCGGGCGCCCGGTTGTCGGGCGGCCTCGGCAGGATCTCCAGCTGGCGCAGGCTCCGCGCTCCCTGCCGGATCGCGGTTCCGACGCAGTCGGTGCCAGTATCGCCGCCGCCGATCACCACCACGTCGCGGCCGGCGGCGTCGATCGGCGCTCCCGCCTCGGCACCCCCGTCGAGCAGGCGCCGGGTGTTGCCGCGCAGGAAGCTCATCGCGAGATGGATCCCGCCCAGCTCGCGGCCGGGCACCGTCAGGTCCCGCGCGGCGGTCGCGCCGGTCGCGATCACGACCGCGTCGTGCTCGGCGAGGAGCCGGTCGACGGACACGTCCGCGCCCACGGTCACCCCGGTCAGGAACCGCACCCCCTCGTCGGCCATCAGCCGCGTCCGCCGCGCCACCACCTTCTTGTCGAGCTTCATGTTCGGGATCCCGTACATCAGGAGCCCGCCGATCCGACCGGCCCGCTCGTAGACGGTGACCCGGTGGCCGGCTCGGTTGAGCTGGTCCGCGGCGGCGAGGCCGGCCGGTCCGCTGCCGACCACCGCCGCCGTCCGCCCGGTGCGGGCGCGCGGCGCGCTGGGCGTGATCCAGCCCTCGTCCCAGGCCCGGTCGGCGATCTCCTGCTCGATCGTCTTGATCGCGACCGGGTCACCGTTGATCGCCACCGTGCACGACCCCTCGCACGGCGCGGGGCAGACGCGGCCCGTGAACTCGGGGAAGTTGTTGGTCCGATGGAGGCGGATGCTCGCCTCCTGCCACTGCCCCCGGAACACGAGGTCGTTCCACTCGGGGATGAGGTTGTTGACGGGGCAGCCCGAGGCCATCCCGTTGATCAGCGCGCCGGTATGGCAGAACGGGATCCCGCAGTCCATGCACCGACCCGCCTGCTCGCCCAGCGCCGTCCCGTCGAGTCGCGGGTGGGCCTCGCTCCAGTCACGGATCCGCTCCAGCGGCGGTCGGGCCGGCGAGGTGCGGCGCGCGTGCTCGGTGAACCCGGTCGGCCTGCCCATCAGGACCCGCCCACCCGGGCCAGGTCGCGGGCGTTCTGCTCGAAGGCCGCCATCTCGGCCGCATCGGGATGTAGCCCCGCCGCGACCAACCGGTCCTGCGCCTCCAGCGCCCGGCGGTAGTCGTGCGGCATGACCCGCACGAACCGCGCCCGTGACGTCGACCAGTCCGCGAGCAGCGCCGAGGCCAGCTCGCTCCCGGTGAGCTCGCGGTGGCGCTCGACCAGCGACCGCAGCTCGATGGCCGCCGCCGGGTCGCCCTGGCCCAGCGGTTCCAGGCCGACCATCTCGCGGTTGCATCGCGACCCGAACGTGCCGTCCTCGTCGTACACCCAGGCGATCCCACCCGACATCCCGGCGGCGAAGTTGCGTCCGGTCCGACCGAGCACGGCGACCCGGCCGCCGGTCATGTACTCGCAGCCGTGGTCACCGACGCCCTCGACCACGGCGACGGCCCCCGAGTTGCGGACCGCGAACCGCTCCCCGGCGAGCCCTCGAACGAACGCCTCGCCGCCCGTGGCCCCGTACAGCGCCACGTTGCCGATGATCACGTTCTCGTGGGCCACGAACGGCGCCTCGGCCGGGGGAAGCACGATGATCCGCCCGCCCGAGAGGCCTTTGCCCAGGTAGTCGTTGGCGTCGCCCTCGAGGCGCAGCGTCAGCCCACGGGGGATGAACGACCCGAAGCTCTGGCCGGCCGACCCGCGGAAGTGGAGGTCGATCGTGTCCTCGGGGAGCCCCGCCCGTCCCCAGCGGCGGGTGATCTCGGAGCCCAGCATCGTGCCCACCACGCGGTGGATGTTGCGGATCGGGAGCGTCGCCCGGACGGGCAGGCCCTCCGTCAGCGCCGGTGCGCACAGGTCGAGCAGCGTCGTCGCGTCGAGCGACGCCTCCACTCCATGCTCCTGGGCGATCTCCCGGCGGCGGCCGTAGCCTGCCGGCACGTCCGGCTGGGCGAGCACCCGGGAGAGGTCCAGGTGACGCGCCTTCCAGTGGTCGACCGCCGGCCGCATCTCGAGCCGGTCCGAGCGGCCGACCATGTCGTCGATGGTCCGGAAGCCGAGGCGTGCCATGTGCTCCCGCACCTCGCGCGCGATGAACGTCATGAAGTTGACGACATGCTGCGGATCGCCGGCGAACCGCTTGCGCAGCTCGGGATCCTGCGTGGCGACACCGACCGGGCAGGTGTTGAGGTGGCAGGCGCGCACCATCACGCAGCCCAGGGCGACCAGGGGGGCGGTGGCGAACCCGAACTCCTCCGCTCCCAGCAGCGCCCCGATCACCACGTCGCGGCCGGTCTTGAGCTGGCCGTCGACCTCGACCGTGATCCGGCTGCGCAGGTCGTTCATCAGCAGCACCTGGTGCGCCTCGGCCAGGCCCAGCTCCCACGGGATGCCGGCGTGCTTGATCGAGGTCAGTGGCGCGGCACCCGTCCCGCCGTCGTGGCCGCTGATCAGGACGACGTCCGCGTGCGCCTTGGCCACCCCGGCGGCCACGGTGCCCACGCCGACCTCGGCCACCAGCTTCACGCTGATCCGAGCGTGGTGGTTCGCGTTCTTGAGGTCGTGGATCAGCTCGGCCAGGTCCTCGATCGAGTAGATGTCGTGGTGCGGTGGCGGGCTGATCAGCCCCACCCCAGGCGTCGAGTGGCGGGTCCGGGCGATCCAGGGGTAGACCTTGGACCCGGGCAGCTGGCCGCCCTCGCCCGGCTTGGCACCCTGGGCCATCTTGATCTGGAGCTCGTGCGCGTTGACGAGGTACTCGCTGGTCACCCCGAAGCGCCCCGATGCCACCTGCTTGATCGCGCTGTTCCTGGAATCGCCGTTGTCCATCGGCTGGTAGCGGGCCGGGTCCTCGCCGCCCTCGCCGGTGTTCGACCTCCCGCCCAGCCGGTTCATCGCGATCGCCAGCGCCTCGTGCGCCTCGCCCGAGATGGACCCGTAGCTCATGGCCCCGGTCTTGAACCGGCGCACGATCGCCGCGACGGGCTCGACCTCCTCGATCGGAACCGGCTGCAGGGCCGGGCGCAGCTCGAGCAGGCCGCGCAGGGTCGCCAGGCGGCTGGACTGGTCGTCCACGAGGCTCGTGTAGTCCTTGAAGGCCGCGTAGTCGCCGGTGCGCGTCGCGCGCTGCAGGGTGTGGATCGTGAGCGGGTTGAACAGGTGCTGCTCGCCGTCCGCGCGGTACTGGTACTGGCCGCCGGGCGCGAGCTGGCGATGGACGATCGGGCGCTTGGGTGGGTAGGCGCGCTGCTGGCGCAGCTGGACCTCGCGGGCGACCGTCTCGATCCCGATCCCGCCGATCCGGCTGGGGGTCCAGGTGAAGTACTCGTCCACGAAGTCCCGGTCGAGGCCGATCGCCTCGAACACCTGGGCGCCGTGGTAGCTGTGGACCGTGGAGATGCCCATCCGCGAGATGGCCTTGATCACGCCCTTGACGATCGCCCCGCGGTAGCGCTGCTCGGCGTTCTCCGTCGGACCCGGGATGCTGCCCAGCCGTACCCGATCGTCGATCGTCTCGAACACGAGATACGGGTTGATCGCGCTGGCGCCGTACCCGATGAGCAGGCAGAAGTGGTGTGCCTCGCGCGGCTCGCCCGACTCGACGCACCAGGCCGACCCGCCCGCGCGTGCCCGCGCGCACCAGGTGGTGGTGGACCGCGGAGACAGCCAGCAGCGCCGGGACCGGCGCGTCCGTCTCGTCGTGGCCGCGATCGGACAGGATGACCTGGTTGTAACCCTCCTCGATCGCCTCGGATGCGCCGCTGGCGGAGATCCTCGATCGCCCGCCGCAGGCCGGCCCCGTTGTCGGCCACCTTGAACAGGATCGGCAGCGTGATCGTGCGGAACCCGTGGGCGTCGTACCCGCCGTCGAGCGCCCGGATCCGCTCGAGCTCGGCGTTGGAGATCACGGGTGACGGGATGGCCAGCTGGTGGCGCGGCGTCGTCGCCCGGGTCGAGCAGGTTGTCCTCGGGGCCGATCGAGCGCTCGGTGGCCATGATCAGCGCCTCGCGGATGGCGTCGACGGGCGGGTTGGTGACCTGGGCGAACAGCTGCTTGAAGTAGCTGTACAGCAGCTGCGGGCGCTCGGACAGCACCGCCAGCGGAGCGTCGTTGCCCATCGAGCCGATCGGATCGGCGCCGTCGACCGCCATCGGGCTCCATGATCAGCCGGACGTCCTCGGCCGTGTAGCCGAACACCTCCTGGCGGCGCAGGACGGTCTCGTGGTCGGGCTCGATGACGCCGCGGGGCGCGGCCAGGTCCTCGAGACGCACCATCGTGCGGGCGACCCAGTCCGCGGTACGGGTGCTCGGCCGCGAGCTCCGCCTTGAGCTCGTCGTCGCCGATGATCCGCCCGGCGCCGGTGTCCACCAGGAACATCCGGCCGGGCTGCAGCCGCCCCTTGGCGACGACGTCGCCGGGCGGCGATGTCGAGCACGCCCGCCTCCGATGCCATCACCACCCGATCGTCGCGGGTCACGTAGTACCAGCGCCCCGGCCGCAGCCCGTTGCGATCCAGCATGGCACCGATCCGGACGCCGTCGGTGAACGCCAGCGAGGCCGGGCCGTCCCATGGCTCCATCAGGCACGCGTGGTACTGGTAGAACGCCCGCCGCTCCGGGGACATCGACGGGTCGCGGGTCCATGGCTCGGGCACCATCATCGCCATCGCGTGCGCGCAGGCGAGCGCCCCGACAGGTGCAGCAGCTCCAGGACGTTGTCGAAGATGGCCGTGTCGGAGCCGTCGACGTCGACCGCCGGGAGCACCTTGGGCAGGTCGTCGCCGAACACGGGCGAGCGCATCGTGGACTGGCGGGCGAACATCCAGTTGACGTTGCCGCGCAGGGTGTTGATCTCGCCGTTGTGCGAGATGTAGCGGTAGGGGTGGGCGCGCGACCACGACGGGAAGGTGTTGGTGGAGAACCGGGAGTGGACGAGCGCCAGGGCGCTGTCCATGCGCTCGCCGGCGAGATCCGGGTAGAACGTCGCGCAGCTGCGATGCGCTGAGCATGCCCTTGTACACGATCGTCCGGCAGCTCATGCGAGGGGATGTAGAGCTCCGCGCGCCCGGGCAGCGCGCTGCGTTGGACGGCCTTCTCGACCAGGCGCCGGGCGACGTACAGGCGACGGTCGAACGCGAGGTCGCCGTCCTCGCCCCGGGCGAGGTCGTCGGGCCGAGCGATGAACGCCTGGCGCATCGACCGGCCGGCTCGCGGCGGCCGCTTCGCCCAGGCCCATCGGGTCGGTCGGGACCGTCGCGCCAGCCCGAGCAGCCGCCAGCCCCTCCGCCACGAGCACCTGCTCGAACGCGCTCGACGCACGGCGGCCCGGCTCGCCGCTCCGGGGCAGGAACACCATCGCCACGCCGTAGCCTCCGGCGGCTCGGCAGCTCGAGCCCGGCGCCGCGCGCCGCCGCGCGCAGGAACGCGTGCGGCAGCTGCGAGCAGGATCCCGGCGCCGTCCCCGGTGTTGCGCTCGGAGCCGCTGGCGCCGCGGTGCTCGAGGTTGACCAGCACCGTCAGCGCATCGCGCACGATCGCGTTCGACCGCCGGCCGCGCATGTCGCACACGAACCCGAACCCGCAGGCGTCGTGCTCGGTGGATGGCTCGTACAGGGTGCGCGGCGGCACGGTCGATCGGTCCTCTCCGGATCGGGCCCGCGGCGACCGATACGCATCCGCATCCGCGCCGCGGTGAGGTGGCCCATGGGTGGTGGTTGGGTTTCGAATCCGGCACCCCGCCGCCAGCCCGGCGCCATCCGAACGTCATCCCGGCGTCCTTCGAACGTGTGCGAGATACCTGACACGGAACGACGACTTCAGGCTACGATCCCGTCATGCGCGCTTCCCGCCTCGTGTCGCTCCTGCTGCTGCTCCAGGCGCGCGGCGGGATGACCGCCGCGGAGCTCGCCGCGCGAGCTCGAGGTCTCGGTCCGCACGATCCACCGCGACGTCGAGGCGCTCGGCGCGGCGGGCGTGCCCGTGTTCGCCGAGCGCGGGCCGCACGGCGGCATCCGGCTGGTCGACGGCTACCGGACGCGGCTGACCGGCATGACGACCGAGGAGGCCGACGCGCTGTTCCTGTCGGGCCTCCCGGGGCCGGCCGCGGAGCTCGGGCTCGGGGACCGTGGTGGCGGCCGCGCGGCTCAAGGTGCTGGCCGCGCTGCCCACCGGAGCTCCGTGGGCGGGCAAGCCGGCTGCTCGGAGCGCTTCCACCTCGACGCGGCCGGCTGGTTCCGAGCCGGCGAGACCGTCCCCCATCTTGCGGCGATCGCCCAGTCCGTGTGGGACGGTACGCGCATCGAGCTCGACTACGACCGCGGCGACCACGACGGTTACCAGGGTGCTTGACCCGCTCGGCCTGGTGCTCAAGGCCGGCGTCTGGTACCTGGTCGCAGCCCACGACGGGCAGCTGCGGACGTATCGCATCTCGCGCGCCCGCGCGGTCCGTTCGCTGCCCGAACACGCGCGGCGCCCGACCGGGTTCGATCTCGCCGGCTACTGGTCCGAGTCGATCACCGCCTACGAGCGCGAGACGCCCCGGGTCGACGTCACCCTCCGCGTCCGGCGTGACGCCGGCCGCTGGCTGGAGGACGTGCTCGACGCCCCGGCGCTGGCCGCGGCCGAGGAGCTGCCGGATCCGGAGCCCGACGCCTGGCGTCGCCTGCGCCTGCGACTCGACTGGCCCGCGCGAGGTCGCGGGGCGCCTGCTCGCGCTGGGCGGGGTCGATCGAGGTGCTGGAGCCGCCCGAGCTGCGCGCGGAGCTCACCAGCTGGCGCAGAGACGCTGGCACGCTACCGCGAGCCGGCCAGGCCGGGCCTGGCCACCGTCCTGCGTCTGAGGGTCAGCAGGCTCGAGGCGGCCGCTGGACGCACGGGGTGACGCGGCCCGGAGGCGGCGCCGGTGACCCATGGCCGTCGGCTGGCGGATCTCGCGCTCGCGCTCGGCCTGGATCGCGGCGGCAAGCATGGGGAAGGGGGAGCATTACGGGACGACCTCGGCATCGGGTTTCCGATGTCCGAATCCTACTCGTCACAGATAGCTGCCAGAACCTGTCAGCAAGTATCCGGGCGTGGCCGCCCGTCAGCCGGCTTCCTGCCGGGTCACCGGCTCGCGACCCGGCCGAGGCTCTGTGATACTGGGGGCGATGCGACGAGTCGAGGCCGAGGCGCTGGTCGGTGCCTCGCGGGACGAGGTCTGGCAGCTCTACGACGACATCGCCGGCACGCCGCTGTGGGTGCCGTTCGTGGACGAGATCCTGTACGTGTCCGGGCCGAGCCGGGTGGGCACGGTGTACCGGGAGCGCACCCGGATCGCCGGGCTCCCGGCCACGCAGCAGTGGGAGATCGTGGAGCATCGACGGGGTCGCAGGCAGGTCCACGTCTCGACGGCGTTCGGGGTCGAGACCGCGCTGATCATCACGTTCGAGGGTCGCGGCACCGGGACCTGGGTCCACCAGGCCGCCGAGCTTCGGTCACGGCTGTGGGGACCGCTCGGCTGGGTGCACGAGTGGCTGCTGTCGATCCCGGCCGGCTGGGGTGTCGGCGCCGCGGTCTCGGGCGCCAAGCGGGCGTTCGAGGGGGATCCGCCCCGCTGACGCCGCCGCGGGGGCCCGGAATCCGGAACGGACCGCCTGGAAGACAGCATTCCCGACTCCGCCGCCGCCCGGCATCCCGCCGGAGGGTCGACGCGCCGTCGGAGGTGGTCCGAATGTTGGCGGTCCGTTCGATGGGTCAACCGTACCCCCGGGGCAGTCGGCGCTGAATCGGCCAAGGGTCATGGGAGGGCATGGACAAACGTCGGTGAATCGCGCGGGCCGCTCGGCACGGTGCGCGGGCAGGCCCGCACGATCCTGGCAGCCCCGCCGCCCGCCAGCCAGACGGCATCGCGGGCAGCACGACCGGGCACCAGCGGTTCAGGCCGCTGCCGCCTCCACGGCATCCGGAGCGAAGCCGGCGGACGGTCCGCCCGGCATGACGGTTTCGGCCGGGACGACCACGCGATCGGGCAGGAAGGCGAACGCGATCGCCGCACCAACCAGGGCGAACGCGACACCCGCGATCGAGGTCACCGTCATCCCGTCCACGAAGGCCTGGCGGGCCGTCGCCAGTAGCGCGGCGCCCGCCGGCCCGCCGATCGTCGCGGCAATCCCGATGGCGCCCGCCAGCGAGTCGGTGACCAGGGCGGCCGGTGCCGGCGGCAGGGCGGCCGCCGCATCGGCCATCCGGCCGGCGTAGATCGCGGCGAACACCGATCCGAGGACGGCGACGCCCAGGGCCCCGCCGATCTCCCGGGTCGCGTCGTTGACGGCGGACCCGACGCCGAACTGCGTCCTGGGTAGGGCGGACATGATCGCGTCGGTCGCCGGGGTCATCGCCAGCCCCATGCCCAGCGCGATCACGAACAGCACGCCCGCGATGTGGAGGTCCGAGCTGACCACGCCCACGGTCGCCAGCGCGGCCATGCCGGTCGCCACGATCAGCAGGCCGAACGAGGTCACCCGCCGGGTGCCGATCCTCGCGGTGAGGCTGGCCGCGACGGACGAGCCGACGATGAACCCGGCGGCGATCGGGATGAACCGCAGACCCGTCTCGAGCGCGCTCAGGCCGAGCACCCCCTGCAGGTACTGGGTCAGCAGGAACAGGACGCCCATCAGGCTGAAGAACGTCATGGTGATCGACAGGCTCGCCGCGGAGAAGCGGCGGTCGCGGAACAGCCGCACATCGAGCATCGGGTGGGCGGCCCGGCGCTCCCAGGCGACGAAGCCGGCGAGCAGGATCGTCCCGCCGGCCAGCGACCCGGCGATCGCAGGGTCGCTCCAGCCATGGGACGGGACCTCGATGATCCCGTACACGAGCGCGACCAGCCCGGGACCGAGAGGGCGGCGCCCAGCGGGTCGAGCGGCGAGCGCTGTGGCGAGCGGGACTCGGGCACGATCGCGAGGGCCGCGGCGATACCCAGGACGACGAACGGGACGTTGACCACGAACACGGCCGCCCACGGGAAGTGCTCCAGGAGCCAGCCGCCGAGGAGCGGGCCGACCACGATGCCCAGGCCCGACACGGCGGACCAGGCCGCGATGGCCTTCGGCCGCTCGTCGGCCGGGAAGGCGTCGGCGAGGATCGACAGGGTGGCGGGCATCGTGAAGGCCGCCCCGAGACCCATGAACGCCCGCAGCGCGATCAGCTGCTCCGCGGTCGTCACCAGCGGCGTGATCGCCGAGCCGAGCCCGAACAGGGCGAGGCCGCTGACCAGCGCGAGGCGCCGGCCGTAGCGGTCGGAGAGCGCGCCGGCGACCAGCAGCAGGCCCGCGAACACGAGCACATAGGCATCGACCATCCACTGGAGCTGGCTGGCCGACGCGTGCAGGTCGATCGACAACGTCGGCAGGGCGATCGTGAGGATCGTGTTGTCGAGGCTGACGCCGAACAGGGCAAGGATCAGCACCCCGAGGATGCCCCACCGTCGAGCGTGGACCTGTTCGCGGGTCATCGTTTGCTCCTTTTCCGCGGCCCGCCGGGACGCCGGGTCGTACAATGCTCGGTGACTCGTACACCGTTCGAATGCTGTTCGTTTCTCGGGTTGGCCACTCGTACAGTGTTCGACTGTCAAGAACACTGTACTGGACACAGGTACGCGATCCGATCAGGACGGATGACGTAGATGACCGACAACGGCGCAAGACGCCGGCCGCGCCCCCGCTTCTTCCCGTGGGCGACGGCGCGCGAGCGGGAGCGACAGGGCCGGCCGACGCTGACCCGCGACCAGATCGTGGACGCGGCGATCGCCATCCTCGACGAGGAAGGCCTGGACTCCCTGTCGATGCGACGCTTGGGCCAGCGCCTCGACGCGGGCGCGACCTCGCTCTACTGGCATATCCGCAGCAAGGACGAGCTGCTCGACCTCGTCCTCGACCGGATCATCGGCGAGGTGGTGGCGGAGGTCGGCGAGCCGCAGGGCTGGCGCGAATGGATGACCGCGACGGCCCGATCGCTCCGGCGGGTCCTGCTGCGCCACCGGGCGGTGGCCCCGATCATGGGCGAGCGGCCCACCTTCGGGCCCAACGCGCTCGCGGCGCTGGAGCAGCTGCTCGCAGCGTTGCGGGCGGCGGGCTTCGGTGACGCGGCGGCGCTGCTCGCCTCGACGACGGTCGTGAACTGGGCGAGCGGCTTCGCCGTGTTCGAGGTGCGCGATCCGGTGGGCCCGGCCGCGACCGACGCTGACCGGCAGGCGTTCATCGAGGAGTTCCGGGCGTTTACCGCGGGCCTGCCGCTGGCGGAGTTCCCGACCACGGTCGCGCTGCTGCCGCTGGGCGCCACCATCACCGCCGATGCCCAATTCGAGTACGGCCTCGAGGTCCTGCTCGACGGGATCGAGGCACAGCAGCGTCGGAGCGCCGGGTAGCCGGGTAGCGGGTAAGTCCTCGCCGCGCGATCGTGCACGCGTGATGTGCACCCCGGCACTGGCGCGGACGCCGGTCGTGGGGCGTCCACCCGGACGGTGGTCACGGGGCGGCCTTCGGCGCTCCTTGACTACCGGCGGGCTCGCCTGGAGTGCACCGCACGCAACGGGGCCGGGACAAGGCCGCCCCGCCCCGTTCCGGTTCCGGTCCGATCCCACGCAGATCGCTGCGTCTCCCCATGGATTGCACTTGAGGCGTGCACCGGCGGGATCAACCTGCGCCCCCCGGCGTCGAGTGGTCGCACGCCAGGCGCGCCGGCCTCGTCTTGAGCCGCTCGTGCACATGGGATGAGCACGGGGGGCCGGCGGCGCGGGCGCGGGCCGATGGCGCGGGCGCGGGCGCGGGCCGATGGCGCGGGCGCGGGCCGATGGAGCGGGCGCGGGCCGGTGGCGCGAGCCGGTGGCGACGGCCGGGGGCGCGGGTCGGTGGCGCGGGTCGTTGGCGGGGGCGCGGGTCGTTGGCGGGGGCGCGGGCCGGTGGCGCGGGCCGGGGCGGGCCAACGCCGACGACGGCTGCGGCATCGGCGAGCGTTCACCGATACCCTTGAGGCCAGATGACCGTCACACCGCTCGACCGCCACCTGCCGCTCGACGGCACCCGCAATCTGCGCGACGTGGGTGGCTATCCGGCGGGTCAGGGCCGGAGCGTCCGCTGGCGGACGCTGCTCCGCTCGGACGAGCTGACCCGGCTTCCTCCGGCTGCCATCCGCCAGCTCGCGGAGCTCGGGCTTCGCCAGGTGATCGACCTGCGCTGGCCGGAAGAGCTGGAACGTGCCCCCAACGTGTTCCTGGGGTCCGCGGACGTGCGCTACCGCAGCATCCCGCTCCTCGCGGACGACCCCACGCCGCACGCGGGGCTGGCCGGGATGTACCGCCACGTGTTCGACGCGCGCGCACCGCAGCTCGCCCAGGTCGCGCGGGCGCTGCTCGACGAGGGCGGCCTGCCGGCGGTCATCGGGTGCGCCGCGGGCAAGGACCGGACCGGGGTCACGGTAGCGCTGCTGCTCGACGTGGTGGGCGTGCCCCTCGACATCATCGTCGAGGACTACGCCCTGTCGGCCGGGTACTTCAAGGTCCCGCTGACGCGCATCGACCCGGACGACTGGCGCCACCCGCCTCTGGAGGTCGACAGCCCGCCGGAGTTCATGGCGTCAGCGCTCGAGCATCTCCACCAGCGGCATGGCGGCTCCCGGGCACTCCTCCGGGGCCAGGGTCTCGAAGATCGAGACCTCGATGCCCTCGTCGACCGGCTGACCGAGCCCGTCGGCGGCTGACCACCGCCCCGCGCGTGGAGGGGATCGCGACGGGCGTAGGGGGACCGCGACGGCCGAGCAGCCCCCCGCGTGCCGGGGCGTGGTCGCCACCCGTCGATCGGCCCGCGCGGAGGGGGCCGTTCGCCGGGTCCTGGGGCCTGCGCCGACGAGTAGGCTCGGGCCACGGTGGCCCGAGCTCCCTCAACGCGAGGTCGTCATCCGATGGTTGCGCCGCTACCCGCCGATCGGCTCGCCCGACGCTGCGATCCGGCGACGTTCGCGTTCACCACGACCGCCGACCTGCCCGAGCTCGACGAGATCGTCGGCCAGCAGCGCGCGGTCGAGGCGGTCGAGTTCGGCATCGGCATCCGCCAGCGTGGCTTCAACCTGTTCGCGATGAGTCCCGAGGGGATCGGCAAGTACAGCCTCGTGCGGCAGTACCTCCTCGGCCGCGCGCCGGGCGAGCCCGTCCCTGACGACTGGTGCTACGTCCACGACTTCGCGAACCCAAGGCGCCCCCGCGCCCTGCGGCTGGCGGCCGGACAGGGGCGACGCTTCCGGGACCGGATCGGCCAGCTGGACCGGGAGCTGAGGTCGGCGATCCCGGCGGCCTTCGAGTCGGAGGAGTATCGGAACCGGCGGGAGGCCCTCGAGACCGCCCTCAAGGAGCGCCGCGACCAGGCGCTCGAGGCCTTCAGCCAGCGCGCCGCGGGCCACGGGCTGACCCTCCTCCGCACGCCGATCGGCATCGGCCTGGCCGTTCTGCGGGACGGCAAGCCCATGGAGCGGGACGAGGTCGCGAAGCTGCCCGAATCGGAGCAGAAGCGCCTCGCGCAGGCGACCGAGGCCCTCGAGATCGAGCTGGGCGAGATGGTCCAGCACACGTTCCCCGGCTGGGAGCGCGAGACGCGTGCCGCGATCCGCGGGACCGGCGAGACCGTCACGCGGCGGGCCGTAGGCCACCTGATCGACGACGTCCGCCGCCACTACCGGGACCACCCCCGCATCCTCGACCACCTCGACGCGCTCGAGAAGGACGTGGTCGCCAACGCCGAGGAGTTCCTCGCGGCTGCCCAGCCGCGTGAGCTGCCGTCCATCCTCGCCGCCCGCCTGGAGGACGGCGCCGTGTTCCGTCGCTACCAGGTCAACCTGCTCGTCGACCACGCGGACGCGATCGGGGCCCCCGTCGTGTTCGAGGACCTGCCGACCCAGCCCAACCTGCTCGGGCGGGTCGAGCACGCCGCCCAGCTGGGTGCCCTGGTCACGGACTTCACGCTGATCCGCCCGGGCGCCCTGCACCGCGCGAACGGGGGCTACCTCGTGCTCGACGCCCGGAGGCTGCTCACCCAGCCGTTCGCCTGGGAGGAGCTCAAGCGAGCGCTCCGGGCGGGCGAGATCCGGATCGAGCCGCTGGGCGACCGGCTGGGGCTGGCCACGGTCTCGCTCGAGCCCGAGCCGATCCCGCTCGACACCAAGGTCGTCCTCGTCGGCGACCGCCAGCTCTACTACCTGCTGGCCGAGTACGACCCCGACTTCCTCGAGCTGTTCAAGGTCCAGGCCGACTTCGAGGAGCAGATCCCGCGCGAGCCCGCGACCGAGCAGCAGTACGCGCGGCTGCTGGCGACGAGCGCGGCGCGCGACGGCTTGCGCCCGCTCGAGCCGGGCGCGGTGGCGGCGATCGTCGACCGTGCCTCAAGGCTGGTCTCCGACCGCGAGCGGCTGTCGGCCCACATGCGCCGGCTGACCGACCTGCTGCGCGAGGCCGATGACCATGCCACGAGGGCCGCACGCCCGGCGATCACCGCGGACGACGTCGCCGCGGCCATCGACGCCCAGTGGCGGCGAGCCTCGCGGATCCACGAGCGGACCCTGGAGGAGATCGACCGGGGGACGATGCTCGTGGCGACCAGCGGGACGGCGATCGGGACGGCGAACGGGTTGTCGGTCCTGTCGCTGGGCGAGGTCGCGTTCGGCCAGCCACCGCGGATCACGGCGTCGGTCCGTTTGGGCGACGGCGAGGTCGTGGACATCGAGCGCGAGGTCCACCTGGGCGGACCCATCCACAGCAAGGGCGTCCTCATCCTGTCGGGCTTCCTGGGCGATCGATACGGGCGCCGGCAGCCGCTCACCGTCCATGCCAGCCTCGTGTTCGAGCAGTCGTACGGTGGGGTCGAGGGCGACAGCGCGACGCTCGCCGAGACCTGCGCGCTGCTCTCGGCCATCGGCGACGTGCCGCTCCGGCAGTCCATCGCGATCACGGGTTCGCTCAACCAGCGCGGCGAGGTCCAGGCGGTGGGCGGCGTCAACGAGAAGATCGAGGGCTTCTTCGACGTGTGCGCCGCGCGCGGGCTCGACGGGGCGCACGGGGTGATCATCCCGGCCGCCAACGTCCCCCACCTCATGCTGCGCAACGATGTTGTGGAGGCGGCGCGCGACGGCCGGTTCTCGATCTGGCCCGTCTCGGGCGTGGACGAGGCGCTGGAGCTGCTCACCGGCCTCGGCGCGGGAGCCCGGGGCGCCCGCGGCACGTACCCCTGGGCTACCGTGAACGGTCGCGTCGAGGCCGGCCTCTCGGCGCTCGCGGACCGCGCCCGGGAGTTCGCGGCGCAGACCGCGGCCCTGGCCCCCGGCCGCCCGGCAAGCGGCGCCAGCCGCAATCGTCGGGGCCGACCGCCGAAGGACCCGACGCCGAACGCCCCGGGGGCCTAGGATTCCCGCATGGGCCGTGTCGGCGCCTCCCTCGAGCTCCCCTACCCCCCGGAGCGGGTGTTCGCCGTCGCCACCAGGATCGACGACCTGCCGCGTTGGCTACCCGAGGTCGTGGCCGCCTCCCTGCTCGACGCTCCGCTCGCCAACGGCAGCCGCGTGCGCCTCAAGCTGTCGGCCGCGGCGGCGAGCACCGAGGTCACGGGCACGGTCCGCCAGATGCGGCCGCCGTCGATGCTCGTGATCGCCGGTTCCGGCGGCCCGCTCACGGTCGAGGTCCGAACCCGGCTCGACCCGGTTGGCACCGGCGGCGGATCGACCCGTATCGCGCTCGAGATCGACCTGTCGACCTCGCCCTTGCTCGGGTTCATCGCCCGGGAGGCAGAGCGACGGATCAACGCCGAGCTGCCGGCCGCGCTCGCCCGGTTCCGCGAGCTCGTGGAGGCCGAGCCCGGCTGAGCCCGGCGGATGCGGTCCATGCCGGTCCGCGCGATCGAGGGGCGCGAGGCCTAGGCGGCGGATGCCGTCCGTCGGTACCCGTCGATCGTCACTTCGATCAGGGGGCTGTGATCGACCATGACGTCGACGTCGGTCCGCCGCCAGTTGCGGGCCACGCCACGGATCAGCTCCAGCCGCTCCGCCCGGTCGGTGATCACGCGCGCGGTCGCCGGCAGGTCGGCGGTCACCGGCGGCCCCTTGAGGTGGATGGTGATCCGCGGGTCGGCCTCGATGTTGCGCAGCCAGGCGCGTGTCCGTCCCGGAGCGGGGATCCCGCTGATGACCAGCCGGCCGTCGAGATGATGCAGGAAGATCTCGATCCGGCGGGGCTGCCCGCTTCGGCGGCCGGTGGTGGTGAGGTCGATGACCTGGTTGTGGTCGAGGGCGGACCGGACGATGTCGTCCACGGGGAGCTCCTGGGGCATGGCGAGTCGCGAGATGGTTGATGGTGCAACGATATGCCGCCCGCCGCAACCGCGCAAGGGCGGCCAACCTACACTCCCGCCATGCTGCGCAGCGTGACGGCGACCCGGTACGTGACACCCCTGCGCGAGGGGGGCTCGGTGCCGGCGCTGGTCGAGGCGGACGACGACGGGCTGTACGTGGTCAAGCTGCTGGGCGCCGGGCACGGCCGCAAGGCGCTCGTCGCCGAGCTCCTCGCCGGTGAGATCGGCCGCCACCTCGGCCTGCCGGTGCCCGACCAGGTGCTCGTGGAGCTCGATCGGGCGCTCGCGCACGCCGAGCCGGACCAGGAGATCCAGGATCTGCTCGAGCGGTCCGCCGGGACGAACATCGGCCTCGACTTCCTGCCCGGCGCCCTCGCGTTCGCGCCGGCGGTCGGTCCCGCCCCGGAACCCGATCTCGCGGCCCGCCGTGGTCTGGCTCGACGCGTTCACGACCAACGTCGACCGGACGCCGCGCAACCCGAACCTGATCGTGTGGCACCGGCGGCTGCACCTGATCGACCACGGGTCCGCGCTCTACATCCACCACACCTGGCGCGACCCGGCCTCGCACGCCAGGCGGCCGTTTGCCGAGATCCGCGATCACGTCCTGCTGCCGTTTGCGTCGTCGATCGAGGGCGCCGACGCACGGCTGGCCCCGCTCGTCGACCGCTCCGTGCTCGAGGCGCTCGCGGCGGCGATCCCCGACGACTGGCTGCGGCCCGAGGCGAGCCTGCCCGATCCGGATGCGCATCGGCGAGCCTACGTCGACTACCTGCTCACGCGCCTGGAGGCGCCGCGGGCGTTCGTGGAGGAGGCCGAGCATGCCCGCGCCGCGTAAGCCGTTCGAGTACGCGATCGTGCGGGTCGTGCCGCGGGTCGAGCGCGGGGAGGCGTTCAACGCCGGGATCGTCCTGATGTCGCGCCCCAGCCGGTTCCTGGGGGCACGGGTGTTCCTCGACGAGCCGGTGCTGGTGGCGCTCGCCCCCGACTGCGAGCCGGGCGTCGTGCGCGACCACCTCGAGACGATCGTCGCGATCGCGGACGGCGTGCCGGACGCCGGGCCCATCGCCCGGCTCACGATGGCGGAGCGGTTCCACTGGCTGGTCGCACCGTCGTCCACGATCATCCAGCCATCCGAGGTCCACACGGGCCTGACCGACGACCCGGCCACCACCCTCGACCACCTGTTTCGCACGCTCGTCCAGCGTTAGCCGCTCGCGGTGCACCCTCGCACCGCCGTCCCGGTCCGAGCGACGCGGGCTTGCGACCGCGCTCCGCTCGTGCCAGAGTCGCCGTCCTGCGACGGGAGGCTGTGGCTCGCGCCCCCGAGATCCCTGGTCGCCATCGCGCGAGCCGGCCAATGGCGAACCCGGCCCGCCGCGATCGAAGGGAGGCCCCATGCGGCCGCGTCCTGTTCTCCTGGCGCTGCTGGCCGGCCTGCTCGGCTCGCTGGTGATGTCTTCGGCGGTCCTCGGGGCCCAGCCCATCCGCGAGGCCGTCGCGTTCCCGACCGAGGGCATCGATCTCGATGCCGGGACGGCCTGCGACTTCGCGGTGCACATCGACGCGCTCGTCAACCGCGAGTACCTGACCAGCTTCTTCGACGCCGACGGGAACCTCGTCCGCGACAGCTTCAACGGGTCGCTGATGGTCCGCCTGACGAACGTCGCCACGGGTGCCTGGATCGACGTCAATGCCGGCGGGCCGGGTGGTGACACCTACCTCGCCGACGGCACGATCCTCGAGGACTTCAACGGGCACGCGATCCCGCTGTTCGACGGCGTGTTCTACCAGACGATCGGCCACCATCGGTACCTGACCGACGCCGACTTCAACCGCCTTGCGGACGTGTTCCACCACGGTCGGATCGTCGATCTCTGCTCGCAGCTCGGCTGACGGCTGGGCGGGGGGTACGGCGCCGCCTAGCCCTGGTGGTCGCGGTCCGGGCCGTCCGAGGCGGTGACCGGAACGGGCATCGGCCGGCGATCGGCCCCTCCGCCGCGTCGGAACCGGAGCGCGACCAGGATCGTGACGGTCATGAACGTGAGCGATGCCGAGTTGGACAGGATGAGCGCCGGGTTGCCGATCGCCCAGCCGTAGGCGATCCAGGCGACGAACCCGAGGTCCAGCATCGACAGGTAGAGCAGGGACACGTCGCGGCTCGACCGGGTGTGGAACATGCGCCGGATCTGGAGCGTCGGCGAGAGCGCCATCAGGACGCCGGCCAGGGTCGCGATGACCGCCAGGATGTCGGGTGTCGTCATCGGGCCGGCTTGGCCGCCGCCTGCGCCCGCAGCTCCGCCTTGCGCGCCCGCTTGCCGGCCTGGTACTCGGCCAGGGCCGCGGGCGAGTCCACGTCGCCCAGCGTCGGGTGCTTCGGACGCACGTCGTCCCAGCCGGCGGGCTTGATCCCGTAGCGGATCCCCAGCAGGGCGACGATCGTGCCGGCCTTCATCTCGCCGATCCCCGGCAGCGCCATCAGCCGGGCGTGCAGGTCGTGGGCATCGGCGGCACCCGTCCACACGCGGGAGGCATCGCCGCCGTAGCCGTCGGCGATCGCGGCGCACAGGTCGCGGACCCGTCTGGCCATGTTGCCCGGGAAGCGATGGAGCGCGGGAGGCGTCCGGAACGCGGCGTCGAGCGCCTCCGGGTCCATGGTCGCGATCCGGGCGGCGTCGAGCGTCCCGATCCGCCTGCGGAGCTCGAACGGGCCGGAGAACGCCTTCTGGACCGTGACCTGCTGATCGAGCGCGAAGCCGATCAGCAACGCCAGCGGATCCTGGGCGAGCAGGGCGTCGGCGTCCGGGTTGCCGGTGAACGGGAGGTGGTCGGGGGGCACGGGAAGCGTCATGGAGCCCATCGTACGCGGCTACGATGACCTGAGTGTCGAACCCCCCCTTCGCCGATGCCTCCGGCCGGCTGCTCGTCGCCGATGGCCGGGTCGCGCCCGGACGACGGACGGGCTGACGCCATGCTGCTCGGGATCGACCACCTCGTGATCGCGGTCCGCGATCCCGACCTCGTTGCCGAGGACCTGGCCGACGCGCTGGGCCTCGCGTGGACCGGCGGCGGCCGCCACGACGTGATGGGCACGTTCAATCGCCTCTCGTTCCTCGGCGACAGCTACCTCGAGCTGATCGGCGTGTTCGACGAGGGGCTGGTCGAGGCGAACCCGCAGCTCGCGGTCGGCGCGGCGGCGCTGGCGGTCCTCCAGGCGCGGCGCGAGGGGCTGGCGACGTACGCGCTCGCGACCGACGACATCGCGGCGGACGTGGCGGCGCTGCGGACGGCCGGGTCCTGGATCGGCTCCCCGGTGCCCGGCTCCCGGGTGCGCCCGGATGGCGAGGTCGTGCGCTGGATCACGGCGTTCCCGTCCCTCGGTCCCGAGGCGCCGCCGTTCCTGATCGAGCATGAGCCGCAGGGTGCGGAGTGGGGCGACGCGGCACGCGCGGCTCGGGGCACGTTCCGTCACCCGGTCGGCGGCCGGGTCCGCCTGGCCTCGGTCGAGATCCCGGTGGCCGACGTCGCCGGGACGGGGAGCCGGTACGCGACCGAGATCGGGCTGCGGTTCGACGGCTCCGGCGGTGCCCGGCTGGGCGACCAGCGCATCCGCCTGCGCCCGGCCGACGGTGGCCCGCCGGTCGTGAGCCTCGCCGCGGAGGCCGGTACGCCCGAGCTCGACGTGATCGGTTTCGGCATCCGCTGGCGCCGCCAGCCGCCGACCGTCGACGACGGCCGGGGCTAGCGCCAACCCATGGCCAGGATCGCTCCCGGCCGGCTCGCGCGACTGCTCGTCATCGCCGGCTGCGCCGCGGTGACCGGCTGCGGTGCGCTGGCGGGTGCGTTCCGGGGCGCTCCCGACACGCCCTCCAACCCGGACCGGGTGGGACCGGCGGTCCTGGTCGCCGCCGGACGCGTCTCGGGGGGACCGTGGCGAGCGTGGGTGTACCGGACGCGCGACGGATCGCTGTGCCTCGAGTTCGCGACGCCCGGCGGCGGCGGATCGAGCTGCGGCCCCGGCAAGGACGGGCTCACCGGGATCGGCGTCAGCTCCGACGGCGACGGCGTGTTCGTCTCCGGCGGCAGCCGGAACGCCACCGCGGTCGGGGCGAAGGTCCGGCTGTCCGACGGGTCGACGTCCGAGGTCCCGTTCCTGCCCCCCAACGGCCTCACGCCGACGATCCGGCTGTTCGTGGCCGTCCTGCCCGCCGACGCGCAGGTCGGCGCGGTCGACATCGTCGATGCGGCCGGCAGAGTCCTCGAGACCATTGACCTGTCCGGGGCGACCGGAGGTTGAATCAGCCGCGTGCCAGGCGCTGGCGGCTCGCCGCCGCCCGCTGGGCGACCGAGGCGCCGATGCGGTAGACGAGCAGGAACCACACCATCGTGCCCGCGGCCAGGTAGATCCACTGCGCCCACGCGGCGCCGCTGTCGGTGCCTGCGCCGATCCCGTGCGCGGTGGCGCCCAGGAACGCGAGGAACGTCAGGTAGTGGAGCACCCGCCAGGCGCGCTGCCCGATGGACCGCCGGACGTAGAAGCTGCCCACCACGACCAGCGCCAGGTACAGCGCGACCTGCCCGAACGCGACGGCCAGCGGGGCGTGCGGGGCGAGCCCGGGGACCAGGATCTGGGCCAGCGAGAACGGCACGCTGTGATCCAGCCCCAGCAGCATCCCGTGGATCCCGGCCAGCCCCACGCCGATCGCCGCGAGGTCCTGGTGCAGCGCGAAGCTGACCGGCCGGTGCGCGATCGCGTCCAGCAGCTTGGTCGACAGCAGCAGCCCGTAGACGACCGATCCCGCCATCGCGAGGTAGGCCAGCCACGCGAACAGGCGCTCGAACAGCCAGGGCAGGCTGGCGGGGTTGCGCTGCCATGCGGCGATCACGCCATCGATCATCCCCGGCAGCGTGCCGCCGAGGACGATGCCGAGGGCGACGGCCGGCAGGCCCCAGCGGACAAGCTCGGTGCGCTCGTCGAACCCCCGATACCTCACGCCAGCCACCGAACCATGCCCTGGGTGGCCCGGACCTCTCCGCGGTCCGTGAGCACCAGGACGCCGTGGACCCCTTGCCGAGGGAGGTCGCCCAGCGCGACGGCCGTGCCGCCGATGACGGCGACCTTGGCGAACACCTCCGCCAGCCGTGCGGAGTCCGCGAGGACCGTCGCCTGGACGACGTCGGTGACGGCGGGCTGCCACGTCCGCGGATCGATCAGGTGGTGGGCGAACCCGTCCTCTCGCGCCCAGCGGTGGACGCTCGTGCCGGAGGTGGCCAGGCCCCAGCAGCGCGGGACCCGGTCGCCCACGAGCCGGACTGCGCCGAGCAGCGTGCCTCGCGCTCGCGGGTCCGTGATCCCGATCGCGAACGCGTCGCCGGGGGCCAGCCGGATGGCGACGTCGCCGTCCCCGTCCACGAGTGCCGAGCGGCCCGGCGTGATGGCCAGGGCTCGGTCGGCCAGCCACCCCTTGGCGACGCCGTCGAGGTCGAACCGGACGCCCGGCTCGCGCACGACGACGGCGCCCCGCGGCAGCCGACGGAGCGACCAGCGGCGGCTGGCCGCGCCCGGCCGCGAGACCTCGTCCCCGCGCTCGACGCCCAGCCGGGCATCGAGCATGGCCACATCCACCAGGCCGTCGGTCAGGCTCTCGGCCTCTCGCGCCCAATCGAGGACGGTGGTGAGCGTCGGCCCGGTGGCAACCTCGCGGCCGGGTGCGTCGTTGAGGTGGGACAGCTCGGACCGGGCGTCGAACCGGGTCAGGCGACCGGCCCATGCGGCGATCCGGTCGAGGATGCGCTCGGCGGCGGCCTCGAGGACCGACGGCTCCGTGTCATCGGTGATGTGCACGGCGACCACGCCGCCCATCATCGGGCGGACCGCCCCTGACGGGTCGAGGACCCGCCGGGGAAGGACCAGGGATTCCATCAGGGCGCTCACGGCACGCCCGACTGGCGCGTGGTGGTCACGATGTGGACGCGAGGCGTGGGCGTCGGCTGGACGACGACGGGGGCGTTGGGCGGGGCGGTCTGGCCCGGTGCGAGCGTCACGTACTTCGTGACGTGGAGCACCGAGGGCTGCGGCCCCTGCGCTGTCGACCCGAAGGCGGCCGCATCGGCGACGGTCGCGCTCGAGGCGGGCAGGATCGACGGCAGCATGGCCGTCGCGAGCGCCGAGGCGGAGGTGATCCCGGCGAACGCGAGCAGCAGCCGCAGCGGGTTCGGGTCGGGGCGGCCGTGCGGCGCTCGCGCTTCGAGCACGCCCTCCGGGCGCGGGCCGGGCGAAGGGCGTGCGCCCGGCGAAGGGCGCGGGCCCGGCATGGGCCGGGGCCCGGGCATCGGACGACCGGTCGGCATGGGTCGAGCGCCGGGACCGGCGGCACGTCCGGTGATGGCACCCGGGTCGGCCATCGGGCGAGCCGGTGGCGGCCCGGGGATTGTCGGATCCGGCGGGAGCTCGCGGAAGCCGACGACCGGCGTGGCCGGCGGGCGCGCGGCCTCGGGCAGCGCGGCGGCGCGGCGGGGCTGCGGCGCCCCGGCTGCGTGGCGGGGCAGCTGGAGGTCACGGATCGAGCGCGGCTCGCGAAGCGGGCGGAGCGGCAGGGGCTCGGCCATCAGTCGTCCCCGCCGCTCTCGTCCTCGTGCTCGCCGCCGGATGGACCGACGACCCTGGTCACGGTCACGTCCTGGGGCTTGCCGGGTGGCGTGAGGTACACGGTGTCCACCTGGACGGTGGGCTGCGGCTGCGGGTCGGCGGTCGCGGTGACCTGGCTCGCACCCACCGGTGCTGCGCCGGGGTTGAAGCCGGCCAGCGCGAGGCCGATGGCGAGGGCGAGCGCCGCGCCGAGCGAGGCGGTGAACAGGGCAACTCGGTGGATCATGGCTGTTCGGCTCCTGGGAGCGGGTGGCGGACCATCTGCACCGATCGTCGGGCGAGCACCGCCGGGGAGCGGTGTGCCGCGCGTGAGAATCTGCACAGACAGGGCCGTCGGCCCTCGACCGCTGGGCCGACCGACCGCACAATGCGGCGGCGATGCGTGTTCTCGTGGTCGAAGACGAGCCGAAGATGGCCGCCCTGATCAAGCGGGTCCTGGTGGCCGAGCGCCACGTCGTGGACGTCGCTCCCGACGGGGTGAGCGCCATCGCGCTGGCCGAGACGGGGCCGCACGACGTGATCGTGCTGGACCGCATGCTGCCCGACATCGACGGCGTGACCGTCATGCGCCTGCTGCGCGCGAAGGGAGTGGCCGCACCGGTGCTCCTGCTCACGGCACTGGCTGCGGTCGACGACCGGGTCGCGGGGCTCGACGCCGGCGCGGACGACTACCTGGCCAAGCCGTTCGCGTTCTCCGAGCTCCTCGCACGGATCCGTGCGCTCGCGCGGCGACCGGCCCCGGCCGGCGACGGCCGGCTCGCCGCCGGCGACCTCGCGCTCGACGAGCTGCGCCACGTCGCCCAGGTCGGCGACCGGACGGTGGACCTGTCCGCGCGTGAGTTCGCGCTGCTCGGCTTCTTCATCCGCCATGCCGGGCAGGTCGTCACCCGGCAGCAGATCCTCGACCAGGTCTGGGGCGCCGAGCCCGACGTGTACTCCAACGTCGTCGACCTCTACGTGTCCTACCTGCGCCGCAAGCTGGGCGAGCTCGGCCGGGCCGACCGGCTGCGCACCGTGCGCGGTGTCGGTTACACCCTCAAGGCCGAGTCCTGACCGGTGGCGATCGGGCGCACCGAGACCCTCCTCCGGCGCACCCGTCGCCGGCTGTTCGTGGTCACCCTGGCGCTGCTCACGCTGCTGGTCGTCGGGGTCGGTGCCGCGACCGCGGTCATGGGCCTGAGCGCGCTCGATGCCGATGTCGACCAGGCGCTGCGCACGGCGGTCAGGTCAGCGGCCGCAGCCGTCTCGGGCGAGCTGCCGGCGTCGGACGAGAGCCGTGAGCCCGACGAGCAGGGGCCGGCCGCGGCCGACACGGTGCTGCTGGTGCTCGATCCCTCGGGCAGGGTGGCCCAGAACCGCTCCGGCAGCACGCTGCCCGGCCTGCCCGACGTCGCCGCCCTCCCATCCGCCGCGGCCAGCGGGGAAGACCTGCGGACCATCGCGGCCGGACCCCACAGCCTGCGGCTGCTGACCATCCCGCTGGTGCACGACGGGACCCTGCAGGGGTACGTGCAGGGCGGCTTCGTCCTCGACCTCCACGACAGCCAGTCGCGGAGCCTCGTGATCGCCGTCATCACGGTGGGCGCGATGGGTCTCGTCGCCGCCGCGCTGATCACGCTCCTGGTCACCGGGCGCGCCCTGATCCCGATCCGGGAGGGCTTCGAGGCCCAGCGCCGGTTCGTCGCGGACGCATCGCACGAGCTGCGCACGCCCGCGGCCCTCATCCGTGCCAACGCGGAGGTGCTCGAGCGCGAAGGCCTCGTCGCGGACGACGGGCGTCCGCTGCTGGAGGACGTGATCGCCGAGGCGGACCGCCTGGGTGGCCTGGTGGGGGACCTGCTGCAGCTCGCGGCGTGGGACGAGATGCGGCTCACGATCGCCCCCGCGTCGCTCGACGCGGCAGCCCTGGCCTCGGACACGATCCGGGGCGCCACGGCCCTGGCCGCCGAGCGCGAAGTCGCGCTGACCCTCGATGCCCCGCAGCCCGCGATGGCGATGGCCGACCGGGACCGGCTGGTCCAGCTGCTCCTGATCCTGCTCGACAACGCCGTCGATCATTCGCCGGCGGGAGGCGTGGTGACGGTTCGCGTGCAGGGCGATGCCCATTCCGTGAGGATCGATGTCGATGATCAGGGCCCGGGCGTCGCCGAGGCCGACCGGGAGCGCATCTTCGAGCCGTTCACCCGCCTCAGCGGGACGACACGGCACGGATCGGGCGGCACCGGTCTCGGGCTGGCCATCGCGCGCCGGATCGCCGACGCTCATGGCGGCTCGATCCGGGCCGGCTCGCCCGCCGACGGTGGCGCGCGGTTCACCGTCACGCTCCCGACCGAGGGGCAGCGAACCCCCGCGTCCCCGGATGAGGAAACGCATACCACCGCCACACGATCGGCTCAGGGCGAGGGCAGAGGCTGAAACCCGCGAGGCGCGCAAGGCCTCGGAATGGAGACCCAGCCGCCGCCCGCTGGAGGACGGCCCACCGCCAGGAGCCGAACCATGGCCTATGTCATCGCCGCACCGTGTGTCGACCATTCGGACCAGTCGTGCGTCGCGGTCTGCCCCGTCGACTGCATCTGGGGGGACCTGTCCGTCGATCGCAAGCTATACGTCGATCCGCAGGGCTGCATCGAGTGCGGCTCGTGCGAGACTGCCTGCCCCAACGGGGCGATCATGCCGGAGACCCGGCTGAAGGGCGACTGGGCCGACTTCGCATGGGTCGACGCCGCCTGGTTCTCCGATCCGGATGCGGCCCGGTCGGTCGTCGACGAGCTGGTCCCGGCGGCCTGACGTGGACGTGCTCGCGACGCGGCCGCGTCCGCTGCCGCCACGCGCGGCCCTCTCCCCACGCCCGGCCCTGCCGCCGCGAGCCGCCCTGCCGCCGCGACCCGGGTCGGGAGCTCCCGCGGATCCCAACGCGACGATCGTCGAGCGCGAGGACCTCAGCCCGACGATCATCCGGCTCCGGGTGCGACCCGACGACGGCGTGCCCGCCTTCCGGCCCGGCCAGTACCTGGCGCTCGGGCTGCCGGTCGACGGCCGTCCGCTTCAGCGCCCGTACTCCACCGCCTCCCCCGCCGGGGAGACCGACGGTCTCGAGTTCCTGATCCGCCTCGTCCCGGCGGGCGAGCTGACCCCCCGGCTGTGGCCGCTGTCGGTCGGCGCCCGGGTGCGCCTGGGCCGCCCGAAGGGGCTGTTCCTCGCCGATCCGGGCGACCCCCGCCGGCCGCTGTTCGTGGCCACCGGCACGGGCATCGCCCCGCTGCTCTCGATGCTCGAGAGCCGGCTGCGCGAGATCCCCGACGGCCAGGCTCGCCGCCGGCCGATCGTGATCCATGGGGTCGCGCGCTCGGCCGACCTCGCCTACCGTGCCCGGCTGGAGCGCCATGCCGCGCGCGGCCGGATCGCGTACGTCCCCGCCGTCTCGCGGCCGGCGGATCCGTCGAACGCTGGCTGGACCGGGCCGACCGGCCGCGTGGACGCGCTGCTGCCGGCCCTGTTCGCCGACCACGGCGTCGATCCCGCGGCCACGATCGCGTTCGTGTGCGGCAATCCCGGCATGACCGACACCGCCACCGCCTCCCTGCACGCGCTGGGCCTGCCCGACGACGCCGTGCGGTCAGAGGCCTACTGGGTCGCGGCGACCAGCTCCTGACCGGTCGTCGCCGGCCGCTCGTCGAGCATCGCGCGCGCTCGCGCTCATTCCAGGACGATCCGCACGCCGTCGCCCCCGTCGTCGACCTCGAGGACGGGGCCGCTGAGGCCCGACCGGAGCGCCTGGCGCACGCGGCTGACCTGATCGCCCGACAGTCCGGGGACCCGGTCGAGGGCGAACCGGCCGACGGCGATCGGGAGCCGGACGTTGACGACCTGGCGACCGCTCTCCCTGACCTCGATGCGGAGCGAGGTCGCGCCACCCGATGCGGACCGGCGAGGCTCGTCGCTGCCCGGAGCGCCGGGTGCCCCCGCCGGACCATCGCGCCCGGCCGATCCCGGGGAGCCGGCCGCATCGAGCGCGGCCAGGATCGGCGCCGCCTCCTCGGCGGTGAGGCGCCCCTCGGCGACCAGGCGCAGGACCTGGTCGAGCGGATCGGTGGCCATCAGCACCACCCCCGGAAGGACCGCGGACCGGCTTCCTCGAGGATCTCAAGGCGGCGCGCGGCAGCCTCGACGTCAAGCTCGCCCCGTTCGAGCGCGCGTAGGACCTCGAGACGCGCCGCCTCGCGCCGATCGGCGGCGCTCACCGCGCCACGCACCAGGTTCGGAGCAGCCTCCGCTTGCGCGACGAGCGTCGGCGGCTCGACCGACGTCGCAGGGGCGGACGGTGCAGGGGAATTCGCTGGCTGTGCAGCGGCCGGCGGAGTCGGCCGCTCGGTCGCGACGATCGGCGGCTCGATCTCGACATCGTCGCCGCGCACTGGCTCGTCGCCCGCAGCGCCGGCCCTGAGGCGGATGTCGCCGGATGTCGTCCGGATCGCGACCCGCACCGTGCCGTTGCCGATCACCAGGGTGCGGCGGCCACCGCCGCCCTCGGCCGTGTGGGCGCCCGAGCCACGGATGTCACCCGCGATGGTCCGGGTCTCGAGACGCACCGGGCTGCTGGTCGCCAGCTCCACGTCCCCGCTCACCGAGCTCACGTCGTGGCTGCCGGCCGCGCCCAGCGAGGCCTCGATCCGCACGTCGCCGCTGGTGGTCGAGGCAAGCAGTCGCTCGATCAGGGGCGCGCGAAGCCGGAGGTTGCCGGACACGGACCGGGCCGTGATCCCGATCGCTGCGGTCGCCGTGAGCGTCACGTCGCCCGACATCGACTCGATGACGACCGCTCCGCCGTCGACCGCCAGGCGCAGGTCGCCGGATGTCGTCGCCCAGCGGCTGTCGGCGGCGATCCCCGTCGCCTCCACGTCGCCGCTGAGCGTGCGCAGCGAGACCCGGGCGTCGCGCGGGATGTCGATGTCCAGGCTCGCCGCGCGGTGGGCGCGCACCCGGAGCGGGCCGAGCCGATAGCCGGTCTCGACGTCCCGGATCCGGACGCGCCCGGGCGAGGCGTCGATCGCGACCTCCTCGTCGATGTCGCGGCCGCCGCGCGCGCGGACGGCGACCCGATCGCCGGCCACGCCACGCAGGTGGATGTCGCCGCTCGGGAGCAGGATCTCGACGTCGCCGTCGGGCCCGAGCGGGAGCTCGCGCACCGAATCCGACGTGGGCATGGGGTTCGTCATCGCGGGTTCCTCCCGAGCGCACGGATGGCCGTCGCGGCCTCCTCGGCGCTCAGCTCGTGGCGGGAGAGGCGCTCCAGGATGTCCTGGCGCCCCGCCTGGATCTCGGCTGCGGTGGTGGCGGCGGCCGCGGGAGACTCCCCCGTCTCGCCCACGGTCGCCCCGGATCCACCGGGATCCGGCTCGTCCCGGGGCCCGAAGCCGAGGGCCCGGACCACCGCCTCGACCCTTGCCCGCACGGTCGGATAGCTGATCCTCAGCTCGCGCTCCATGTCCCGGAGGTTCCCGCGGCTGCGCAGGAAGCTCTCGAGCACCTGGGTCTGCTCGCGGGTGAGCCGGCCGAAGCGGCCGACCGAGAACTCGCCCTCGATCACGGTCCCGCACTGGCCGCAGCGCAGGCGGGTGACGCTCAGCTCGTCGGCGCAGACGGGACAGGTGGCAATCACGTCGTGAGACAAGATCGTTCTCTCATATGAAGTATTGGACTTTCATATTTCTAATGGAGGACTGCGCTTTTGTCAATATAGCTTCGATCAACCCGACCATCTCGCCGCCAATCGTAGACTTGGGCCATGACGGAGCGCCTGTACCGCGACGGGGCCCTCGCCGACGGTCGCAGCGAACGGCTGGAACGGGGCATCTCGATCCTCGTGGACGGCGGCACGATCCGCTGGATCCGGCCCTCCGACGACGAGGGCCCGATCCGTGACCCCGCCGCGCTCGAGGTCGTGGATGCATCGGGGTCGACGATCGTGCCGGGCCTGGTCGATGCCCATGCGCACCTGACGATGCCCGGTGGCGCCCACTGGATCGATCGTGGCTCCGATCCCACCGAGCGGCTGCTCGAGGTGGCCGAGGCGAACGGGCGCCTGCTGACGCAGGCCGGGGTTCGCTGGGCTCGGGACGTGGGCTCGGTTCGCCGCCCGGACCCGCACGACGGTGGCCGCGAGCGGGCGCTCGCGCTGGGCGTCCGCGATCGCTGGCGCGGCAGACGCGGCTTCCCGCACGTCCGTGCGGCGGGCACCTGGATCATGGCCGCGGGCCTGATGCCTGCCCTGTCGGTCGAGGTCGCGGACGGCGAGGCGCTGCTCGCCGCCGCCGTCGCCCAGCTCGGCGACGGCGCCGACCTGGTCAAGCTCTATCTCGATGGGCCGGACCCGACGGCGTCGCCGTGGTCCGTGGAGGCGCTTCGCCGCGTCGTGACGGAGGTCCACGCCCGGGGTGCCCGGGCGACCGCGCACAGCGGGTACCTCGCCGGTGCCCGAGCCGGGGCGGAGGCGGGGGTCGATGCGCTGGAGCACGGGTTCGAGCTCGACGTTTCGACGGCCGCCATCATGGCCCGTAACGGCGTGGGCCTCGTGTCGACGCTCTCGGTCATGGCCTCGTGGCGCACGTTCGGCCTCACGACCCGGATCCCCCGCTTTGCCTCGGACGAGGGTCGGCGGCGGATCGAGGCGCGGCGGGAGCGGGCGATGGCCTCGGTAATGATCGCGCACCGGGCCGGTGTCCGGATCGCCACCGGGACCGACTTCGGGGGCGGCTCCACGCGAGCCAACCAGCTGGCCTGGGAGGTCGAGCAGCTGGTCGAGGCCGGCTTCGAGCCGTGGGAAGCGCTCGGCTGCGCCACCTGGCGCGGCGGCGAGCTGCTGGGCGAGCCCGAAGCGGGCGTGATCCGCGAGGGCGGGCCCGCCGACCTCGTGCTGGTCCACGGCGACCCGCTGTCCGAGCCCTGGGCGCTGTGGCGGCCGTGGCACGTCTCGTGGGCGGCCTGATCGCGCCATCGACCTGACGCGCCCCTCGCCCGGCCATCGTCAAACGTCCGTGCGCGGGACGTCGTTCGTTGCGGCCCGCATCGCGGCGGACGTCGGTGGGACCCGCGGACGCCGGAGGCGACGATCCAGCCAGCGGCCGCCACCGTGGCGACCACCGTCAGGACTCGAGAGGAGACACGTGATGTCCGCGCAGACCCGGTACCTCGAGGTCGACGCCATGGGCGTCTTCCCCACCCTGCTCCTGCTGCTCGTGATCGTCCTCACCACGCTCGGCATCGTGGCGCACGTCGCGTTCCTCTGATCGCCGACCTCCCTCCCCTCCCCGCACGAGCGCCGCCCGCCGCCGCGGCGTTCGTGGCACCCGGAGGTCGATCCCGGCGGGGGGCGGGGACTCCAGGGACTCGCCGGGCGCGATCACCCGCACGGGCACGTCGGGCGCGAAGCGGGCCAGCGCGGCCTCGAACGCCCGACCGGGCTCATCGAACGGCCGGGGCGCCACCCGGCGCATGCCCGCGGGATAGAACGTGCCCCAGTGGATGGGGACCGCGACCCCTGGCCGCAGGATGGCGGCGGCGGCCGCGGCGCGAACCGGGCTCATGTGCCCGTCGCCGATCGTGGGTCCCCAGCCCCAGACCGGGAGCAGGGCCACGTCCAGCCGCCCGGCGAGGTCGCCCATCGCCGGGAACAGGTCCGTGTCGCCCGGGAAGTAGACCGTCCGGGATCCGGCCACCACGCAGCCCATCGCCGGGCCCGTGGGACCGAACGGCTCGCGACGGCCCGAGTGCTCGGCGTGGACAACCTCGAACCGCACCCGGTCGATCGCCAGCCGGTCGCCGGGCTCCACCTCCTCGACCGGCCCGAGGTCCAGCCGGGCGGCGATCGCACCGAAGCCCCGTGGCACGATGACCGTGGGCCTGCCCGGGATCCGCCGCAGCGACGGCGGATCGAGGTGGTCGTGGTGGCCGTGGCTGATGAAGATGGCGTCGAGGTCCGCGAACAGCTCCGGCAGCACCGCCTGGACCTGCCGGCGGACGGGACCGAGGCCCTCTCGGAGCACTGGATCGGTGAGGATCCGCAGGTCGTCGACCTCGATCAGGACGGTCGAGTGGCCGAGGAACGTCAGCCGCCCGCGACGCGGCCCGGCCCGAGTCGCCGGGGCGGCGGCGCGGACCCGGCGCCAGGCAGGGTCGACGGCGGCCTCTCGGTGTGGCATGCGCCCATGGTGCGCCACAACGTCGACGCAGTCGTGCCCATTGCGGACGGCCGGCCTGCGGACATGGAACGGCGCCGGCCACGCGGCCGGCGCCGTTCGCGCCCGGGCGCCCTAGCCCGCCGGGCGAGCGTCCAGGATCAGCCGCTGCGCCAGTCACCGACCGTGTCGGCCAGGCGGCCGATCACCGACCGGTAGTAGCGGTGGCGGGCGTAGGGATCCATCACGGCCCGGGCACCCGAGGTCCGGGAGGACGTGAACCCGAAGCGGTAGGAGCGGGTGCGGCTGGGATCCGTCCAGAACAGGCTGGACATCGTCATCGAGCTCGAGCCCTGGAACAGGCCCTTGAGCACGTAGCCGACGCTGGTGATCCCGCTCGCGAACACGGCCTGCGCCCCGCCCCGCAGGAAGCCGTGGCCGTAGTTGTCGACGCGCTTGATCGCCGTCGCCTTGGTCGGGTTCGCCGCCCCCCACTCGGAGTTGCCGGACGCATAGCACAGGCGGTTGAGGACGACCACGGCGTGGGCGCGCCAGGCCGAGCTTCGCCATGTAGTACTCGCCGTAGTACTTGACGTTGCGGTTGCCGTTACCGGCCGCGCGGTTGAGGCCCATGCCGTCCTTGGAGGTCGCGGAGAACGGGCGGTAGGGGCTGGGCCAGCCGTTGCCGTGGCCGAGGTAGATCAGGAGGCTCGCGCCGCGCGCGGCGCTGCGCACGCGCGACCAGGTGGCGTTGGGGCTATAGATCTGGGTGACCGTTGCGCCGTAGCTCCGAGCCTGTGAGGCGAGCGTGCCGGGCGTTGTCCTTGTAGTTCGCGGTCGCGGAACCGACCGGGCCGACCACGATCACGACCTTGCGGGTCGCCGCCTGGGCCGCCGGGGCCGTGGCGGTCATCGCGGTCACCACGAACAGTGCGGCGAGGACACCGGTCAGCAGCGACCGGATCCTCCTGCAGGACGCCCTCTGGGCGCCGCGGCTGCGATCGTGCAACCGTCGTGCCTCCTCTCTGCCGGGACGCCGCGCTGGGGCGCGGCGGCGGTGGTCTGGTGCCGTCGGACGGGGACGAGAGCAGGTGCGCGAGGGCGCCGGTCCGCGCGACGCGGACGGCACGAGGCGGAGGTCACCGCGTGGGTGCGCCACCGCAGAGGGACAGGGCGCCTGCCGGGACGACGGCTGTTCGGTTGTCTGCCTGTCTGCGATCGGCTGGTCGCCATCCCCCCGGGGACGGGTCGGGCGGAGTATGCCAGACCGGCCTGGATCCGGCACATGGGCCGAACGGACCATAACGCGCGCGGTATCGTTGCCCGCTGACGGCGTGCGCGAGCACGCGGCGAGCAGGCGTTGTGGGGAGGGCATGTGACGAATGGCTCGGGGGTGGCGCTGGCCACCGAGGGGCTGCGCAAGCGGTACGGGCAACGGGTGGCCCTCGACGGGCTGGACCTGCGGGTGCCCACCGGCGTGGTCTACGGCTTCCTGGGTCCCAACGGGGCTGGCAAGACGACGACCATGCGCATCCTCACCGGGCTCGTCCGCGCCGATGCGGGTCGGGTCGAGCTGCTTGGCCGACCGTTCGGTCGCGGCGACCGGCACCGCCTGTTCGAGATCGGTTCCCTGATCGAGGCGCCATCGTTCTATCCGTTCCTGTCCGGCCGCGAGAACCTGCGCGCGCTCGCCGCGACCGGTGCGCCGGCGTCGGGTGCCCGGATCGAAGAGCTGCTCACGCTGGTCAACCTGCGCGACCGTGCTGGGGACCGTGTGTCGGGGTACTCGATGGGCATGAAGCAGCGGCTGGGGATCGCCGGCGCGCTGCTCAGCGACCCGAGCCTGCTGCTGCTCGACGAGCCGGCCAACGGCCTCGACCCGGCCGGGATCGTGGGGATGCGCGACACGCTGCGGGCGCTGGCGGCCGGCGGCAAGACGGTGTTCGTGTCCAGCCACATCCTGTCCGAGGTCCAGCAGCTCGCGGACGAGGTCGGGATCATCGCCAGCGGCCGGCTGGTGCGGGAGGGCTCGATCGATGCCCTGCTGCGCCAGGAGGGCGCGGTCCGGATCCGGGTGGCCGCGGATGAGGTCGCGATCGCCGGTCCGCTGCTGGAGCGCGCGGCCGGCAGCGGCACCGTGACGCGCGACGACGGGCCGCAGGACGGCTGGCTGACGGTCAGGACGGACCCGGACCGGTCGGCCGAGCTCAACCGGGCGCTGGCCCAGGGCGGCGTGTTCGCGTCCCGGATCGAGGGTGGGACGACCCTCGAGTCGCTGTTCCTGGAGCTGCACCGGGTCGCGGCCCGACGTGGATGCCGGAGGACCGCCCGGCGCGCCGCCACCGATCACCTGGGCGAGCGACCCGGGACGCAAGCCCGAGACCACCGGCTGGTCGTCATGAGGCTGTTCCGGTCCAACCTGCGCAAGCTCGTCCGCCGGCCGGCGACCTGGGTGACGTTCCTGCTGCTCGTGGGCCTGCTCGCGCTGATCTTCGTCGCCGTGGTGGCCAGCACGTCCCAGACCACGGACGCCGAGGCGGCCGCCGCCGCGCGCCTGGTCGTGACCTTTCCCCAGGCGTACAGCTCGGTGCTGGGCATCATCCTCGGGATCGGCGGGCTGCTGGCGGTCACCTACGGCGGGGCGATCGCCGGCTCGGAATGGTCGTGGGGCACGCTCAAGGGTGCGGTCGCCCGCGGCGAGAGCCGGACGCGCTACGTCGTGCTCGCCTATGCCGCCGTGGCCGTGTGTGCCCTGGTCGGCGTGGTGGGCGCGTTCGTGATCGGCGTGGCGCTGGCGGCGGGCGGCGCCGGGGTGCTGGGCGTGGCCCTCGGCGGGATGGGCGACTCGGCCGCCCTGGGTCGGCTGCCCGAGCAGTTCGCCCGGGCGGCGCTGGCGGTGGGCATGGACACGGCCCTCGGGTTCGCCATCGCGACCATCGCGCGCAGCCAGCTGGCCGGGATCGGCGTCGGCATCGGGGTCTACTTCGCCGAGGGCATCGCGGGCCTCTTCCTGCCCGGCGTGATCCGGTGGCTCCCGTTCTCGGCGGCCTCGGCGGTCGTGTCGGGCGGCGGCGACGTGTCGTTCGGGGGCGGGGGGAACGCGGCCGCCCCCACGCTCGACCCGAACACCGCCGTGATCGTCGTCGCGACCTGGCTGATCGCCTCGCTGGTCGTGTCGTCGGTCGTCACCGAGCGCGCGGAGATCGGCGGATAGCGCGGATCGCGCGATCGCCGGCCCTGCCGGCGGCGGCTCAGCGCCGGGCGATCGGGGCCAGCACGCCGCGCGCCAGCGTGAGCAGGTCGCCGGGCGCGAGCTCGATCTGGAGGCCACGTCGACCCGCCGACACGTGGATGGTGGGCTGCCGTCCGGCTGACGAGTCGAGCACCGTCGGCAGGGCGCGACGGGTGCCCAGGGGGCTGATCCCGCCCAGGACGTACCCGGTCGCCCGCTCCGCGTCGGCAGGCGGAACGACGGTCGCCCGTCGCCCGCCGAGCGCCGCGGCCACCGCCTTGAGGTCCACCTCGGCAACGGCCGGCACGATGGCCAGCCCGAGCCGCGCGTCGACCTCGACCACGATCGTCTTGAACACGCGGTCCGGCCCGATCCCCAGGGCGCCCGCTGCCTCGAGCGCATACCCTCGGCCGCCCTCGCGGAGCGAGGCCCGCGGATCGAACGGATACTCATGCACCGTGAACGCGAGGCCCGCCCGCCTCGCCATCTCCGTCGCACGCGTCCCGTGTGCGCTCATGACCTCATTGTCGGGTATGCTCCGGAGCGTCCGGCGGTCGCCGGCGTCCGACCCGATCCGTGCGGGCGCCGTACTCGCCGACCCGCCCCGGGGTGTCATGCCGGACCTCGACGCCCGCGCCGGCCAGCGCCCAAGCGGCCGATACCGGAGAACACGAACCACCTTGGAATTCGAACAGCTGGGCCTGTCCGCGGATCTGCTGCGGACCGTCAACGAGGAGGGCTATACCGAGCCGACGCCCGTCCAGGAGCGCACGATCCCGCTCATCCTGGGCGGCAGGGACGTCCTGGCCGCAGCCCAGACCGGGACCGGCAAGACCGCCGCGTTCACCCTCCCCATCCTGGACCGGCTCCGCCCGTACGCGAGCACGTCGTTCTCGCCCGCCCGTCACCCGGTCCGGTGCCTGGTGCTGACGCCCACGCGGGAGCTCGCGGTCCAGGTCGCCGAATCGGTCAAGACCTACGGGCGCCACGTGCCCCTCCGGTCGGCGGTCGTGTACGGCGGCGTCCCGCTGGACCCGCAGATCAAGGAGCTCCGGGCAGGCGTCGAGATCCTGGTCGCCACCCCGGGACGGCTGCTGGACCTGGTCGGCCAGCGGGCGGCCAACCTCGCCCAGGTCGAGATCCTGGTGCTCGACGAGGGCGACCGGATGCTTGACATGGGGTTCATGCCCGACATCCGGCGCATCCTCGACCTGCTGTCGTCGCGCAAGCAGACGCTGCTGTTCTCGGCCACGTTCTCCGACGAGATCAAGAGCCTCGCGTCGTCCATCCTGCACGACCCGGTGACGATCGAGGTGTCCCGCCACGGCACCGCCGCGGAGTCGGTCCGGCAGCTCGTCTACCCGGTGGACCGCGACCGCAAGGAGGAGCTCCTCGCACGCCTCATCACGAGCGGCGATTGGCACCAGGTGCTGGTGTTCACGCGGACCAAGCTCGCTGCGTCCAGGCTCGCGTCATGGCTCGACCGCCGGGGGATCGCCGCGACCGCGATCCACTCGGACCGGGCGCAGGCGGACCGGACCCGGGCGCTCGAGGCGTTCAAGGCGGGCGAGATCCGGATCCTGGTCGCCACCGATGTCGCCGCCAGGGGGCTGGACATCGAGGACCTGCCCCACGTCGTCAACTTCGAGCTGCCGTGGAACCCCGAGGACTACGTGCACCGCATCGGGCGCACCGGGCGTGCCGGGGCCACCGGCGACGCCATCAGCCTGGTGTGCATCGACGAGGCGGACCTGCTGCGGGGCGTCCAGCGCCTGATCCGGCGCGCGATCCCGTGGACGGTCGAGGACGGGTTCGTGCCCCGTCGCGATGTCGAGCCGCAGCCGCTGCGCGCGCCGCGGGGTGCCGCGAGGTCGGGGGCGCCGCGCGCCCGGGCCGGCGCGGACGGTCGGGTGCGCCGTCGCTCCGGGGTCGCCTGAGCAGCGAGCCCCGATCGCGCCAGGACGACCGCCTCGTCCCGCGGGCCTCGTCCCGCGGGCGCATCGGCACGGCCTGCAGTCGCGTCGGCGCTCAGCCCGCCGGCAGCGGCAGCCGACCCGTCGGCGCCGTTCGCAGCCCCAGACGCCGGCAGATCGCCGCGAACCGGACCGCGTTGCCCGGAGCGCACGCACGGGTGTCGTTGTTGAAGTACACCCAGGCATCGGCCTCGGGCCCCCAGCCGTCCAGCAGCCGCCTGGCCCAGGTGGCCATCGCCCGGTCGCCGTAGCACGGATGCGGCGACGCCCGGCCCTGGTGGAACCGGAGATACGTCCAGTCCGCGGTCCGCCAGCCGGGGCCGACGGGTCCGCGCCGGTCGGCCAGGCACAGGGCCGCTCCATGCTCCGCGAGCATCGCGCGCACCTCGGACGTGGTCCAGCTGGGGTCGCGGACCTCCACGGCCACGCGCCAGCCGGGGGGAAGGCGCGCAGGGTGCGATCGAGGCGGGCCGGATCGGCCGGGAACGCCGGTGGCAGCTGGAGCAGCACCGGGCCCCGCCTGGCGCCCAACGCTCGACTCGCTCGACGAACCGCTCGACGGGCTCGACGGGGTCCTGCAGCCGCCGGACGTGGGTCAGGTAGCGGCTCACCTTGACGGCCCACCGGAAGTCCGGCGGGCGTCGCCGCCGCCCAGCGCTCGAACACCCGCCGCTCGGGCAGCCGGTAGAACGGGCTGTCGGCCTCGACGGTCGGGAACGCCCGCGCGTAGGCCTCCAGCCAGCGTCGTTGGCGCAGCCCGGGCGGGTACACCGGGCCGCGCCAGTCGCGGTACTGCCAGCCGCAGGTGCCGATCCGGACCGTCACCCCGCGATCATCCCGCTCGTGGACTCGCGGGCGCCTGCCCGACGAGATGCCGGTCGTCACGGGCGCATGCCGGCCTCGCGCGCGGTGGCGGGCCTTGCCCCGCTCAGGGGCTGGTCGAGGGCGAGGGGCTCGGCGCGGGGGTCCTGGGCGGCAGGACGATCCTGAGCAGCGCCGCGGCGATCCGCGCGGGATCAAAGCCGCCCTGGTTGGTGAGCACGGCGATCGTCACGCCGACGTTCGGCAGGTAGCGCACGACGTTGCGGTACCCGAGGTAGCGCCCGGAGTGGCCGAGGGCACGATGCCCGGCGATCGTCACCTGCTGGATCCCGAGCCCGTAGGGGATCCGGGCGTGGAGCGCCCGGGTGCGGGCGACGTCGGCGAGCATCGCCTCCTGCATCGCCGGGGAGAGGACCCGGCCGCCGGCGAAAGCCTGCATCCAGCGCGCCGTGTCGAGCGCCGTCGACGCGATCGAGCCCGCGCCACCGGCGGCCGTGACCACCGATCGGAAGGGCATCACGCCGCTCACCGGAGCGACGGCCGCCGGGCGCACGCCGCCGCTCGCGACGATCAGGCGGTACCCCATGGTGAGCGGTGTCCGCGGCTTCTCGACGGCCTGGTACCAGGTGTCATCGAGGCCCAGCGGCCCGAGCAGCCGGGCCCGGATCTCGGTGGCCAGGGGATGCCCGGTCACGGCCTCGACGATCTCGCCCAGGAGCAGGTAGTTGGTGTTCGAGTACGCCCACACGGTGCCCGGAACCGGTCGCTTCCTGGCCACCAGCGACCAGGAGCGCGGCGCGGTCCAGGTGGCGTTCGGTGCTCCTTGCAGCTGGGCGTCGATGCGCCGGTTGAAGAAGAAGTCCGGCAGGCCGCTGGTGTGATCGAGCAGCATCCGGAGCGTGATCCCGCGGTCGATCCGGTAGCCCGGCAGCAGCGGGCGCACGCGGTCGTCAAGCCCGAGACGACCCTCGTCAACCAGCTCGAGCACCACCGCGGCCGTGAACGTCTTGGAGATCGACGCGAGCGCGAATCCCGTGCCCGGCGTGACCGCGCGCCGGCCGGCGACGTCGGCCAGCCCCGAGACGCCGAGCCAGCTGCGCCCGTCATCCCACAGGATCGCGACCGACACGCCGGGGATGGCCGCGCGAGCCCGGAGCTGGTCGAGACGTGCCTCGAGCCGCCGGGTGGGGATCGCCGCGGGCGAGGGAGCCGGCGGCGACGGCGCCGGCCGGCCGGACGCTCCCGGTGATCCGGCGCCCGGGGACGGCGCCGGGGCCGTCGCCGACGGGGTGGCGGTGGCGGCCGCCGATGGCGGGGCGGAGGACGGTGCGGCGCGACCGACCGTCGCACCGGGCGAGGCGCTCCCGCCGAGCGCGACCGGCGAGCCGGCGAGTCCCGTACCGGGAACCTGACCCGGCGGCGAGCCCGTTCCGCTCGCGACCACGCCCGCGAGCAGCGCGAGGCCGGCCAGCGTCCCGAGCGCGGCGACCGCGAGGCGGGCTCGCGGCCGTCGTGGCGAGCCGGCGGCGGGCTGGACACGGACGGGTGACCCGGCGGACCCTGACGGCCGGTCGGCGGGCTGGTTCGGCATGATTGGTGAGACGATACGCCGAGCAGCCCGGGACGCGCCCGTCGCGGGCCAGCGCACATTCGGCCCAACCCCCGTACCCGGACGGCCCGACCCCATGCCCCACGATCCCACCGCCGCCTCCCTGATCCGCCAGGTCGGCCTGATGGCCGACGGACCCGCGACCTGGGGGCGGCCCGTGCGCCACGCCGCATCCGGCGTGTACGTGATCGAGCTCACCGCCCCGCAGGCGTCGGCGCCGCTCGACCTCGCGCTGCTCGGCAAGTGGCTGGAGCGCGTTCCCGACCTGCGGCTCGACGGGGCACGACCGGTTTCCAAGGACCTGCTTCAGCGGCTGGCCGCGTTCTGGCTGCCGTCCCAGCCGGTCTTGTTCATCGGCAGCACCGCGGGATCGGTTGCCGGCCGGGTGGGTGCGATCGCGAGGACGGTTCCCGGGGACCGGCGACCTGCCGGCTCGGGGTACTGGCTGCACTTCCTGCGCCACCTCGACGAGCTCCGGGTGTGGTGGGCAGCGACCGACGCCCCCGAGGAATACGAGGACGCCCTCCTCGATGCGTTCGCGAGCGGCGTGCCGCAGGCCGAGCTGGCCGCGCTCCCGGATCCCACGACCGTCCTGCCCTGGGCCGTGCTGCGCTCGCCGTCGGGCGCGCGGAAGCCGACCGGGATCACCAACGCCATGCTGCCCGACATCCGGCCCGCGGAGCCGCCGCCGGTCACGCGGATCGTGGAGCTGCCGACTGCCGAGGCCGATGGCGCGCGCGACGAGGCGAGGCGGGCGCGCCGGCCGGCCCCGGGTCGGGGCGCGGGACGGGTGGCGAGCGCCGCCGCCTACGCCGCCCAGGGCTCGCCGCGCAAGGCGCCCGAGCCGGTCCAGCTGTCGCCCGAAGGCCTGGAGCGGCTGCAGGGCGAGCTCGCCGCCCTGCTGGCCGAGCGCCCGGGAGTCATCCGCCGGATCGCCACGGCCCGAGAGCACGGCGACCTCAAGGAGAATGCCGAATACCACGCGGCCCGCGAGGAGCAGGGGTTCCTCGAGGGGCGGATCCGGGCGCTCGAGGCCAAGCTCAAGGTCGCCGTCGTGGTCCAACCCACCGAGCGTGGCGCACGGGTCGAGCTGGGGTCCCGGGTGCGGGTGGAGGTCGACGGCGAGGAGTCGACCATCCAGGTGGTCGGTTCGGCCGAGGCGAGCGCCCGGGAGGGCCGGATCTCGAGCATGTCGCCGGTCGGGGCAGCCCTGATGGGCCGCCGGGTCGGGGACGCGGTCACGATCATGACGCCCGGCGGCTCGATCCGCTATGCCGTGCTCGAGATCGAGTAGGGAGGCTGCCCGGCGGACGACCCGCGGTCAGGCGCGCCGGCGGCGCCCCCCGCCGAGGAACGAGACCAGGACCAGCAGCAGGCCGAGGCCGATCGCGGCGTAGGGCAGGACCTCGTCGAGGTTGGCGATCCGGTTGCCGGACAGGCCCACCACGCCCTCGAAGAACAGGCCGAAGCCGAGGAACAGGCCCAGGCCGACCAGCGTGACCCGGGCGCCCTCGGCGATCAACGACCGCTCGCCGCGGACCAGGCCGTACAGCAGCATGCCCAGGCCCACCCCGCCGGGTGCCACCAGCGCCCACGCGTAGGCCCACGTGGCGTACAGCCCGTAGAGCTCCTGGACCCAGAGCACGACGCCGACCATGGTCAGCATGGCTCCCGGGATCGCCAGCCCCACGCCGCCGCGCGGCGGGATCGCGAACGAGCCGAGCACCATCGCGACCCCCGGCAGCACGATCCACAGCGGCCATGCCTGCGCGCCGAGCGTCACGTCCAGCAGCCGGCCGGCGAGGATCACCCCGCCCACCACGACCAGCAGGATCCCGAGCACGAGACCGCCCGGTGTCGGGCCGGCGGGGCGTGCGGCCTCGGGGATGCCGGGGGCGGGACCCCACGACGCCGCGGACGGCGGTGGCAAGGAGGGTGCGTCGGGCGGTGGCGTGCCGCCGCCGTCGGGCGGCGCAGGCGAATCGGATGGGCTCATGGGCGGACCTCCGTGCGTCTGCCGCATCGTCGCCTCCCGCGACCTCTACGACACGGGCCGATGGGCAGGATCGGCGCGGCCACCGGTCAGGCGCCCGGGCGCTCCGCGAGCTTGTGCTCGACGGCCCACAGCGCGGCCTGCGTGCGCGACGCGAGCCCGAGCTTGCCCAGGATGTTCGACTGACGTAGGTCCGGGCGGTCCGCTCGGTGATGAACAGCGGGCGCCGATCTCCTTGTTCGACAGCCCCTGGCCCGAGCAGCCGGATGACGTCCTTCTCGCGGTCCGTGAGCGGCTCGACCGGCGTCCGGCTCCTTCTTCGCCCGCATCCGCTGCGCGAGCAGTCGCGCGACCTGCGGGATCGAGGTGGACCTCGCCCGCGAACGCTGCCCGGATCGCCTGCGCGACCTCCTCGGCCTCGGCATCCTTGAGCACGTAGCCCGACGCGCCGGCCTCGAGCGCGCTGGTGACCTTCTCCTCCTCGATGAAGCTCGTCATGGTCACGATCTCGGTCTCGGGCAGCTCGGCCTTGATCCGGCCGATCGCGGTCACGCCGTCCATGTTGGGCATCAGGAGGTCCATCAGCACGACGTCGGGCGTCAGGCGGCGGGCACATGGCCACGCCCTCGCTGCCGTCGGAGGCGTCGCCCACGACCTCGATGTCCGGCAGGAGGTCGAAGAACGCGCGCAGGCCCATGCGAACGACGGCGTGGTCGTCGACGATGAGCACGCGGATGCGCTGGCACGTCGTCCACGAGGGTGCCTCCGGGTGCGCGGCGACCAAGGGGAGCGTCGCGGGGGTCGAACGCACCGGCAGTCTACTACAGGGCCATGCCCGGTCCGGGCGCGTTCGGCGTCCGGCTCGAGGCAGCGGGTGACGGCGGCGGCGAGGTCGCCCGGCCGGAATGTCTTGCGCAGGAAGCCGTCGGCGCCGGCCGCCATCAGGTCGTGCTCGAGGTCCGGGGACCAGCCGACGGCGAGGATCCGGATGGCGGGATCGATGGCCGCGGATGCTCCGGATCAGCGACACGCCGCCCGACACGTCGGGCAGCCGCGGGTCGAGGATGACGACGTCGGGCCGGTGCTGCTCGACGAGGTCGACGGCTGCGGCGACGTGACCGGCGCTGCCGACGACGTCGAACCGGTGCCGGATGCCCAGCAGCCCGACACGCTCTGCCGGGTCCGCTCGTCGGCGTCGACGACGAGGATCGTGGGGACCGGCTCGAGGACCGGGGTCGGGCTCGGCGGGGTCGAGCTGGCGGGCGAGGTCTGCCATGGCCAGATGGTGCCCGATGCCACGGTGCGCGGTGAGCGACGGTCGCCGCGGATCCGCCTGCGGCAATTGACCGTAGCGGACCAGCGTCATCCGGCCCGCCGGACGTCCGGCACGATGACCTCGATCGTGGTGCCGCGACCGCGCCCGGACTCGACGGCCGAGCCGCCCGCCGAGGCGTTCGGCGCGGACGCGCATCCCGGCCAGGCCGAGGTGGCCGTCGGGGACCGTGGCCGGGTCGAACCCCCGCCCGTCGTCGGTGACCCGCAGCCGGATGCCGTCGACACGCGCGTGACCTCGACCGTCACCTGCCGCGCCCCGGCATGCTTGACGATGTTGTGGAGCGCCTCCTGGGCGATGCGGTACAGGCCCTCCTCGATCTCGATCGAGGGCCGCTCCGGGAGATCGGCCTCGACCACGACCGGCAGCCCGATCCGGCCCGACAGCGCCGCGCTGTGGGTCCGCAGCGCCTGCGATCAGGCCCTGCTCCTCGAGGTTGCCCGGCCGCAGCTCGAAGATCAGCGCCCGCATCTCGGCCAGGGCGTCCCGCTGCAGCTCGCGCAGCGCGGCCAGCTGTCGGGCACCTGGCCCGGATCCTTGTCCAGCAGCAGCTCGATGCTGCGCGAGAGCAGGGTCATCGAGAACAGCGCCTGGGTCACCGAGTCGTGCAGCTCGCGGGCGAGGTGGGCCCGTTCCTCGGACGAGGCGAGCTCGGCGGCCTGGCGCCGGAGATCGCGCTCGAGGCGATCCCGCTCGCTGACGTCGCGCGCGGCACCGTGCGCCCCCGCGAACCGGCCGTCCTGGACCATGCCGATCGCGGTGATCTCCATCGCCAGCTCGCGACCGTCGCGGGCCAGCACGCGCAGCCGCGTCCGGTGCGCCTCCGTGGGCCGCTGGCGCAGCCGCCCGGAACCGTGCCCGTGCGCTGCGCCGCTCCCCGGACGGCGCAAGCTCCGCGAACGACCGGCCGACGAGCGCCTCCGGCGGCCAGCCAAGGATCGTCGCCGCCTGGTCCGAAACGAACGTGAACCGTCCCTCATCGTCGGTCATCCAGACCAGGTCGGGCGACGACTGGACGAGGTAGCGATAGCGCTGCTCCGACTCGCGCAGCTCGCGCTCCAGCCGCTCGCGCTCCCTGACGTCGCGGGCCGACCCGTGGACGCCCGCGAACCGGCCCCGGCCGTCCACCTGGCCGACCGAGTGGATCTCGACCGGGACGCTGCCGCCGTCCTTGTGCATCAGCGACAGCCGGAGCACCACGGCCAGGCTGGGGTCGCGGCTGACGTCCTCCCAACGCTCCAGCGCCGTGGGCATCGTGTCGGGCGTCACGACCTTCTCGAAGGTCTCGCCGATCAGCTCGTCGGGCCGCCAGCCGGTCAGCCGCTCCACCGTATCGCTCATGTACACGAACCGGGTCGCGGCGTCCGTGCTGAATACCACGTCCGGGGCGTTCTCGACCAGGAACCGGTAGCGCGCCTCGGACGAGCGCAGCTCCAGCTCCAGCCGCTCGCGCTCGCTGATGTCCCGGGCGACGCCGCGGATCGCGACCAGCCGGCCTTCCTCGTCGACCTGGCTCACCACGCTCACCTCGAACGGGACCAGGTGCCCGTCCCGGTGGCGGATCATCAGCCGGTCGGTCGACGGGCGACCCGGGTTGGCGGCGATCTCGGCCAGGCGCTCGCCTGCCTGCGGGAAGGAGGCGGTGTCGATGAACTCCACGAACGGGTGTCCGATCAGCTCGTCGGGCCGCCAGCCGATGGCCTCCTCGGTGCGGTCCGAGTAGAAGGTGTACACGCCGCCGCCGTCCATCTCGAAGATCAGGTCCGGCGACGACTGGACGAGCCCCCGGTAGCGCACCTCGGACGCCTCGAGCCGGGCGAGCAGGTCAGAGTTGGACACGGCGATCGCGGCGTGGTCGGCGAGCGCCTGGAGGGTGACCAGCCGGTCGGGCTCGATCGGGCCGGGCCGGCGGTAGCTCACTGCGAGCGTCCCGATGACCTCGCCGCCCGGTGCGCGGAGCGGCGCCGCGGCCATGGCCCCCAGCTCCATCCGCGCCGCGACCCGGAGGTCGTCCTCGTCGCGCGGGATGCGCGGATCGGTCGCGTAGTCGGGGGTCCAGACCACGCGTCCCTGGCCCGCGGCGAGGCCGTTGATGCCGCCACCGATGGGGAACGCCTGGGTCCGCATCCAGTCGCGGGTGTCGTCGTCGCGCGCGCCGGCGATCACCACGGGCCGCAGGAAGGTGCCGTCCTCCGACATCCGGGTCAGGTGGGCGCCGTCCGAGCCGAGCACGCGCCGCGTCTCGTCCACGATCAGCGACAGGATCGTGTCCGGATCCCGGATCGCCGTCACCCGGGCGGCGATCTCGCGCAGCGTCCGCTCGGTCTCGGCCCGGCGGTTGGTCTCCTCGCGGGACCGGGCCAGCTCGGCGATCAGCTCCGCGTTGTGGATCGCGATCGTGGCCAGGTCCGCGAGCGCCCCCAGCAGGGCCACCTCGGCCTCGCCGAACCGGCCGGGCTCGGCGGCGAACACCGACAGCGTGCCCAGCACCGCGGCCTCGCCGACGAGCGGGGCGAAGGCGACCGACCGGATGCCCGCCGCCTCGAGGAACGCCCGCCCGGCGCCGTCCTCGGTGGACGCGCTCGGCGGCCGCGTCGAGGTCGCTGACCACGACCCGCCGCTCGCGGATCGCGCGGAGGATGCCCTCCGAGCCCGCCGCCCGCTGCTGCCAGCCCGTCCGGGTGGCGTCGGCCAGGCCCGCGTCGTACGCCCAGCCGACCTCTCCCGAGGCGGGGTCCAGGAGGTCGATCGCCGCGCCGGCCGGCCCGAGCAGGCGGGCCGCCTCGTCGACCACCCCCTGGAGCAGGGCGCCCGGCTCGCGAATGGTCATCATCCGCCGGGCGATCTCGCGCAGGGTGCGCTCCTCCTCGGCCCGCCGGGCGAGCGCCTCCCGTGACCGGCCGAGCTCCTCGATCAACCGCGCACGACCGAGCGCGACGGCCGACTGGCCGGCGATGGTCTCGAGCAGGATCGCGTCCTCGGGCCCGAACGCGTCGGGCCGGGTCGACCACACGGTGATCGCGCCGAACGGGCCCTGGTCGCCGAACAGCGGCGTCGCGATGACCCCGCGGATGCCCTTGGACACGCGCGTAGGTGTCGGGACCGTGCCCGTGCACGATCGTCTCGTCCGCCAGGTAGTCCGGGCTGGTGTACGTCCGCCCCGTCACGACGGCGCGACCCGACGCGCCCACCTCGAGCCGGTCGTCGGGGTCGCGTGGCCACTCGGTCTGGAGGATCTGCTCCTCGCCCGAGGAGTACATCCCGCGCAGCTGGCGGGCCTCGGGATCGACGATGTCGATCCGGGCGCCGTCGCCGTGGAGCAGCCGCAGCGCCTCGTCGATCGTGTGCTGGACCACCGCGGCCGGATCCCGCGCGCCCGAGATCCGCGTGCCGAGCTCGCGCAGCGAGCGCTCGACGATCGCCTGGCGCTCGAGCGTCTCCCGGGAGCGGGCCAGCTCGCGGATCAGGCGCGCGTTGGCCATCGCCAGGCCCGCGTGGTCGGCGAGCGCCCGGACCAGCGCCACCTGGGGCGCCGCGAAGGCATCGGGCCGGTGCGAGAACGTGCCCAGCGCCCCGAACACCTCGTCGCCCGCGGCGATCGGTGCGACCACCATGCCCTCGATCCCGACCTCGGCCACGAAGCGGTCGGTGGCGGGCGCGTGGACGAACCGGGCGTCGGCCGCGTAGCGACCGGTGAGCACGACGGTTCGCTCGGCGACCGACCGCCCGAACATGCCCACGCCTACTGGCAGCTCGAGGTTGCGCATCCAGTGGCCCGGCGGCAGCTCGGCGATGCCCGCCGCATGGGTGAACCGAAGGCGGCCGGTGGCCGGGTCGAGGAGATACAGGATGGCGCCGTCCGCTTCCAGCAGGCGGGCAGCCTCCTCCGCCGCGCTGCGCAGCAGCGCGTCGAGCGCCGGATCCCGGTCATCGTCCGCGCCGGACCCGGAGGACGCGGCCGCGTCGGGCAGCGCGACGTCCGCCGACGTCCGGCCGGGAACCTCGGGTGAGGCGGCGGGAGTGGAACGAGACCGACGGGCCACGACGGCACCGAGTCTAGTCGGCCGTTCCCGCCGCGGCCTGCGTCATCCGTCGCGCGACGGGGTCGGCGGATGACGATCCTCGCCATCGCCGATCGCGGGTGCGGCCGCCCGGATCTTCGCCCGCACGGGCTGGCCACCCCGGCCGGGGGCCGGGCCCGGGTGCGGTCCCCTACGGCACCAGCGGCCGGGGGCGGCGTCCAATGCGCCAGGGCTGCGCGGGGGCGGCGCGGGCGTCGGCGGGACCGCCCGGGCGGCCTGCGACCCGGGTCGGCTATCGTGGGTGGGCGTCCGATCGGGGACGCCAGCGACGGGAGGCCGGCTTGCTCGAGATCCGGGGGCTCACCAAGCGCTACGGTCCCGTCACCGCGCTCGACGACGCCACGTTCACCGCCCGGCCGGGGTCGCCTCGCTCGGCTTCCTGGGCCCCAACGGCGCCGGCAAGACGACGACCATGCGCTGCGTGTTCGGCCTCGCGACGCCCGACGCGGGCGACGTCCGCTGGGACGGCCGGCCCGTCGATGCGCAGACGCGGCTCGCGGTTCGGCTACATGCCCGAGCAGCGCGGCCTCTACCCGCGGATGCGGGTCGCCGACCAGCTCGCCTACTTCGCCCAGCACCACGGCCTGTCGGCCGCGGGAGGCCCGGACGCGGGCGATGGCCTGGCTGGAGCGCTTCGGCCTGGCCGACCGGGCGAAGTCCAAGCTCGAGGACCTCTCGCATGGCAACCAGCAGCGGGTGCAGCTGGCCACCGCGCTCGTCCATGACCCCGAGCTGCTCGTCCTCGACGAGCCGTTCTCCGGCCTCGACCCGCTGGGCATCGCGACCATGTCCGACGTCCTCCGCGAGCGCGCCGCGGCGGGGGTCGGCGTCGTGTTCTCGTCCCACCAGCTCGACCTCGTCGAGGAGGTGTGCGAGGACGTCGTGATCATCAGCCGGGGCCGGGTGGTCGCGGAGGGCGCGATCGGGGAGCTCAAGGCCCGGTCCGGCCGGCGCCACCTCGAGGTCGAGGTCGTCGGGCACCGGCGGCGCCTGGCTCGACGGTCCCCGGGCGGCCACACGGTCCTCGAGCGCGAGGGCGACCGCGTGAAGCTGCTCGTCGACGAGTCGGTCGACCTCGATGCCCTGCTCGCCGCGGCGCGGGCGGCGGGCGAGGTCCGCCGCTTCAGCTTCGAGCCGCCCCGGCTGTCCGAGCTGTTCATGGAGGCGGTGGCGGCACCCCAGCCGCGGCCGCGGGGGTCGTGGCATGAGCCGGCCGCGGTCCGGCCCGCCGATCCGCCGGCGCCTCCGCGCGTGCGGCTGGTGGCCGCGCGCGAGATCATCGAGCGGGGTCGCAGCCGCGGCTACCTGCTGTCGCTGCTGTTCACGGTCTTCCTGCCTGGCGGCGGCTTCGTGCTGCCCGCGACTGTTCCTGCGGCGGGACCACGCGATCCGGCTCGGGCTGGTCGGCGGCGGCGCCGGCCGGCGCTCGCGCCGGCGCTCGAGGCGACGGCCGCCCCGTACGAGGCACGTCTCGAGCTCTCGCGTCTGCCCGACCGCGCGGCGCCGAGGCCGCGCTCAGCGGACGAGGCCCTCGACGCGGCGCTGGACGTGCCCGCCGACCTCTCGGCCCGGGCGAGCTGATCGTGCTCCAGGGGCCGACGACCAGCTCCAGGGCATCGTCCAGCGCGGCCGTCGCGGTGCGCGCGCGGGCCGCCGGGCGCTGCTCGATGCGCCGGCGGTCGACCGCGCTCGAGCCCCCGACCGCGGAGGACACGACCGCGCTCATCTTCGCGAACGCCGGGATCATCCTGATGTTCATCGGGATCTTCACGTACGGGACCTGGGTGCTGTCCGGGGTCGTCGAGGAGAAGCAGAGCCGGGTCGTCGAGGTGGTCCTGTCCACCGTCCGGCCGCGCGACCTGCTCATGGGCAAGGTGCTCGGGATCGGCGTCCTCGCGCTCGCGCAGCTGGTCGTCCTCGTGGCCGCCGGCATCGGCGCGGCCCAGCTGCAGCGGCCGCCTGACCCTGCCCCCGACCACCGTCGGAGCCGTGCATCCAGCTGCTCACCTGGTTCATGCTCGGGTTCGCGCTGTACTCCACCGCGCTGGGGTGCCTGGGCGCGCTCGCGTCGCGGATGGAGGAGGCGCCGAACGCGGCGATGCCGGTGACGATGACGGCGATGCCCTGCTACTTCGTCGGCGATCGTGCTCGTGACCCAGCAGCCGGCCGGGCTCCTCGCGCGGATCATGACCTTCCTCCCGCCGTCGGCGCCGATGGTCGTCCCGATGCGGGCGGCGCTGGGCGCGATCGAGCCCTGGGAGATCGCCCTCTCGATCGCCCTGATGCTCGCGGCGATCTGGGTGCTGTTCGTGCTCGGCGGACGGGTCTATTCGGGCGCGGTCCTCCAGACGGGCAGTCGGATGAAGCTCCGCGACGCCTGGCGCGCGGCCCGCTGAGGCGCTCGGTCCTAGCGCGGGGAACCGACCTCCTCGTAATCAGGCTCTGGACGTTCGGGAATGGCGACGGGCCATCGAGCGCTGGGAGCACGGGCACGGCAGGGCGTAGCCTCGGGCCGGTTGCTACCCGCGGGGACGCGCCGTAGGCTCGGGGGGTCGTGAACCAATCTTTCAGCGTGAGGATCGCGACACCCGTTCTGTACCGACCGAGGCCCCGGAGTCACCCGGGGCCTTGGGTTTTCCCCTCCCCCGGTGAAGGTGTAGCGCGGGTGGCGTACAAGAACGGACGGCCTCGGCACACAGGCCCGTGACCCTCGTAGGGGCGGCGGGCTGCAAGCGCGAGAGCACCTCGCCCAGCGGCCCCCGCCCAGCCCCTGAGCCGTCGTGTGGGTGCGACGGCACCAGCCCCGCCCGAGGAGGTGGTCCTCCTCCGGCGGGGCGTCCCCGGCTCCGCGCCCGCCCGCCCAATCGGCCCCGGGTACCGGGCCATTTGGCCCGATGTACGCCCGGACGGTCCGTGCTGCAATCGATGGCAGCGGCTCTTCGTGCAGGGCCGCCATGAACTTCCGACCCCGTACCCACCAAGGGGATGACGTGACCGATGAGCCGGTGCAGCCGCCGCTCCCGCCTCAGCCGGGGCTACCGCAGTCGGCCCCGAAGGGACGGTTCACCAAGAAGCGGGTGATCATCGGCTCTGCCATCGTCATCGGCGCCTTGGCGGTGGTTGCCTCGCTCGGGAGTCCGGACGGGCAGCGGGGCCTCGAGGACGGACTCGCGGCAGGGCTTGCGACCCCCGGAGCCCAGACCCCCGAGCCGACGCCAGAACCGACCCCGGCCCCGGTCGCCACGCCTGAGCCCAGCGCGACTGACACGCCGTGGACACAGGGTGACATCGACGTCCTCACGTCCACGTTCACGATGGCGGGCGACTGCGACGGCCTCCGCAGCATGTACGCCGACGCCTCAGCCAAGGCGCGGACACTGGACCTGTCCGTCCTCCAGTCGGCTGTCGCTGCCTGCGACGCGACTCCAGAAGCGACCCCGGCCCCGGCCGCCACACGTGCGCTCACTGCAGCGCAGGAGAACGCCATCCTGAAGGGGCAGGAGTACCTCGACTACACAGCGTTCTCGCGCACCGGCCTCATCGACCAGTTGGTGTACGAGGGCTTCACCAAGAAGGTTGCGACGTTCGGGGTTGACTCGCTCGCGGTGGACTGGAAGGAGCAGGCGTACCTGAAGGGGAAGGCCTACCTCGACTACACGTCGTTCTCGCTGAAGGGCCTCATCGACCAGCTGGAGTACGAGGGCTTCACCGCGAAGCAGGCCAAGTACGGCGCCACCAAGGCGTACAACGAATAGACCGTCACCTCACGCCAACACACGGCTGGCTCGCGCTGGCCGAGCGGGTGCGAGCAGCGAGGCGGGATTGCCCCCACTGAGGGCCTCCAGATTGTGCTGGGGTCCGCGTCCCTACGAGGTCGTCCCGGGATCGGAGTGCATCCCCGGATCGTGGATCGAGTTCAACCACTGACTCTTGGACTTCCCGGGGATGTGGAGCGGTGACCGGAAGCACCACGGATCGTGTGCATATAGACCGTTTGCGAGCCCCGCCGACTGCATCAGCGCGTAGCAGATCGTGGGGCCCACGAACCGGCCCGCGAGGCCTGGGTCTCGGCCGGGATTTCGCACGGCGCGGACCAGGCATTGACGACGGCCCGGCCGTCCACGAACGACCACAGGTGCTCGACCAGGCTCGAGCCCGATGCCTGCAGTGCGAGCGTCGCGCGGGCGTGAGCCGCGACCTGCGCGGGCGCGGGTTCCGTTGCCGATCGCCGCGACCACCTTGGCCCGGTTGCGAACGATGCCCGGATCGGCCAGCAGCCGGGCGACGTCCGATTCGTCGAAGCCCGCGACGACGGACGGCTCGAAGCCCGTGAACGCCCGCCGGTAGCCGTCCCGCTTGTTCAGGATCGTCGCCCACGACAGGCCGGCCTGGGCGCCTTCGAGGACGAGCAGCTCGAACAGGCGCCGCTCGTCGCGAACGGGCACCCCCCACTCTAGGTCGTGATACGCCCGATAGGCCGGGTCGGGCCCGTCGCCCCAGCCACAGCGCACGAGGCCACCGGCCGTCAGGGCATCGAGAGGCTGGGTGGTCACGCGCTGATGCTAGCCGGTTCGGAAGGCAGGTAGGATCGGGTCCATGGTTCGATCATCTCCTGGCCCGCGAGGCCGCGCATGAGCGACGAACGCGATCCGTACGCCATCCTGGGCGTGACGTGGGACGCTTCCGCCGCCGCGCTGTCCGCCGCCTACAGGTCCCAGGCCCGCCGCCATCACCCGGACGTCTCGCCGGAGTCCGGATCCGAGCGGCGGATGGCCGAGCTGAACGTCGCGTGGGCGATCCTGCGCGATCCCGTCCGGCGGGCGGCGTGGAATCGCGAGCACGGGCTGACCCAGGGCACGGCGCCGCGAGCCGCGACGGGGCGCGGGCCGGCCACGCCGGCGTCGGGCCCTCGCGGGCGCACGGACCGGGTGACCTGGCGTCGTGGCCCCGACGGCGAGGGTGCCGCCGGTCCGCCGCCCGGCAACCCGCGCGGCAGCGTGCTCGCGTTCGGACGCCACATCGGCTGGTCGCTGGGCGAGATCGCACGGGTCGATCCCGGCTACCTCCAGTGGCTGGCAGGTCGCCGCGAGGGCGCGCCATACCGCGACGAGATCGAGGCGCTGGTCGCGGTGGGGGGCACGAGGAACGACGCCGGGACGCGCCCGCCGGGACGCCGTCCTCGCTGATCCGGCCGCTCAGGTCGTCCTCGGCTCGAGCGCGGCGAGGAAGGCGGCGACACGGGCCGTGGCATCGTCGATCACGGGCCTCAGCGTGTGGCCCAGCCGCGGGTAGGTGACGAGCGAGCCGCGAGCCAACAATGGCATGGCAGCCTCGAGGAGGTCGATCCGCGCGAACGGGTCCGAGCGCCCCGAGAGGAGCAGGGTGGGTGCGGCAATCTGCGGCCAGTGGGCGATGCGGGCAGCGGCCGAATCGGGTGCCCCGGGCCGGTGGATCGGGTAGCTCAGGCAGACCAGGCCCGCGTAGGCGAACTGCCGGAGCGTCGCGCCCTCGGCGCGGACGCCGGCCGCAGCCAGCGACGCGACGCGGCCGCCGTAGGAGTGACCGCCGATGACGACCCCGGGCTCGTCGGGTACCTGGGCCTCGAACCGGGCGACGGTCTCCTCGGCCTTCCGGCGCGGCAGGTCCAGCGCGTGGGCTTCGACGCCCAGCGCCCGCAGCCGGTCGATCCACGGCGTCATCGACGCGGCGGTGCCCGACGCACCATGAGCCAGCCAGATCCGGATCACCGAATGACAGTAGCGCGCCGGGCGGCCGCCCACTCCGCGCGCCGGGAACCCCGTGACGCCCCGGCCATCGAGTGGCATGCTTGGTACCAGCGGCCGCCCGTGCTGGGCCGTGAGAACCATGGCCGGTGCCCGGCAGCACCTCCAGACTCCGGAGCATGCGCATCGCGCGATTCGACCGCCCGACCCAAGGCGTCCGCCGCCCTGCCGGCTGGCTCGCGGCGTTGCTGTGCGCGGCGATCGCCGTGCCCGTCCTGGTGGCACCGGCCGTCGCCGCCGATCCGACGCCGACCACGTCACCCGATCCGACGCCCACCCCGACGCCATCGCCGACGCCCACGCCGGCCCCGACCATCTCGTGGCCGACGACGGTGACCACCCTCGGCGCGAGCGTCCGCTTCTACGGCCGCGGGTATGGCCACGGCGTCGGGCTCAACCAGTACGGCGCGCGGGGGCGTGCGCTCGACGGCCAGACGGCCGACCAGATCCTGGCCGCCTACTTCGCCGGCACCACGCCCTCGTCGACCGATCCCGGGCGCAACGTCCGCGTGCTCCTGATGACGGGCTACCCAGCCGCATCGAGGGCGCCGCTCCGGGTCTACGGTCGGGGCGGTCCGTGGCGCATCTCGAGCGTCAGTGGCACGTTCCCGGCCGACGCGCAGGCTCGGCTGTGGCGGACGACGGGCACGGTCAACGGCGTCGCGACCACCACCTGGCATGTCCGGGTGCTGGCCGCCGACGGCGCGACGGTGCTGCAGTCGGCAACCGTGTCGGGCTATGTCTACGTCCGGCCGGCATCGTCGGCGACGCGCCTCCAGCTGTACTCCAAGCCCTCCTCGTACGACACCTACCGGGGCAAGCTCAAGGTCATCCTCAAGGCGGGCTCGGCGAACGTCGTCAACCACGTCCGCCTCGACGACTACCTGCGGGGCGTGCTGCCGGTCGAGATGCCGGCGTCGTGGCCGGTCGAGGCGCTCAAGGCCCAGGCGATCAGTGCCCGCAGCTACGCGGCGCGGCGGCTCCATCCGGGCAAAGGCTCGTTCGACCTGTACGACGACAGCCGCTCGCAGGTGTACCGGGGCAGCAGGGCCGAGCGAGCCGCCACCGACGCCATCATCGAGGCCGCGCCGGGCGCCATCCTGGTGTCCGGCTCGACGGTGGTCAACGCGTTCTCCCACTCGACCGGCGGCGGGGCCACCGAGGACAACGAGTACGCCTTCGTGGGCGCGTCGGGCAAGGTCACCTCGAGCCCGGTGAGCTACCTGCGCGGGATCGACGACCGCGCCCCGGACGGCACGCCGTACGACGCCGACGCACCGTACTTCGCGTGGACGACGGCCCGCATCTCCCGCGCCCAGCTGACCTCGATGATGCAGTCGGACCCGCGGACCAGGGTCGGCGACCTGCTCCGCCTCGGCCTCACCCACCGGGGCGTGTCGGGCCGCCTGTACCGGGTGACCCTGTACGGCAGCGCCGGAACGAAGAGGGTGTCGGCCGACGTCTTCCGGGCGGTGTTCAACGCCAACCGGCCGGCCGGTACCAAGCCCCTGCGCAGCAACCTGTTCAACGCATCGCCGATCCGCTGAGCGCGCGGGCTACAGCTCCCGGCGGCGGAACAGGGCGATCCCGGCGCCCAGCACCAGCAGCATCCAGGCGAGGCTCCAGGCGACGAACGGCAGGGGCGGTGGCGCGCTCGCGAAGAACGGGTTGGCCTGCATCGCCTGGGCGTCGCGGCCCGCCGTGACCAGCAGCACCAGCGGTGGCTCCAGGCCATAGATCACGCCGCGCCACAGGCCATCGGTCGGCAGCAGCACCCGGAACACGTCCGCGCCGCCGGCCAGCGGCGCCGCGTCGAACGCGATCGCGATGTTGCCCAGCACCCCGACGAACCAGCCCAGCCCGAACACGACGACCGTGACCGCACCGGCCGCGATCGCGGGCAGCCGGGTGCCGAGCGTCAGCGCGAGGGTCAGCACCGACACCGCCTGGAACGCCAGGAAGGCGACGGCAACCAACGGCGCCGGTGGCACGTGCCCGCTGACGAGCCCGACCACCGCGATGGCCAGCAGCCCGGCGAGCACCGCGTACGCCGCGACGATGATCGCCAAACCCAGCCAGCGGCCGATGACCAGGTCGGCGCGCCGCATCGGGCGGGCGAGCATCGCATGCACGGTTCCGGTCTCCACGTCCGAGGCGATCGCCGGGGCGGCGAGGAACGCGGCCGACATCGCGAGAACGAAGCTGAACATGAACGCGATCATGATCAGCACCTGCGACACGCCGATCCGGATCTCGAGCTCCGCCACCTGGTCGGCCCGGGCGAAGGTCACCAGCCGCTCCACACCGAACCCGACCAGCGCGATGCTGGCCAGGGCCAGGACGAGCAGCACCCAGACGATCCGACGGCGCACGATCTCGCGCAGCGTGAGGCCGGCGATCACCAGCACCAGGCGGGGCGTCATCGCGCCACCCGGCCGGCCGCCGCGCCTGTCCCGGCCAGCGCTCCGGCCTCGCCGTCGGCGGCGCCCCGCGTCGGGTCCTGGACGAGGCCCAGGAACAGGTCCTCGAGCGAGCGGCGACCCGGGTCGACCGCGTGCACCCGCCCGCCCAGCCCGACCACGACGGCCACCACGTCCGGGATGCGCTCCGGATCGACCGGGCGGATCGTCGAGCCAGTCGCCGTCGCGTGCCACGGGGCCGAATCGCTCGAGCGCGATGAGCCCGTCCGCGGCGGCCGGCAGACCCGTCACCCGAAGCCGAACCGAGCTCTCCCCCAGCAGGTCGCCCAGCGTCCCCGCGGCCACGACCCGCCCGCGATGGACGACGGCGACGCGATCGCACAGCCGCTCGACCTCCCCCAGCAGGTGCGAGTTGAGGAAGATGGCCGAGCCACGCGCGCGGGCGTCCCCGATGATCGTCCGGACGTCCACGCGACCGACCGGGTCGAGCGCCGAGGTGGGCTCGTCGAGGATGACCAGCGCCGGGTCGCCCATCAGGGCCGCGGCCAGGCCGAGCCGCTGCTGCATGCCCTTCGAGAAGCCGCCGGTCCGGTCACCCGCGCGCGCGGCCAGCCCGGTCAGCGTGAGCACGCGTTCGATCTCGGCGCGCCGGCCACGGCTCGACAGGCCGGCCAGCTGGGCGTGCAGGCTGCAGCACCTCGTTGGCGGTCAGCCACGCCTGGTAGCGGAACAGCTCCGGCAGGTAGCCGATCCGGGCGCGCGTCTCCCGGTCGCCCAGGGGCCGGCCGAGCACCCGGCCATCGCCGTCGCTCGGCCGCGTGAGCCCCAGCAGCAGCTTGACCGCCGTCGTCTTGCCGGCGCCGTTGGGGCCCAGGAACCCGAACACCTCGCCCGGCTCCACGTGCAGGTCGAGCCCGTCGAGCGCCACCGTGCGGCCATAGGTCTTGCGCAGGCCGTGGGTCTCGATCGCGGGCGTCGTCATGCCGCCATTGTGGGTCGGGATCGGGTTTGGGGCTGCGCCTGCATCACCGGCCCGACGATCGTGACAGCCGAGGTGTCACGCGCAGGGCCGAGGATCCGCGCATGACCACCCCGACCACGAGGATCGCCGCCATGACCGTCGTCGCGTGCCCGCTGTGCGACGGACCCGCTCGTGTCGGGGACGGCGAGGACGTCCTGGACTGCCCGGCCTGCGCGATCCGCGTCGACCTTGCCCCGGATACCCGCGACGGGGAGCTTCCGGCCGCCGCCTGACGAGCCGAACCGTTGCCTGACAACCAGGCGCCGGGCCGCGGCGGGATGACTCGGGCGCTTCCCCAGGGCGGCATACTCTGCTCGGTCGCGACGGCGAACGAGGGTGCCGGCGCCCGAGGAGAGGTGAGGCAGAGCCATGGACTACCGCAAGTACGCAGCCGAGCTGCTGGGGTCGTTCCTGTTCTTTGGGATCGGCTACCTGTCGGTGGCGGCCGTAGGCGCCAGCGGGGGGGCCCCGGGCCTGCTCGTGGTCCCGTTCGCGTTCGGGCTCGGCCTGCTGGCCGCGATCTTCGCGTTCGGGCACATCTCGGGCGGCCACTTCAACCCGGCGGTCACGGTGGCGATGGTCCTCGACGGGCGGACGACGCCGATCGACGCCGTCGGCTACATCGTGTCCCAGATCATCGGGGCGATCGCGGCCGGCACGCTCGTGCTGGTCGCCGTCAGCCAGGACGCGGTGAAGGCCGGCGTCACCAAGCCCGGACCCGGCGTGTCCGACCTCGGCGCGCTGATCATCGAGACGTTCGCGACGGCGGCCTTCATCGCCGTGATCCTCGCCTCAACGCGGCGGGCCGCCGCGCTCGCCGCGCTGGCGATCCCGCTCACGCTGGTCGCGATCCACTTCGGGCTCGCGACGCTCACGGGCTCGTCGGTCAACCCGGCGCGGTCGCTCGGCTCGGCGCTGATCGGGGGTGACCTCACGGCGATCTGGGTGTACATCGTCGGCCCGGTGATCGGGGCGGCGCTCGGCTGGCTGGCGTGGCGGGTGGTCGACGGCGGCGTGCTGACCGTGCCCACCCTCGAGCCCGGCGGGGAGGAGCTGGCCGGCTGACCAGCGCTCGGCGGGAGCGATCAAGCGCCGGGCGAGGAGGTCGGCGTGGCCACGGCGCCGCCGGCAGCCGTGATGCCGCCGGGGATCGCCGGCGCGGCCGGCGTGGCCGCCTGGGGGACGCTGGCGTCCGGTTCGGCGAGCCAGCACGCCGCCTGCTGACCGCTCGGGACCTCGGTCACCTGGGGGATGCGGGCGGCGACATGCTACGGGGTCCCATCGCCCCCCGGCGGCCGCGGTGTGCGCGCCGGATCCGTCGGCAGGCGCAGGTAGGACGCCACGCCGTACGTGTCCCCCGTTTCCGGGTCACGGCGGGGCGCCACGACCAGCCGGCGGTCGCCCGCCGCCAGCGTGATCCCGCGCGCCAGGGGCCGGCCCTCGCGATACACCCGGTCCATGAGGTCGAACGCGGACCGCGGCAGGTCGGCCATCGCCTCGCGGGCCGGGACGCCAAGCGACGCTGTCCCGAACAGCGCGAGGAAGGCCGGGTTGCCGTGCATGATCACGTGGGCCGGCCCGTAGTGGAACGCCGCCGGGCTGGGTCCGGCTAGCTCGGCCGGGGGCGTGACGCGCCGCGCGGTCATCCGAGCCGGCCCTCGATCATCGGGGCCGCCCCGCCGCCCGCGCGTAGAGGCCGACCGCGGCGATCGTCATCAGGTCGTGGATGACGCCTGAATCGATCTCGGCCAGCACGTCGTCCAGGGTGGCCCAGCGCAGCGCCAGGTCCTCGGTCGGATCGGGCGCCGCCCGTCCGGGCACGAGCCCACGGGCGACGAACAACGCGCCCCGCTCGTCGGTCACCGAGTTGGACACCGACATCCGGCACAGCTGGTGCCACACGGCGGCCTCGAACCCGGTCTCCTCGCGCAGCTCGCGCCGCGCGCCGTCCTCGAGCGCCTCGCCGGGACCGACGCCGCCTTCGGGGATCTCCCAGCTGTACTCGTCGAGCGAGTAGCGGTGCTGCCCGACCAGCAGCAGCCGCCCGTCCTCCCCGACCGCGACGACCCCGACGGCCGCATTCCGGAAGTGGACCACGCCGTAGATGCCCGGGCCGCCGTCGGGTCGGTCCACCTCGTCGTGGAACACCTCGATCCAGGGGTTCCCATAGGCAAGCTCACGCGAGCGGCGGCGCCACGGTCCTACCGCCTCGGGCGCGAGCGACGGCTGCCCGGACGGCGCTGCTGGATGCTCGTTCGGCGCTGGCACCCCGCAACGGTACCCGCCACGGGGGACCGGCGTCGTGTAACGCTCCGGCCAACCCGGCGTCTCACTCGGGGCGGATCGGCACTTGGATCGCAGCGCGGTCGCGGCGCACGATCGCGGGAGCCGCCGAAGCCGGATGGAGGTCGCGATGGGGCCTGACGGTCGGGACCGGGATCAACGGATGCGTCGGGTCACGGCGGTCGGGCGCCGTGGGCGCCCGGTGCTGTTCGGGCTGACGTTCCTGCTGGCGATCCTGCTGGTCGGCTACGTCGGAGCGAGCTATGCCGTGTACGACACGCTGGCCGCGGTGCCCGGCACCTGCCACGAGGTCGACGCCGCCGACACGCCACAGCGGTTCAGCGTGGCCGGGCTCGCCGACGCGGACACGGCCGCCTACTGGATGCCGGCGCCCCAGGACGTGGCGTTCCACTCGCGCGATCCGCGGATCGCGGATCGCACGCTCCGCGCCTGGTGGATCCCGGGCGCGACGGCCACGGGCCCGTCGGTGGTCCTGGTCCACGGCGTGAAGAGCTGCCGGCGAGACGACAACGTCCTGCTCCCGGCCGGGATGCTCCACCGCAATGGCTTCGGCGTGCTCCTCATGGACCAGCGCGACCACGGAGACTCGGACGACGAGGACCTCCGGTTCGCGGGCGGGACGGAGGAATACCTCGACGTGCTCGGCGCATGGGACTGGCTCAGGGCGACGGGGGTGCCGTCCGAGCAGATCGGGATCCTCGGCATGTCGTTCGGTGCGGCGGTGACGGTGATCGCCGGCGGCGAGGAGCGCGCCGTTCGGGCAGTCTGGGAGGACTCGTCCTACGCGGACATGGCGGAGGCGATGCGCGACTACCTCGTCCGCGAGGGATATCCCGCCTTCCTCGAGCCCGGCGCGGTCGCCGTGGCCAGGGTGGTCGCGGGCGACGACCTGCTGGCCAGGGGTCCGCTGCTCGAGATCCCCAACTACGCGGGCAGGCGGCTCGCGATCGTCCACGGGGCGGCCAATTCGACGCTCGGGTCCGGGTACGCGCAGGAGCTGAAGGCCGCGGCCGACGCCTCGGGCGTCGCGGTCGGCGAGTACTGGATCGTGCCCGGGATGGAGCACACCCGGGCGGTGATCGACGGAGCGGAGTGCCTACGAGCCGCGGCTGGTGCGCTTCTTCAGCGAGGCGCTCGGCGCGCCCTGAGCCTCGGCACACGCCGAGGGTCGCCCCCTGGAGCGCGCGCCGCCCGGCCGTTCGCTCGGGTCCGGGAGCAGGCCGAACGCCGTCCACGCGACCGCCATCGTGCGACCGTGTGCACGACCGGCGCGCTGTCATCGGACGCGGGCGGGCCCCCAACGGATCGCCCGGAACCTGCGGTGCGACTGCGCGACGTTCACCGGGCCTGAGCGGCCTACTGGCCGAGCGAGCGCAGCGCCGCGGCGGCCAGCAGCCCGCTGCCGACGGCGACCGACACGCTGCCCAGCGTGGCCACCAGGTAGTACTCCACCGAGGCACGATCGCCCAGCTGCCGGAACCTGACGGCCGCGTCGAGCAGGACGACCGACCCGGCAGCGACGATCGAGCCGGCGAGCAGGAAGCTCACGATCAGCAGCCGCTCCATCGCGCTGACCGTGGCCTCGATCCGCGACGAGGCGCCGGCCGGGATCACGGTCGTCGCGTCGGCGGCCGGCGCCGGCTGGTCCGGGAGCTCCCGCGGCGAGACGAGCGCCAGCAGGAAGTAGAAGACGCCGCGCGTGTTGACGACGAACAGCGAGGCGAGCACGACGCCGGTCAGCACGCACGCGTGGACCGCGGCCGGGTCCCAGCCCCGGATCACGGCGTTCACCACGTCGACGAACCCGGCTGGAGCCGGGCGACGCCCTCGAGCAGCACGAGCCAGCCCACGACGCGATCGTGATGTGGAGCGCCTGGTCGGCGACGAACAGCATCCCCGGCCACGGCGGTCCAGCACCCCCCAGCCCGGACGCCGGCCGCACTCGCCCCCGGGCCGGCGGCGCGTCGCTGCCTCCGGGCCTTGCGCTCCGCCCGGCCGGGTCGCCTGGACCTTCCAGCGATCCACCGCGATGTGGCTAGACACCACCACGGCGATGTAGGCCAGCCGCCGCCAGCCGTAGCGCGAAGCGCCAACGGGACCAGGCACAGCCCGACGTGGAAGCCGTGCACCGCGAGGGCCGTCCAGCCGGTCGGCCGCCGGTCCCCTTGTTGATCGCGATCCAGTCGTTCTGGAGCACGAAGTCGGCAGCCAGGTGCGCGCCCACGAGCCAGGCCACGATGAGCACGGGATCGACGGGGTTGCTGGTCACGCGGCGCAGCCTATCCCAGCCCGGACGCCCGTCCGATGTCAATCCTGCGACACGCCCTCACGCGCGGGCGCCACCGGCGTGCGAGGGCAGGACCGACGCCAGGGCCCCGCTCAGCGCTGCACGATGGTCGGCAGTGGCGAAGTCCAGCAGCGGATGCCCCGGCAGCGCATGCTCCTCCGTCCGGCCCTCGACGCCGGACATAGACGACCGGATAGATGGCCGCCCTGCCGTCGGCCTCGATGGTCATCGCGACCAGGTCCCGCGTCCAGCCCGTCCAGGCATGCACGAGCGGCAGGATGCCCTCGTCCCGGACCCCTCCGGGGCGAGATCGACAGACGCGGGCGAGGTACGCCTTCTGGTGCCACAGCTCGGGTGCGCAGGTCGCCTCCGCGAGCAGGTAGCCGAGCACGTCCGCGTCGGGGAGCGATCGGGCGCCGGCCGACCGGCGCCCGAACTGGCGCTCCGCGATGTGCCGGGCCAGGATCGAGGCCGTTGTAGCGGTGCCCGTGCACGGCCCCGCAGTTCGCCGGCATCCCGTGCTTGCGCAGCCCGGCCGCCGCCTGGCTGATCGTGCCCGCGAAGAAGATGCCGGGCACGCTGGACGCTCTCCCACAGCGGCGTCAGCGCCGGCAGCCGGCTGCTGCGCCGAACGTCGCGACGCCCAGCGCCGGCAGGTCCCGCAGCGGGCAGGTGAAGCCGGTGGCGGCGATCACCTCGTCGGCCTCGACGACCAGTCGGCAGCCCGTGTCGGTCCGCCGGAGGTCGACGCGGAAGGCATCGCCCGCCGTGCGACGATGCCGTCGATCGAGGCATCGAGGATCGAGCACGCCGCAGCCCAGGAAGTTGTCCTCGAACGGCTGGATGTAGCGGGCCCGGACCCCGACCAGCGAATGCGTCTGGACGGACAACTTCGCCGGCGACGGCGAGCGAGCGACGATCTGCGACGCCCACGGCGCAGCCCGGACGCCAGCTCGAAGCCGGAGTTCTGCTTGCCGATGATGAACACGCGCTTGCCGGCGTAGCGTCGCCGCCGGCGCGCGTCTCCGCGTAGTGGCGGGCGAGCTCGATGCCCGGCGGGTCGCGGCGTCCACGGCTCGGCCACGCCGACCGCGAACACCAGGATCGCGGCTGCGATACTCGCCGTCGGTGGTCTCGAGCACGAACTGGTGCCCGTCGGCCGTCCTCGCGCCGGGTCGCGCTCCCAGCGGCAGTCGTAGCGGACCGCGATCCGGCGCGCGTCCGCGAACGTCGCCAGGTTCGCCTCCATCTCGGGCCGGGACGGGAAGTACGACGTCCCGTCCATGATGCTCGGCCTGGAGCGAGCGCAGGCTCGGGCTCGTCGGCGAGCAGGCTGTTCCAGTCGTACCGCTGGTACTCGCGGCTGGTCGCGCGCCTCGGGCGCGTACGGCTTGGTCCACGACAGCAGCCGCTGGAAGAACGGCCAGCGGCGGAACATGCCGCCCGGCGCCGGATCGGCCGACAGCACCGCGTGCGCGACGCCCTGCCGCCGCAGGAAGTAGCTGACCTGGAGCCCGCCCGGGCCGCTGCCGACGACGACGACCGGGTACTCGCCCGGCGGGAAGGGCCGATCGGCGTCGGGCGCCATCGGCGTCAGCTCCGCCAGCGGTTCGGCGTTCGCGCAGCCGGCGCGCCTGCGCCTGCAGCATCCGGAACATCACCCTCGGATGGGCCTCGAGGAACGGCTGGACCGCCAGGCCCGGCGATGACGATGCACGCAGCGCGCTCGTCGCCACGACGTCGGCGGTGGGCGGCTCGCCCAGCAGGATCGACACCTCACCGAAGAAGTCGCCCCGGCGGAGCGTGCACCGCTGGGTGCCGTCGACGATGACGTCCGCCGAGCCCTCGAGGATCACGTAGAACCCGGACCCGGTCAGGCCCTGGCGCAGGATCCGCTCGCCCTCCGGGAACAACACCTCCTCGAACATGCCCGCCACGCCCAGCAGCTGGGGCGTCGTGGAGGTCCCCGAACAGGGTGAACCCCGCGAGGATGTCCGCGATCTCCTCACGCGTGGCCATGCGCCGTCGCCTCCAGTCGATCCCTCACCCCGCCGATCGCGGAATGCTCTCACACCCGGCCCGGATCGGCAGCGGGCACGCGCCCAGCGGGACGGAGGGTCAGCCGGAAGCCTCGGCGTGGGCAGCGTGCTCATGGTGACCGGTGGCGTCCCGGTCGTCGGAGCGACACGCCGCGCAGCGTCCGACGATCGTCAGGTGACCCACGTCGACATCGAACTGCCGGTCCCGGTGCAGGCGTTCGACGAGCGCCGTGGCCTCGGCCTCGGCGATCTCCCACGACCCCCCGCAGTCCGCGCATCGCAGGTGCCCGTGCACGTCGCCCGGCAGGACGTGGTATTCCTCGCGGCCGTCCGCGTCGTGGCTGTGGTGCAGATAGCCCAGGCTCTCGAGGACGTCCAGCGTGCGGTAGACGGTCGAGGGCGTGATCTCGGGGTCGCGCGTTCGGCACGCCTCGACCACGCCGGTCGCGGTGACGTGCCCCCGGGTCGCGGCCAGGACGTCCAGGATCAGGCGCCGCTGGGGCGTCCAGCGCAGGCCGCGCTCGTGGAGGATCCGGCGGGCGTCGTCCCAGCGCAGGTCCGACACGGTCATCGGCGGCCTCCCGGCAGGGTCTCGCGGGCGGCGCGCTGCGGGGTCCGTCGCGGTGGGGTCGGATGCTTGCGCGTGTCCACGACCGAGGCGGCGTCCACGAGGTCGAGGTACAACGTGCCGTCGAGGTGGTCGACCTCGTGCTCGATGGCGCGCGCCTGGAGCCCCGTGGCCCGCAGCCGCCGGCGCGTCCCGTCGAGGTCGTCGGTCTCGACGGTCACCTCGAGCGAGCGCTCCACCTCGGCCACCAGGTGCGGCACCGACAGGCACCCCTCCCAGCCGCGCTGCCGTCCTCGCCGGGCGACGATCCTCGGGTTCACCAGCAGCAGCGGGCCCGTCTCGCCGGCGACCACGGCCACCCGGGTGGCGACCCCGACCTGCGGCGCCGCGAGCCCGAGCCCGCTCGCGGCCCGCATCGTCGAGACGAGATCCGCGGCAAGCGCCCCAAGGCCCGGGTCCGGGATCGCGGCCGGGCGCGCGACTTCGCGCAGCACGGCGGCCGGGAGGGTGACCAGCGGGCGGATCGCGCCGGACGGCGCCATCAGGTGGCGTCCCGCGGGTCGACGCCGAGGTGGTGCTCGGGGTCGTGATCGTGCGAATGGCGCACGCCACCGTGCTCGTGCAGGTGCTCGTGGATCAGGTTCGCGCGGACGAGCAGCTCACGATCGGCCAGGATCTCCGCGGCGGGGCCATCGGCGAGCACCCGCCGGTTCTCGCCCAGCACCACCACGCGATCGGCGATCAGGGGCACGATCTCCAGCTCGTGGGTGGCCGTGACCAGCGTCTTGCCACCCGTGCGCAGGCCGCGGATGTGGTTGACCAGGATCCATCTCGTCCGGGGGTCGAGCGCCGCGGTCGGCTCGTCGAGCAGGAGCACGTCGGGGCGCAGCGAGAGGACGGATGCGATGGCGGCTCGCTTCTTCTCGCCGCCCGACAGCTCGAACGGCGCGCGGTCGGCGAGGTGCCCGATGTCCATCTGGCCCAGGGCGTCGTCGACGCAGGCGCGAACCTCGTCGCCGGACAGGCCGAGCTGGAGCGGCCCGAACGCCACGTCGTCGCGCACGGTCGCGCTGAATAGCTGGATGTCGGGGTCCTGGAACACCAGCCCCACCTCGCGGTGGAATCGGAACGCGTCCACGCCGTTGGCGACGGCGGCGACGTCGCGGCCGAGGGCGCGCATCGTGCCGGCCGACGGCCCGATAATCCCATCGAGCAGCTTGAGCAGGGTGGACTTGCCCGAGCCATTGGCGCCCAGCAGGACCACCTGCTCGCCACGCTCGATCCGCAGGTCGATCCCGTCGAGCGCCACCTGGCGTCCGCCGTACACGTAGCGAACCCCCCGCAGCTCGAACACCGCCTCGGGGGCGGCCAGTGCCGGGTCGGGCCGGCCGGGAGCCGGCACGGACGGCGCGACGGCGGCGGCGATCCCGGGGGTCGTCGCGTCGGCGCTCACGGCAGCACCCGCTGCGCGGCGACGGCGGCGACGGCGACCGCGAGGCAGCCCGCCAGCGCGGCCCAGTCGGTGGCCTGCATCCGGTACTCCTGGAGCGTGCGCATCGTGCCCCCGAACCCGCGGGCGACCATGGCCGCGTAGACGTCGTTGCTCATCCGGAACGAGCGGTTGAGCAGGTTGCCCATGGATCCCGAGATCCAGCGCCGCTGCTCGCCTCCGGTCGTCCTGGCCACGGTCCGGCTCTTGCGCGCCTCGAACATGCCGTTGGCCAGGTGGAGGAACAGGAAGATGTAGCGGTAGGTCATCGCCAGCACCAGGATGAACAGCTGGGGGACGCGGACGGCCTGGAGGCTCTTGAGCACGTCGGCCCAGGGGGTGGTCATGACCAGCAGCACGGCCAGCGACACCGACACGCCGACCCGCGAGACGAACAGCGCGGCACCGACCAGGCCGGGGATCGAGGGCGCCAGGTGGACGGGCCCCAGCGTCGCGTCGAACAGCCGATCGCCGGGGACGAAGAAGATGGCCGGGATCACCACGATCCCCGCGAACAGCGGAATGCCCAGCCAGACCCGGCGCACGAAGAACTCGAACGGGATCCGGCTGGCGCGCGCCGCGATGAGCACCAGCACGTACATGGCACCGAGCACCACGATCGAGCTCGACAGGCTGGCCGCCAGCACGAGGCCCAGGAACATCCCCAGCTTGGCCCGGGGATCGACCGCCTGGAGCCAGCCGGCGGCACGCGCGTGCTCCTCGGTGAACACGGCGCGCTCGATCGACGCGGTGACCCCCGAGATCGTCTGCTCGAGCCATCCGACGCGGTCGCTGCGGCCCGGCGCGCTGCGGCCGGCAACCGGCAACCCGGCCTCCCTCGGCCCCGCGGCAGGCGCCCGGCGCAGGAGCAGGCGCACGATGGCCCAGGCAACGCCGCCCACCAGCAGCAGTCCGACCAGGCCCGCGATCTCGTAGCCGACGGCCTGGCGCCACAGCGCGCCGTTCGCACCCTGCAGGAACGGCAGCGGCAGCTCGTACCCGGCGAACGGGGCGCTGAACGCGGACGACAGGTCGCGCAGCCCGCGGGGCACGTATCCGAAGGCCGTCCCGACGTCCGCGGCCGAGCCCTCCCCGTAGGCAATCCCCGGGGCGATCAGCCCCAGCGGGGCCACGACGGCCGCGGCCACGAACGCGGTCCCAAGACCACGCCATCGGCGGGGCAGGCCGAGCCACGACAGGGGCAGCACCACGAGCGCGATGATCCCCACCACGACGAGCATCGCGCCCACGCTCGCCCAGTCCACCGCGGCCCAGCTCGCCCCGAAGGCGTGCGCCGGATCCCCACCACCGCTCACGAGACCCGCCACCGCGAGCGCGGCCATCCCCACCAGCACCGTCGCCGCACCCCGCTGCCAGAGCGGTCGACGGGACACGGCGCCCTGGGCGACGCCCTTGCCGGCGAACACCATCCGCAGGGACGTGAGGTACTCGGGATGGCGCTGCTGGAGGTAGGCGACGCCCAGGGCCGTGATCAGCCCCTCCACGACGGAGGCCCCGAACAGGTGCGCCAGGAGCATGGTCGGGACCGCCTCCGTGAGCCCGTACGGGCTGTACAGGGCGTGCCCGTTCTCGCTGAACAGGGCCGGCTGGATGCCGAGCTGGATGCCCACCGCGAGCGCCGAGGCGGTGATCCCGAGGTAGGCGCCGATGCCTGCCGCCCAGGCCCGCCGGCTGGACAGGATCGGGGAACGCCCCGCCAGCAGCCGGTACGCGCCGTACCCGACGAACGGCAGGATGAATGCCATGTTGAGGCAGTTGGCGAAGACCGCCAGCACCCCACCGTCCCCGAAGAACAGGGCCTGGATGATCAGGGCCACACTGACCACGATCACCGCCGCCCAGGGGCCGAGCACGATCGCCGCCAGCGTGCCGCCCACGCCGTGGGCGGTCGTCCCGCCGGGAACCGGGATATTGAACATCATGATCGTGAAGCTGAGCGCGGCGAAGATCGCCAGCAGCGGGATCGTCCGGTCGGACAGCACCGATTGCACACGCCGGGTCGCCACGGCCCAGCCGGGCACCACCGCCACGCCCATGCCGAGCGAGATGATGGGGCTCAGGTAGCCGTCGGGAATGTGCACGTCGATGACCTCGGGCGCGTCTCGTCGTTCCGCGGGGACACGGTTTGCGGTCGCGATCGCCGTGCGATCATCGCCGTTGTTGCAACATCACGCAACAGCAACGTCTGGCGCTGACTACGCCGGCGACGGGGGGGTCGCCGCGGCAGCCTGGCGTCACCGGTGCCGAGTCGGCCGTCGCGGGCCGCGTGACGCGCCCGGCGGATCGCGTTGACGTGGCAACGGGCCTGGGCGCACCATGGCCCTCCCAGCCATCCCGGGGAGGATCGATTGACGCTCACCGATGATCGGCGCGCACAGCTGCTCGGCGGTTGTCCCCTGTTCCGCGGCCTCGACCAGGACGGCCTCGCGGCCGTGGCTGCGGCCGCCATCGAGATCGAGTTCCCCGCCGAGCGCGTGATCGCACGCCAGGGAGAGATCGGCACCGGCTTCTTCGTGATCGAGGACGGGGCGGTCCGCGTCGTCCGCGACGGCGTCCCGATCGCGCGGCTGGGGATCGGCGAGTTCTTCGGCGAGCTGTCGGTGCTCGACGGCGGTCCCCGGATCGCCCAGGTCGTCGCCGAGACCCCGACGCGCTGCCTGGCGCTCGCGTCGTGGGACTTCGAGCGGGTCCTGCGCCAGCAACCCGGCGTGGCCCTGTCGGTGCTTCGGGTCGTGGCGGGACGCCTGCGCGAGGTCTCGACCGATCACCGCACCTGACGCCCGGGCACCAGGAGCACGCGAACGTGGCGTCCCCCCGTCGGCCCACCGGCCAGGTCACCTTCCTGTTCACCGACATCGAGGGCTCGACAAGGCTGGTCGAGCTGCTCGGCACCAGCGGCTGGCGGCCCGTGCTGGAGCGTCACCGGGCCCTGGTGCGAACCGCGCTCGCGGCCCACGACGGCTACGAGGCGAACACCGAGGGCGACTCGTTCTTCGCCTCGTTCTCACGGCCGGAGGACGCGATCGCCGCGGTCACCGACATGCAGCGGTCGCTGTCCGCCGAGCCGTGGCCCGCCGATGCGGCCGTCCGGGTCCGGATGGGCCTTCACCTCGGCACCGGCGAGCTGGACGCCGACGGCAGCTACGTCGGCTACGACGTGCACCGTGCCGCGCGGATCGCCGCAGCCGCAAACGGCGGCCAGGTGCTGCTCTCGGAGACCGCGGCCGACGTCGTGGAGGGCGCCCTGCCACCGGGCGTCTCGCTGCGGTCGCTCGGCTCTCACCGGCTGAAGGACCTCAGGCCGGAGCGGATCGCACAGCTCGTGATCGACGGCCTGCCCCATGACTTTCCGCCCATCCGGTCGCTCGATGCCCGGCCCAACAACCTTCCCACGGAGCTGACCACCTTCGTCGGGCGCGAGCGAGAGATCGCCGAGACGCGCACGCTCCTGGAGCGCTCGCGCCTGGTCACCCTGACCGGGCCCGGCGGCACCGGCAAGACGCGCCTGGCGCTCCAGCTGGCCGCGTCGGTCGCCGAGGACCATCCCGACGGCACCTGGTTCATCGCGCTCGGCACGGTCGCCGATCCGGCCCTGGTCCCCACCGCCATCGCCCATGCCATCGGCATCGGCGATGACACGTCACGCCGCCCGCTGGACGTCCTGGCCGCGGAGCTGGGAGGCAAGCGCGTGCTGCTGGTCCTCGACAACCTGGAGCAGGTCCGGGGGGCGGCGGGCGACCTGGCCGAGATCCTGCGGCGGGCGCCCGGCGTGCGGATGCTGGCGACCAGCCGCGCCCCGCTGCGAATCAACGGGGAGCAGGAGTACCCGGTGCCCGGACTGCCGGCCCCCGTCCAGCTTGAACGCCTCGGGCCGTACGAGCGCGAGCGGCTGCCCGCTGCCATGCGCCGCCAGGATCCGGAGGCGCTGCTCGGGCTCGGCGCGGTGCAGCTGTTCGTGGCCCGGGCGGGGGCAGTCCGGCCCGGCTTCGAGCTCACGCCGGCCAACAGCGGCGACGTGGCCGCGATCGTCGCCCACCTCGGCGGCGTCCCGCTCGCGATCGAGCTGGCCGCGGCCCGGCTGCGGTTCCTGACGCCGGCCGCGATCCACGAGCGGCTCGAGGGCCGGCTCGACCTGCCCGGCTCCGGGGCGGCCGATGTTCCAGAGCGGCAGCGGTCGCTGCGGGGCGCCATCACGTGGAGCTACGAGCTGCTCGATCCGCCGGCCCGCCGGCTGTTCGAGCGCCTGGGCGTGTTCCTCGGCGGCTTCGATCTCGCGTGCGCCGAGTCGGTCGCGGGCCCGGCATCCGAGCTCGGCATCGACGTCCTCGACGGGCTCGCGACGCTGGTCGACCAGAGCCTGGTGCGCAGCGGCGACCACGATGGCGAGCCGCGGTTCTCGCTGCTCGAGCCGATCCGCGAGTACGCGCTCGAGCGGCTGGCGGCGTCGGGCGACGCCGAGCGCGTCCGGGAGCGCCATGCGCGCGCCTACCTCGACCTCGCCCTGGAGCTCGAGCCGGGCCTCGCGGGTGCCGGCCAGCGGGCGATCCTGGACCGGCTGGAGCTGGAGCACGCGAACCTGCGCGCGGCGCTCGATTGGGCGGATGCGCGGGGCAACGGCGACCTCGCGCTGGGCATCGCGGTCGCGATCTGGCGGTTCTGGCAGAAGCGGGGCCACCTGCGCGAGGCGCGAACCAGGATGGCGGCCCTGCTCGAGCGTCCCTGGTTCCAGGCCGCGCCCGCCCCGCTCCAGGCGCGCGCCCACGAGGTCATGGGCGGGATCATCTACTGGCACGGAGACATGGGAGGCGCCAGACCGCACTACGAGGCGGCGCTGGCGACGTGGCGGGCCATCGGGGACCGGGCCGAGATCGCGAACGCCCTGTACAACCTCTCGTTCTGCTTCTCGCTGCTGGTGGTCGACGACGCCCAGAGCCAGGCGCGAGGCGCCGCCCTGCTGGACGAGGCGTTGGCGCTGTATCGAGCGCTGGGCGACGACCAGGGCACGGCCAACGTCCTGTGGGGGATCGGCGTCCAGGCGTACTTCCGGAACAGCAACGAGGCCGCCGCGCCCGCCTTCGCCGAGGCGCTCGAGCTCTACCGGAAGGTGGGCGACCGCACCCAGGAGGCGTGGGCCCTCCACCAGCTTGGCTCGACCCGCCTCAAGCTGGGCGAGCTCGACGCCGCGCGTGACGACGTGCGGGAAGCGCTCCGGATCTTCGACGAGGCGGGCGACATCGCGGGGGTGACCCTCGCGCTCGACGACCTCTCGGCGGTCGCGGTCGCGGACGGCGACCTGCCGCGGGCTGCGCGCCTGCAGGGGCTGGCCCGCCGGATCCAGGCCACGTCGGGGACGGGCATCGCGAGCGTCGTCCAGGAGACGTTCGAGACGGCGACCCGCCCGCACGCGAGCAACCGGATGGATCCGGCCGAGCTTGAGCGCCTGCAGCGGGAAGGGGCCGCCATGCCGCTGCCCGATGGCGTCCGCTACGCCCTGGGCGAGGAGGTCCCGGCCTGAGTCCCTCCGACCAGGGGTAGGCCGGCCGTCGGGCGAGGGTACGATGGCGGTCGTGCAGACCGTCCTGGTGACACCCGCCCGGCCGCCGGACCTCACGGCCGCCCGCTCGCCGGTGCTACCTGGCGGGCCCCGCCCGGACGCCGGGCTCGGGAGCGCGTGACCGCAGGAGGCCGGCCCGGTTCGATCGCCTACCGGTTGTTCGGCCGGTTCCAGCGCGACGCCCGCCTGATCCTGGTCACCAGCTTCGTGGCCGGTGCCGCGCTCAGCCTGTGGTGGATCGACTTCAACCTGTACCTGGCCGCACTCGGCCTGTCGACGGCCACGATCGGGCTGGTCTCGACCCTGGGCTCGCTGGCCGGCGGCCTGGTCGCATTCCCGGCGAGCGCGCTGTCCGACCGCCTCGGCCGTCGGGCGGTGTTCGGGGCCGGACTGCTGGCCGGGGTGGTCGCGCTGGGCGGGCTCCTCGTCGCCGGCGACGGGCTGGTCCTGATCGTGATCTCCGCCGCGCTGTGGTCGATGGGCTTCCAGGCGGTGAACGTGGTCGTGCCCCCGTACCTCACCGAGCACAGCCAGCCGGCGCACCGCAACGAGCTGTTCGCCGTCCAGTTCGCGATCCAGAACGTGACCAACATCGTGGCTGCCATCCTGGGCGGCATCGTCGCCGGGGTGATCGCCGGATCGGTCGGCCTCGACCCGGCGGGCCCGGGGACGTACCGGCTGATCCTGGTCGTGATGGTCATCCTCCAGGTCGCCGCCCTGGGGACGGTGCTGCGGCTGGCCGACGATCGCCCGCGAACCGTGCTCCACGGGCAGCTCCGGCGTCTCGGCGAGCCTGCCGCGTTTCCGCACGACCCGCGCCGCTCGCGGATGTGGCTTGGGATCACGGTCCGCGATCGCTCGCGATTCCTCAGGCTCGTCCTGCCGGGCCTGCTGATCTCGATCGGCGCGGGCCAGGTGATCCCGTTCCTCAACCTGTTCGTCCAGCGCAGGTTCGGCCTCGACCTGGCCTCGCTCAACGCGGTGTTCGCCCTGACCTCGCTGGGCACCGTCGCGGCGATCCTGTACCAGCCGCGGCTCGCCCGTCGGTTCGGGCAGATCTCGTCCGTCGTCCTGGTGCAGGGCGTCAGCATCCCGTTCCTGATCGTGCTCGGCTTCTCGCCCGTGCTGTGGACCGTGATCCTGGCAATGGCGGTGCGCAACTCGCTGATGAACGCGGGCAACCCGATCTTCAGCGCGTTCGCCATGGAGCAGGTCGCGCCGGGGGAGCGGGCGACGCTGTCGGCCGCGATGAGCGTGCTGTGGCAGCTCGGCTGGGTGATCGGCGGGAGCTGGTACGCGGTGCTCCAGGCGACGATGGGCTTCGATGCCGGCTACGCGGTCAACTTCGCCACGATCATCACGCTGTACACGATCGCCACGCTGCTGTACTGGATCTGGTTCCGGGCCGTCGACCGGCGGGCGCTCGAGTCGCGCCTGGCTGCCTGAGCCAGGGCGATCCCGCGGACCGGTTGCCGGGTAGACTGCCACCATGGCAGAGGCGCCCGCTCCCCAGCGCTCCAAAACCGCGATCCCGCGCAACCCGGGCCGGCACGAGCTGGGGATGAAGGCATCGCTCCTGTTCCCCGACAAAGCGATCGTGGAGCGCTACTACGTCCCCCTCGTGTACACGGCCTGCCGGACCTGCTACTCGGAGCTCGAGCCGCAGGAGATCTTCCGGCGCGCGGTGGAGGGCGAGGTGGCCCCGGCCAGCATGCAGCGCCTGATCTCGAACGTGATCGAGTCGGGCCATGGCTCGACCATCGAGCACATCGTGTTCACGTTTGCCCTGAGCGGGGTGTCACGGACGCTGTCGCACCAGCTCGTCCGGCACCGCGCGGGCGTGGCCTTCGACCAGCAGAGCCAGCGCTACGTCAAGTACAAGGGCGCCGCGACGATGCTGCCGGCCACGATCGCCGAGGGTGACCCGGACCTGCGGGCGAGGTACCAGACCCAGGTGGACGGAGCGCTCGGGCTGTACGAGCAGCTCCTGGGGGCCGGCGTCCCGGGCGAGGACGCCCGATTCGTGTTCCCCAACGCGACTCGCACCAACCTCGTGATGACCACCAACCTGCGGGCCCTGATCCACATGTCCGGCCTGCGGCTGTGCACCATGGCGCAGTGGGAGATCCGGCGCCTGTTCCAGCTGATCCGCCACGAGGTGTTCGGGGTGTCGCCGTTCCTGGGCTCGTTCCTCGCCCCGAAGTGCGTCGCGCTCGGGTACTGCGACGAGTTCAACAACCGTGACCAGCACTGCCCGATCCGCCCGCACAAGGACAACGTGCTCGCCGCCTGGGCGCAGCAGCGCGAGGCGGCCAAGGCCGCCGGCCGGGACCTTCCCGTCCGCTGACCGGGCCGGCCTGCGACGGTCGACCCCCTGCTGGGCTCGGCCGTCCGGCGGCCGCCCGGACCTGGCGGCGGCCTGGATAAGGCGTGGACGCCGTGCTCAAGCCTTGTACAAGGTTGGCCGAGATCTCCCGGGCCCACCTCCGCGTGGGACAAGCGTCGCGATTAACCTTAGACAATCACTTGACAACGCTCGAGTCTCGGCCTAACCTCGCGGACGTAGATTAGACAGACATTGGACGACCCCGTCCGGTGTCTTCCACGAGGAGCCAGTCCGTGTCCAACAGATTGCTGCACCTGGCGGTCGCTGCCGCCGCGATCGTCGCCCTCGGCGGGGCGGCGTCCCCGGTTGCCGCCGCAGGCAACGCCATGGTCCGCGTCCTTCATGCCTCCCCTGACGCCCCGGCCGTCGACGTGTATCTCGACGGCAGCAAGGTCGGCGCCCCCCTTGCCGGGCTCGAGTTCGGCGATCTCTCCGCCTACGTGGAGGTGCCCGCCGGCTCGCACGACATCAAGGTGTGCGCGTCGGCCGATGCCTCCGTCTGCCCGATCGACGCCGGCGGCGTTGCGCTGTCGGCCGGCACGCACTACACGATCGCGGCGACCAACGTGCTGGCCTCGATCGAGGCCCAGGTGATCACCGACGCACCCTCGCCGACGAGCAGCCGGACGCAGGCCCGGGTCGTCCACCTCTCGGCCGACACCCCGGCCGTCGACGTGCTGACCCAGGACGGCTCGACCACGGTCGTCGAGAACCTCGCCTACCCCGACGCGACCGACTACCTGACCCTCGCGCCCGGCAGCTACGACCTCAAGGTCTGCGCCAATGCCGACACCACGGTCTGCCCACTCGATCCCCCCGCCCTCGACCTCGAGTCAGGCCATGCGTACAGCGTCTTCGCCATCGGGTCGCTGGGCGAGGGCGGCCTCACCGCCGTGGTCGGGGTCGACGCCCTCGTGCCGCCGGCAACCGACACCATCGACCCGGGCACGGCCCCCGCGCCAGTCCCGGCAGCGCCGCTGCTCCTGCTGGCTGCCGTGGCCGCAGCCTCGCTGGCGGGAAGCGTCGCCTACGCGACCCGACGGGTCCGCCGGTAGCCGCCAGGCGACATCCCAACAGCGTTGCCATGGGCCGCTCGAGGCCCGTGGCGGCCCTCCCTCAGGCCCTCCCGGGCCGCTCCCTCCCCCCTTCGACGCCCCGCCATCCGGCGGGGCGTCGCCGTGCCTGTGCGCCGCCCGCGGCCCGCGCCGGGCGTCAGGCCGGCGGGTCGGACATGCCCGACGCTCCGAGCCCGGCGATGAAGCGCGCCAGCACGCGGGCCAGCCTGGGGCCGGCCTCCGCGCCCGCCGACAGCACCTCTTCGTGCGTCAGCGGCCGGCCGCTGTATCCCGCCCCGGCGTTCGTCACCAAGGACACCCCGCAGACCTCGAGGCCGGCCCACCGGGCGGCGACCGCCTCCAGCACGGTGGACATGCCGACGGCGTCGGCACCCAGCACCCTGAGCATCCGGACCTCCGCCGGGGTCTCGTACGACGGGCCGAGCAGCCCGGCGTACACGCCCTCCTCGAGCGTCACCGCCTCCCCGCGGGCGGCGGTGTGGAGAGCCTCGCGCAGGCGGGGTGCCCACACCTCGGTCAGGTCCGGGAACCGCGGGCCCAGCTCCTCGGCGTTGGGCCCGAGCAGGGGGCTGCGCCCGGTCAGGTTGAGGTGGTCGGTGATCAGCATCAGGGTGCCGGGCCCGTATGACGGGTTGACGCCACCCGCGGCATTCGTGAGCACGACGAGCTCGGCGCCGAGCCGGCGGAACAGGAGCACCGGCTGGACCACCAGGCCGGGGTCGTTGCCCTCGTACAGGTGGAACCGGCCCTGGAGGACGACGACGGGCACGCCGCCCAGCCGGCCCAGGACGAGGCGGCCCTCGTGGCCCGGCGCCGTGGCTTCCGGCCATCCCGGCAGCTCCGGGAACGGAACGACGACCGGGTCGGTGACCGCGTCCGCAAGTCCGCCGAGACCCGACCCGAGGACGATGCCGACGCGGGGTACGAGGCCGCTCCGCCGTCGGATGGCCTTGACGAGCGCGGCCAGGCTGGCCGGCTGCGCGGCGGGCGGGATGGGCCGGGTGCGATCGATCTCCGCGAGGCGGTCGTTGTCCATGGCCCGAGCATAGCGAGGCATCGGACCCGAAGGCACCTGAGCGGGACACCCTTGTGCCGCGAACGACCCCCGGACGCTTCAACGCCCGGATGGAGTACCGACACCGGGATGCCGGTCACGTCCGTCCGGGCGTCCAGCCGTGCAACCCTCGCAGGCTGCCGGATCTGGCGGGTGAAGCGCCCGAAGCGACCGGAGAGCGCCAGTCCTTGATGCAATCGCGGCTTGGCGTCGGCGTGGCCTTGAGGTGATCGCAGCCGGCCGGTCGGAACGGGCTTGAGGCGATCGCCTCCGCTCCGGGCCTCCATCGGCCCCTTCGGGCAGGACCTACGGTACGGCACCCCCCGGGCGCATCCAAGGCGGTTGTCCACGAACCGGACGCGAGTCGCGCCGACGGCGTCCACGACTTTTCCCACCATGTGGACGACCTGTGGACGACGGGGTCCGCTCGGCCTCCCGGGCCGTGGCCGAACGGCCGCTGCCACCGGCCGCAGGAACCCGGCTCAACCGCCGAGGGCGAACATCTCCACCTTGGGCAGGCGCTCGGTCGCCTCGCTCCGGAGCTCCGAGTAGCGGTCGGCGCGGGCGGACCAGACCGCTCGAACGAGGACCGCCAGCTCCGCGTCGCCGGCGCCGTCGCGGAGCGGCGTCTTGAGGTCCGTGCCGCCCACGGCGAACAGGCACGTGTACAGGTGACCGTCGGCCGACAGGCGGGCCCGGGTGCAGTCGGAGCAGAACGGCCGGGTCACGGAGGCGATGATGCCCAGCTCCCCCGATCCGTCCCGGAAGCGGTAGCGGCCGGCCACCTCGCCGCGGTACTCGGCGGCCAGCGGCTCGAGCGGCAGCTCGGCATCGATCATGGCCAGGATCTCATCCGCGGGGACGACATCGTCGAGGCGCCACCCGTTGGAGTGCCCGACGTCCATGTACTCGATGAAGCGCAGGATCAGGCCCTCGTCGCGGGCCCACCTGGCCAGCGGCAGGATCGAGGCCTCGTTCATGCCCCGCCGGACGACCGTGTTGACCTTGATCGGCGCCAGCCCTGCCTCCCGGGCCGCCGCGATGCCCTCGAGCACGCGGGCCACCGGGAAGTCCACCCCGTTCATCGCCCCGAACACCGCGTCGTCGAGGGAGTCGAGGCTGACCGTGATCCGCTGCAGGCCCGCGCGCGCGAGCGGCTCGGCCAGCGCCCGCAGGGCCGAGCCGTTCGTGGTCAGCGTGAGGTCGACGGGTCCGCCGTCGGCCGTCCGCAGCGCGGCCAGGTAGCCGACCAGCACCGGCAGGTCCCGCCTGACCAGCGGCTCGCCACCGGTGATCCGGAGCTTGCGGACGCCCAGGCCCACGAACACCGAGGCCAGCCGCGCGATCTCCTCGAACGACAGGACCGCGGCCCGTGGCAGGAACGCGAAGTCGCGCCCGAAGACCTCGGCCGGCATGCAGTACGGGCAGCGGAAGTTGCACCGGTCCGTGACCGAGATCCGCAGGTCCCGGAGCGGTCGTTGCAACCGGTCGACGAGGCCGGGGCCGTCGTCCGCGGGGGGTCGGGCGATCGGGATCGGCGAGGCTGTCCGGGTGTCGAGATGGGGCGCCACGTCGCCATGGTAGTCGGATGTGCCGGACCCGCCCAATCGCGTCCCGCCGGCTCCACGCCACCGCGCCCGTAGGCGGCCGGCCGTGCCGCGACGCCCGTCGCTCGCGCAGGCACGCGGCACGCCCCGCGCGAGCCGCGCGACCCGCCGGTACCACCGGAACGCGCCGCTGGTACCTCTAGCGACTGCACCGCAACCCACCCAGCCGCCTACTGTGGCGTTCCAGCACCGCCCATGCCCGCCCCTGGAGGTCACCCGGCCCATGGCGACCACTGATACCCGTTCCGGATTCCGGCTCCCGTGGAGCTCCGACCGCTCGCAGGCGGACGCGGCCCGCGAGGCGGCCGTCGAGAGCACCCAGGACCCGGAGGCCGGGGCAGGCTCGGAGGAGCTCGCCATCCCGGATGCCGGCCTCCACGGTCGCCTGGGCATCCAGCGCGATGACCAGGCCATGGCCCAGTCCCCGTCCCCAGATACCGCGAGCCGCGAGGAGCCCCAGCGAATGGTCGAGCTGAACACCGCACCGCCGTCGGCACCGGCGGCACCACGGAAGCCATCGAAGCTGATGGCGGACCTGTCCGCGGCCATCCGTGCCACGGCAGAGGCCGCCCGGGACCAGGCGCTCGCCCAGGTTGACGCCGACGCGAAGCAGGTCGTCGAGACGATCCGCGAGCAGTCCACCGGCGGATCCGCCGCGCTCCGCCAGCAGTCCGAAGAGGACATCGCCGGGATCCGCGAATGGTCGAAGGCCGAGATCGCCCGGATCCGCGAGGAGACCGACCAGAAGATCAGCTCGCGCAAGGCGACGCTCGATTGGGAGCTGTCGGACCACGCCGCGAGCGTCGACCACCGGATCGACCAGGTCCAGGCCGAGGTCGCCCGCTACCAGGCCGAGATGGAGGCCTACCTCGATCGGCTGCGCATGCAGGACGATCCCGCCAGCCTGGCCACGATGGCCGAGTCCCTGCCCGATGCTCCGTCCTTCGCGGCCTGGACCGGCGTCGCCGACACGGTCGAGGACGAGGCCGAGGACGCCGCCCCCGCCCCCGAGGTCGCCGCCCAGGCGCTGCCCGACGAGCCACCCGTGACGTCGGCCGTCGCCGAGGCCCGGGCGCCGGTCGAGGCCGAGGCACCCCCGGCCGACGCGGGGCCGGACGAGGTCAAGCCGCCCCACGCGGTGGCGTCCGAGAACGTGGAGGTCGCGGCCGAACCCGACACGACCGCCGAGGTTGTCGCGAGCGCCGACCAGCCCCCGTTCGCCTCGACAGGGGCAGGGATCAGCTGGGGTGAGGACGCGGGAGGCTGGTCCCGCTCCACCCAGGGCACCATGACGATCGCGCCGGATCCGGCCGGCGACGCCGACCACGGCTGGGCGAGCGGCGAGACCGCCGAGGGCTTCCGGGTGGTCGACGAGGCCGGCGAGCCCGTGGACCGGGGCGCCGTCCTGGACGCGCTCGAGGCGGCGGCGCAGGCCGCCGTGGCCGACGAGCCGGCAACCGACGTCGAGGATCCCGGCGCCCAGGAGGCCGCGCAGGCCGCCCTCGAGGCGAGGGTCGACGCCGGGGGCTATGAGGGTAAATCGCTGGCCGAGAGCGAGTCGTTCGCGGACCGGCTGGCGAGCCTGCTCCCCGGGCACGGCGGCGACACCGCCGACAGTGAGCCCGCGACCACCCAGGTCGTGGTGTCGGGCCTCGTGTCCGTCGCCAGCATCGCCAGCTTCAAGCGCCACCTCGGCCGCCTGTCGGGCGTGCAGGGCGTGGCCGTCGCGTCCGGACCCGAGGGCGAGTTCGTGTTCAACGTCACCCACCGGCCCGACGTGCTGTTCCGCGACGTGATCCCCACCCTGCCCGGCTTCGGCGCCCGCGTCACCGGCGCCGGCGACGGCGTCGTCCAGGTGACCGCCCGCGACCCGGAGGCGGAGTCCTGATCATGGCCTCCGCCGCGTCTCGCCCCGCCATCGCGATCCTGCTCCCGGCCGCCGAACGCGACCCGGTCGCGGGCGAGCTCCGCAAGGGTGGATTCGAGCCCGTCTTCGCCCACGACCCGGACGAGCTGGAGGCGGTCCTCGGCTCGCGCCGTGACATCGTCGTCGCGGTGATCGACATCGAGACCGACCCGGACGCGGGCACCGACGCATGGTCGATGCTCCACGAGTCCGGCCGCAGCATCGCCGCCCTGCTCGTGGTCAGCTCGGCGATGCTGGATCGCCTCGATGGCGCGAGCGGCGGCCACCAGGATGACGAGTACCTGACCCGGCCCTACTCGGCCGAGTCGATCCGCTGGCGGGTCGAGGCGATGTGCATTCGCTCGGTCGCCATCGACGACGGCAGCGGGCCGGTGCTCCAGGGCAGCCTCGAGCAGCAGGACTGGGCGCGTCGCGGCCAGGTGCTGGGCGTGTTCAACCCCAAGGGCGGCGTGGGCAAGACGCTGATCGCGGCGAACCTCGCGGCCGGCCTCGTCGCCCGGGGGCAGCAGGTCCTGCTCATCGACGCCGACACGGTGACCGGTCACGTCCCCGCCTCGCTGGGCATGGACGCGGTCCCCACCGTGATCGACGCCTGGCGCGACGAGCTCGAGGGCGGGCCGGTCCAGACGTTCGACGAGCTCGCCTCGACCCACTCGTCGGGGCTCAGGCTGCTGCCCCTCACGTCCAGCCCCATCGGGACCGAGCTGCTCGAGCCGCAGCGGGTCGCGGCTGCCGTGGCCGTGGCCAAGCGGCGCGTCGACTTCGTGATCGTCGACCTCCACCCGTCGTACAGCCCGCTCAACCGGGCCATCTTCGACCGGTCGGACCGGATCCTCGTGCCGGTGACCCCGGACCTGCCGGCGATCACGGCGACGGTCAAGCTGCGGGACGTGGCCGAGGAGCTGGGCATGCGCGACCGGCTGGCCCTGATCGCCAACCGGGCCAACAGCGGGATCCGGGTCGAGGACCTGGAGCAGGCCGTCGGCATCCCGATCTTCGGCCAGGTCCGGTCGGGCGGGCTGCTCGTCGTGCGCGCGGCAAACGAGGGCCGGACGCTGTACGAGCTCGCGCCACGGGACAAGATCACCCAGGACTTCGACGCGATGATCGACCGTCTGCTGGGCGTGGCCGCGACGGGTCCGGCACGCTCCTCGCTGCGCCTGTTCAGGCGGACAGTCCCCTCGCTCGCCTGACCTCCCCGGCTGCACGCGGGCAACCCGACCCAGGGCGAGGCTTGCCTACCGCGAGCGATCCTGCCAGCTGATCCCGCCCAGCGGTGAGCCGGGCAGCTTCTGGTGCGGCTCGCCCGTCCGCTTGTCCACCTGGCCCACGCCGCGCAGGTAGAAGCGGTTGACGAGGATGACCTCGACCTCCGGGTCGCTGACCTCGACCTCCCCCAGCCGTGCGACCGCCTCCACGACCGGAACGAACATCTCCGACGATCGGTCCAGCAGCCGTTCCGGCTCCGAGCCCGGGTGCAGGTAGACCGTGCCGATGACGCGGAACGGCGGCACCTCGAGCGCGACGTCGTAGGCGACCTTGTGGACCTTGAGCGCGGTGCGCTCGGAATCGCTCAGCGGCGGCAGGCTGTCGTCGCCCGCCGTGACCAGGATCAGGTCGTAGGGATCCACGCTCCGCAGGCCGGGCGCCGCCTCCAGCGGGGCCGATCGATCGGGCGGGCCCCAGCTGACGTCGGTGATGGCGATCGCCTCGCGCCGGTTGAGCGCGTCGGACAGCCGCCCGGAGATGTGCATCAGGCCGCGCAGCCGCCAGTCCTCGGTGAGCGCGATGAACGGCACGCCGCGCTCCGAGGCCGTATGAAGCCTGGCGGACGACGTCGCATCGCGGCCGGCCGTGCGGCCGGACCGGGTGGCGCCGGGGGCACCGCCCTCCGTCGCCGCTCCCCGGCCTGCGGCGCCTCAGGAAGCCGAACGGCACGCGGCCTACTCCTCCTCGGCCTTGCCCGTGTTCTCGCGGATCGTGTCCACGACGGTCGCGTCGGCGAGCGTGGTCACGTCGCCCAGCTGGCGGCCCTCCGCGATGTCGCGCAGGAGCCGGCGCATGATCTTGCCCGACCGCGTCTTGGGCAGGTCGGGGACGAACATCAGGTACTTGGGCCGGGCGATCGGGCCGATGACGTAGGCGACGTGCTCGCGCAGCTGGACGCCGAGGGCGTCCGACGGCTCCTGGCCGGACTTGAGGATCACGAACGCGAAGATCGCCTGGCCGCTGACCGCGTCCGACTTGCCCACGACCGCCGCCTCGGCCACCGACCGGTCGTCCACGAGCGCGGACTCGACCTCGGCGGTGCTGATCCGGTGGCCGGCGACGTTCATCACGTCGTCGACGCGGCCGAGCAGCCACAGGTAGCCCTCCTCGTCGCGCTTGGCGCCGTCGCCCGCGAAGTACATGCCCGGGAAGCGGCTCCAGTACGTCTGCCGGTAGCGCTCCGGATCGCCGTAGATGCCGCGGAGCATGCCCGGCCAGGGTCGCTTGAGGACGAGGTAGCCCCCGCCGCCCAACGGCACCGACCGGCCCTCCGCGTCGACCACGTCGGCCTCGATGCCCGGCAACGGGAACGTCGCCGAGCCGGGCTTGGTGGTCGTGACGCCGGGCAGCGGGCTGATCATGATCTGCCCCGTCTCGGTCTGCCACCACGTGTCCACGACCGGCGTCCCGCCGCCGCCGATGACGTCGCGGTACCAGCGCCATGCCTCGGGATTGATCGGCTCGCCGACCGAGCCGAGCACCCGCAGGCTCGACAGGTCGTGGGCGCGCGGGATCTCCTCGCCCTGCTTCATGAACGCCCGGATCGCGGTCGGGGCGCAGTACAGGATGGTGACCTTGTAGTCCTCGACGATCTGCCACCAGCGGTCCCAGGTCGGCGCGTCGGGCGCGCCCTCGTACATGATGCCCGTGGTCGCGTTCGCCAGCGGGCCGTAGACGATGTAGCTGTGGCCCGTCACCCAGCCGATGTCGGCGGCGCACCAGTAGACGTCGTCGGGCTTGACGTCGAACACGGCCCAGTGGGTGAACGCCGAGCCCAGCAGGTAGCCGGCGGTCGTGTGCAGGATGCCCTTGGGCTTGGCCGTCGTGCCCGACGTGTACAGCAGGTAGAGCATGTGCTCCGAGTCCACCGGCACGGGCGGGCACACCTCGGACTGGCGGTCGACGATGTCGTGCCACCAGACGTCGCGCCGCGGGACCATGTGGACGCCGTCACCGAAGCGGTCCACGACGACCACGTGCTCGATCGACGGCGCGTCCGCGGCCGCCGCGTCGGCGTGGTGCTTGAGGCCGACCTTCTTGCCGCGCCGCCAGCCGCCGTCGGCGGTGATCAGGACCTTGGCGCCGCAGTCGTTGATGCGGCCCGCCAGCGCCTCGGCGCAGAAGCCGCCGAACACGACGGTGTGCGGCGCGCCGATCCGGGCGCAGGCGAGCATCGCGATCGGCAGCTCGGGGATCATGGGCATGTAGATCGCGACCCGATCACCCTTGCGCACGCCGAGCTCGAGCAGCGCGTTGGCGGCCTTGGTGACCTCGCGCAGGAGGTCGGCGTACGTGAGCGTCCGGGTGTCCCCCGGCTCGCCGATCCAGTGGTACGCGACCTTGTCCCCGAGGCCGCGCTCGACGTGCCGGTCGAGGCAGTTGTAGGCGACGTTGAGCTCGCCACCCACGAACCACTTCGCGAACGGGAGGTCCCATTCGAGCGTCCGGTCGAACGGCGTGAACCACGACAGCCGTTCGCGGGCCTGTCGCTCCCAGAAGCCGAGATAGTCGGCAGCGGCCTCCTCGTACAGGTCAGCCGTGGCGTTGGCCTGCGCCGCGAAAGCCGGGTCGGGCGGGAACGTCCTGTTCTCGGCGAGGAGGTTTTCGATCTCGGGCCCCCGCTGGGCCTGGGGCTGGATACTCACGGGTCCCTCCAGCAGCTGCCTGTGGGTCGGGTCATTCTACGCGCCGGGGCGATCCGGGCCCCGCCCGGGCGACGCTGCTCAGGCGGGATCGGCGTCGGCCTCCGCCGGCGCCTCCGTCTCGACGGGCTCGGCGGCAACCGCCTCGGCGGGTCCGGACGCCGCGCCGCGCGAGATGACCACGCGATGCGGGAACGGGATCTCGATGCCCTCGGCAACGAACGCGGACAGCAGCCGGCGCCGGAACTCCCCGGCCACCGCCCACTGCTCCGAGGCCCGCACCGCGCCGGTCACCTTGAGCGACACGCCCGAGTCCTCGAGGGCGTTGACGCGCAGCACGCTGAGCGGCTCCATCAGCTTCCGGCGCCAGTCGGGATCGTCGTACAGTCCCCGGCCGACGGCGTTGATGACCTCGATCGCGTGGTCGAAGTCGGTGTCGTAGGCGACCTGGACGTCCTCGTTCACGCGGGCCCACGTTCGGGTGCTGTTGGATGCCACGTGGATGTCGCCGTTGGGGACCGTGTGGACGACACCGCTCAGGTCGCGCAGCGTCGTGCGCCGGAGGCTGAAGTCCTCGACCACGCCGCTGACGCCCCCGATCGCCACGACGTCGCCCACGCTGAACTGGTTCTCGATCAGGATGAGGGCCCCGTTGAAGTAGTCGCGCACGAGGCTCTGGGCGCCGAACCCGACCGCGATCCCCGCCACGCCCAGCCCGGCGATCGCGGGGCCGATGTCCAGGTTGAGCTCGCCCAGGATCATCACCAGCGCGATCAGCACGACGAAGGCCCGGATCACCCGGGTGCCCAGGGTGTCGATGGTGTCCATCCGCTTGCCGACCTCGACGGCCGACAGCTCCCGGGCCGTGCCCTCGCGTGTCTCGCGGTCCATCAGGGTCTTGACCAGCCCGTGCATGCCACGGCGCGCGAGGCGGGTGAGGACCACCGCGATGACGACGATCAGCAGGACGGGCAGGACCGGATCCCCGAGCAGGGCGAGGAGGCGATCCTGGATGTCGGACGGGACGGTCATGGTCGTCCAAGCCTAGACGAGTGAGGGCGCCTCATGCGCGGCCCTCCCCGTGCGCTGACGATCGCGTCAGGCGGGCGTGCCTCCCAGGCGGACCGAGATGGCGGCCGCCGTTTCGCGGACCTGCTGGACGAGCTCCGGCACCCGGCGAGGGGTGACCCGGAAGGTCGGGCCCCACACGTCCACCGCAGCCACGATCGCCCCGCGAGCGTCGTGGACGGGCGCCGCGACGGCGTTCATCGTGGCGTCGTACTCGCCGAACGCGGTCGCGAACCCACGCCGGCGCACCCGAGCGAGCTCCTCGAGCAGCGGCTCGAGCCCGGTCATCGTGCGGTCGGTGAACCGCTCCAGGCCGCGCCGGAACAGGCGCATCACCTCGCGCTCGGGCAGGGCGGCCATGCAGCACCTTCCCCGAGGCGACCGAGTGGAGCGGCACGCAGCGACCGGTCCAGTCGCCCATGGCGACCAGGTTCGGGCCATCGGCCTGGGCGACTGTCATCAGCTGGTCGCCGTCGAGCACGCCCAGGCCGGTCGTCTCGCGCGTCGCTCGGGCGAGCCGATCCAGCTCGGGCATCGCGATCGAGCGCAGGTCGAGCGTGCGCTCCGCCCGCTCGGCGAGCCGGATCACGACCAGGCCCAGCCGGTACTTGCCGTTCTCCTCGTCCTGCTCCACCAGGCCCCGCTTCTCGAGCGTGGCCAGGAGTCGCGAGGCGGTGGACTTGTGGAGGCCGAGGCGGCGCGCGAGCTCCGTCACGCCGGCCTCGCCGTGGCTCTCGCCCAGGGCCAGCAACAGGGCTGCCGCCCGATCGACCGACCGGACCGCATTCCCGTCGAACGTCATGCGACCGACCCTCCTGTGCCGCTCAGTGAGCGGGACGTTCGAGGGCGCCGCGGGCGCGGGCCTCGAGCGCAGCGTCCAACGAGTCTCCGAAGATCGAGAGGACCCGGTCGACCGTGTCCCCGGCGGCGTGGGCCTCGCACACGAACCACGGCTCGCGGCTGTCCGGCTCCGGCATCGCGCCCCGGGCGTGCATCCCGACCGCGATCGCGTCGTACAGCGCGTGGTCGGTGTTCGCCCAGTCGCGGTACTCGGTCGCCACCTTCTCCGTGAACATGATCCCGAACATCGACGGATGCCCGGTGAGCTGGTAGGCCAGGCCCTTGGCGTCGAGCAGCTGCCGGATGCCCCGCTGGATGCGCTCGCCGGTCGAGTGGATCGTCGCCAGCGCGTCCGTGTCGCGCAGGATCTCGAGCGTCCGCACGGCCGCGGCGGCCGCCACCCGGTTGCCCGCGTAGGTCCCGCCGTGGCTGACCTTGTCCGGCAGGACCGACATGACCTCCTCGCTGCCACCGAACGCGGCCGCCGGGTAGCCGTTGCCCATGGCCTTGGCATAGGTGGCGATGTCCGGCGTGATCCCGAAGAACTCGGCGGCGCCGCCCTTGGCGAACCGGAACCCGGTCTTGACCTCGTCGAAGATCAGCAGGATCCCGAACTCCTCGGTCAGCGAGCGCATCGCCTGGTGGAAGCCCGGAGCGGGCAGGATCCCCTGGGCGTTGCCCAGGACGGGCTCCACGATGATGGCCGCGATGTCGTTCGCCTCGCGCTCGAACAGCCGGCGCAGGAACCCGAGATCGTTATAGCGGGCCGGGATGATCGTGTCGGCGACCGCCTGGGGGATCCCCCGGCCCCAGGTGAGCGCGACCGGATTGTCCGCGTCGCCCAGCTCGCTGATGTCGTTGGGACCCACGCTGATCAGGGCGTAGTCGTGGACGCCGTGGTACTGGCCCTCGAACTTCACGATCCGGGTGCGACCCGTGTAGGCCCGGGCGACGCGCATCGCGTGCATGGTCGCCTCGGTGCCGGACACGGTCATGCGGACCTTGCCCAGCCACGGGTTGAGCTCCTTGACGAGCTCCATGGCGCGGACCTCGTCCTCGCTGGTGAGCGAGAAGCTCACGCCCATCCGCATCCGCTCGTTGACGTAGTCGTCGACGCGCGGGTCGCCATGGCCCAGGATCACCGGGCCGTAGCCCATGCGCAGGTCGACGTACTCGTTGCCGTCGATGTCCCACACCAGGCCGCCCTTGCCACGGTCCACGTACACCGTGTCCTCGCCCCAGGCACGGAAGTTCGAATCCGTGCCCCCGGGCAGGGTCTCGAGCGCCCGCCGGTACATCGCACGCTGGCGCTCCCGCGCCAGCCGGGCTGCGGGGCGAGCGGTGGATTCGGCGGTCATGATGCCTCCAGGCTGCAGCCCCGGTATGCCGGCCGGGCGAGCCTCGAAATTCGCGGCACGGCTCCGGGAGGCCCGCGACGTGGCGCGTCACGCGGGACGCGCGTTGCGGGCCGTGGAACGACTAGGAGCCGATCCTGCCACACGGCTCGGGGCACCGTCAACACGAATCTCGTCTGCGTGCGCCCGGTTACCTGCGAATACCGTGGCTGCCGCCCTCGGATCCGGCACCGATCCGCGCACATCCGTGCAAGCGGGCAATGGACGCGATCGGGATCGGCTTCGACAGCTGAGCGCCGGCGCTGGCCGGTCAGCCCGGCGGACGGACCCAGCGTGGCAGCTCCCGGGTGAGCGTCGCCAGGGGCAGCGATCCGTGGCCGATGAGCGCATCGTGGAACGCCTTGAGGTCGAACCCCGGACCGTCGCGAGCCTCGAGCTCGCGCCGCAGGCGGCGGATCTCGCGCAACCCCGTCATGTAGGTCAGCGCCTGTCCCGGCCAGACGATGTAGCGATCGGTCTCGATGACGGCATCGGTCTCCGACAGCCCGGTCTCGAGCTGCCAGTCGATCGACTGCCGCCGCGACCAGCCCAGGCCGTGCATCCCGGAGTCGACGACCAGGCGCGACGCGCGCCACGCCTGGGCGTCCAGCATCCCGAACCGCTCGGCGTCGCTGCGGTACAGGCCGAGCTCGTCGGCCAGGCGCTCCGAGTACAGCCCCCACCCCTCGACGAACGCCCCGCCGACCATGCGGGCGCCCAGCCGGCGAAACACGTTGAGGGTCGGATGCTCCATCTCCAGCGCGATCTGGAAGTGATGCCCCGGGATCGCCTCGTGGAACGTGGTCGCCGCCAGCTTGGAGAACGTCCGGCTGGGCAGGTCGTAGGTGTTGACGTAGTAGATGCCCGGGCGCGAGCCGTCAAGCGCCGGCGGGTAGTAGTACGCGAACGGGGCGTCCTGCTCCTTGAACGCCTCCACCGGCCGCACCTCGCAACGCGCGACCGGCAGCCGGCCGAACACCCGGGGCGCGACCGCCGCCGCCCGGCCGATGTCCTCCGTGGCGCGGGCCACGAGCGCCTCCGGGGTTCCGGCCTGGTTCGCTGGATCCGTCGCCAACGATCGGCGATAGGCACCGGTGTCGTCGCGGAACCCGGTTGCCCGGGCGATGGCCCGCCGCTCCTCGTCGATCGCGGCCAGCTCGTCGAGGCCGACCCGGTGCACCTCGCGGGGGTCCATCTCGAGCGTCGTCCACTGCCGGATCGCGTAGCGGTAGAGCGCCTCGCCGTCCGGCGCGGAGACCAGCCCGGGCTGCTCGCGCGTGGCGGCCAGGTACGCACCCGACAGCGCCTCGAGGAACCGCTGGTCCGCCGGGTAGACCACCTCGCGCACCACGTCCCGAACGCGCTCCCGGTCAGCCTCCGAGGCCACCCGCGTCATGGCCGGCACGATCGCCTCCTCGATCGGCACCGCCAGCATCCGTCGCAGCTGGTCGATCGTCCGCTCGGTCACGATCCGGGCACCCGTCCGGCCGGATCGCCGGCCATCGGCGAGGACCGCGATCTGGGCATCCATGTACGGCCCATACGCGCGGAGCCGGGACAGCCACGCGTCCAGCCGCTCGGGGGTGTCGGCCGGCTGGAACTGGGTCAGCTGGGCAAGCAGGGTCTGCGGCCCGTTGATCTGGTCCACGGCCGCCAGCTCGTGGAACGCCAAGGTCGTCGCTCTCGATGGCCAGGCCGGCAACGCAGCGCGAGCATGTCGCGCGTGATCCGGTCCTCGGTCGAGAGGCCGGTCCCGCCGATCGCGGCGGCCTCCCTGGCGACCCGCTCGGCCAGCGCCCGCACGGCCGCGCGCCCGGCGGGCCCGGGGTCGTCGAGGCGGTCCGCGTAGCGCTCGTCGCCGTACACCGTCGCGGTCGTCGGCGACAGCCGCAGGAAGTCCTCCCAGAACCGGGCGGCGATCTCGTCCACGGCGGTCGGCTGGCGGGCTGCATCGATCACGGTCGTCACGTCCCCTGGGCCGGCGTCGGGCGCGCCGAGAAGCGCATCGGCGCAGGTGCGCCTCGGGTGCACGGGCCGTGGCGTCGGGGAGGACGCGCGGCGGTGCCTGCGGGCTAGCGTACCCCGGTGCGGGGTCAGCCGCCGAACAGGGCCAGCTGGTCGCCGGTGCGCTCGATCGCGGGGTCGAGGCCCAGCAGCGGCTCCAGGTCGTCGAGCGCCGGCCCCTCGTGCGGGACCACTCGACCAGGTGGTTCGCCTTGAGGATGTGCCAGCCGCCGCTCGTCGAGCGCCGTTGCGCAGCAGCGGCGAGCGCTCCAGCTTGTGGCGGACCAGCTCGGCCCGTTCGGGCAGCACGACCAGGAAGCGGACGATCCGGTCGTCGGCCGGGATCCGGGCATGGCGCCGGAGGACGGGCTCGCCCAGCATCGCCGTCCATTCGACCTCCCACAGGAACGCCGCGCGGCCACGGACGTACCAGATCGACGTCGACGTCCTCGAGGTCCTCGGCGCGGATCCGTCCCAGGTACGGAGGGCCGGTCAGCTCCCGGTCGTCGAGCCGGTCCGCCGAGCGGGGCTCCTTCGGTCCGCCGGCTCTGCTGGCGGAGGCCGATCCAGCATGCGAACCCGAGCCGGTGGCCGAGGTCGACCAGCCGCGCGATGAGCTCGCCGTGCTCCACGCTCCGGCGGGCGACGTCGTCCGCGGTGACCAGGCGCTCGGGCGTGCTGGCGAGGCTTCGATAGCTGTCGAGACAGGCTCGCACGAGCGGCTCGTCCGGCAGGTCGGGGCCGGTGAACAGGCCCGCGACCCGCTCCATGAACGCCGTCTCGGATAGGGGGCCCGCGGTGGACAGCAGGCTGTAGACCGCCCACTCGACCCGGTCCGCCAGCGGGCACGGCCGCGGTCTCGCGGTCCGCCCGGTCGGCCAGCCACCAGCGATCGTCCAGCCGCACCGAGCCGCCGACCGTCCGCGTCGGCCAGCGCGTCCCGGACCAGCGACGAGCAGGCGGTCGACGGGTCCGGGTCCGGCGCCTGCGAGGGTCCGATCGCACGCCTGGCGGGCGCGGCAGCCTCGACCGTTCGCGGTCGGCGCATCGTCGTGCCGCCGGCCGCGGAGCGGGTGGGCGCACGAGGCGCCGCAGGTGCCCGGCGCGGTCGAGGCCGACGAGGATCTCCCCCAGCAGGCCCTCGAAGCTCACCGGCTCGCCCCGCAGCTTGAGCACGTCGACCGCGGCATCGACCACGGCGGTCGCCGCGTCGGCCGGCGAGAACGGGGCGTCGACCAGCCGCTCGGGCGGCTGCGAACAGCCGTCGGCGCGGACGACGTCTGGGTCGCCGGCGCCGCCGGGCAACGGGGCGAGCACGACGTTCGCCCGGGTCCGCGGGCCGCCCGGGACCGCACCGGAGCCGGGCGGGGCCAGCTCGACGACCCCGCCGGCGTCGCGCCCCGGCTCGGCCAGCCGGGCCCCCGCCACCCGGTAGTCGGCCGTCACGCCGCCCAGCACGCTCGCGACCAGCGCCTCCGGCGCATCACCCTCGAGCAGCAGCACGATCCGCGCGTCGCGCGCGAGCACCGGCCTGACCGCGCGCAGGGAGCGGGTGATCGTCGCCGCCTGCCAGCCCCACGAGGGCCGGACCGGCGGGCCGAACAGCGGCTCGAGGGGCAGGGTCGCGGCGGCGTCGCGGCCGAGGACCCAGGCCGTCCCGTGGTAAGCCCAGGCCAGGCGCTCGCGCCGCGGGGCGCACGGGCGGCGTGCCCAGCACCAGCCGGACCGCGCGGCCGGATCGCCGACCCGGCCAGGTGCCCCGCCTCCAGGCCGAGCGCATCGAGGGCCGCCGGCGTGCCCTGCTTGAGCACCGCGGTGGCGGAGCCCTCCACCAGGCTCCGGAGGTCGTCGCCGAGCCGTGCCGGCACCGGGCCCCAGGCCCCGCTCTCGAGGCGCTGGACGAAGCCGCGGACGAGGCGCACGCCGTCCTCGAACGCCATCCACGGGTTGCGCTCGCGCCACTGGGCGGCACCCGGCAGGCGGACGTGCCCCGATGCGATCCGCAGCGCCGCGACCCGACCCGGCGACGTCGCCAGGCGGCTGGCGGGCGCGAGCGCGTGCAGCAGGGCGAGCCGGAGGGCCGCGAGGATCGGACGCCGCCCGCAGGTCGCCCTCGATCCGCTCCAGGATCGCAGCCAGCGCCGGCCAGCTGGCGCGGCGTGTGGAGGTCGAGCAGCTCGTCCGGCAGCGCCTCGCCGCCCTCGAGCACCGGGAACCGGTCGCGCAGTCCGCCCGCGGATCTCGCAGCCCGTCCTGGTCGAGCGCCCGCGCGATGTCCTGCGCGTCGAGCGGCGCCTGCCGCTGCTCCCCGCCGCCGAGCTGGTCGCGGCAGACGGGGCAGCGGTAGTGCTTGCGGATCGGGCGTCGGACCCGCAGCCGCGCCGTCGGCGTCCGTCCGCGCTCGGCCACGGCCCAGGTCAGCTCGTCGAGGATGACCGGCCGATCGCACGTGGCGCACCGGCTCGCGAAGCGGTCGGTGATCGATGCCTTGAGGCTGGAGTCGCGGCGGGCCGAGGCCCCCAGCGACTGGACCGCGGCGTCGAGGTGGCGGAGGTCGGGCGGCCGGAGCACGACCTCGGCCAGCAGCCGGTCGAGCGCGCGTCGATCTCGAGGCTGACCGCCCTTGCGCTGGTGATCGATCGCGGACGCGCGCGACCCAGCCGCCCCGGCCGAACAGGTCGAGCACGATGTCGCCGGGAGCCGAGGCCGCCTCGAGCCGTGCGGCGACCAGCGCCGGGGGCGGCGGCGGCGCGAACCGCTCGAAGGCCGGGAGGCTGAAGCCCGGGTTCGGCCCGCAGGAGGACAGCGCGTCCCGCCATGGCCGGGATTGTGGCAGACGCGTCGCGACGCGGGGCCGCTTGGCGGCTGGCCGCGACCGGCGTGCGCGGCGCCGTCGTCGCGGTCCTCCGCCTAGGACTCGTCGAGGTCGTCGGTCTCCTCCTCGAACGCCTCGTCGGTCGTCTCCTCCGGCGGCAGGACGCGGTCGAGGTTCTCGATCTCCTCGTCCTCGATGTCGTCCTCGAGCTCCTCCTCGAGCTCCTCCTCCTCGCGGATGAGGGTGCCCTTCGTGTACGGGCGCAGGTCCGTGGACTTGGCGGCGGTCGGGAAGCTCACCTTGCCGTAGTTGCGCGGGTCCTGGAACACCTCGCGGATGATCAGGCGGACGTCCCGGTCACCCAGCGACGTGACGCCGGCGAGGTACTTGTTGCCGTCGGCGATGAGCTTGAGCAGCCGGGCGGCGACGCGCGGCTCGACGACGCCGATCCGGACCCCGTTGCTGATCGCGATCAGGCGGTTGCCCTCGGGCACGAGCTCCACGAGGTCGCCCGGGTTGACCTGCGCGAGCTCGGCGCGGCCGGGCGAGGTTCGGTGAGGTGCGCGAACCCGGTCTTGCCGGTCTCCTCGACGAAGATGCTCACCGGTGCCTTCGACCCGTGGTTGGCGGCCACGGTCTCCTCGCCCGCGTCGACCAGCAGCATCTTGAGGCGGTCGATGTTGCGCTCGGCGATCCGGTTGGTCGGGTCCAGCGCGAGCGCCTTCTGGTAGTGCTCGCGGGCGTCGCCCAGCTCACCCAGCTCCCAGAGCGCCTTCGCGAGCCGGTTCTCCGCCTCGGAGTCCGGCCCCAGCTCCAGCAGCCGCCGGTTGGTCTCGGCGGCGTCCGCCCAGCTGCGCGGCCGTCGCCTGCGCGATCGCCTGCTCGGCCAGCTGGCGCTTCTGGCGGGTCTGGCTCGGCGGGCGTCTGGGCGGCGGCGTCGATCTCGGGGAAGGTCACGAGGGGGTCGTCCTTTCGGGTCCACGGGACGGTCGACGCGGGCAGCGGCGGGCACGCCGAGCCCGCCGCCCGACGCGAGCATCGGTTTGTAGCACGCGGCGGCGCCGGGGCGTCAAACGCGGGCGGCCGACGCGCGGCGCCGGGTCCCAGGCCGGGACGGCGGAGCGGTTCCAGGCCACGACGACGATCCCGAGCGCCGCGAGCAGCACGAGTCTCCCACAGGAACCGCGGCTCGCGGCGCCGCGCCGGGGCGGAGCCGTGGAGCGCGTCCCAGAGGTAGAGCACGAGCGTCAGCACCGCCGGTCCGACGAGCCGCGGCAGGTCGATGGCCCGGACGGCCCCCGCGGCGACCGCGACCACGATCGCGTACGTCAGCGCCGACCGCAGCGCATCGCGGACCGTCCCGTAGCGGAACGCCGCGACGCGATAGCCCGAGCAGGAGCGCGACCAGGGCGTCGCCCAGCGCGAGGCCACGATCAGCCCGTCCGTCGCGGAGCAGCGGACAGCGCCGCGTCGGCCCGTCCGCCGCCCGGACTCCGGCCAGGCCCCCGGGGACGAGCGCCGCGATCCCCGTGAACGCGACGAACGCCGCGACCACGGCCGCGAGCAGGACCCGCGACCGGTCCGCCGTCGGTCGGCCCGGCGGGCTGCGCGAGCAGCCGGGCCTCGAGCGCGAGCACGCGGTCGAGCGCGAGGGCGAACGCCGCGAGCGCCGGCACGCAGCCCGAGACCCGGCGGCACGAGCTGGATCGCCGCGCGCGCTGCCGCCGTCAGCACGGCCGGCACGATGCAGCGCCTCGATCGGCCGGACGCCCGGCCTCGCTGCGCCCGCCACGCCCGAGCCGGCCGACGCAGCAGCACGACGCCGGGAGCAGCCGCGGCCAGCCAGGCAGGCGTCGCCGGCTGCCACGAGCCCGCGGCAGGCCCGACCAGCATCGACGCGCGTCCAGCACCAGTTCCTGGCGCGCGGGTCACGGAGCGACTCGTCGGCCGCGGCTCCTCGCGGGCCGATGGAACGCCCCCGTCGCGGACCGCGCGGCGACCCGGACCGCGCCCAGCGCCCGGCGCTCGGGCTTCGCCGCGACCCAGGCGAGGAGCGTCGTCCCGCGACCGCGTGTTGAGCACGTGCCGCGGCTCGACCCACGCCCGGCGCGCCTGGTCGACGCCCCAGCGGACATACTCCAGCTCCTCGGTCCGGTGCGCGTCGGAGTCGATCGACAGCAGGCAGCCCACCTCGACCGCGCGGCGCGCCCGCTCGACGAGCGAGGTCGAGCCGGTGCGGGGAGCCGTTGATCTCGAGTGCCGTGCCGGTCGCGGCGGCCGCCTCGAACACCGCGTCCCAGTCGAGGTCGAGATCGTCGCGCGACTGGATCATGCGGCCCGCCGGGTGGGCGATCACGTCGACGTGCGGGCTGCGGATCGCGTTGAGCGTCCGGCGGGTCAGCTCGGCGCGCGACTGGCGGCGGGCGACGTGGACCGACGCGACCACGACGTCGAACCGCGCGAGCAGGTCGTCCTCGTAGTCGAGCCGGCCATCGGCGCGGACCTCGAGCTCGCAGCCGTGGAGCAGCCGGAAGCCGCTCGGGCTCGCGCCCGGACGGCGCGCGTCCCCGGCCGCGCTCCTCCGCGGCGAACCGGGCGTTGAGCGCGGCGATGATCGAGCGCTGGAGCTCCACCCGCTCGGGATCGAGCCCGTGGGCGATCGCGAGACCCTGGGAGTGGTCGGTCAGCACCTGGTAGGCGTAGCCGAGCGCCCGGGCGGCCTCGGCCATCCCCTCGATCGGGTGGACGCCGTCACTCCAGTCCGAGTGGCTGTGCAGGTCGCCGCGGAGGTCGCCGCGGGTGACCAGCGCCGGCAGCGTCCCGGCGCGGGCCGCCTCGATCTCGCCCCGGTCCTCGCGCAGCTCGGGCGGGATGAACGGCAGGCCGAGGAACGCGTACGCCTCGGCCTCGTCGGGGAACGTCCGCAGCTCCGCCTCGTCGCCGGTCGAGCGGCTCGCCGTCCTCGCCGAGCCGCAGGAACCCCTTCTCGGACAGGCTCCAGCCGCGGTCGCGCGCCATCCCCCGCAGCCGGACGTTGTGGGCCTCCGAGCCCGTGAAGTGGACGAGGTACGTCCCGGCCTCGCCGGGCGGCATGACCATCAGGTCGACCTGCGGCCCACGCAACAGCCTGACGCTCGCCTTGTGCCGGCCGGCGCCGACCACCGCGTCGACCGCGCCGAGCGAGGTGAACCGCGTCGATGACCGCCGCCGGATCGGTCGGTCTCCACGAGCAGGTCGAGGTCGCCGATCGTCTCGCGCCGTCGCCGGAGCGAGCCCGCCTGGACGATCCGCGCGCACCCCCGGGGTGCCGTCCAGCGCGCGCGACCAGGTCGTCGGACAGCGCCTGGGCCCGGTCGAGGAGGAGCCGCGCGGGCCGGGACTCGAGCTGGGCGATCCCCTCGAGGATCCGCGGCTCGGTCGTCGCGGACACGCCCCTTCAGCCCGCGCAGGTGGCCCGCCTCGGCCGCACGCCGCAGGTCCTCGAGGCGTCTCGATGCCCAGCTCCTCGTACACCAGCCGCACCGTCTTCGGGCCGACGCCCGGGATCCGCGAGCAGGTCGACGAGGCTGGCCGGGATCTCCGCGCGGAGGCGATCGTGGACGGCCATGCGGCCGGTCGTCGCCGAGCTCGACGATCTTGTCCGCGATCGCCTTGCCGACGCCCGGGATCGGCCGCGCGATCGCCGGCCGCGTAGGCGGCCGCGACGTCGAACGGCGCCCGGGCGATGGCGTCCGCGGCCCGGTGGTAGGCGACGGTCTTGAACACGAGCTCGCCCTTGACCTCGAGGATGTCGCCGATCTCGTGGAACATCCGGGCCAGGTCGCCGTTGGTCAGCGGCTCGGCGCCCGCTCCTCCACGCCGTCGGTCGATGCGGGATCGCGCTCGGCGCCCGCGGCCTCCGTGGCGGGTGCCGGATCGGGCGGTTCCGGTGATCTGGGCATGTCCGCATGGTACGGGCCGTCCGGGCGCTCCCGGTCGCGGACCCGGCGTCTAGGCGGCGACCACCCGGTCGCGGCCGCCGCGCTTGGCGCGGTACAGCGCCCGGTCGGCCGCGTCGATCAGCACGTCCAGCGGCTCGTCCGGCGAGCTCGGCGACCGCGACGCCCACCGACACGCTCACGCCGGGCACCCCGAGCCTGCGCAGGTCGAGCCCCGCGACGGCGCCGGCGGACGCGCTCGCCGACCTCGACCGCCATCTCGGGCGTCGGGTTCTTGCAGCAGCACCGCGAACTCCTCGCCGCCGAACCGGGCCGGCACGTCGTCCTCGCGCACCGCGCCCGCGATCGCGTGCGCCGACCTCGCGCAGCACGTGGTCGCCCGACGGCGTGGCCGAACGTGTCGTTGAGCCGCTTGAAGCGGTCGATGTCGATCATCAGCACGCCCACGCGGTCGTCGGCGCGGCGGCGCCGCGCCAGCAGCCGCCAGGTACTCGTCGAAGTAGCGGCGGTTGGGCAGCCCGGTCAGCGCGTCCGTGCTGGCCCGCGCCTCCGCGTCGCGCAGCGTGTAGACGCGGGCCAGCGCGGCCGACGCCTCGACCGCGGCCGCCTCGAGGATGCGCTGGGCGCTGGCCGGCCAGGCGCCGCTGGTCCGGCGCGAGAGGATGATCGCGCCCTCGACGCGGCCGTCGACCCGCAGCGGCGCGGCGAGCACGTTGCGCAGCCCGTAGACGTCGCGCAGCCGGGCGGCGATCCGGTCGGCGATCCGCTGGTCGGCACCTTCGCGCATGTGGACGGCATGCGGCGATCCGGCGCGGCCGGCCCGGAGTGCCGGGCTGGCGACCGCGACCGCGCCGCGGTCCGGCCCCGGAGCCCGGGCCGGTGCCAGCCGGGCTGGCGACCGCGAGCCGCGCACCGTCGGCTCGGGCCGTCGGAGCCCGGGCCGGCGACGGCCTGCCTGCCGGCTCGCGCAGGCGGTCGGCGGCGATCCCGAGCGGCACCAGCTCGGGGTCGCCCGCCGGGTCGGGCTCGATCGGCACGGCGGCAGCCGGCCGCCGCGCGCCGCGGCGACGGCCAGGCCGACCGTGCCTCGTCGCTCGGCCGGGTCCTCGAGCTCGGCGAGGGGCAGCGATCGTGCGCGACGTCGGGCGCGCCCGGGCGGGTCGGCGACAGGATCGCCTCGAGCGCCCGCGCCTCGGGGCGCCGCCGGACGACGGCCACGTGATCGGCGCCGGTCGCCGCCCCCAGCTCCTCGACGACCGCGGCCACGATGGCGTCGGGCGAGACGGAGCGGGCCAGGCCGCGCAGGATCCGGGCGAACGACTCGGCCTCGGTGCGCCGGGTGCCCTCGGAGCCGAACGACCGCCTCTCGCTCGCGGACCGCGCCCAGCCCGACCAGCGCGACCAGCAGCAGCACCAGCGAGGTCGAGGGGTCGGGGATCCACGAGCAGCCGCAGCAGCTCGATGGCGCCCGACGGCGACGAACGTCACGACGAACGGGCGACGGGACAGGGCACGCGGATCGTCCGCTGCCCGAGGCCGCCCATGGCTCGCTCCAGGCTCTCACCTGGAACGACAGCATGGGGCCGCGGAGGCCGACCGGCAAGGCCAGCCACCAGTACGGTCGTCGAAGGGCTGGTGGTACTTCGGTACTGGCTCAGGCCCCACTCGACCGCACCGGAGCCGCCGTCGCGGCCGGTTCGCGTCCGGCGATCGGCCGCCAGGCAGCGCCGGCTGGCGGCGTGCGGCGTTCCGCGCTGCGGGGCCCGGCAAGCGGCGCGCCATAGCGAGGCGCGTCGCCCGCGAGCCTCGCGCCGTCCTGATCGAGGCCGATCCGGTTGCCGCCCGCATCCTTCGCCTCGTACAGGCCGGCGTCGGCGACTGGCCAGCAGCTCGGTGGCCGAGCGGCCATCACGCGGGATGGGCCGCGATGCCGATCGATGCGCCGATCGGGAACGGCTGGCGCCCGTCAGCCGCGAACGGCGCCGCCTGGAACGCACCGATCAGGCGCTCGGCCACGCGCGCCGCGCCCTCGCGGCCGGTCTCGGGCAGGATCAGCGGCGAACTCGTCGCCACCGTAGCGGGCCGCGACGTCGGACGCCGCAGCACGGACCGGATCCGGCCCGCGACGTGGACCAGCACGCCGTCGCCGTAGAGGTGGCCGAACGTGTCGTTGACCAGCTTGAAGTCGTCGAGGTCGAGCATCACCACGCTCAGCGGGCGATGGTTGCGGACCGCCCGGACGACCTCCTCGGCCAGCCGCTCCTGCAGGTAGCGGTGGTTGAAGAAGCCGGTCAGCGGGTCCCGGTCCGCAAGGTCGCGCGCCGTCTCGTACAGCCGCGCGTTCTCGAGCGCCATCGCGGCCTCGTGGGTCATCGTCCGGGCGAGCGTGATCCGCCCCGCGTCGGCGGTGGGCCGGGCGGTCGACAGGAGCTCCACGATCCCGATCGAACGGTCGCTTCACGACCAGCGGCAGCATGACCAGGCCACGCTGGCCGTCCTGACGCAGCAGCGCCGCCTCGGCCGGATCGGCGGCCGGGTCGTCGGCATCGATGACCTCGAGCGTCCGCTCCTCGAGCACCCGCCGCGTGGCCGGGAAGCCGGCCAGCGGATAGAAGTCCGCCACCCCGGCACGGAGCGAGCCCGGGTAGCAGCCGAGCGTGCGCAACCGGTCGTTGGCCTGGTCCCAGTCGCTGATCTGGGCCTGGTCGGCGCCGACGGCCCGCGCCAGATGCTCGGCCATCAGGTCGGCGACCGCCCGGGGATCGAGCGTCCGGGACAGGGCGCTGCTCATGTCCAGCAACTGGCGCAGCTCGTCGGCCAGCCGGCGCGTCTCGGCGAGGTTGTCCGCCCCGGAGAAGGCCGTTGCCGCCTGGTCCGCGAGGATCGTCAGCAGGCGCAGGTCGTCGTCGTCGAACTGGTTGAGGCCGAGCTTGGACAGGGTGATGACTCCGACCAGCTGGTCGTCGTACTCCATCGGCACGACCAGCATCGACTCGTCGACCTCGTCGGTGCCGGGGATAATCGCGCTACGCGCGTCGACGGTCACGTCGTCCACGCGGATCGCCTGCCGCTGCTTGGCCACCCAGCCGGTCAGTCCCTGGCCGACCGTGGTCCGGAGGATCTCGAGATCGACCTGCTCGTAGGCGCCGACGCGGCCCTCGAAAGCGACCGGGACGAGGTCCTCGGGAGGCTCGAGCACGTAGACCCGGGCGTTGTGGTAGTCGATCACCCGGCGCGTCTCCTCGACGACCGCCCGGCCGATGTCCTCACGCGTGAGGCTGGTGCTCATCCGTCGCGCCGCATGCTGCAGGACGCGCAGCTGGGCCTCGCGGCGTGCCTCGGTCGCCCTGGCGCGCCCGACCAGCGCCCCGGTGGCGATGACCGTGCCGCCGATCGCCAGGTCGGCGACGACGAGCACCTCCTGCATCGACGCGGGACCACCCAGGACCACCCAGGCCCAGGCGCCCATGAGCAGGAGCAGCACCCCGCCGCCGAACGCGACGGCATGGAGGCGGGTCGCTGACGCGGACCCGCTCCGGGCGACGACATGCCGAACGAACGTCGCAGGGCGGTGCACGATCGGGATGCTGCCACCCAGATCAGCGCACGATCACCCATCGAAGGTACCGTTCCCCCGCCGCCTCCGCGGCCGATCCTCCCGGTCAGCGTTCGTCCCGGTACCGGAAGGCACCCGATTTCGGGCCGGGCGAGCCAGTCGCCAAGCGAGCCCGCGGCCGCATCCTTGGCCGAGAGCAGGGCCTCCGCCGACCGGCCACTCGATCGCCAGCGCGGGATCGTCCCAGCGGATGCCCGACTCGTGCGCCGGATCGTATGGCGCCGTGCAGAAGTATTCGATCTCGGCGATGTCGCTCAGGGCGGCAAACCCGCGCGCGAAGGTCGCAGGCGCCCAGACCAGCAGCGGCTCGTCGGCCGACGCCTCGACGGTCACCGATCGCCCGAGGGTCGGCGAGCCGGGCCGGATGTCCGCGGCGACCAGGAACGCGTGACCGGTGACCACCCGCATGAGCTTGCCCTGCGGAGGATCCCACTGGAAGTGCAGCCCGCGCACCACGCCCCGCGTGGACCGCGACTGGTTGACCTGGACGAAGCGGTCCGGCAGCCCGAGCGCCTCGAACGCTCGTGACTGGAGGACCTCCATGAACCAGCCCCGCTCGTCGGGGAACACCCGGGGCCGGACGAGGCGGACCTCCGGGATGGCGGTGGGCTCGACGGTGAACGGCACGCCGGGCGCTACATCATCGCCAGGCCGCCGTCGACCCCGAGCACCTGGCCCGTGATGTAGGCGGCCTCATCGGAGGCGAGGAAGGTCACGGCGGCCGCGATCTCGTCCGGCGTCGCGAAGCGGCCCAGCGGCGTGGCGCCCTTGATCGCGTCCTTGACCGTGTCCGACAGGCCCTCGGTCAGGTCCGTGACCACGAACCCCGGCGCGACGGCGTTGACCGTGATGCCGCGCGACGCGACCTCCCGCGCGAGCGCCTTGGTGAGGCCGATCAGGCCGGCCTTCGAGGCCGAGTAGTTGGCCTGGCCCGCGTTGCCCATCTGGCCGGACACGCTGGACATGTTGATGATCCGGCCGGACCGCTGGCGGAGCATCGGCCGCAGCACCGCACGGGCCATGTAGAACGAGCCGGTCAGGTTGACGTTGAGGACGTCGGCCCATGCCTGGTCGCTCATCCGCATGGCCAGGTCGTCACGCGTGATGCCCGCGTTGTTGACCAGGATGTCGACCCGGCCGAACGCCTTCACCGTCTGCTCGACGGTCGCCGCGCACGACGCCGGGTCGGTGACGTCGCCACCCACGCAGACCGACCGGCGGCCGAGCGCCTCGACGTCGCCCTTGGTGTGATCGTCGACCAGGCACGCGGCGCGGTCGATGAACGCCACGTCCGCGCCCTGCCGCCCCAGCATGAGCGCGACCGCACGGCCGATGCCGCGCGAGCCGCCGGTGACGATGGCGACCTTGCCGGTGAGATCGAGCATCCGGTCCTTCCTCCTGGGGTGAGCGGGCCGCCGCCCGCGGTGGTCAGCGGATCGGCGCGGGCTCCGGCTCTCCGGGCGCGACGTCCGAGAGGTCGAGCGCCACCGGGAGCGGGCGAGCCATGACCTCGGCCAGCGCCGGCGGGATCGGATCGACCGAGTCCCAGTCGACCGGCAGGCGGACGGGCACGTCCTCCGGACGCACCGAGGCCTCGCCCCGCGGTCCCCGCGCCGGATCCGCGGTCCACTCCATGGCGACCGCGCCCGAGGTGAAGCCGGCCCCGAAGGCGACGAACACCAAGTGGTCACCGACCTTGACCCGGCCCTCGTTGACCGCCTCGGCGAGCGCGATCGGCACGGACGCGGCCGAGGTGTTCCCGTAGCGATCGAGGTTGACGAACATCCGGTCCATCGGCAGGTCGAGGCCCTTGGCCACGGCCTCGATGATCCGGATGTTGGCCTGGTGCGGGATGAACAGCTCGATGTCGTCCGGCTTCAGGCCGGCCTTCGCCACCGCGGTGAGCGCGGTCGAGGCGAGGGTGCGGGTCGCGAACCGGTAGGTCTCGCGGCCCTCCATCCGGATCTTGTGCTCGCCGCGGGCGATCGTCTCGGCCGACGGCGGGCTCTTCGACCCGCCGGCCGGGAGCCAGATCATGTACGCGCCCTGGGGCTCGGTCGTGAGCTCGATGCCGACCGGCGCGGTGGGCTCGTCGGTCGCAGACAGCACCACGGCGCCGGCGCCGTCGCCGAACAGGATGCACGTGCTGCGGTCGGTGTAGTCCAGGAACCGGGTGAGCAGCTCGGAGCCGATGACGAGCACGTGGCGGGCCATGCCCGACGAGAGGTAGGCGGTCGCCGTCGCGTAGGCGTACACGAACCCCGAGCAGGCGGCCATGACGTCGAACGCGGCTGCCCGGGTGTTGCCGATCGCCTCCTTGACCAGGGCGGCGGTGGACGGCATCCAGTAGTCGGGCGTCAGCGTGGCCAGCAGGATCACGTCGATGTCGTCGGGCTCGAGGCCGGCGGTGCGGATCGCACGCAGGCCGGCCACGGCCCCCATCGAGGCGGTGGTCTCGTGCGCGGCGGCCACCCGCCGCTCGCGGATCCCGGTGCGGGACACGATCCACTCGTCGGAGGTGTCGACCATCCGCTCCAGGTCGGCGTTGGTCAGCACCTGGGCCGGCGCGTAGCGGCCCCAGCCGGTGAACTGGACGGCGCGGGGTGCGATGTCGGTCATGCGGGCTCCACCTCGATCAGCGGCTGCTTCGCCTTGACCAGGGCGCCATTGTCGACGCAGACGCGGACGACCCGGCCGGCGAGATCGCTCTTGATCTCGTTGAACAGCTTCATGGCCTCGATCAGGCCGATGATCTGGCCGACCGACGACGTGGTCGCCCACGGCGACGTAGGGCGTCGCGCCCGGCGACGGTGCGCCGTAGTAGATCCCGGTCAAGGGCGCTCTCACCGACGGTCGGGCGGCAGCGACCGGAGCCAGGGCGACCGCCGGGGCGATACCCGGCGCCGGGGCGGGATCGAGCCCCGGCGCCTCGGCCGGTGCCAACGCCAGCGGCGCGCGCTCGATCGCCGATGGAGCCCGCAGGATGATCGTGGTGCCGCCGGCGGCGACCTCGAGCTCGCCCAGGTCGCTGCGCTCGAGGACCACCGTCAGGCGATCGACCAGCGCCAGCAGCGAGGCGTCGGCGCCGGACAGGATCGGGACCGGGCCGGGGTCGTCCGCGCCGCCGTCGTCGGGAGCGCTGGCCTCGGCGCCGCCGGCGGGCTCCGTCACCTCGAACGCCGGGCCGTCACCGTCGCCCGGGCCCACGGCCACGCGCTCGACGGCCTCGCGCTCGACGGCCCCGCGCTCGACCGCACCGGTACCGGTCATCGGCTCCTCCTCCCGGCTCTCCCGGCGGCTGCCCGCTCATTCGTCCCACCGACGGAAGGCGAGCGCGGTGTTCTGGCCCCCGAACCCGAATGAGTTGGACACGGCGGCATGCACCGGCCGGGTCGTGGCCATGTTGGGCGTGAGATCGAGCCCGACACCATGCTCGTCGGGATCGTCGAGGTTGATCGTCGGCGGCACCCGGCCGTCGCGCAGGGCGAGGATCGTGGCCATCGCCTCGATCGCGCCCGCGGCCCCCAGCGTGTGGCCGAGCATCGACTTGTTGGCCGTGACCGAGACGCGGGGAGCGTGATCGCCGAAGATCGTCCAGATCGCCTGGAGCTCGGCCTTGTCGCCCTCGGGGGTGGACGTGGCGTGCGCGTTGAGGTGGTCGATCTCCGACGGGTCGAGGCCCGCCTTCTCCAGCGCGCGCCGAACGGCTCGCACCGCGCCGGCGCCACCCGGGGCCGGAAGCGTGATGTGCGATGCGTCGGCGGTTGCGCCGTAGCCCACCAGCTCCGCGAGCGGCCGGGCGCCCCGGGCCGCGGCGTGGTCGATCGCCTCGAGCACCAGGACGGCACCGCCCTCGCCGACGACGAACCCGTCGCGGGCACGGTCGAACGGTCGGGACGCCGCGGGCGGGTCGTCGTTGCGGGCCGAAAGGGCCTTCATCGAGCCGAACCCGCCCAGCGTGGCCTCGTGGATGCCCGCCTCCACGCCGCCCGCGATCATCAGGTCGGCGTCACCCCGGCGGATGGTCTCCCACGCCTCGCCCAGCGCGTGGCCGCCGGTGGCGCAGGCGGACACGGTCGCGAAGTTGGGGCCGATCGCCCCGCACGCGATGGCCACCTGGCCCGACCCGACGTTGGCGATCCCCATCGGGATGAAGAAGGGGGAGATGCGGTCCGGCCCGCGCTCGCCCATCAGCAGCACGTTGTCGAACAGCGTGGACACCCCGCCCAGACCGGACCCGATGATGACCCCGGCGCGCGCCGCCGTCGCGTCGTCCAGGCGGGCGGGAAGCCCGGCATCGAGCAGGGCCTGCCTGGCGCACACGAGCGCGAACTGGATGTACCGGTCCGTGCGCCGGATCTCCTTGCGGTCGAGGATGCCGGTGGGGTCGAAGCCCTTGACCTCGGCCGCGATCCGCACCACGAGCCGGGACGGGTCGAAGGCGGCGACCGTGGCCACGCCCGAGCGCCCGGCCAGCAGGCCGTCCCACGTCGAGGCCACGTCGTTGCCGAGCGCCGTGACGGCGCCCATGCCCGTGATCACGACGCGCCGCGGCCGCTCCGGCCAGGACCAGGTCATCGGACCAGCTTCCCCGTCCGCACGGTGGCGGCTCGGTAGACGTCGCCGGGCAGGCCGCGCGCGGAGATCGCGTTGGCCACCGCCAGCGCATCGAACGGCGTGCGCCGGATGTCCGTGGTGATCTCGCCGTCTGCGATGGTCACCAGCGCCCATGACGCGGTCGGGTCGCCGTCGAACACGTAGCCCGCGCTGCCGTCGTTGACGATCATCTTCCAGCCCAGGTCGCGCACCTCGGGCACGTGGGTGTGGCCGACGCAGATGACCCGGGCATCGGTGGCCGTCGCCCGCTCCAGGATCACGCTGGCGTCGAGCGCCTGGTCGAAGCCGCGGGTCTGCGATCCCGGTGACGCGTGGACGACCAGGACCAGGGTGTCGTCCTCGGTGCGCAGCCGGCGCTCGGCCGGCAGCCGGCGCAGCCAGCCCAGCTGCTCGTCGGACAGCTCGTCGTGGGCCCATTCGGCGGCGATCCGGATGGTGTCCGGCACGCCGTCCTGGTACCACGGGAAGGCGGCGCCGTAGTCGAAGTCCGCGACCGCCAGGTCCGTGTTGCCCGAGACGAGGTAGGCGCCGTCGGCATCGAGCGCCCGGAAGGCCTCGACGACCGCCACCGGGTCGGGGCCGTTGAGCACCAGGTCGCCCGCGACAAGGATCGCGTCGGGCCGCTCCGCCCGGATCGCCCCCAGCGTCGCCTCGAGCGCCGCGAGGTTGCCGTGGACGTCGGACAGCACGGCGAGCCGCGTCACCGGAGCACTCCGGCTGGCGGGATGATGAAGCTCAGCACGCCCTCGCAGGCGACCTCGCCGTCCACGCTGGCGACCCCCCGCCCCTTGCCGAACCGGCTGCCCAGCTTGTCCATGGTGACCTCGAGGCGGAGCGTGTCGCCCGGCACCACGACGCGCTTGAACCGGACGGCGTCGATACCGGCGAACAGCCCGATGCGATCACCGAAGCCCGGCTGCTTCGCCACGTACACGGCCATCGTCTGCGCGAGCGCCTCCACCTGGAGCACCCCGGGCATGACCGGAAGCCCCGGGAAGTGACCCTGGAAGAACCACTCGGTTGCGGTGACGGCCTTGAGGCCGACGATCCGCTTTGCCGCCGGGTCGTAGTCGACGATCCGGTCGACGAGCAGGAACGGCCAGCGGTGCGGGATCAGGGCCTGGATCTCGCGCACCGAGTGCACCGTCCCGGCACCAGACGGTGTCGGGTCGGCAGGCGCAGCGGTATCGGCGGGGACGGGCGGGTCAGCGTGGGTCACGGGCGACTCCTGGCGGGATCGTGGCGAATGTCCCGCACGGCACGGCATGCGAGCGGGATGGTCCATGCATGGGTGCACGAGCGGTCCGTCGCGCGCATCAGGCACGCTCCGCGGCCGCGAGGAACGCCGCGCTGCCGACCCGGTCGAGCAGGTTGGTCGTGAACCGCCCCTCGAGGAACGGCTCGGACGACAGCAGGGCGCGGTGGATCGAGGCGTTGGTGACGACCCCCTCGACGACCAGCTCGCTCAGCGCCGCGCGGCCGCGGGCGATCGCCTCGTCGCGGGTGGCGCCCCACACGATCAGCTTGCCCAGCAACGAGTCGTAGTAGGGCGGCACCTCGTAGCCGGCGTAGGCGTGCGAGTCGAACCGGACGCCGGGTCCGCCGGGCGGGTGGAAGCGCTCGATCGTGCCCGCACCGGGGCGGAAGTCATGGTCGGGGTCCTCGGCGTTGACCCGGAGCTCGATCGCGTGCCCGAGCTGGGCGATGTCGGCCTGGGTGAACCCGAGCGGCTCGCCGGCGGCGATCCGGATCTGGGTCGCGACCATGTCGATCCCGGTCAGCATCTCGGTGACCGGGTGCTCGACCTGGATCCGGCAGTTGATCTCGATGAAGTAGGCGTTGCCGTCGCCGTCCACCAGGAACTCGAGCGTGCCCAGGTTCTCGTAGCCCGCCGCGACGACCGCCCGGACGGCACGCTCGCACAGCTCCCGGCGGCCCGCCGGCGTCATCGCCGGGGACGGCGACTCCTCGAGGATCTTCTGGTGCCGGCGCTGGACGGAGCAGTCACGCTCCCACAGGTGGACGCCATGCCCGAAGCGGTCGATGGCGACCTGGACCTCGACGTGCCGGTTCTCCTCGAGCCAGCGCTCCAGGTACAGGGCATCGTCGCCGAACGCGGCGCGGGCCTCCGAGCGGCAGATCGGCAGCACGGCGACGAGCTCGCGCGGGCTGCGCACCATCCGCATGCCCTTGCCCCCGCCGCCCGCCGATGGCTTGATCAGCACCGGGTAGCCGATGCGCTCGGCCTCCTCCAGCGCCTGCGCGTCGTCGACCAGCAGGCCGGAGCCAGGGATCGTGGGCAGGCCGTAGCCGGCCAGCAGCCGCCGGGTCTCCTCCTTGGATGCGAACCGCTCCAGGATGTTGGCCGGCGGTCCGATGAACGTCAGGCCGTGGGCATGCACGGCGTCCGCGAACGCGTCGTCCTCGGACAGGAAGCCGTAGCCCGGGTGGATCGCGTCGCAGCCCGTGACGAGCGCAGCCGAGATCAGAGCCGGAGCCGAGAGGTACGACCGCCTGGCGTCCGCGGGGCCGATGCAGATCGCTTCGTCGGCGAGCAACGCGGGAAGCGACGCCCGGTCCGGCTCCGAGTACGCGACCACGGCCTCGATGCCCAGCGTCCGGCAGGCCCGCAGGATGCGCAGCGCGATCTCGCCCCGGTTGGCGATCAGGACGCGGCCGATCATCGTCGGGCTCCCTCGTCCGGCACCGGATCCGGCCCGCCGGGCCCCGGCACGTCAGGCTCGATGGACGCGATCTCCTCGCCGTACTCCACGGCCTCGCCGGCGGTCGCGAACACCTCGACCAGGATGCCGTCGATGGGCGACGGGACGTCCTGCGGGATCCCGAGCAGGTCGACGGATCCGACCGCGTCACCGGCCCGGACCCTCGTCCCCGGGGTGGGCCCGGGGCGAAACACGCCGACCGCGGGCGAGGTGGCGATCGCGTGCTCGATGACGGTGCCCGGCTCCGGCTCCAGGTCCCGGGCGACGGGCCCCTGGGCGGCCGGACCCTGGCCCGGGACGCCGCCCGGCTCGCGCGACGGTCGACCGTCTCGCTCCTGGTGCCCCGGATGGCGCGGGCGGTCGGCGCGGCGCGCGCCGGCGGGCGCCGCCGTCAACGGCCGGCGCAGCCGGACGTGCCACTCGCCCTCGCTGACCTCGAGCTCGCCCAGGCCGCTCGAGGCGAGCTTGTGGACGAGCGCGGGCACCAGCGAGTCGGCCAGCCGGGCCAGGTTGGCGTGGTCCGTCTGGCGCTGGGCGGGCGTCCGGTTCCCGGGGTGCTTGGCTTCGGGCATGGGCTAGACGTCCTCACGGGCGGGTGGCTCGTCGCGACGACCCACCGGCAGCGGGGCGGGGATGGCCCGCTGGCCGGCCTCGATCAGGCTGCGCAGGCGGTCCGCGAGCCCCGGCCGCGGCGGGATGGGCGCCGTCGGCGCCGGACCCTCCAGCTCGGCGTACGTGCCGAGGGAACGGTACCGGTGATAGCGCTCCTCGACCAGCACGTCGACCGGGACGACCGCCAGGCGGTCCAGCTCGCGCACGATCGCGGCGCGCAGCCGGCGCGCGGTCTCGGCCGGTTCCGCGTGCGCGCCGCCCGGTGGCTCGGGGATCACCTCGTCCACCACGCCCAGCGCCTGCTGGTCGGCCGCCGTCATCTTCATCGCCAGCGCCGCGCTCGCCGCCTCGTCGGTGGTCCGCCACAGGATGCTGGCACAGCCTTCGGGCGAGATGACCGAGTAGACGGCATTCTCCAGCGCCAGCACCACGTCGCCGACCGCGATTGCCAGCGCGCCGCCGGAGCCCCCCTCGCCGGTGATGACGGTGACGATCGGCGTTCGGAGGCGGGTCATGAGGCCGATCGAGCGGGCGATCGCCTCCGCGATCCCGCGTTCCTCGGACTCGGGGCCGGGGTGCGCGCCGGGGACGTCCACGAAGGTCACGACCGGCAGGCCGCAGCGCTCGGCGAGCTCCATCACGCGCATCGCCTTCCGGTAGCCCTCGGGATGGGGCATCCCGAAGCTGCGCCGGACGTTCTCCTCGGTGTCGGCGCCCTTCTGCTGCCCGACCACGACCAGCCGTCGACCCTCGATCCGGGCGAACCCCGTGACCATCGCCTCGTCGTCGCCGAACAGCCGGTCCCCGTGGAGCTCCACGAACTCGTCCGCGATCTCGGCCAGCAGCTCGAGCGTCCGCGGCCGGCGCAGGTTGCGCGCGAGCTGGACCCGGGCCCACACGGCTGCCCGCGGATCGGCAGGCGAGGCGGCCGCAACCTGGTCGCGCCCGTCACGGCCGTCGCCCCCATCCCGGCCGCGATTGAGGAAGCGGTCAACCATGGACGGCCGCCGGTGCCTGCGGCACCAGGAAGCGCAGGATCTGGGCCAGCTCCCGCCGCAGGTCCGCCCGCTGGACGACCCGATCGATGAACCCGTGGCGGTACAGGAACTCGGAGCGCTGGAAGCCGGGCGGCAGCTCCTGGCCGATCGTGCCGGCGCCGACCCGGGCGCCGGCGAACCCGATCAGGGCGTTGGGCTCGGCGAGGTTGACGTCGCCCATGGCCGCGTACGAGGCGAACACGCCGCCGGTGGTCGGATCGGACATCACCGACACGAAGGGCACGCGGGCGGCGCGCAGGCGCTCGAGCGCCGCCATCGTCTTGGCCAGCTGCATCAGTGCCAGCGTCCCCTCCTGCATCCGGGCGCCCCCCGAGGCCGACACGATCACCAGCGGCATACGCTCGGCGAGCGCAGCCTCCGCGGCCCGCGCGACCTTCTCGCCGACCACGGCGCCCATCGAGCCGCCCATGAACGCGAAGTCCATCACCACGATCGCGACCTGATGGCCCTCGATGCGGCCGAGGCCCCAGACGGCCGCGTCGCGCAGGCCGGTCGCCAGCTGGGCGGCGGCCACGCGATCCGGGTACGCCTTCTGGTCCACGAAGCCGAGCGGGTCGGTCGAGACCAGACCGGCGTCGCGCTCCTCGAACGTCCCGTCGTCCAGCAGCTGCGACAGCCGCGCCGGGGCGGCGAGGCGGAAGTGATGACCGCACGACGGGCACACGCTCATCGCCTTCTCGAGCTGCTTGTTGAACAGCTGCTCCTCGCACGACGGGCAACGCGTCCACATCTTCGCCGGATAGTCCTCGCGCCGCGGCCGGAAGGACGGAAACTTCATGGGCATCAGGACGGCCCCCCGACCCGGCCGCCGGCGAGGCCGACCGGTGTCCGGCGCAGGTGGGCCGCGCGCACGGCCCGGGCCATGACCGCCGCGGACGGCCCCCCGGCCGCCGGCCGCGTGGCTCGCCACGCGACCCAGGCGACACCGACGATCGAGATCGCCGCCGAGGTGAGCGCGCCACCGACCAACAGCGGCCGGCGGGCGCCGGCCATGGGATCGGCGGTCCGGGCGGAGCCGCCCACGGCATCGGACTCGGCCACGGCACCAGGCCCGGCGCCCACCCGCGCGAACGGGACGACGACGCCATCGCCGCCCGTGGTCGGACGGGCCTGGTCGGCGGCCAGCTCGGCCAGGCGGGCCGCGAGCCGTTCCTCGAACCGGAACGACGGGTGGATCCGCACCAGCGCCCCGCGCAGGATCCGGGCCGCGTCGCGCAGCTCGGGCCGGACGGCCGGATCCCCTGGGGCATCGATCGCGAGGCGATCTCCCGCCGTCAGCAGGGCCTCGAGGTAGCGGTCCGCGACCAGCGCCTCGACGTCGCCGTCGGCCGCCCCCGGATCGTCGCGTCCGATCACGCCCGCCGGCTCCGGCGATCCCGTCCCAGCTCCCGGGCGACCGTGCCCAGGGACCGGTGGATGAGCACCCGCACGGCTCCCTCCGAGCGGCCCAGGATGGCGGCGATCTCGGCCGTGCTCATCTCGTCCACGAACCGCAGCAGGAGCGCGCGCCGGCGATCGTCGGGCAGGCGGCGCAGCGCGCGCAACGCCTCGGCGGCCTCGTCCCGGGTCGCGGCCTGCCCTTCGAGGTCCACCGGATCAGCGAGCGCGAGCCCGGCACCCAGGGCCACGTCCAGCGAGGCGGTCGGTCGGCGTCGCCGCGTCCGTCGCTCGTTGGCCACGACGTTGCGCGCGATCCGGAACAGCCACACCCGGAAGGTCGACGCCTCGGGCCCGTCCTCCGGGCGTGCCAGCTCGCGGAAGCCGGGCAGCCCGGCCAGGGCGCGCAGGAACACCCGCTCCGTCGCGTCCTCCGCGGCGTGATGGTCGGCGAGCTCGTAGAGCGCGTAGGCGTACACCTGGGCGACGTACTTCCGGTACAGAGCGTCGAACCGGGCCGGATCCCGCCGGGCGGCCTCGACGAGCGGCCGGTCGCGATCGAGGACGACGACGCCGGCTCGCCTCGATCCCTCCTGCCTACCGAACACCAGTCGTGCCATGCCGTTACACCCCGTTCCCGGCCAGGCGGACGCGGATCACCTCGCCCGCGTGGACCAGGCGCTCGCCGGTGTCGCTGGCGGCGTCCTCGACCACCAGGCCGCCGGACACGGCATCCACGCCCAGGGCGACCACGGGACGGCCGGCGCGTCCGGCCCCCGCGCGCTCGTCCAGCGTGACCATGCGCCCGGTCGTGACCTGGCGACCGGTCCACGCCTCGAGGTCGAAGAAGCCCGCCCGCAGCGCGGCCAGGCGGCCCTCGAGGCGGTCGCGGAACGCCCCGAGCAGGATGGCCGGGCTGATCGGGCGCCCGGCGGCCAGCCTCGAGCAGGCTGGTCATCTCGCCGCCATGTCCGTCGGGAAGTCCGCCGCCGCCCAGTCGACGTTGATGCCGATCCCCACGACCATGCGCGGGTCGCGCGTGCCGAGCCCGTCCGTCTCGCCCAGCACCCCCGCCAGCTTGCGCAGCTCGACCGGTCCCGCGAGCCGGGCCAGCGCCGTCGCCGCGTCGGGCGCGTCGGCCAGCGGGGCGTTCGGCCCGGACGCCTCGACGACCAGGTCGTTGGGCCACTTGAGGCGGACCGTTCCCAGGCGGAGCCCGGCGGCATCCTCCGCGGCGTCGGCCATCGCGAGCGCCACGGTCGCGGCCACGCGCCACGCGCGCTCGGGCGCGATCCAGTTGGGCCGGAAACCGACCGAGGCGAGCAGGGCGGCACCCAGCGGGGCGAGCCACGCACGGCCGTGGCGACCGCGACCGGCCGTCTGCTCGTCCGCCGTGGCGAGGCAGACCTCCGGCACGCCGGCTCGCCAGCCAGCCGCGGACGACGTCGTTCGTCGACCCGACCCGCGAGAAGTGCTCGACACGGCTGAACACGCCGCTGTCGCCAGGGTGACGGGGCTGGGTCGCGGCGGCCTGGGTCACCGGGTCAGCCGGCGGCGGCGGGGGCCGCCTCGGCCGTCTCGGCCGTCTCGGGCTGCTCCAGCTCGAACGCCGCGTGGAGCGCGCGGACGGCGTCCTCGACGCGGTCCTCGGCGATGATCGTCGTGATCCGGATCTCCGAGGTGGAGATCATCTCGATGTTGATCCCCGCGTCGGCGAGCGTCCCGAACATCCGCGCCGCATAGCCGGGCGCGTTCTGGATGCCGGCGCCCACGATCGACACCTTGGCCACCGAGCTGTCGGTCGTCATGTCGCGGAAGCCGAGCTCGCGCACGAGCGGCTCGAGCAGCCGCTTGGCCTTGGCCAGCTCGACCCGCGGGATCGTGAAGCTGAGGTCCGTCGCGCCGCCGTGGCCGACGTTCTGGACGATCATGTCGACGTTGATGCCGGCCTCGGCCAGCGGGCCGAACACGCTGCGGGCGACCCCCGGCTGGTCGGGCACCTCGACCAGCGTGATCTTGGCCACGTTCCGGTCGTGGGCTAGCCCCCTGACCTTGTTCCGCTGCTCCACGAGGGGGTCCTCCCTGATCTGGGTGCCGGGGGCGTCCTCGAACGAGCTGAGGACCTCGATCACGACGTCGTTGACCCAGCCCAGCTCCACGGCCCGCACCTGCATCACCTGGGCGCCCTGGTGGGCGAGCTCCATCATCTCCTCGTAGCCGATGACCGGCAGCTGGCGCGCGTCCGGGACGATCCGCGGATCGGCCGTGTAGATGCCCCGGACGTCGGTGATACATCTGGCACCGGTCGGCCTTGAGGCGGGCGGCGAGCGCGACGGCAGTGGTGTCCGAGCCGCCACGCCCGAGGGTCGTGATCTCGGCCGCATGGACGTCGCTCGCCGTCGGGCTGGCGTCGAGCGCCGCGAGCGCCGCGACGCTCATGCCCTGGAAGCCGGCGATGATCACGACCTTGCCCGCGGCCAGCTCGGCGCGGACCCGGCGCGGGTCGATGCCCGCGATCCGGGCCCTGCCGTAGCGGCCATCGGTCGTGATGCCGGCCTGGGGCCCCGTGAGGCTGATCGCGGCCACGCCCAGCGACTGGAGCGCCATCGACATCAGGGTCGCGCTCTGGTGCTCGCCGGTGGCCAGCAGCACGTCCAGCTCCCGGGGATCGGGGTCATCGGTGATCGCCGCCGCGAGCGCCAGCAGCTCGTCGGTCGTGTCGCCCATGGCGGACACGATGACCACCAGCTGGGTGCCGTTGGCCCGCTCGCGAACGATCCGTCGGGCCACCCGCCGGATCCGCTCCGCGTCGGCGAGCGAGGAGCCGCCGAACTTCATGACGACGAGGGGGCTGGGCATGCGGCGCATTCTAGCCGAGCAGGCTTACGGACCCGCTGCCCGGTCTCGATGCACCGGCGATCCCGGCCGGCGTCCGCGCCGCGCCGGTGGGACGGATTCGGCTGGGCGCGCCACAATCGACGCCTCCGCCCCTCGTCCCCGTGCTGGAGAGCCCGCCCGATGTGCTTCGACCACGACTCCCGTCCGCCGATCCCGCCCATCGCCGGCGGCGCCCTCGACACGGCGGACGTCGAGCTCGAGGCGGCGGACGGCAACCGCTTCGCCGCCTACCTCGCGCGCGCCGCCGAGCCGAACGGGGCCGGGATCGTGATCCTGCCCGATGTCCGCGGCCTGCACGCCTACTACCGCGACCTCGCGCTCCGGTTCGCCGAGCACGGGATCGAGGCCATCGCGATCGACTACTTCGGGCGGACCGCCGGCATCGGCGACCGGGGGCCCGGCTTCGAGTTCGCTGCCCCACGCCGCCCACGACGCTGGCCGGGCTGCGCGCCGACACCATTGCGGCCGCGGCCGGCTGCGCGAGGCGACCGGCGCGACGCGGGTGTTCACGATCGGCTTCTGCTTCGGCGGCCGGGTGGCGTTCCTGAGCGCCGGGTTCGGGCTCGACCTGGCCGGCGTGATCGGCTTCTACGGCTGGCCGGTGGGCGCCTCGCGCAACGACACGCCGGCCCCGGTCGACGTCGTGGACACGCTCCGGAGCCCCGTGCCGGGGCCTGTTCGGCGGCGCCGACCAGGGGATCCCGGCCGAGGCCGTGAGCGCGTTCGAGGCCGCCCTCACCGCGGCCGGCGTGGAGCACGAGCTGACCACGTATCCCGGAGCTCCGCACAGCTTCTTCGACCGCAAGGCCGACGAGTTCGCGTCGACGTCGGCGCAGGCGTGGGACGAGGTGCTGCGGTTCATCCGGACCCGCGCGGGGGGCTGACGATGGGGTTCCTGCGGCGACTGCTGGGTGGCGACGGCAACGACCCAGCCGACGGGCCCGAGGATCCGCCGGCGCCCTCGGCCGCCGACCTGGTGGCCGAGGAGCAGGCCCGCGACCGCGAGCTGCTGCGCGCGGACGCCGAGCGCCTCGACGACGAGCTGATCCAGCGCCAGCTCCGCTACGCCGACCGGGCGTGGACGCCGCCCCGCCAGGGCGGCGAGCGACGCGCCGAGGATGCCGATCGCTGACCGGCGAATCGGGGCGGCATGACGCCGGTCCGGCGCGTACGCTGGACCTCGCCAACCAACCCCAAGCACGCCAAGGAGGCCCGATGAAGGAACGGCTCATCGGCGACGACCAGCTGCTGGTCACCGCCGACACGACGCTCGGTGATGCCCTGTGGGACTGGGTCGCGGCCGATGCGGCGCGGCGGGCGCCGGACGGCTGGCGGATCGCGAACATCGGCGCCGTGGGCACCCAGTTCTCGGGCACCATGCCCAGCATGGCGTACAACACGGGCGGCGGCTACATGACCGGCGTCTCGATGTGGATCCTCTACCGCCGTTGAGCCGCCGGAGCCAGGCGTCCCCGCGTTCCGCCGCGCCCAGCGAGCGCACCCGCGTCCGGCGCCTGCCGGAGCGCGCCCGCTACGACCGGGCGATCATCGACGCGATCATCGACGCGGCGATCATCGGCCACGTGGGCTGGGTGCTCGAGGGCCAGCCGTACGTGACCCCGACCGCGGTCTGGCGCCGGGGTGACCGGCTGTACTGGCACGGCTCGCGGGCGAGCCGGATGCTGCGCTCGATCGACGGGACGGCCGCCTGCGTCACGATCACCCATCTCGACGGCCTGGTCCTCGCGCGGTCCGGGTTCCACCACTCGGTCAACTTCCGGTCCGCGATGGTGCTCGGGACGGCGCACCTGGTCACCGACCCGGGCGAGATGGACGAGGCCCTGGAGGCGTTCATCGAGCACCTGTACCCGGGGCGCTGGGCCCAGCTGCGACCGATGACCGCCGCGGAGCGCAGGCAGACCTCGGTCCTGTGGATGGACCTACGCGAGGCGTCGGGCAAGGTCCGGGACGACATCGACCACGACGACCCGGGCGACGAGACCTGGCCGGTGTGGGCGGGCGTGATCCCGGTGCGCACGATCGCCGGTCGCCCCCAACCCGACCCGTTCGTGCCGGACGGGATGTCGGTCGCCCGGACGCGCCTCCCGCGCTGAGCCGGCGGTCGGCGCTCAGTCTCCGACGACCTCCGGTCCCCGGTTCCTGGGCGCCACGATCGCCGCGCGACCGGCCAGCCCGAGCTCGCCGGCCGCGGCGGCCAGCGCGTCGCGCACGGGCCCCGGCTCCGTGCCGGGCGCGACGAACGCCAGCACCGTCGACCCGGCACCCGACAGGAAGGCCCCGAGCGCGCCGGCTGCCCGCGCTGCCCCGGTGAGCCGCGGCAGCTCCGGGTAGGCGACGGACCGGTACGGCTCGTGGATCCGATCCACGGTCAGGTCCGCCAGCAGCTCGAACCGCCCGGCGGCGATCCCGGCGACGCCGATCGCGACCCGGCCAAGGTTGCTGACAGCGTCACGCAGCGGCACCTCGGCGGGCAGCACGCGGCGCATGTCGCTGGTCGAGAGGCGGCGCTCCGGGATGTACAGGACCGCCCACAGGCCATCGGGCGCGTCGAAGCGGACGGCCTCGACGCGGTCGCCGAGGTGGGCCGACACGACGAAGCCGCCCAGGAGCACGGCCGCGGCGTTGTCCGGGTGGGTCTCGATCGCGGTCGCGATCCGCAGCAGGGCCTCGTCGCCCAGCCCGCCGCCGGCCAGCGCGTTCCCGGCGACCACGCCGCCCACCGTCGCCGCGGCGGACGAGCCGAGGCCCCGCGAGAGCGGGATCCCGTTGTCCATCGCGATCCGCCAGCCGAAGGCCGGCGGCCGCGGGCCCAGCGTCGCCTCGATCGCCGCTTCCAGCCCAGCCACGAACCGGTTGGATCGAAGTGCCGGCAGCTCGCCGGCGCCCTCGCCGCGCACGGCCAGCTCCACGGCGCCGTCGCCCTCGATCGCCTCCACCGTCACCCGGTTGGTCAGCTCCAGCGCCAGGCCGAGGCAGTCGTAGCCGGCTCCGAGGTTGGCCGAGGACGCCGGCACGTCGATCGTGAGCGACCGTCCGAGCAGCGCGGCCCAGCGGCCGGCGGACGTGGCCGACCCCGCGATCACGTCCATCCGAGCGCCATCGCCACGCCGCCCACGGTCGGGTCGGCCTCGGTCACCTCGACGGCCAGCCCCGCCTCGGCCGTGGCCGGATCCTTGAGCCCGTTGCCCGTGAGCACGCACACGACCAGGGCATGCGGATCCAGGTCGCCGGTCCGGGCCGCCCCGCCGACCCCCGCCACCGAGGCCGCGGACGCCGGCTCGCAGAACACGCCCTCGAGCCGGGCGAGCGACCGGTGCGCAGCCAGGATCTCGTCATCGGTGACGGCGGCGATCCGACCGCCGGACTCGTCGCGCGCGGCGGTCGCCAGGGTCCACGATGCGGGGTTGCCGATCCGGATCGCCGTGGCCACCGTCTCCGGGTGCTCGATCGGGTGGCCGGCGACCAGCGGCGCGGCACCGGCAGCCTGGAAGCCCCACATCCGGGGCATGGCGGCCACCTGCCCGGCCTCGCGGTATTCGCGGAACCCGCGCCAGTAGGCGCTGATGTTGCCCGCGTTGCCGACCGGGATCGCCAGGATGTCGGGGGCGCGCCCGAGGTCGTCGCACACCTCGAACGCGCCGGTCTTCTGGCCTTCGAGGCGGAACGGGTTGACCGAGTTGACCAGCGTGGTCGGGTGGTCGTCCTGCTCCGAGAGCGCGCGGACCACCCGCAGGGCCTGGTCGAAGTTGCCGCGCACGGCGATCACGCGAGCGCCGAACACGAGCGCCTGGAGCAGCTTGCCCACGGCGATCTTGCCCGCGGGCAGCACCACCACGCACTCGAGGCCGGCCGCGGCCGCGTAGGCGGCCGCGGACGCCGACGTGTTGCCGGTCGAGGCGCAGATGACGCTCCGGGCGCCCGATTCGAGCGCCTTGGCCACGGCCAGCACCATGCCCCTATCCTTGAAGCTGCCGGTGGGGTTCTGGCCCTCGACCTTGAGATACAGGTTGCGCAGGCCGAGCGACTGGCCCAGCCGCCGGGCGTGGACCAGCGGGGTGGCGCCTTCCCCCAGCGACACCACGGGCGTCGCAGCGGACACGGGCAGGAAGGGCCGATAGCGCTCAACGAGCGCGGGGCGGGGACCCGGTGTGGCCGTCATCTATAAGTCAGTCCGCGACCGGGTAGCAGGCACCCGACGGCGCCGCCACGCACTCGCCGGCGACCGGCCGCACCGGAAGCGCCGACCACTCGACCGCCGGGGCCGCGCCGGCCCACGTGGATCCGACGCCGCGGGCGATGGCGACGAGATCGCCGAGCACCGCCGCGGCGGCGGCCGGCCCGCCGGCGCCCGGGCCCTCGAACGCAACCCGGCCCACGGGCAGCGCATCGACCTCGATCCGGTTGAGCACCCCATCGCAGCGGCCGAACGGCGACTCGGCCGGGACCGCGGTGGGCACGACCGACGCCTCGATCGCGCCGTCCTCGGCGAGGCGCGTGGTCGCGATCAGGCGCAGGGCCCGCCCCTGCGCGGCGAGCGCAGCGACGTCGTCGGCGGTGACGCCGGTGATCCCGGGCCGGCCGGGCCCGCCCGAGGTGGTTCCGGGGCGGTTGCCGACGGATGCCGGCTCGACCCACGAGCCGAACGCGAGACGGGCGAGGATGACCAGCTTGTTGACCGCGTCCTGGCCCTCGACGTCCGCCGTCGGGTCGGCCTCGGCGTAGCCGCGCGCCTGGGCGTCGGCGAGGGCCTCCGCGTAATCGCGCCCCTGGTGGGCCATCGCGCTCAGCATGAAGTTGGTCGTGCCGTTGACGATCCCGCGCACCCGGCTGATCCGGTTCGCGGCCAGGTCGAGGGCAATCGGGCCGAGCAGCGGGATCCCGCCCCCGACCGCCGCCTCGAACCGGAGGCTGGCGCCCGACTCGCGCGCCGCACGCTCCATGGCGGGGCCGTGGTGCGCGATCACGTGCTTGTTCGCGGTCACGACGTCGCGGCCCGCGGCCAGCGCCGCCTGGACCAGCGTCCGGGCAGGCTCGGCGCCGCCCATGGTCTCCACGATCACGTCCACCTCGTCGCCGGCGACCAGGTGCGCCGGCGCATCCGTGAGCAGGCGCTCTGGGATCCCGGAGGTTATCGCCCGCGACAGGTCCTTCTCGGCGACCGCAGCCAGCACCAGGGGGCGTCCGTCCGACGGCGCGAGGCGGGGCGACGCGTCCAGGAACGCGCGCACCACCTCCCGACCGACGGTCCCGGCGCCGATGATGCCCACGCGGAGCGGCTGGAGGCTCATCGGACGGTGACCGCCCGAGGCGCGCGCGGGTCGGCCGGCAGATCGGCGAACGTGGGCATGCGGGGGATGGTAGCGTCCCGCGATCGGGCGGGGCATCCCGTACACTCCGCCGACATGACCGTCGAGACGCTTCCCGCTCCCGCCCCGACCGCCGCACCCGCCCCGCGGCCGCGGATCTTCTCGGGCATCCAGCCCTCGGGGATCGTCCACCTGGGCAACGACCTGGGCGCGATCCGGAACTACGTGCTGCTCCAGTTCGAGTACGAGGCGATCTACTGCATCGTCGACTACCACGCCCTGACCAGCACCCACGATCCCGACCTGATGCGGACCCGGACGCTCGAGATGGCAGCCGCGCTGCTCGCCCTCGGCCTCGACCCGAAGCGGTGCACGCTGTTCGTCCAGAGCCACCGGCCCGAGCACACCGAGCTGATGTGGCTGCTGTCCACGGTCACCCCGGTCAGCTGGCTCGAGCGGACGCCGACGTACAAGGAGAAGCGGCTTAACCAGCCCGACGACATCAACCACGGGCTGCTCACTTATCCCGTGCTGCAGGCCGCCGACATCGTGATCTACAAGGCGGGGCTGGTGCCCGTGGGCAAGGACCAGGCGGCCCATCTCGAGCTGAGCCGTGAGATCGTGCGCGCCTTCAACAACCGCTATGGCCGGACCTTCCCCGAGCCCGAGGGCGTGTACACCGAGGCCCCGGTCGTGCTGGGCACCGACGGCGTGAGGAAGATGTCGAAGTCGATCGGCAACACCATCGACATCCTGGGCGAGCCGGAGCTGATCCGGAAGCAGGTGATGTCGATGGTCACCGACACCCAGCGCATCCTGCGCACCGACCCCGGTCGACCCGAGGTGTGCAACGTGTGCCAGCTGCACCGCTTCTTCGGCGACGACTACGAGGACGTGTGGGACGGCGAGCGAACGGCCCGGACCGGCTGCGTGGACACCAAGAAGCTGCTCGCGGAGCGGATGATCCGCCACTACGCCCCTGCCCGCGAGCGGTACGCGGACCTGATGGCGCACCCGGGCGAGGTCGAGGGCGTCCTCGAGGCCGGTGCCGACCGGCTGCGGCCGATGGCCCAGGCGACGATGGTCGAGGTCCACGAGCGCATGGGGTTGCGCTAGCAGCGGCGACGCTCCGTGGCGGCCGGGCCGCACGGCGACCCACGGGCCCGGGCCGGTGATCCACACGACGAAGGGGTGCGCAGCAGCGCGGCGCGTCGTAGGCTGGCGCCATGCCCAACGGCCTGACCGAACGCCAGCGTCGCCTGGTCGATGCCGTCCTCGTCCTGGCGGTGATCGCCCTCGGCTTCATCGTGCTCGGGGACGCCGCGACGCTGTTCTACGCCTTCGGCGACATCCTGCTGCTGTTCTTCCTGGCGTGGCTGCTGTCGTTCACCCTCCTGCCGCTGATCAACGGCGTGGCGCGGCTGATCCCGCGGATGCCCCAGGCCCTTGCAGTGATCATCGTCTACCTGGCGATCGTGGTGCTCCTGGTCTCCGTGCTCGTCCAGGCGTCGGCGACGCTGTACGACTCGATCAACAAGTTTCTCCAGGACCGGAGCTTCGAGGACCAGCTGGTCAATGTCCTGACCGAGATCCAGTCGCGGCTCGCGGATGTCGGGTTCCAGGTCGACCTCGTCTCGCAGGGTCCGGTGATCGTATCCAACCTCCAGAGCCTGGCGGGCCAGTTGGTGGGACCGCTCCAGTCGCTCGCGGTCGCCAGCATCGGGGTGCTGGGCAACATCCTGATCCTGGTCATCCTGTCGGTCTACATCGCGGTCGACCGTGAGGCGATCTCGGCGTTCCTGTACCGGCTCGTGCCGCCGGCGTACGCGACCGAGGCGCGCCTGCTCTCGGTCAGCGTGTCGCGCTCGTTCGGCGGGTTCCTTCGTGGCCAGGGGATCATGGGAATCACGTTCGGGCTGCTCACGGCGCTGGTCAATGTCGTGTTCGGGCTCCCCTACGCCGCCGTGACCACGGTCGCGTCGGGCGTGCTCCACGCCGTGCCGTTCTTTGGCCCGTTCGTGTCCTGGTTGCCGCCCGTGGCCGTGGCGCTCCTGCTGCAGTCCGACGACACCCTGCCGGTCCTGGGCGCGATGGCCGTCGGCTGGTTCCTGACCATGAACGTGCTCCAGCCACGGCTGATGGCGGGGGCCGTTGGCATCCACCCGATCGTGGTCCTCGCGTCGGTCGTGATCGGGTCCAAGATCGCTGGCTTCGCTGGGGCGATCTTCGGGATCCCGATCGCGGCCGTGCTGTCGGCCTTCTTCTTCCACTGGTTCGGGCGGTCTCGCGACGGTGGCACGGTGGCCGATCGGGCGACCCGGCGGCTCGCCGCACGCGAGGGTCGAGCCGTCCGCCGGCCACGCGAGCCCGTTCCGGGCGTGGACGCCGACGTCGACGAGGTGACCTCCGGCCGTCTGGCCCCCCGTCCCGATGATGCGGTCGCGCCCGATCCGGGCACGACCGGCGCGGCCGCCGGCGGATGAGCGGGGACGCCCCCCGCGACACGCCGGACATGACCCGGGAGCGGGCCCGGACCGAGCGTCGCGACCTGGACAAGGAGCGTGGCGAGCCGCTCGCGGGTCCGCGCGGCGGGCGGCGATCGCTCAGGCGTGTGGGCCGGCCGCTCGGGGACTGGACCACGCGCCCCCGCATCCTGGTGACCAACGACGACGGGATCGAATCGCGGGGGATCCTGGCCCTCAAGCGCGCCCTGGATCCGATCGGCGAGGTCACGGTCGTCGCCCCCGACACCAATCAGTCCGCGGTCGGCCATCAGAAGACGCTGATGCGGCCGCTGCGCGTCCGGGAGCGAACGCTGGCCGACGGATCGATGGGCTACTCGATCGACGGCTCGCCGACCGATGCCGTCAGCCTCGCCTTCCTGGGCTATTTCGAGGAGCGGTTCGACCTCGTCGCGTCGGGCATCAACTACGGCGCCAACCTGGGTGACGACATCACCTACTCCGGGACCGTCTCGGCCGCGATGGAGGCGGTCATCAACAGCTGCCCGGCGTTCGCGATCTCGCAGGAGTACTACGAGCACCCGGACTTCGCGCTGGCCGCCCTGGCCGCCGCGGTGGTCGCGCGCAACATCCTGGAGCACGGCCTACGGCGGGGCGAGCTGCTAAGCGTGAACGTGCCGGCCGTGGCGATCGAGGCCTGCGAGGGGTTCGAGGTGACCCGGGTCGGCCGGCGGGTCTACCAGGACGAGCTGGTCCAGCGGTTCGATCCGCGCGGCATCCCCTACTACTGGATCGGGGGTCCGCCCCCGTCCGGGATCAGCGTGCCGGGCACGGACTTCCACGCCGTGGTCAACCGGCGGATCTCGGTCACGCCGATCCACCTCGACCTCACGGGTCGCCGGCTGCTGCGGCAGCTCAAGACCTGGGACTGGACGCTCGAGCGCGACGACGAGGCCGGGGCCGACGTCCCGACGTCCAGCCCGGTGGAGCAGGAGCGGATCGCGGAGGAAGCCCAGATCGAGCGGCGATAGCTGCCGCTGCCCTTGCCGGTGCTCGTCTGCCCCATCTCGTGCCCAGCTGGCCCGCCGGTGGCCGGCGGCTGACCGCGGCCGGTCAGCGACCGCGCCGCCGGCGGTCGGACAGGATCTCGCGCGCGGCGTTGCGACCGGGCGCCCCGGTGACGCCGCCACCCGGGTGCGACCCGGACCCTGCGAGGTACAGGCCGGCGACCGGCATCCGGTAGCGGGCCCAGCCGAGCAGCGGTCGCCACAGGAAGAACGAGTCGAGCGCGGGCTCGACGTGGAGCGGGTGGCCACCGCTGAGGCCGTACTCGGCCGCGAGATCCTCGGGCGCCAGCACCCGGCGCTCGACGACCCGCGCGCCGATGCCCGGCGCCACCGTCTCGAGGCTGCGCAGCGCGAGATCCCCGATCCGCTCGCGCCAGCCCGCGGCGTCCATCTCCGGCGGCCGCGGCGGGACCCACTGGAGCAGGACGCTCATGACCTGAGTGCCGTCCGGGGCCCCGTCCACCAGCGACGGGTCCACCAGTGACGGGATGGTGGCCTCGAGCACCGCCGTTTCGGGCAGCTGGCCGTACTTCGACGGGTCGAACGCGTGCTCCACGTCGTCGATCCCCGTCGTGCCCACCTGGATCCGTCCGCGCAGCAGCCGGGCGTCATCCGCGGCGGCCGGAAACGCGGGCAGGCCGTCGAGCACGAGGTTGACCTTGGCCACGCGGCCCGGTGTGCGGATGTTGTCGGCGCGCCAGCGGAGCTCCGGTCCGAGCGTCACCGGGTCGACGAGCCGGGTCAGCAGCTGGCGCGGGTCGGTGCCCGAGACGACGACCGGCGCGGCGATCTCCTCGCCCGATGCCAGGGCGACCCCGGTCGCGACGCCGTCGCGCGTGGTGATCGCGGTCACTGGCGCGCCGGTGCGGATCTCGGTGCCCGCCCCGCGGGCCGCGGCTGCCAGCGCCTCGGCCAGCGCGGACGGACCGCCCTTCGCGAACACGGTCTCACCGGTCGCCCCGGCGTCGTTGCCGGCGGCATCGGCCAGCAGCACCTGGGTCGTGCCCGCGGACCAGGGGCCCATCGCCGTGTACCGGACGCCGCGCCAGGCGACCGTCGCCCGCACGGGGTCCATGGCGAACGATTCGGCCACGAAATCCGCGACGGCCATCGCCAGCACGCGCAGGATGGTGCGCCCGTCGTGCCGGCCGAGGGCGCGGAAGGCCCGACCCAGCCGGAGGCCCATCAGGGCGTCGCCGAAGCCGGGGGCGTGGATGTCGGGCGGCGCCTCGTCGCCCAGCTCGGCCAGGAACCGGGACAGCGTCCGCACGCGACGGTCGAACTCGACGAACGCAGTCGCATCGTCGTCCGACCACGCGCGCAGGGCATCGACGGTGGCGCCCGGCTCCGACCACAGCGTCACTGCGCGCCCGTCGGGCTGCGGGGCGAACACCCGCGTCTCCGGCGCCACGAGGACGAGACCGTGGCGGGTCAGCTCGAGCTCCCGGGCCACGGACGGCCGAAGCCGTCCGACCGTGTGCGCGAGCGACGGGACGCGCGCCCTGCCGAGCGGCTCGGTCACGGTGGCACCGCCGACACGGTCGCGTGCCTCGAGCACGAGCACCCGCCGCCCGGCGCGCGCGAGATAGGCCGCGGCGACGAGGCCGTTATGGCCGGCGCCGACGACGATCGCGTCGTAGTTCCCCGTGGCGTGGCCCGTGGTCACGTCAGGCAGCCCTCCGGCCGCGGGCCCTGAGGACCTCGAGCGCCGCGATCCGCCCGTTCGCTCCCATCAGGCCCCCACCCGGATGCGTGCTCGAGCCGGACAGCCACAGGTCGCGGACCGGGGTCCGGAAGCGCGCATAGCCGGGCACCGGACGGTTGAAGAACAGCTGCTCGAGCGACAGCTCGCCCTGGAAGATGTTGCCCTCGGTGAGGCCCATCGTGCGCTCGATGTCGAGCGGGGTGAGGACCTGCCGGCCGACGATGACGTCGCGGATGTTGGGTGCGAACTCGGCGATCCGGTCGATGACCGCGTCGCCGAACGCCTCCCGGTGGTCGTCCCAGCTGCCCAGCCCGGGCGCGAGCCGGTATGGCGCGTACTGCACGAAGCAGCTGATGACGTGCTTGCCGGGCGGGGCCATCTGGGGGTCGACGAGGGTCGGGATGATCATGTCGATGTAGGGCCGCCGGCTCCAGGCGCCGTACTTGGCGTCGTCGTAGGCCTGCTCCATCTCGCGCATCGAGGGGCTGAAGCTGATCGCCCCGCGGAGGTGCTCGCCATCCCCGGGCAGGCAGGTGAAGTCGGGCAGCCGGTCGACCGCGAGGTTGACCTTGCCCGAGCTGCCGCGGAACTTGAACCGGCGGACCTCCTCCTCGAACGCCGGGTCGAGGGTGCCCGGCTCGAGCAGGTCGAGGAAGGTGACCTTGGCGTCGGCGGACGACAGGATGACCGACGCCTCGATCTCCTCGCCGCTCGCGAGCGCGACACCGGTGGCCCGGCCAGCCGTGACCACGATCCGCGCGACCGGGGCCTCGGTCCGGATCTCGGCACCCTGTGCCTGCGCGGCGCGCGCGATCGCGTAGGACACGCCGCCGGTCCCGCCCTTGGGGATGCCCCACGCGCGGAAGGCACCGTCGATCTCGCCCATGTAGTGGTGCAGCAGCACGTAGGCCGTGCCCGGCGACCGGATGCCCTGGTAGGTGCCGATGATCCCCGAGGCCGACATCGTCGCCTTGAGCGGGTCGGTCTCGAACCACTGCTCCAGGAAGTCCGCGGCCGACATCGTCATCAGCTGGACGAACACGGCCTGCTGCCGCTCCGGCAGCTGCGCGAACCGGCGGGCCAGCGACGCGACCGGCAGCAGCGGCCGGAGGTCGTTGTCCGTGGGATCGCCGGGCACGATGCCCAGGATCGGCTTGATGAAGCGGGCCATCTCGACCATGAGCTGGCCGTACTCCTCGTATGCCTCGGCATCGCTCCTGGACCAGCGGCGCAGCTCGCGAACGGTGCGCCCGTGATCGTTGACCCGCCACAGGTAGTCGCCGCCGCCCTTCGGGCCTTCGCCCGGTCGCAGCGGCGTGAACGTCCCGTCCAGGGGCAGGATGTCCAGCCCGAACCGCGGCAGGTCGAGGTCGCGGATGATCTCGGGCCGCAGCAGGCTGACGACGTAGCTGGCGACGGAGAACCGGAACCCCGGGACGATCTCCTCGGTCACCGCCGCACCGCCCAGGACGTGCCGCCGCTCCAGCACGAGGGTCTTGAGCCCCGCCCGCGCGAGATACGCAGCGGACACCAGGCCGTTGTGGCCTCCGCCGATGATCACCGCGTCGTAGCGTTGCGGCACGCGACCCTCCTGTCCCGGACCCCGCGGCCATCGCCGCCCGCCAGTGCGAGCGCGGTCCGCCGCTATCCAGCCTGCATAGCCTTGATGCAGTCTACGGGACTCGCTTGGCGCGGCGCTGCCCGGGTGCCGCCACCCGGGGCGTCAGTGGCGGACGGCCGACCGGAGCCGGTCGAGCAGGGTCCGCCAGCGCCTCCGGCGCGCCAGCAGCTGGGGCCGACGGTTGTTGCGGGGGTCCCGGTCGTCGTCGCAGAAGCCCAGGTCGACGAACTCGCCGAAGCCGGCCGCGGCCAAGCGTTGGCGCACGTGGTCCATGTCGCAGTTGCTGTTGCCCTCGAAGCACAGCAGGTCGCCGGTCACCCGGCCCAGCAGCTGGTAGAGGCGATCCGGCTGGTTGACGTGGGCCTCGATCGCCAGCGCGAGGACGATGTCGTGGACGCCGACCTCGTCCGGGTCCAGCTGGTCGATGTCGCCCTGCTCGAAGCGCAGGCTCGCAAGCCCCGCGTGCGCCGCGATCTCGGTCGCCAGGTCGACCTTGTCCTGGTCGGACTCGATGCCCAGCCCCGAGCGAGGCCCGAAGTTCGACAGCTGGAACAGCATGGCGCCGGTGTTCGATCCGAGGTCGAGGACCGTCCGGCCCGCCACGTTGTCGGCCGTGAGGCCGAAATGGGCCACCCGCCGGCCCGCGTCGCGCTGCGCCTCGGCGGGCTCGATCGTGAACCCGGGCGTCGAGAACGCGCAGTACACGACATCCCGGGTGCGCAGCTCGTGGCGGCCCGCCTTCGACTTGCCGACGCCCGAGAGCCCGAGGAGCTCGATCCGCACCGGGTGAGCGTACCCTCGCTCCGGAGCGGGTGCCGCCCGGGCTCACCCGGGCCATCGGCCCGCCCGAGCTCAGCCCGTGTCCCGACCATCCAGCCTGCATAGGAACCCTGCATACTCTGTCGGTCACCAGCCAGGAGGCGCACGTTGAGCATCGGCACCCCATTCCACGCGCGCACGGCCCCCCTCAACCGGAAGATGCAGTGGCGCGAGTGGTCCGGGTACTTCGCCTCGTCCGCGTATGCCGACGCCCACGACATCGAGTACAACGCGATCCGCGAGGCGGCAGCCGTGATCGATGTCAGCCCGCTGTTCAAGTACCGCCTGACCGGTCCGGACGTGATTCGCCTCGCGGATCGCGTGATCACCCGCGACGCGACGAAGCTCCGGGTCGGCCAGGTCTACTACACGCCGTGGTGCGACGAGCACGGCAAGGTCATCGACGACGGGACCCTGCACCGGGTCGGCGAGCAGGAGCTGCGCTGGACGGCGGCCGATCCCCAGTACCGCTGGCTGACCCGGAACGCCGTGGGCCTCGACGTCGAGGTCGAGGACGTGACCGAGGCGACCGCCGCCCTTTCCCTGCAGGGCCCGTTCAGCAGGGCGGTGCTCGAGGCGGCGACGGGCGAGGACTTCGCCGACCTGCGCTACTTCCGGCGACGGCCGGCGACGATCGCGGGCGTCGCGGTCGACGTCAGCCGGACGGGCTACACCGGCGATCTCGGCTACGAGCTGTGGATCCCGGCCGGGCGGGCGGCGCGCGTCTGGGACCGGCTGTTCAAGGTGGGCCGTGCGTGGGCGATCCGTCCGGCGGGGATGCTCGCGCTCGACGTGACGCGGCTCGAGGCCGGGCTCATCCTGCTCGAGGTCGACTACACCTCGGCCCACCGCGCGATGAACCCGGAGCAGCACTACAGCCCGTTCGAGCTCGGGCTGGGACGCCTGGTCAGCTTCGACAAGGCCGACTACGTGGGCCGGCGGGCGCTGCAGGCCGAGCAGGCCAGGGGGGGGCCGGCGCGGCGGCTGGTCGGGCTCGTCCTCGACTGGTACGACATCGAGCGCCTGTATGACCAGCAGGGCCTGCCACCGTCGATCTCGCCGTCGGTGGACCGGTCACCCGTGCCCGTGTTCGCCGACGGTCGCCAGGTCGGCCGGGCGACCTCGCATGGCTGGAGCCCGATCCTCAAGCAGGCGATCGCACTCGCCTCCGTGCCGCCGCGGCACGAGCGGGTGGGCGCCAGGCTCCAGGTCGAGTGGACCGTGGAGGGCCGGCGCGGCCGGGTGAACGCGACGGTCGTCGAGCTGCCCTTCCTCGACCTCGAGCGCAAGCGGGCATGACGGGCCCGGAGCGGCCTGCCTTCGACGCCGTCGCCCTCGACGGCGTCGTCTCCGACCGCCTCGAGGCGTGGACGGCGGAGCTGCTCGAGTACCTGGCGATCGAGTCCGAGGGCGGCAACGAGGCGGGCCTGCGCGCCGCGGCGGCCTGGACCGCGGACCGGCTGCGACGGCTTGGCGCGCAGGTGGTCGTGCTCGAGCTCGACGGCGTGCCGCCGCTGGTCGTGGGCGAGGTCGGCGACGGGCCGCGAACCCTGACCGCCGTCCAGCACTACGACGTCCAGCCCGCAACGCCGCTCGAGCTGTGGACGACGCCGCCCTACGCGCCAGCGATCCGGGACGGCCGCGTCTACGGGCGCGGCGCGACCGACAACAAGGGCGAGCTGCTGCCCAGGATCTGGGCTGCGGAGGCGTGGCTGGCGGCGGTCGGTCCCCTGCCCTGCCGGATCCGATACCTCGTGGAGGGGCAGGAGGAGACGGGCAGCGGCGGGCTCGACGCGTTGCTCGACCTTCGGCCGGACCTGCGATCCGCGGACGCCGCGCTCATCGAGGGGGGCGGCCTCGACCTCGCCGGCCGGCCCGAGATCGTCGGTGGCGGCAAGGAAATCGTCGTCCTCGAGCTCCACCTCCGGACGATGGTCCAGGACGCCCATTCGAGCCTGTCGGTCCTCCTGCCCAACGCGGGCACCCGGCTGGTAGGCGCGCTGGCGACGTTCTGGGACGACGAGGGCCGGCCGGCGATCGAGGGGCTCGACGAGGGCAAGGTGCCGCCGACGGATTCCCAGCGCGCGGTGCTCGCGGCCATGGACCTCCGGGAGCTGCAGGACATCCGCGAGGAATGGGGCGTGACGCGGTTCCTCGGCGGACTCGACGGTATCTCCGCCCTCGAGGCGAGCACGTTCGCCACCACCCTCAACCTGCAGGGCCTGTGGGCGGGGCACACGGCGCCGACCCCGAAGACGGTCACCCCGGCGGAGGCCCACGCGCGGCTCGACATCCGGATCGTCCCGGACCAGCGGCCCGAGGCCGTGGTGGCCGCCGTCCGGCGCCACCTCGACGGGCGAGGCTTCGGCGACGTGGAGATCGTGGTGCGGGAGGGTGAGCCTGCGTGGTGGACGCCGCCCGATCACCCGTTGATCGAGGCGGCGGCCCGGGTGTCCGAGGCGGTCACCGGGATCGCGGCGAGCATCGGGCTGTCGATGGCCGGCACGGTCCCGATGGCCCAGGTCTGCGCGCGCCACCGGGTGCCCGCGACATCGCTCGGCGCCGGTCGGGCCGATTGCCGCGCCCATGCCCCCGACGAGAACATCCGGATCGAGGACCTGGCCACCGCGACGCGGATCACCGGCCGGTTCCTCGATGCGTTCGTCCGGCTGCCCGAGGTGCCCCGGGTCCGCTGAGCCCGTGACACGGGCCTGGGCGACCCGCCGGGTGACGCGTCAGCTTCCCTGGACGGTCGCCCCGCTGCTGGTGGTCACGTCGACCGATGCCGGCTGGCGGGTCAGGCGGACGGTCGCCCCGCCGCTCGCCGTCCCGTCGACCGAATCGGTCACGTCGAGCTCGGCCTCGGCTCCGCCCGACAGGTCGACGGAGGCGGACGTCGCGGCAAGCTCCCCGAGCTTCGCCCGGGCGCCGCCGGAGGCCGTGACCGCCAGCGACTCGGCCCGGCCCGTCGCCTGGAGGACCGCGCCGCCCGACAGGTCGATCGCCAGGTCCATGCCCACCAGCTCGAGGGCGCCCGTGGTCCCGCCGGACAACGTGATGGACCGCAGCTCGGGAGCCACCACCGTCAGCGTCACCGGCCGGGTCGCGCTGAACCCGGGTGGGCTGACGTTGACGATCAGCTGTCCGTCGCGCACCTCGGTCGTGACCAGCGGCAGGAGGTTCGGCTGCGCTGACAAGGTGACCGAGGCCGGCGAGCCCGTGCTCGCAACGACCGCGAGGCCGCCGCCCACGCTGAGGCGCTGGAAGTCGCCCGACGTTCGGTCCTGGGCGATCACCTCGCCCTCGCCCCGGACCGGCGCGACCCGGGTTGCCAGCGGAGACAGCATCGAGGAGCAGCCGGCCAGGCTGGCGAGCGTCAGGGTGACGGCGGCCAGGGCGCCGACGCGGGCAAACGCCGGCATGCGACGCGGCGCAGGATCGACCATGACACGACTCCCGTGGGGGGGGCGCACGGGCGAGGATGCCGGGTCTACGCTCGTGGCTGGAGGGCCGGAGGGCGCACCCGGGCGGGGCCGGTGGTCGCCGGGTGCCGGGCCGCATGGCTCAGCGTCGAGGCCGGCCCGGGCGCGTCGGCGACCGCGCGAGCGAGGCACGATCACCGCGGCCGGGGCCGCGGTGATCGTCTCAGCCCAGCGTCCTGGCGCTGAACGCCTCGAGCCGCTCGAGCGCGGCAGGGAGGTCGAGCCGGCCGAACCCCAGGCGGAAGTGGTTGCCCGGGTGGCCGAAGGTCGAGCCCGGGGCGAGCAGCACGCCTTCGGCCTCGAGCAGGTCCTCGGTGAACCGGTCGATGGGCACCGGGGCCCGCAGCTCGGGGAAGCCGATGGAGCCGCCGCGGGGCCGCACCCAGCCGAAATGGCGCCCCTGGCGCACGAAGAACGCGTCGAGCTGCGCGAGGTTCGACTCGACGATGCTGCGCGAGCGAGCCAGCGCGGCGTCCCGGGCGCGAAGCGCGATGAGGGCCAGGATCTCGGCCGGCGCCGAGGCGCAGATCGTGGTGTAGTCCTTGAACCTCGCCGCCGCGTCGAGGAGCCGCGCGTCGTGGGTCGCGAGCCACCCGATCCTGAGGCCGGCCAGCGCGAACGACTTGGACATCACGCCCAGCGAGACCGCGTGCGGCCCCAGGTCGGCACCCGCCGGGAGGCGATCCGTGGGATCGACCTCCAGGAACCGGTAGACCTCGTCCGAGAGCAGCGTCGCACCGGCGTCCGCGGCGAGGTCGGCGATCGCGCGGTATGTCGGCGGGGTGGGCAGGCTGCCGGTAGGGTTGTGGGGCACGTTCACGACGATCAGCCGCGTCCGCGGGGTGATCTCGCGCCGGAGACGGTCGACGTCGATGGCCCAGCCCTCGGCGGCGTGCAGCTCATGGAGGGTCACGTCGGCGCCCGTGGCCCGCGCCACCGCGTGGAGGCTCTGGTACGAGGGCCACACGACGATCGCATGGTCGCCCGGCCCGAGCAGGACGTTGGCCGCGACGAAGATCGCCTCCTCGGCCCCGCTGAACACCAACACCTCGTCCGGGGCGATCGTCTCGTACAGGTGCGCGATCTCGGCTCGCAGCAGCGGGTGGCCGAGTGCCTCCGTGTAGCCGAGGCGGAGACCGCGCCACATGGCCGCCGCTTCCGGGTCGGCGAGCGCCAGCAGGTCGGCCATCGGCCAGCCCTCCACGTCCGAGGCGCACATCAGGTGCCGGACCGCGAACTCGTACCGTGCGAAGAACCGCTCGAGCTCGAAGTCCTCGATCCGCATGCCGCCCATCATCGGGCATCGGCGCCACCCAGGCGCCCCGGGAGGCGGTGCTAGCGGCCGACCACCGCCAGGCCGGCCCCGATCGAGGTCGTGGTTGCCTTATCCAGGCCATGGGTCTCCAGCAGCCAGCTCGGGTTCGCGCCCCGGTCCACGACGATCGCGAACCCTCCGCCGTCAAGCTCGACCAGGGTCCCGGACAGCGGCCCCAGCGCGGCATCGCCGGCGTCGGTCCCCGAGGGCACGCACCCGTCTGCGGCGCCGCAGAACGAGCCCTCGGACAGGGCGAGGGTTGCGCCTCCCGGCCCCTTGTAGCTGATCAGCAGCTTCCCCCCGTTGGCCAGCCGGTAGGAGCCCGAGTTCACGAACCAGTGGTTGGGCAGCACGGCGCACAGCACGGGCCACCCCACGGCGCCGGCCACGCTGACGAAGAACGCACGGTTGGCGGCCGACCCCGTGCACGCTTGGGCCGAGCCGCCAGCGGGCAAGGGGGTGTCGGACGGATCCGGGGCGACGGTCGCGGACGGGGCCTCCGAGCCGGACGGGCCCTCGGCTGCCGACGGCGGCGGGGACGGCTCGTCGCTGGCGACCGGTTGGTCGCTCGGCGCGTTGGTGTCCGACGCGGCGGTCGACGGGCCGCCGGGTCCCGCCTCCGGGCCGGACGTGGCGATGGTCGACGGCTGCGCGCTGGAGCACGCGGTGACAGCCGCCAACAGGAGGATCGGCAGGATGGATCGCGCGCGAAGCACGGACCTAGCGTACCTGCCGCGCGCCGGTCTCGCTGGCGCCCCACCGGGCCGCTGCGCGACCGGCGTCAGCCGCCGTTCACCGACGCAGCCAGCCGGACCAGCGCCGGCTCGACCCCGAACACGTCGCGGATCCGGTCGTCGGTCAGGACGTCGCCGGGCGCGCCGTCGGCGACCACGCGGCCGCGGTCGAGCACGACCAGGCGGGGAAAGAAGTGCGCGGCCAGCCCGAGGTCGTGGAGCACGGCGACCAGCGCGGTCCCGTCCCGCTCGTTGAGGTCGCGCAGCAGCTCCATCGCCTCGACCTGGTGCCGCAGGTCGAGGTGGACCGTGGGCTCGTCGAGCAGCAGGACCGGCGACGCCTGCGCCACCGCCAGGGCGAGCAGCACCAGCTGCCGCTCGCCCAGCGACAGCTCCCGGGCATCCCGGCCCAGGAGGTGACCGAGGCCGACCCGATCGATTGCGGCCGCGACCGCCGCCCGGTCGGCCGGCCGTGCGCCATGCAGCGCGGACTCGTGCGGCAGGCGGCCGAGGGCCACCACGTCCTCGACCCGCATCGCGAACGGCAGCGCGGTCTGCTGCGGGACGACGGCAAGTCGACGGGCGATCTCCGCCCGATCGAGCGACGCGATCGCCGACCCCTCCAGCTCGACCCGGCCGGCGGCGGGCCGCAGCGTGCCGCACAGCACGCGCAGCAGGGTGGACTTGCCGGCACCGTTGGGGCCAACCAGGGCGATCCGCTCACCGGCGGCGAGTGACATCGACACGTCGCGCAGGATCGCCCGCGTCCGCGCCTCGACCGTCACGCCGTCGGCCAGCAGCACCGTGCGGGCGGGCCGCCTCACAGCTCGTACCCGGTGCGGGCCCGCCGCAGCAACGCCAGGAAGAACGGCGCACCGATGACGGCCGTGACCACCCCGACCGGCACCCCGCCCAGCAGCCGTGCCAGGACGTCGGCGGCCGCGAGCAGGCTGGCCCCGAACAGTGCTGAGATGGGCAGCACGAGGCGCGCGTTGGGACCGACCAGCAGCCTGACCAGGTGCGGCACGACGAGGCCGACGAACCCGATCAGGCCAGCGATCGCGACGCCTGCGGCCGTGACCAGCGAGGCCAGCGCGAGCAGGATCGTGCGCTCGCGCCGGACATCCACCCCCAGGTGCGCTGCGGCCTCCTCCCCCAGCAGGAAGCCGTTGAGCTGGCGGGCTCGGACCAGGATCAGCAGGCTGCCGCCGATGATCAGCGGCGCGGCGACGGCGAGACGCACCCACGACGTCCCGTCGAAGCCGCCCAGCAGGTAGGCAAAGATCTCGCGCAGGCCCGTGCCCGACAGGTACATCGCCATCGCCAAGCCGGCGGCCAGCAGGGACCCGACGGCGTAGCCCGTCAGCAGCAGCGAGGTCAGCGGCGCCAGCGGACTGGTGCGGGACAGCCGGTAGACGACCGTGACCGACGCAAGGGCGCCCAGGAACGCCAGCCCGTGCAACAGCCCGAACTCCAGGATCAGTCCGCGCACCGGGAGCAGCACCGCGATCGCCGCACCCAGCGCCGCGCCGGATGCGGTGCCCAGCACGTAGGGGTCGGCCAGCGGGTTGCGCAGCAGGCCCTGGAAGGTCGCCCCGGCGACGGCCAGGCCGCTGCCGACGACCATCGCGGTCAGCACCCGCGGCAGTCGCAGGTCGATCACGATCGCCTCCGAGGTCGCGGGCCAGCTGACGGGGACGCTGATCCCGAGCAGCCGGTGGGCGAGGATCGCGATCGTCGTCGAGGGGGCGAGGTCGACCGAGCCCAGCCCGATCCCGCCGACCAGGACCACGACCAGCGCCAGCGCTCCCGCCACCACGAGCCAGCCCGCCCGCCCGAGCGACCGCACGGCCACGCCGCCGCGGGCGCCGGCCGGGACCGGGGCGGTCATCACGATGACGGCACCGGCGAGGGCAGGACGAGGTCGGGATGGATCGCCAGCGCGAGGGCACGGATGCCATCGGCCAGCCGCGGCCCCGGCCGGGTGACGATGACGTCGTCGATCGGCCGGACGTCGCCGGCGCTGACGGCGCTCAGCGTGCTCCAGCCGGGCCGCGCCGCGACCTGGTCGGGCGTCACGCCGTAGGCCGCATCACCCAGCAGGATCACCTGGGGGTCGAACGCGAGGATCTGCTCGGCCTGGATCTGGTAGACGCCGCTCGTACCGCTGGTCAGGGGGTCGCCGCCGGCGGCCCGGATCATCCCCGTGCCGAAGTAGTCCGGCGCCGGACCGAAGTAGCCGTTGGTGGCGTCGAGCTCGTAGTACACCCGTGGAGCCGGCAGGCCCGAGACCGCGAGCTGGACGTCCCGGAACGCGGTTCGGATCGATTCGACCAGCATATGGGTCTGGACCGGGCGGCCGACGGCCGCCCCGATCAACTCGATGTCCCGGTAGGCGGTCGGCACGTCGGGGGCGAACACGACCAGTACCGGCACCCCGAACGAGCGCAGCTGCTGGATCGTGTCGGGCGGCGTGAAGCCGTCACCCCCCGCGATCACCAGGTCGGACCCGAGCGACACGATCTTCTCGACGTCCGGCGGATTGGGGAAGCTGGCCACGTCGGGGATCGCGGCGGCCTCGGGCGGGTAGAGGCTGATGTCCTGCACCTTGCCCACGACCCGGTCGCCGGCACCCAGCGCGAACAGGATCTCGGTGGCGGCCGGCGTGAGCGTCACGATCTTCCTGGGCTCGGTCGGGATGGTGACCGCGGTGCCCTCGTCGTCGGCCAGCGCCGCCGGGTAGCTCGCGGTGGGTGCCGGCGTCCCGGCGGCGGTGGGGAGGGGAGTCGCGGTCGCGGCCGGTGCGACCGCCGTCGGCGGCGAGCTGGGCGATGCGGTGCCAGGCGACGTGGCGGCCCCGGAGCAGGCGGCCAGCGACAGCAGCGCGCCGAGCAGCGGCAGCGTCACGGCAGAAATCGGTCGTGCGCGGCGCCGGTGCGCCGCAGGGGAACGTGCGTCCACGGAGTACTCCGGTCACGGGAATGTGGGCCTGGAACAACAGAGACCCCTCGCTTCGGGTCGAAGGAGGGGTCAGGCGGTGGATCGCACGGTGCGCCTGACCTTTCTCTCGAAGGCTCGAGCGGCGACGGCGGATCGGCGACCGGACTTCCGCCCCGAGGGGCGGTCACCGTAGCGGGACTGTGCCGGAATCGCACCGGCTTCGCGATCGCGCCGCGTCGGAATCTTTCGGGACCGGGGCCCCGTTGTCGGCGCCAGCGTACCACCGCCCGCTGGCGATAAGTGGCCGTGCAGTCGCCGCCGCCAGACTGGCGACCTCGCCCTCCTCCCGCCACGCAGCATCCCGCCGGAGGAGGTCCTCATGGAGGCCGTTGGATGGATCCGCGCGCTGGGACCGGCCGTCGGCCTGGCGGTGCTGGCCGGGATGGGGCTCGGCCGGCCACCCGCGCTGGGCGCGGCGGATCCGCCGTGGGAGCCACCGCCCTGCGCGGTCGCCGGTGGATCCGCCGCGCCGCCTGCGGCGAGCGCCTGGTACCGGATGGACGCGGTGCTCGATGCGACCGGGACGCTGGCCGGCCAGCGGCTCACGCTGGGCACGCTCGGGGGTCGCTCACGCCACCTGGACCTGCCCCCCGAGTCGTTCGCGTCCGGCCCGCTGGCCGGCAGGCTGCTCGTGGGCGATGACGATGGATCTGCCTCCCGGCTGCGGGTCGTGGACGTCGACCAGGGCTGCGCGAACGCGATCGAGCGCGTGGCTGACGTGATCCGCAGCGCCGTGGCATCGCCCGTCGACGGCTCGATCTGGGAGCACCGCGTGGACCGCGTCAGCCGGACTGACCTCGGCGTGTGGCGTCTCACGCCGGGCGGCGACACGGCGACCCGCGTCCTCCCCGGTCAGCCGCCGGACGACCGCTATGGCCCGACCTTCGCGACCGAGCTCCGCTGGGCAAAGAACGGGCGGTTGGGCATCGCCAGCTGCGGCGAGCTTGCGTGCCGAACACGCCTCCTGGAACCTGCGACCGGCCGCGTCGTGCAGGTCGAGAGCACCGGGCCCATGATCGGAGCGATCGGTGACCGGGTGGTCGCCTACGACCTGTGCCACGGGTTCCCGTGCGGGATCATCGCCGTGGATGGCGGCACGGGACGGCGGACGACCCTGGTCGACGACGCCGGGCCCGCCGCGATGAGCACCAGCGAGGACCCCATCCTCGTGTTCGGGACCGCCCGCGGCGGCCTCGAGACGCTCGACCTGCGGACCGGGACTCGGCGACCGGTGACCGGCGGCGCGGGACTGCTGCCGTTGGGCACCGGGTCGACCGCCTCGAGCGCAATCGCGGCGACCGAGGGCCGGGTGCCGGTCATCCCGGACGGTCGAGTGATGGACCCGTCCGACGCCCGCGCGATCGACCTCCAGGCATCCGAAGTCGTCGACCTCGGGGAGGCGACCCGATGAGCTCGTCCGTCCGCTCCCTGCGCGCCGTGCGCGCCGTGATGCTGGCGCTCGTCCTGCTGCTGCCCACCGTCGGCATCGCGCCCACGCTGGCGGCGACCCCGGACCCGATCCTGGGCGGCGGCCTGTATGCGCAGAACCTGCTGCTCACCTACCGCTGGTCGTCGGCGGGCACCCCGCCGTCGGCGATGAAGACGGCGATCCGGGCCGGGATCGACGACGCCAACACGACCCGCAGGTCGAAGGCGCCCACCTTCGGCTACGCGAGCGGTGCCGGCAACCTCGTGTACTACGGCACGTCGGTCCCGTGCGGCGTCAATGGGCTCGCCTGCATGCGCCGCGATCCGCCCGACTGGTTCGGGGTCTGGTATCGCGAGAACGGGCACCGCTACGACTGGGGGACGCTCCGCTGGTGCGAGATGACCGGCTCGCCCAGCGGCTGCTTCGAAGCCGAGAACGTCGCCCTCCACGAGTTCGGCCACGTGATGATCCTCGACCACCACGTGAACCTGCCCGACGACAGCGATGCCCTCGACTCGGTGATGCAGACGTACCAGCCGGCGAGGCCGAAGGCGGGGTGGAACGCCCATGCCTACGCGCGGTGCGACGTCGCGACCCTCCAGCAGCAGTACGACGTGCCGTCCACGACCACGTTGTACAGCACCTGTCTCAGCGTCCCGACCGAGATCTCGCTGAGCGCGTCCGCGACCTCCGTCCCGGCGGGCTCGACGGTGACCTTCAGCGCCGTGCTCCGGACCGACGGCACCGGGCGCCTGTCGAACAACCGGGTCTCCTCGCGAACGGTCGTCCTCCAGCAGCACCTGAGCAGCGGCTGGAGCGACGTCGCCACGATGATCGCCGGGTCGTCCGGCAGCTACGCGACGAGCCTCAGCGCGTCGACGGCCCGGGCCTACCGGGTCCTGTTCCGCAAGCCCTCCAGCGAGGGGCTGCGCGGCTCGTCGTCGACGGCCGTGACGATCACGGTCACGGCAAGCTGCGCGTCGCGCGCCTGCCCCCAGTCCATCGTCAGCGCCGGCTGACACAGGGAGGAACCCATGGGCTCGCATGCCGTCGCCGTCGTCCGCTCGGCAAGCCTCGTCCTGCTGCTGGCCTCGGCGGCGGCGTGCGGAGCCGCCGCCGCCAGCCCGCCCGCCACGGCCCCCGCGCCGGTTCCGGCCGGGTCGTCGATTGGCCAACCATCCCTCGCCCCCAGGACCGCCCCGCCCGACACCCCGTCGCCGGCCACCCCGGGAACCGAGCCGCCCGCGGCGGTCCTGGACGGCCTGCGCGGCGCCCCACCGGCCGGCGACCTGGGCACGTACAGCTGGGGGGGCCTGATCTCGGACGCCCCGTGGATCACGACCGGGTCCGGCGGCGACACCACGCCGGGCACCGGGCTTGCCGTGACGTTCGACCCCGATGCGGAGGCGCCGGTGGACTGGCACGCTCGTTGGGCGCGGATCGCCGGGTCGGCACCCGGCACGCCCGTCGACGGCGGCTCGGGGACGGGGCCGGCCGTCGAGCTCGTCGCGCCCGACCGTCCCGGCAGCTGGAGCCTGCAGCTCACCGCGACCTTCGGGCCGGGACGGAGCGCGACCTGGTACTGGCAGGTCGACGTGGTGGACGAGTGAGACGCAGGCGGGTCGCGGGCCGGCGTCTCGGCTACGGCCGTCCTCGCGGACGGCCCCGGTCAGGCGATCGCGCTCGCCGCCGTCGCGTTGAAGATGGAGACCTGCGCCTCCTCGGGCAGCATCACGCCGAAGATCTTCTGCAGCGCGAGGAGATGCACGCACGAACCCCAGCTCTCGAAGTAGTGGCACGTGCAGTGCCACTGGCCGGCGTCGAGGCTGACGTGATGGGTGTCGTTGTCACCGCGGAACGTCAGGGCAACCCGCTCGATCGAGATACGGTCCAGCTCCCGAGCATAGCGATTAGCCTTCTCGACCTTGCCGATGAGAGAGGAGTGCATCGCCGACCAACCTCCAGTCGCCCCGCGACGGGCGTCCACGAGGGCCGCCGTCCGGTCGGACCAGGACCGGTGATGGCGGTCGCTGGGGCAAGCCTACACCCCCCGGGTCGGACGGTCAGCCCCCGGTCCGGCGGCCCCGGAAACGTCCATCCTCCACCCCGGATCCGGACGGGGCACGGTCCGTGGCGAGGGCCTCAGGGAGCGCTCGTGCCCTCGCGCCCGTAGTCGTCCTCGAGCCGCTCCACGTCGTCCAGCTCGGGCGTGGAGACCTCGACCAGCTCCACCCGGTCCACGGCCTCGAAGCGATGGATCCGACCCGTCGGGACGTGGCGCGACTCCCCCGGACCCAGCTCGTGGACGCGGACCTGACCGCCGTCGTCCTCGAGGTGGAGGCGCAAGAGCCCCGCAGGACGAGCACGCTCTCGTCCTTCAGCCGGTGCCGCTGGAGCGACAGCCGGCGCCCGGCGTCGATCGTGATCACCTTGCCGCAGTAGCGGTTGGTCAGGGCCCAGATCAGCTCCCGGCCCCACGGCTTGGAGACGACCTTCGCCTCGGTCGGCCCGGTCGGCTCCGGTCATCCCGCCGCGACCAGCTGCTCGCCGGCCGCGACCAGCTCGTCGCGCAGCTCGGGGGAGGTCGCCTCGGTGTAGACGCGCACGAGCGGCTCCGTCCCGCTGGCCCGGACGAGCAGCCAGGATCCGTCGGGCAGGAACCACTTGAACCCGTCGTTCGTGGACAGCACCTGGGTCCTCGGCGATCCGCAGGCCGGCGAACGTCTGCCGGCGGCTGCGTCGCGCAGCCCCACCAGCACGCGCTGCTTGACCCCGTCGTACGAGCGCCGGTCGAAGTGGACGTCGATCCGGCGATAGAACGATGGCCCGGCCAGCTCGTGGAACCGCTCGACCACTCGGGACACGGGCCAGCGGCCCCGCTCGCGCTCGCGCAGGAACAGGTCGAGCAGCATCAGGTCGGCGTAGATGCCGTCCCGCTCGGGGAGGTGCATCCCGAAGCCGTAGCCGCCCGACTCCTCCGCGCCCAGCATCGCCCCGGTCTCGATCATCCGGGGCCCGATGAACTTGAAGCCCACCGGGACCTCGTGCGTCTCGATGCCGTAGTGCTCGCCGAGCGTGGCCGCGGTCGAGGTGTTGTTGACGCTGACCACGACCGGATCCCGCATGCCCCGGTGCTCGGCGAGGTAGTACATGAGCAGGCCCGTGACCTCGAGCTGGTGGAGGAACGTGCCCCGCTCGTCGGCGGCGCCCGCCCGGTCCGCGTCGCCGTCGAGCAGCAGGCCGAGGTCGTAGCCGCCGGCCGCGATCGTGCGCCAGCGCCTCGTCGACGTTGGGCCGGATCGGCTCGGGGTTGACGCCGCCGAAGTACGGGTTGCGCTCCGCGTGGATCTCGGTGACGCGGATCCGGCCGCCCGTCCAGCAGCCGCGGGATCCAGCCTGCGCCGACGCCGTACAGCGGCTCCACCAGCACCGAGACGTCGGCGGCCTTCAGCGCATCGAGGTCGATCGTGCGTCCGGACGAACCGCTCGTAGCCCTCGAACGGGTCGTACCACTCGACCAGCCCGGCCGCCTCGGCGTCGGCGAGCGGCCGGCGCTCGATGTCCGTGCCCGCCGCCTGCACGGATCGCCACCTCGATCGGCGCCAGCATCTCCGCCCCGGCCGCGGCGCCGGTCGGGCGACTTCACCTTGAACCCGTTGTCGGTCCACGGGTTGTGCGAGGCGGTGATCACGATCCCGGCGGCGGCCCCGCGCTCGACGACCTCGAACGAGCTCATCTGGGTCGGGACGCCGGCCTGCGGCTGATCGCGACCGGGATGTCCATGCGCGAGCGAGGACCTCGGCGGCCGCGCGGGCGAAGTGCTCGGACGCGAACCGCCGGTCGTAGGCGATGCACGACGCCCTTGGCCTGGTCGCCCCGCTCCGCCACGTAGCGCGCCGACGCCGTCGGCGCAGCGGCGGACGCTGTCGAACGTGAACTCGTCGGCGATCGCGCCCGCCAGCCGTCGGTGCCGAACACGATCTGGGTCGGCTCGGGCGCGGCTCCGCCATGGTCGGTCACGAACGGGTCCTCCGCTGCGGCGCACCGGTCCAGCAGCGGCCTGCACGACGGGCTCGTGCGCGGCGGGCTCCGCGAAGGACGGCGGTCGGTTGCGCTCGGCCGTGATCGTACCGCCGCCGCCCTCGCGAACGCCGGCACCGCCCCGTCGTGTCGCGTGCCACGACGAGGTCGTCCGGCCGGGCCTCGATCGCGCTGGCCCGGCCTCGACCACGCCCGCCCTCGATGCCCGGGCGCGCCGAGGACCTCGAGCAGCGCTGGCCAGGTGCCGACGTCGGTCCAGCCGACGTCCAGCGCCGCCATGACGACGCGTGCCTCGCCGCGCCGCGGGCTCCATCACCTCGTAGTCGATCGAGCGCGCCCGCAGGGCCGCGTACGCCGCCGTCAGGTCGTCCGTCGCCGAGCCCGGCCGCGACGCCGCGAGTCAGCGCCGGGCGCGTACCGCTCGAGCGCATCGCGGATCGCCTCGCCGCCGCCACAGGAACATGCCCGCGTTCCAGGCGCACGCCTGGCGTGCCGACCAGGCGCCGCGGCCGCGTCCGGCCGGCGGCTTCTCCTCGAACGCGGCCAGCGGGTAGGCGACGGAGCCCGCCGATCTCTCGGCGCCGCTGCCAGTCGCGCGGCAGCAGGTAGCCGTACTCGGTGGCCGGACCGCTGGCCTCGACGCCGAGCGTGACCAGCGGCTGCTCGATCCCGAACGGCGTGGTCGCGAGCCGCGCGCGGCCGCCGCGAGCACACGCCCGGAACGCCGCCCTCGCGCGCCGGGATCGATGCGGTGATCCGCCGGCAGGACGACCATCACGCTCGTCCGGCGCCGCGCTCGATCGGCGAGTGCCGCCAGCGCGATCGCCGCCGCCGTGTTGCGGCCCTCGCGGCTCGACCAGCACGTCGACCTCGCGGCACCTGCGCGCGCACCAGCGGCGCATAGGCCGCCGAGCCACCACCGAGATCGACGCCGCGCCGGCCCAGCTCCGGTCCGTCGCAGCCGGCGCGACGGTCCGCTGGAGCAGCGTCTCGCCGGTCGGGCAGCAGGGGCAGGAACGGCTTGGGGCGCGCCGCGGTGCTCAGCGGCCGCAGCCGGGTCCCGCCGCCCCCGGCCATGATCACGACGTACATCGGACATCTACGGAGGCGCGGTCGGCCCGCGCTCGCGGCTGCGTCGGGGACGGCTGCGGCCCGGGCCTACGGGGCGACCGTCAGCTCCGGCTCGGGCAGGCCGGCCTCCGACGCGAGCAGTGCCGCCTTGTCGGTCCGCTCCCAGGGGGCGTCGAGGTCCTCGCGTCCGAAGTGGCCGTACGCCGCGGTGTGCCGGTAGATCGGCCGGCGCAGGTCGAGCGCCGTCGATGATCGACGCCGGCCGCAGGTCGAAGTGGCGCTCGACGAGCTGCTGGATCCGCTCGTCGGGGATCCGTGCCCGTCCCGAACGACTCGACCGACGAGCGAGATCGGCCGGGCGATGCCGATCCCGTACGCGACCTCGAGCTCGAACCGGTCGGCGAGCCCGGCCGCGACGACGTTCTTCGCCACCCAGCGCGCCGCGTACGCCGCCGAGCGGTCGACCTTCGTCGGGTCCTTGCCCGAGAACGCGCCGCCGCCATGGCGGGCCATCCCGCCGTAGGTGTCGACGATGATCTTGCGGCCGGTCAGGCCCGCGTCGCCCATCGGGCCGCCGATCACGAACCGCCCGGTCGGGTTGACGTGCATCACGGGGTCGACCGGGCGCAGCTCGTCGGGGATCGTGGGCAGGATCACGTACTCGGCGATGTCCGCTGCGGATCCGCTCCGCGCGGACGTCCGGATCGTGCTGGGCGGACGACGACGACCGTCCGCACCCGCTTCGGGACGCCGCGCTCGTACTCGACGGTGACCTGGGTCTTGCCGTCCGGGCGGAGGTAGGGCAGCTGGCCCGACCGGCGAACCTCGGCCAGCCGGCGCGCCATGCGGTGGGCGAGCGCGATCGGGAGCGGCATGAGCTCGGGCGTCTCCCGGCACGCGAACCCGAACATCATCCCCTGGTCGCCGGCGCCGAGCTCGTGCGCGGGCGCCGCGTCGGAGCGGATCTCGAGCGCGGCGTCGACGCCCATGCGCGATGTCGTTGGACTGCTCCTTGATCGACGACCAGCGTGCCGCAGGTGAGGTAGTCGAAGCCGTAGTCGGCCTTCGTGTAGCCGATGTCGCGCACGGTGTCGCGCACGACCGCCTGGAAGTCGACGTACGTCGAGGTCGAGATCTCGCCCAGCACGAGCACGAGGCCGGTCGTGGTCGCCGCCTCGCAGGCGACGCGGGCGTCGGGATCCTCGCGGATGATCGCGTCCAGGATCGCGTCCGAGATCTGGTCGCACATCTTGTCCGGGTGACCCTCGGTCACCGACTCGGACGTGAACAGGTAGTGATCCGCGTCGACGATGCTCATGGCGCTCCGGGACTCAGGGGCTCAGACATGCAGGGGCTCGGCCACTCGTGGGCCGGTCGCGCGAGAGTACCACCGGACCTCGCTCGGGCCGTCAGGCGAGGCCGGCGATCTCGAGCGGCGGGAGCTCGTCGGCCGGCGCGAACCCGAACACGCTGGCCCAGGAACGACAGCTCGGCCGCATACACGGTGCGCCTGGTCTCGGCGCGCCGGAAGCCGTGGCCCTCCCCCTCGAACAGCATCACCACGTGGGGCACGCCTTGACCATCGAGCACCGCCTCCATCGCGTCCACCTGGGAGGGCGGCACGACGCGGTCATCGAGGCCCTGGAGGATCAGCACCGGCGCCCGGATCCGGTCGAGGACGTGGATCGGCGACCGCTCGCGGAACACGGACCGGCCCTCCGGCCAGGGCGCCAGCAACCCTTCGTCGTAGCGCGCCTCGAACTTGTGGCCGTCGAGATGGATGAGCTCGAGGTCGGCGATGCCGAAGTGGCTGATGCCGGCGGCGAACACCTCGGGTCGGAAGGTCGAGCGCCGCGAGCGTCGTGTAGCCGCCGGCACTGCCGCCCCGGATCGCCATCCGCGCCGGGTCCACGGAGCCTCGATCGGCGAGGAAGCGGGCGGCCGCGATGCAGTCGTCGACATCCGCGATCCCCCACCGGCCCTTGAGCGCGTCGCGGTACGGCCGCCCGTAGCCGGTCGAGCCCCGGTAGTCCACGTCGACCACCGCGATCCCGCGCGAGGTGAAGAACGCACGGTCGAGGGACAGGGCCGAGGACGCTGCCGAGGTCGGTCCGCCGTGGGACAGCACGATCAGCGGCGGCCGCTCGTCCCCGGGGCCGCGGAAGGCGGCGTTGGTGGGCGGGAAGAACAGCGCCCGCGCGGTCGCCCCGTCGCCGGTCGGAAACTCGATCGGCTCCGCGTGCGGGAGCAACGCCGGGATCGAGCGGCTCGGACAGCGAGCGGGCCAGGATCGCAACCGGCTCGCCCGTCGATGGGTCGAGCCGCGCGAGGACCGGGCCCGTCGTGCGGCCCGGCACCGATCGCGACGGTCGCCGACGGACCGACCTGCAGCCCCTCCACCTCGGTGAACCGGGCAGCCACCGGCCGGACCTCGCCGTCGGGCCCGATCACCAGCAGCCGGTCCCGGCCGCCGGAGCGCGCGACGGCCAGGAGCCGCCCGTCGGGCAGGAACCCGTACGACGAGCGCCCGAACACCCACGACGGGTCGCCCAGCTCGGCGTCCATGGGCGCCAGGTTGCGGGCCGTACCCCACGGTCCGTCGGGTCCGCCCGCCGCGTCGAGCACGTACAGGTTCCACCAGCCGGTCTGGTCGGACACGAAGTGCAGGCGCCCGTCGGCGCGCCAGGCCGGCTGCACGATCGAGACCCCGGGGCCACCGGCGACCGTGCGCGCGGTTCCCAGGCGGCCATCGGGCAGCACCGCCGCCACCCGCAGTCGCGTCGCGTCCCAGGGCATGTCCGGGTGATCCCATTCCAGCCACGCCAGCCAGCGACCGTCCGGGGATGGCCGCGGCGCGGCGACGAAGTCGAGCCCGCTCACCAGCGGGTGGCCCGAACCCGAGGATCCGTCGAGCGCGACCGCGACCAGCTCGTTGACGACCAGGTCGGGCCGGTCGGGCTGGTCGGCGTCATGGGTCTCGCGAACCGCATACAGGCGGGGGTTGGCGGGGTCGAACCGATGGTCGGCATAGCGGGCCTGCCCGGCCGCCGTGAGCGGCTCAGGATCCATCGTCGCCGTGGGATCGATCCGCCACAGGCGGCCGTCGTCCACGGCCGACACGACGACCCGGCCCCGGTCGACGGCATAGGACCCACCGCCGTACTCGTGGACGCGGCTGCCGACCCGGAACGGCGCCGGCGTGAGCTCGCGGGGCGCGCCGTCCGGGCCGAGGCGAAGGAGCGTCCGACGACCGCCCTCCGTGGACCGGCCCTCGAGCCAGTACACGTCCTCGCCGTCCAGCCAGGGCTCGGCCAGCGAGACCGCGGCACCCGCCACGAGCTCGACGCCGATCGGCGACGACCAGCTGCCGTAGGGCGCCACGGTGACGGCGCCCGACGGAGCGTGGTGGCGGCCGGGATCCATGTCGCCTACGTCCCGTGCTGCCAGGACGACACGTACTCCAGCTGCTCAGGCGTCATGGCATCGAGGGTGATGCCCATCGCGGCGAGCTTCAGGCGCGCCACCTCGGCGTCGATCGCCTCGGGGACCACGTAGACCCTGGGCTCGAGCTCGGCGTGGTGCGTGGCGACGTACTCGGCCGAGAGCGCCTGGTTGGCAAAGCTCATGTCCATCACCGCGGCCGGGTGGCCCTCCGCGGCGCTCAGGTTGACCAGGCGTCCCTCGGCGACGAGGTTGAGCCGCTTGCCGCCGATGTCGAACTGCTGCACGTTGTCGCGCACCTCGCGGACGTGCCCTTCGGCCATCTCGCGCAGGGCGGGCAGGTCGAGCTCCGCGTCGAAGTGGCCCGAGTTGGCCATGATCGCGCCGTCGCGCATGGCCGCGAAATGCTCCCGACGGAAGACGTTGATGTTGCCGGTCGCGGTCACGAACAGGTCGCCCCATGGCGCGGCCTCGCCGACCGTCATCACCTGGAAGCCGTCCATCAGCGCCTCGAGCGCCCGGACCGGGTCGACCTCCACGATCGCCACGTGGGCGCCATGGCCGGACATCCGGGACGCGATCCCCTTGCCGACCCAGCCGTAGCCGGCGACCACGACGTTCCGGCCCGCGATCAGCAGGTTGGTCGCCCGCAGGATCCCGTCGAGCGTCGACTGCCCGGTCCCATAGCGGTTGTCGAACAGGTGCTTGGTCTGCGCCTCGTTGACCGCGACCACCGGAAAGGCTAGCGCGCCGTCGGCGGCCATCGCCCGCAGCCGGATCACGCCCGTCGTGGTCTCCTCGGTGCCTGCCAGCACCTCGCCCAGCTGGCTGCGGCGCTCCGAGTGGAGGAGCGACACCAGGTCGCAGCCATCGTCCATCGTGATCGACGGGTGCACGTCGGCGACCGAGCGCAGGTGGGCGTAATAGGTGTCGCGATCCTCGCCCCGCCGGGCGTAGGTGGCTACGCCGTACTCGGCGACCAGCGCCGCGGCCGTCACGTCCTGCGTCGACAGCGGGTTCGACGCCGCGAGATGGACCTCCGCCCCGCCCGCCTTGAGCGTGCGCATGAGGTTGGCGGTCTCCGTCGTGACGTGGAGGCACGCCCCGATGCGCAACCCGGCGAGCGGCTGCTCGCGCTCGAAACGCTCGCGGATCTGGCGCAGCACGGGCATCTCGCGCTCTGCCCATTCGATGCGGCGGACGCCCTCGGCCGCGAGCGACAGGTCCGTCACGTCGTGCGGCAGCTGGGTGCGAAGATCGGTCATCGGGGTTCCTCGGAGGAGCCGTCGGCAGACGACGAACGGATGGGATGGGCCTGTTCGATGCGCGACTGCGTGGACCGGTCGGGTGCCGGCGCCCCACGGCCGAGCAGGCGCCGGAACGGCGCCGCGAGGTCAGCCCAGGGCGACGCGATCCGGCGCACCAGCCGCTCCTCGAAGCGGCAGTGCTCCATATACCCCAGTCGGCGGTAGGCGCTGATCGCAGGCGGGTTGTCGGAGCGAACGTTGAGGACCACCTGTTCGCAGTAGCGGAGCAGCTCGGCGGTCACCGCGGAGGTCACGGCCTTGGCGTAGCCCCGCCCTCGGTAGTCGACATGGGTGAGCACGTTGCCCACGACCGCCAGGCGCGCCTCCCGCGAGATCACGTGGGTTCCCGCCGCCGCCACGAGCCTGCCGTTCACGCGGATGCCGTAGTACACGCCCTCGGCCACCGCGCTCGAGGGCAGCCACGCCGCGAACCCCAGCTGGTACAGCCGGTTGAGCTCGCCGACCTCGACCGGCAGCAGCCGGGCGACCGCCGCGGGTGCGGGCAGGAACCGGGCCCGATCCGACCCACATCCGGATCATCGGAGGCCCCGGATCCACCCGGTACTGGGTCGCGACGGCGGGCAGCGCCTCGGCGCCGGCCGCGAGGTACGCGGCGCGGGGCCTGACCACGTCGCTCAGGATCGCGCCGATGCCGTCGTTGCGACCCATGACGAACAGCGGCTGGGGGGTCAGCCCGCCGTACTCGAGGCCCACGGCGATGATGTCGTCGCCCGATGCCGCGATCCCCCACCGGGTCCGGCCGAACTCGCGGTCCTCGAGGTCGCAGATCGCGTAGGCAGCGAACAGCCGATCGCGCTCGAGGAACGCTCGCAGCAGCGCCCGGTCGGTGGTGGTCCTCGCCACGATCGCATCGCGCTGGCCGACGATGGCGGTGGCCATCACGCCTCCGAGCCCGTCGGCGGCAGCGTGTCCGGCAGGATGACGGGGCGGCGCGCCGCGGTCGCGGCGCCGACGTGCGCGGCCAGCCCAGGGGCGAACGGGGGGCGGACGACGCCGATCTCGGTCACGAACGCGGTCACCAGCGACGCCGGCGTGAGGTCCTGGGCCGGGTTGCGGACCCGCGTCCCCTCGGGCGCGACGCGACGCCCGGCCGCGAGCAGCACCGGGGTCGGCCGGCCCTGCTCGATCACGGCGTCGTCGCCGTCGGGCAGCGCCAGGTCGATCCCGATGGTGGTCGTGCACACGATGAACGGCACGCGTGCGGCAGCCGCGGCGAGGGCGAGGCGGTAGGTCCCGGCGAGCGCGATGACGTCGCCGTTGGCCGCGACCCGCTCGGCGCCGACCAGCACCAGCTGGACGTCGCCGACCGGCGATGCAGCCGGCGGCCGCGGCGTCGGTGAGCAGCGTGTGGTCGACGCCGGCCTCGCGCAGCTCCCAGGCGGCGATCCGCGAGCCCTCGAACCCGGGTCGAGCCTCGGCGACCAGGGCCGTGATCGCGCGCCCCGCGTGGTGCGCCGCGGTGATCGTCGAGAGGGCGGTGCCGAACTGGCCCCCGGCCATCGGTCCGGTGCTCCCCAGCGTCAGCACGTGCAACGTTTCGTTCGCCTCGCCGGGCAGGACCGCCAACGAATGCCCGACCAGCGCGCCGTGGGCATCGACCGCCTCGCGGATCACCGCCTCCGCCTCGGCCCGCAGCGCCGCGGCGATGGTCTCGCCGTCGGCCTGGAGCCCGGCCGCGTCCAGCACGGCCAGCATCCGGTCGATGGTCGAGGTCATCGCGCCCGACGCGGGTCGCGTGTTGCGCAGCGCGTTGGCCGCGCCCCGGATCGTCGCCCGCCGTGCGAACGGCCGCGAGGCGACCGATCGTGACGCGACCAGGGCCAGCGTGACCGCCGCCACCTGCGCCTGCGCCGGACCGCCCACGATCGCCCCGTCCCGGATCGCGTTGACCGCGTCCGCCGCGCCCCGGACCTCGAGGTCGGCCAGGATGTCGGGCAGCCGTCGCTGGTCCACCACCAGGCACACCTCATCGTCCCACCGGAACGGCGCCCGGAAGCCTGCGCCGGCGGCGGGCTGCTCGCGCGCGACGGGTCGCCCATCCGGGCCGATCCCGGGCATCCCCGGCCCCGGCGCGTCCACCGCGCCCGCGCCGAGCAGCTCGCGGGCCGCCTCGGCCGACTGCTGCTGGAGCACCTGGGCCGCGCCGAGCACCGATCCCACCGAGGTCATCACGTCGCCCGCGAACATCCGGAAGAACCGGCGGCGATCGGGATCAGGAGGCTTGACGGGATCGGTCATTGGGGTTGGCCGCTCCTGGGTGCCGACGTCCTGGCGGGCGACGGGCCGCCGGCGGGCAACCGGCGGGCTCGTTCTCAGTACCGGATGACGCTGCTGACCTTCCGGCCCTCGAGCCGCTCGCGACCCTTGAGGAAGTCCAGCTCGACGAGGAACGCGAGGCCGACGACCTCGCCCTTGAGCCGCTCCACGAGGTCGATCGTGCCGCGCACCGTGCCGCCGGTCGCGAGCAGGTCGTCCACGACCAGGACGCGCTGCCCCGGGCTGATCGCGTCGCGGTGGATCTCGAGCGTGTTCGAGCCGTACTCGAGCGCGTACTCGACGGTGAGCGTCTCGGCCGGCAGCTTGCCCAGCTTGCGCACGGGGACGAAGCCCGTCCCGAGCAGGTAGGCCATCGGCGCGGAGAAGATGAACCCGCGCGATTCCATGCCCACGACGATGTCGACGGGCTCGTCCCGGTACGGCTCGAGCATCAGGTCGATCGCCTCCTTGTAGGCGGCCGGGTCCTTGAGCACGGTGGTGATGTCGTAGAACAGGATGCCGGGCTTCGGGAAGTCGGGGATCTCGCGGATCTTCGCGCGAAGCGTCTCGGCGGACATGGGGTTCGAGGACCTCCGGTGGCGGCGCCCCTGGGCGAGCGCCGGAACGGCCGGCGATGGCGGCGACCGGACCGCTAGTCTACCGCAGCCGCCTCCGGCTCTCCGAGCGCCGGATGCGCGTTCGCGATCCGGCCCGACGTCGACCGATGCGACAGCGCCACCGAGCACGCGCCATCGCGACACGCCGCGCCAGCGCCCAGCCCAGCCCGTCGCCGCCCGCCCGCTCACCGAGCGGCGGCGATCGCGCCGCCCACCCCGGTGCCCAGGGCCGTGCCCAGGATGTCCGACAGCTGGAGCGCGGACGATGCCGAGCCCTGCTCCCTCGCCGGGACGCCGCGCAGGACGACCAGCGTCACCGCGCGAGTACATGAACCCCATCCCGGCCCAGGCAGGACCCAGGTCGCGATCGCGATCTCCGCCGGGACGGCCGCGCAGCACCGACGGGGATCGTCAGCGCGGCGCCGGCCGCGACGCATGCGAACCCGAGCGCGACGAACCGGCGCGGTCCCAGCCGGTCGATCCGCCGCGCCTGGAGCCACGTCCCCGCCGTCCACGCGACCGTCGTCACGGTGAACACGATCCCGGTCAGCGTCGCCGGCGTCCCCCGCCAGGTCTGGAGCAGGAGCGCGATGTAGGCGTCACCGGCGAAGAACGCGAAGGTCATCACGCCGCGCAGCAGGACCGCCGCGGGCACGCCCCGGGCGAGCGACAGCGTTCCCGGCGGGGTCAGGCGACGGAACGCAGGGATGAGGCCGGCGATCCCGACCACGGCGCCCGCGACGGCCACCGGCAGCGCCTCGGCGGTGAGCGCGGCGACGAGCACCCCCGCCCCCGCCGGCCGCCGAGCAGGGCGTTGGGCAGGCGACGGGCGGTCGCGGCGGCCGCCTGATGCTCGGCCACGGGGATGGCGGACGGGAACGGCGCGCAACGCCGACAGCGCCAGCCCGCCCGCGATGGCGAGCAGCGGCAGCAGGCCCGAGGAACACGAGCCGCCAGGTCGTGGCCTCGCCGACGAGCGCGGCGATCGAGGGACCGATGATCCCGGGGACGACCCAGGCAGCGGACATCATCGCGAACATCTGCGGCTGGAGGCGCTGCGGCAGCCCGCGGCCGATCGCCACGTAGGCGGTGGGCGCGATCGCCCCGCCCCCCAGGCCCTGGATCAGCCGGGCCCCGACCAGGACCGGCATCGACGGCGCCAGTCCGCCGATCGCGAGCCCGAGCGCGAACAGCCCGAGCCCGATCGCGAACGGCTGCCGGAGGGGCATCCGGTCGAGCGCGCCGCCGGCGACGACGGTGCCCACGAGATTGCCCAGGAAGAACGCGCTGAACACCCAGCCGTAGAGCTCGAGCTGGCCGAGCTCGGCCGCGACCTTGGGCATCACCGTGCCGATGGCGAGCGACTCGAGCGCAACCAGGGTGATGGTCGAGACGAGCCCGATGGTCAGGCTGCGGACGCCCGGCGAGAACAGGTCGGCCGTGCGTGGTGCCCGGGCCGGCGCGGCGGTGGGGGTCGAGGACACGTGGCCATCATGCCCGAGGGACCAGGCCCGACGATCGCCTCGTGCGCCGCGCGTCGTGCGTCGCGCGTCGCGCGTCGCCCGGTGACCCGGTCGCCGGCCTCGCGGCGGCTATCCGGCTATCCGCCGATCAGGCGCAGGAGCTCCCCGACGACGGCGATCTGGTCCGGCGTCCGGTACAGCGGGTTGTTGAACGTGAACCCGGTGAAGCCGGCGTCCAGGTACGGGCGGAGCGCCTCCGCGCACTGGCTCGGGGGTGCCGGTGAACACGTGCGGCCGGCGTTCGGGCGGCAGCTGCTCGCGCAGCGTGGCCGCCTCGGACGGTCGTGGCGACCAGGACCGGTGTCGCCATCGTCCGCTCGATCGTCGCCGGGTCGCGACCGATCGCCTCGCAGTGGCGCGCGAGCACCTCGGTCTTGCGCTGCAGGACGTCGATCCCGAGCGGGAACCAGTGGGTCATGTCGGCGTGCTGGGCCGCGATCCTGAGCGTCCGCTGCTCGCCGCCACCGCCGACCATGATCCGAGGGCCGCCGGGCTGGATCGGGCGCGGCACGTTGAGCGCGGCGTCGATCCGGTAGTAGCGGCCGCGGAACGTGGGGCGGTCCTCGCGTGAACATCGCCCGCGCGATCGTGAGCGCCTCGTCGAGCCGGTCCATGCGCTCCCTGATCGGCGGGAACGTCGAACCCGTACGCCTGTGCTCGTCCTCGAACCACGCCGCGCCGAGCCCGAACATCGCCCGGCCGCCGGAGATCACATCGAGCGTCGTGGCCATCTTCGCGAGGCAGCGCCGGGTTGCGGTACGTCACGCCGGTCACCAGCGTCGCCAGTCGCACCCGCCTGGTCTCCCGGGCGAGCGCCGCCAGCACGGACCAGCCCTCGAGCATCGGGTCGGTCTGGGGCCCGACGCCCGGGATCTGGTATGAGGTGGTCCATCACCGTGACGAGGCTGAACCCGGCGGCCTCCGCGGCCCGGGCCTGCTCGACCACGGCATCGAACAGCTGCTCGGGTGGGCGGTCGGGGAAGGTGTAGTTGGGCAGGTGGAGGCCGAACCAGGGTGTGGTCGTCATGATCCAAGCATGCTACCGATGGGCGGCGAATGCCGCCGGCGGGCGCGGCCGCGGCGCCGGCGAAGCGCGGCGGCGGGGATCCCCGGCGTCAGCGTTCGGCGGGCGCGCGCTCCCCGAGGCGGATGCGAACGATGCGGGCGACGAGGTCGTCGGACGGCGGCGCATCGGCCCGGAACTGGATCGTGCCCCTGCCCTTCACGTAGGGCGCGATCTCATCGCCCAGCGCGTCCTGCACCGCCTGGCTGGCGGGGAACAGGCTGCAGTGACGCGTGTACGCGGCATACGAGACGAGGAACCGGCCTTGCAGCCGGAATGCCGGCATGTCGTAGGCGATCGTCTCGACCGCGTCTGGCGCCGCGGCACGGATCGTCGCCGGAGGTGCTCCAGGACCGCGCGCTCCCGCTCGGGAAGCGACGCGAGGTAGGCGTCGACGCTAGCCGGCCTGATCATGGCCCGACATGATGCCACTCCATCGTCCGCCACGCGCCCGGGCGGGGAGCGGCAGCCTGATCGGGGTCATCGGAGATGATGCTGCCTGCGCCCGGCGCCGAGCTCTCGGGCGCAGGAGGTGGGCCGTGGGGTACGAGGTCGAGACCATCAGCGTCGACGGACGAGCGACCGCGCTCGGGTCGGCGGGCCAGTTCACGCTCGTGGTCGATCGGCCGGCCGATGCCGGGGGCCGGGGGTTGGGCTTCAACGGCGGCCAGCTGCTCAACCTGGCTGTCGCCGCCTGCTTCTCCAACGACCTGTTCCGGGAAGCGGCACGGGCGAAGATCGAGCTCAGCCGCGTGCGGGTCACCGCCAGCAGCGAGTACGGCGGCCAGCCCACGGTCTCGGGGCCCATCGAGGTGGAGGTCGAGGTCGACGGCGACGCCTCGACCGAGCGCCTGGCCGAGCTGGTCCACCTGGTCGACCGGGTCGCGGAGATCCCGAATTCGCTGCGCGCCGGAACCCAGGTCCGGCTGGCCGGCGCGCATGCGAACGGGACCGCCCTCGCACGCCCCAGCTGAGGCACCGGTCGACCCGGTTGCGTGCCGGGGCTAGGGTGGGGACCCTGATGCACGCCCCACCGACCGACGCCGACCGGGAGCGATTCTGGTACGACTTCCTGACCCGCGGCGACTCCCTCGAGCGCCGGGCACGCCGGGTGTTCCGCATCCTCCCGCACGGTCCCCGCTGCCAGCTCTGCGCGGCGCCGTTCGCCGGCGCCGCCGCGCCGCTGATGCGCCTGATCGGCAAGCGACCGGCCGACAAGAACCCGAAGGTCTGCCAGTCCTGCTTCACGTTCGTCGCCAAGCATCACGGCGGCGCGGAGATCGAGGCGACCTTCCTGTTCGCCGACATCCGCGGATCCACGACCCTCGCCGAAGGCATGTCCCCGGCGGCCTTCCACGCCCTGATCGACCGGTTCTACGCCGTTGCCTCCAAGGTGGTGTTCGACCACGACGGCAGCGTCGACAAGTTCGTGGGCGACGAGGTCGTCGCGATGTTCGTTCCCGTCATGTCCGGCCCCGACCACGTGGCCCGGGCGGTCGAGGCGGCGAAGGCCCTGCTGTCCGCGACCGGCCACGGCTCGGCCAGGGGACCATGGGTCCCGGTCGGTGCCGGGGTGCACTCCGGCCCGGCCTGGGTCGGCGCGGTCGGCGACGAGGTGCACACGGAGCTCACCGCGCTTGGCGACACCGTCAACACGACCGCCCGTCTTGCCTCGGCCGCGGCGGCCGGCGAGGTCCTCGTGACGGTCACGGCGGCCGAGGCGGCGGGCTCGATCCGGATCTCGAGCGCCGCTCGCTCGAGCTCAAGGGCAAGGAGTCGCCGACCGAGGTGGTCAGCGTTCGCGTGCAGGCGCCCGCGTCGAAGCCCTAGGGGTGGCGGGGTGGCGGGCGCCGTCGACGAGTGCCGTCAGGAAGGCGGGGCCGTCTCGCTGAGGCGCCCGTCCTGCTGGGCGTAGTCCCAAACATCGATCGAGGGCGGCTCCACGCCCAGCGTCGTGAGGGCCGTGCAGATCTGGCTGCGATGGTCGGTCCCGTGGTGCAGCACCTGCGCGATCCGGATCCCCATCGGGGCGTGGCTCTCCGACCCGTCGTCCCGGTGCCGGGTGACCGTGGCGTCCGGGTCGATGTCCTGCCCCGCCAGCGAAGCCCAGGCGGGTCCGTTGCGCTGCATGACGGCGCGCAGCTCCTGCAGGTCCATGCCGTCCTCCTCGTTCTCGGCCGTGCGGCCCCCTGACAACACGTACAGATACGAGGCATCGGCGCCGACGAGGTGACGCATCGTCTCGATGATCGAGCCGTATGTCCCCGGAACGGTCGTTGCCAGCTGGTCCGGGCTCAGCACGAGGCAGCTGTCCAGCAGCCGCACGGTGGCCCACACGTGATGGCCGAAGGCATCGGCCAGCAGGGGTCTGCTCATGCGCGGGAGGACCTCAGCTGAGGTTGCAGCGGCAGTGCGGGCACTTCGCCGCGCTGCGGCTCGCCCACAGCCCGCAGCACGGGCAGACGCGTTCCGCGCTCATCTGCGCCACGCCGACCAGGACGCCCGCGATCGAGAACACGACGAGGATCCAGAGCTGTGCAAGCGGTGCGAGCATCGGCGGCCTTCAGGGGAGCGGTGGGGCCTGTCGCCCGCACCATACGCCAGACGGTGAAAGCACGTCGTCGGCAGCTCGGCGAGTCCCGCCAGCCCTCGCTTCACCGGGCAGCGGTCGATGTGCCGGCGCCGCTGCTCGCCACAGGGTACGTGCCTTGCCCTACCCGACGTCGTCCTCACGCCAGTCGCAGGAGGACGACGCGATCCTCGTCCTGCTCACGCCGGCGTCACGGCGTCTGGACCTCCATGCAGGCCGCGCCGCTCGAGGTCCGGGAGCGTTGCGGCGGCTTCCAGATAGCCGGTCCGCAGCGCGACATCGTCCGCCTCGAGCGTCCGCTCCACGACGGACACATGGCTGGCGATCCGCCCGTCGACCTCTGCCAGCCAGTGGCGGGCCGCTGGACACGCACCGGCGCCGGCCTAGACTTCGGCCGGGAGCACGGCCGACATGAACCCACCTGCAGGGCTGCCGCCTCGCCTCCATCGGACCGGGGGCCTGCTGTTCCTGTGCGCGCTGGTCGCGGCCTGCGGTATCGGGACCGGCGACCCGTCACCACGAGCCGGGACAACCCCGGCGCCCTTGACCGTGGCCCCGCCCCGCGTCTCGGCGCCGCCGGTCTCACGGCTGCCGCAACCGTCGTCGCCGCCGCCCGTATCGGTCCCCACGTCCGGTCCGGCGGCCTCGGCGATCCCCTCGCCATCGCCCGGCCCCACGACCTCGCCGGATCCTCGTCCCGACGCGACGCCCCGCCGCACCGCGTTCCACATCGACCTGTACCGGCGCGGCGACTTCGTCTCGCAGGCGCGGTCCGACTGGTGCGTGCCGGCCTCGATCCAGATGATGGCGCGGCTCATCGATCGCACAGCGGCCGGCACGCTGCCGAGCCAGCGCACGCTCGACCGGCGGGCGAGGGCGCTGTCGAGCCCGCGGCTCGTCGGGCGCGGCTCGGAGCCCCAGGGTTGGGCGGGTGTCCTCAACCGGCTCGGGTACGGGCCCTATCGGGTCGTCGCGATCGAGACGCGGACTGCTGCCATCAAGGCCGCCGCCCGCGCCCTGCGCCTGACCGGCCGGCCCGTTGGGCTGCTCATGTGGCACGGAGCGCACGCCTGGGTGATGTCCGGCTTCGCCGCCACCGCCGACCCCGCACGGACGAATGCGTTCCGGGTGATCCGGGTCCGGATCAGCGACCCCTGGTACCCGCGCGCGACATCGGCCTTCGGCGCGACGCGTGGTCCCGACTCGAGCCTCGGCCTCGCCCAGCTCGCGGCAGGGTTCCTGCGCTGGCGCCGGCCGCTGGCGCGCTATGCGGAGCTCGACGGGCGATTCGTGCTGGTGCTTCCCGTCGCGGCGCCCGGCGCCTGACGCGCTGCGTGCGAAACGAGGCGAGCCGCCTGGCACGCCCGCTGGACACCATCGGCGACACTTCGGGCATGCAGACCTCCGCCGACCGCGATCTCGACCAGCACCTGCCGAGCGTGCGCGCCGCCTCGGGTCGCGCCGGCCGTCTCGAGCTCATCGTTCGCCGCCGGCCGAGGACCAGCGGGAGGTGCTCGGAGCGGCGGTCCTGGACCCGGACCTCGGCCTGGTGGGCGACGACTGGCAACGGCGCGGCAGTCGCTCGACGCCCGACGGCTCTGCCGACCCGGCAGCCCAGCTGACGCTGATCAGCGTGCGGGTCCTCGCGGCGATCGAGCCCGATCGGTCGCGCTGGCCGCTCGCGGGCGACCAGCTGTACGTGGACTTCGACCTGGCCCAGTCGAATCTGGCACAGGGAACGCGGCTCGCGATCGGCGACGCCGAGCTCGAGGTGAGCGCGAAGCCGCACACCGGATGTGCCAAGTTCAGCGCCCGGTTCGGGAGCGATGCGCTGCGCTGGATCAACGGCCCGATCGGCCGCGAGCTCCGGATGCGCGGGATCAACGCCCGGATCGTCCGCGGCGGCACGGTCCGCACGGGCGATGCCGTCCACCGGCTCTGATCGCCGTCCCGGTGGCCCCGTCGTCGGGGCTCATCGCGTGGTGCTCGCATCCGCGGCACCCGTGGCGCCCGTCGCGGCGAGGAGCCGCGACACCACCGCCTGGGTCAGCGTCCAGCCCTTGAGCGGTTCCCGCGGCAGTCGGATCCGGACCTGGTTGGACGCGAAGGTCATGTCGCCCGGCCGGACGCCGGGCAGCGGCGCCGCCCGACCGCCGCCCGGTGCCAGCAGCTGCATCGCGGTCGCCCGCGACAGGCCGCCACCGAAGCGCACGACGAGCCAGCCCTCCTCGCGCGCGAGCGACGCCACGCCCGCCGACTCGGCCGCCAGCCGCAGCTCGGCGACCTCGGCCAGCCGCAGCACCGGCGCCGGCATCGGGCCGTAGCGGTCGGTGACCTCCTGGCGGAACGCGGCGACGTCGCCCTCGTAGCGCGCCCGGGCCAGCCGCCGGTAGAGCTCCAGCTTCTGGGCCTCGTCGGGCACGTAGTCGTCGGGCAGGTGCGCGTCCACGGGGAGGTCGACCACGGCCTGCGGCGCCTCGCGCACCGGCTCCCGGTCCTCGCGCCGCGCCTTGGCCTCCTCCACCGCCTCGCCCAGCAGCCGCGAGTACAGGTCGAACCCGACCGCCGCCATGTGCCCCGACTGCTCGCCGCCCAGGATGTTGCCGGCGCCGCGGATCTCGAGGTCGGCGAGCGCGATCTGGAACCCGGCACCCAGCTCGGACGCGTTGAAGATCGCCTGGAGCCGCTTCCGGGCCTCCTCGCTCATGCGCTCCCGGCGTCGGTACAGCAGGTACGCATAGGCGCGCCGTGACGACCGGCCGACGCGGCCCCGCAGCTGGTACAGCTGGGCCAGCCCGAGGGCGTCCGCGCGGTCGATGACGATCGTGTTGGCGTTGGGGATGTCGAGCCCGGACTCGATGATCGTCGTGCACACCAGGACGTCGGCCTCGCCGTCGGCGAACGACGAGCATCACCTGCTCGAGGGCGCCCTCGGGCATCTGGCCGTGGCCCGACCACGATCCGCGCGCCGCGGCAGCAGCCGCCGCAGCTGCTCGGCCTGGGCCTCGATCGTCTCGACCCGGTTGTGGACGTAGAACACCTGGCCGCCGCGGTCGAGCTCGCGCAGGATCGCGTCGCGCACGAGCCCCGCCGACGCCTCCGCGACCCGCGTCTGGATCGGCAGCCGGTCCTCGGGCGGCGTCTCGATGACGCGACAGGTCGCGGATGCCCGCCAGCGCCAGGTTGAGCGTGCGCGGGATCGGCGTCGCGGACAGCGGTCAGCACGTCGACCGCCGCGCGGAGCTGCTTGAGCCGCTCCTTGGCGGCCACCCCGAACCGCTGCTCCTCGTCGACCACGACGAGACCGAGGTCGCGGAACGCGACGTCCTTCGACAGCAGCCGGTGGGTCCCGATCACGAGGTCGACGCGTCCCGTTCGCGAGGCCCGCGATCGTCGCCGCCTGCTCGCGCGCGGCCACGAACCGCGACAGCAGCCGGACCGTGATGCGGGAACGCCGCGAAGCGCTGGGAGAACGTCGTGAAGTGCTGGCCGGCCAGCACGGTGGTGGGCACGAGCACCGCGACCTGCTTGCCGTCCTGGATCGCCTTGAACGCGGCGCGGAGCGCGACCTCGGTCTTGCCGTAGCCGACGTCGCCCACGACGAGCCGGTCCATCGGCCGGCGGGCCTCCATGTCGACCTTCACCTCGGCCGCCGCGCGCAGCTGGTCGACGGTCTCCTCGTACGGGAACGACGCCTCCATCTCGCCCTGCCAGGGCGAGTCGGCGCGCGTACGCGAACCCCTGCGCCGCCTCCCGCGCTCGCGTACAGCGCCGAGCAGGTCCTCGGCGAGGTCCGTGACCGCGCGCGGACCCGCTGCTTCGGTGCGCAGCCAGTCGGTCCCGCCCAGGCGGCGACAGCGACGGTGCTCCCCGCCCGAGTAGCGGCGTGACGCGGTTGATCTGCTCGACCGGGACGAAGATCCGGTCCGCCGCCCGCGAACGCGAGCTCCAGGTAGTCGCGCTCCTCGCCCGCCCCGCCGCGGCGGAGCATCCGCTCGTAGCGCGCGATCCCGTGGTCGATGTGGACGACGAGGTCGCCGGGCGTGAGCCGCTCGAGGATGTCGCGCGGGACGACCCGGCGCATCGCCTTCGGGCGCCGGACGCGGACGCTGCCGAACAGCTCCCGGTCCGTGACGACCGCCAACCCGTCGGGGCCGCCCGCGAAGCCGCCGTTGAGGCTCCGCTCGACGAGCGCGATCGCGCCCGGCGGCGGCGGCTCCGCGACGCGGTGGACGATCGCCGACGGGGTGGCCGGCCTCGGCCAGGAGCTCGGCCAGGCGGGGCGCCTGGTCGGATGCGAGCACGACGCGCGCGCCCTCGGCCTGCCAGTGCTCGACGCCCTCGACGAGCCGGGCCGTCCGCCCGGGCGGCAGCACGGGCTCGCGCCAGCCGAACAGGTCGCCCGACGCAGCAGGCCCTCGACGCGTGGCCATCCCCTCGCGCTCGCGCGCCTCCGACTCCCAGGTCAGCTCGAGCGTCCGCGCTCCGTGCAGCCGCGCCTTCCAGTCGCGCGGCGGCAGGTACGCGGCCGGCCAGTCCCGCGGGCAGCTCGCCGCCTCGACGAGCTCCGCCTGGCGCTCGTCCGCCTGGCGCCACAGGAACTCGGCGGCGTCCGCGAGGTCGCCCGGCTCATCGAGGACGAGCAGCGTCGCGCCGGTCGAGATGGTCGAGGCGCCGTGGCCGGGGCGACGAGCCGGCCCCAGACCTCGGCCGCGTCGCCGACCGCGAGCGCGCGGCTGCCGTCGGTCGCGGCGTCCGCGCGCCGGGCCGGCTCGCGCGACCGCCTCGCCCCGCGAACCGCGCCAGGTCGACCGCCAGCCGCTCGGGCAGCCGCGACGCCAGGCCGGCCGAGCCGCGAGCCGCGACCGGATGTCGGACGCCGTCGCGCGGGAGCAGGAACTCCGTCGCCGGCAGCAGCTCCACCTCGCGAACCGGCGCTCGACGCTCCGCTGGTCGGTCGGGTCGAACGCCCGGAGGGAGTCCACCTCGTCGCCGAAGAGCTCGATCCGGACCGGCAGGGCTCGGACGTGGCGGGAACACGTCGACGATGCCCCCGCGCCGGGCGATCTCGCCTCGGCCCGCGACCTCCAGCACGGGCGTGTACCCGGGCTCGAACAGCTCGCGCAGGAGCGCGTCGAGCCCGATCCGCGTCCGCCGGGCGCAGACGTCCGGGCTCCGGTCGGGCAGGTCGCCCGGCGCCGAGCGTCGCCTGGAGGAGCGCCTGGACGCTGGCCACGAGGACCCGCGCGCGGCCCGTCCGCCACGCGGCCAGCGCCGCGACCCGGGCTGCGGTCTCGTCGGGAACGAGCTCGCTGCGCTCGTACGCGAGCGAGGTGCGCGGCTCGAGCACGGCCACCAGCGACGGGTCACCCGAGCCACGCCGCCAGCTCCTCGGCCACCCGGTCGCCGATCTCCGCGTCGCGCGCGACCCAGCAGATCCGCTCGCCGTCGCGGCCAGCGCGAGGGCCGCCGCGAGGTACGACTTCGCGCCGTGCGGGACCGACGTCAGCCCGGCATGCCGGCCGTGGATGCCGGGCGCCGTCGGGCTCGCCGAGCCGCTCGCGCAGGGACGCGAACGACCCCGGTCTCGTGGAGCAGGCGCGGCAGGACGCCGAGGTCCGGGACGCGCCGCCCGGCGCCGCGGGACGGCGAACCGCGCACGGGACGACCCGGCTCGAGCCGCGCCGGCCGTGGACGCTTCGGTGCCGCGGGCGTCCCGGTCGGGCGGCGCCGCCCCTGGCCGCCGGGTCGAGCAGCTCCAGCTCGGCGTCCGCCGAAGCCCGGTCGAGATCGATCTCCTGCTCGCGCGCCTCGGCTGCCGCGCGTCGCTCCGCCCATTCGCGAGCGACCTTCTCGGCGATGTTGCGCTGGCGCGTCGTCCGGCCCCGATAGCGATCGCTCACCGGCGGGCCGCCTTTCCGCTCGTGCCGCGCTCCCCGCCGAGGATCCGGCGCCAACCCGTCCTCGTCCGCCGGACGCCGGACTCGTCCGGCGGACCGCCGACCTCGCCCGGCGGGCGGCGCGTCGTCGCGCTCGCCGGGTGCCTGGAGCTCGAACGCGTTGAACCGGTTGGCGGCCTTCGAGACGTCCCTCACGCGCCCAGGCCTCGACCGCATCGGCCGCCGCGTCGAGCAGGATCGGCAGGCGCCAGCGCTCGTCGGCGCGCGAAGCGCGACAGCACGTGGTCGATCGCACCCCGCCCGGGCTCGCCGATCCCCACCCGCAGCCGGCCGACCTTCTCGCGTGCCCAGCTCCTCGATGATCGAGCGCAGCCCGTTGTGGCCGCCGTGCGAGCCGCCCTCGCGGAACCGGAGCTTGCCGAACGGCAGCGCGAAGTCGTCGACCACCACCAGCAGGTCCGCCAGCGGCGCGCGCTCGCGGGCCAGCAGCTTGCGCACCGCGATGCCCGAGTCGTTCATGTAGGTCAAGCGGCTTGGCCAGCGTGAGCTCCAGGCCCTGGTAGCGGACCTGGATGCTCTCCGACGCGTCGCGCTGCCGGCCGCGGCCGGTCCGCCCGGCCCGGTCCGCGAGCCGGTCGAGCACCATCCAGCCGATGTTGTGGCGGGTCTCCGCGTACTGACCGCCCGGGTTCCCCAGGCCGATGACGAGCTTCACGAGTCGAGCGGTGACCTCCTGGGCCGGCGGGCAGGAAGCCCGGCCGGACACGGCGAACGGCCCCGGGACGCGTCCGACGGGGCTCGCGGGCATGGTACTGCCCGAGGTGCCGCACAGCACTTGCCATCGACGGGGACGCCTGTTGCACTCGGGCGGCAGGGGTGTCACGTGGCATCGGCAGCAGGCGTCACATCCACGGCCGTCGACACGGACCCTCGATGATCCGCGACGGCAGGGAGCGGGATGATGGGCGGCGACCTGGTGTGGCGTCCGATGACAACGACCGGGCGTTCCGGTCAGCTGGCGCGCCGCGCGCTCGTGCTGCTGGCAGCGGTCGCGCTGCTGGCCGGCTGCGGCGGGCCAGCACCCACGGCGGCACCGTCGGTACCCGTTCCGACACCGGTGGCGACCGGACCGGCGGCGACGCCGGGGGTGACCCCGCTGCCGACGGAGCCTGGGGCCGAGGCCTGGGCCAAGCTCGACCTCCCGGCCGTGGACGAGGTTGCGCGCTTCGAGGCGACCAAGGCCGGGGGGTCGGCGGTGGCACCCGACACCGCCTTCCGACTCACCAGCCTGGACGGCAGCCCGGTCCGCGCCATGGCGGCGCGGCTCGTGGCGACACCCGCGGTCGAGCTGGCCATCACGCACGCCACCCGCGACACCGCCACCCTGACGCCAAGCGCACCGCTCCGCCGGGGCCAGGTCTACCGGTTCGATCTGGAGCGGACCGATGGCACGGTCGAAGCGGCCTGGGCGGTCCAGGCGGCCTGGCCGCTCAAGGTCGCGTCCACCGTGCCCGGTGACGCCGCGACGGACGTGCCCCGCGACACCGGGATCGAGATCAGGCTCGACCAGGACGGCGTCCGACTGTCCGACTTCCGGGCGCATTTCTCGATCTCACCCGCAACGCGCGGCCGCTTCGAGCAGCACGGCCAGACGTTCGTCCTCGTGCCGTCGCGACCGCTGGCCCGGGGCACCCTGTACACGGTGACGGTCCGGCAAGGCCTGCCGCTCCCCGGCACGGCCATGACCTTGGAGCAGGACGCGGTCATCCGGTTCGAGACGACGGGCGATGCCGTCACGGGAGCGCACGTGACGGTGGCTCGATCGCTGTTCGATGCCGGAACCCGGGAGCGGCCGGTGATTGTCGTCTCGCTCGACTACCCGGACGACGCCTCGCCCAAGGTCAGGCAGCTCGATGTCACGGTCCAGCGCCTGTCGGGACTGGCGGCGGCCATCGATGCCTATCGCCAGGTGCGCGCCGCGCCCGACTGGACGGCGCGCTCGAGCGCGGCACCGGTGAAGACCGCCTCGCTGCCGGTCGTCCTCCGGGGGACGCTGCGGGTCACCACGGTGGGCGGAGACGACTGGCGCGGCGCCGTTCGCCTGCCCCAGCCGCTCGCCGCGGGCTGGTACGTCGTCACCATCCGCCATGGGGGGTTGGCTCGCCAGGCGGTCCTCCAGGTCACCGACCTCGCGACCTACGCGATGACGTCGCTGACCCGTACCCTGGTCTGGGTGAACGACCTGGGGACCAACGCCCCGGTCCGGGGTGCGACGGTGGCGCTCGGCGGGCACGCGTTCGGCGCGACCGATTCGGACGGCCTGCGAACGGGAACCACCCCGGCCGCACTGGTCGCCGACGCCCAGGACGGCGTCCAGAGCCTGGCCGTCGTCCGGTCCTCCGGCCGTTCGATGTTCCTTCCCCTGTCGACCCAGTCGTGGTGCTCGGCGTGCGGTGATCGCGCGGGCCAGGACTGGTGGCACCTGCTCAGCACCGACCGCGAGCAGTACCGCGCCAGCGACACCGTCAACGTGTGGGGCGTGCTGCGCAACCGCGACTCGGGGTCCGTGCCGGCATCCGCCCTGGTCCGCCTCTCGACCAGCGGCGACGACGGCACCGTGCAGGAGGTCGTTGCCGAATCCGCCGTCAAGCCCAACCCCAGCGGCGCCTGGGTGGCCCACCTCGCGTTCACCGACCTCCCGCCCGGCAGCTACCTGGTCTCGGTGCGGGTGGGATCCTCGCTCGTGGCGGAGAGTTGGATCAACGTGGGACCCATCAGCAAGCCCGCGTGGCGGATCGCGCTGACGACCCCCCACCGGGCCGTCCTGGACGGGGCGTCGGTCCGGCTCGACGCGGTCTCGACCTTCTTCGAGGGGACGCCGGTGGCCGGCGCCGACCTGCGCCTGACCGGCTACGACGAGCGCGAGGACGAAAACGGCGATGGCGCCCCCAGCCCGAGCGTGCTGGCCACGAGCGATGCGGATGGGGCCGCGTCGGGCACGGTGTCCCTGAGCCTGGGCAGCGACCTAACCGAGCAGTCCTCGGTCCTGTCGCCCAGCGTGCGGGCCAACGAGCCCGAGGAGGGCGACATCACCGCGGACCAGCCGGTGACCGTGTTCCGGTCCACGGCGCTGCTCGACATGCGCCCGACCCTCAAGAGTACGACCCTTACCATGACCGGCGCCGTCCACGACGTGGCCTTCGAGCGCTACGACGACCCCGCCGCCCCGTCGCCGTGGGACGTGGATCCGCACGGGGCCCCGAGAGCCGGGGCCACCGTCACCCTGCACGTGACCGAGATCATCCCGGTCGTCCGCAAGACCGGCACCGAGTACGACTTCATCGCCAAGCGGGTGGTCCCCGTCTACACCACCACCGACCGACACGTCGATCTCGGCAAGCGGACGGTCCGGACCGGTGCCGACGGCACGTTCCGGGTGCGCCGGACGGTCACCGGTGAGGATCATCAGTACCAGGTCCGAGCAACCTACGTCGACGAGGCGGGCCGGACGATCGCGACCGAGGACGTCGCCTCGCAGGACGTCGTCACGGCGGCCAGCCGGTACCCTCGCCTCACCGACACGACATCGGCCCAGTCCTTCGGCGAGTACGCCCAGGGCGCCACGATCCGGCTTCGCTTCCGCGGCGGGATCGCCGCTCCGGAGGTCAGCCGCTTCCTGTTCAGCGTCGAGTCGCGCGGGATCCGCAGCGTGTCGGTCCAGGACGGGGCGCGCTTTGCGTTCCGGTTCTCGAAGCCGCTGATCCCGGCCGCGAACGTGACCGCGGTCCGCTTCAACGGCACCGGGTACGAGGTCGCGCTCGATGCGTTCTCGGCCGAGCTGCGGCTCGCCGATCGCTCCCTGGAGGTCCAGCTCACGCCCGACCGCAGCGGGTACATGCCGGGCGACCGGGCCACGGTCGCCGTCCGGACCCTGGACGCCGCGGGCCGGCCCGTCGCGGCCTCGGTCTACGTGCGAGCCGTGGACGAGAAGCTGTTCGCCATCGGGGTGGCATCCCCGGATGACCCGCTGAGCGAGCTGTACCAGGGTCCGGGCAACGGCGTGCTCACGACGGCGTGGTCCCACGCCCTACCGTGGCGCGACGACGGCAAGGGAGGGGGCGACACCACGGGAGGTGGCGGCGGAGATGCCGGCCGAACCGACTTCCGCGACTGGCTGACCGCGCAGCTGGTCACCACCGGCGCCGACGGACGTGGCAGCCTCTCGTTCGACCTGTCGGACGACCTGACCTCGTGGCGCGTCCTCGCGTCCGCGGTGACCGCCCGCCTCTCGGCCGGGCGGGCGACCGTGTCCCTTCCCGTCAGCCTGCCGTTCTTCGCCGACGCGATCGTGGCGCCGGAGTACCTCGTGGCGGACCGTCCGGTGATCCGCGTCCGGGCCTTCGGGGCCCGCCTGTCCCCGGGCGACGCGGTGACGTTCTCGGTCTCGTCCGACACCCTCCCGCTGGCCCCGGTCTCGGTTGTCGGCACGGCGTCCCAGCCGGTCGAGATCCCGCTGCCGCCACTGGTCGTCGGGACCCAGCGCCTGCGGATCGCCGCGACCACCGGGACCGGCGCTGACCGGCGGGAGGACGTGCTCACGCGCACCTTCCGCGTGGTCGATACGCGGGCGGTCCAGCGGCAATCGACGGCCGAGCCGCTCACCCCCGGCCTGGGGGTCGGCGGCGGGGCCGGCCTGACGACCGTGATCCTGGTCGACGCCGGACGGGGGCGGGTCATGCCCCTCCTGGATGAGGTCGCGAGGAGCGAGCCGTACCGCGCCGACGCGGCCCTCGCGGCGTCGCTCGCGCGAACCCTGCTCGTCGACGGCTTCGGGATCCCGGACGATCCGGGCCTGCCCGCGATCGATCTGACCCCGTTCGACGCCGGGGACGGGCTGACCCTGCTGCCCTACTCGTCCACGGACCTCGAGCTCACCGCCATGGCGGCGTTCTCGCAGGATCCCCACCTCAACCGGGACCAGCTGCGGTCGTACTTCCGGGACCAGGAGGAGCAGGGGTTGCCGACCGACGAGGCGATGCTCGTGCTCCTTGGGCGGGCCTCGATCGGGTCCGCGTCGATCAGCGACGTGAGCACCGCGGCCGCGCGCTCGGACCTGACGCCCGCCGGGCGGGTCACGGTCGCCCTGGCCGCCGTGGCGCTGGGCGATGACGCCCTGGCCCGCCGGCTGGAGCGAGGCCTCCTCGCCGACTTCGGCCAGCGGCTCGGACCGTGGGTCCGCCTCGACACCGGCGACGCCGAGCGGACCGCGGTCCTGACCGCACGCCTGGCGATCGTGGCCGCCGCGATCGGAGACCCGCTCGCGGCCGACATGGACGCCGAGATCGCCGCCCATCCACCGCGCGACACGCTGGTGGGCCTTGAACGCGCCCTTGCGGCCCGCTACTGGGCGCAGGTGACGCCCACCGCGGACGCGGTCGCGGCCGTCACCCTCGATGGGCGGCGGACCGAGGCCAGGATCACGGCTCATGGCCCGGTCGTGCTCAGGGTGACACCGGCGCAGCGTGCCGGCCTGCGGCTCGATCCCGTGTCCGGATCCGTCCTCGTCCTTGCCAGCTGGGACGGACCGCTGGCCCCGGACGCCCTGACGCCGGCAGCCGGCCAGTCGATCGCGCGGACCGTGTCGCCTTCCGGGCCGATCGATGCCACCGACACGGTCGTGGTCACGTTCTCGGTCAAGCTGGGCACGGCCGCCGACGAGGGCTGCTGGCACGTGACCGACTTCGCCCCGTCGGGCCTCGCGCCGATCGCGGTCGAGGGTCGCTGGCAGCAGTACGACGAGGAGGCAGACGCGAGCTCGGCCGCGGTCACCACGCCATGGCGCGTGGTCGGGCAGCGGGTCGACTTCTGCGTCACGCCGGATGCCAAGCACCCGGTGCAGAGCCTGCGCTACCTGGCGCGGGTGGTCTCGTCCGGGACGTACCGCTGGGAGCCCGCCGTGCTGCAGTCGCCGATCGTGACCGGGCAGGGCATCGCGCTGCCCGCGTTCGACGTGACGGTGAACGGCCTCGGGACGTAGGCCGTTCACCGGAACCGCGGCGGTCAGCCCAGGAGGCGACGCTCCAGGGCTCGCATCGCCGCCTCCTCGTCCGGTTGGGCGTGATCCCAGCCGCAGACGTGGAGCGTGCCGTGGATGACGAGCAGCCGCAGCTCGTCACGGGCATCCCATCGAACGTCGCCCGTCTGGCCGCCCCGGCCGCCGGCCGCCTGCTCGGCGGCCCGCTCGACCGAGACCACGATGTCACCCAGGTGGACGCGAGTCCTCGGCGGCAGGACGAAGGGGGTTGCCGACCGGTCGGGGGTGCCGCCGGCCGCGTGGGGCGGGAAGGCCGACGGTGGCAGCAGCGGGAACGACAGGACGTCGGTTGGCCCGTGAACGCCCAGGTGCCCGGCATTGAGCGAGGCCAGCTCCTCGTCGTCGGACAGGATCAGGCCGATCGAGGCGGGGGCGGGCCCGCCCGCGGCCGCGAGCGCCGTGGCGATGCTCTGCGCCAGCGTGGCGCCCGGGATCAGGCGCGGGACGCCCTCACGCCACTCGACGTCGATCCGCCACGGACCGCGGTACACGCTTCGCACCCGGACACGCTAGCGCCTGCGGTCGCCCCGTGTCGCCCTCGTCGGGCAAGGCGGCTCGCGACCCGACCGGCCGGCATCGTGAGCGGGTGAGCATCCGCCCCATCGTGCAGTTCGGGGATCCGCGGCTGCGCCTCCCGGGCCGGGAGGTGGCTCGCTTCGACCGCCCGCTGGCCACCCTGATCGATGACATGGTCGAGACCATGGACACGGCGCCGGGGGTGGGGCTGGCGGCCCAGCAGGTTGGCGTGGACGTCCAGGTCTGCGTGATCCGCGTCGGGGGACGCCTGCTTGAGGCCGTCAACCCGCGCATCGTCCACCTGTCCGGGGAGGAGGACGCGTGGGAAGGGTGCCTGTCGCTGGCCGGGCCGCGCGCCAACCGGGGTCGCGCCGCGCACGCGGTGATGGCGGCCCGTGACCGCGCGGGCAGGCGGGTCATCATCTCGGGGCACGGCGAGCTGGCTCGCGCCATCCAGCACGAGTTCGACCATCTCCACGGCGAGGTCTACGTCGACGGCCTGCCCGCGGGCGCCGAGATCGTGACCGAAGCGGAGAGCTCGAGCGCCGCTTGTCCGGGGTGGAGGGCGAACCCGGCTGAGCGCGAACGCGGTTCGGCTCAGTCGCTCCCGGACGCCCGCCGCGACTCCAGCTCGACGACCTTGTTCTGGGGGTACGCGACCCGCTGGTGGTACATGCCCAGCAGCTGCTGGACGAACGCCTCGCGAATGTTCTCGATGTCGCGCAGGGTGAGGTCGCACTCGTCGAACTGGTCGTCCGCGATCCGCTCCTCGAAGATGCGGGCCACCATCGCCCGGATCGCGGCCTCGTCCCGGGAGGCCAGCGATCGCACCGATGCCTCGACCGAGTCGGCGAGCATGATGATCGCCGCCTCCCGCGACTGGGGCTTGGGGCCGCCGTGACGGAACCGGCGCTTGTCCACCGCGTCGGCCGCCTTGCGGCCCTCGGCCGTGTCGAGACCACCGAACGGGGCGGCCGCCTGCTCCCGGGCACGGGCGTAGAAGTACGACATGACCCCGGTCCCGTGGTGTTGCGGGATGAACGCGATCAGCGATTTGGGCAGGCCCGACTTGTAGGCGATGTCGATGCCGGCGCTGATATGGCTCTTGAGCAGCTGGGCCGAGGTCTCCGGATCGAGCTCATCGTGGATGTTGTCGCCACCGCCCTGGTTCTCGATGAATGCCGCGGGATTGGAGAGCTTGCCGATGTCGTGGTAGTAGGCCGCGACGCGCGCCAGCAGCGGATCGCCGCCGATCACCTCGGCGGCGCGCTCCGCGAGGTTGCCGACCATCAGCGAGTGGTGGTAGGTGCCCGGCGTCTCCACCAGCAGCCGCCGCAGCAGGGGCTGGGAAGGGTTGGCGAGCTCCAGCAGCTGGAACACGGTGACGATGCCGAACACGGACCCGAGCACCGCGAAGCTGCCCACCGCGGCCACGGCCGACCCGCCGGCCGACACCGCCGACGCACCCAGCAGCTCGAGCGCCCCCCGGATGTCGCGGTCGCCGAGCAGGGTGAACACGAGCACGACCAGCGCGTTGACCACGAACACGGCGAAGCCGGCCTGGACGAACACGGCCAGGCGGTCGCCGCGCCGGATGGTCACGATGCCGGCCAGGCCGCCGAGCAGGACGTACGCGGCGAGCTCCAGCCCCGCCCCGTTGACGGCCGCCGCCAGGACCGCGACCAGGGCCGTCATGACCATCGCGGCCCCGGCATCGAGCAGGACCGTGACCAGCATCCCGACCGCCGCCAGGGGGAGCGCGTAGGGCACCCACGCGCGACCCGCCGTGAGCTTGAGGGTGAGCACCGCGAGCAGGAACAGCAGCGCGACCAGCAAGAGCACGTTGTTGCGGTGCCAGAACTCGCGCCGGAACCGCCACGTCCAGGTGAGCAGCAGCCCGACGACCAGGATCGAAAGCACGATGAAGCCGGCCAGCCGGGCGACGTCGAGGCCGCCCTCGTTGAGCTTGAAGTACGTGATCGCCTCGAACGCCACCGCGTCCACCCGGTCGCCGGCACGCACGATGATCTCGTTGCGCTCCCAGCTCTTGGTGATCGGCTGGACGGCGTCGGCGGCCTGCTGGCGCGCGGTGGTCGTGAGCTCGGACGAGTAGGAGGAGTTGGGCACCACGAGCGGCGAGATCAGGGCCGCCGCCAGCACCCGCTCGTCGGCGCTGAGATCGGCGCCCATGCGGCCGGCCAGCCGGTCCCGCATGGCGGCGACCTCGGTGTCCCGCAGCTCGGAGCGCTCGAGCGTGTCGAGGACCCGCGCTGCCTCGGTGCGGACCGCCTTCCAGCGGTCGGCGGTCAGCTGCACCAGGGTGCTCCGGGTATCGGTGGCGAGGCCCGGGATCGCCTGGTCCAGCAGCGTCTTCCGGTCGTCGGTCGTGACACCGTCGGCGAACGCGGCGTCGACCGGCGCCACCTCGCGCTCGAACGCCTGGGCCTGCTGCGCGGCGATCGCCTCGGCCTGGTCAGCCGTGTAGTCGTATTGCGGCCCGACCGCCGCCTCCGCGGCCGCCTGCGCCTGCTTCGTGAGCACCTCGCTCGTGTACTCGATCGCACGCGGCGCCACCACGTTGGCGGGCGCGGGCTTGCCGATCTCGAGCTGGGCCTGGGCCGGCAGCACGTCCACCCCGAGGATCGCCGACATCGCGGCGACCAGCAGCACGGACGCGGCCACCAGCCGGGCCAGGTCGCTGCGCGTGAAGCGCTCGGTCGGTTCGGCGGTCGACGACAGCATCGGTTGGTCCTCCCCGGCGGAGGGTCAGTGCCCCGTATCGTGCGCGGCGAGGTCGGCGCCGCGCCAGCGCCCGGGCCACCAGCCCGGAGGTGATCTTGCCGTCGGCCCGTCCCCGGATCCTCGGGGACAGCCAGCCCATGACCTTGCCCAGGTCCCGCGCTGAGCTGGCCCCCGTGGCGGCGATGCCCTCGTCGACGAGGGCTTGCAGCTCTGCCTCGGACAGGGCAGCCGGCAGGTACTCGCGGAGGATGGCGATCTCGGCCTGCTCCTTGGCCGCAAGGTCCTCGCGGCCGCCGTTCCGGAACGCCTCGACGCTCTCGCGGCGGGTCTTGACCTCGCGGGTCAGCACCGCCACCACCTCGTCCTCGGACAGGCTCGCCCGCTTCGCCTTCTCGACGTTGTACAGCGCGCTCTGCGCCATCCGCAGGGTGTCGCGGCGCAGCACGTCACCCGACCGCATGGCGGCGGTCGTGTCAGCGTGGAGTCGTTCGCGAAGGGTCACCGGATGGCTCCTCGGGTGTCACGGCGTCGTCGTTGTGCCCCGACGACGGGCCGTGCCCGCGAGCGCGCCGTTGGTGGGATCCGGGATCCCGGTCCCGGTCGACGCGAAGGCTGGTGAACCGCCGAGGCGGCTCAGCCCTGGCTCGCGCGCGCGTTCTTCTTGCGCTTCGCTTCCTTGCGCTTCCGCTTCACCGACGGCTTCTCGTAGTGCTCGCGCCGGCGAGCCTCGGCGAGGATGCCGCTCTGCTGGATCTTCTTGTTGAAGCGGCGGAGGGCGCTCTCGAACGTCTCGTTCTCACCCACTCGGACTTCGGCCAATCCCGGTTCACCTCCTCGGGCAGCGATCTACGCACCCGTCTCCCGCGCGCGTTGCCCAGCGGCGCAGGGGACGTCCCGGCGGCGATCGCGCACGAGGCGCAGCCAACCGGCCGGCAGGCGCGCGGAGTGTACGCGCGCACCGGGAGCCGGTCAAACGCCGGAGGCCCACGTGCCGCTTCGAGTCGGGGCGACAATGGCACCTCCATGGCCACCGCTGCCGATCTCGACCAGCCCGCCAGCCAGCCCGCGACCTTCGACACGCCGACCATCCTGTCGGTCGCCGGAGCCCATCTGGTCCACGACACGTACCCTGCGTTCGTGGGCGTGCTGCTGCCCCTGCTCATCCCCAAGCTGGGCATCAGCCTCGCCATGGCCGGGCTGCTGGCGGCGACGTTCCGGCTGGCGACCGGCGTGCAGCCGATCCTGGGCGTGGTCGCGGACCGGGCCGACACCCGCTACTGGATCATCCTGGCGCCACTGGCCACGGCGATCGCGATCGGGCTGCTCGGCCTGGCGCCCGCGACCGGGGTCGTGGCCCTGCTGCTGGTGCTGGCCGGCCTGAGCTCGGCGGTGTTCCATCCGGCCGCCGCCGCGCTGGTCACCCGCTCCTCGGGGCGGGAATGGGGCCGCGGGACCTCGATCTTCATGACCGGCGGCGAGTCGGGCCGGGCGATCGGACCCGTGGTGATCGCGATCGTCCTCGCGGCCGTCGGGCTCGAGTGGAGCTGGATCGCGATCGTGCCGGGCGCCATCGCGTCCGCCGTGCTGTACACGCGGCTCGCGCATCGGCCGCAGGTCCACCTGGCCCATCGGGCGGGCTCGGTCCGCAGCGCCCTGCGGTCAGCGCGCCGCGGGTTCCTGCTCCTGGCGGCCGCCAGCGCCATGATGTCGATGGCCGGCGTCGGGCTGCTGGTGTTCATCCCGACGTACCTCACCGGGGCGGGCGCGGGGATCGTCCTGGCGGGGACCGCGGTGACCGCGTTCGAGATCGGCGGCGCCACCGGCGCGTTCCTGGGTGGCACGCTGTCGGACCGGATCGGGCGCCGCGCGATGCTGGCGATCGCGTCCGGGGTCGGCGCGCCGCTGCTGATCCTGGCGCTCGCGATGCCGGTCGGGCCGCTGATGCTCGTCGTCCTCGCGGTGGCCGGGGTCGCAGCTGCTCAGCGCGGGCCCGGTGCAGCTGGTGCTGATGCAGGAGCTGCTGCCCGACAACCGCGGCGCCGCCGTCGGCCTGAGCATCTTCGTGATCACGATGACCAGCGCCCTCGGCACGCTCGCCGTCGGGGCGATCGGCGAGGCGATCGGGCTCCAGTCGGCGCTCCTGCTCGCCGCCGGTGCGTCGCTGCTCGCGCTGCCGTTCATCGCCCTGCTGCCCGAGACCCGGCACGTGAGCGGCGCAACCACCTGATCGGCAGGCCCGTCCTTCCAACGGCCTGCCCCAAGGGCTAGGATCAGGCAACCATGGAGACCCTGATCGACCTCCTGGAGTCGAGCGCCTCCCGGTACCGCGACCGCAACGCGCTCGGCCTCCGCCGCGACGATGGCACGACGTTCCATTGGAGCTACCGCGAGGTCCTGCGCCGCAGCCGCATCGCCGCGTGGCGGCTCCGCGCGCTGGGGCTCCAGCCGGGCGACCGCGTCCTGACCTGGTCGCCGTCGATGCCCGCGCTGCCGGCCGCCTACTTCGGGGCGATGTACGCGCGCCTGATCTTCGTCCCGCTCGATGCGCGAGTCGCCCGACGCGACGGTCCGAGCGGATCGTCGAGCAGGTCGGGCGCCGATGCGTCTGCTCCTCGGGCACCGGGCGTGACGCTCCGGACCCACGCGAGGTCGGCCTGGAGCAGCTTCCCGACGACCGCGGTCGAGGACGCTGTCGGCGGACCCGGACGTGACGTTTCCGGCCGACTGGGAGGCGCAGCTCGGCGCGTGGCCACGGCCGGCGCCGGACGAGGTGTTCGAGCTGGTGTTCACGTCCGGCACGACCGGCAACCCCAAGGGCGTGATGCTCGCCCACGGCAACGTGCTCGCCGGCGTCCAGTCGTTCCACGGGATCATCAATCCCATGGAGCACCGGATGGTGTCGCTGCTGCCCCTGTCGCACTCGCTGGAGCAGGCCGTATCGCTGTACTACGCGATGGACGTGGGCGCGGACATCCTCTACGTGCGCAGCCGCGAACCCGCGGGTCATCTTCGACGCCCTCCGGGATCACTCGGGTCACGACGATGCTCCTCGTCCCCCAGCTGCTGGACCTGTTCTGGAGCGCGATCGAGCGCGAGGTGGCGCGGCAGGGCCGGACGGCCACGTTCGACCGGCTGCGCCGCATCGCGCGGCGCCTCCCCTACCGCGGCCCGCCGGCGCCTGTTCCGTCGGTGCACCCGCCGCTCGGCGGTGGCCTGCGCCTGTTCGCGTCCGCGGGCGCGTTCCTGCCGCCGGCGCTCCAGCAGGCGTGGGAGGACCTGGGGGTCATCGTGCTCCAGGGCTACGGCGCGACCGAGACCGCCGCCGGCTGCGTGCACGACGATGGACGACCACCCGCTGGGCACGGTGGGCTGGCCGCCCAAGCCGGTCGAGATGCGGATCGCCGACGACGGCGAGATCCAGTTCCGGGGCCCGACCCTGTTCCAGGGGTACTGGCACGACCCCGAGGCGACGGCCGACGGCGTATACCGACGACGGCTGGTACCGGTCGGGCGACCTCGGCCGGCTCGACGAGCGAGGCCGGCTCCACCTCCACGGCCGGAAGAAGGACATCATCGTCCTGCCCAACGGCTTCAACGTGTTACCCCGAGGACATCGAGAACGCGCTGCGGGTCGCCGGGATCCGCGACTCGGTGGCGATCGAGACCGCGACCCGGGCCGGATCGAGGCCGTCGTGCTCGCGCCCGGGCAGCCACGGGCTGCCGGGCGGAGCGGCGCCGCCGGATCGACGCTCGACGGCGGCGCCCGCCGAGATGCGCTCCGGCGCCACATCGACGCCGCGGTCAAGGCGGCCAACGCGACGCTCGGGCCGAACCAGCGGATCGCGGGCTGGCGGCTGTGGCCCGACGCCGGACTTCCCGCGAACCCACACCCTCAAGGTCAAGCGCGACCGCGGTGCGAGCCTGGGCCGCGGTCGACGAGCCGCTACCGGTGCGGGAGGACGCGGCCGGCGCCGGCGGCTCAGCGTGCCGGCGCGCCGGACCGCACGCGGGCCCGTCAGCGCCTCGCCCACCCGTGCCAGTGTCGCGATCGCGAGCTGCGCGCGCACCCGCGGCCCAGGCGACCGCCGGCGAGTACGGGTAGTACACGAGCGTCTGTCCGACCGCCGGAGCACGAACTGGGCGTCCGACGGGTACTGGATCCGGCCCCGGGCCCGGAGCCGAGGTAGCGCGACGAAGATCGCCGCCGCACTCGATCCGCCTCGGCGTTCGGAGGGCAGCTCGTAGATCACGACGTAGCCGCCGCCCGGGGTCCGCGGGCAGGACGACCTGCAGCAGCCGCGCGCGGAACGCCGACCAGCGCGGGGCTCTCGCCCGGGCGGAACGGGGTCTGCGGGTCCCGGACCTGGAACGAGGCGCCCTCAGCGCGGCGACGAGCGCACGCGGGTCTGCTGGCCGCCGCCTGGCCGGTCGGGGGCATCGTCGGCCGGCGCGTCGGCGGCGCCACCACCGACGCCGAGCACCTGGGCGCCGATCACGAGCAGGCCGCAGCACCAGCCCGCCGATGCCGCAGCAGGGCGAACCAGGCGGGCGGGCCACCGCCCCGGCCGCCTGCCGGTCAGCGTGTCCCCGGCCGGTGTCCCCCGGGTCGGTCATCCGGGCGGCCAGCCCATGCGGCGGCCGCCCAGCAGGTGAAGGTGCAGGTGGTCGACCGGTCTGGCCCGCCGTCCGGGCCGACGTTGGCGCACCAGCCGCCAGCCTCCGTCGAGGCCCTCCGGTCCGCGCCATCGCCGGCGCACGGCGAACAGCCGGCCGAGCAGCGGGCGCGTCCGCCTCGCGTCGATCTCCGCGGCCGACGCGATGTGCGCGACCGGGATCAGCAGCACGTGCGTCGGCGCCTGCGGATTGATGTCGCGGATCGCGACCACGGCCTCGTCCTCGTGGACGCCGGTCGCGGGGATCTCGCCGGCGACGATCCGGCAGAACAGGCAGTCAGCCGGCATGGGCTCCCTCCCATCGGTGCGCGATGCGCCGGCCCGGCGAGGCGATGGGCAGGGGCTGCCCGGAGCGAGCGGGGCGGCGGGGCGACCGCCAGGACCTCCCCGGTACCCGCTCCGGGACCCCGGGGTCGACGCCGTCCCGGCGCGCCGTCAGGATCGCATTCTCGAGGTCGTCCGGTCGCCGGCAGGGCGATGCGCCACGCGGGCGCGACCAGAGACGTGGTCCTCCGCGTGGCCGACCCATCGCCCGTCCGGCAGCCGCGACTCGGCGAGCACCCGCGTCTCGCGTCCCGATCCGCCCGCCGCGCGAACGCGGCGCGCGCCTCCGCGGCCACCGCCAGCAGCTCGGCGGCGCGCCGCTTCTTCGTCCGTTCGTCGACCTGCGCCGGCCATCCGCGTCGCGGGCGTCCCCGGCCGGGCCGAGTAGCGGAACACGTGGAGGCCGGCCGGCTCGAGCTCGCGCACCAGCCGCCGGGTCCGCTCGAACGCCGCCCCGTCCTCGGTCGGGAAGCCCGACGATCACGTCCGCGTGCACGGCGACGCCCGGGATGGCCGCCCGTGCCCGCGCCCACGACCCGCGCGTAGTCGTGCGCTCAGGTAGCGGCGGCCCATCCGCCGCAGCACGCCGTCGTCGCCCGACTGGAGCGGCAGGTGGAGGTGCGGCAGCGTCCGCGGCGCCCCCGCGACCCAGGTCTCGAGCAGCTCGTCGTCCACGTGCTGGGGCTCGATCGAGCTAGAGGCGGATCCGCTCGACGGGCGTCTCGGCGAGGATCCGCCGCGACGAGCCCGGCCAGCGTGAGCGCGCTCCGCGACGTGCGAGCCGCGGGCCCCCCGCTCCGACCAGCCGCCGTCATAGGTGCCGATGTTGATCCCGGTCAGCACGATCTCGCGGTGGCCGGCTGCGAGCGCCCGGCGAACGTCGGCGAGGACGACCTCGGGCGCCAGCGACGCGCTCGGGGCCACGGGCGCGCGGGATGATGCAGTAGGTGCAGTAGAAGGAGCAGCCGTCCTGGACCTTGACGAATGCCCGGGTGCGCTCCACCGAGGCCCGGTCGTCGGCGATCCCGTCGATCGGGCCGCCCACGGGCACCGCCGTCCGCCTCCACGCCCGAGAGCGTCGGGAGCGCGCGCGTCGAGCGGCCCATGCGGGCGGCATCGGCCGCATCGCGGGTCCGCAGCCCGGACCAGCGTCTCGAGCTCGCCGCAGCAGCCCGGCCTTGCCGTCGTTGCCCACCAGCCGCGCGCCGGGGTCCGCGCGGCGAACGCCTCGGGCCCCACCTGGACCGAGCAGCCGGTGACGACGACCTGCCGCGGCGGGGTTCGCGCGGCGCGCACGACGGACGGCGGTGCGCGACTTCTCGTCCGCGATGGCGGTCACGGTGCAGGTGTTGACGAGATAGAGATCGGCGGCCCGTGTCCGGGTCGACGAGCGGCACGCCGGCCTCGCGCAGGAGCCGGGCGGCCGCCTCCATCTCGGACTGGTTCACCTTGCAGCCGAGGTTGACGATCGCGGCCGAGCGCGGGCGTGCCAGCGGGTGTGGCAGCGGCCGGCTCACGGGCCGGCTCACCACAGCTCCGGCTTGGCGGACATCAGGAACGCGATCAGCCCCACGGCGCCGCCCAGCCGTAGGCCACGTACCGCTGCCGTCGTGCGCCGGCGCGCCAGGCGGCACGGTCGGCGTCGGTCACCGGGGCCTCGCGCGTCTCGAGCCGGTGCAGCCCGGGCCGCTGGACGGCGAACGCGATCAAGGCGGCGAACCGCGTACGTGGCGAGGCTCGCCAGGAGCCAGGGCTGCTCGAGCATCCGTGGCCCGAGGACGGCGACATGCCCGCCCCCGTGATCGCGAGCCCGGCGCCGATCGCCACCGTTCCGTGGGCCTGGATCGAGCGCAGGATCCGCAGCGCCATCCCGGCGCGGGCGGCCCGGGTGCCGGGCGCCGCCGCCGGTTGCGCAGCGCGAACGGCAGCAGCAGGCTGGGCACGAACAGGCCGATCGCGAGGGTCACGTGCGGTCGCCAGGATCGCGGGGAACAGCGGCGACAGGTCGGGCATCGAGTCGCTGATCGTAGCGCAGGCCCTTCAGTCCGGCCGGTGGGCCTCGAGGGCCACCCAGTCGCCCTCCGCCCAGCGCCCCGTGACGCCCAGGCCGCGGGCCCGAACGCTTCGGCGACCGCCGCCTCCCGGTCCTCGAAGATCCCCGAGGCGAGCAGCGTCCCGCCGGGCCGCAGGTCCTCGACCAGCCCATCGGCGAGCGCCGACCAGCAGCGACGCGATGAGGTTCGCGAGCACGACGTCGAACGGCCCCTCGCCGCTGGGCACGCTGCCCTCGCGGGCGCGGATCATGCGTCGCGAGGCGGTTGCGGCGCGCGTTGGCGGCGCTCGCCTCGACCGCGATCGGGTCGATGTCGATCGCGAGCACCTCGGTCGCGCCGAGCCGCGCGGCGGCGATCGACAGGATCCCCGAGCCGGAGCCCACGTCCAGCACGCGCGCCGGCCTCGATCGCGGCCACTCCCGGCGCCGATCACGCCCGCGGTCGGCCAGCCCCTCCAGGGCCGCCAGGCACAGCCGCGTCGTCGGATGGAGCCCCGTCCCGAACGCCATCCCGGGGTCGAGGGCGAGCACCACGTCGCCCGGCCGGCGCCGATGACGCCGCCAGGTGGGCCGGATGACGATCCGCCGCCCGACCCGCAGCACCGGGAAGTGCGCCTTCCAGGCCTTCGCCCAGTCGGCCTCGTGGACGATCGCCGCGCCGCGAGGTCACCGATCGGCCGCAGGCCGAACGCCTGGAGGTGGCCGAGGTCGCGCTCCACCCGCGCGCACGGCCGTCGCGCACAGCCGGCACGTCGTCGGGCAGCGGAAGGTGCGCACGGACGAGCGCCGGCCGTCCGAGGTCGACCCGCGCGGCCAGCCCCTCGTCCACCAGCTCGAACGCGGGCTCGACGCTGGTCCCCCCGGGGGCGGCCCGCGACAGGATCTCGGACACCGCCTCGACGGCCTCGTGGTCCGCGACGACCGTGAGCTCGAGCCACGTTCCGGGGGTTGCCACCGCCTCGGCCAGGTCGACCCGGGCGAGGGGGTCCGCCGCGACGGCCGCCGGCTTCGCGCCTCCCGCCGGAGTCAACCCAGGCCCAGCTTCTCGCGCAGGCCACCGGGCGGCGAGACGGCGTCACCCGCACTCCTTCGCGAACGCCTCGAGCAGCTCGCGCTGGTGCTTCGTGAGCTTGGCCGGGACGACGACGTTGGCGATGACGTGCAGATCGCCCGCGCACCGACTGGCGGCGGAGATGCGGGCACGCCGCGGCCGCGGAGGCGGATCTCGGTCCCGGGCTGGGTGCCCGGCTTGATCTCGACCTCGGTGTCGTCGCCCTCGATCGTCGGGACCCGGATCTTCGTCCCGAGGGCCGCCTGCGCGATCGACAGCGGGGCCTCGTAGAACAGCTCCGTGCCCTCGCGGGTGAGCTTGGGGTGGGCGGCGACGTGGACCGCGACGTACAGGCTGCCGGCCGCGCCGCCGCGCGGCCCGATCTCGCCCTCGCTCGAGAGCCGGATCTGGTGGCCCTCGTCGATGCCGGCCGGGATCGCGACCCGCAGCGTCCGCTTGCGCTCGGTCCGGCCCTCGCCGCGGCACGTCTCGCAGGGCGTCTCGACGATCCGCCCCTCGCCGCGACAGCGCGGGCAGGGTGCGACGTTGACCATCTGCCCGAGCATCGTCTGGCGGACCGAGCGGATCTCGCCTCGGCCATTGCACTGGGGACACTGGACGGGGTTCGTGCCCGGGCTTCGCGCCCGTGCCGCCACACGTGTCGCACCGACCGAGCACCGGGAACTCGATCTCCTTCTCGGTGCCCAGGGCGGCCTCCTCGAACGTGATCCGCAGGTCGTACCGGAGGTCCGAGCCGGTCTGCGGCCGGGCCCGGCGCGCGGCGCCCGCCATCGACGCCGCCGAAGAAGGCGTCGAAGATGTCCGAGAAGCCGCCGAAGCCCGGCCCCGAACCCGGCATCCGCCCCGGCGCCGCCCACGCCCGCCCGGCCGAACATGTCGTAGGCCTGCCGGCGCTGCGGGTCGGACAGGACCTGGTAGGCCTCGTTGATCTCCTTGAAGCGCTCCTGGGCCGCGGCATCGGCGTTGACGTCCGGGTGCCATTGCTGGGCGAGCCTGCGGAAGGCGCGCTTGATCTCGGCGTCGCCGGCACCCCGCTCGACGCCGAGCACCTCGTAGTAGTCGCGTTCGGTGGTCATGGGCGCAGCCGAGTGTACGGGACACCGGCGTGCCCGGCTCCGCGAGGGCGACGGCACGGGCGAGGACCGCCTCGAGCATCGGCGGCGTCAGCCGTCCGGTGAACGTGTTCTGCTGGCTCGGGTGATACGAACCCAGCAGCGTGCAATCGCCGATCACGACCTCCGCGCCATGCCCGAACCGCGGCTTGGGCGACGGTCGCGGATGGCCCATCGCCGCCAGCGACCGGAGCGCCGCATCCCAGCCCACGCCGCCCAGCGCCACGATCACCCGCAGCCCGGCGAGCAGCCGCATCTCCCGGACGAGGTACGGGCGGCAGGTCGCCTGCTCGGCCGGCGTCGGACGGTTCGCCGGCGGGGCGCACCGGACGGCGGCGGCGACCCGTGCGCCGCGGAGCGCCAGCCCGTCGTCTGCCCGGCGACTGACGGGCCGATCGGCCAGCCCCACCGCATGCATCGCCCGCCACAGGAAGTCGCCCGACGCGTCGCCCGTGAACACGCGTCCGGTCCGGTTGCCGCCGTGAGCGGCCGGCGCCAGCCCGACCAGCATGATCCGCGCGTCCGGGTCGCCGTACCCGGGCACCGGCCGGGCCCAGTAGGTCTCGGCCCTGAAGCGGGCGACCTTCACGCGCGCCTGCTCCTCGCGCCACGCGACGAGACGCGGGCAGGCGAAGCAGTCGCCGATCGCGGCGTCGAGGCGCCGGCAGGTCGATGGCAGCCGCGGCGGCGGCCGCGGGATCGGTGAGCGGCATCGTGCCCCGATCGTACCCGGCGGGCCGGGGCGGTGGCTCGCGCGCCGATGGCCCGGGTGCCGATCGCTCGCGCGCCTCGATCGATCTCGCCGATCGCACGCCCGCCGGATCGCCGGCCCGCACGTTGTCCGGTCAGCGCGCCGCGTGCCCGACGGCCGCGGACGCGCTCGCTCGGCGAGATCGACTTCGCGCAGCCCGGCTGACCCGGTGACGAGCCGTCGTCCGCGGGCCCGCCGGCAGGAACAGGATCCCTGCCAGGGGTGCGACCGGTGCCACGATCCAATGCCTGATCTCGCGGGTGCGCGCCGGATAGGCCTGCGCGAAGGTCGCATCGTGCGTTGCGACCCGGCGTCGGGCGGTGCGGTCATCCGGCAGGACGATGAGCCTCGAGATCGTGCTCGCTCGCCAGCCTCGGTCCGCGGCGAGACCAGGCGCGATCCGCTGCTTCCGGTCGATGCCCGACAGCAACGCCTGGACGTCCGGCATGACCGACTTGACCTCGACGATCAGCAGTGCCGTGTGACCCGGATGCCAGGCCAGGATGTCGATAGATCCACGCTCGCCGTATCGGTTGAACGTGGCCTCCGGCACCACCTCCAGCCGTGGGCACGCAGCAGGGCGATGACCTGGTCGACGAGCCCTGCGTGCGCCGCGTCGAGGAGACGGTCGAGGGCCTCGCCCTGCCACAACAGGCGGAGCGACGTCCGGGCTCCGAGCGCCTCGGCGATCCGCTCGAGCGAGCGAAGCGTCATCCGGGACGCCGCTCCACGCTCGGCGCGCGAGACGGCTGATTGCGATACGCGGGCCTTCCTGGCGAGCTCGGCCTGGGTCAGGCCGCGGTGCCGTCGCAATGCCCGGATCCCGAGCCCCAGGCGGACGGTGTCCATGTCGGCAACTCTGGCCGCGGACGCTTATCCACCACGTATCCGCGAACGGGCGTTCTGGCCGGGTAGTCGAAGGACGACTGTTCGTCACCGGGTGAGCCCGGCCAGACGTTGCGGATCGCCCCGTAGCAGCGCCACCGCTGCCGCCCGGCAGGGCCCACGCCGAACGACCGGCGCGCGGCACGCGGCATCCGCCGCCTCCGGGGACGGTCGGGCCCCGGTGTTCCAGACGAGCAGTCGTGCTTTGACTCGATGCCGGGAGTGGGGCGACGGGCGACGGCGGCGACGCGGGCGACGGGCGACGGCGGCTACTTGAGCAGCATCCGGTCCAGGCGCCGGGCCACGACCGCGAGCCCGGCCAGCCCCATGACCGACAGGTAGGCGACGTGCCACAGGATGCCCGCGTCCACGGCCCCGGTGACGAGCGCCCGGATAAGGTCGACCCCCTGGTACAGCGGCGTCAGCTGGACGAGCAGCCGGAACGGCTCCGGGTAGGCGCTGATGGGATAGAAGGTGCCGCTGAACAGGAACAGCGGCAGCACCACCAGCTGGATCATGTCGAAGTCCTGCCACGAGCGCATGAACGTCGTGGCCGCCATGCCCACGGCAGCGAACGCGAAGGCGAGCAGCGTCGCCGCCGGAACAGCGAGCACCACCCACGGCGACCGCACCAGGCCGAGCAGGGCGATCACGACCACGAACCCGAGCGCGTACAGGGTGGCCCGGATGACCGCCCAGCCGATCTCCCCCAGGGCGACATCGCCCGGGCCGAGCGGGGTCGCCAGCACCGCGTCGTACGTCTTCTGGTAGTTGAGCTTGAAGAACACGTTGAACGTGGACTCGGCGATCGCGCCGTTCATCGACGCCGAGGCCAGCAGGGCCGGGGCGACGAACAGCGCATACGGGATGAGCTGCCCGCCGGAGCCCGGCACGTCACCCACGATGCCGCCGATCCCGAGGCCGATCGAGAGCAGGTAGAACAACGGCTCGAAGAAGCCCGAGAAGATCATCATCCAGCCGCGGCGGTACACGTACACGTTGCGCTCGATGAGCAGGGCGGCCCGGGAGCCGCCGAGGCCCACCGGGAGCACCCGCAGCGTCGGGATCATCTGCGTCACCGCTCGAACTCCCGCCGGAACATGACGAACATCGCGATCGACCCGCCGAGCGCTGCGCCACCCAGGATCGCGAGGTGGGCGAGCTGGACCAGCGGGTGGTCACCGAGCGTGCCCAGGGACAGCGCCCGGGCGAGGTCCACGCCGTGCCACAGCGGCAGCAGCCACGCGATGGGCCGGATCGGGTCGGGCAGCTGCTCGATCGGGAAGAACGTGCCGGAGAACAGGAACAGCGGCGTGATCCCGAACCGCCAGATGGCGTTGAACGCTGAGGTGTCGCGCTGGGTGGACATGAACGCGGCGATCGGGGCGGCGAAGGCGACGGCCGTCAGCGTGCCGACCGGAACGGCCAGCAGGATGCCGGGCGTGCGGGCGGCCCCGAACGCGATGACCACCAGCGCGAAGATCGAACCCACGAGCGTCGCTCGGGTGACGATCCAGGCGAGCTGGCCGAAGGCGATCGCGTACGGGGTAAGGGGCGTGGCGTACATCGCGTGGTAGCGCTTGACCCAGCGGAACCCGGCCAGGACGGGGAAGGTCGCCTCGAACACGGATCCCTGCATCACCGACGAGGCCAGCAGCGCGGGCGCCAGGAACTGGAGGTACGGGACGCCGCCCATCGCCCCGCTGCCCGCCCGGTCCACGAACGAGCCGAGGCCGACGCCCATCGCCAGCAGGAACAGCACCGGCTGCGCGAAGTTGCCGAAGATCGAGCCACGCCAGGTGCGCAGGTAGAGCAGGAGCTGGTGCTCGTAGGCCGCGCGAGCCCCATCCAGCGCGTGCCGGCGGGGCACCCCGGACCCCGTGGGGGCGAAGCCCGGACCGGCGGGCCGGAGCATCGGCGAGACGGCCATCAGTCGACCAGGCTGCGGCCTGTCAGCCGCAGGAACACGTCCTCGAGCGAGCTGCGCCGGACGAGGACCGTCTCTGGCCGCAGCCCGCGCTGGTGGGCGGCCGCGGCCGCTGCCTCGCCGTCATCCGAGTAGACGAGAACGCGGTCGGGCAGCCGCTCGATCCGCTCGCCCAGGCCGTCGAGCTGGCCGTCGAGCGTTTCCTGGACCCCGACCGGGAACCGCAGCTCGGTCACCTCGCGGCTCGAATAGCGGCGGATCAGATCGAGCGGCGTTCCCTCGGCGGCAATCTTCGCCTTGTCCATCACCACCAGGCGGTCGCACAGCTGCTCCGCCTCGTCCATGTAGTGCGTGGTCAGGACCAGCGTCACGCCCTGCTGCTTGAGGCGGTACAGCCGCTCCCACAGCAGGTGCCGTGCCTGCGGGTCGAGCCCCGTCGTCGGCTCGTCGAGCAGCAGGATCGAGGGCTCGTTGATCAGGGCGCGCGCGATCGTCAGCCGGCGCTTCATGCCGCCGGACAGGGGCTCGACCTTGTCGTTCGCCCGATCCGAGAGCTGGGCGAAGTCGAGCAGCGCGACGGCCCGGCGGGTGGCCTCCGCCCGCGCCAGGCCGAAGTAGCGCCCGTAGATCACGAGGTTGTCGCGGACCGAGAGCTCGATGTCGAGCGTGTCCTGCTGGGGGACGACGCCCAGCCGGCCACGGATCCGGGCGCCGTCCACGGCGGGGTCCAGGTCGAGCACCCGGAGCGTCCCCTCGGTCACCGGCGACACGCACCCGATCATCCGCATCGTGCTCGTCTTGCCGGCACCGTTGGGCCCCAGGAACCCGAACGATTCGCCGGGCGCCACGTCGAAGTCGATGGCGTCGACGGCCGTGAACGACCCGAACCGCTTGGTCAGGCCGCGGGCGTGGATCAGGGACGCGGGCATGGGATCGTCGGGCATGGGCAGGGGATGGGATGGTACCGCAGGCCGGCGTCAGTCCCCGTCAGGATGGCCCGCGCCCGGGACGGTCCCCGCGTGGAGCGTGACGATCCCGCCGGTCAGGCCCTGCCAGCGGACGTCGACCAGCCCGGCCTCGCCCATGACCTCCGCGATCCGTTCCGGGGACGGATAGGCCTGGACGCTGCGTACGAGGTACGCATAGGCATCGCCCTGCCCCGCGACCCGCCCGATGAGGGGCACGATCCGGTCGAACCACCAGCGCATGAACCGGGCCAGCCGGCTGCGGGGCCGGCCGATCTCGAGGCACAGCACCCGGCCGGCGGGGCGCACCGAGCGCGCCATCTCCTCGAACCCCCGCCGGTAGTCGGGCAGGTTGCGCATCCCGAACGCGATCGTCGCGGCGTCGAACGCCCCATCGTCGGTGGGCAGCGCCAGCGCGTCGCCCACGACGTACTCCAGTCCGTCCCGGTCCGCGTACCGGCGCCGGGCGACGTCGATCATCCCGGGCGAGATGTCGACGCCGACCACGTGGCCGCCGGGCGACGCACGGCGATGCAGGTCGGCGGCCACCTTGCCGGTGCCCGAGGCCACATCCAGCGCGCTGCCACCGGGACGCAGCCCGGCGCCGTCGACCAGGCGGCGGCGCCAGCGCGGCTCCTGGAACGCGCTGATCACGAGGTTCATCGGGTCGTACACGCGGGCGATGCGGTCGAACATCACCCGGACCTCGGCCGTCCGGGCGGCGTTGCCGAGGCCAGTCGAAGCGCCGGACGGGGTCGTCGTGGGATCGGGATCGGGCTGCGTCATGCGCGTCGTGGCTCCAGCGCGGGTGGGATCGACTCCAGGACGACCGCGGCGATCGGTGCCGGATCGGTGATCGGCGCGGGATGGTCGAGGCCGTCGAGGTGGACCCGGCGCGCGCCCGGGATGCGCCCGGCGAGCGCATCGGCGATGGGCCGGTAGAACGGTTGGCTCGCGCCCCCGGTCAGCACGGTCGTGGGGCACGTGATCCGGCCGAGCCGGTCGCCATCGACGCCCAGCAGCCCCGCATCGGCCAGCGCGCCGTCCCCTTCGCCGGCGAGGAACGCCCGGCTGCGTGACGGCAGGCGGTCCCAGGCTGCGTCGCCGGCCACCGCTCGAAGGAAGGTCTCGGCGGCGGCGGGCGCTCCGCCCCGGCGATGCGCCGCCTCTGTCGCCGCGGCGAGGGCGGCCAGCCGGGCACGGGCAGCCTCGTCAGCGAGCGGCCCGTACGGGGGCTCCCAGGCCACGATGGCAAGCACCCGTCGCGGGTGCCGGGCCGCCGTCTCGAGCGCAAGGACACCGCCGTAGCTCAACCCGACGAGGATGGCCTCGGCGATCGCCAGCCGGTCCAGGATGGCAACCAGGTCCGCGACGTGGACCGCGACGTCGGTGGGAGCCGGATCCGGGACACGGCTCGTCCCGCTCGCCCGGCGGTCCATGGCATGGACGGTCGCGTCGCCCGCGCGCGCGATCTCGGCGGCCAGCCGGTCGAGCTGGGTCGCGTTCGACAGCGTGCCGTGGAGGAGGATCACCGCCTGGTGGCCGGAGCCCGTCGTGCGCCAGCCGATCCGGGCCCCGTCGGGTCGCGTCAGCGTTCCTGGTCTCGGCCGATCCAGCGCGGCGCGCACCTCGGCGCGCCGCAGCTTGCCCCCCGACGTCCGCGGCAGCGCGTCCGCCCAGCGGAACTCGGCCGGGACCTTGAACCCCGCCAGCGACCGCCGGCAGTGGGCGGCCAGCGCGTCGGGATCGGGCCGTTCCGCTCCTGGCCGAGCCACCAGCATGGCCACCGGCACCTGGCCCCACACGGCGTCGGGGCGGGCGACGACCGCGGCGTCGGCGATCGAGGGGTGCGCGAGCAGCAGGGCCTCGACCTCGGCGGGCGCGAGGTTCTCGCCGCCCCGCACGATGCGGTCCGTGCGCCGGTCGACCACGACCAACCGGCCCGCGGGGTCGAGCCACCCGAGATCCCCGGTCCGGATCGCCTCGCCGGGGGCCCTCGGCGCCTCACCCAGGTAGCCGCCGAACGACGCCGGGCTGGTGACGACGATCTCCCCGACGCCGTCGGCGTCCGGCGCCTCGATCCGCACCTGGACCCCGGGGAGCGGCCGCCCGGCCGTGCCCGGCGCCACGCGCGCCTCCCCGGTGGCCAGCGCCGTGACGCCCGAGGCGGCCTCGCTCAGGCCGTAGGTCGGCACCACGGGCCAGCCCGCATCGAGCGCGCGCAGGACCAGATCGGGCGGGATCGAGCCGCCGCCGAGGAGCACCGCCCGGAGCGTGGGCGACGGAGGCCCCTCCGCATCGGCGAGCAGCCGGTGGAGCTGGGCGGGGACGAGCGACACGTGGCTCACCGGCGGGGCGGCGTCGAGGGCCGCCAGGGTGGCCGCGGGATCGCTGCCGGGCACGATCCGCAGCGGCACCCGCCCGGCGATCGAGCGCCATAGCACGCCGAGGCCCGCCACGTGACCGAGGCCGAGAGCGAGCAGCCAGCCGGTCGCGGGCGGCAACGCCCCCAGCCACGACTCGGCGCTGGCGGCCATCGCTCGTGCGCTCAGGACGACCCCCCTCGGCCGGCCCGTGGTCCCGGACGTGAGCACGACCACCGCCGGCGCCTCCGGATCAACCGCCGCGTCGGCGGAAGGTGTCGATCCCGACGCCTCGAGGGCGGCTTCGATGGCCAGACGGTGAGCCGTCGACCGCGCGACGGCCGGGCCCGAGCCGCCATCGTGCAATACCAGCGCGGGCGCGACCACGCCGAGCGCGACGTCCAGCTCCGCCGGCGCCAGCCGCGAGGGCAGCGGCGCCACCAGCGCTCCCGCCCGGAGCCCGCCCAGGATCGCGGCGACGGCATGCGCCGATGGTTCGGCCACGATTGCCAGGACGCTCCCGGGCCTCACGCCGGCCGCGTGGAGCGCCGTCGCCAGCCGGGTGCACCGGGCGTCGAGCTCCCCCCATGACCAGGACGACGATGCGTCGAGGATCGCCGGCGCATCGCCCGCCGCCGACGCGTGCGTCCGGAGCAGCCGATCGGCGGACCAGGCACGCACTCAGCTGGCCTCGGCCGTGTCGACGACGTAGCGTGCCAGCACCCGCTCGTCGATCATGATCCCCAGGCCTCCGGCGGCCGATCCGCCCGGCACCCACATCCGTCCCTTGTCCAGCGGCAGGCCCTCGGCCAGCAGGTCGTGGTCCAGGAGGCCGGCCGTGGCCAGCCCGTGATCGTGCGGTCGATCAAGCTCCCCGCCACCCGCCTCGGGCAGCGCCGCGGCCACGGCGAGCCCGGCGGCGATCCCGATCCCGGTCTCGAACAGCGTGCTGACTACGACGGGGATCCCGCGCTCCGTGGCCAGGTCGGCGATCTCGGCGGCGGCGACCGGGCCGCCCACGCGAACCGGCTTGACCACGAGGACGTCGACCGCCTCGGCGTCGAGCAGGGCGCGGACGGCACGAACCGAGGTGACCGCCTCGTCCACCGCGACGGGCACGCCGGCACGCCGCCGGACCTCGGCCATCGCGCCTGCGTCGTCGCCCGCGATCGGCTGCTCGACGTACTCGATCGCGTACCGGCGGATCGCCGCCAGGCGATCGATCGCGGTGTCCAGGTCCCACGCCCCGTTGACGTCCAGCCGGAGCCGCGTTCCGGGACCCACGGCCGATCGGACCGCCGCCACCCGGTCGACGAGGACCTCCGTCTCCCGCTCGGCGCCCGCCTTGAGCTTGAGCGTCGTGAAGCCGGCCTCCAGCGCCTGGCGCGCGGCCTCGGCCGACGCCGCGGGCCCGACCGCCGGGAGGGTCGCGTTGACCCCGACACCCGGTCCGCGGGGCCCCAGGCGCGGGGACGGGTGCTGATCGAGGTCGAGCCGGGCGGCATCGATGGCCGCGCGGAGCGCCCGTCCGGGTGCGCCGTGGAGCTCGAGCTCGGGTGCCGACGGCAGGGCGCCGACCTGAGCGCTGGACGCCGCCTCGCGCACGAGGTGGTCGAGCACGACGGCGGCCGTGTCGCCGTCGGCAGGCTCGAGCACCGCCTCGCCGACGCCCACGCGGCCGTCGCGATCGAGCAGCCGGACGATCCAGGCGTCGCGCTCCACCCACATCCCGCCCGCGGTGACGAACGGCCGGCGGAACGGGATCCTGACCTTGTCGGCGCGCAGGCCGGCGATGACGGTCACGGGGCGGCCACGGCCAGGGTGCCGGCGCCGCCGATGGCCAGCCCGATCGCGAACAGCAGCGAGAAGGCGAGCGACAGGCGGGCCGTCCCCTTGAGCACCGGGTTGAGCTCGCGGGGGTCCCCGAAGCCCCGCACGGCCCTCAGCAGCGGCCGCGTCATGGGCAGCGTCAGCAGCGGCAGCAGCACGAGCGGCGTGGGCGTCGCCCCGTCCCCCGCCGGCGGCGCGCCGACCGTCCAGGCCACGAGCAGCAGCAACGGGACGAGGTAGGCGGCGGCGAGCAGCAGGCCGTACTCGACGGCCGTCCAGCGACGTCCGAGGACCACCGCGAGCGTGCGCTTGCCGGCGGCGGCGTCGGTCGGGATGTCGCGCAGGTTGTTGACCACGAGGATCGCCGTGATCAGGGCACCCGGCGGGATCGCGACGACCACGAACAGCGGCTCCAGTCGCAGGACCTGGAGGTACGCGGTGCCCGTGACGGCAACCAGCCCGAAGAACACGAACACGAACAGCTCTCCCAGCGCCCGGTAGCCGTACGGCCACGGTCCGCCCGTGTAGGCGAGCGCGGCGACCATCGACAGCACGCCGAGACCGATCAGCACCGGGCCGCCGATCACCGCCAGCCACAGCCCGACGATGCCGGCGAGGCTGATCGTGATCGCGATCGCCGTCTCGAGCTGGCGCTCGGTGACGAGGCCCGTGGCGGCCACCCGGACGGGCCCCGACCGGTCGGGCGTGTCCGCGCCATGCCGGAAGTCCGACAGGTCGTTGGCGAAGTTGGCGAGCACCTGGAGCAGGAGACCGACGGCGACGCAGCCGAGCGCGGTGTCGAGGCGGAGCGGGGCACCGGTCGCCCACGCCCCGCCGAGGCCGACCACGACCCCCGACAGCGCGGCAGGCAGCGTGGCGGGGCGCGCGGCGATGATCCAGGTGCGGATGGCCGAGGGCCGGGACGCGAGCGCGGCCATGGTCAGGGCCGACGCGGGTAGGTGCGGTAGTCGGCCGGGCGCTTCTCGAGGAACGCGCGCGAGCCCTCGTGAGCCTCGTCGGTCGTGTAGAACAATCCGGTCGCGTTGCCCGCGAACTCCTGGAGGCCGGCCAGGCCGTCGGTCGCGACCAGGAACGCCGACTTGAGGAAGCGGATCGCGGTCGGGCTCATGGCCAGGATCTCCTCGGCCCACTGGACGCCCTCGGCCTCGAGGTCGGCCGACGCCACGACGCGGTTGACGAGGTGCATCTCGAGCGCCTCCTGCGCCGAGTACTGGCGGCACAGGAACCAGATCTCCTTGGCCTTCTTGTCGCCCACGAGACGGGCAAGCAGGCCGATCCCGAACCCCGCATCGAAGCTGCCCACCCGCGGGCCCACCTGGCCGAAGATCGCGTTGTCGCTGGCGATCGACAGGTCGCACACCACGTGGAGCACGTGCCCGCCGCCGATGGCGTAGCCGTTGACGAGCGCGATGACCGGGATCGGCAGGGAGCGGATCTGGCGCTGGAGATCGAGCACGTTGAGCCGGGCGATCCCGTCGTCGTCGAGGTAGCCGCCCTTGTCGCTCTTGTAGCCCTGGTCGCCGCCGGAGCAGAACGCCCTGTCGCCCGCGCCGGTGAGCAGGACGCAGCCGATCGACGCGTCGTCGCGGATGCGGGCGAAGGCGTCGATCAGCTCGCGCACCGTCAGCGGCCGGAAGGCGTTGCGCACCTCGGGCCGGTTGATCGTCACCTTGGCGATGCCGGTGCCCGAGTGCTCGTAGCGGATGTCCCGGTAGTCGCCGGCGGGCGTCCAGGTCACGGGCAGGCTGGAGTGGGTCATGCGCTGGGCACCTCCTGGAGAAAGTCGAGGACGAGCCGGCGGAACGCGGCCGGCGCCTCGCGATGCGCGGCGTGGCCGACACCGTCGATCGCCGCGAGGCGGGCGCGCGGCATCCGGCGCACCACCTCCCGGGCGCGCTCGAGACCGACGGAGTCCAGGACCCCGCCGATGACCAGCGCCGGGAGGGCAAGGCCCGGTAGCCGGGCTTGCATCGGCTCCATCGCGCCCTGGCCGGCTCCGCGCAGCGATCGTGCCAGCCCCTCGGGCCGGTTGCGCAGGCGCATCGCGCGGAACCGGGCGCGAGTCGAGGCCGGCAGGCCACGCTCTGCCGCGAACACCGGCGAGGTCTCCCACCAGCTGTCGACGAACGCCTCGATCCCGTCACGCTCGATAGCATCGGCCAGGCGCCCATCCTCGGCCCGGCGGCGGTTGCGATCCGCCTCATCCTCGATCCCGGCCGCCGGGCTCTCGAGCACGAGGGCCCTGACGGCGGCCGGGTGATCGATCGCGAGCCGCAGGGCGACCCTGGCGCCGAACGAGTACCCGACCACGGACGCCGGCGCCGCGCTGCGGCCGGCCAGGATCGCGGCCACGTCCGCCGCCTGGAGGCCGAGGGCGTGACGAGCCGCCTCCGGCGCATCGGAGCGACCGTGCCCCAGCAGGTCGACCACGACCGTCGTCGCCACCCGGCGCAGGGCCGGCAGGAAGGGACCCCAGTCGGCTCCGCGGCCGCTGAACCCGTGGAGCAGCAGGATCGTCGGGCCGTCGCCACCGACCCGGACCTCGTAGCGCGCGCCGTTGACGGCCACCCGCGTCATCCGGTGGCCTCGGTCGCGACCGCCGATCGCACGACAGCCTCGACCTCGCGGTGGAGCGCCACGTTGCGGGCGCGGTTGGTGCGCAGCTCGACCACGCGGACGCCGGGCCGGCGGACGGAGTCGGCGATGGCTGCCTCGAGGTCTCCTCGGCCGACCGGCACGTGCTCTCCGCCCAGCGCCGCCACGATCGGTGCGACGTCGATGCCGTGCGGCGTCCCGAACAGCTCCTCGTAGTGCTCGGGCAGGCCCGTCCCGGCCCGGTCCGCCGTCGCCTGGGGCAGGAACGAGAAGATCCCGCCACCGTCGTTATTGACCAGCACGATCGTGGCGTGCAGCCCGTGCAGCCGGGCCGCGACCAGGGCATTGAGGTCGTGGAGGAAGGACAGGTCCCCGACGACCAGCGCCATCGGCCCGTCCGCGACCGCCGCCGAGCCCAGGGCCGCCGACACCACGCCGTCGATCCCGTTGGCACCCCGGTTCGAGCGGACGGTGATCGCTCGGTCCGTCGACGGCAGCCACCCGTCGAGGTCGCGGACGGGCATCGAGCTGCCGGCCCACAGCATCGCCCCGTCGGGGAGCGCCTCGGCGAGCGCCGGAAACGGCGCCCCCTCGAACGGCTCGTCCAGCGCCCGCAGCCAGCCGCCCATGGCCTCGCTCGCCGTGTCGTCGGCGGCCCGCCAGGCGGCGCTCCACGCCGCGTCAGGCCGCCACCCGGCCAGCCGGGCGGCCAGCGCCTCGCCGGTCGCAGCCGGGTCCGCGTGGACGAAGGTGGCCGGGAGCAGCGCCGACTCGCGCCAGCCTCCGTCGCCGTCAAGCACCAGCTGCTCGGGCCGTGCCCGGACCAGGAGCTCGACGATCGGCTTGGACGTCGGCATCGCGCCCGTCCGGATCACCAGCTCCGGCACATGCGCATCGATCCACGGCCCGGGCCGGCAGAGCTGGTCCCCGCGGACGATCACCATCGTCCGGTCGTGCGGTCCGGTCCGGAGCCCCGACAGCGGGTCGGCCAGGATCGGGAAGCCGGCGACGGCCGCGAGCGAGGCGAGGGCACCCGGCAGCCGCGGATCGTCGTCCGGGCCGGCCACGATCAGCCCGCGCCGGACCCCCGCCAGCCTCCGCGCCAGCCGATCGAGGCCGGTGCCGTCGAGCGTGCGCCGACCGGCGAGGACGCCGGTGAACGGGCCGGCCGGCGTCCCCCCGGCGACGGGACCCTGGAGCGGGCCATCGGGCAGCAGCGGCTCGCGGAACGGGACGTTGAGCTGGACCGGGCCGGCCGGACCCGCGGTCGCCGTCGCCACCGCGCGGCCCGCGATCGAGCGCACGTGTGCGAGCGTGGTGGGCTCGCCGTCCGCGAGCGGCAGCTCCGCGTACCACTTCGCGTGCCGCCCGTAGAGATGGACCTGGTCGATCGTCTGGGGTGCCCCACGATCGCGCAGCTCGGCCGGACGGTCCGCTGTCAGCACGACCAGCGGGACCCGCGACAGCGATGCCTCGACGACCGCCGGCGCGAGCTCCACGGTCGCCGTGCCGGACGTCGTCAACAGCAGCACCGGCCGGCGCGCGGTGCGGGCCATGCCCAACGCGAAGAACCCGGCGGAGCGCTCGTCGAGCAGGATCCGCACGTCGATTCCGGCCGAGGCGCGCAGCGCCAGGGCAAGGGGCGTGGATCGCGACCCGGGACAGACCACGGCCTCGCGGATGCCGGCGGCGGCCAGCTCTTCGACCAGGGCGCGCAGGAACGCGGCGTCGCTCACGCCGGGTGCTCGAGATGGCCCAGCGCCGACACCACGGCTCGCAGCTTGATCCGCGATTCCTCCCATTCCGCGGCGGGATCGGAATCCGCCACGATCCCGCAGCCCGCGAACAGCGTGGCGCGGGTGCGATCCACGATCCCGCACCGCAGGGCCACGCACAGCTCCCCGTCGCCGTCCGCGCCCAGCCACCCGACCGGACCCGCGTACCAGCCGCGGTCGAACCCCTCGTGGTCGGCCAGCAGGGCAAGGGCGAGGTCCCGTGGCTCCCCACCCACGGCCGGGGTGGGGTGCAGCCGTGCGGCGAGGGCGAGCAGGCCGTGGGCGTCGGGCAGCGTGCCCGTGATCTCGGTCACCAGGTGCTGGACGAAGCGGAGGGTCATGATCGACGGGGTCGGGGCGACGTCGAGCCGGTCGGCGAGCGGGCCGAGCAGGTCCCGGATCGCCGTCACCACGATCGCCTGCTCCTCCCGGTTCTTGTCCGACGCCATCAGCTCGGCTGCCAGCGCGGCATCCTCCGCGGCATCGGCGCCGCGCCGGGTGGTGCCTGCGACCGCGACGGTCCGGAACGTGCGGCCCTCGGTCCGGACCAGGCGCTCCGGCGTCGCGCCCAGGAACGTTCGCCCGTCGCGCCGGAAGGCGTAGGTGGTGCTCTCGGGCGCGCTCGCTGCCAGCCGTCGGAGGGCGTTTGGCACGTCGAGCTCGACCGGCGACCTGAGCTCGACGCGACGGGCCAGGACGACCTTGTCCAGGCGACCACGGCCGACGGCTCCCGCGAACATCCCGACCAGCCGCTCCCAGGGCGCTCGCGAGGGCTGCTCGCCGGCGACCACCAGCGGCGCGAACACGGGCCGCGCCACGATCCCGCCGGGCGCCGGGGCAAGCGCCCGCGCCCGCTCCATCAGCCGGTCCCACCGCTGCTCGAGCCGGCGGGCGTCCCCGTGGCGCAGGCCGGGACCGAGCAGGACGCCGGTCAGGTGGACGCCATCGGGGGACGCCGCGTAGGCGAGCTCCGGCAGCACCAGCGACGACGGGCCGAACGGGGCCCACGGGTCATCCGGCGCGGGTCGCTGCCCGGTGAACCCGAGGCCCCCGAGGAGGAGCGGGCCTGCCCCGTCACCCGGGCGCGCATGACCGGCACCGGGGTCCGCCACGCGCGTGGCATCGAGAAGGGTGCGCCACGCGACCTCCGCCTCGCGGAACCGCTCGGGCCCCTCGGCCTCGACGGCCCACGCGCGACCGATCCCCACCAGCGCGGTTCCCTCGGACGGGCGAAGCCAGAGCGCCGCCTCGAGATCGGCCTCGGCGGCGGCGGCGAACAGCGACACCGGGTCGACCGCGGGCACGTCAACGGTCGCGGCCCGCGGGCCTGAGCCGTCCTGCCCGGTCGTCGCGTCGATCACGTCAGCCAGCCGCTCGGCCAGGCCGGCATCGGCGCCTGCGTCCATGGCGGGTAGCCGATCGCCGGAAGCCGCCGGGCGCAGCGCCGTCACGGGACGGCCTCGGGGAACTCCCGGCCCGGCTCGGGCAGGGTGACCGGCCCGATCCGCGCCTCGTCCACGCCGACGCTCCGCAGGAGCACCGCCCGCAGCGCCGGGTATGCGTCCTCGAGGCGTTCCGGGCGATCGGCCTGGAGCCAGCGGGCGACGATCTCGTTGAGCGCCCCGAACCAGGCGATGCTCGCGATCCGGGTATCGATGGGCGGGATAACCCCCGCCGCCACCACCTCGTCCAGGTAGCCCTGGATGAGTCGCGCGAATCGCTCGTGGAGCGCGTTCGTCTCGACCTGGAACACCCGCCCCGCGCCGACGGTGTCCAGGAACAGCAGCCGGGCCATCGTCCGGTGACCCGCGAAGGTCGCGAGGACCGTCCGCAGCGCCGCCTCTGCCCGCGCCACGGGCTCCGTCTCCTGGGCGACGGCCCGCTCGACTCGGGCCACGAGCTTGTCCGCGGTCGTCTGCATCAGCTCGCGGAAGATGGCCTCCTTGTTCGGGAAGTGGAAATAGATCCCGCCCTTGGACGTCTCGGCTGCCCCGGCGATGTCGTCGACGGCCGTGTCGCGATAGCCACGTGTCGCGAAGGCGTGGAACGCGGCGTCGAGGATGCGCTCGCGGCGGCTTCGGCTCTGCTCCGCGGGATCCGGTCTGGACATCGGGTTGGCTTCCCTTCCCCGGTCGATCACGACCGACCGACCAGTCGGTCGGTCGCCGCCATCCTAGCGCAGGGAGCCCGTCCGGGCGCCGCGGGCCCTGTCGCGCCGCCTGCCTACGGGTAAAGCTGGTACTGCTTGCCAACCTCGAGCGAGGCCTTCGCGCTCCCTCCGGCCTTCTCGCCCTCGTCCCCGATCTGCTCGATCTTGCCCTCGACGCCCATCCGGTTGCTGAGGGTCGCGGTGATCGTGACCCCGGCCGAGAAGTCCGACGCCTTGTAGACGGCCATGATCGCCTTGACCAGTCCGGCAGCCGTCACCGATGACACCGGGCCGCCGAGGTAGGTGCCGGCCGCGTCGATGTAGTGCTGCAGGTTGTTCGCCTTGCCGCTGATGGTCGCCTTGATCGAACCGTTGCTGTGGGCAAGCCCCATCGAGTAGATGCGCGACGCGGCCATGGGTCCGAACGGCGCAGCGACCTGCGAGGCGACGACGGCGGGGTTGATGCCGCCGGCGGCCAATCCGAGCTCCGCCTGGGCGGTCACCGATTGGAGGATGATCCGATCCGTCGGCCGGTCGTACTGGAGCGTGCTCTCGACCTTGCCGCTGCCCGAGGCGCTCCCCTTGGCCACCGCCAGCCTCGGCACCACCAGCTCGCCCGCGGCCTCCCCCTTGAGCTCGGCGCCCACCGTGACGATCGGTCGCATCGTCGTCGGATCGGTCGGCTGCGCTCGCTCGGCACCGGCGGTCACGTACAGGTCGGCCTGGGTGGTCTCCTGGAGGCCGCCGACGCCCTCCTTGGACAGGCCGACCTGCTCGCTCGCGCCGAGGCCAAGGGTCACCGTGTTCGAGACGAGGTTGCCCTCCCAGCTGCCGGCCACGCCGGCGCGGGCGATCACGTCCAACGGCGACGGGAGGGACGCCGCGACCCCCAGGGCGCCCAGCAGCGAGGCAACACCGGCAGCCCCCTCACAGGTCGTCTTGCCCGTCAGCGGGAAATAGAACTTCAGGGACGCGGATCCCTTGACGCCCCCTTCGACCTCGCCGGACACCCCGATGCTCGAGGCTCCGGCGGCGGGCTGTCCGGGCTTGCTGGGTGCACCGCCGGCGCCGGGCGCAGCAGCGGGCGTGCCGGGCGTCGGGGTGGCCGTTGGCCCTCCTGGAGCGGTGGTCGGCGCCGCCGTCCCCGGGGCGGCGGTCGTCGTCGGCGCTCCGGTCGCAGGCGCTCCGGTCGCAGGCGCTCCGGTCGCGCCCGGCTTGGCACCGGCCCCCGCACCCGGCGTCGCAGGCGCCCCGGTCAGGTGCTCCCACACGGTCGCCATGCCGCCCATCGGCCGCTCGACCTTGAGCTCCGTCTTGGTTCCCTTCTCGCCGGCGGCGAGGTTCGCGTAGATGGTCGCTCCGCCTTCGACGGCAACGCTGTAGCCGGACGTGCTCCGTTCCACGCTCACCGATGCGCTGCGACCCATCTTGACGTTGCACGGGACGTCGAGCTCCTGCAGCGGCACCGTGATGTCGGCCTGGCCAGTGAGCTTGGCGAAGCCCTTCTCGTTGTTCCCCGGCTTGGGCAGGTACATGTCGATGCACGGTCCTACCGTCTCGCCGATCACCTCGCACGCCTCGCCCTTGATGGCCTTCTTCACCCGCTCGGCGCCGGCCCGGATGTCGCCGCCCCATCGGGCGGCCGCCTTCTTCGCCGCGCCGACGACGAACACGACCTGCGGCGCGACCACGCCGGCGACGTAGGGTGCGGCGGTCCGGGCCACCTTGGCGACCCCCTCGGCGACCGCCTTCGCATCCTGGTACATCCGGGCGGCCTTCTTGACGCCGGCATCCGCGACACCGGTGGCGAGCTTGATGGCCCCATCCTTCGCCTTGCGCAGCAGGTCGTGGGCGCTGTTGCGCTTCTGCTCCAGGTAGGCCGCGGCGTCGCCGAGCGGATCCTTCTCGTTCGCGAATTGCAGCAGGCGCTGCCCCGTGCCACCGAGCAGCTTGAGGATCGACGAGTTGGACCGCAGGAACCCCTGGACCCTGCCGATCGCCGCCCGGGCCAGGGCGGCGGCTCCCTTCTTCGCGCGATCGATCGTGCTGGATACCGTGGCCTTGGCGGCGTCCCAGCGGGCAACGACCGCGTCCTTCATCCTGCCGATCGTCTGCTTCACGCACCCGGCGGCGTCGTCGAAGCCGCGCTTCGCCTGCTTCGCGGCGTCGGCGATCCCGCGCTTGATCCCGGTCGCGACCTTGCTCGCGGCCGCCACGGCCGTGCGCTTGATGCCGTTGACTCGCTCGCCGAGCGCGGTCGCGAGCTTCCTGGCGCGCGTCACGAGCTCGCCGACCTTCATGCCCAGGATCGGGATCTCCGTGTCCGCGATCCTCGCGACGACCCCGCTGGCGAGCTTGGTGACCTGGTCGCGATAACCCTTGACCGTCTTGAGGGCCTCGACCAGCGCGCACGGCGGGCCGGCGCCCGCCCCGCCCGGCGCCGATGGCGCGTCGGCGGGGCCCTGGGCCCCGGGCATGGCCGGGGCGACGCCCTGCGGCGCGCCCTGCCCCGGAGCGGGCGCCACCGCCCGAGGCCCGGGTGCAGCCCCGGATGGCGACGAGGACGGGGCCGGAGCGGGCACGGGCGGTGGCATCGGCGGACCGGGCTCGGGCGCGGGTTCCGGCCCCTGCTCCTGCTCGGGCAGGGCGGGCTCTGCCTCGGGCGCGGGTGCCAGGTGGCCGGCCTCGGGCACGGCCGCACCCGGCTCCGGCGCGGCCAGGGGCGGCTGATCGGGCCCCGCTGCCGGTGGGCCGGGCCCGGGCGCGGGTGGCCCGGGGCCGTGATCGAGGCCTTCGTCGGCGGCAGCCGGGACGTGCTCGGATTTGGGATGGGACGGACCCGGGAGGGCCGGGCCTGGCCCGGGCTCCGGCGGGCCGGGCCCGTGCGTGACGGCGGGCGCCGCGCCGGCCGGCGCCTCGGCAGCGGGCGGGCCCGACGGGCCCGCCGCGTGCTCCGCGGCATCGCCGACCGCGCGGGTGCCTTCGGCGGCCTCCGTCGATCCGGTGACCGGTGCCAGCGGGTCCACGAGCGCCTCGGCAGCGGGCGCCAGCGCCTTGACCTTCTCCGCGACCTGACCGCCCTTCGTCTTCGCGGCGGCGGTTCGATCCTTCTCGGCGGCTGCGGTGGCGCCATGGTCGGCCAGGGTCTCCTTGAACAGCGTGTCGCAAGTGGTTTCGGTGTCGCTCTTGCCAGCGTCGAGGCTGCGGTTCCCGGTACCGACCGTCTCCGTCGCGACGCGTTCAGCGTCGTCGGCCCCCTTCCGCGCATCCGACCGCGCCCGGTCGCGCGATCCTTCGGCGGGGCCCAGGATCGAGACCGCCCGGCGAAGGTACCCGGCGATGTCGATGTCCCCGAGCCCGGGGATGTTGATGCGCTGGAGCGGGTTGGCGGAATCGGTCCCGCGTCCGGCCCTCGGGGCGCGCTCCTCCGCGCCGTCGCGACCAGCGGCACGGGCCGTGGGCCGGGCGGACGCCTGCGGACCATCGCCTCCATGCCCCAGAGCCGCGGCCACGGCACTGTTCCCAGCGAGTCGTTGCAGGTCGAGCAGCGAGTCCCGGACCAGGGCGCCTGAGGGGGCGACCCAACGGATGGGCGTGGCGCCCGGACCCCCCGGCGGGAGCCCCGCCGCCGATCGCGCGGCGACCCGGACACCCGGCCATGCCTCGGGCCGCCGGTCGGCCTCGCCGTGATCGGGAACGGCCGCCTGGTCGGCGAACGTGGCCGCCAGCAACGACGCCTGGGGCGTGACCGCCGGACCCGTCGTGAGGCCGCGCGACGCAGGCGGGCGGACGATGGCAGCCGGGCGCGCTCGTCCTTTGGCCAGGATTGGCCCGACCGTCGCGGCGGTCATCGGCGATCCGCCCCCCGGCACGGCGGCCGGCACGGGCCCATGGATATTCGGCCATCACGAGCGGCGGGTGGGACGCGGCGCCGCTGCATCAGCCCGATTCGGACGGCTCGAGGATCGCGTCCCGGGCAGCACCCCGCGCCGGGGTCGAGTCCGGGCAGTCGGCGCATGGCTCGCGCTGGACGGCGGCGGCCGTCGGGGGGCGCCCGGGCGCGATCGCAGGGCCCCTGGTGGCCGCCCTGCGCCCCAGCTCCGCCAGGGTCCCGAGCGGATGGCCGGCCGACCGGCCATGACGAGGCTCGACCAGGGCGGCCACCGAACGATTGCCGGCCCGCCGCTGGAGATCCAGGGTGGCTCGGATGACCGCGTTGCCACTCGCCTCCGCCGACCGGCGCGATGGCACCGGCGCGGCGCGAGCCGGCTCGATCTGGAGCTCGTGATCCCGCATCCCGCCATCCCCGTACGGGACCCTATCGTCCCGTGGCCCAACCTAGGCAGGGCCGGGCGGGCGGGGCAACGCCTTGCGAGGCAGACCCCGTTGCCCGATCGGGCAACGGGGTGGAGCGCGGGAGGAGCGGCTAGGTGGCTGGTGTGAAACGCGCGTTCTGAGGGGCTGACGGGAGAGCGCGAGCGCAGCTACGATTCTCGCGAGCAGCCCGCCGGTCGAGCGGACGCGGCGGCGCCCGATCGCGAGGAGCGCAGCCGATGTCGCAGGGATCCACTCCCCGCCAGGGTGACCTGTTCCGCGACACGAGCTCGTTCGTCGAACCGTTGGTGCGTCCGGACTCGATCCATGCCCTGCTCCACCGGGACTGCCACGAGCTCTTCCCCGACACGCTGTTCGCCGACCTGTTCGCGGATGTCGGCCGGCGCTCGGTGCCGCCGCTGGTGGTCGCGGTGGTGATGGTCCTCCAGCGCCTGGAGGGCCTGAGTGACCGCGAGGCGGTCGAGCGGTTCACGTTCGATGCCCGCTGGAAGTACGCCTGTGGCGGCCTGCCGTTCGATGCCCCGGGCTTCGCCCACACGGTGCTCGTCGACATGCGCGCACGCCTCGCCCGCTCGGAGCGCCCCAACCGGATCTTCGAGCGCACGCTCGAGGTCGCCCGTGCGGCCGGGCTGGTGGGGGTCCGACGGGTGCTCGACTCGACCCCGCTGTACGACGCGGTGGCCACGATGGACACGGTCACCTTGGTCCGCTCCGCGATCCGCCAGGTGCTCGCCCATGCGGACGAGCGGGAACCCGGCCTCCGGGCGGTCATCCGGCGCGACGACGACTACCGCAGCGCCGGCAAGCCGGTCGCCGACTGGGACGACGCCGACGCCCGGGCGGGGCTCGTGGACGCGCTCGCCCGTGACGGAGAGGCGCTGCTCGCCGCGCTCGAGGACGAGCCGCTGTCGCCGCCGCTCGCCGAGGCCGCCACGCTGCTCGCGACCGTCCTCGGCCAGGACCTCGAAGACGGCCCGGACGGCCGGATCCGGATCGCCCGGCGGGTGGCCCCCGACCGGGTGATCAGCACGGTCGACCCCGAGGCCCGTCACGGCCACAAGACGAACCATCACAGCTTCGACGGGTACAAAGGCCACATCGCGCTCGACCCCGATGCCGAGCTCGTGACCGCGACCGCCGTCACGCCGGGCAACGCGGGCGACGCCACGGTCGCACTCGGGCTGCTCGCGGACGAGCTGACGACGCCGGACACGCCGACCACGGTGTATGGCGATTCGGCGTACGGTGCCGGCGAGGTGCTCGCTGCCCTCGACGCGGCGGGCGCCATCAGCCGGGTCAAGGTCCAGCCCGCCAGCAGCATCGGCGACCGGTTCACCAAGGACGACTTCGCGATCGACCTCGCCGCCGGCACCGTGACCTGCCCGGCCGGGCGGACGGTCCGGCTCACCCGGTCTCGCCGAGGCGAGCTGCAGGCCCACTTCCGGGCCGCCTGCGCTGCCTGTCCGCTGGTCGCCAGGTGCACCAGCTCGCCACGCGGGCGGACGATCACGGTCGGTCCACACGAGGCGCTCCTCATGGCCGGTCGCGCAGCCGCCCGCGACCCTGCCTGGCGAGCGGACTATCGGGCCACCAGACCCCTGGTCGAGCGCAAGCTCGCCCACCTCGTGCGCCGGAGACACGGCGGCCGGCGCGCGCGAGTCCGAGGCAGGCTCAAAGTCCGGGCCGACTTCGCCCTCCTCGCCGCGGCGGTGAACCTGGCGAGGCTCGCAGTCCTCGGGCTTGCGAGATCGGACGGAGTCTGGGCAGTGCAACCTGCCTGATCCGGGCAGATCCAGAGGTCATCATCGGTTGGGGACCCGAGCCGATCCCCGCTTCCTCCCGATCGCTCCCCCGTTCCGCGCTCGCGCTCTCCCGTCAGCCCCTCAGAACGCGCGTTTCACACCAGCCACCTAGACCTCCTTGAACTCGCCCTCGATCGTCTCCTCGCCGGAGCCGGCGTCCCCCGGGGCCTCCGGGCCTTCGCCCTCGGGCGATGAGGATGACGAGCCGTCCTGGCCATCGGCGCCGTCCCCGGGTGCCGCGCCGGCCGCCTGGTACGCGGCCGTCGACACGCGCGACAGCGTCTCGACCAGCGCCTGCATCCCCGATTCGATGGCCGACGTGTCGGAGCCCTTGAGCGCCTCGCGGAGCGTGGCCACCTGGCTGTCGACCGCAGCCTTGTCCTCGGACGACACCTTGTCGCCCAGGTCCTTGACCGTCCGCTCGGCCTGGTAGGTCAGCTGCTCGGCCTGGTTGCGGAGCTCGACCTCCTCGCGGCGCTTCTTGTCCTCGTCGGCGTGGCTCTCGGCGTCGCGGACCATCCTGTCGACGTCGTCCTTGGACAGCATCGAGCAGGCCGTGATCCGGACCTGCTGCTCCTTGCCGGTCGCCCGGTCCTTGGCCTTGACGTCGAGGATCCCGTTGGCGTCGATGTCGAAGGTGACCTCGATCTGGGGGATGCCCCGGGGCGCCGGCGGGATGCCGTCGAGGATGAACCGGCCGAGCGTCTTGTTGTCGCCGGCGAAGTCGCGCTCGCCCTGGAGGACGTGGATCTCGACCTGGCTCTGGCTGTCCGACGCCGTCGAGAAGACCTGCGACTTCGAGGTCGGGATCGTGGTGTTGCGGTCGATGAGCCGGGTCATGACGCCGCCCAGGGTCTCGATGCCCAGCGACAGCGGGGTCGACGTCGAGCAGCAGGACGTCCTTGACCTCGCCGCCCAGCACGCCGGCCTGGATCGCGGCGCCGATGGCCACGACCTCGTCCGGGTTGACGCCCTTGTGGGGCTCCTTGCCGAACATCGCCTTGACGAGCTCCTGACACGGCCGGCATCCGGGTCATGCCGCCGACCAGGATGACCTCGTCGATCTCGGCCGGCTTGAGGCCCGCGTCCTTGAGCGCGGCCTGGACGGGACCCTTGCGTCTTCTCGATCAGGTCGCGGACCAGCTCCTCGAGCTTCGCCCGCGTCAGGTTCATGACGAGGTGCTTGGGCCCGGAGGCGTCCGCGGTGATGTAGGGCAGGTTGATCTCGGTCGTGGCCGTCGTCGACAGCTCGATCTTCGCCTTCTCGGCGGCCTCCTTGAGCCGCTGGAGGGCCTGCTGGTCCTTCGAGAGGTCGATGCCCTGGTCCTTCTTGAACTCGGCCAGCAGCCACTCGATGACGCGCTGGTCGAAGTCGTCGCCGCCCAGGTGCGTGTCGCCGTTGGTCGCCTTGACCTCGAACACGCCCTCGCCGAGCTCGAGGATCGAGATGTCGAACGTGCCGCCGCCCAGGTCGTAGACGGCGATCTTCTCGTCGTGCTTCTTGTCCAGGCCGTAGGCGAGCGCCGACGCGGTCGGCTCGTTGATGATCCGCTTGACCTCGAGGCCCGGCGATCCGGCCGGCGTCCTTGGTCGCCTGGCGCTGGGTGTCGTCGAAGTACGCCGGGACGGTGATGACCGCCTCGGTCACCTTCTCGCCGAGGTACGCCTCCGCGTCCGACTTCAGCTTCTGGAGGACCATCGCGCTGATCTCGGGCGGCGTGTAGCTGGCCTTCGCCGGCCACGACCCGCGATGCCGTCCGACTTGGGGTCCTTCTCGACCGTGTACGGGACGAGCCCCTTGCGAGCGCTGGACCTCGGGGTCGTCCCAGCGGCGGCCCATGAAGCGCTTGATCGAGTAGACCGTGTTGCTCGGGATTCGTGACCGCCTGGCGCTTGGCCAGCTGGCCGACGACCCGCTCGCCGGTCTTGGCGAAGCCCACGACCGACGGGACGGTGCGGTTGCCCTCGGACGAGGGGATGACGGTGGGCTCGCCGCCCTCCATGACGGCGACGACGGAGTTGGTCGTGCCGAGGTCGATGCCGATGATCTTGCCCATGTCGGTGTGCTCTCCTGGAGTCGTGTGGGTGCGAGTAGTCTGGATGTGTGCCGGCGGTCGGCCGGGCCCGATCGGGTCGGATGGCGTCCGCGTCGCCGCCGGCGCCGCGACCGCGACCATCGCGGGCCGGATGAGGCGGTCCCGCAGCCGGTACCCGCGGCGCAGCACGTCGACGATCTCGCCCTCGGGGCGCCCGGTCCCCGGGCACGGTCGACGACCGCCTCGTGCTCGCGGGGGTCGAACGGGTGCCCGGGCGCCGCCTCGACGGCGTGACGCCCTCGCTCTCGAGCAGCGCCGCAGCTTGCGATCGATGGCCGCGATCCCCTCGACCCAGGCGTCGCCCGCCAGGTCCGCGGGGCGCGTGTCGATCGCCCGGTCGAAGTCGTCCGCGAGCGCCAGCACCTTGCGGATGAGGTCCTCGCCCGCGAGGCCGAGGTCGCGCTCGCGCTCCTCGGGGGTCCGGCGGCGGAAGTTCGCGAACTCGGCCCGCTCCCGCTGCAGCACGGCGAGGTACTCGTCCGCCTTCGCCGCCGCCTCGTCCCGCTCGGCCCGCATCGCCTCGGCCGGCTCGGCGAGCGCTGGCGGGGCGTGTCGAGCTCCTCGATGCGCTCCTCGGCGCGGGTCTGCGGCTCATGGGTCTGTGGGTGCGGGTCGGATCGGTCACCGTGGATCCCGGTCAGGCATAGAGGTGGTCGATCAGCTCGTTCATGAGGCCGGACATGAAGCGGACCGTGCCGATCGCCTGGGGATAGGCCATCCGGGTCGGACCGAGCACGCCGACCACGCCCACCGCCCGCCCGGGCTGCCCGTACGGGGCCAGGACGAGGGACACCTCCGCCATCTCCTCGGCGGGGTTCTCGTGGCCGATGAACACGCGGACGCGGCCGCCGCCGGCGACGTTCGCGATGAGCTGCGCCGAGATACGCCCGGTTCTCGAGCGCCGCGAACACGCGGCGCAGCTTCTCGCTCTGCGCGAACTCGGGCGCCGACCATCACGTTGAGCAGGCCGTCGCGAGAACAGCTCCTCGATCGCGGCCGCGTCGAACTCCTGGAGGGCATGGACGACGCGCTCGCCGACCCCGCGGCGGTCGAGCGCGAGCCGCGGGTCGTCGAGGGAGGCGAGGACGCGCTCGGCCTGGCGCGCGGTCCTGCCCGCGAGCCGCTCGTTGAGCCAGCGCGGCGACGGCGGTCAGCATCGCCTGGTCCACCGCGTCGTCGAGCCCGACCAGCACCTGCCTGAGGGCGCCTTCGCGGAGCACGAGGATGAGGCTCGCCAGTCCGCTCGTTGATCGCGACCAGGTCCAGGTGGCGCAGGGGGGCGGCCGGCGGCTTGGCCGGCGTCGCGAGCCCGGCGGCGCGGGTGACCGACGCGAGCGTCGTGGCGGCGAGGCGGAACCAGTGCTCGCTCGCGTACTCGACCTGCCCGAACTGGTGCCGGATCATCAGCTGTTCGACGGCGGGCAGCGGCGCGCTGTCGACGACGGCCTCGACGTAGTAGCGGTAGCCCGGCTCGGTGGGGACGCGGCCGGCCGAGGTGTGCGGATGCGTCAGCAGGCCGGCCGCCTCGAGCTCGGCGAGCACGTGAGCGCACGGTCGCGCTGGACACGCCCAGGCGGTAGCGCTCCACGAGCGCCTGGCTGCCGACCGGCGCGGCGGTGGTGATGTATTCCTCGATGACGGCCCGGAGGATCGCCTGGGAGCGGAGGTCCAGGGGGCCGCTGGAGCGACGCATGCGACGCGCCATCGAGCCTCTCCTGCGCTGGTTAGCACTCGCACCTCGAGAGTGCTAACGGGGTTGGGGACAGTCTAGCCGTCGCCCGATCCGGGTGTCAACGCGGGCCGGGTGCCGCGCGCCGCACGCTTGGCGAGGGTTCGCCAGCGCCTCACACCAGCCGCGCGAACAGCTCGTTCGACAGCAGCCGGCCCCGCGTCGTCAGCCGGACGCGCGGCGCGCTCGCCGACCAGCTCGAGCGAGGCCCGTCCGCGACGCCCAGGCGAGGTGCGGCCCGAGCGGGCCCGGCGTCGGCCTCCGCCGCGGACAGGCCGGCGTCCAGGCGCAGCCCGAGGATGACGGCCTCGACGGCCGCGGCGGTCGCGTCCACCGCTCCGAGCCGCCCGGCGGCAGGGCCGGCGGCGAGCCGTCGGGCGGCACGAGCGCCCGAGGTAGCCGTCGAGCCGCGCGGCGTTCCAGCGCCGTGCCGCGCCGTCGAACGCGTGGGCGCCCGGCCCGACCGCCTCGTACGGCACGGCGTCGCCAGTAGGCGAGGTTGTGCCGGCTCTCGTGGCCGGGCCGCGCCCAGTTGGAGATCTCGTAGCCGCGGAAGCCGGCCGCGGCCCAGCCGGTCGACCGCCAGGCCGTACTGCTCGGCCGCGCGGTCGTCGTCCTGCTCCGCGATCGCCGCCGACCGCCAGCGCCGGGCGCCGGCCGAGGTCGGCAGGTGGTCGCCGGCCGGACCCGTCAGCCCCTCGGCCTCCGGGTCGTCGAGGGTCAGCGCGTAGGCCGAGACGTGGTCCGGGGTCGAGTGCCAGCGTCGCGTCGAGCGTCGCAGCCCAGGCCGCCCGGGACTGGCCCGGAACGTCGTACAGGAGGTCCAGCGAGACGGATCCGACGCCCGCGCCGCGCGCGGCGCGCGACGGCATCGGCCACGTCCCCGGGTGCGTGGCGACGGCCCAGCCGACGGAGCAGCCCGGGATCGAACGACTGCGCGCCGATCGAGAGCCGGTTGACGCCCTGGTCGCCCAGCGACCGAGGTCGCCGCGCTCGTCGGGCCCGGGGTTCGGCTCGAGCGTGACCTCGGCGTCCGCGGCCAGCCCGAACCGGTCGCGGACGCGCCCGAGGACGGCAGCGAGGGCCCCGGGCGGCAGCAGCGACGGCGTGCCGCCGCCCAGGTAGACGCGTCTCGAGCGAAGGGCGGGCAGGAGATCCCGGCGGACCGAACCGCGCGTCGAGCCCGTCGGCGCGCAGGTCCAGCTCGGCCAGCAGGCGCCCGACGAACGGCTCGATCCGCGCCCGCGGACCGCGGGTCGCAGCGCCCGCGTACACGACGAAGTCGCAGTACGGGCACGGCGAACGCAGAACGGGACGTGGACGTAGAGCGCGACCGGGCGCCGTCCGGTCCCGGACCCAACGCGGTCCCTGCGCCTGCGGCGTCGATCAGTGCTCCTGCGGCGACTCGTGCGGGACCCAGCACGCGCCAGCCCTCGGGCGTCCGCTGCCGGCGCTCGACCTCCTCGGCCTCGGTCCCCCTCGCCTGGGCAGCCCCGCGTGACCGGTCGTGAGGAAGATCGCCACCCGGGTGATCGCGTGGCCCAGGAACGCCGCGCCGATGCCACCGGTGATCCCCGTCAGCCAGCCGCCCGCGAGCCCGATCGCCAGCACGGTGACCAGCATGTACCACGGCCGGCCCGGCGCCCCGAGCCGGGTCGCGAGGCCGTACAGCAGCGCCTGGGTCAGGTTGGCGAGGTTGGGATCGATCGCCGGTCGCGAGCAGGAACCCGAACACGCAGCCCGCGGAACACCGCCTCGTCGATGAACGCCGTCGCGATCGCGTTGAGCACGGCGCCCGGGTACGACGGGACCGGCGGCAGCCGGACGTGGTGGTAGCGGTATGAGCGCGATCGCCGAGCGCGATCGAGCGTGCCGACGGCCCCGTAGGCGAGGCCCAGGATCACCGCCCCGAGGCGGTCGCCGAGCCCCAGGAACAGGTCGAGCGCCGGACGGGGATGGACCGCCAGCACGACCAGCAGATCCGCCGATGCCCGAGCGTGTACCAGGCAAGGCGCCGGAGCAGCGACGGCGGGTTGCCCCACCGGTCGACGTCGTCGTACTCGGCCGCGCTGAACCGCTCGGCGTCGAAGCGCAGGATGACCAGCAGCCCGGCGAGGCCGAGCGCCATCAGGACCGCAGCGGATCCGGGATGTCGGCGATCCGGGCAGCCCCGACAGCTCCAGGTGCGGCATCGGCGGCGTCAGCCCGCCACGGCGCGGCGGGTCACGCCTCGCCCATCCGCAGGATCGCAAGGAACGCCTCCTGCGGGATCTCGACCGAGCCCACGCGCTTCATCCGCTGCTTGCCTTCCTTCTGCTTCTCGAGCAGCTTGCGCTTGCGGGTGATGTCGCCACCGTAGCACTTCGCCAGCACGTTCTTGCGCATCGCCCGGATGGTCTCGCGGGCGACCACGTGGCTGCCGATGGCCGCCTGGACGGGCACCTCGAACATCTGGCGCGGGATCAGCTCCTTGAGCTTCGAGGCCAGCTGGCGGCCCGTCGCCTGGGCCCGGTCCCGATGGACGATCAGGCTCAGGGCGTCCACGGGCTCGCCGTTGACCAGGACGTCGAGCTTGACCAGGTCGGCCGCCCGGTAGCCCGTCTCCTCGTAGTCCATGGAGGCGTAGCCCTGGGTCCGGCTCTTGAGCTGGTCGTAGTAGTCCACGATCAGCTCGGCGAGCGGCAGCTCGAAGTGCATGTGGACGCGCTGGGGGTCCAGGTACTCCATGTTCTCGAACGTGCCGCGACGGCCGGTCGTGAGCTCCATCAGCGACCCGATGTACCGGTCCGGCGTGACGATCGCCGAGCCGCACCCACGGCTCCTCGATCGACTCGATCTCGCCCACGTCCGGGAACCGGGCCGGGTTGTCCACGCTGACCGTGCCCCGGCCCCGCGGTGAGCTGGACCCGGTACTCGACCGACGGGGCGCTCGCGATCAGGTCGAGGTCGAACTCGCGCTCGAGGCGCTCCTGGACGATCTCCATGTGGAGCAGGCCCAGGAAGCCGCACCGGAACCCGAAGCCGAGGGCGACCGAGCTCTCCGGCTCGTAGGTGAAGCTGGCATCGTTGAGGTGGAGCTTCTCGAGCGCGTCGCGCAGCAGCGGGTAGTCGGGGCCGCTGAGGGGGTACAGGCCGGCGAACACCAGGCTCTTGGCCTCCTGGTAGCCGGGCAGCGGCTGCGGTCGCGGGTCGGGCGACGGCCGTGACCGTGTCGCCGACCTGCGCCTCGCGCACGTTCTTGAGGCCGGTCGCGACGTAGCCCACCTCGCCCGCCACCAGCTGCTTCACGGGGACCAGCTGCGGCCGGAACACGCCCAGCTCCAGCAGCTCCGCCTCGGCCCCGCTCGCCATCAGCCGGATGATGTCGTGGTCGTGGAGGGTGCCCTCCGCGAGCCGCACGTAGCACACGACGCCCTTGTACGGGTCGTAGTGGCTGTCGAACACGAGGGCGCGGAGCGGCGCGGCCGGGTCGCCCTTGGGCGGCGGGATCCGGGTCGACGATCGCCTCGAGGATCTCGGGAACCCCGGTCCCCTCCTTGGCCGAGGCGAGGATCACCTCCTCGCGCGGGATCGCGAGCACGCTCTCCAGCTCCTCGATGACGACGTCCGGCTGCGCCGAGGGCAGGTCGATCTTGTTGAGCACCGGGATGATCGTGAGCCCCTCGCGCAGCGCGAGATGGACGTTGGCCAGCGTCTGCGCCTCGATCCCCTGCGCGGCGTCGACGACCAGGATCGCGCCCTCGCACGCCTGGAGGCTGCGGCTGACCTCGTAGCTGAAGTCGACGTGGCCGGGCGTGTCGATCAGGTTGAGCCCGTACAGCAGGCCGTCCTGCGCGGTGTACTCCAGGCGCACGGCGCGGGCCTTGATCGTGATCCCCTTCTCGCGCTCGAGGTCCATCGAGTCCAGGACCTGGCTCATCATCTGGCGACCCTCGATCGTGTGGGTCAGCTCGAGCAGCCGGTCCGCGAGCGTGGACTTGCCGTGATCGATGTGGGCGATGATCGAGAAGTTGCGAAGCCGGTCCTGGGGGATCGTCACGAGCGGCAGGCTATCCGGTCCGGGCCGTCACGACAGGCCCTCGAGTGAAGCCCGGCGCAGAGCGCAGTGCGATCCTGACGCCAGGAGGGCTGCCATGGATGTTCGCTCCGAGGTCTTCGTTTCGACCATCGCAACCGATGATTGGGAGCCCGACCCCGAAACGGGCGGTGAGATGCACGTGCTGTTCGAAGGCGATGGGACGTACGTGGGCATGTCGCGCTTCCTGGATGTTGCCGAAGTCGGGCCGTTGACCCTGCCGGCCAGGGAGTCGTTCTTGATCCTCGAGGGCGCAGCGCGCGTCGAGATCGTGGGCCGGCCCGCGATGGACCTGGGTGTCGGCGACATGGCCTCGATCCCTGAAGGTGCCACCGTCACCTGGCACCTGACGCTGCCCTTCAAGGAAGTCTGGTTCTTTGGTCGTGCATACGAGAAGCGTGCGGAATAGCGGGCTCAGAGACCAGTCTACAAATGCGCAGGCGCGACTGGGGGATGGTCACGAGGCGGGAGTGTAGCGGCCCGCCCGGCTCCGCCGGTCCATGCGCCGACGCATACTGATCGGATGGACCGCTTGGTCGCATCGGCGTATCCGGACTGGTCCCAGCACGCCGCTCGGATTCGCGATGCGGTGAAGGACCTGACCGCCGAAGACCTGGCGGTCCGGGCCGGTCCCGACCACGCTCCGATCTGGGCTCTCGCGGCCCACCTTGCCGGGGCGCGCGTCTACTGGCTGTGCGGCGTCTTCGGTCAGCCCGGCAGCGAACGCACGCCATTCTCGCAGCCGTTGACCGGAATCGGCTGGGAGGACGACGAGTCGCATCCGCGCTCGGGTCGAGAGCTGGCGTGGGCGCTCGACTCGAGCTGGGACGTCGTCCGGGGCTGCCTCGAAGGCTGGCCGATCGACGGCCTGGATGCCACCGCGACTCGCGAGATCGGCGGACGAACACAGGTCCATACGCGCGCCTCCGTCCTCAACCGGCTGTTCACCCACGATGCCTTTCACGCCGGCGAGATATCGCAGGTCCTGGGCGTCCATCGTCGTCCGCCGATCGACCTCTGGGCCCCGCGACCGGTGAGGTGATCCGCACGCTTCGCGGGCGACGACCCTGGAGCGGGCGAATCGCTACGATCGGCGATCCATGGCGCTCCCGACGACGATCCTGCCCGCGCCGCTCGAAGCCGGCTACCGGAGGTTCCGCCGCGAGCGGTTCGCCCAGGAACGCCTGCGCTATCGGGAGCTGGCAGCGGACGGCCAGCGGCCCCAGACGCTCGTCGTCGCCTGCTGCGACTCCCGGTCCGCCCCCGAGACCGTGTTCGATGCCGGGCCGGGTGAGCTGTTCGTCGTGCGCAACGTCGCGGCGCTGGTGCCCGAGTACCAGCCCGACGCCCGGCGGCATGCTGCCAGCGCGGCCCTCGAATACGCGGTCATCGCCCTCGGGATCCGATCCATCGTGGTGATGGGCCATGACCGGTGCGGCGGCGTCGCCGCCGCGCTCGACGACGCCGAGCCCCTGACGCCCACCGACTTCGTGGGCGCGTGGATTGCCGGCCTGCGCGAGCTCGCCGGCGCGCTGGAGCCCGCGGAGGGAGCCGACCCCGTCCGGCGCCAGCGGGCGCTCGAGCTGCGCTCGGTCGAGCAATCGATCGACAACCTGCGCACCTTCCCGTGGATCCGCACGCGCGTGCGTTCGCGGGACCTGGCGCTCCATGGCGCGTGGTTCGACGTCGGGGCGGGCGAGCTGCACGCTCGGGCCGCCGGCGGCTGGGTGCGCGTCGCGCCTGCCTGAGGCCGTGGCGACGCCGGCTGCCCGTCGCTGTCGTACGCTCCCCGTGCCATGAATCGACACGCTGCGACGCCCATCGACACCACGCCCGAGTGGCGCGCGCTCGCCGACCACCTCGCGATCGTCCGCGACGTGCATCTGCGCGACCTGTTCGCCGACGACCCCGACCGGGCCGGGCGGCTGGCCGCCGACGGGGCCGGGATCCACCTCGACTACGCGAAGCAGCGGGTCATCGATGAGACGATGACGCTGCTGCTCGCCCTCGCCCGCGCTGCCGGGGTCGAGGAACGGCGCCGGGCGATGTTCGCGGGCGAGCCCATCAACGTGACCGAGGATCGCGCCGTCCTCCACACCGCCCTGCGAGCGCCGGCGGGCACGAGCCTGCTCGTCGACGGCCACGACGTGGTCGCTGAGGTCCATGCCGTGCTCGACCGGATGACCGACTTCGCGCTCCAGGTCCGGGACGGTACGTGGACCGGCTTCACGGGCCGGCCGATCCGGAACGTCGTCAACATCGGCATCGGCGGGTCCGATCTGGGTCCGGCCATGGCCGTCGAGGCGCTGCGGCACTACTCGGACCGCACCCGGACGTTCCGGTTCGTGTCCAACATCGACGGCGCCGACCTGCGCGAGGCAACGATCGACCTGGAACCGGCCGAGACGCTGTTCATCGTCAGCTCCAAGACCTTCACCACCCTCGAGACGCTGACCAACGCCCGGTCGGCGCGGGACTGGCTGCTCGCCTCGCTGGGCGATCCGGCCGCGATCGCCCGTCACTTCGTGGCCGTGTCCACCAACGCCGAGAAGGTTCGCGCGTTCGGGATCGACACCGACAACATGTTCGGGTTCTGGGACTGGGTCGGCGGACGCTACTCCATGGACTCCGCGATCGGCCTGTCGCTGATGGTGGCGATCGGGCCGGACGACTTCCGCGACATGCTGGCCGGGTTCCGGGCCATGGACGAGCACTTCCTGGGCACACCGCTCGAGCGCAACCTGCCGGTGCTGCTGGGGCTGATCGGCGTCTGGAACGCCAACTTCCTGGGCTTCGACACCCATGCCGTCCTCCCCTACAGCCAGGAGCTGGTCCGCTTCCCCGCCTACCTCCAGCAGCTGGACATGGAGTCGAACGGCAAGTCGGTGCGCCTCGACGGCGCCCGGGTCGACTACGGCACCGGGGCGATCGAATGGGGCACGGCCGGCACGAACGGCCAGCACGCCTACTACCAGCTGCTCCACCAGGGCACCCGGATCGTGCCGGCGGACCTGATCGGGTTCGTCAACCCGACCACCGAGATCGGCGACCACCACGACCTGCTGATGGCCAACCTGTTCGCCCAGGCCGAGGCGCTCGCGTTCGGCAAGACGCGCGACCAGGTCATCTCGGACGGGCGTCCCCGCCCACCAGGTAGCGGCACGCGTGTTCGAGGGCAACCGGCCGACCTGCGTGATCCTGGCGGACCAGCTGACCCCGCGCGCGCTGGGCTCGCTGGTCGCGCTGTACGAGCACAAGGTGTTCGTCCAGGGCACGATCTGGGGGATCGACTCGTTCGACCAGTGGGGCGTGGAGCTGGGCAAGGTCCTGGCGACCCGCATCGCGGCCGAGCTCACCGGCGAGGACGCTGCCGGCGACGCCCACGACGGCTCGACCGCGGCCCTCATCCGGCGCTATCGCGCCCGACGATCGCGCGCCCGCTGAGCGCGGGCGGCCGGTACGGCGCCGGCCATCGCGCTGGCCTTGGCGGGCCAGCCTCTGCTACCATTCGCCGTCGCGCCCGGGCTGACCACGCCCGCGCGCCTGTCTCGTCACCTCGCACACACGGAACGGAGATCAGCCACCTTGGCCAGAACGCCCCGGAAATGGCAGGGCGCTCGCACCCCGTCCGGGCTGAAGCGCGTCCGCCAGGCTGAGCGCCGGCACGCCATCCTGCAGCCCCGGCGGACCGCGGCGAAGACCCTCGTTGCCAAGGCCGTCTCGGTCGCCACGACCGAGCCCGAGGCACCGACGTCGCCGCAACCCTGAGCGAGGCGATCTCGGCGCTCGACCGGGCGGCGAAGGCCGGTGCCATCCATCCCAACGCCGCCGCGCGCCGCAAGTCCCGCCTGGCACGCAAGGTCAACGCCGCCCTCGGCGGCGCGGCCGTCGTCGCCGGCAGCCATGTGGCGAAGTCGACCGGCAAGGCGGCCGCCGCAAAGGCCGCCAAGGCACGCATCGCGGCCGGCAAGGCCGTCAAGGCCAAGGGCGCCCAGACGGCCGCCGGCAAGGCGAGGGCGGCGCTGTCGAAGACGACCCGCGCCGAAGCCGCGCAGGCTGCGGCGGCCGCGGCTGCCGGCGGACGCACCCGCGCCGGCCAAGGCAACGCGGACCAGGCCCGGTCGACCGCCACGACCGGCGCGAAGGCGGCGCCGGCCAAGGCGGCCACCACGAAGGCGGCGACCACGAAGGCCGCGACCACGAAGGCGGCGCCGGCCAGGGCCACGGCGGCCAAGGCCACGGCGGTCAAGGCAGCACCCGCCCGGACGAAGGCGAGCTCGAAGGCCGCGACCGACGCGCCGGCCAGGAAGGCCGCCCCCAAGACCACCAAGCCCAAGCCGGCCGAGTAGTCCGCGCATCACCCGGCGCCCCGGTCGTCGACCGGGGCGTCCTCGATTTCAGCGGCGTTGGCCGACGGCTGGGCGCCGGACACGTCTCCAGCCGGCCGCCAGGCCGACCGCCGTCGCCAGCGCGAGCAACAGCCATGCTGCGTTGGTCGCCCCGGGGGCCTCGGGAGACCGCGGATCGACGGCCGCGGCCGTTTCGGGCGGTCCTGAGGCCACCCGGATCGAGGTCATCACGAGCGTGTCGCGACAGGACGCGACCGCCTGTGGCCGCGGCGGGCGGTCTCCCCTCGGGCCGTAGCCTCGGCACCGGCTGGCGAGCGGGTCGCTGAAGCGTGCGGTGACGTCGACCCACACGCGGTGAAACGCCCTCTCGACGCGACCGAAGCGGGGCGGCACGACGATGCCGTAGAACGGGCCCGCTCCGTACCCCGTGGCGACCTCGCGACCCGAGGTGAACAGGAACAGCTGCGGCCACTCGAAGTACCTGGGCTCGACGCCCGAGATGCTCGTCCCGCCGATGCCCTCCGGCCAGTTAGCGAAGCCACGAAGCCGGATCGTGGCTCCGCCGAAGCACGCGTGTGCCCGGCGGTTCGCCCTCCAGGAGCCGTACTTCGAAGCGCCGCCCATCGAAGGCGCGAGGTCCAACAGCTCTCCGACGGTGACGAGCGCGCGGTCGGGGCAGGCGGGCGATCGTGCCGCTGCAGGAACCGGTGCCAGGGCGGGAAGCACTGCGCTGAGCGCGAGCGCCAGCACCGCGAGGCGGAGCATGGGGGTGCCAGGCATCGATCAGGACCTCCCGCCCGGGACGCAAGGCAACGATAGGACGCCCCCCGGCGGCAGCCGTTACGGCTCCCGTCACGATCGGCAGCTTCGGACGAGACGACCCCGGGCGGCGATCAGGCCGGGACGCCGGTCGCGGGCACCTCGCCGTCCTCGGGCTTCCGCCGGTTCGTCACGCCGTACATCAGGCCGCCGAGGAGCGACCGCCCACCGACAGGGCGAGGGACGTCCCCGCCTGGTTGAGCTGCTCGCCCCAGTAGAAGCGCGGTGAACGAGTCGACGTCCGTGATCCCGGCTGCCTCGAAGCTGGGCCCCGCCCGATCGCGAGGTAGCGCTGGTAGACGCAGTCCGACCCGGTGTGGCAGACCAGCGGGCCGCCGGCCGACGCGTCCCGGTAGCCGTTGTCGGCGGCGAAGAACAGCGCCTTGACCCCCAGCAGCAGGAGCGCGAACGTCGAGGCCCGTGACGACGCCCGCGAGCAGCGCGTTGGCCAGCATCCGGCGCCACGGACCGCCCGCGCCGATCCGAGCGCGGCGTTCGCGTAGTAGCCGATGAGCAGGCCGGCCAGCAGGGCGAACGGCATGATCAGGAACTCGATCGGGATGACCAGCAGGAAGCTGACCCCGATCGTGACGGCCATGCCGACGCCGACCCAGGCGGCGACGATGGCGCCCCGGTCGACGAGACGGGTCACGGTGCTCCCGCGATGAGGGCGCCCGGACGCAGGCGGTCCAGGTTCAAGCCCTCCCGCGCGGCCGGCCGCACCCGTGAGCGCCGCGCGGCCCAGGTATCGCGCCTCGTCGCCGAGCTCGTCGGCGATCCGGAGCAGCCGGTTGTACTTGGCCACGCGCTCGGAGCGCGACGGCGCGCCGGTCTTGATCTGCCCGGTGCCCATCGCCACCACGAAGTCGGCGATGGTCGTGTCCTCGGTCTCGCCCGATCGATGGGACACGACGGCGGACCAGCCGGCGCGCCGGGCGAGCTCGATCGCCTCGATCGTCTCGGTCAGCGTCCCGATCTGGTTGAGCTTGATCAGGACCGAGTTCATGGCGCGCTCGTCGATGCCCGCGCGCGATGAACGCAGGGTTGGTCACCAGGATGTCGTCGCCGACCAGCTGGACCCGGTCACCGAGCCGCGCGTTCAGCTCCTTCCAGCCGGCCCAGTCGTCCTCGGCCAGGCCGTCCTCGAGCGAGACGATCGGGTAGCGGCGCGACCCAGCTGCTCCCAGAGGTCGATCAGCTCGCCCGAGTCGAGCGTGCGGCCCTCGCGCTCGAGCCGGTACTGGCCGGTGACACCCTCGACGCCGGTGCCCTCGACGAGCATCGGAGCTGGCCGCCGGGTCCAGCGCGATCGCGACCTCGTCGCCGGGCCGGTAGCCGGCCTTCTCGATCGCCCGCAGGATGACCTCGACCGCGGCCTCGTTCGACGGCGAGCGACGGGGCGAAGCCGCCCTCGTCGCCCTGGCCCGTCGCGTGGCCCTCGTCGTGGAGGATCGTGCGCAGCGCCGCGAAGATCTCGGCACCGGCGCGCAGCGCCTCGGGGAACGAGCCCACGCCGACGGGCATGACCATGAACTCCTGGAAGTCGGTGGAGTCCTGGGCGTGCTTGCCGCCGTTGAGGATGTTGAACTGCGGCACGGGCAGGATCCGCGCCCCGACGCCGCCCAGGTAGCGGTACAGCGGCAGCTCGTGGCTGGTCGCCGACGCATGGGCGCAGGCGAGCGAGACGCCCAGGATGGCGTTCGCACCGAGCTCGCGCCTTGTTCGGCGTGCCGTCGAGCTCGATCAGCATCGCGTCGATGCCGGCCTGGTCGGCGGCGTCGAAGCCGAGGATCGACGGACCGATCCGCTCGGTCACGTTGGTCGACGGCGGTCAGCACGCCCTTGCCGCCGAAGCGGCCTTGTCGCCGTCCCGCAGCTCGACCGCCTCGTTGACCCCGGTCGAGGCGCCCGGACGGAACGGCGGCCCGGCCCAGTGAGCCGTCCTCGGTGACGACGTCGACCTCGATGGTCGGATTGCCCCGCGAGTCGAGGATCTCCCGGGCGTCGACCCAGGCGATGGTGGTGTCGCTCACTTGACGGCCTCCGGCTCGCGGTCCAGGAGGACCGTCACGCCCGGCAGCTCGCGGCCCTCGAGGAACTCGAGCGAGGCGCCGCCGCCGGTGCTGATGTGGGTCATCCTGTCGGCCAGCCCCTGCTGCTGGATCGCCGCGACCGAGTCGCCGCCGCCGATGACGACCGTCGCCCCGTGCTCGGCGCGCTCGGCCAGGAATCGGGCGATGGCCTTGGTGCCGTGCGCGAACGACGGGATCTCGAACACGCCCAGCGGCCCGTTCCAGAGGACCGTCCGGACGTCCGCGAGCGCCGCCTCGATGTTGGCCAGGGTCTGCTTGCCGAGGTCGACGATGTGCCAGCTGGCCGGCACCTTCTCGACCGAGAGCGTCTTGTACTCGGTGCCGCGGGTGACCTCCTTGGCCACCACGACGTCCACCGGCAGGACCACGTTGACGCCCTGCTCCCCCGCGGCCGCGAGGATCGCCCGCGCGTCCTCGACCCGGTCCGGCTCGGCCAGGCTCTTGCCGACGGCCTTGCCCTGGGCCAGCAGGAAGGTGTTCGCCATCCCGCCGCCGATGACCATGACGTCGACCTTGTCCAGCAGGTGCTTGAGCACCTTGATCTTGTCGCTGACCTTGGCGCCGCCGATGATCGCGGCGAACGGGCGCTCCGGGTTCTCGAGCAGCTTGCCGAGGTTCGCGATCTCCTTCTCCATCAGGAAGCCCGGCGTAGGCCGGCAGCAGCTTCGCGATGCCGACCGTCGACGCGTGGGCGCGATGGGCGGTGCCGAACGCGTCGTTGACGTAGACGTCCGCGTACGCCGCCAGCGCCTCGGCGAACTCCGGGTCGTTCTTCTCCTCCTCGGCGTGGAAGCGGAGGTTCTCGAGCAGCAGGACCTCGCCGGGCCGGAGCCGCTTGACGGCGTCCTCCGTGCCGACGCCCGAGGGCGTCGCCGGTGACCGGCACGGTCTTGCCCATGAGCTGGCCGAGACGCTCGGCGACCGGCCGCAGCCGCAGGCTGTCGGTGACCTTGCCGTCGGGCCGGCCGAGGTGGCTGGCGAGGATCACCCGGGCGCCCTGGGCCTGCAGGTGGCGGATCGTCGGCAGCGCGGCGCGGATGCGCGAATCGTCGGTGACCCGGCCATCCTCGAGCGGGACGTTGAAGTCCACGCGCACGAACACGCGCTTGCCCGCGGCGTCCAGGTCCTGGACGGTGAGCTTGTCCATGTTCAGTTCCTCCGGGAGCCGTCGTCCGGTCAGGTCGGGAGCCGGTCCGCGACGTACTTGGCGAGGTCGGCGACGCGGCAGCTGTAGCCCCACTCGTTGTCGTACCAGGCGATGACCTTCACGAAGTTGCCGCCGAGGACCATGTTCGACGGCAGGTCGACGATCGAGGAGCGGGTGTCGCCTCGAAGTCGCTCGAGACGAGCGGCTCGTCCGAGGCGCCGAGGATGCCCTTGAGCGGGCCCGCGGCCGCGTCGCGGAAGGCCTGGTTGAGCTCGTCGAGGGTCGTCTCGGTCTCGAGCTCGGCCGTGAAGTCCACGACCGAGACCGTGGGCGTCGGAACGCGCAGGCTGAAGCCGTCGAACTTGCCCTTGAGGTCGGGGATCACGAGCGCCAGCGCCTTGGCCGCGCCCGTGGTCGTCGGGATGATGTTCAGCCCGGCCGCGCGGGCCCGGCGCGGATCCTTGTGGGCCACGTCGAGGATGCGCTGGTCGTTGGTGTAGCTGTGGATCGTGTTCATCAGGCCGCGCCGGATGGTGAACCGGTCGTGGACGACCTTGGCGGCCGGTGCCAGGCAGTTCGTGGTGCAGCTCGCGTTGCTGATGATCACGTGCGCGTCGGGGTCGTACGCGCCCTCGTTCACGCCGAGGACGATCGTGATGTCCTCCTTCTTGGCCGGAGCGCTGATGATGACCTTCCTCGCGCCGGCGGTCACGTGGGCGCGGGCCTTGTCGGCATCGGTGAACCGGCCGGTCGACTCGATGCACGATGTCGACGCCCAGGTCGCCCCACGGCAGCTGGCCGGGTCCGCGACCTGGAGGACCTTGATCTCGCGGCCGTCGACGACGATCGAGTCGTCCGTGTGGGTGACCTCGCCCGGGTAGGCGCCGTACGTCGAGTCGTGCTTGAACAGCAGCGCGTTGATCGGGACGTCGACGAGGTCGTTGACCGCCACGACCTCGAGGTCCGGAGCGCGCTCGATGATCGCCTTGAGGGACTGGCGGCCGATGCGGCCGAAGCCGTTGATGCCGACGCGAACAGTCATCTGGTGGCCTCCTTCATGCGGGAGCGCGGGTCGTCGAGCGCCTGGGCAGACGCGCTCGACGGGAGCCGCTTGGGGAACCCTCCGGCCGGGCCGCTGGGCCCGGCGCGCGTTCCAGCCGAGGCGGCGTCGGGAGCGCGGCGACGGCCGACGGACGGTCGGCGGCTGCGGCGGCCCCGAAGCGTGGCGTCAGGCCGCGAGCGGCGCGACGACCGGGAAGCCGGTGGTGGGCGACGGCCGTCCGGCCCCGATCGGCGTCGCCGACGAGGTCCTGGGTGGCGGCCGGGAGAGCGGACAGAGCGTGACCTCGCAACGAGCGGATCGTGGGTTCGCCACGATGTTAGCAAAGGCCCCGGCCGGGTCCCCGGACAGCCGGCCCCGTTGGCCGGGCCCTTGGCACCCCGTCCGATACGACCGGAGAGCCCTCCGGCCGTGCCGGAGGGCTCTCCTTGCTGGCGTCTGCGGGACGTCAGCCGCCGATCTTGAACACCTTGCCGCCGCACTTCGGGCAGGTGCCCTGGAGCGCCGGCTTGCCGTTCTTCATCGTGATGTGCTGCGGGTTCTGGACCTCGACCTTCATCTTGTCCTTGACGCAATAGGCCTCAGCCATCGGGTCCGCTCCTCCTCATGCTGTGCGCGTCACGAGAGCACGCCTCTCGAGTCCGCGGAGACGCTGGATCTGGCGCTCATTCTGGGGCCCAGAGCGACGGGCGCCAATGCGCCGCCCCGGCCTTCGACTTCTGGCGGTCGAGCTCGCGCGAGGATCAGCAGGCTCTCGAGCCCCGTCTCCACCACGGCAGCTTCCGCCCTGTCCTGCGCCTCGCCGGTCGACGAACTCGCCGGTCGTGCGGTGGGCGAACACGGTGCACACGACGCCGGCGCGGCAGCCGCCGAGACCGGCGAGGACGAGCACCGCCGACGCCTCCATCTCGAAGTTGAGGATGCCCTGGCGCGCCATCTCCTCGGCGAGGTCAGGGTAACGGATGGGAAGCTGGGGGATCGGGCGCCCCTGCGCGCCGTAGAAGCCCGGGCGCCGTGGCCGTGATGCCCAGATGGTGCCGGTGCCCGAGCCGCTCGGCGGCCTCCACGAGTGCCAGGACCGCCTCGTAGTGGGCGACCGCCGGATAGCCCTCGTGGACGAACCAGCTGGTCGTCGTCTCGAGCCGGACCGCCCCGGTCGAGATGATGAGGTCGCCCGGCAGGATGTCGTCCTGCAGCGCCCCGGACGAGCCGATCCGGATGAACGTCGGCCGGTTCGTGATCGCGAGGATCTCGGCGATCACGATCTCGACGTTGTCGGTGCCGATGCCGGTGGACACGCACGAGACCCGCAGACCCTTGTACGTGCCGGTGGCCGTGGCGAACTCGCGGTGACGGTGACGGAGCTCCACGGAGTCGAACCGCGCCGCGACCAGGTCGACCCGGTCCTGGTCACCCGGGAGGAGGATGTAGTCGGCCAGCTCACCGGGCCCGAGACCGATGTGGTACTGCCGTTCGCCGGCGGGGATCGCGACGCGGGCGTCCACGTTCGGCAAAGGCTCGCTCCCGAGTGGGTCACGCACGTTCGGCGTGAGGTTGCGCCCGAGGATAGGGGCCCGATTCGAGCAGCGTCAAGCCGATTCACGCTCAGGCCTCCCTGGCGGCGCCCTCGGTCATGGGGCGGCCTGCGTGCCTGTCTGCTCGCCGGGAGCCCCGATCGGGCCCGTCGCAGCGGCCGGTGCCGTCGCCCGGCCGACGGTTGCGAGTCGTTCCAGGATCCGCGCGCGCACCAGCCGGCGGGCGCGATGACGCCTGGCGAACGTCATCCCGATCGAGAGCGCCACGACCAGGACCAGCGTCCCCAGGCTGGCTGACATGGGGTCGACGCCCATTCCCTGGCCGATCGCCGCGCGAACCGTCGCCCGATCGTCCGAGGCCGGCTCGAGGGTCGTGGTGCCGTCCGTGGCTGCGAGGGCCGGGGCCTCGCCGCCCAGGTCGCCCACGAGCTCGATGCCGGCGGGGTCGGCCACCACGAGGACGACCTCGCCGCGAGCGGCCGGGATCCCCGTGGCATTCATCGCGTCGCCCGGCTGCAGCAGGCTGGCGAGGTCGGCGGCAGGCCCCTCGAGCACGATTCGGCCCGTCGCGGTCCCATCGTCGAGGTGCACGCCGTCCGCCGCGATGTCGGTCACGAGCCCGCCCACGCGCACCTGCTCGCCGATGTGGGAACCGAGATCCCGAAGATCGACGTCGGCGGGCGCGGCGGTTGCGCCGGGCAGGCCGCCGAGCCCGTCGAGCGGAGCCTGTGAGCCAAGGGCGGCCGATCCAGCAGCCGACGGCTGCGGGAGCCCCCGACTGATGCCGAGGACGAGATCGGAGGGCCGGCGGGGAACGATCGCGAAGCGGCGATCGGTCGCGGTCGGATACGGGCGCTTCACGATCCCCGTGATCGTGGCGGCGCGGCCGATGATGACCGATCCGGCCGGAATCCCGCTTCCCGGCAGGCCCTGCACGGGGATCCGCTTCGTTCCGATTGCGAGCTCGGCGACCCAGCGGTCTCCGCTGCGGTGGACCTCAGCGATGGTCCCGCTGACGCGCACCAGGCGCCACTCGGTCGAGGCGTTGGGGGTGCCCTCGAGCGCGTGCGCGACGGGCTCGCGCGTGCCGAGGACCCGCACCTCGTCGGCCCGTAGACGGGGCGCTCCCCAGGCTCGGCCAACGGTGCCGCTCACCCGGACGCGCTTGCCCGCACGGAGCGCTGGATCGGCCGCCGCCAGGTAGACCTCGATGGCGCCCGTCGAGTCCTCCACGATGGTCCGGCGGCCCGTGGCATCGAGCAGGTCCCGGTCGAGGTCAGCACCCCTTCGACGATCACGTGCCTGCCTTCGGCGATGCGCGCGGCCGCGATGGTCGAGACGGCACCGTTGGCCGCATCGGCCGACCGGGTCGGCGCGGGCGAGCCGGAGGCCGCCGGTGGCCGGGCGAGCACGTGCACGTCGGCGGGGTCGCGAAGCCACAGTCGGTAGCCGTCCAGCGCACCCTTGCGCGAGGCCCGCTGGCCGAGCACGCCCGTGAACGTGGCGACCGTACCTTTCAGGATCGAGGCCTTGTCGACCCCGGCCGAGGCATCGGCCTGCACGCGCAGCGTGGCGCCGTCGTCACCGGTGATCGAGAAGGCGATGTCCCCGCTCGTGGCCCGCGTCGGCGGCGTCGAGACGGTGCCCCGCACCGTCACGAGTCGGCCCTCGGTCGCCTCGTCGGCCTCGCCCGCCCTGATCGAGATCGGTGCCGGCAGCATCGCGGTGCCGAGGCCCGTGATCCCGCTCGCGGACGGACGAACCTCGGTCTGGCCGTATGGGTCGGCGAGCTTGCCGCGGACCTCGACCAGCGTGCCCCGCGTCGGGGACGGGCGCGTCGTCCGGCAGCCGCACTGGAAGGCCACCCGTCGCGTCGGCGATCGCGAACAGGGGTGGCGTCCCGAGCCTGCCGGCCTCCGCGACGACCACGCCACGCACGACGACCACCGTGCCGATCGCGGCGCTGCGCGCGTCGCGCACGTTCAGCACGCCCGTCGAGGCGGTCGGCGACGGTGTCACCACGGGCGTCGGGGTAGGCGTCGGGACCGGCGTCGGCGTGGGGGCAGGCGTGGGCGTCGGGGCGGGCGTGGGGCTCGGGCTGGGCGTGGGGGTCGGGCTGGGCGTCGGGGTCGGCGTGGGCTCGAGCACCTCGAGCTCGCCGGCCAGCGTCGCGTAGAGGCGATAGCCGGTCAGCCCCGTCCCGGTGCTGTCGCGCTGGCCCAGCGGGCCGCGGGCCGCGACGATCGAGCCCGGGCCCGGCGTCTGCGTCCCCACGGCGGCGGGCGCCACGATGACCCGGACCGGCCCGCTGCCGTCGTCGATCGTCAGGGCCGAGCGCCGTCGCTCGAGGATCGAGGGCGCCTCGACCACCGTCCCGACACCTCGATCCGCAGACCCTCGTCCCCCTCGCCGGCCGCCCCCGTCGGCGGCGACACGGCGCCGGCAGACCTCGGGCCCGACCACCGCCACGTCGGAGCGGCGGCGCGAAGGGTCCGCAGCGCGTATCGTCTGTCCACGATGCCCGTCGCCCGGACGAGCGTCCCGGCCGGGACCGGGTCCGGCGGCACGGCGTCGAGGTAGACGGCGATCCCGCCCGTCGCGTCCTGGATGAAGCCGCCCGCCCGACTCGAGGGCGCCGAGGGCCGCCGTCACGACCCCCTCGACGAGGACGCAGTGCCGTCCGTCCGACCGCGCGGGCGTCGGCGATGGGCATGACGGCCGCCGACGGGCTGGGGGTCGCGCTGGCGCTCGGGGTCGGCAGCGGCGTGGGCGGGGACGACGGGGACGGCGTCGGATCGGAGCCGGGGTGGCGGACGGCGCCGGCGTCGGGCTCGGGGACGGCGGGGCGACGGCGAGGGCGAGGGCGAGGGCGATGGCGAGGGCGACGGCGACGGGGACGGCGTCGGCGTCGGCGTCGGCGACGGGGGCGGCGACGGGGGCGTGGGGGCGGGGTCGGCGTCGGAGACGGCGACGCGTCGGCAGCGGGGTGGGCGATCGGTCGGAGGCGGTGCGGGGTGGCCGACGGGCCGGGCACCGGGCGCCGCGCGAGCCCTGGGCGCTCGGGGCCGCGGTCACGACGACGTCCGCCGCGTTGTCGTTGGTGTCGACGGTGTTCCCCGCGGTGCCGCCGGGGCGCCGCTCGATCGAGCTCCCCGCCGGCGGCGCGGGCGCCGCGGACCCCTCGACGAAGCCGTTCATCGCGTCGCCCCAGCCCACCGCATCGATCGGCTCGCCCCCGATCGGGCCGCAGCACGATCGTGCCACCGGTCGCGGCGAGCCCGCCCGAGTACGTGGCATCGGCAACCGGTGCCCACGCCCCGAGCGCGTTCGCCAGGAGGAGGTGCCGTCCGGGCTCCAGGAGCAGCGGCGCCGTCCAGGCCGCCTTGCGGGTGACGGTCGCGCCGGAGCACGTGACGTAGACCACCTCGTGGCCGGCCAGGTCCACCGGCGCCGGCCGACGCGTTCGCCAGCTCGATGTACTCGTCCGACGCGGACGCGCCCCCGGTCACGACCTCGGCCACGAGGAGGCCCGAGGAGGCCGGCCAGGCCGACCGCAGCCGCGGGCTCGAAGGCACGCAACGCCATGCGATCAGGCGACCGCAGCGCGGTCGCCCCGATCAGCAGGGACAGAGATCGGCGCGGCCGCCGCCGCGAGCCGAGCACGCGCCATCGAGGACCTCCTGGCGGGAGACATCGGCGGCGGATGACCAGACGCGACGATCCTAGGCGTGGCGACTTATCGCCCGCTCAACCATCGGCCGCCGACCCGGTACGATGCACCGGCGCACCCGTCACCGGTCGCACCCGATCGCACGGTTCGCCGCCGGACAGGAGGAGTTCGTTGGCTCGCGCCAAGCGCACCGATCGCACCGAGGCCCGACGCCGCTACCGGGCCGAGCAGGCCGCCTCGCCGAGCCGGAGGTCGAGGACGAGCTCGCCCGGGAGCGAGGACGCACCGCGCCAAGCGACGTCGAAGGGCGCCACGCCATCGGCGCCCGCCCGTCCGAGCATCACCGGTGCCCTGCGGGCATCCTTCCGGCCGCGCGGATGTGCGCGGCGACCTGCGTTCGCTGCCGCAGCTGCTCCGCCACTGGTCGCTGTTCGTGCCCGTGCTCCTGACGATCCTGTCCACGGGCCTGTTCGTCGTGGTGACTGCGCCGATCACGGACCCGGCGAAGACCCCGACCGATCTGCTGACCACGGTCGCGATCGCCCTGTACCAGTTCTTCGTCATCCCGCCGCCGGTGGCCGGCGCCTTCCTGGCCGGCCTGGGTGCCCCCAAGGCGAGCTGGCTCATCGGCGTGATCGTCGGGCTCGTCGCGGCGGTGGGCAACGCGGTGATCGTGCTTAGCCCCTTCGGCCGGCTGGCCCATCCGCAACCCGAGCCGGTGATCCTCCAGGGGCTCCTGTTCGCGCCGTTCGGGGCGGCGATGTTCGCGGCGATGGCCGCCTGGTATCGGCGCTTCCTCAACCTCGCAAACCCCAATCGCGGGCAGCGGCCGACGCGCCCGGCTCGAGGTCGCGGCAACGCCAAGACGAACTCACGCGCGACGGCGGGTCGCTGACCGGAACGCGCCTCCGGGGAGCCCCAGGACCGTCTCAGCCGAGCCGTCGCATGCCGGCATGACCGATCTGGCGCACGCCCGCGGGTGACGCCGGTCCGCCGACCGCTTCGGCTGCCTGGACGAGGGGCGTCACCTGCCGGGCGATCACGTTGACGACGTTGCCCTCCCGCTGCAGGTCACCATCCACCAGCAACAGCGCATGGCGCCGGACGATCGACCGCAGCCGCTGCCAGGCATCCGGCCAGAGCGTGACGTTGACCATCCCGGTCTCGTCCTCGAGCGCCAGGAACACCGTCCCACGGGCCGTCATCGGATGCTGCCTGGTGACAACCAGGCCCCCGATCCTGACCTGTCCGGGACGCCGGTCGGCGAGTGCCGCATTCGTCACCGCACCGAGCCGGTCGAGGGCTCCGCGGAACAGCCCGACCGCCTGGCGGCGGGCATCGAGCCCGACCACCGCGTAGGCGTCGCCCAGCCGTTCCGGCTCCGTGAGCGCGGGCAGCGGCGGGGCGTCGGTCGCCGGCAGGCGGAGGTCCATCGGGCGCCCGGCCGCCCGCCTCGACCTCGCCGCCCCACGGACCGCCCGCCCGTCGACCCGGCCCTTGGCCGCCCCGGCCACCTCCCGGAGCTGCCACAGCAGCTCCCGTCGTGGCCTCCCTAGCGAATCCAGCGCCCCCGCCCGGATGAGCCGCTCCACGATCTCTTCGGACAGGCCGGTGCGCTCGACCACGTCGGCCAGGCTCGTGTAAGGCCCGCGGGCCAGCTCCGCATCCAGCCGCGCCTGTTGCTCCTCTCCGATCCCCTTGACCAGGTGGAGGCCCAGCCGCACGCCCCAGCCGGTCATGCTCTCGGCGGCCCACCGCTCGCGGGCCGCGGTGGCGGGGATCACGCACGCGCTCGAGCGCACCGGTGCCGGCCTGGCCTCGATCCCGCAGCCGTCGGGGAGCGGCTCGCCATCGTCCGCATCGCGGGAGCCGTCATCACCGGCCGCCCCCGCCATGGCCCAGCCCGGCCGGCCCACCCACTCGGTCGTCGTCCGCCATGGGCTCCGGTTGACGTCCACTGGCAGCACCGCGACGCCGTGGCGCTTCGTGTCGTTGACCAGCACCTCGACCGGGTAGAAGCCCATTGGCTGGGCGTTGATCAGCCCGACCACGAACTGGGCCGGGTAGAACAGCTTGAGGAAGCTCGACTCATAGGCCGTCCGGGCGAAGGCGGCCGCATGGCTCTTCGCGAAGCCGAAGCTGGCGAACGCCGCGCACTGCCGGAACAGCTCCTCGGCATCGTCCCGGGGCATGCCCTGGACGCGGAAGCAGCCCTCGACGAACTGTTCATGGAGCTTCTCCATCTCGCGGGTCGAGCGCCACGTCCCCATCGCGCGCCGGAACCCGTCCGAGCCCGCCGGCGTGAAGCCCGCGACATCGATCGCGATCTTCATCACCTGCTCCTGGTACAGGATCACGCCCAGCGAGTCGTGCAGGATGGGCTCGAGGCTGGGGTGGAGGTAGGTCACGGGCTCGAGGCCCTGCTTGCGACGCAGGTACGGGTGGACGGCGTTGCCCTGGATCGGGCCGGGCCGGATGATCGCGACCTCGACCACCAGGTCGTCCAGGTTTCGCGGTCGCGACTTGGGCAACGTCTGCATCTGTGCCCTCGACTCCACCTGGAACACGCCCACCGTATCCGCCGCCTGGAGCATCTCGAACACGTGGGGGATGTCCTCGGGGATCCGGTCGAGGTCGATGCACACCGCGCAGTCGTGCTCGATGAGCTGGAGCGTCTCGTCGATGGCGGCGAGCATCCCCAGGCCGAGCAGGTCGAGCTTGATCAGCTTCATCGTCTCGACATCGCGCTTGTCGTACTGGACGACGACGCGGTCCTTCATCGTCGCCCGCTCGATGGGCACGATGTCGATGAGCGGGGCCGCGGTCACCAGCATGCCGCCGCTATGGATCGAAAGGTGACGCGGGAAGCCGTCGATCCGGGCGCACAGCTCCAGCCATCGCTCCCAGTCGGACAGGCCGGCGACCGAGCCCCGGTGCCGGGCGAGGTCCGGGGTCGGCAGCGGCTCGACGCGGGCGACGCTGCTCACGGGATCGAAGCGCCGGTCCGCGGGGAGGAGCACCCCGCTGTCCGGGTGGAGGCGGCGAGCGACCTCCCGATCGAGCGCCGATCGTCCCGGCCCACCCGCGCGCTGCTGGCCGCGCTGGTCCGGCTCGCGCCGCTGGCCGCGCTGGTCCGGCTCGCGCCGCTGGCCGCGCTCATCCCGCTGCCGCCCCAGCGCCCGGCTCGGCGGCCCATCGCGGATCCAGCGCACGCTCATGGGGGAGTCACCGGGACCACCCTCATCCTCGCCGGGAGCCCAGGCCGTCCCGCCATACCCGTCACGATTAGCGGGGCGCATCTCGGCGCTCGGGGCCGGCGAGCGCTCGTCCCGGAGGCCAGGCGTCGCTTCCCGCGGCATGGATCCGTGCGGGAACCACGCTCCTCCACGGTCCGTGCTCGCACCCGGGCCCGTCCGCATCAGCGAAGACGCTCCCGCTATGCCTGGTACGGATGAAGAGGGCGCTGGCGGTTCGGCGGCAACGGCGGGCGCTGGCAGGAGCTTCCCGGTCGCGAGATCGCGCGGGATCCGCCCGCCGCGTTCGTGGTTCAGCTGCCCCATTTCGTCGGTCAGGCCACGGGCCGCGGCGAGCATCGTCGTGGCGGCGAGGGTCGGACCCTCGGCCGGTCCCTTCCCGGGCCCAGAGCCGGCATGCCCCCGTGCCGGCCCCTCTCCCGGCCTCTCCCCAGGCCCCTCCCCCGGCCGCGCGAAGAACTGGGCGAACCCGCCTTCTGCCTCCAGGTCCCGTCGGACCATCACGGAGTCGTACGTCTCGAGCGACTTCGCGACCCGGTCCACGAGCGGCCGCGGAAACCCGAGCGCATACCCCACTTCGCGCACCGCCGATCGTGCCCCGTACGTGACGAGGTTGCAGACCATTCCCGTGTGCTCAGGCCCGTACCGCTCGTACACGTACTGGATCACCTCCTCCCGGCGCTCCGACGAGAAGTCGATGTCCACGTCGGGGTACGCCGTCCGCCCCTCGTTGATGAACCGCTCGAACAGCAGCTCGTGGCGGATCGGGTCCACCCGGGTGATCCCCAGCACGTAGGCGACGATCGAATCCGCCGCGCTCCCCCGGCCCTGCGCCGGGATGCCACGGGACCTGGCGAACTGCATCAGGTCCCAGCAGATCAGGAAGAACTCCGCCAGCCCGGTCTTCTCGATCACGTCCAGCTCGTGGGCGAGCTGCCGGACGACCGCCGGGGTCAGCGGGTGATACCGGCGTCGGGCCCCCTCCCAGCACAGCTCGGACAGGTGGCTGAACGGCGTCTCGCCGCGCGGCACGTCAAACCCAGGAAAGCGGTATCGCTCGAAGACCAGCTCGACACGGCAGGCGGCAGCGATCTCGGCGGAGGCGGCGATCCCCGCCTTCCACGCCTCGGCGAGCTGCGGATCGGACACGGCCGCCGCGGGCCCGCCGGGTGCCATCGCGAGCATCTCCTCCCCGCTCTTGAGGAACGACTCGCCGTCCGGCCTGCGCAGGTCACGGAGATCTCCCAATGGCCGCCCGTGCCGGATCGAGGTCAGCACGTCCTGGAGCTCCCGGCCCTCGGGCAGCGCGTAGTGGACGTCGTTGGTCACGACGACCGGCAGGCTGATCTCGCCGGCCAGCCTCGCGGTCTCCGACGCGAGCCAGTCGTCATCGGGGAGCAGGTGGTGCGAGAGCTCCAGGACGAAGCCGGACCCGGCGACCGAATTGGGCCCGCGGGACGGTCCGCGGCCATCGCCGGCTCGCCGTGCCGCGCTGTCGGACCCTCCGCCGAACAGCGTCGCATATCGCTCCGCGACCCTCCGTGCGCCCTCCCGGTCCCCGCCCAGCAGCCGTCGGGCCAGCTCGCCGTGCCGGCATCCGGACAGCGCGACCAGCCCCGCAGCGTGCTCCGCCAGCAGCGCGTGGGTGAACCCGGGCACGGCCTTGGTCCCGGCAAGGTTCGCCCTGGACACGAGGCGACACAGGCTCCGCCAGCCGGTCGCGTCGCGGGCCAGCAGGACCAGGTGGGGGCCACGCTCGGCCTCCCCGACGCCCCGGTGATCCTCCTTGACGATCGCGCGATGACCGGGCAGGCGCGTCCGGTCCGGGCGAGACCGGGCGGGGCGACCGTCGGTGGCACGTCGAGCCCCCACCGACGGGCCCGCAACGGCCCGACGTCCCGGGCGCCACGCACGCCGGCCGGGAACCACGATCCCATCCGGGTCCGGCACGGCCGGATCGAGCAGCTCGATCTCGATCCCGATCACCGGGTGCAGGCCGGCCGCCTCCGCGCTCGTGGAGAAGCGGACTGCGCCGTACAGGCCCTGGTGGTCCGTGATCGCAAGGCCTGACAGGCCCAGCTCCACGGCGCGAGCCACGAGATCGTCGGGCGACGACGCGCCGTCCAGGAACGAGAAGTGGCTGTGGCAGTGCAGCTCGGCATAGGCGGGTTCGGCCATGCGGACATCTCCCGGGAGGTGACCGCATGATAGAACATCCGTTCGATATGGTCAGGCCGGTCGAACGCCTTCCACCAGCGTCCTCAACGACGGGACCACCAGGTCGGCACCCGCCCCCAGCAGGTCCACGCCGTCCCGCTCGGGAACCCCGACGCAGGTCAGGCCCGCAGCCTTCGCGGCCCGGACCCCGAGCGTCGAATCCTCGAACGCCACCGCATCGCCCGGCTCGATGCCGAGCGCCCGGCAGGCCGCCAGGTAGACGTCCGGGTGGGGCTTGCCCCGACCGTGCCCGGCGCTGGACACGACGGCACCGAACGCGTCCAGCAATCCCGTCCCTCGCAGGGCCAGGCGCACCAGGTCGAGATCGGTGTTGGACGCCACGCCCAGCCGCAGCCGTCCACCCAGGAGCCCCACCAGCTCCCGGGCGCCGGGCATCAGTGCCGGCCCCGCCGCATAGCGGGTCCGCATCAGCGCCATCAGCTCGGCGCGCAGTGCCCGCTGAGGATGACTGCCCAGGCGCTGCGCATACGCGGCGATGGTGTCCTCGATCGAGCGCCCGTGGGTCGCGTCGACGTCATCGTCCGTGAGCACGTGGCCGTGGCGCGCCAGCAGCTCGCGCTCGGCCGAGACCCACAGCGGCTCACTGTCGACCAGCAGCCCGTCCATGTCGAAGATCGCCGCCCGGAAGCGACCGGGCAGAACGAAGGGGGCGCCCGGCCCTGGATCGGGCGCGGGCGCCCCATGCGCCACGCAGGGATCGGCGCAGGTCACTCGGGAGGAAGCTCCCGGTACACGAGATCGATGTCGACCCCCTGGCTGCGGCGGATCGCCCTCGCGCCGAAGTACACGACCAGCCCGATGACGACGATGCCGCCGATGAACGCCGGCACCCACCAGGCGTTGTTGGGGTCGCCGTACAGGGCCAGTGCCGGGTACTGCAGCGTCAGCCAGGTGAGGAACACCATGACCAGGATCGACAACGGGGCCACGACGTACAGGACGGGGATGCCGCCGATCGACATGTTGGCGGGTGACGCGCGGTACAGGTCCGGGCGTCGGGTCGGGAACAGGATCGCGGCCACGCCGACGATGACGACGCACACGACGCCGGCGAGCACGCCCAGCGCCAGCCAGGTCGCGAAGTCGGTCGACGCGATGCTCCAGGCGAGCATCAGGGTCACCAGGCCCATCACCAGCAGGATCGCCGGGACCGGTGAATGCGTTCGCTCGTTGACCTCGGAGAACTTCTCCGGGAGCAGCCGGTCGAACGACCAGGCGAACACCGTGCGGATGGGCATGAACGTGTTGCCCACCATCGCCGGCAGGCTCCAGAACAGGAACGACCCGACGATCAGGACCGTCAGCACCGGGATGTTGAACACCAGGCTGGCGATGAAGTGGTACCAGGGACCGGTCGGGATCGCGTAGGCATCGGTCGCGCTGTTCACGGCGACCATGAAGTCGTAGCCCGTGACCTTGAACAGCAGGACCACGCCGACGACGATGAAGATCACGTCCCAGGCCAGCGCGCCGAACATGATCGACAGCTGGCGCGACCGGTTGGAGGCGCTCTTGAGCTCACCGCTCAGGTAGACGGACCACCAGTTCCACATCATGAACACCATGATCGCGAAGATCGTGGGCAGGGTGGCGTCGACCTTCCCCATGTCGGCCGTGGCGCCCTGGGCGCCGGCCGCGGTGATCACGCCGGCGGCATCGGTGCCGCCGAACTTCTGGTTGAGCTCGCTGAAGTGTGCCTGGAAGTCAGCGGTGTTCCCGAACAGCAGCACGACGAACGCGAGGAACGTGCCGACCGAGGCGATGGTCCAGAACACGTTCTGCCAGCGGAAGGTGGTCTTGATGCCCGCGATGTGGATCGCGGTCATCAGCGCGATCATCGCGAAGCCGCCCACGAAGATCCACAGGCCGTCGTTCTGGAAGCTGTTGCCGGCGTCCACGAGGCCCTGGTTGTCGAACAGCACGCCCAGCGTGACGAGCACCGGTCCCAGCGCGAACACCGGGAAGTAGCGGGCCCAGAACGTGGCACCGATCATCGCCGACAGCGCCGCGCCGAAGTTCGACACCAGCGCGAGCGGCGGCGACAGGATCCGGCTCACCCACACGTAGTCGCCACCGGTGCGGGGCATCGACGACGCCAGCAGCGCCATCATGATCAGCACCGGGATGTTCAGGACGAACGAGATGATGGTCGCCGACACGAGGTCGGCGCCCGGGAAGGCACTGAGGGCGAAGAACACGCCCCATGCCAGCGTCGCCCCGACGGGCGCCGAGAACACGGCGGTGTAGATCGTCGCGTCGAGCGCCGAAGCCTCGCGGACGAGGCCCGTGCTCTGCCGGACGAACACACCCCCACGTCCCGCTTCAGAACCGACAGCCACAAGATGCCTCCGATCCATCCTCCGGGCGCCCGCTTGACACGGCGAGCCGTGCCCGGCGATAGTCCAACACAAAGCAACATCATTCGTCAACATCTCTTGTGAGTTTCCGCTATCTGCGATGTCCACTCATGAGCAGGGTGCCGATCAGCGCGCGTCGGGCGAGGGGGCGTCGCCCCGGGTCCTCGTCCCCGTCGATCGACGTCACCTGATCCTCGAGCGCGTCGCCGACGAGCAGACCATCCACGTCGGCGCCCTCGCCCGGGAGCTCGGCGTGTCGGAGATGACGATCCGGCGCGACATCCGCCGGCTGGAGCGGGACGGGTTCCTGAGACAGACCTACGGCGGGGCGACCGCGCACCTCACCCGCTCGCTCGACGTCGCGTTCAACGCCCGCGCGCTGCAGCATCCACGCGAGAAGCGACTGATCGCGATGCGGGCGGCGACCCTCGTGGAGAGCGCGCGAACGATCTTCCTGGGCGTCGGAACGACCGTCGAGCAGTTCGCCCGGTACCTGCACCCGCGGCTGGAGCTGACGGCCGTCACGGCCTCGCTGCCGACGGCCAGCCTGCTGGGGACCCGCACCCTGCGTACCGTCGCCCTGGGCGGCGAGATCGTGCGCGACGACCTGACCGCGACCGGACCCAATGCCGTCGCGATGCTCGAGCGCTACCGATTTGACGCCGCGGTCATCGGCGCGGCGGGCCTGTCCGCACGATGGGGCATCACCGAGCTGCTCGACACCGAGGCGGAGGTCCAGCGCGCCGCGATCTCCAGGTCGGCCCTGGTGATCGCGCTGGTCGACGGATCCAAGGTGGGCGGGGCGACCAACGCGATCGTGGGCCCCGCCTCGCTCCTGGACGTGCTGGTCACGGATGCCTCGGCTCCGCGCGACGAGCTCGCGGCGCTCGGCCAGCTCGGCGTCGAGGTCATCGTCGCCGCCCCGGGCCCCCGGGGCGATCCCATCCCGATCCCGCGACGGCCTGCCGGTCGCGAGCGCACCCAGACGAGGTGAGGAACATGGACGTGCTCGAGCGGACGTTCGGCGTGCGCAAGCCGATCATCGCCATGCTGCATCTCCCGGGCTTGCCCGGCCGGCCGTGGCACGACGCGCCCGGCGGCCTGTCCAAGGCGGTCGACCGAGTCGGCCGGGACCTCGCGGCGCTGCAGGCCGAAGGTGTCGACGGCGTCATGTTCTGCAACGAGGCGGACCTGCCCTACCAGCTCCAGGTGGGGCCCGAGATCGTCGCCGGGATGGCGGCCGTGATCGGGCAGCTCAAGCGGGACGTCCGGGTCCCGTTCGGCGTCAACCTGCTGTGGGATGCGATCGCGAGCCTCGCTGTCGCGCGGGCCACCGGGGCCACCTTCATCCGCGAGGTGATGACCGGGGTGTACGAGAGCGACCTCGGCATGATCGAGCCCCACATCGGCGAGATTGCCGGCTTCCGCACCGCGATCGGGGCCGGCGACGTGCTCCTGTTCGACAACATCCAGCCCGAGTTCGCGAGCGCGATCGGACGACGAACGGTGGCCCAGCGCGCGAAGGGGGCCGCCTTCCTGGGCGTCGATGCGATCCTGATCAGCGGCCCGGCCGCGGGCACCTCGCTAGAGATGGGTGACCTGCAGGCGGCCAAGGAGGCCGTGCCCGAGGTCCCGGTCATCGCCAACACCGGCGTTCGAGCCGACACCGTGGGGGAGATCCTCCGCGTGGCCGACGGCGCGATCGTGGGCACCAGCCTCAAGCGCGACGGCGTGACCTGGAACGAGGTCGATCCCGCTCGCGTACGAGCGCTGCTCGACAAGGCGGCAACCGCGCGCGCTGCCGGGGCCTGACGGATGGCGAAGCGGACGCGCATCTACTTCGCCACGGACCTTCACGGCTCGAGCAAGTGCTTCCGGAAGTTCCTCAACGCGGGTCCGACCTACGGCGCGGACGTCCTGGTGCTGGGCGCCGACCTGGCGGGCAAGGCGATCCAGGGGATCGTCCGCGGACCCGGTGGGATCTGGCACGCGCGGTTCGTCGGCACCGATCACGACGTCAGCGACGGCCCGGAGCTCGAGGCGCTCGAGAAGCTGATCGAGGACCACGGCTATTACCCCTACCGGGCGGAGCCGGGCGAGCTCGAGGCGCGGCAGGCCGACGGCACCCTGGACGCCCTGTTCCTGGACCTGATGGCCGCCCGGCTACGGGCCTGGATGGCGCTCGCCGACGAGCGGCTCCGGCCGAAGGGCATCCCGATCTATGTCATGCTCGGCAACGACGACCCGGCCGCCCTGCGACCGATCCTCGACGAGGCGACCTGGGCCGTGCACGCCGAGGGCAGGGTGATCCAGCTCGACGACGATCACGAGCTCGTGTCGTGGGGGTGGTCCAACCTGACCCCATTCCACAGCCACCGCGAGCAGACCGAGACCGAGCTGGCCGCCTCGATCGCGCGCATGGTGAGGGAGCTGCGCGATCCGCCACGCGCCGTGTTCAACTTCCACGTTCCCCCGATCGCCTCGGGGCTGGACGAGGCGCCGGTGCTCGACGAGAACCTGACCGTGCAGCAGTCGCTGGGCCAGGTCAAGTTCGCGCCCGCCGGCAGCACCGCGGTCCGCGAGGCGATCGAGGCCGCCCAGCCGCTGCTCGGCCTGCACGGACACATCCACGAGTCGGCCGGCATTCGCCGGATCGGCCGCACGATCGCCATCAACCCCGGCAGCGACTACGCGACCGGCGCGCTCAACGGCGCCCTGGTGACGCTCGAACCCGACAAGGTCGCGACCCACCAGCTCGTCCGCGGATGAACCCGCGGCCGGGCGCCAGTCGCGCGGACATCCTGGTGGCGGTCGACGTCGGCACCTCGGGTGCCCGCGCAGCCGCCTTCGACCTCGACGGAGAGCGGTTCCTCGAGGTCCGCCGTTCGTTCGCGACCTCCGCACCGCGGCCGGGCTGGGCCGAACAGTCCGCCGCGGACTGGCGAACGGCGTCGTTGGCGAGCCTCGCGGAGCTCGTCCGGCGCCTCGGCCCGCGACGCAAGGTCCACGCGATCTCGCTCACCGGGCAGTGCCCGTCGGTGGTGCTCGTCGACCGCCGCGGCCGGCCGGTCGGGCCGGGCCTCACCTACCGGGACAATCGCGCCGCCGCCGAGGCTCGCTGGATGCGCCGCCGCGTGGGCGATGCCGCGATCCATGCTCGCACGGGCCACCGCGCCGCCGCCTTCCACGTCGCGCCCAAGCTGCTGTGGCTTCGGCGCTATCAGCCGGAGCTGTGGGCGCTGGCATCGCTCGCGCTCCAGCCCCGCGACCTGATCGTCATGGCGCTGACCGGCGAGGCGGTGACCGACGGCACGCACGCGGCGGCCACCCTGGTCCACGACCTGCGCGCACGCCGCTGGGACCCCGAGCTGCTCGGTGCCTTCGAGCTCCCGCCCTCGCTGTTCCCCAGGCTCGGGCGCTCCGATGAGGTGGTCGGCGCCCTGCGCCCTGCCATCGCCCGGAGGCTCCGCCTGCCGGCCACGACCCCGGTCATCCTCGGTGGAGCGGACAGCCAGACGTGCGCGTTCGGTGCCGGCGTGGTCGAGGCCGGGCCCGTGTCCGAGATGGCCGGCTCGTCGACCTGCCTGAATGCGGCCGTCTCGGAGCCGATCGGCCATCTCGACGTCACGCACTATCCCCACGTCGTCGGCCCGGGGTTCACGACCGAGACCGGCATCAACACGACTGGCTCGGTCGTGGCCTGGGTGGCCGATCGCCTGTACGGCGGCCGGGGCGGACGGTCCGCGTTGCGCGACTGGCAGCGGCTCGACCAGGAGGCGGGGGCGATGCCACCGGGCGCCGACGGCCTGCTGTTGCTGCCGGTCCTGGCGGATGGCGAGCGCACGGATCCCGCGCTCAGGGGCGCGCTCACCGGGCTGTCGCTGCGTCATGGGCGAGCCGCCATCGCCCGGGCGGCGCTCGAGGGCGTCGCCTTCGCGATCCGCGCCCAGCTCGACCTGCTCCGAGCCGGCGGGGCGCCGGTCCTGGAGCTGCGCGTCTCCGGCGGCGACACCCGGATCACCGCCTGGAACCGCATCAAGGCGGACGTCACCGGTGTCCCCGTGAGCGTCGTGCCGGGCGACGCGGCCGTCACGGGCGTGGCCATGCTTGCCGGCCTCGGCGCGGGCATCTACCGCGATCCCCCCGAGGCGATCGACCGGTGCGTGAGGCGGTCGGAGCCGGTCCTGCCGGATCCGGGTGCCGTTCGGCGGTACGACGACGCGTACGCGAGCTGGCGCGTGCTCGCCGGATCCGGTGCCGTACGCCGCAAGGAGGCGTGACGTGCAGTCTGCGACTCGGCATCAACGACTGCTTCGCGGTCAAGCGCTGGCCGCTGGCGGCCGACTGGGGGCCCCTGGTGCGCGACCGGCTCGGGCTCCGCCTGGTGCAGCATTCGTTCGACCTCGTGGACATGGCCATCGACGACGGGGCCGCGCTCCGATCGTCCGTCGCCGGGCTCGGGCTGGAGCTGCACTCGACGTTCACGGGCCTGGCCGCCTACTCCGCCAACCTGCTGATGCACCCGGACCCCGGGGCGCGCGACGCCGCGGAGGCCTGGTACCGCGCAGCGATCGACTGGACGGCACGCGCCGGCGGTCTCGCCACGGGGGGCCATGTCGGCGCGATGTCCGTGCGCGACTGGTCCGATCCGGTCGTGCGGAAGGCGCGCTGGGCGAACCTCGGGGATGCGCTCGGGCGGCTGGCCGGTGGCGCCCGGCACGCCGGGCTCGACCATCTGCTGGTCGAGAACCTCGCCGCGAGCCGGGAGCCGTCGACCATGGATATGATCCGTGACCTCGTGACCGACGGCGACGCCACCGCCGTCCCGATCCGGCTCTGCCTCGACGTCGGGCACATGTGCGTGCCGGGCACCTCTGGCAACGACCGTGACCCCTATGCGTGGTTGCGCCGCCTCGGAGCGTCGGCGACCGTGATCCAGCTGCAGCAGTCCGATCCCGATGGCGACCACCACTGGCCGTTCACCCCCGAGCGCAATGCGCTGGGACGGATCGACCCCGATCGGGTCATCGAGGCGCTGGGCGAATCCGGCGTGGAGCGCAGCCTGCTGATCCTCGAGGTCATCCCCCCGTTCGAGCAGGCCGACGATGACGTGGTCGACGATCTGGTCGCGTCAGCGACCTGCTGGCTCGAGGCCCTGGACCACCGGGGCGTCCTCGAGATCTGACCCACCGGCCGAAGCAGGCGCCCAGGGGGGCGGAGGCTAGTGGCGCACGTCCTCCGGCGTCTCGTACCAGCGCACCCGCTCACCCACCCGGGCCCTCGCCTTCCAGCCCAGCGACTTGGGAGCCCGGCGGATCGCCTCGAGCAGCGTCGCCACCTGCGCCGCCGGGCTGCGAGGCTGGGTCCCCCCACGATGGCGGGCCTCCTCCGCTGCCTTCTCGAGGTTGCGCGCCACGGTGCGCGACAGGCCCCAGTCGACGCTCGTGAGGGCCAGGATCCTTCGGAGATCGATGACCTCGGCTCCGTCGCCGTCGGCGATCTCGTGGTCGGCGAGCAGGCAGATGATGTCGCCCAGATCCTTGGGGTTGATCTCCCAGATCTGGAGCTTGGTCAGCAGCAGATCCGCCGGCAGCAGGGTGGGACCCGCGCCGCTGAGCCGCCCGCGAAGGTCGATCCGGTGGGACATCCGGACCTCGTCGACGACCACGTCGATCGGCCAGCTCCCGCCCGGATGCTGGAAGTTCAGCCGTTGGGCGCCGTGGAGCGCGTTGAACATCTTCTCGGGCACATAGCCCGCTGCCGTCAGCAGCGCAGCCGCCGCTCGCTTGTCGCGAGCGGCCACGACGAAGTCGAGGTCGCCGTACGGACGCTGGTAGGCCGGCTGCCGGACGGTCGGCGAGGTCAGGTACACCGCCATGCCGCCCATGAGCCGGAGCTGGAGCCCCGACTCGAGCGTCTCGCGACCCAGGCGCTCGGCCTCCTCACGGATGTCGTCCAGTGGGCTCGCATCGACGTTGGACCGTGCGGTGTCCCGGTCCGTCATAGGGCGGCGGACGCAGGCTGACGTCGAGGCCCGCAGGATGCCGAGCGCAGGACAGGCAAGCGAGTGATCTCCGTTCGGGGGGGTCGTGCCCGGATTGTAGCGGGGGGCTCGGACGCAACGTGGCGGGCGCTGCGCTTTGCAGAGCGACGCGGACGGGTCGCCGCGCGAGGCAGCGTCGATCACCCGGGGGCCCGGCAACGGCTCGCGCGAATCGCCATCCCCACCGCGCAACCATCGGCCGCCACCGCACGTCTCATGTGCGTGACCGTCGATCCGATCCCGCCCACCGGCCGCCGCCTCCTGGTCGACCTGCTCGTCCGGGCGATCGCGGTCGCGCTGGCGGCAGGCCTGATCCTGATCCTCCTCCCGGCGATGGCCGAAGCGGCGGCGTGATCACTCCCCGGCTCCAAGGGCGCTGAGCCCGCGGAGCGGCTCCACGGCGGCGGGCGTTGCGATGGCGCCCGACGACCTGCCCCCGAACGCCGGGCAAGTCCGGGGGCGTGACGAGGACCCTTGCCGCTGGGGCGGTGAGGGTCCTCGTTCTTCGGCCCCGACGCGCCGGCCGGCGGGCGCGGCTAGGATGGCGTCGTCATGCGACCCAGGTTCCAGGGCCCGGCGCGACATGGGTCCGTCCTGCGACGGCTGCGGCCCATCGGACCCGCTCTGAGCGTGCTCGCGCTGGCAGCAGCCGTCACCGCCTGCGGCTCGTCACCGGGCACGGCGTCGCCAGCCGCAGCCACGACGGCCCCGGCGTCGGTGGCAGGCTCCGCCTCGGCGGTGCCGATCTCGGCCATCCCCGGAGAACCCACGATCGTTCCCGGCGGCGTCACGGTCTCGCCCGGACCGGTGGCAACCCGCATCCCGATCACCCAGACCGACTGGGGCGCGATCCTCGACGCCCTGCCGGAGGGGTTCCCGGTCTATCCCGGCGCGGAGCCAGCCGACCCGCCTCCCCAGCCGGTCAGTGCGGCCTTCGAGACGTCGGCCGGCGCCGACCAGGTCGCGACCTGGTACCGGGACGCCATGACGGCGGACGGGTTCGCCTCGGTCGACCTGTCCGACGCGCTCGAGGATGGCTCGCGGGTGCTCGACGTCCAGACCGACCTGCCCGAGTGCCGGATCCAGGTCACCTTCCGACCGCTGGGCGGATCGACGATGATCACGGTGCTCTACGGGGCGGGCTGCGTCGGCGGAGCAAACTAGCACCACACCGAAGGGAGAATCGAGGCGATGGAGCCCACGCTGCGCGAGGTGATCGGGGCGGGCCTGCTGGCGCTCGCGCTGCTGGTCCTGATCGTGGTGCTCGTCGTGGCCGCGCTCCCCGGCTGAGGGCGGTCAGCCGACAACCGGGCGTTCATTCGCAACACCGGGCGGTGCCCAGGCGTCTCTGCTGCCGGCGACCGGCTGGGACCGGTCATGGCACTTGGGGATCCAGCGATGCAGACGGCTCGGCCGCGTGACCTCGGCGCTCTCGCCCTGGTTGTCGGCATGTTCCTCGTGCTGCTCGTCATCTCGATCGCGTTCGGGTCGCCCGTCCTCCGCTGACGGCCGGCCGCGTGTCCCGGGTCGACGACGCCGCCATGCTCCTTCGCCTCGACCGGTCGCCGCCAAGCTCGTTCCGCCGTCAGTCGTAGAGCCGTTCCAGGTGCCAGGTTCCGGCTGCACGGTCCAGGTACACCAGGGCGAGCCAGCTCCGGCCGACCACCTTGAAGTAGTCGCGGGCGATCGGCTGCCGCCACCACGCCTCCTCGACCCGCCAGCTGTTGCACACCTCGACGGGCTCGCGCCGGCCGTTCCAGCGGATCGCGACCAGGTGGCCGTCCGGGTCGAGCTCCGGGTCGATCACCGGGTGCTCGCGCAGGAACCTCGTCATGCCGGGCCGTCCTCTCCCGTCACCACCCCCACGACCGGTGCCCATCGCCAGCGGGACTCGGGAAGCGGCGCCTCCGGGTCGGCCAGCTCCACCCGTCGCACGCGATCCACGCCGAACGTGATCGCCAGCCGGGCAAGCTGCCAGGCCAGACGGGCGTCCCGGGCGACCTGCGGCGTGAACAGCGACAGCTGCTGGCCGGCCGCCGCCTCGACGCCGGCAAGCTCGAGCTCCAGCCGCGCAACCGCGGCCGGCGGAGGCGTCTTCTCCAACCGGGCGAGCAGCAGTCGCTCGACGGCCTCCGGGTCTGCGGTGGGTTCCGGCAGGCGCTGCTCGATGTGAACCTCCGGTGGCGTGCCGCGTCGCGCGAACGCGAGGTCACAGGTGACGACCAGCCGGGCGGTTCCTGCCGCCAGGCCCCGTGCCTGGAGCTGGTCCGAGAGGGCCGCAGCGAGCCGGTGCAGGACGAACCGTGGTGCCTCGAGCCCCTCCGCCGGTGGATCGAGAGGAAGGGCGAGCGCCAGCCGTTCGGCCGTCCGGCGAGGCCGGAACCGCTCGGTCTCCTCGCCCCTGGCTCGGGCATGCATGCGCGCGCCCTCCTCGCCGAACCGGGCGACCACCGCTGATCCAGGCAGCGCTGCTACCGACCCGATGGTCCGCAGGCCGAGCCGGCCGAGCCGGGCCCGGATATCGGCGTCCCGGGTCAGCAGCCGAGCCGGGTACGGGGCCAGGAACCGGGCCTCGTCGCGGGGCGGAACGACGAGCGGCTGACCGACCTCCGGCGCGTGCGCGGCGGCCACGCTCGCGGCGAAGCTCGAACCGGCGATCCCCGCCCGGGCCCTGCCGGGAAGGATCGGCGCCATGGCCTCGCGGATCCGGGCAGCGAGAGTCTCCTCGGTCCCCCACAACCTCGTCAGGCCGTCGACATGGATGGCGATCCGGCCGAAGGCAGGATCCGTGACGTCGCTCGTCCCCACGATCCCCGGGCTGAATGCGGCGAGCCGCTCGCAGGCCGCCTCGACGGCGTCCCGGTCCGCGTCAGGCGCGAGGTCGAGGAAGGTCGCCTCGGGCGCGAGCCGGTGGGCGCTCCCGAGCGGCATCCCACGAAGGACGCCGAGCGCCCGGGCGAGCGGATCCGCGTCGACCACCGTCCCGTCCGTCCAGGGCTGTCCGCCGAGGACGATCGGGCCGGACGGCCACGACGCGGAGGTGGCGCCGCTCCCCGGGGACTCGAGGCGGGACCGGGCGAGGCGAAGCGGCAGGTGTGGCCAGACCAGGTGGAGCAGGCGCATGGGTATCGGTCGCTGCAGGGGGGCCGTTGGGGTCGATGGGTGATGGGACCGGCCCGGGGATCCCCGGTGGTGCGCCCGAGGGCCGGCCACCGAGCAGCTCGTCCCGGTCCAGGCACGCGTCCCGGGTACCGCCTGCCGCATACAGGATCTCGAGCGCCGCGCGTCGCCCGGGTGGACCATGCCGGTCCCGGGCGACCGTCACCGTGCTGCGTTGCCCGACCACGTCCCGGCCGAGCCGGATCCAGCCGGTCCGTGCCAGCTCCAGGCGAAGCCCGCATGCCTCCCTCAGCGCGGCTGCCAGGCCCCGGCTGAGCCCGCTCGGCTCGACGGCCACGAGCAGCGTCCCCGCCCGCCGGGCGAGCGCCGCGAGCCGGCCCAGCCGGTCACCCACGGGCACCCCCTCGGTCGCCGGATCCCGTCCATCGGGCAGATCCACGACCAGGAGATCCACGGTCCGGGCCGAGAGCAGCGCTGCCGCCAGGGCGAAAGCCTCCTCGAGGTCCGCCGGCGTGAGCACCACGAGCCACTCCGGTCGTACCCCGCGAGCGACGGCCTCCACGGGATCGAAGGCCCGGGCGAGATCCAACCACGCGACGATCGCCCCTGCGGCCTGCGCCTCGGCGGCGATCCGCAGCGCCACCGTGGTCTTGCCCGACGACCCGTCACCGCAAAGCGCCACCGTGGCCGAGCGCGGTAGCCCGCCCATGCCTAGGATCGCATCCAGCGCCACGAACCCGGTGGACACGATACGGCCGCCCGCGTCCTCCAGCGGTCGGCCGGGTCGGGGAACGACATCCGGCGTGAACGGCATGCCACCGGGCAGGACGGGCAGGTCCGGTTCCGGGACCTCGACCGGCATGGGCGCTCGCGCGAGCGCGCCTTCGACCACCAGGCCCAGCTCCCCGCCCCGGCGCGGAGCTGCCGAGCCCCAGCGCGCCTGGAGCGTCGAGAGCGCCTCGGAGACGTCGGACGAGCGAGCCATCGGACGTCCAATAATAGAACATCTGTTCTACTAGTCAAGGGCCTCGAACCGGGCCCCGCGACCCCACGCCGTCGCCGTCGTATGCCTGGCACGATTAGCCGGGAGCGCGAACTGCGGTCGTTTCCGGCCGTTCTCGAACCATTGGGCGGGAGTTCCGGTCCTTCCATGCCTGCTGCGCATGCCTCGGGCTCCTGGCGATCGCTCGCCGGCACGCCAAGCCTGAGAGGCATACCCGACCGCCAGGGCGCCGGGCGCCCGGACCACGTCGGGCGCGAGGACCACGTCGGGCGCGGCGACCACGTCGGGCGCCGGCGCACGCCCGCCCGCGGTCCCGCGCGGCCGGTCGAGACGCGGGGCCGGTCGGCCGATCGTCGCGTGCTACACTTCCCGCCCGGTCGACCCGGTCAGCCGGGTGCGGCTCCCGTGGGGATGTAGCTCAGCTGGGAGAGCGCCGCGTTCGCATCGCGGAGGCCAGGGGTTCGAGTCCCCTCATCTCCACCATCCGTGGGTCGGTTGGGCAGGTGGTGAGCCCAAGGGTCTGTAAAACCCTCGCCTTCGGCTGTGGCAGTTCGATTCTGCCCCGGCCCACCAGCATTCCCTGAGCACAAATAGGGCCCTTCGGGGCCCTATTTCTATGTCCGGCGTACAATGGCTCGGTAGCAACCCGGTAGCAACAGGGCATACGCTCATGGACAAGACGACGGGTCCCGCTCCTAAGAGAAGGCCGTCGAGCTCGCGTCCGCCGCGGACGGAGACGTCGCCGACGGCTGAGTCTCGAAAAGCTCGCCGGCGCTCGCCCGGAGAGGGCAGCGTCTACCCTGACGCGGACGGGAAGCGCTGGCGTGGCGCAGTGACCTGGACCGATCCCGATGGAGCGCATCATCGCCGAGTCGTGTCGGCGCAAACCTCGTCGGCCGCTCGGGACAAGGTGGACAAGCTTCGCGCGGAGCTCCGGCTGGGTGCCATGGCGCCTGCTGGTCCGGCGACGACCGTGGGCGAGTACCTGACCTCGTGGATCGAGCGGGACAGGATCCGCGTGCGACCGGCCACCTGGTTCGGGCGTGCGTCGCACGTCAAGACCTACCTGGTGCCGACCCTTGGCCGCTTGGCGCTCGCACGCCTCATGCCGTCCGACGTCGAGCACGCGCTCGCTGAATGGCTCGAGAAGGGGCGGCCCGTCACCGCCGAAGAGCGCAGCCGAGGTGCGCCTCGCCCGAGGCCCATCGCGCCGCTGACCGCCAGGCATATCCGGGCGACCCTGCGGATCGCGCTGGCCGATGCGGTCCGCGAGGGCCTCGTGACGAGGAACGCGGCCGCCGATGCCCGGGCTCCGTACGTGCCTCGTCGGGAGATCACGTTCCTCGAGGCCCCCGACCTGCTGCGGCTGCTTGACGCGACCGCAGGCGACGAATTGGGACCGCTCTACGCGATGGCCGCGACGACGGGGCTCCGGCTTGGCGAACTCCTCGGCCTGTCGTGGCGCGACGTGCGCGACGGGACGCTCACGGTGCGACGGTCGCTCGCCCTCGCGACCCGCGGATCCTGGAAGCTCGCTGAGCCGAAATCGGCGCGATCACGCCGCACGATCCCCCTCCCCGTTCGCGCTCGCGAGGCCCTTGCCACGCAGGAGGCCCGACAAGCTGCCAACAGGGCAGCGGCTGGTGCCGCATGGCAGGACAGGGATGGGCTCGTGTTCACGGATGCGGTGGGTCGTCCCTGGCGGCCCGACCGCGTTTCCGCAGCGTTCGGTCGCGCGTGCGCCGCCGCTGGCGGGCCGCGAATTCGACTTCACGACTTACGACACACTGCTGCGACCCTGCTCCTCGCGGAAGGCACTCCGCTGGCCGTCATCTCCGACTTGCTGGGCCATTCCGGAATCGCGATCACCGCGGGCTACTACGCGGGCGTCGTGCCGGAGCTCCGCCGAGACGCGGCCGACGCGATGGATCGGGCGCTCGCCAAGGGGAAGTGAAACTCAGCTATGCGCGCTCCTCGTCCGCGGCGCGCTCGACGTAGTCCCGGAGGGCGGTCGAAGGGACCAACCTCCGTCGCCCGATCTTCAACGTCTGCAGCCGCCCTCGCGAAATCTCCCCATAGAGGCGGGTCTTGCCGCAGCCGATGAGGTCTGCCGCCTCCTCGACGGACAGAAGGGGCGCCGGTCGGTCAGCGGGCACCGTGCCGGCCAGGATTTCAGCACGGATCGCCGCCGCAAGTTCGGCGAGCGCAGCCTGAAGTCGATCCCCACCGGGTTCGATCCCAGCCTGTGCTCGGGCGCGCATCCGCTCCGGCGAATGGTCACCGGGGGGGCGACCAGGACGGCCGCGGCGATGCCGACCACGGACGACGGGGTGCCCGCTCGTGGCACGGGTCCCCCATGGCGAGAGGGTCAACCGGGTCGTGTCGTCGGAGACCGGACGGCGAACGCGGTCGGCTCGGGCGCGGCCTCCCGTTCTTGTCGTGGTCACGATGGGCCTGCTATGTCTGCGCGGCGCGCGGCAAAGGAACTCCTCGACCACGCCCAGCAGCCGATACCGGTCGAGCGGCGGGACGGCGGGCGACGCTCCGGCCACCGCTCGCACGTCCGGAGCGCGAGGTACCGCCTGAACAGCCGATCGTTGACGACGTGGCGCCTCCGCTGCCCGTTGGCGAGTCGATCGATGTGGTCGCGCGTGGCCAGCTGGCGGAGGGCCTGCCTGGTGGCGGCTGGTGCGACTCCGAGGCATCGGGCATCCTCTTCGATCTTGCCGGACGGCCGGGCCACGGTCGCCGAGGCGACGACGGCCACGACGCGCCGCTCGACCGGTGACAACGCCGACCAGCGAGCCGCGAAGATCCCCCTGGCTCACCGACGCGAAGGAGGTTCACGAGTCGCTCGCTGCTGGGCTTCGGATTGGCCACTGGTCGATCCTTTGAGGCTGTCTTCGTGAGTCGTTCGGCCGAGGAGGCGCCGTTGGGCGCCGCCTCGGCCGAGGTTTTGCACCGTCAATCCACACTTCCCTACGGCTCGCCCGGCCTCAGGCGGAACCAGCGCCGCGGTCGCGCGGCGCACTGGATCACGTCGAGGAAGACCTCGCTGTAGGGGACGCTGCCTGACTCAACGACCTGCCAGAGGGCGTTGAGCATCGCGCTGGCGACCATCAGGTTCGTCACGAGGAGCTGCGGACGCTCGGCCGCCATCACCTGGCAGCCGTCGCCGCGCGGTTCCTCTTCAGTGGCCATGCCGATCTCCGGGTGGATCTCGGTCAGATGGCCGTCGACCGACCAGCCGTCGCGGCGGCGGACGAGCTGGACGTTGCCGTCCGTCTCGTCGTTGCCGCCGCTGATGAGCGTCGCGTCCTGAAGCGACGCGAGATGCCGGTCGACCAGGGCGCGCGCCGGGTGGTTGTCGACCGCGAGGAGAACGATGTCCCCTTCGCGGACGATCTGCCCGACGTTCGTGCTCGTCACGTACTCCGCGATCACCTGGACCGCCGAGTCCGTGCCGATCGAGCGACCCGGGCCAAGGCCTCGGCCTTGTTCGTGCCCAGGTCGCCGACGCGTGCAGGCCTGCCGCTGCAGGTTCCCCGGCCTCGAAGGCGTCGCCGTCGACGAGGACGAGGAGCGGTCGGGCTCGGGCCGGCTCGCGAGGTACCGGACAAGCGGACCCGCGAGCTGGCTGCCGATGCCGCCGCAGCCGATGAGGACGACCCGGCTAGTCATCGCCGCTGGCCCTCCGGCTCGATCGGTGGGGACACCGGGACGAGCCAGTAGCTCAGGCGATAGCCGAGCGCGGTCGCCATCTTGCCGGCGCGGTCGAGGGCATCCTCGAGCTCGCGCCGGCTCGACTTCGAGATCTCGTCCGAGGGCTTGAACCCCCGGGCGAGGTACTCCGAGATCGACGGCTTGCCCTTCGGCTGCCGTGGCGGCGGCGCGAGCTTCACCTTCCCGAGCCAGTCGGTCGGGCGGCTCGACGAGGCGTCGAGGCCGCTCGATGAGCTGGCCGGTCTTCAGGTGAAACCGGATGCCGTCGACGACGATCGCGGCCGAGTAGCCGAGCCGTCGCCGGTCGAAGTCGCCGACGACGACGTGGAGCCCATCGAGCTCCGCCTCGTCGTCCTCGTCGGTCGAGCTGGCGTAGGCGGTCGAAGCCGCCATGGCTGTGCATCGTCCCGACGAGCCGCGATCCGGACGGCACGTCGCCGTCCGCGAGATCGAACTTGACCGAGACCGACGACACCTTCTGGTCCGGCACGGCGAGGTCGAACGACCCGTCACGCCAGAGCAGGAGGACCGCGGCCTCGGTCCGGTGGAGCCGGTAGACGGCGCGGAAGAAGCCGACGGCGCGTGCCATCAGATCCGCGGGGACCTTGGGCAACGCGTAGTCGACGAACTCCCGGCCTTCCGGCAGGTGGGCGACCCGCCCGACCTTCGTCTGGCTCAACCCGAGGAGGCTTCGCTTCCGCAGGTAGAGCCCGTCGCGAGCGACGACGAAGGCCGGCAGGGACGCCGTCTCGAGCGAGGGACCGGCTTCGAGGATCGGGAACATCACCCTCACCTCCCCTCTCGGGCAGGCGGTGGATGAGCTGGACCAGCCGCTCGAAGCGGCGTCGCTCGTAGACGAGCGCCTCGCGGATGGGACCCGCGTCCCGGAAGACGTGGGCGAGCACCGTGAGTGCGGCCTCCTCGAAGAATCGATCGGGCAGCGGTGTCGCCCGCTCGCCGAGAGCGGGAGCCATCCAGGCGCTGAGGTTCCGATAGCGGACCTCCGGCGTCCGGTTGAGGTGGTCACGAAGCGATGGCATCGGTCTCACCCTCCTCGGGCGCCGGCGGTTCCGGCGTCAGGACCTCGATCTCCGTCTCGGTCGATCCTCCGGTATCGGGTGTCGCGGCCGGCAGATCCGTGATCGCCAGCCCGGCCATCTGCGCCACGACCTGGCGGAGGGTCCGCCAGTAGGGGTCGTATTGCAGCGACAGGGCCGCGAGTGGATCTCGCCGGGAGCGGGACGCCCAGGCCCGGAAGCCGCCGCTGAAAGGCAGCGGATGCCGGCGGAGGTCCTGGTTGAAGCGGCTCGCCCAGAACGCGCCGATGAGGGCGTCGACTCGTTCGCCGACGCTTCGCCCGCTGACCCGGACCGATCCGAGACAGACGAGCCCGTCGTCGGAGGTGTTCGGCAGGGTCGAGCAGAGCAGCGTCGCGTCGAGCGACGCGATCGGCTGCGTCCGGAAGTACGTGGACAGCCCCTCGATCTGTTCGCCGATCGTCGAGACGACGAAGACGACGTACGGCAGCGGCGAGCCGATAGGTGGTCGGCTCGCTGTCGTGACGCCGGCTGGCGTGGTACTCGATCGTCCGCCGCGACGGGGCGCTGCTCGACGACGAAGACCTGAGCGGTCGGTCGTCCCCGAGCGGATCCAGAAGCGGCAGCCGGTCGGCAGACCGAGGGGTCATGGCGACCGTGCGGTGGTGAGCTCGGTCAGGAGGTCCGGGAGGTGTCACCTCCCGGTCGATCACCTCGGTGACCAGGCTCACGAGGTCGCCCTCGATGCGCAGGAACGTGCGCGATTGCATGGCGTTCGGGCTCCTTTCTGCTGCGGGAGCCCGGAGCCGGCGCGGGAGGGTCCACCGGCTCCGGGCATCCGCGTTGGCTGGCGTCAGGGCCAGCAGGCCCTTGACGCCCGCCTGCTTCTGGAACTCGATCTCGTCGCCCGGGCGGACGACGTAGTCGTCTCCCGCCCGTTCGCCGTTGACCGACACCGCGGCATCGCGCGGGATGTTCAGGACCTGCTCGAGGGCCTTCCAGATCCCGCGGATGGACTTCCCGGCGAGATCGAGATCGAGCTCGTTCACGCCGTAGATGACCTTCGTCGCGGGTGTCGTTGCTTCCATTGCCTGCATGGCTCTATTGCCTCCGTGTTCGGGATGCCGCTCACATCGGCGGAACCGGGCAGGCGAGGCAGTCGCGGCACGCTGCCTCTGAAATCGATCGGCGAGGATCGGCCCGGGTCCGGCGCGCAACTGCTGTTGAGCACCGGCGGGCGCGCTCGCCGCCGGCTTCAGAGGTCGTCCTCGCGTGGACATCACCTCCATTCCGGCGCGGACGTGGTCCGCCACCCGAACGAGCGAAGCCCAGATCGGACGAGCCTGGCCGTCGACGAGGAGCCCGAACGAGTCCGAGCCGGTCACGCCACCGCCCATGAGGGGCGGAGCGCCGACCGGCGTTCGGATCGTTCGAGGAGTTGTCCTCGGGAACGGTCGTCTCGGCCCGGCCGGAGCTCCACCCGCTCAGGTGAGCGGACGGCGCGCCTCGCCATCGATCGCGCATCGAGAGGAGCGCGATTAGCAGCGTCTATGTGTGGTTGGAAAGGTGCGGCTGTCGCCGTCGGTCATTGCGACCCCGGCGCCGGCGCTGGGTGGGTCGCGGCTTGCGCCGCGGGAGCCCGTGCCGGTGGGCTCCTCCATGCCCGACCTGGGCGATGGCGGCGGCCGGCCGTGCGAGGTCTGCGCCTGTGTCGGCCTAGCCGCCGTCAACCACGCTAGTCGACGGTCGGGTGGAAAACAATAGCTAGTGTGTACGTCTCAGTGTACCTCGGCCGGCGTCGGTACGACCGAGCTCGAGGACGACTTCAGTGGCTATCGCAACGGCTTTGGCCGCGAGCGCGAGATCAGCATCGGCACCTGGGCGGTCGAGGTCCGCCCACCGCGGGTGGCCGACACGCCGGGCCACATCCCGCCATTCCGCTCATCGATCCTGCCCCGTGGCCGAAGCCTGACCCACCCGACCCAACGCCTGTTCGCCCGGCTGTACCTCGAGGGCCTGAGCTCGGGCGACTTCGAGCCGGCCTTCCGCGAGCTGCTCGGCCACCGGGCGCCCCTGTCGAGCTCGACCATCCTCCGGCTCAAGGAGGACTGGCGGGCCGAGCACACGGTCTGGCGGACGCGTCCGATCACCGAGCGCTACGTCTATATCTGGTCAGACGGCATCTACCTCGGCGTCGGCACCGAGGTCGAGCACAGCTGCCTGCTCGTCGTCATCGGTGCCCGCGCCGACGGGCGCAAGGAGCTGCTCGCGATGGAGCTGGGGTACCGTGAGAGCACGAACTCGTGGGCCGACGTCTTGCGCGACCTGCGCGATCGCGGCCTCGAGGCGCCGATGCTCGCGGTTGGCGACGGCGCGCTCGGGCTGTGGGCCGCCCTCCGCGACGCTCGCTCGGCTTCCGGCTCGAGCGTGCGGGCAAGTTGCTCGCCCAGTTCACCGCATACCTCGAAGCGAGGGATGCCGACACGGTCACGGTCGAGGCGGCGCTCGCCTGGGCGACCTTGCCGGCGGACGGCGGCAAACGCTGGCTCGCCACGCGCCTCACCGTCGTCCGGGGCTTCGCCGCCCATCTTCATTCACTCGATCCTGCGCACGAGCTCATCCCGCCTGACCTGCTCCCGGACCCCGGCGGTCGGGCGACTCCATACCTGTACAGCGACGCCGAGGTCGCGGCACTTATGGGAGCGGCAGCCATCCTGCGGACCCCGTTCCGGGCGGCCACGTACGCGACGCTGATCGGTCTGCTCGCCGTGGCCGGGCTGCGCGTCGGCGAGGCGATCCGGCTGGACCGGCACGATCTCGATCCTCTCGCGGGGACGGTCACGATCCGACTGACCAAGTTCGGCAAGTCACGCCTCGTGCCGCTCCATCCGACGACCGTCGCCGCCCTGTGCGACTATCTCGGACGCCCCGATCGACCCCGTCCGGGCAGGCCGAGCACGGCGCTCTTTGTGTCGGGCGCCGGGACCCGCCTCCGGTACTGCAACGTGAACTGGACGTTCCTCGAGCTCGTCCGACCGCCGGTCTGCAGCCGCGATCGGCGGCCTGCCATCCACGCCTCCACGACCTGCGCCACACGTTCGCCGTGCGCACGGTCCTCGACGCCTATCGGGCCGACCTCGACGTCGGGGCGCGGCTGCCGATCCTCTCGACGTATCTCGGCCACGTCAGTCCAGCGGCGACGTACTGGTACCTGTCGGCCGCACCCGAGCTGCTCGCGGCGGCCGGCGATCGTCTCGAGCGCCATCTCGGAGATCGACCGTGAGCGCGCTCGCCCCGACCCTCCAGGCGTTCTTCACCGATCGGCTCATCCGGCAGCGCCAGGCGAGCCCGCAGACGATCGCCGCCTATCGCGACACGCTCCGCCTGCTCCTGGCGTTCGCCGCCGACCGCACCGGGACAGCTCCATCGGCGCTCGATATCGGCGAGATCGACGCGCCGCTCGTCGGCGCCTTCCTCGACCACCTCGAGCGCGATCGGGGCAACGGCGTCCGGACCCGGAATGCCCGCCTGGCGGCCATCCGTTCGCTGTTCCGGTACGCCGCCCTGCGCCATCCCGAGCACGCGGAGTCGATCGGCCGAGTGCTGGCCATTCCACCCAAGCGCTTCGCCCGCGACCTCGTCACGTTCCTGACCGAGCCCGAGGTCGAGGCCCTCCTCGGCGCCGCGGACCGCACGACCTGGACCGGGCGGCGCGATCACGCCCTGCTGCTGCTCGCGGTCCAGACGGGACTGCGCGTGTCCGAGCTGATCGGCCTGCGCTGCGCCGACGTCCATCTCGGGACGGGCGCCCACGTGAGCTGCCGCGGCAAGGGCCGCAAGGAGCGGATCACGCCGCTCACCCGCATCCACGGTCGCGGTCCTGCGTGTCTGGCTCGCCGAGCGAGCCAGCGACGCGACCGACCCGCTGTTCCCGACCACCATCGGTACACCGCTCAGCCGGGACGCCATCGAACGCCGGATCGCCAAGTACGCGGTTGCCGCCACGGCAGCATGCCCATCGCTCCGGGCCAAGCGGATCAGCCCTCACGTCCTGCGCCACACCGCGGCGATGCGGCTTCTCCAGGCCGGCGTCGACACGTCGGTCATCGCCCTCTGGCTCGGTCACGAGCACGTCGACACGACCCAGATCTATCTGCACGCGGACCTCGCCATCAAGGAGCGGGCGATCGCGCGGACGGCGCCACCCGACGCGAAGCCCGGGCGCTATCGGCCGTCCGACACGCTCCTCGCCTTCCTCGACGGGCTCTGATTATGCCGACCACATGAGCCGGGATCGTGCAGGCAGCGGCACCCTGGTCGGCATAATCCGGAGGTCGGCATATTGGTTCTTATGCCGACGTCGGCATAAGGTCCACAAGGCGATGAACCTCACCGACAAGGTACCCAAGCGCCTCCAGCCCGAGCTCCGCCACCGCCTCCGCGCGGTCTGGAACGCGCCCTCCCGCCGGGAGTGCGAGCTGCGGCGCGACGAGCTCGCCCAGTGGCTCCACGCCCGCGGCCAGGACCCCGCCGCCGAGACGCTGTTCCGCGACTGGGACGACCTTGTCGACCTTCTACGACTACCCGGCCGAGCACTGGATCCACCTGCGCACGAGCAATCCGGTCGAGTCGGTCTTCGCCGGCGTCCGGCTGCGCACGAACGTCAGCAAGCGGATGCGCAGGCGCGACTCGGCCCTCTACCTCGTGTTCAAGATCACCCAACGGCTCGAGCTCGGCTGGCGACCGCTCAACGGCGGGCTGACCCTGATGACCCTCCTGCTGCGTGGCGCTCGCTTCGTCGACGGCATCTACATCCCGGCCGACATCGAGCGCGTGGACAATCCCGGAGAGGAGGTGTCAGCGGCATGAGCCAAGCCGGCCACCTGGCCGATCGGCTCCGTCCTCGCGTGGTCGTCGCGCTGCTCGCGACCGTCCTGGCCGCGGGGTGCAATGCCACGACACCGTCGCCGGGCCTTCTCTCGCCCTCCGCGCCGGTGGCCACGATGTCGTCGGGAGACTGCCCGGTCACGGTTGTGCAGCCCGGGACGACCCCGCCACCGGAGGTGCCGCAGCTGTCCTCACTCCCCACTCAGAACCCGTCGCCAGCTGGTGACGCCGTGGCCCTGGTATGGCAGTGGCGCGCTCTGGGTCATGCTGCCGGCGAATGGCGCGCTGCCGGCCATGCCCGAACCGGGCAAGACCACCATCTTCACCAAGTTCCCCTGGTTCCGACTCCTGCCCGGCCAGGTGACGGTTTCGGGTGTGAGGCTCGATGGTGCCGGCCAGTTCTCGGCGGATGTGGGGACCTCCAGTGAGTACGGACCCACCGGTTGGGTGCCCTCGACCCTGACGTTCGATCATCCTGGCTGCTGGCAGATCACCGGCTCCCTGCAGGGGCAGACCCTCTCGTTCGTGGCCCGCGTGATCGTCCAGCCCCAATGAGGGCCTGTAGCCGATTGCCTCCGCACGGATTGCTCATCCGTGCCATGAAAGCTGTCACGCGCCGCTGGCAGGCTTCGGTCCATGGGCGCAGTGGTCGAGCTGTCGGACGAGGAGTGGGGCATCGTCGAGCACCTGTTCGACCCGCCGGTCCACCGGGGCGTCAAGGGCATGATCCCGAGACGCGACATCGTGAACGCGATCCTGTGGGTCGCACGGACGGGTTGCCAGTGGCGCTACCTGCCGGCGAGGTTCCCGGACTGGCAGGCGGTATGGAGCCAGTGGCGGCGGTGGCGGGACAAGGGCACCTGGGCGGCGGCCATGCGGATCCTCGCCCGCGAGATCCGCCTGCGCCACAAGCGCAAGGCCGACCCGACGATGGTGATGGTTGACGGGCAGACCGTGAAAGGCGGCCGCGCCGGCCCCACGTTCCACGAGGCCGGCGGCCGCGGCGGCTACACACGAGGGGCCAAGCGGACGATCCTGATCGAGATCCTCGGCCTGCCGCTCGCGGTCTCCGTGGAGTCGGCCAAGCCGCACGACGTCCAGTCGGCGCGTCGGTGCCTCAAGGAGCAGCTCGATCCGAAGCACCCGGCGCTGCCCGGCCTCCAGGCGATCGTGGCTGATCGCGGCTACACAGGCCTCGCGGCACTCGCGGCGAGCCACGGGCTCAACCTCGACATCAAGGTCCCGCCCGCGCCACCAATGCTCCCGCCCGCCAAGCCCGGCGGCAAGCCGAGGAAGGGCAAGCGTGTCTTCACCCCGCTCCGCCCGCTCTACAAGGTCGAGAACGCCTTTGCGAGGCTCGGCATGTGGCGGCGGCTGTCGCGCTGCTACGAGCAGACGGCGCTCGGCGCGCAGACGTGGCTGGAGGTGGCCTGCGTCGCCCACCTGTGCGGGAGGCTGCGGGTCGAGCCCACCTAACCGTCGCTCGCGTGTTCGCGGGTATTCGGCTCGCGTGGCCGATCGAGGGACGCCGAGGCTGCATGTGGCCCGCCTACGATGCCGGGAAGGCGAGGAGTTCGAAGAGTCCGGGGAAGAACAGCATCACGAGGAGCACCAGGCCAAGCGCGATCATGAGCAGTACCAGGCACGTCGCTTGAGGGCGGTTCATTGGGCTGGACGGCCAGCGTGGTGCTGTAGAACTTGATACATCGCCCTATCACGTTGATCGGCCCGTGGGGTGTCGTCAAGTAGCCGATGCCGGGTTCCAGACATGAGCTGGCTCTGATCCGGCACTGCAATCGGCTACAGGCCCTGAGTCGCTGCCGTGGCAAGGCCACGGCGAGAGGAGGTACCACCGACCGTTTCACAAGTCAGTCCGGAAGGGTCGTTTCCACGCAATTTGGCGAGGGCTCCCACGGGAGCCCCTTGACACCATCTCGCCGACACTGCGGGCCCGCGCGGGGCCTCACCGCGGAGCAGTTGATCTACCGGAGGCGGCGGAGGGGTGGCTCGTCGTGCCGGACCTCGAGCCTGGCTAACTACCCCTGCTCGCGGCCAGGGACACATCAGGGCCGAACCACCCCAATCCGCGTCACACGACCGGGAGATCGAGCCACGCTTCGCGGATCGCACGAGTAGCGAGCTCGGTTCGGGACTGGATCCCGGTCCGTTCGAAGATGCGCCCAAGATGCGCCTCGACCGTCTTGCCCGTCACGCCGAGTGCGTGTCCGACCTCCTCGTTCGTGAGTCCATCGGCCACCAGGCGGACGACGTCTGCCTCGCGAGGCGTCAACACGGGCGGTGGCACGTCGACCCGCCGCTCGAAGACGAGCCTCCCCGCTGCAGCGGCACGCACGGCCTCGATGAGCTCGCGCGTCTCGACGCTCTTGGCGACGAACCCAGCAGCACCCGCGCGCAGCGCGATCTGATGGTATTGGGGGTAGTCGAACGCACTGAACATGATGACGGCGGTCCGACCATGGCGACCCAGGAGCGTCAGGCCGTTCTCCTCGCCGAGTCGGACATCGAGGATGAGGACGTCAGGCGCGTCTGCGCCGTCGACGATCGATCGAGCGTCGTCAAGCGACCCGCCGACCGCGACGACCTCCATGTCAGCCTCGCGGGCGAGCACCGCGGCGGTCCCATCACGAAAGACCGGATGGTCGTCGACGACCGCGACCCGGATCAGCCTGTCGCCGGCCATTCCACACCCACGTGCATCCCTCGATCCGGTCGACGGAGCAGCTCGAGCCGTGCCCCGATCTGCTCCGCGCGCTGGGCCATGTTCAGGAGCCCGTGACTCCCGGAGCCGCGCGCGATCTCCGTCTGGAAGCCTCGGCCGGCGTCGTCCACGGAGAGGAACACCCGCTCGCCTGTCGTTCGATACGAGATGGCGATCGGCGGCTCGCCGTGGCGGATGGCGTTGGCCAGCGCTTCCTGCGCGATGCGAAAGGCGGCAAGCTCGACTTCCGGGGGCGGTCGATGGACACCTTCATACGCGACGGTCACCGTCACGCCGGACATTCGCCGCGCGCGATCAGCCAGCCAATCGAGCGCAGGCCCGACCCCGAGGTCGTCGAGCAGCGGTAGCCGGAGGTCACCTGCCGCGTCGCGGAGCTCGACTGCGATCGCGCGGGCTCCTGCGGCCGAAATCGCGTTGGCCCTGCGCCTCGAGCTGCTGGCCCAGCAGGAGGAGCGACTGCAGGGGGCCGTCGTGGATCTCGGCCGCCAACCGTCGCCGTTCCCCCTCCACCGCGGCGACGGTGAAGTCGCGCTGAGTCACGGCCTGGCTCGCCGCCTGGGCGAAGGGGCGCAACGTCGCGCGGCTCACGAGGGCGATTGCGAACAGGCCAGCCGCGAGCACGACAAGCGCGCCGGATGGGACCGCCAGCACCAGGGCCCCCACGAGCGGCGCGAGTCCGAGGAGCACTTGCCACGCGTGCGCCGGGTCTGGCACCGGCCTCCGACCAGCGGCGATGAGCGCGGGCACCAGTGCAATGCCCGTGATGACGGCGATCTCGACGGTGGCGAGCGCGATGCTCGGCTCTCCGTCGAGGTAGGTCGGAACTCCCCACGCGATGGCCACCCCAGTCAGTGCGCCAGCGATCATCCACGTGCGGTCGGGGCGTGAGGGCGACCCACCGAGCGCGATTCCCAGCGGGAGGACGGAGAGCGGCCAAAGCACGATCAGCAGCTGCGTTGACGGCGACCCGCCGCCACGGAGCGAGAGCATGGCCAGCGGAGCCGCCAACGTGAGCGCGAGCCATGGCCCGGTCTCTCGGGACGTGAGCCCGAAGACATCGCGACGAGCGACGCCGATCGCGAGGATCGCGATGGCCGCCCAAATCCCCAACAGGACCAGGCGGCTCGGGACGACGCCAGCTTGGCCGGGTTCCAGCCGCAGCCACCCCAGCACCCCGGTCCCGACATAGACGGCGCCGACGATGAGCGCCGACCAACGTGTGCGGCTCTCCATCCTGCCCGAACGGTACCAGTCACCGCCCCGCACGCGGTGTAGGGGAATCCCCAGGGTCCGTCCCCGAGATGGTCCGAGTTCCCCGAGATCCCGTCGTCCGGCAGGATGTGGGCGTGATGACTGACGCCACGATCCGACAGCCCTTGACCGGCGCGAGCACGTTGCGTGCCCAGGACCTCACCAAGCGCTATCGGCGGGGCCGACCAGCCGCACTCGATCGGATCGACCTCGACATCATTGGGGGCGGGATCACGGCGCTGGTCGGCCCCAATGGTGCGGGCAAGTCGACCCTGATCCGGTGCTTCCTGGGCTTCGAGCGACCGACAAAGGGGTTCGTCACCGTCGACGGCATCGACCCCGCGCGCGATCGGGCGAAGGCCTTGTCGCGGATCGGCTACGTCGGGCAGGAGGCAGGGCTCTACCGGCAGCTGACCGCCGACGAGCACCTCGAGATCGCAACGACCTTGCGCCCCGGCTTTGACCGCAAGGCAGCGGTCGAACGGCTGGCTGGCCAGGGCATCCCTCGGACCGTCCCGACTGCTGAGCTGTCCGGCGGACAGCAGGCCCAGGTCGCGCTCTCTATTGCGCTCGGAACTCGCGCGCCCGTGCTCCTGCTGGACGAACCTGTTGCCCGTCTCGATCCGCTCGCGCGGTTGGGCTTCCTGACCACGCTTCGCGACGCTGTTCGCACCGAAGGAACCACCGTGCTCCTCGCCTCCCACATCATCGGAGACCTTGAGGGGGTGTGTGACTCCTTGATCGTCCTTGCGCCGGCGGCAGTCATGTTCCACGGCTCGATCGAGGAGGCCAAGGCCGGGCACGCGGTCGTGGTGGCAAGTGACGAGATCGCGCCCGGCGAGTTGGTCGCGACCTACACGGGACTCACCGGCCGCCGCATGTCGTTGGTCCGCCGCCCGGGCACTGGTGGCGCGTCCCTGGACGACATCGTGCTCGGATTCCTTGCCGCGGCTACCGCTACCCGGACCGTCGCGTGACGACCTCGAGCTTCCGGATGGCCGTCCGGATCCAGCGCATCGAAGTCTGGTCATGCGTGCTGCTCGCCGCCCTGGTCGGCATCACCGCCTTGATCGTGCAAGCTCGACTCGCCGGTGTCGGCGCCCCCGTCGAGTGTCTGACGCCGTGGATCTTCCCAGACGTCGTCTACGACGCCGGGCGCTGTGATCCTCTCCGGCAGGCGTTCTTCCAGATCAGCGGAGACGAGGCCGGGCTGGTCATGACCGCGATGAACGTCGTGCCGCTCGTGATCGGTCTGCTGCTGGGGGTTGGACTCGTCGGTCGCGAGATCGAAGGCGGGACGGCGCCAACCGTCTGGGCGCTCGCAGGCTCGCGTCGGCGGTGGCTCCTGGGGCGCCTCGTCCCGATCCTCGTGATCCTCGTCGCTCTGCTGGCCTTCATGGCGATCGCCGCTGAACTGCTCGCCGCCGCGCGAGTGCCGTGGCAATTTGGCCGACCCTCGTTCGATGATGCCGGGCTACATGGTCCCGGAGTCATCGCTCGGGGCGTTGCGGCCTTCGGGCTCGCGCTGGCGATCGGAGCCTGGTCCGGTCGGATGCTCCCGACGATCCTGCTCAGCTCGCTCCTCGCCCTGTTCCTGAGTATCGGCGGGTACTTCCTGCTCGATACGTGGATCGACGCCAACGCGCACGAGATCGCCGTCCCATCCTGGTTCAATGGCGAGTACGACGGCGGCAAGTTCACCGGCTGGCGCTACGATCTCCCGGACGGCCGCATCATCGACTCCCGCGGGTTCGATCGCGTTAGGTTTGCCCCGCCCGGCGTCGATCCGGACGCTTGGATGGCGAGCGATGTCAAGGTCGTTGCGATCGGCGTTCACGCTCCGGACTATCCGGGCTGGGTGGCGACCGAGGTCGCGGTCTTCGGAGCGTTCGGCCTCGCGTGGCTTGCGGCAACGTTCGCGATCGTCGATCGGCGGCGACCTTACTGACTGATGCGTTCGTCCCGCCAGCCGAGGCGGGCGCGACGCGCATGGGGTGGTGGCGATGTTCCTCGTGGGTTCGGCTGACCGGTGGCACTGGTCGGAGGATGCGTTCCCGCCGCTCGACTTCTGCGTTCAGGCCCTCGTCCGCGATGGTCTCTGCGTCCCCCCATTCGACCATCATCCCGAAGGAGACCACGGCCTGCGGACCGTCGGGCTGGACGTCAGCACCTGGCAAGGATGGGTGAGGGCGGTGCTCGCCCAGCAGGCAACGCTGTCTGACGTCGCCCGGCACCTCGATGATGATCGCGACGGGGGCGAGCGGCGCCAGACCGCCCTGGCGGCGGCCGACCGGCTCGGACGACCCGGATCGTTGTGCCCAGGTTCACCCGAGCTCCGGGCTCGACTGAATGAGCTGTGGACCACCTACGCGCCGGAAGGCGAGGCCTGGAGGTGGCGCATGACCTCCGGCCCGCGAGGCGTGCGCAACCGACTCACGCCGCACGAGCAGCGCAGCCTTTGGAAGGCGCTCCTGCCCGTTCACGACCGGCTGCCGACGATCTCGATCTTCCTCGTCGATTACCCGGTCCCAGTCGTGATGGCGATGCCGCCGACGACGTGCCTCATCGCGCCCGACGACGCCTCGGCCGCCTACACGACGCAGGTGGTCGCTGCGGCCGAGCAACTCGCTGCGAGGTGAGACGCGAGATGCCCGCCCAGCTAGCGTTCACCGGTCACCGGAGGGCCGCGCTCGGAGGCGGCCACGGCGGGCGACTGGCTGCTGACCCGCGAGCCGTGGATCAGCGTCGGGCTGACCCTGCTCGTGGCTGGCCTGGCGGCCACAGCGCCGTTCGCGCTGCTGCCGGATGTCGTCGAGCCCCTCGGGTGGTGGAGGCTGCTGGCCCTGCCGCCGGTGCTTCGTCGTGAGCGTGCTACCGCTCATCGTCGTACGTCCCGGTCGCGTGTCCGAGCCGCCCTTGATCTTTCGAAGTCAGACGGCGCCCCGCATCAGCATCACGACCGCGCCGACGCCGCAGGCGACCATCGCCACGACGACGAAGACCGCGGCGCCCAGCAGGCCCCACGGCGCGCTGATCATGACGGCGACGCCCACCGGGGCGAACGCCGCCCCGAGGGCGAGCGCCTTGCGGTGGTCGAGGTACGTCTCTCCCCGACGGCGGACCCGCCACTCGACCCACACGAGGACGGCGGACGCGAGCACGAAGAGCCCCAACCCGTACCCCATCCGCCCGGACGGATCGCCCAGGAGCACCTGATCAAGCACCGACACCAAACGGCCCTCCGGAGACTGAGGGCCGACGAGCGACCAGCCTCCGGCAGAGACCCTTCGCAGTCAAGTGCCAGAGCGACCCGTGTGTCGGAGCGACCCGTGTCGGAGGACCCGGTTCGCAGAGAGGGGCTGGCCGGTTTCAATCACGAGCTATCAAGGAGTCATCTCCGCGCGCGAGACCGGACCCGAAGTCCCACGGCACGCAATAGAACGCAATGTTCTGGTCTGGGCGAGATGACTTGAGGCCGAGATATCAAGTCAAAATCGATTGCTCGGTCGCGACGCGCCATCGCCGGCGGGACCCTCAAGCCCGGGGCGAAACTGCCGCCGTCACGGGATCTGGCGCGCGAGCTCGACGTGAACATGCACACGGTTCAGCGTGCCTACAGCCAGCTCCGGGACGAGGGCCTGCTCGAGTTGCGCCAGGGGCGAGGTGCGATCGTCGCCAGCGGCAAGGTGGCACCGTCCGCTCGCCTCAACTCCCTGATCCGCGACCTCCTCACCGAGGCCGCCGCCCAGGGCCTCACGACGGCAGAGCTCGCCAGGTTGATGGAGACGATGCGATGAGCACGGGCACGTCCGCGCGCCGGGTTCGTTCCGCGCTGGCCGTCCACTCGTGCCTTCGAACCTCGGCTCCCGGTCGAGGCGCGCAACCTCGCGTCCTACTGGCTGGAGTCCGAGCTCGTCGTCATCGCGATCTATCTCGCCTGGATCGCCCTGCCGCGGCAGCACCGGATGCGATACGCGCTCGAGACGCTGCTGCCCATCGGCCTCGTCGTGCTCGGAATAGATGTCGGCGGGCTGACGGCGACGCCTAAAGCCGCTTCGGCGATTCCGGCGTCGGACATTCGTCCTACTGTCCCACTCGCACGGGGTTATCCGAGCGTGGTCGGTCCGCGGACCCCAGCTGCGTCTCCGCGAGCAGCAGCAGCCGCGGCCAGGATCTGCCGCTACTGCCACTCCGCCTTCGCAGCACCTGTGGCGATCGACACACCCGCGGCAGACGGCCAAGCTGCATCGGCGGATGGCGCAGCGGGGGTTGCCAGGGAACCCGCCGAGCGCCGGATGGGTCGGGCGATCCTGACTGGGCTGATCATGTTCGTCGTCGCCGGAGCCGGGATCGTGTTCGTGACCAACCAGGTCGATCCCGGGCTCTTGCACAGGCGACCCGCGCCTCCGGTTTCACGCCCGCCGGCTCGATCCCGGCGCGCCGGCCAGTCCGCGACGGGCGTCCGGAGGCGTAGCACTCGAGTTGGCTCGAGGATGCCTTGGAGGCCCCGTCAATGTCCGGGGCTAGGCCCGTTCGCGGGCGACAACACGGCCAGGCACGGCCAGGCACGGCCAGGCACGGCAAGGCGTCTAGCCCATGCCAACCGCGGGAGATCCGTCTTCAGCCGCCCCTTCGGGCTGCGAGAGCGGCCCAGGGGTTGCCTTACATGCGACGCTCTCGCCTCGCATTCGCGGGCCATCCCTCTCGGTCGCTCTGGATTGACCTCGCCATCGCAGCACCCACAGGGCAGCCGCTGGTGCAAATGACGCAGTGGGCCGGGCATCCAAGCGCGATCGCGACGGGCTATCCGGATGCCGGGGTCACAGCCTCGCAGACCGCCTCCGGGCTCTGCCTGTCCAGAGGCTCGATGGCTAGTGTGTTCCCCTCCGGCGTCTGGACGTTCAGAACCGAGTTCCCCAACCGAGCCCTTGCCGTCGCCTTTGGATGGCCACACCTGACTGCCAGCAAGGGTCATGCGCCCCTCAGGCGAGAGAACGACCAGACCATTCTGATCGCGGGCCAGCGCGACCACCGTCGCGACCTGTAGATCGTCCTTGTCTGAGAGCACGACCATCCACTCCCCGTACTCCTCGGAGGATGCGACCGGCTCATCCCCTTGCGCTCTGGCCGCAGCGCTCCGAGGCGCAGCCTCGACGTTCTCCACGACCGTGAACTCGTGCCGGCAGAAGCGGCAGATGCGGGCAGCGGCCTTTATCTCCTCGGCGCAGTCGGGGCATACCTTCGTGGCGCTCGGCAAGATGAGTTGCGCTCCCCACAGGGTCAGAGGTTCCGGCACTCTGCCGGAGCTCGCGTGGGCGACGATGAAACAAGGTGGGAGCGCCCGCGTTCCTAGGACGTTGAGGTGGTAGGTCCTCTGTTGCTCGTGCTCGTTGTTGACCGGCAAGAGCGATGCGAGCACGTCCACTCCCTCCTGAAGGGCACGGTCGAACGTGGGGACAAAGAGCACGTCCGAGTACTCAACCCCGATGCAGGCACTAACGGCGGCTCCTCGATCGGTCAGATCCACCGAGCGGATCCGGCCACCCAACAGCGTACGAATGTCGATGGCCGCTGCACCGGCGTCGTCCTCGGTTCCACCGACGATGAGCAGGTTCGGAGGGTGGATCAGCGACCAGAGCGAGTCGCCATCAGGTGGGAGCGATTGGAGTCCGACATCTCGCAGCCCCAGCGTCGCAGCGCGGACATAAGGGCCTGGATACAGCGGCTCCGGTTGCGGTGGCTCCGGCTGCAGCTGGCGGCTCGCGTGGGTCGCCGCGAGCAGTTCTTGATGCCTGCGCTCTGCCGCCGCCTGCTCGAGCTGCAGCCTCCACTCGTCTCGCCTCAGCTCATCGCGCTGCCGGATCGTCAACAGGGCAGCCCAACCCCCTGGGTTCATGTCGTACACCTTTGTGTGGATGTGCTATGCACACTATGGACGCCGCGGGCGACGCCGCCAGAGCCGCTCGGCCCCGGTCGGATGCGCTCTCGAAGTGGCGCTCGGAGGTTCGGCTTGGCGTTCGGGAACTTGGCGACGTGGGGGGTACCTAGCCTCGCACGGGCCGTCTCGATGATGGCCACAGCAACTCGTCGGCGTTGAGATGCTGGGGTCGCGAGAGCGACTCGGATTGCGAGCGTCCGAGGGTCACAGCCCATTGACGGCGCGGCAACCAGTGGTCCACCCGGGGCCGCAACGGTGCCAATGCTGTGGACGATGCGAAAGGGTGTCGACGCCCCAGACCGCGCGGCTTGCTGCGCTGCGCTGGAGCCGGATCCCATCACGAACCCCCTTCCCCTCGGCCGTTGGCACACTCGCTCGCGCGACACCTCGGAGACGGTCGACTCTCGTCCCAGTGGCCGATGAGCCGATCTGAGTACCCCGTCCGTGCTATGCCGAAAGCAGGGAGCAGATCGTTAAGAGACTTTGGAGGAGCAGCGAACGTGACCGCGTTTATGGCTCCGCCCGGACGCTCCGCCGACCGGGCATGCGGCGGAACAGGTGCTTCGCGATCAGACATCGAAGGCCTCCAGTGAAGCCATTGCGAGAGGTGTAGGAAGTCTGAGGCAATGGAGCCGGTCAAGGGCCGCCGCGCGCGAGCGTGGCGAGCGCGTCCACGCGGCGGGCGGCCGCGAGACCCGGAACGGGTCGCACGCGGGAAGTTGGGCGGGGCCGAGGGCGGGAAGCTGCGGGCGGAGCGGCTCAGTCCTGAGCGTCGCCAGGAGATCGCTCGGAATGCGGCTGAGGCGAGGTGGAGGAAGGGCTGACTTCTTAGGCGGGCAAGTATTGACGGCTACCTACGCGGGCAAGTATGCTCCCCGGCGGAGGTGCCGAAGATGGCGCTGCGGAAGACTGACGCGGCCCGGCAACTGGGGCTGCTTGGAGCATCGAAGGGCGGCAAGGCGCGGGCGAGCGTCCTATCGCCAGAGGAACGACGCGAGATCGCCCAGAAGGCGGTCCAGGCGCGCTGGGCGAAGGTCGGTAGGAAGGCCCCGCAGTTTCCCGCCGAACCGGCACCAACCGCTGAGGCGCCGGCCCAGGCGACGGGCCCGTTCTCCATGTTCCCCGGCCAGCTGCACATGGGCCCAGTCACACTCGATTGCCACGTCCTCAATGATGGTCGCCGGGTATTGGCCCAGGGACAGGTTGTCCGCGCACTGACGGGCGGCACCGACAGCAGCAATCTCGCCCGATATATCCAGCGCAACCCGCTGATCCCCGACGACCTGCTCAACGGTCGCACTGTGCAGTTCCGGATCCCCAACAACCCGCAAGTCGCGACGGGCCTCGACGCGACGCTGCTGATCGAGATCTGCGACGCGTACCTCGATGCCCGGTTACAGCATGTCCTGAAGCCCAACCAGCAGAACCTGGCGAAGGTCGCTGAAGTCATCGTCCGCGCGTGCGCGAAGGTCGGGATCATCGCGCTGATCGATGAGGCAACCGGCTATCAGGAGGTCCGGTCCAAGAACAACCTTCAGCTCAAGCTGCAGGCGTTTATCGCCGACGATCTGCAGGAATGGGCCAAACAGTTTCCGGATGAGTTCTGGTTCGAACTCGCCCGACTCGAGAGTGTCCATTACTCCGCTCGCAGTCGCCCGCTGCGATGGGGTAAGTACGTGATGGCCTTCGTCTACGACGCGATGGACGAGGACGTGGGAAAGACGCTGCGCGAGATCAATCCTGATCCGCGGCACCGGCAGAACCACCATCAATGGCTGCGCGACTTCGGAAGGGACAAGCTCCACGACCAGCTTCAGCGGACCATTGCGATCATGAAGACCTGCGACTCAATGCCGGAGTTCCGCCAGCGCTTCGACAAGGTATTCGCGAAGAGCTACCAACTGCCGCTCTTCGATTTTGACTGGCCCGCTTAAGGCAAGTATCCGCAGCCGGCGGGCCGGGCTGAATCTGATCGATTGCGCGCGCGCTGGCCGCCCGCTGGGGTCCGACGGTGGACGCCATTGGTCGCGACATCTTCGTTGAGGGCCAGGGTGACATCAGGAGCCGCTGGTGGAGCGTTCGACAGCGGCTGCGCGTACCAGCCGCCCGCTGGGCGTCGTGAGGGCGAGTCCTTCGTGGCGGTCGTCTACCTTGATCGCCAAGACCTCGGCGTAGTCCTGCGAAGGTGCGGCCCTGAGCTCGCCTCCCCCATACCACCACGCTTGTCCGGCTTCCTGCGCTGCCGGCGCCCGCTGTCTCAACCGAGGTATCCCTGCAAGGGCCTGATCATCGCGATGGCACGTTCATCCATCGCGGCGAGGACATCGGGCTCTCTCAGGCAACCCGGCAGCAGGATGGGCCAGTTTGTCGCGGTCGCGGTGGGAGCCAGATGCCGGGTCGGCGCGCCGACCTCGCCGTCGCTCCAGATCGCCCCGAGGGGGTCGGCCCGCATCTCCGCGTCGAGCGCGGTCAGGAACCGTAAACGGGAGCCGGACGACCGCTCGTTTCTGGCCAGGTTCTGGATCGTGTGCGCGCGGCGGGCGCTCTCGACGACGAAACCGACCAGGACCGCCAGCTCTGGTGCTCTGGCGAAGACCGCGCGGTAGCGAGCCATCTTGTCGGGGAGGTCCTCGCCCCGCTCGGTTCCGAGGTCGCGCTCGATGAACAGGGCGATCGTTCGGTCGCCAACGCGAATGCCCGCGACCGCATCCGGACGCAGGTAGCCGTCGAACAGCCGGGCCGCCGCCCGCTCCGGGACCCAGGCGAAGATGCCCTCGCCCTTCTCCGGATCACCGACCCGCAGGAACGCGGCGAGCAGGTCGTGGGTTGCCAGCTGGTGGATCGCCGCCGAGGATGGCAGCTCCGGTCCGCGGCCACGACGGCCTTCCGGCCACATCAGCCGCTCGAGGTCGAGCCGCGCCGCCCGCCGGAGGACGAAGGCGTGCCGCCCCGCGGCCGGTAGCTGCTGGAGGCCCAGAAGCCGCGCAGGATGCCGAGCTCGACCAGGCGCGCGAGCCGTCGCTGAGCTGTCCGCAACGGTCCGTAGACGAGGACGGCGGCGAGACCTGAGGTCACGATGTCGCCGGACTGCAGCCACAGCAGGAGCTGTCGGTCTCGCCACGGAAGCCCTTGCCAGATGGCACCGAGCGGCGTTGAGCGAAGCGAGTCGCGTTTCGGCTGCCGCCCGCCGCGAGCGTGGAGCGGTGTCGTGCTCATCGTCACGTACCTGACACCTATGGCGCCGATAAGCGCGTCGCTGAGCGCGCCACCTACGCGCCACCCTGCTGCAGCCCCGACAGCCCATCACGATCGTCGGAGAGGCCGCGCACCAGGGCCGAGGTTCCCAGGCTGCGCCGGCTCGGGGAGGATCTGCGGGGTGAGCACCCGCGCCTCGCCCTCGAGCTCGGTGCGGACCGCCATCCGGAAGCGCGGCAGATTGACGAGGTCGCGCTCGCTCAGGGGCGCGAACTGATCGGCGAGGAGGCGCGCGTCCTCGGCCGAGGGCTGGAGCAGCAGGTGCGTCGCCACGTTGGCCCGGATGGCGCTCTGCAGCTCGACGCCGAGACCGCGCAGGTACTGCGTGGCCAGGACCAGCTGCAGCCGGAACTTGCGGCCCTCGCCGAGACTGCCGCGCAGCGAGCTGGTGTCGAAGTTCTGGACCTCGTCGACATACAGGGTGTGCGGCCTGCGCGCCTCCGGGGCGACGCGCTGGCGTCCGAGGGCCGCCACGCCGTAGCGGGCGATGACCAGGCTCCCGAACAGGCGCATGTGGTCGCGCCCCACGCCCGACAGGTCAACCAGCAGGACCTCGCCCGAGTCCATGATCTGGCGCGGCCGGATCGTCGAGGTTGGGGCCTCGACGATGGCCTTGATCGACGGGTAGCTCAAGAACGCGCCGAGCTTGGCGAGGACCGCATCGGCCGACGGGTCGGGACCCCGCGCGCTTGTCTGCCACTGGTGCTTCCAGAAGGCGCTCAGCACCGGGTCCGAGAGGCCTTTGGTGAACTGCTCGCGGAACTTCGGGTCGACGAACAGCGAATACAGCGAGCCGAGTGTCCACGGTCCGTCGGGCCCGGCGGGCATGGTGAGCAGGGTCATCAGCGCCGAGCGCAGGTACTGGACCTGGCGATGCGCCGTGCCCAAGGTCGAGAAGTACAGGTCGCGCATGGTGTCCACGAACTGGGCGGCCACGAGCTCCGGATCGGCGCCGTCGAGCTCGATCGGATTGAACCCGCGCGGGTGCTCCTTCTCCGCGAGCTCGAGCAGGTGCACCCGGTGGGCCTGCTCCTCGGGGACCGCATCGAGCAGGCGGACGACGGCGTCGCCGTGGGGGTCGATGAACGTGAAGCCGCGGCCAGCCCGCAGGTCGTCGGCGGCCAGCGCCACGAGCTCGGTGCTCTTGCCCGAGCCGGTCCGCCCCAGCAGCGCGACGTGGCGGTCGAACAGTGACTCCGGCACGAGGACTTGGCGCCCGGCCTCGAGGCCGATCGGGCGCAGGCCCGCCGCGGCCGCCACCACCGGCGCCGCCACGCGGCGGCTGCGGACGACATCGACCGCCCGCTCCTCCGAAGCCGCGCCGGACAGGCCCCACAGCTCGGCGAGGTCAGCCGGGCCGACGCGCAGCGGCGTCGAGCGACCGCCGACCGAGGCCTCGATCCGCCAGCCGGAGGCGCGCAAGGTTCCGACGGCCCCGACCGCGTCGAATAGCCAGGCACGGAGCGACGCGGGCGACGCGCCCGAGGCTTCGAGCGTGGCGGCGGCCGTGTAGACCGGGCCGATTGGCCGTGAGGCGGACGCCGACTGTCGCGGCGAGATGGACCGCGAGGGCCGGTTGAGGAACGAGTCGAGGAACATCTCGCCCCAGCCAGGCCCATCGTCGGCGGCCGGATCCTGCCGATCCGGCTGCGGCCACACGCGGAGCAGCCACGCCGCGCTCGCGCCGTGCGGCAGCCGGGAGAGGAGCTCGATCAGGACCGCACCGAAGTTGGCCGATGCTCGAGCGCTCGCCTCGGGTGGCTCACCGCGAACGCCGAGCCGCAGGGTGCCGTTACCGTCGTCGACGGGGTCGACGAGCTCCAACTCCGCGCCGGGGTAGGCGGCGGCGACCGCGGCTTCCACGGATCGAGCAAGCTGGCGAGGCGCCTCGATCTCCCAGCGCGCCCGGCCAGCGGCCCAGCGCAGAGCGAGGGTCAGTGACGGCCAACCGCTCGCCCAGCGCGAAACGCCGCGTCTGCCGCCGGGATGGAGCGCGGCGACGAGGCGTCGTCCGGCTTCGGGGTCGCGGGCGCTGGCGGCGTCAAGCCGCAGCAGCCAGCGCACGCGCTCGCCATCGACGGCTCGGTCATAGGCTCGCTGACGGAGCGGACGCAGCGCCCGGGGAGCGAGGACCGCGCCGCCAATGAGGAGCGCGACGCCGCCGCCACCGAGGGCGACCGGGAACAGGACATCGA
>CAVUJW010000001.1:0-54958 GCA_963741915.1 uncultured Chloroflexia bacterium | reverse complement strand
GCCCAGGGAGGCCGGCGGCCAGGGCTGGTCCGCGCTGGAGCAGGTGCTCGTCCACGAGCAGCTGGGCCAGGTCACCGGCGGCCTGTGGAGCTTCATCCCGGGCGCCTACAACGCGCTGATCCACTGCACCCCCGAGCAGCGGGCGCGGTACCTCGACCCCTGCCTTCGCGGCGAGCGCAACGGCAGCTACGCGATCACGGAGCCGGGACAGGGATCCGATGCCCGAACGCTTGCCTCGACCGCCGTCCGCGACCCCGCGACCGGCGAGTACGTGCTCAACGGCGAGAAGTGGTTCGTCACCGGCCCGTCGGACACCGACTTCATGATCTTCCACTGCCACCTGCTCGACGGCGACGAGCGGCAGCCGACCCTGTTCCTGGTCGACTACGACGCGCCCGGTGTGGCCATGACCCACGACCCCGACTACACCCACACCTTCGCCGACCGCCACCCGCAGTTCACCCTGACCGACGTGCGGGTCGCGGCGGACGCGATCCTGGGGCCGATCGGCGAGGCGGACACGATGACCAACGAGTGGTTCGTCGAGGAGCGGCTCCACATCGGCGCCCGGTGCACCGGCGCGATGGAGCGGCTGCTGACGCTGGCGGTCGAGTGGGCGACGGGCCGGATCCAGTTCGGCGAGCGGATCTACGACTTCCAGGGCGTCAGCTTCCCGCTCGCCGACTCGGCCGCCGACGCCTCCGCGGCCCGCCTGCTCACGCGCGAGGCCGCCTGGCTGAAGGACAGCGGCGCCAACGCCAAGGTCGTGCACGCCAAGGCGTCGATCGCCAAGCTGTTCGCGTCCGAGGCCGCGTGCCGCTGCGCCGACCGCGTGGTCCAGGTGTTCGGCGGCCGTGGCTACATGCGCGAGTTCCCCGCCGAGCGGTTCCTGCGCGAGCTGCGCGTGGACCGGATCTGGGAGGGCACGTCCGAGATCCAGCGCATGGTCATCGCTCGCGCGCTCGAGAAGCGGGGCGTCGGCGTGGTCGTCGGCTGAGCCGCCCCGCCGTGCGTCCCCCGCCAGCGCGTCCCCCGGCCATCGACCTCCGCCCGCTGTTCGCGCCGCGCTCGATCGCGGTCGTCGGGGCGAGCCCCCGCTCGTCGCTGGCGCGGACCATGCGCGACAACCTCGTCCTGATGGGCAGCGAGACCCGCTGCCACTTCGTCAACCCCAACTACGCCGAGGTCGACGGATCGCCCTGCTGGCCGTCGATCGACGCCCTGCCCGAGCGCCCGGACACCGTGATCCTCGCCGTCAACCCGCTGCGGGCCGCGCGGTTCGCGCAGGACGCCGCCGACGCGGGCGTGCCCAGCCTCGTGATCCCGGGCGGCGGCGTCGTCGAGGGAGGCGAGGCGGCCGCCGAGATGCAGCGGCAGGTCGGCGAGATCGCGCGCGCCCACGGCATCGCGCTGCTGGGGCCGAACTGCATGGGCATGGTCGACTGGACGACCCGGAGCTCCAACTACATCGGCGACGTCAACCCCTGGCTGCCCCGCGGGCACGTCGCCGGCCTCGCCCAGTCCGGCAGCGTCACCGACGCGTTCATCCATGCGCCCGGCACGCGGATCGGGTACAGCCGGATCGTGTCCGTCGGCGCGGAGACGGTGCTCGACATCTGCGACTACCTCGCCTACTGCCTCGACGACGACGAGACCCACGCCGTCATGCTGTTCGTCGAGGGCTTCAAGCGGCCCGAGCGGTTCCTGGCGCTCGCGGACCGGGCCCTCGCCATGGGCAAGCCGATCCTGGCCGTCAAGGTCGGCCGATCCGAGCAGGCGCAGGAGGCCGCGATCGCGCACAGCGGCAGCCTGGCCGGGGAGGACCGGGTGACCGACGCCGCGTTCGAGGCGGCCGGGATCATCCGCTGCCACGACCTCGACGAGCTGCTCGAGCAGGCCGAGCTGATCGCGGGCGCCGACCGGCTGGGTCGCGGCGTGGGGCGCGGGCGGACCGGCGTGATCACCGTGTCCACCGGCGAGGCGTCGCTGGTCGCCGACCTCGCCGAGCGCGTCGGGCTCGACCTGCCGCCGGTCCCCGAGGCTGCGCGGGCCGCGATCCTGCGCGACCTGCCGACCATGGGCTACATCGGCAACCCGCTCGATCCCTGGGGCGCCGACGACGCGCCGATCGCGTACCGGGCGTGCTTCGAGGCGTTCGCCGCGTCCGGCGCGTACGACGTGCTGGCCGTGGTCCACGACTCCCCGTACCGGGACCTGGCCGGCGAGGTGGAGGTGGCGCTCGACGTGAGCCAGGCGCTCATCCGCGCGACCGCCGACCGGCCGGACCTGCTGCCGGTCTACGTGTCGCTCACCTCGGGCGACGTGTCCGGGGAGACCAAGGCGGTGCTCGATGCGGCGGGCGGGATGCCGATGGTCCGCGGCGCGGTCGAGGCGTTGTCCGCGATCGCGCGGCTGGCCTGGTGGGAGGCGCGGCGCGCGGAGCGGCTCGTCCGCGGGCCGCGGCGAGCCGGGTGGCCGGCGATTGCCGCGGACCACGTCGCGTGGGGTGCGGATCCGAGGGCGGACCCGCTCGCCGGCGCCGCGGCTGGTGCCGCCGACGCCCGCACGACGCTGCCCGAGCGCGAGAGCCTGGAGCGGCTGGGCGCGGCGGGCGTGCCGGTCACGCCGTTCATCGCGGTGCCGCTCGACGGCGACGCGGCGGTCGCGGCCTGGCGGGCGCTGGGCGGCGGGCCGGTCGCGCTCAAGCTGGACGCGGTCGGCCTCGCGCACAAGACCGAGGCGGGCGGCGGTGCGCCTGGGGCTGGCCGACGAGGCGGCGATCCGGGAGGCGGTCGCGGCGCTGGCCGAGCGGCGTCGCGCGACGTGGCGCCGACGCGCCAATCACCGTCCGCGGCCTGCTCGTCGAGCCGATGGCGCCCGCCGGCGTCGAGATCATCGTGGGCGGGCGCCGGGACCCGGTGTTCGGGCCGGCCGTGCTGGTCGGGCTGGGCGGGATCTTCACCGAGGTGCTCGACGACGTCGCGCGTGCTCCTGGCGCCGGCGGACGCGGACGTGGTTCGCGCCCGACTCGACCGGCTGCGCGGGGCGGCGCTGCTGCGGGGCGTGCGCGGGCGGCCGGGCGTGGACATGGTTGCGCTGGCGGCGCTCGTCGCCGCGGTTGCGCGGTTCCTCGCGGACAACACAGACGTCCTCGAGGTCGACCTCAACCCGGTGATCGCGGGCAGCGGAGGGGCGATCGCAGTGGACGGGCTGGTGCTCACCGTTTGACGGCCCCTGATCGCAGCGAGTGTTCAGGCGAATCCGGTGCTTTCGCGCAACGGCCGTAAGGCTCGCACGAGGCGCGAGGGTCGACCCGTCGTCGATCGGTTGGTACGCAGCCCGTTGAGCGGGGCTACTCTGCGGCGTCTGCGGTGGCCGCTGTCGGGACTGGCATGCGTACCTTGGCACCTCTGCCAGTAATCCGTGCTCCACGAGCTGCTCAGCCACGCGCTGGAGCTCCATTACCGGCACCCTGATGATGTCGCCGATCTCGACGAGGTCGTGCGTACCGTCCGCGTACGCGAGGAGGTCCATGGTCGTCCGGACCGCTTCGTAGATGGATGTAGTGCCCAGCGTCGGATACAGGCCTCGGCCGCCGAGGTGCGGCTCGCCGAGGCAGGTCGCCCGGTACGTCCGGTTGCCCTCCAGAACCTCCAGGCACTCGCGCAGGATGGTGTAGCCGCCCTCGAGCCCGGCGGGCGTGACGACGGTCAGGTCGTCCAGTGACGTGTGGTACTCGGGATACTCGCGATACTTGCGTACGCATCACGCTCACAACGGGAAGGTCGATGCCCGGGCTGCAGTACTGCCGCTCGTCGCTGCCGCGGTCGAGGTACGAGTAGCGGACGAAATCCGGTTGCCTGACCTTCAGGGCGTGGACGGCGACCCGGTCTGCGAGCGTGCCGCCGTACCTGGACGGTAGGAATGAGTAGGCCCGATCGTCGCCGATGCAGGTCACGTTGAAGCCCGCCACCACGTTTGCCCTGAGGGCCTCGAGGTTGCGCGACAGGTAGACCAGCGATCCGATGGTCTCGGGGATGAATATCAGGCGGTAGCGTGTAGCGGCGTGGCCGACTCGCGATCCATTTCGCGAGCCACGTCGTGACCACGGGACCCGAGAGCTCGTTGTTGGCCATCGACGGATGGCAGACGTAGGTTGAGAGGAACACCTCCTCGTCCGTCTCGCCGGGGATGATGAGCTCGCCATAGGTGAGCGAGCCGTCCTTGAGCTCGCTGTCGATCACGACCCGGTACTGGCCGTCCTGCAAGCCCTGCCGCTGGGCGTGCGACAGGCAGAAGCCCCACCGCCGCTCGTAGTAGGAGGTGACGTACGGGATCGCATCCGGCTGGCTCTCGATGGAATGCAGGTGCTCCTGCAGCTCAGCCAGCGTGAGGGTCGCGTCCATGGGCGTCGAGTAGCCCACGACGTGGAGGTTGCTGTCGTGGAAGTCCACGACCCGGTCGCCCCGATGCATCCATGATGTATGCATCGCGGATGTTCCACTCCTGAGGCACGATCCAGTCGAACGCCCGCGTCCCGACGGGACCTCGTGGATGGTGAGGGGGATGTGCTCTTGGAGGATTCGCAGGGTTTCTCGGACGCCGTCGCCGGTGATGCTGCGCGCGATGGGAAAGAGGCGCCGCACCAGCGCGTGCATCGCCGGGCCGGGCTCCTCGGGTGGTAGGGCCTCAGATACGACCGGTTCGGACATCTTCCTGGGCTTGCCGATAATCCTCATGCCGCCCCACGTCCTGCCAGTATTCGATGACCGGGAACCCCACGACGGTCTGGCGTTCGTCGAGCAGCCGCCGGATGAGATCGGTCATATCGAACCGGCCGGTTCCCGGGATGTGGTCCCAGGCGCTCGGCTCCAGGAGATAGATCCCGGCGTTGACCAGCAACCGGATCTGTGGCTTCTCGGCCAGATCCGTCACGCGCACATCGTCGCATTCGACCACCCCGAAGGGCACCTGGACCTCGTGGGCCCGCAGGCCCACGGTCATCTGTGCACCGTGCTTGCGGTGAAACCGCAGCATGTCCTGGTATGGAACCCGGGTCAGGATGTCGCCGTTCATCACCAGCAGCGGGCCGTCCGGGCGGGGAATGAGTCGCAGCCCGCCGGCCGTCCCGCGAGGCTCATCCTCGGTGGCGTAGCTGATGCGGACCCCGAAGGCCTCGCCGTCGCCGAAGTGGTCGGCGATGCTGTCGGACAGATAGTGGGTGGTGAGGTGGACCTCACGGATCCCGGCCCCGCGTAGCTGGTCGATCGTGCGCTCCAGAAGCGGCCGCTCGCCCATCGGCAGCATGGGCTTGGGGACGGTCTCCGTCAGCGGCAGGAGGCGCTTGCCGAAACCGCCGGCCATCACCACGGCCGACAGGTCCCCGGGCACATCGACGACGAGGTTCTTGCGGAGCAGGAAGTCGACCAGGGCGCCGGCTTCGTCCACAACCGGAAGGTGGTTGATGTCATGCTCCAGCATCACCTGCAGCGCCTCAGCCGGTCCGATGGGCGCGCGCGCGACGACGGGTTCCGGAGTCGCGATGGAGCCGCATGGGTCGGCCAGCGACACCTTGCCCAGGATGGCGCGGCGAATGTCGCCATCGGTCAGGAGCCCGGCCACGTGGCGGTCCGGCCCGCTGAGGACCAGACCGCCGGTTCCCGCCAGGTCCAACTGGGCGATGGCGTCGGTGATGGAGCGCTCGGGCGGCGCAACGACGCCCTCCAGGAACGCCAGGGTCTCGTCGTCCATCGTCAGGATCCGCTGCCGGGCGCCACGACGGCTGAGGAGGCGTTGAGAACCCGGCGGGAGACCGCCTGCTCGAGGCCGCCCAGGTCGATCTCCCCCGCCTGCGCTGCCGGAGCAGGGCGACGCTGGGCTCGAGATCGATCCCGAAGATCGCCTTGAGACGTTCGAAGGTCGCCGCCACCGATTCGTGGAGCGGTCCTTCCGTATCCACGCGATGGACGACGTAGACGGGGCGTACCAACGGGATCCTCCAGGCAGGGAGCAGGGATGAGCCTAGCGCAGGTGCTCCCAGCGAAGCACCTGGTCCTCGATGAGGTCCGCGGCAAGCTCGCGGCCGACGACATAGCGGAGCTCGTCGGGGCCGATCCCGGTTCCCGGACGCTTCGCATCCAGGTCCGCCTCGGTGAGGACGTGACCGGCGGCAGCGCGGCCCGCGCGACCAGGCTGCGCCGGAACTGGCCGCGCTTGACGATCTCAGCCTCCGACAGCATCCGGCGCGTGCTGCCCAGCGCCTCGTGAATGGCGCGCCCCTCCTCGACGATCGCCCGCATCTCAGGGGGATCGGACGAGATGGCGTGATCCCAGCCCTCCATCTCCTTGTCGAGGGTGAAGTGCTTCTCGATCATGCAGGCGCCCAGGGCGATGGCCGCAAGCGGGATCGCCGTCCCCAGGGTGTGGTCGCTGAAACCCACGGGCACGTCGAAGGCCCGCGCGCAGGGTCTCGATGTTGCGCAGGTGGATGGTCGACGGCGCCGCCGGATAGATGGAGACGCAGTGGAGCAGGACGACCTCCTCGTTGCCCTGGGCCGACGGTATCCACGGCTCGCTCGATCTCGCCCAGGGTGGCCATCCCCACCGAGATCACGAGGGGCTTGCCCGTCCGGGCCGACGTGTGCCAGGAGCGGCAGGTGGGTGATGTCCATCGAGGCGATCTTGATGAACGGGCACGTCCAGGCCGGCCAGCAGGTCCGCCTCCGCCGGCGCGAACGCGCTGGAGCAGAAGGCGATCCCACGCTCCCGGGCGTGGTCGCTGGCAACACCGTGCTGCTCGGGCGTGAGCTGGTAAGCGCGCACCATCTCGCGGAGCGACCCGAAGTGCTTCCTCTTGTCCGCGTAGCTGGGATTTCGCTCGTACTCCTCCCGCGCGATGAGGGACGCCTCACTCCACGACTGGAACTTGACCGCGTTGGCGCCAGCTTCGGCGGCGGCGTCGATCAGCCTCAGGCAGAGGTCCATGTCTCCGTTATGGTTGGAGCCCACCTCGGCGACGATATAGGGCGGGTTGTCGCCCCCCACGGCCACATTTCCCAGGTTGACGGTCTTCATGTTGGCTCCTTCCGGGTGGTCCACTGGGACCGCAGGGGCGGGTGGGCGATGGACGCCCACCAGAGGAGGGGCGGTGGCGCTGCGTTCAGGTCCCGCACATAGCGGGAGAGTCCGGCCGCATCCTCGACGACGCGCTGGTCGAAGGCCGCGACATCGGCGGCGGCTTCACGGACCTCCATTGTTCGGGCCGGCAGCGCCCGCGCAGGCAGGGAGTCCAGCACCAGCTGGAAGTGCTCGCGGACCAGCGCCGTGTCGGCCCGCACGCGCTCAGCCGTGAACGGTGGCCGGATCCGGGCCATATTTGCGCCGTGCTGGCGATAGTCCATCCGCGGCGTCGGATCGAAGGCCAGCCGTGCGCCCTGCAGCCAGGCCATTGTCACCAGGTACCAGTCCACCAGGGTGGCGGCGGCCGGGATCGGGAGGCAGCCTCGCAGCACGTCGGACCGGTAGGCGGTGTTCGACAGTCCGAATGCGTTGGTGCGGGGCAGGGTCGACTCGGTGTCCCCTTCGCCCGGAGTCGCGAGCGATACCCCCAGGGGGTGTCCAGCCTCGTCGACCAGGCTCAGACCGCAGGCGGCAACATCGGCGCCTTCCAGCGATGCGCGTGCCGCAGCCACGCGATCCGGGTGCAGGAGGTCGTCGCTGTCAACGAGCACCACCGCATCGTAGTGGTCGGCGATCCGCGTCAACGCCTGCTGGCGCACCTGGGCGGGCGTGGACCCCGTCTTGGCGACGACGAAGGTCGCGGCCGGCCGATCCCCCAGCTGCGCCATGGCCGCCGCCTCGGTCAGCCCGTCCAGGCTGATCCAGAGATCGAAGTCGGCGTCGGCCTGCGCCTGGACCGACGCATACCAATCGGCAAGAAAACGGGCGGCGCCGGGGTAGACCGCGGTGTACAGGGCAATCGCGCTCATGAACGCTCCATCAGCGCCTCCGCCAGCCTTCCTCGGTGTCGATGTCGATCACAGGCGTGCAGTCGATTTCCCAGCCGGTCCTGCCGGCAAGGTGGAATGTCCCTTCGCGACCCAGAGCGTTCGCCTTGGCCAACGAGACGGCTCCCGAGGGGCAGACGAGCTCGGGAAGGTCCTGGCCGCGCCGTCGCATCGCATCGCACCCGGAAAGCGGGGGTCCAGCGCGCCGTCCGGCGCCATGCGCAACGCCCACACGGGCTCTGCCAGCCGTACCGCGTGACCGAGATCTGAGCGTCGGCCGGCCGGTCGGTGCACTGGCGATGGCCGGCCACCACGTCGTCGGCCGTGCGCGGCGGACAGATCGGCATCAGCAGGCAGACCTCGAGATACGCCTCTCCGGCCCCCTCCAGACGATCCGCGACGGCGATCGTCGCCTGCGACATGGGTGTCATGTCATGCGGCCAGGACGGGAGGCCGAAGAAACGGAACGTCAGCGCCCAGGGCCCGGGCCACGGCGGCAATCTCGGCATCGTCGGTCGACACCACAACGCGGGCGGAGCGGCCGCTTCGCAGCGGGGCCTCGACCGAGTAGGGGAGCAGGGGCCGGCCCCGCATCTCACGGGGGTTCTTGCGCTGCACCCGCCGCAAACCGCCACGGGCGGGAATCACCTTGAGGGCGCCGCCGGTGCTCACCGGATCCTCCGGGCGGGAGCCCCGACATACGTCCCCGGCTCGGTCAGCTCGTCCGTGACCACAGCTCCGGCACCAACTAGGCAGCCCTCCACGATGCGTACGCCGTGGATGACCACGGCTCCGGCACCGACGAAGGTGTGGTCGCCGATCCTGACCCCGCCGCACACCGTGGCGCCGGGGCCGATGTGGACGTTCGTGCCGAAGCGACAGTCGTGCTCCACGGTGGCGTTGGTGTTGACGACGCAAGTCGGCCCGGTCACAACGCCCGTGTTGACGACGGCGCCGTCGAAGACGACCGTGCCGGCTCCCAACTCCCCCTCGCCGTTGACCACGGCGTCGGGAGAGACAAAGGTGGGGAATACATACCCGAGGGCCTCGGCTGCGGCCTGGATGCTGGCCCGGCGAGTCGTCGCGTCCACCTTGCCGACGCCGATGGCTGCCGCACAGCCGGGGTGGCGGGCCAGCAGGTTCGACAGCACGTCATCGCCGCCGACATGGCGCACGCCCAGCACGGGCCCGACGTCGCGCGGATCCACGTAGCCAGCGATCGTCCAGGGCAGCTTGCGGATGACGCTGATGAGCACCTTGGCGTGGCCTCCCCCGCCGAGGATCACGACCGTTCTGCTGTCATCGTTCATGCCCGATCCTCCCGGTAGACGGCGGCGTGCGCCAGAGTCCAATTGCCCGACCGAATCGCGCCGCAGGCCGCGACGGGAGTGCCTCGCGCACCGCATGGGAGTGTCGGAGGCGCACGATGAGCAGGTGGTTCACCATTGTGAACACCGCCTCCACGACCGGCATCGCCTTGGGACGGTGGTCGGGTCCGCGTCGCACCGACGCACCGGGATAGTGACGACGTGGGCGGCGATCCCAAGGCGAGGGCCGCCAGGCACATGTCGTGCCGGCGAACCATGTTGAGTCTGGGCTCCACCGGCGGCATCCTGCGGACCAAGGAAGCATGGGGCGCCACCGGCCTAGGCCGGCGTCGCCTGTCGCCGCGTACCGGCCGCCTCCACCAAGGCGACCACGTCCGCGATCTGCTGGGGCGTGAGCGAGAGGGAACACGGCAGGTTGAGCACCGTGTCATAGAAGCGTGGCGCGAGCGTGATGCGGTGCGCCTGCATCTCCCGGTAGGGCTTCTGCAGGTGGTTGAGATACCAGAGCGGGCGGACCTGGACCTCGGCCGCAGTGCAGGCCGCCAAGAGCTCGCGCTTCATGTCGGCGCTGTCGCAGAGGAGCGCATAGAACCAGCGGTTCGATTCGCTCCAGGCGGGCTGGTCGAGGAGTCGGGACGGGCCGAGCGACTCCTGATAGCGCGCGAAGTTGGCCCGCTTGATCTCGACCCGCTCGTCCAGGTTCTCGAGCTGCGCCAGACCGATCGCGGCGAGGACGTTGTTCATCCGATAGTTGTAGCCCACGCTGTTGTGGACGTACTCGGCGCCGTCCTCCTTGGCCTGGGTCGTCAAGTAGCGGGCGTCGCGGGCGATGTCGTCGTCATCGGTCATGATCGCCCCGCCCCCGCCGGTGGTCACGATCTTGTTGCCGTTGAAGCTCAGACAGCTGATCGGGGCGAGATGGCCGCACATGCGGCCCTTATAGCGCGACCCCAAGCTCTCGCTGGCGTCCTCCACGACTGCCAAGCCGTATTCGGCGGCCAGGTCGAGGATCGGATCCATGTCGGCTGATGTGCCGAAGACGTGGACCGGCACGATGGCCGAGACCCGCCGGCCCGTCGTCCGGTTCGTCAGGACGCCGTCGCGGACGACGCACTCCTCGGCCAGGAAGCTCCGCACGCCCTCGACATCCATGTTGCAGTACTCGTCGCAGTCGACGAAGACCGGCCAGGCATGCAGGTAGCGGACCGCGTTGACCGGGGCGATGAACGTCACCGTGGGGACGATCACCTCGTCGTCGGCTTGGACGCCCGAGAGCATCAGGGAGACGTGGATGGCCGAAGTGCCCGAGTTGCAGGCGACGACGTGCTTGACGCCCAGATAGGACGCCAGTACCTTCTCCATCTCCCGCACGAACTCGCCGTTCGCCGAGATCCAGCGGGTGGTCAGGCAGCGGGTGATGTACTCGAGCTCGCGCCCACCGAGGGAGGGCTCGGACAGCGGGATCATCGGCGTCCTCGCGTCAAGAGTTGCGGTACTGGGGCGCGTAGGGATCCGTGATCAGGCCTGACGCGATGGCCTCCGAGACCTCACGGATGCCGTCGCGCAGGCGCATCCGGGGCTTGAACCCGAGGTCGGCGATGCGCTCGAAGGAGACCCGGTAGTCCCGCGGGTCCTCGGCCCGCTCCACGTAGTGGAGGCGAACCGGAATCTGCTCGGCGACCGCCTCCGCGATCTCGCGCTTCTGATAGTTCTCCTCGTCGGCCCCGACATTGAAGACCCGGCCGGCAACACGTCCCCGGTCCTGCTCGAGGATCATGGCAACGGCGTTCGCGATGTCGCGAACGTGGCAGTAGGGTCGCCAGAACTCCGGCCCGAAGATCTCCAACTCGCCTCTGAGCAGGGCGTCGCGAGCGAATTCGTTGATGGTCAGATCGAAGCGCGGCCGGAGGGACATGCCATAGACCGTGGCGAAGCGCAGGATGGTGAAGTCCAGGGCCGCGGAACGGGCCAAGAGGAGCTCCTCGAACCGGACCTTGAGCTGCGCGTAGAGGCTGACCGGGCGGAGGGGTGCGTCCTCATCGAGGGCGGCATCGGCCTCCATCTTGCCGTAGTTGCTGCAGGTGGAGGCGAACAAGAAATGGCCTACACCATGCCGATCGCTGAGCTCGAGCAGGCTCCGCGAGCCGTTCCAGATGGTCCTGGTGGCGAGCTCGGGCTGCGCCTTGCAGGCCGGATCGCCGACGATCGAGGCGAGATGAACGACCGCGTCGAACCGCTGACTCGCGAACAGCGTCTCGAGATCCGCAGGGACGCAGATGTCGACCTTGTGGAACGAGAAATCGGTATTCGAGAGCAGATCGAGCAGCGCCTCACCGCCGAACAGGAGCGCGTCCGCCACGACGACGCGGTGGCCTCGGGCGAGCAGCTCGCGGGAAACCATCGAACCGATGTACCCGGCACCGCCGGTGACAAGGATCGTGCTCACGAAGTCATCCCATGCCCCATCGCGACCCGCGCCCATCCACGAGTCCGCATACTAGCAGGCGCGCTGGTCAAGTCCCGGCGTGTGCGTAACGGCGCATCGCCATCACGCCTCATCGGCCAACTCGCATGGCGGCGCAGCACGCTCACCTCCTCGATTGGTGTCATTGATGTTGGTGAACGAGCTCACCGCCGCCTTTGATTTGGTGTGTCAACGGCGCAGGCACCCGCTCACTAGTCTTGGGGACACTTGAACCGCATGTTCTCGGTAATTATCCCAACGATCCGCAAGTCCACGAATTTGGATGGGCTGATGGCTGTTTACTCAGCGCATCCATTGGTACAGGAAGTCCTGATCGTCAATAACTCGGATCAACCTCTTGAGAATCTTCCCTCAAAGGTTCGAGAGATATACTGCGGTCCCAACCTCTACGTAAACCCTGCGTGGAATATGGGCGCGCGGGCTGCGACGGGTCAGGTGCTGGTGCTGTCGAACGATGACGTAGTTATCGATGGAGGTCTATTGGACTATGTTGCGGATTTCTTGCTGAGGAAGTCGGTCGGGGTTGTCGGTGTTGGTCGTGAGTCAATTGAGGAAGTGTCTGTTAGGCCGCGAATACGGCGTGCGTATACGCGCAATCTTCACTTCGGCACACTCATGTTCATCCCGCGTGAGAACTACAACCCAGTACCTAGTGACCTGCTGATCTGGTGTGGGGATGACTGGCTCTTTCATGCTCAACGGCGAGGGAATTGGGCTGTGACGTGGCCAATGGGGTCCTCCGAAAGAGGTGCCAGTGTCCATTCGTCGTCGCGCCTGAAGGATATGGCGTGCTCGGACAAAGAGCGATGGGCGGCGAAGTACTTGCCGAAGCTGCGCAGAAGTCCGAGGTACAGGCTGAACAGGATCGCGGACAAAATGAGGCGAGTGTTGGAGGCGTCGGACGCGCAGTGACTGTGAGGGGCTGATGAGATCGCCTTTGGGTCACCCACGATCTCCGGGCGATTCGCCATGAGTGTCATCCTCGTCCGCGTCTCACCGTCTGGCTCCAAGGCTCACTGCCCACCCCGGTGGGGGGTGGCTCCCATGCGTACTGCCGGCCGTGAGACTCGGTGGACCGGCCGGCGGGCTTCCGGGCTCGCGTGGCGACCCCCCGTCCGAAGGACGAGGGGGTCATTGACGCTGCTTCTGGCGGCGACCGGCTCGTGATCCATGCAGCCTCGCGAGGTTGAGTGTCTCGTCTCACCGAGCCGGCGAGGGCCTGAGCGACCGTGTCGCGTATAGTGCTTTGGGAGATCGAGGAGCAGGGTGACGCCTTCCGCTGTGTCGGCCAACCGTTGCGCGCACGGGCACCGCTCGCACGTTCCGGGGCCACGCGGTAAGGGAGGGACGTGACATCCCTGCGGGCGCTGACTTTCACGAGCGGGACCGCCGTGGGGCTCGTGCTCGCCGGGAGGACTCGCCGGACGGGGCCTCACCGTCCTTTCGTACCGTAGCCAACGATTTGTCGCAGGGTCGCGAGGATACCCGCGGTGAAGTGCCCATGACGCAGGCGACAGACTCGGGGGCCGGAGCGGAACTGTCGATCGGCCGAGAGGTCAGACGTTCTCTTTCGCTGCTGAGCCGCAGGGAGCGCCGCACCTACTGGGCGGCCGTGGGGCTCCAGATGGCGACATCCCTGTTGGATCTGGCCGGCGTGCTGCTGTTGGGGATGGTGGGAGTCATCGCCGCGTCCGCCGCCCAAGGAGTCGCGATCCCGGACTCGATCCAGGTGGTGCTGTCGTGGTTCGGCCTGGCAGATGCCTCAGCAAGCACAGCGAGCCTTGTCCTCGCGGGAGTGGCAGCCGTGCTGCTGGTCCTCAAGAGCATCGCCTCCCTGTGGATCCTCCGTCGGGTCACGAGGTTCCTGACGACGTCGTCGGCGCGAGTCTCTGGACTGATGTGTGCGGATTTCTTCTCGCTTCCGATCGTGCACGTCAACCGCTACGCAAGCCAATGGTCAGCCTTCGCCCTGGTGCACGGCGTTACCGGGGCGATCGTCGGCACGCTTACCAACGCGATGGTCATCTGGGTGGAACTCAGCCTCCTTGGCGTCCTCGGCGGAGCCCTCCTGCTGCTCGATCCCCGCATCACCCTATTCGCCGTCGGGTACTTCGGACTGATCGGGGTCCTCATGAACCAGACCCTCAAGGGGTGGGCCTACTCAACCGGCAAAGTGATGGCTGAAACTGACTGGGAGTCCAATCTGAATGTCCAGGACGGGATCGCGACGTATCGCGAGATCACCGTCGCGAAATCGTCGCCAGCACTATATCGACCGGTTCCACTCGCTCCGGCAGGCAGGCTCCGGAGCGCTTGCCGACCAGCAGTTCATCGGCCAGTTGCCCCGTTACGGGATGGAGGTCGCCCTCGTGGTCGGTGCAGTCCTGCTGGTCGCCGGCTCTGCTCCAGCTTGGCACCGTGAAATCCGCCCTTGGCTCCCTCGCGCTTTTCCTCACCGCCGCGACCCGTGTCATGCCGTCCATGCTCCGGCTGAACGGTTCCCGGATCACCTTGCGGTCACTGGGGCCCCGCGCCGACTACGCCTTCACGATGGCGGACCACATCCGAGAGCACACGCCATCCGCCACGCTGGAGAACCCTCCCCCGGCGGCGCCCGCAACCGATGTTGGCGCCGAGCCTCGCGACCGGCCCAGACTCGTCCTTGAGGTGACTGTCCGGGACCTGAAGGTGGACTATCCGGGCTCCGATCTTCCCGCCCTGAACGGGATCACCTTCAGCGCTGCCGCCGGGCGGAACTCTTGCTGGTCGTCGGCCCTTCCGGGGGCGGCAAGACCACGCTTGCAGATGCCATCCTCGGGGTGGTGCTGCCCTCGACGGGTTCTGTCCGGATCGGCGGACTCCTCCGCAGCAGTTCGTGCGCCGCTATCCCGGATGGTCGCGTACGTTCCGCAGTCCGTCGCTCTGGTCTCGGGCTCGGTGCGGGACAATGTAGCGCTGGGACTCGCGAGGGATGAGATCGACGACGACCGGGTCTGGGCTGCCTTGAAGCGAGCTCATCTCGCTGAATACCTGGCTCACGCCCGAGAGGGGCTCGACACCGCAGTCGGGGAGCGTGGTGTGCAGTTGAGCGGTGGCGAAAGGCAGCGGCTCGGGATCGCCCGCGCGCTGTACACCGACCCGAGGCTGCTTGTGATGGACGAGGCGACCAGTGCCCTTGACGCAGAGACCGAGAACCTGGTGACGCAGACGATCGAGGAACTGGGGTCAGATGTCACCACGATCACCATCGCGCACAGGTTGGCTACCGTCCGGCGCGCAGACACGGTCATCTACCTCGACCGCGGCCGCCTGCTGGCACAGGGTACCTTCGAGGAGGTACGGAAAGCGGTGCCTCGTTTCGATCACCAAGCGAACTTGCTGGGCTTGTGAACCTCCGCTAGCCGGTGTGAAGGTCGACGTTCGGCTGTTCTCGATAGATGGCGTCGAAGCGCCGACGCCTTACCGGGAGCCCGCAGATATCGGCAGTTGCCTGCCGGGCTACGGCGGCAGGTGCGGTGGCTCCCGGCGTGGCAGGACGGTTCGAGGGCACTTGGCTGCCAACCTCCCGCTCCACTGCGCCACCTCCTTCTTGGGGATTCGCCGGACCTCCCGGTCAGCGCTCGCAGGGTCGATCAGCAGGCGACCCCGGGACCATCGCCACAGGGAGACCGGGATCGCAGTGAGGACGCGCGGCAGAAGCCGCACGCCGACCAATGCGCGAGCGTGCTTGATGTGCCAGAGGGGGCGGAGGGTGTAGCCGACCATGATTGCCCAAGCGTCGTAGGCCGGCCGGTTTGCCAGGTAGTAGTACAGGTAGCCGGCGAGCACCCGCCAGTTGCCGTCTGGCCCGCTGCCCCACTCGGCAGCACGCTCACCTCCCGTCGGCGCTCGGAGGTGAAGCAGGCGAGCCTCTGGGGTCGTACACGATCACGGCACCCGCTGAGTGCAGCCGGTCCGAGAGATCCTCGTCTTCCCCATGCGTCAGGATGTTCTCGTCCCATCCCCCGACGGCAAGCGCGCTCTCTACCCGAATGCTGCTATTGCCTCCGCTGTACGAATGGCCGCTGACAAACGCGGTCCCGTTCCATCCTCCGATCATGAGATGGTTCTTCCATTTGACGTACCACTCGTGGGAGTCTGAGTCCCATTCGTACACTGGGCCACTCACCACATCCACTCGGTCGTCGACGAAGTGTCGTATGTGGTTATCTACATAGTCCGGGTCGATCCGGACGTCATCATCGGGTTGAAGGATGATGTCGGATCGACATTCTCGAAGTAACTGGTTCCTGGCCTTCGTGGTTCCGCGCGTTTCTTGGAGCAGCACACGCACCGGAAATGCATGGCTCCAGTTGCTCGTTGGTATGGGCTGCCTCCTGGAGGGGGCAGTCTGGTCGACGATCAGCACTTCATCAGGGAGGTGAGTCTGGAGTGCCAGATCATCCAGGAGCGTCGCGACGTATTGGTAGCGATCGAGCGTAGCTATGCCGACAGTGACAGTGAGGTCGTGCCCGCTCATCGCTGTGCCAGGGCCCTGATCCAGGCGATGGATTCCTTCAGGGGTGCCGCGCCCCGTCTTCCCGACGGCAGTCCTGGACGGCGCTGTCACCCGCTTTCCCCTTTCCACCAGCTCCTGAGCCCAGGCTGGATAGACGACTTCCGCATGGTAGTGCAGTGCCCAGGCGTGGCGAGGACTGGGAGGCCACCTGCCGGGTCACCATCACGCCGGCCACGTGCTCGCCAGCGAGCCTTGGGTTCTTGACCGCGTGGACGCTGGGCCCGGGTAGTTGAGGTGGGATGGCTCGAGAAACCTCTCCGATCCGCCATCGCGCGAACCGCAGCGACGGTGATGTCCGCCGACTCGTTCCCAAAGGCCGCGCAGAATTGCGTGACGAAGTGTTCTGCGTCGATCTCACGCTCCGCACGGAAGGCCGGATCCCGCGCCATCCGGCCGAGAACTGCTGCCAATTCGTCCGAGTCATGAGCATGTGGACAGCCTGCCAGCTCGGTGAGATCCAGGTCGTAACCCGTCGGCGTCTGGTCGGGGCTGAGGACCACCACCGGTCTTCGCTTCACCAGGGCGTCGCTTCCGAACCCGCTCGCGCGCACCACGACGATGTCGGATGCTGCGAGAGCTTCATCCAAGGAAGCTCTCCTGTTCTCCACGAAGGAGACCGTCGGATGGCGGGCGATCATCGACTCATAGGAGGCCAGGTCCTCCGATGGGTGCAGTCTGACAATCCCCGAGACCCGGGAGCTGTTCAATGGCCCCGCAGAACGCATCGGCGAGCTCGAAGTCGGATGCTTTGCGGGGAAGTCGCCAACATGGCCACCGGCCCGTCGTGCTCGATTCCGAGCCTTCGCCGCCCCTCGACCGATCGGCTGGGAAGATCCCGACTCAATCGCGGGCACCCGGCCACCGTCACCCTGGAGGACGCTTCGCCCGCATCGAGGAGCTTCGCTCGGTCGAGTTCCCCCCAGCAGAGGATGTGATCGGCGAGGACCGGCGAGAAGCCGAAGGCATCACGTTCAATGACGCCATGGACCAGCGTCAACGAGGAGATCCCGAGCTTCCGCGCAGCCAACACGAGGCAAGACCAGCGCGTGTTGCGATCGTAGTCCGTAAGGATCACGGATGGTCTGTGAGTTTCCAGGAACCCCAGACAACCAAGGACCCTCTGGCTGGCGACCATCAGCTCGAGGGATAGGAGTTCGAACGCCCCTTCCGGGAAGGCATATCGTGCGCAGGCGTCCATGATGGTGCGTTTCCATGATGGCCAGCACCTCTGGTACTCCCGCCTCCAGGCCCGCGTGTCGAAGTCAATGACCTCCCGGTAGGGGAGGTGAGGGATGCCGGCCGGCACCAACGGCGCCACCCCATCATGCCCGTGCACGACAGCGCACTCCCCCTCGCCGAGCCTCTCGAGGACCGGCAACAACAAGCGGTCGTATCGGTCGCTGGGGCGCTCCATGTCACGAGGACGCGCCCCTGAGCGAAGGTGGCTCCTGTGCTCGATGGGTCCTTGGCGCGATCCGATGCCGGTGATACAGCCAGCGCCTCAGCCAGTTACTCCCGGTCGCCAGTCGCCGAGTCCGTCGACGAAGGCCGTAACGAAGCAGTCATTGAGTGTCGCGCCCAGGGGGATCCCGAAGAAGAGGGGGTTCGACAGCGCGGCCTCCAACTCGCGGAGGGCCGAACGCAGGGAGGCGGGGGCCCGAACATCCTCCCGACCTGCAAGGGCGAGGTTATCGATCGCAGGGGTCGTGTTCATGAGTGAGGATCTCGATCGGCGGCAACGATGCGCTGGTGCTCCAGAGCTGGTTGACGCAGAATACCGGGCCTACGGGCTGGGCCTTGTGATCCCACGGATGCCGATTGGCGCCGCGGCCGCCCGGGATTCGAGATAGGCACCCTGACCGCCGCCTTCGAGCGGCCGGGCCAGCCTGCAAGCCGCCACCGCTGCGGGCCCCCACTCGCGCATCGGATAGCCTCAGGTATGCCGCCATCCTGCCGTGGGACGGACGACTTTGACGGAAGGATCAGACGTCGTTGACCGCAACATCGCCCGCTCCTCTCGTCAGCGTCATTACGCCGACCTATAACCACGCTCCTATATCGGTCGATGTCTCGAGAGCGTACTTGCCCAAACTGAGTCGCGATGGGAACTGATCGTCATTGACGACGGCTCGACCGACGGAACTGCTGAGATCGTCCATCACTACACGGACGAACGAATTCGCTATGTCCCTCAGCGCCACCGTGGGATCGCGGTTCTGGGGGGCGCGTACAACCTGGCACTCCGGATGGCGCGAGGGGAGTATGTTGCCATTCTCGAAGGCGATGATTTCTGGCCGCAGGACAAGCTCGAGCGGCAACTGCCCGAATTCGATGATCCCGAGGTCGTGCTCTCGTGGGGCCTAGCGGCGGAGACCGATCCGGCAGGGGAAGCCCGGCGCATCCACCCTGAACTGGGTCAGCTCCGCAGGCACCAGCACAAGACTGCGGCCCAGACCGTCCGGCTGCTGCTCGAGGGGAACTGCATTCCCGCGTGCACGGTGCTGTGCCGAAAGAGCGCTCTGCTTGCAGTCGGTGGCTTTCACCAGCCTGAGGGCCTCCCAAATGTCGACTATCCGACGTGGCTCCAGTTGTGCAGAGTCGGGCGGTTCGCACCGGTCGACCGGATCGTGGGGTTCTACCGTCGCCACGACCACCAAGTCTCCGTGACAATGACGAAGGAGATGATGCATAACCTGGACGTGGGACCGGCATTTGTTGAGGCATTGGATGTGCGCGAGCGGAAGACTCTGGGTGTGTCTGTTGACTCAGCGTGGCGGTTGGCGCGGCGAAACTGGGCGGCAGCGGAATTCGATGCGGGAAGGGTCGCGCTGAGAGAAGGGCGACGGAGAGTGGCGACGGCGTACTTCCGTCGCGCGTTGCGCGAGGGCGGTAGCGCAGTACGGCTCCGCGCCGTGGTCGGCCTCGCGTCTGTCTGCCTCGGCGCTGATCTGGACGCGATCTCAGGTGTGTATCGCCACATCCGAGTTCGCCAAGAAGCGAATGAGCTGGCGGCGATGGAACAAGCCGACGCGCTGAAGACGCCGGGCCCGCGACCGGATCACTGACCGTCGCTCTGGCGCCACGCTCGCAACCCGCGGTGAGCGCGAACGTCAACGGACACGATGCATCCCGCGATTGGCACGTATGCCTGGTGCCACCAGGTTGCAGGCGGAGGTTGGGTTGAACGTCCTCTTCATCAACGACTCGACAAGCAGTTCCAACTGGGGTGATCGCGCGGCCGCCTATTCGCTCAAGGCGATGGTTGCAGAAGCGGGCGCCACAATCAGCGGAATCATCACCGAGGAGGACCTTGCCCGGACGCAGTTCGGGGGACCTCCGGAGGATCCTCACTCCTCCGTTCATGGGCGGCGGGCGGTCCTGCGATCTCTGATTCCGCCGGTCATTCTGGTCGCACGCCGCCGCGTCTTCAAGGGCGTGGATGTGACCGCGAACAACAGGGTCATTCCGGAGCGCTGGGAGGGCTTTGGCCGCGCTGCCGACCTGGTCAGCGCTACGCCTGATGGGCCCTGGCCGTGGCTCCGTGCGGCGATCCGGCTTGCGGACCTCGTGGTCATCCACGGCGATGGCTCCATGGTAGGCGAGGGGATCATCCCGCGGACCGATCTCTTCCTGGCCTACCTGGCGCATGAGCGCCTGGACACGCCCGTCGTCCTCGTCAATCACAGCGCCGACTTCGACAGGCCGGAGCTGCGGCGGATGGCCGAGCACGTCTATCCGCTCTTGGCCGATGTGGTCTTCCGTGACCCGGTCTCGGCCACCCGGTGGGGGCACCTGGGAGGCGGACGCTTCGCGGCCGACAGCGCGTTCTGGTTCACGCCCGCCGGGCGAGACGCGTGGGTGCCCCTTGCCGGACGCCCCACCTACTTCGACGTCTGGCCGGACACGGCGCCGTTCGACCCGGCGGCCCCGTATCTCTGCCTTGGCGGTTCGTCGCTCCACATCACCGCCTGGCACCCGCGGGAGCTTGCCCGCTCCTACGCGGCCCTCGTCGCCCGTCTGCGCACCGTCTACGCGGGCCAGATCCTGCTGACCCTCTCCGGCCTCCAGGAGCTGGAGGCCTTTCGGCCGCTCGCCCGCGAGCTGGGCCTGCCGCTGGTCGCGCCCACCATCCCTGTCCAGCAGGCGGTGGATATCCTCGGCAACGCCGATGCCTACGTCGGTGGGCGCTGGCACAGCGCGATCTTCGCCCTGCGTGGCGGTGCGCCGGTGGTCCCGCTCTCCGCCAAGCAGGGCAAGATGGGATCGTTGATGCAGGCCGCGTCGTTGCCGGCGGGCGAGTTCGACGCGTTCGCCGTGGGCCGTGATGGCGAGGCCATTGCCCAGGCGCTGCGCTCGCTGCTCGATGCTGGCGACACGCTGCGCGGCCGCCTGCGGACGTGGGCCGACGGGATGGCTGTCAACTGCTGGGAGAATGCCGCGTACGTCCGCTGCATGGCAGGACAGGATGTCGCGCCGCGGGAGGTCGAGTTGGCCGGCTCCTGAGGACGACTTGGCTAGACCGCCCCGTCACGACACGATGTCCGCACCTGGGGCATAGTCCGTCTAGCACCGGCATCGGTACGGAGTGCCCGGCATGCGAGTCGTCCTGGATCCCATCACCTGCAGCCGAGTGTCATCGCCAGGGGCAGGTGAGCGCGTATCCGCGGGGTTGGGGGTCCCTCGAAATAGCCACCCGCCGCGAGGCGGGGCCTCAAAGCCACGGACTTCAGCAATCAGCCGGGTTGCCAGCAGCTGCGCCACCCTCAAGTTCTGGAGTAGAAGCCGCCTGCATCCCGCTGACCGCCCGCCGCTCGCCGGGCAACGACCGACATCGAGCCGAAGTGTCCTAGCGGGAGCCTTGACCGGTGTCGTGATGCTCGCTCTCGTGAGCCTCGCCCCGACTCCGGCCCCGACCCCGACGGCCACGCCCACCCCGTCGAGCTCATCGGTTCGCGTGACATCCATCCCGGCGCTGCTTACGGCGCTGGCCGACAATGCGGTCACCGACATCGTCGTCGCGAACGGGACGTACCGGGTGAGCCCGGCCAGCGGTCAGGCCTCGAACTCGCTCTGGATCGGGTCACGGTTCGCGGGTCGGACGCGGGCCGTCACCGTGCGCGCGGAGACCCGCGGCGGGGTGACGTTCGACGGCGGGGGCACGACCTCCTTCGGCGGCCTGACGTTCGTCGAGGGTGCCCACGACCAGACCTGGGACGGCTTCAACTTCGCCAACGGCCAGGCGACTGAGACCGGCGTCATCGTGTTCGGCGGCTATGCTGGATTGGCTGCGCCGCACCACATCACGCTCCTCAACACGAAGATCCTCAGCAGCTGCACTGGCCACAACGACCGCAACGACCACGCTGTCTACTTCTCGTATGCCGTCGGTGGTCCGCACGACATCCTGCTCGACAGGCTCACCGTGGATGGCAGCGGGCCGACCCCGCTCTCGACCGCGCTCCACTTCTACCATTCCGATTCCGTCAACGCGAACGCCTGGAACGTCACCGTCAGGCACCTTGGTGTCAACGGGACGTACACGGCGATCTCGATGTGGGACTCGACGCTCCATGACATCACCATCGATGGGGCGACGATCACCGGCGCCCGCTACGGCGCCATGCAGTACGAGCAGCCGGGCCACCGGATCACCCTCGCCAACATGACCTCGACCGGCTCCGGCACGTTTGGCTTCTACAGCTCGCTGGGTGCCAATCCACCCGGCGTCACGTTCATCAGCGACTCGTTCCGCTGACGGCCACAGGTCGCGGCTCGGGCCGCGTTTCGGACCGTTGATGCCACGTCACACAATCGTTCGCCGGTGTGACCGTCGTGCACGTTCACGCGGCAAGTGCGGAATCGATCGCCGGGCCCACGGTCAGAGGGCGCCGATCGTCGACGCCAGTTGATGACTGAACTTCTCCATGCCGGTCGCAACCCGAACACACTCGGCAACCGTTGGGGTTCGGATGACACTCTCTGGACCCAGGCACTGCAAGCGGGTTTCCGAGACAGCTGCGGGGGCAGCCCACGACCGGGCATCGCGTTCCTCAACGCCTCGTTCCGGTGAGAAGGGGACGCCTGGAGATCATCAGTTTGTTCGGGAGGAGCCAGGACCGGAAGAAGCCGTCGAGCGCCACCGGCTCGAAGATCCGCCAGGGCCTCATACTCGCGTAACAGGGCCTCGGCGCCGAGCTTGATCGCTCAGCTCGCCTTCGTTCAGGTTCGGGACCACTCCCTCGGGTGCTCAGGCGTCGAGGAGGGCCAGGTGCGGGGACAAGCGGGGCCATTGACGGGGCAGCCTGACGGTTGATCGCTTGACTTCCGGTATTCTGCGGTCGCCGGACCGAGCGAACTGGGCCTCGGCGCCCTTCCGCACGCTTGGAGCCACGTTGATGACCCATGGCGAACCGACAGCGGCAACATCGACTCGGCGCGGGCTGCGACGGCGTCGCGGCTGTCTGCCGCGCGATTGAACGCCTGTTGACGATGCCGCCGGTCACGCGAATCGCCGATCTGGAGGGAACCTACGATCGAGTCGCGCTGGCTCATCACATTGCGGACACCCTCCATGCGGCCACAGCGGTCGCACACCCGGTCCACGCGTCGGGTGGATCAGGGTGAGCGCCTCGGTCACTCGAATCACCGAGGCTCTCCGCATGAGGCCCCGATCTGCGTGGTCGATCGCCTTGTTGGGTCTGCTCGGAGTGTTGGCCGTCGCAGCGCTGGCGACGCGTCAGGGTATGCTGCCGATCGCCCTCGGCGCGGTCGTCGTCGCCATCACCGCCTTGATGGGGTTCCGATGGCCGTTGCTGCCCCTCGTCGTATTCGCGGCACTGATCCCGATCGAGGAGGTTGTCGTCATCGAGGGCGTCGGGACGCTAAGCAGGGTCGCCGGCCTCCTATTCCTGGCCACGTACGGAGCACCTCGGCTCGGTAGCATGACACTTAGGGCGATTCCGACTGCGGGCTGGGCCTACCTGGCTTGGGCGATGGTCAGCCTTGGCTGGGCGATCAACCCGGAGGTCGGCTGGGAAAAGATCGTTACCCTGCTGCAGCTCTTCCTCATCGCCCTTCTCGTCGCCGACTTCGTCGCGCAACGACCCGAGATCGTACGTCCCGTCCTCTGGGCCTACAGCCTGTCTGCGGCGGCAACCGCCCTGATTGGCATTCAGTCCTACGTCGCTCAAGGACTGGCTGATTGGCGCTCGAGTGGCATCCAGGGCCAGGACCCGGCACAGTTCGCGGCCGTCTTGTTGCCCGCCTTCGTCTTCGGCTTGTATGAGGTGATCAGCGGTGATCGGCGGATCCTGGGTGGCGCAATCACCGTCCTCACCACCGCCGGAATCGTTGTGTCGGGAACTCGGGGCGCATGGGTCGCTTGTGCGGTTGTCCTGCTGCTTATCGTCCTTCCCGGGCTCACGCTGCGCCGCCGCGTCGCGTCGGTAGCGATCATCCTGATCGTGGGCGCCATCGTCTATCAGCTCCCAGGCATTCCCGACCTGGTGGCGGAGCGCAGCGGCAGCGCTATCTCGACTGGGGGTGCGGGGCGGACTGACCTCTGGTCAGTGGGGCTCACGATCTTTTCGTCGGCTCCGCTGACCGGCGTGGGCTACGCCAACTTCCCGGTAGCCTTTACTCCGGAAGCTATCCGCGCCGCCGGCTTCGGGTGGGCGCTTCTCGACAAGACAGGAGCAGGTTCTCACAGCATTCTGATTGCGACACTAGGCGAACTCGGCGCGATCGGACTGTTGCTCCTCGGACTCTTTCTTGGCCCACTTGTGCTCCGGCGCGGCTGGGGCCCTGACGCCGCCATTGTCCGGGCTGCACTGGCCTCGCTGATCACGGCTGCCCTGTTCCTGGATATCCTCTCGAACCGCAAACAGGTGTGGCTCGTGATCGGGCTCGCCGCGGGCCTCGCGTTGCTGGCCCGGGCGAAGCAACAGAAGGTCTCGAGACGGTCGTCTGGCTCGCAGCTCGAGCCGGCCGAGAGCAGTGAGGGTCGGAATCCACTTGGCTTTGCCGAAACGCCCGATGGGATCATGATGGCGTCGAACTCGGCGGTCGTCGGAGGTACTGCGCGACTTCTCAGCTAGGTTAGTTGGCTACCCGCTGGTACCCCTCGAGCCTCCTCGACCACCTTGCTGTCGCGCTTCTGCAGCGATCGCAGAAGCGCTGTCGCCCCAGGTCATGCCTTCCGCGGACGGCTGTCTGTGCCTGTAGTACTCGCCGTAGTCGTCCTGGCTGCGGGCCGGAACCCGGTTGAGGACTGCCCCGAGCGTACGCGCCCCGGCGCGCGTCAAGGTCTCCCGGGCAACTCGGACCATTCGACGGCGACTGCGGCCGGCGTCGATGACGAGGAGCGTCCCGTCCACGAACGAGCTCAACACAGCTGCGTCGGTGACTGCCTGGAGCGGCGGGCTGTCGAAGATGACGAGGTCGGCATCTTGCCGCAGGAGTCGAAGGACCGCCTGCATGCGATGCGAGCCCAACAGCTCTGCCGGATTGGGCGGGAGGGGGCCCGTCGTGAGGATCCGAAGGTTGGTCTGATCCGTCGGTTGGGCGACGGAGTCCAGGCTCACGCTCTCGTCCCGCAGCATGGCCGTCAGGCCGCGGCTGTTGGCCAAGTCGAACAACTCGTGCACGCCGGGCCTTCTCAGGTCGGCATCAACCAGCAGAACCTTGCGCCCGGATTGCGCGAAGACCACGGCGAGGTTCGATGCCGTCATGGTCTTGCCCTCGCCGGGAGACGCACTGGCGATGAGAAGGGTGTGCAGCGGCACATCCACGGAGGCGAACTCGATATTCGCCCGCAGCGCACGGTAGGCTTCGGCGGCGCTCGATCGCGGAGAGAGGATCCCAACGAGCAGGTAGATCTTGCGCTGGTCGCGGGCACTCCGTATCCGCGCGATCGTCCCCAGGGTGCTCAGGCCGGCGACCTCCTGGATGTCGTCCGGGTTCTTGATGGAGTCGTCCAACTGCTCCACGAGGAACGCGATGGCGAAGACAACCAGCAGCCCGAAGGCCGCGGCAAGCAGCGTGTTGACGAGGGTCCTGGGCCATACCGCAGAGGTTGGCGCGTCGGCCGGCTCCACGACGGTCAGCAGGTTCGTGGCGTTCCCCGATGAGAACGACAGGAGCGTGGCGTACGTCGAGCGCAGGCTGGCGAGCCGTCCTTCCAGGGCCTGCAGCTCCGCCTCCTGGTCTGCGCTCCAATTCACCACGGCGACCAGCGTGTCCGCACGCGCCTGCGTTGTCTGGATGAGGCTCTGCGTGGCCGTCAGGTCCTCGTCGATCGACTTCTGGAATGCGGCTGCGCGGCCCTGGATGGTTGGCGATACAGCGATGAGCTGCTCGGCCAATGCGTTCGCGATTGCCGCAGCGTCGGCCGGGACCGTGTCCTGGACGGCAATGGTGAGCAGCGCAGTGTCGCGCGGTGACTCCACCTGCACCCGCGTCACGAGCTCGCCCGGCGTCGTCTCAAGGCCAAGATCCTTGATCACGGTCTCCAGGACCGGCCGCGTTTTCGCAATCGTCGCGTACGTCGAGGCGAGGTTCTGGGCGACGAGGAGCTGCGTGTAATCGGGGTTCGCTGCTGACAGCGCTTGGCCAACGATCAGCGTGGCCTTCGCCTCGTAGACCTTCTGCTGCAGGTTGCTGACCACGAAGGCGGCAGCGCCGGCCATCACGGCGGCCACCAGCATCAAGGGGAGCCAGGACCGGGCCATGGCGATCAGTCGGTGGAGATCCACGGGGCGTCACTCTCTCTGCCCTGTGCGGGGCGGATTGAACGTCAGTGCGAACGGGGCTTTGCGAAGCATCGGCCACGATATCCGGGACCGTCAACCGCGCCTATCGGCCGATCGTCCTGAATGCCCTTCGCCGCATCGACGCGGGCCTCAGACGGGCACAGTCTATGCGGTCTTCAGGAGGTTCTGGAGATCCGGCCCGAAGATCCAGCAACGACGTCCTCCGATCGGGACACTCGGTGCCCAGCATGAGCTTCGCCGGGAGGATCTCCTCGCGACCTTGGCGCTCGGCGGCGGGCGCGAACAGGTGGTTCGCCTCATCGGGTACTTGACCTAGGCAAGGCAGGTGATGCCGGGCTTAGCCGAGAAGACGCCGCCGGCGAAGAGGGTTAGACAGGTCAAGGAGGTGGGATCCTCCGGTCGTGCCCCGATCAGCGACATTCCCCCCTGACGACATGGATCAGGGACCTCCGCCTGGCGGACGCCCCAGAGCCGCTCGATCTTGCCCTTCCGTCGGCGCTACTACGCATCGAGACATCGTCCGCGAAGCCGGGGCAGCGGCCCATGCCACCTTCACCTGCCGAGAAGCCGTTGATGGGCCGCACCAGCGCTGTGCCGATCAGTGAGGTGCGGTGCGGCGGCGAGCGGTGCCCCCGACTCATGGGCGGGACCATCGCCCCATTGGCCCAGCCCCGGGTCTCTCCGATACTGCGATGCAGTGGCCGCGATCGGTAGACCGCCGCACCCACGAAATGGCACACCCGTCGCGAGGCGGGGCCGCAAAGCCACGGGACTCCCCGAGTCAGCCGGGCTGCCGAATGAAGGTGTACGACAATGTTCTGGGATGGAGAGCGCTGGGTCCTCGACGGCGCTCGCCCGTCCGCGCATCCGCAGCCGCGCCGCGCACGGGGCTCCGGGATAAGCTCTCGACGGCCGTGATGATTCTTGTCTTGGCCAGCCTCATTGTGCCGTTCGTTGGTGTCGCGGCTTCGTCACGTCTGGTGGAGGGCCAACCTTCCCGGGGGTCCACAAACACCTCTGTCCAGGTCGTCCAGGAGTCCGACAATCGCGCGATCTCATATCGCGGCAGCTGGTCGGACGGCCTCGTACCCGAGCATATCTTGGCGGCACGGCAGACATCTCTACCGCCAGCCAGGACCAGGCAACACTCAAGTTCCGGGTGCAGGCGTGTCGTGGATCGGGCCGATGGGCCCTACCGGCGGCACGGCGGGCATCTACGTGGACGGGAACCTCGTGGCCAGCGTTGACACTTGGGCGCCGTCGTTCCTGCCACCCGCGTATTGTTCCAGCGGTCGTGGGATGTCCGTGGGCACCCACCGCGTCGCGATCGCTGAACCAGGGCACGGCCGGTCACCCGACGGTCACCCTTGATGCCCTGGTCGTGCAACTTGCCGCAGGTACTGCTTCCGTGATCGCCGATGACGCGGGGGCGCCGATCCCGTCGGTTCCGAGCGGTGCGCCGGCCGTCCTGGTGGCCACGGCCTCACCGACCCTCGCACCGGACCCAACGTCGGCAGCCACTTCTGCCCCGACTGCAAGTTCAACCCCGACGCCCGCGCCGACGTCAACCGCTTCACCCACACAGGAACCGACCCTCGCTCCCGCCCCGACCCTGTCGCCGACGATTGCGCCCTCACCAACGTTCGTGCCGACCACCGCTCCGACTCCGGCCCCGACGCCTGCGCCCACGGTCGCCCCGACTCCGGCCCCGACCCCGACGGCCACGCCCAGCCCCGCTCGAGCTCATCGGTTCGCGTGACCTCCATCCCGGCGCTGCTTACGGCGCTGGCCGACAATGCGGTCACCGACATCGTGGTCGCCAACGGGACGTACCGGGTGAGCCCGGCCGCGTCAGGCCTCGAACTCGCTGTGGATCGGGTCACAGTTCGCGGGCCGGACGCGAGCCGTCACCGTCCGCGCCGAGACCCGCGGCGGCGTGACGTTCGACGGCGGCGGCACGACCTCCTTCGGCGGCCTGACGTTCGTCGAGGGTGCCCACGACCAGACCTGGGACGGCTTCAACTTCGCCAATGGCCAGGCGACCAAACCGGCGTCATCGTGTTCGGCGGCTACGCTGGATCGCTGCGCCGCACCACATCACGCTCCTCAACACGAAGATCCTCACGACCTGCACTGGCCAAACGGCGCAACGACCACGCTGTCTACTTCTCGTATGCCGTCGGTGGTCCGCACGACCTCCTGCTCGACGGCTCACCGTGGATGGCAGCGGCCGCCCCGCTCTCGACCGCGCTCCACTTCTACCATTCCGACTCCGTCAACGCGAACGCCTGGAACGTCACCGTCCGGCGCCTGGTGTCAACGGACGTACACGGCGATCTCGATGTGGGACTCGACGCTCCAGACATCACCATCGATGGGGCGACGATCACCGCGCCCGCCACGTCGCCGTGAGTACGAGCAGCCGGGCCCCGGATCACCCTCGCCAACATGACCTCGACCGGCTCGGGCCAGTTTGGCTTCTACAGCTCGCTGGGTGCCAATCCCCCCGGCGTCACCTTCATCAACGACTCGTTCCGCTGACGGCCACAGGTCGCGGCTCGGGCCGCGTTTCGGACCAGGCCCGATAGATGCGATCAAGTGCCACCAACTCGAGTAGCCGTCCGTCCGAGGCGGCGCTCGATCGCGGACACTTCAGCCACGGTGGCGCCGGCGTCCAGTCACGGGTGAAGCGCTCGATCGTGGCCTGCCCGTGTCTACCTGGTCATCAGCGACAGCCACGCGGGGCTCGTGAAGGTGGTCCGCCAGCAGCCTGGGATCGTCCTGGCAGCACTTATCGGTGCGGACTGACTCGGACGATCCTCGCCGGGCAGGACGGAGAGCGGCTGGCCAGCGATGACTTCTGGCCCGAGACCCTGGCCCTCATTGAGGCCGGAGCACCCGAAAAGGTGGATCCTGCCCTGCTGGTCACATGAGGATGGGGACTTGACCGTGCAATGATTGCTTGGAGTCGCAGCGAGAAGGGAGCCTTCGGTGGCAAACCCAGCTCTGTCCCTGAAGGTCAACCTCGGCTGTGGCGGGCGCTGGAAAGCAGATTGGCGGAACCTTGACGGTGGACCGTGGGCAAGAGTCCAGTGGCTGCGATCGCTGCCCGTCCCCGAGCGTTTCCTTCCCGCCCTTATTCGTCGCTACCCCCGGGACCTTATCCGCTGGGACCTGCGACGGTTGCCGCTGCCATTCGAGGAGCGTTCGGCGTCCTTCATCTTCAGCCAGTGGGTGCTGGAATACCTCACCGTCGATGAAGCGGTTCACATCCTCACAGACTGCCACCGGGTTCTGCTGCCGGGGGGTCTCATTCGGCTCTGTCAGACTGACATCGGCGCAATTGTCTCCTCATACTTCGCGGAGGGCGATGTTGCGCCGACACCCGAGGCGGTGGAGCGCGCGCGGAGGTTTCTGGCAGGTGCTGCGCCAGACCACACATCCCTCACGGTCAGGCTGTTTCGTCGAGGCGGGGTCCAGCAGCTCTTCGACCGTCCAACGCTCGAATGGATGCTCGTTGAAGCTGGTTTCACCGATATCCAATTCTGGAGGATCCACGAAGGGCAGTGCCCGGACCTGCTCGAGCTTGAGCACGAGTGGGATCCACCCCTGATCCGAGTCGAGGCGCGGAGCCGGGCCTAGGCGACCTCGCGGTTCGCTGAGGCCGCCGGCTTGAGACGCCAGGGCTCTTCGCATCTGCCCCCGAGCGGCGAGGTACCCGAACACCTAGCTGTGCAACTGACGATGGCCGGTCGCACCGTGTACCGGTCGTGCTGCTCAGATCGCGGTCCATCCGCCATCAACGACCAGATTATGTCCTGTCACGTACGCCGCAGCCTCCGACGCCAGAAATACCACTGCGCCAGCGATATCCTGAGGAGTGCCCATTCTCCCCAAAGGCGTTCTACTCACATACCTGCTGACGAATACGTCAGGCTGGTTGTTGGCGATCCCCCCGGGCGACACGCAGTTGACTCGTATACCGTGCTTGCCGTAGTAGGAAGCCAAGAATCGGGTCAAATTGACAACCCCGCCTTTGATGGCTGCATATGTGGCAGGCGTTGTCATGTCCAGACCCTCGTAGATCGAGAAATCTGGGGCGACAATTCCGTAAGTTGACCCCAAGTTGATGATTGACCCGCCTGTTCCCGCGCGCATCGCCCGGGCGGCCTCTCGGCAGCAGAAGCCATATCCATTCAGGTGGGCGTCGACGTCTGCCCGCCACACCTCAGGTGACACATCATCCAAGTCTCGTGCAGCTCCGACAATCTTCGGGTAGGCGCAGTTCACCCAGACATCGAGGGATCCTGCCGCCGCCAGAACCTCGTTCACGCATCGGGAAATCGAGTCATAATCACTGATATCAAGCTCAACGGAGGACACAGACAGGTCCTCCAGGCGAAGTCCAGCTGCGAGCTCGTCAGCTGCTCGCAAATCCACGTCCGCCACAAACACCTCGGCGTGAGACCTCGCCAGGCCCTCGACCAGCCCGCGTCCAATTAGACCGGCTCCGCCGGTAACCACCGCTACCTTGGACTTCAGATCAAAGGCACTCATCACGGGAGGTATGCTCCGTCCTGCAACAAGAACTCCACATATCTAAATCCAGCTCAGAATCGATATCCACGGCCGCCAAGTCCTCCATGACGTAGGGCAGAGAGCGAGGCGAGCAGACGTGCCAATTGCGCTCGTCCACCAAGTACTCCCGGCTGTAGGCATGAATCGATGCATTCATGTCGTAGACCGGCGGGGCAAATTGGCGGGATGTGATCGGCCTACCGGCTCCTTCGCGACATGCACGAAACCTTCGGAGTCAGCCTCAACCACGTTGTAGTATGGGTTCTTCCGAGCGTTGACGACCGAGAATACCGTGAGTGGTCCGAGGGTGATTAGCAGGTTGAAGGCATTCTCGACATCGGACACGTGCCGTAACGGCGCCGTGACGTCGAGGTCTATGACCACCTGGTACGCTTGTCGGTCCCCTGCTCGACCTGGTGAAGCGCGTGTCGAACCACTGCCATCTTGGGAACGTCCCCTCCGGCCAGGCTGGCTGGACGGATGAATGGCGTTTCCGCCCCGCGCTCCCTTGCGACCCGGGCAATCGTCCTCCGAGTCGGTGGAAACCACTACACGATCCGCTCCTCCCCACCGCAGGGCGCAGTCGATCGAGTACGCGATTAGCGGTCTGCCGAGCAATGGCCGGATGTTCTTGTTCTTGACGCCCTGCGATCCACTCCGGGCACAGATCGTAATCAGCGGGTCCATGTCGCTCTGGCCTCCCGGAAATCGATCATCTTCTTGTAGAGGCTGCTGGCGCGCAGCAGGCTGTTCTCAAAGTCGTCGCTCCCGAGGATCTCCAAGAAGTAGCGGAGTTGTTCCACGTACATCGATCCCCATCTGTCGAGAATGCCGCCTCGGACATCCTGCCCTCGTCCCAGTCCGTCACGGTCTGTCGTCGCAGGTCGCCGTGAAGGTGGCCGTGGGCGAGGTCTATGTCGACAGATCTCCTCGGCACTTCGCTGACTGAGTTTAAGTGGATATTGGTCGTGCCCCATTGATGGGAGACAAGCACGTCTGCCCAATCGTCCGAGTCTACGGTGACGCCCCCAACGCGGCCCAGTGTCCCTTGGATTCCAGTTACGGGCCCGAACAGGTACTGGGCCATGTCCAGCTCGTGTGACATGTCAAGAAATACCCCTCCGCCCCGAGCCCAGTAGGCGGAGTACCCTTTGAGATGATCCTGATTGGGTCGCCAACCCGGCAGGAACGAGGCACACACCATGTTGGCGTGCAAGACCCTGCGCCCCGCCAGTCGACTCTTGAGCTCACGCACAACCGGGTGAAACCGCATGGGATACGCGACGTATGCCGTGAGTCGCCGATCGGCGACGATGTTCAGAAGATGATCCAGGCCATCAAGCCTGCAATCGATCGGCTTCTCGATGAAAAGATGAAGCCCCTGTTCCGCGCAGCGGATGGCCGTGTCGATGTGCATGTTTGTCGGATTGGCTATCAGCGCGACATCGAAACGCTGTGCACTGATCTCATCCCATCCGGAGATCTCCGGGATTCCCAGATCATTCGAGACCTGGCCCATGCGCGTGCGCATCGAGACCGAGCTCGACCTCATGAGAAAAGTGCTGGCGAAGCAGCGTGGCGTGGCGCCGGCCTATCGAACCGAGTCCCAAGATGAGCACTCTGACGACCATCATGCGCCCCAGAGACGCCTCGTGACCCTTCCCCGTTTCCGGATAAAGCACGCGCACAGTGGCGGTCCCGTAAGGGTTGTTCGCCGCTACGCCCACCGCCTCCACGGCCTCCAGGGGAAACGTGTCACCATCGAAGACATAGCGCCACTCATGATGAGGGATCTCAATGTCGAAGTTGTCGTGGTGGTAACCACCCGCGCTTGTCTTGATCCCCAACCAGGGCTGCGGTCCGAAGGTGGGTGTCTCGGTGCGAACGTTGAGAACATGACCGCCACCCTCAACTGAGGCAAGGTGGATGTCCAAGTCGCACGGCGGTGCAAACGGAAGTTGCAGGGCGGATCGCATTGCATCAACCGCCTCAGAGAAACGAAATGGGACGTCCGGGAATTCGGTCGAGATAGACGAGAGCATGGCCCTGACAGCATTCACGTCGGGACGCATGTCGCGATGGTCGTGGTTCGTGAAAGCCATGACAACGGGCTTCCCCGCTTGGGCCTCCGCAAAGGCTTGACGCACGTCGCTTTCGGCGAGTAGACGGAAACGGGTACCCACGTTCAGGCACCGGCCGATCCAGCGACGACAGGCGCCACGTACTTGGTGATCGTCGTGAGCAGGGTGGTAGGGACTCCAAGTAGCTGGGGCTCGGCGCCAGTCACCCCAACGCCCGGCACTGGACGGTGACTGTGTGTCTTCGCCTCCATCGGAGACCATGGCTTGGCTGGCGTAGTCGAAAGGGACGAACTGCTCGAGGAACCAGTGACTGTCAGGACGGATCACGTGGAATCCGGGACGGTTGGCCGTCGGGAACCACTCTCGATCGATCACTCGCCGCGAGACAACCTGCTGGAGACTGTCGGAGGACGCCCACCAATGCGTCGCGCAGCGATGCGCGTCGCGACCGAAGTTGTGGGGATGATAGTGGAAATGAAGTCCATCGTTCAGCGATTCCGGCTTGAGAGCAGCGCGACGATAGTGATCGAAGATATTGTGGTAGCCCATGTCGCGCCGTCTGGGGTTGGCGTCGTAATCGACGTGATCCACACAGAACCAGTTGTAGACCCAGCCGCCGCCCTCGGAATCACGCATCTGTTCGCGAAATTCCGTGGACATGCAATCGTCTAGCATCAGATCGATCTTGTCCCAGGTGTCGTTGTAGGCGAGGAGGCGCGGATCGACCACCTTCTGGACTGCGGCTTCCCTGCCTCCGAGGTCAACCTCACCATCCTGCAGACGACGAAGCATCGTCGCGCTCGCATCAAGGTCGAGGCCGAACATGGCCTTCAAACGATCAAAGGTGGCTTCCAGGGATTCATGAAGCGGGCCTTCAGTGTCAATGCAATGAACAACTTGGACGGTCCCCGACATGCGACTCCCTTTCAGGTCATCACCCTGATCCTAGACAATGCCGCCGGACGGCGCGTCCCTCGGCAACGGTCCACCGCGCCACGGCGAGCCGAGTGATTGTGATGGCCGTGGCTCCAGGCCTCTCTGCCCCGCCCCGACAGTATCGCCGATGATGCGGGAGGGATTTGGTATTCGAAGGCAGCGCACAAGTCGCTGACGTAGGTCTCGCTCGCATCGGTCGGCTGCCGGGGGTGCGTGCCCGCGACGTTGACGGCCAGGTCCCGGAGCGGGTCTCGTAGTGACAGCACGACGTTCGCCTGCGCTGTGAGATGGAACACAACCGTGGGCCGCCAGGACCGGAATCGGTATCCAGGTCGGCGACTGAGATATCCAGCCGTTCGAGCCTGACCTGGGTGGGGACGTTTTCGGGGCTCCCGGTCGACCGGTCGTCGACGACCATCACCGCGATGCCCTCGCCCAGGAGGCGTTCCACCAGTGGCTGCCGATGAAGCCGGCTCCACCAGTGACGACCGCCCGGACCCGGCGGAGGACCCCGTCGCCTGCGCGCCCACTCGCCATCGCCGGTCACCCCTTGACACGCCCAGCGTCGATGCCGGCCTCCCACGTGGTCCGGCCACCGATCCCTGGCTCGTCCGGCCACAGCATCCTCAACCATGCCTCGGTAATGAACAGGCGCCACAGGTGCTCCGTTGCACGACCCCCCGAAGCCCGTCCACGACTCGCTCGATCTCGGCCGCGCGACCCAGCCCCGCTTGACAGCTGCCCGCCCCGGAACAGGCCGACCACCTGGGTTCGCCCCGCATCAAGCCACTCGCGCTGGGGAGCCTCAAACCCCATCTTGTCACGCCGACCCTCACCGCCTGCGGGAGTCGTCCGCCGATCGCGTGGCGGAGGATCGCCTTGGTCACGCCCCGGTCCACCCGCAGCCGGTCGGGAAGCCGTACCGACATTCGATCAGGCGGACATCGAGGAATGGGACGCGGGCTTCGATCCCGAATGCCATGCTGCTGCGATCCTCGTAGCGGAGCAGGGCGGGGAGCCCGCGACCGCGAGTGCGTGCCACAGCCGAGCGCCAGGAACGTGCCCGCCTTCGATCGGCCTCCTCCGCCATCGCTGTCTCGGCCGCAAGGACGCTCTCGCAGCGGATGCCGAACTGACCGCCGGTTGCGGCCCGGATCGTCTCGATGGCACCGCGCGGCAAGGCGGCGTGGAGCGCCGTCCACATGGCGGACCCCGGGGTCGCGGGCCCGCGAGGACCTGCGCCCGAGTTCACGCGCCGAAGCCACCGGATGTCCCGAGAGCAGCAGCCCAGCCGCTCGCACGCCGAGATAGAGGTCGTACCCACCGAGCAGCTCGTCGGCGCCCTGGCCGTCCAGAAGCACCTTTACCCCTTCCGTGGGCGGCGGCCATCACGGAGAACTGCGCGTCGACCGACTCGACTGGTATGGCTCGCCCTGTGCCCGCAGGACGGGCAAGACACGCCCCAGCAGCGGGGACCCCGCCGGCGTCGTGTGGACCAGGCGCAGGCCGGCGCTGCGCGCCACAAGGTCCGCGTAGGCGGACTCGTCGATGCCGTCGACGGAAAACGGGCATGGAAGCCGAGACGGGGCAGCTGCGTGCGGCCACGGGCGCGCGCGTCGGCCTGCAGCTCCGCGATGGTGGTCACGATCGATGAGGAGTCGAGGCCGCCTGACAGGCAGGTGCCGATGGCGACATCGCTTCGCAGCCGGAGCCGCACCGACGAATCAAAGGTCTCGCGGAACTCCTCGATCAGCTGCGTCGTCACGCATCCGATCCGTGCCGCGGACCGCCGGGCGGCCGTCGTCCGCCAGCGGCGGCGCCGACCAGAAGCGGATGAACCTGCTCGGCCCCATCCTCGACGACGAGGAGGTGCGCCGCGGGCAACGCCGTGATGCCCGCGAGGAAGGTGGCGCTGGAGTGGTCGGTCCAGCCCCGCGACAGGAAGTCGTGCACCGCGCCGGGATGCGGCTGGGGCATCCACGTGTCACCCGGCTCCAGCAGCCCGGCCGCCACGAAGGCCATCGGCTCGCTCGCGAACGCGAGCGTGTGGGGGGTCCGGCGAGGTACAGCGGCTTGACGCCCATCCGGTCGCGGGCAAGAGCAATCGCCGGCGATCGTCGTCCCACAGCGCGAACGCGAACATCCCGTTGAACCGCTGCACCGCGTCGGGCCCCCACACGCGGTATGCGGCGAGAATGACTTCCGTATCCGTGCCGGTGACGATCGCCTCGCCTTGATCGCGGAGCTCGTCGGCGAGCTCGAGGAAGTTGTAGATCTCGCCGTTATGCACCAGCAGCGTCCCGCCCCGGCGCATGGGCTGCGCACCGGCCTCCGTCGGATCGAGGATGCTCAGCCGGCGGTGGCCCAGCCCGATCTGCCCCGAGACGTGGATCCCGGAGCCGTCGGGACCCCGGTGGGCAAGGGCGTCGACCATGGCCTCGAGCGGGTGGTGTTGGACCGGTCCCCCGTCGAGCCGGAGGATGCCGGCTATGCCGCACATGGGCGGGTTCGGCTCGCAGGGTGGTGACTCACGCCGGAGACCATACATGCGACCGCGGGTCGGAGTGCGCGCAACGGGATCACCCGCCCGGAGGCCGCGTTGTGGACCTCGGCGATCCGTGCGTACGCCTCGACCAGTGCCCGAGCCTCCGCCTCCCAGTTCCAGCGTTCGCGGGCAGCCGCGGCGCACCGACGCCGGAGATCGGCGCGCGCCGGTGGATCCAGATCGATGATCGAGCGAATTACGCGACCCAGCGCCGCCGGGTCCGTTGGATCACACACGGCACCCAGTGGCCCGTCGGGGTCTTCCAGGATGATCCGCCGTCGCTCCGGGAAGTCCGAGGACACCACGGGCAGCCCGGCGGCGATGGATTCGAACAGCTTGTTCGGTGTGGACAGCCGCTCGTTCAGGTTGCGGGGCTCGTTTGGCATCACCCCCACGTCTGCGGACGCCACCCAGGGCATGAGGTCCGATGGGCGGACTGCGTCCAGCAGGTGGAGACGCCCGCCGAACTGTGGCCGCGAGGCCAGCTGCTGCAGCCGGTCGCGCTCGGCCGAATCCCAGCAGGGCCAGGTGCGCACTCTCCAGGCCCGGCTGCCGCATCGCCTCCACCAGCATCGTCGAGTCCTCGGCCGGCGTCGAGGAGCCCGTGGTAGAGGACGACCGGATCGACCGGCGCGAGATCCAGCGCGGTCCGAATCAGCGTCGGAGGCGGCTCGGGAGGCGTCCACGCTGGAGCGCAGTTGTGCACCACGATGACCGAGGCGCCTGGAAGTGGCGACGCTCGTAGTCGGCCAGTCCCTCGTTGACGGTGATGACGGCGGCGGCATCGCGGACCAGCCGGCCCTCGTACCGGCGGAGCAGGCTCCGCAACGGGCCAGGGAGGCGCGCCCCGGTGTCGGTCTCGAGGTGCAGGTCGTGAAGGTCATACACAAGGACGGAGTTCCCGGGCATCGCCAGGCTCGCACCGAGGAGGCCCGTGATGTCGTGCGCATGCCATACGTCGAACGCTCGACGCGGTCCGTCCGATCGACCGCCCCCAGCGGACGATGTTACGGACGTACGTCACCAGCCATGCGGCGCGCGTGGCGTACCGCCCCAGCCCGCCGCGATCGAGGAACGGGCTCGGCGTGTCGGGCAGCTCGCGTCGGCCACCGACCGTGACGACCTCGATCGCGACCCTCGGGTCCAGCATCGTGGCCGTGGCCTGCGATCCATTGAGGCAGAAGATGGTGACGGAGTGGCCGGCGCGCACGAGGGATTCGCCTCGCGCTGGACGCGACTGTCGAACGTGAGGTCGCCGTACAGGACCATCGCGATGCGAAGGGCATGTATCGTCACGGTGCCGCCCCGGGTAGCCGCGACCGCCTCGCCGATCCGGATCTGCGCCGGCCGATCCCTCGGCCGACCGGTAGTGCTCGACGAGCTGCCGCGCGCTGGCATTCACGTCGTACGCGGAGCGCACATGGTCCCGCAGTCGTGCGCCGGCGTCCTCCGCGTCATCGCGGTGGTCGCGGAACGATTGCAGCGCGGCCGCGATGGCGGGGGCCGTGACGTCCGGCAGCAACGTGCCCCGGCCGCCGCCCAGGAGCTCGGGGATCCCGCCGACGGAGCTCGCGATCACCGGCAGCCCGATGACCCCGCCTCGACGATCACCGTCGGCAGCCCCTCACCGTGTGACGGCAATACAGCACGTCTGCGGCCGACATGTGGCGGATGACATCGAGTGTGGCGACTGCGGGCCCCCATAGACCAGCCGCCCTGCCGTCCGGGGATCGTCCGATCCGTACCCGCGCTCCGGCCCGTCCCCGACGAACACCCCGATGAACGGTGCGCCGATCTCGAGGATCGCGGCGGCCAGCTCGCGGACGCCCTTTTTCGTCGTAGGTAGCCGACGAACAGGACGATCAGCTGGTCCTCGGGCAGCGCGAGCCGACGTCGCGCCTCGAGCGCGAGGGAGCGCGATCGCTCGATCCACTCATGATCGCACCCTATCGGCAGTGGGACCGCCTCGACGCCCGTCATGCCCGGACGCGCGCCGCGAGCGCACGGCTGACGGCGAATACCTGCGCGCCTGGAGACGCGCGGCGCGCAGATCCGCCCAGCCGCTCGGGATGGTCATCAGGCCACGTATTCATGTCGTCACCATGGAAGGTCAGGAAGAAGGGGAGCCCGTCCTCCGCGCGATCCGCCACGCCGCGAGGCCCGTCACAGCGTAGTGGCCGTGGATGGCGTTGGCCATGTCCCATTGCCGCCTGGAGCGCCAGACCGCGGCTGCGACGGAACGATCGGGCAGCGCCCAGCTAGGCTGGCCGGGCATGTTGAGATACCGCGGCCTGAGAACGAACACGCTGTCGTCGTGCATCACCCGAGGCGCGCCGCATATAGCTGCCATCGCGTCGAAGGCGCGCAAGGGGCCATGGGACGCCGGCGTCGGCGTGACCACCACGAGCGGGACACCGAGCTTGGCGAGAGCCCGCGCCTGGGTCTGAAAGAAGATGCCGCCGACTGGATCGCCATCCCAGGGATATCTGCCGGTGACCCACATCACCTCGGTCATGCCGCGACGCACTCGGCTGGACGCCCAGGCGCCACGTGCATCACGAGCCTGTGCCTCCGGGCGCCCGGAAAGAGTCCCCTTGACTCGACCTGCGGACCATGCCGCGGGCGGTCTCAGTCATCCTGAGTAGACGTCGCATCATTGAACCGCCGACCCGCAGGACCGCCCACGTCGGGTTGTGGAAGTCGGCCGTTTCGGTTGGGTCTCCGGAACACCGGGCCATGAAGTCACCGCCGTGTCCCTGACCCTGCCAGCGGATGCCACGGGACCGCCAGTGGCGCATCGCTTCCCAGTGCATCGGCTCATCCTGCCATCGTTGCGGGCATCAGGTGGCGATCGGCCAGCTCGACACAAACAGCCGAGGTCCTCGGACCGCGACGGTGGCGAGGGCCGTGACGGCCGCTCGCCGGTCTGATTCTTCGAGGGGGACCCGTTTGCCATCGTGCCCCAGCGGCCGAGTGGCTCCCGACGATCTGGACGCCGTACCGCCGGACGGTCCCGGCGCCGAATACCCAACGGGACGCCCATGGTCCCGTGTTACCGCGATCACGGGTTCTGCGCTCCGCGACCTGCCAGGTACGTCAGCGACACCAGGCCGTTGTGGACCTTTGCATCTGGATGGACATCGACGTTGGCACCCCACGCGTCGGGATCACGCGGGGTGCGCTCGAGCGTCAAGCAGCCTCACGGCACCCCATCGGCGTGTCATCCGCGCGGATGCCGCCGACAAGTCGATCGAGCTTGGTCATCGGATCTCGAGCTCATGGAACGGCAGACCCCCGCTCGATCCGAGCCGGAGAACCGTAACATGGGCCGCGGTCGGTCGCGCGACGATGGCGAGCGTCCGGCTTCGACCGGGATAGGAGAGGGAACGTATGGCCCCCGTGACTTGGCCGGAGGGGAAGTCCTTCGCGTTCACGGTTTTCGACGACACGGACAATGCCACGCACGAGAACGTGGCCCCGGTCTACGAGCTGCTCGCCCGGCTCGGGCTCCGTACGACGAAGTCCGTCTGGGCCCTCCGGGGCAGCGGATCAGCCCCAATCGGAGGTCAGACCTGCGAAGACCCGGAGTACCGCGCGTGGACGCTCCAGTTGCAGTCGGCCGGCTTCGAAATCGCCTCGCACGGCGCACGTGGCGAGACCTCGGGGCGCGACCAGGTGCTCCAAGCTCTGGATCGCTTCAGGGATATCTATGGTCACGATCCATCCTCGCTCGCCAACCATGCCAACTGCGCCGAGTCGATCTACTGGGGGTCGGACCGTCTCACCGGCGCAACGCGTCTCGCCTACCACCTAATGACAGGATTTCGTCGACGCGGAGCGTTCCGGGGCCACGTCGAAGGTAGTCCGCTATTCTGGGGAGACCTGTGCCGGGAGCGTGTGCGCTACGTCCGCAACTTCACCTATCGGGACGTGAACACGCTTGGGCAATGTCCGGTGATGCCTTATCACGACCCGGATCGCCCATACGTGAATGGCTGGTTCGCAGCTTCGGAAGGCTCCGACCTGGCGGCCTTCAATCGATGTCTGTCGGAGAAGCAACAGGATCATCTCGAGGCGCAAGGCGGCGCGTGCATCATGTACACGCACTTCGCATCCGGATTTTGCCAGGACGGCCGACTCGACCCACGCTTCGAGGAGCTGATGACGCGCCTGGCCGCCAAGAATGGCTGGTTCGTGCCGGTTGCGACTCTCCTCGACTACCTCGCCAAGGTGCGTGGTCAAGCGACCCTCACCGCCGCGCAGCGCCGCGGTCTCGAGTGGCGCTGGCTCCTGAGCAAGGCACGCGTCGGGTTCACCTGAGCCTCACGGGCGGGTGCGTGCTCGTCGGCCCGGCCAGAATGAAAAGGCAGCCTTGCACCTCACCGGGTAAGCGGCGGGCGTACCAGGCGGTTTCCGAGCGTCATGCACGCAGCCGGGGCTGATCGGCCAGCGGGTCAGGCATATCGGCAGCCGCGTGTCTCGCCCACTCCCTTTACGGCGCCCTGGTTCGTGCTCTCGGTATGATGACAGCGAATGCAGGACCCGATGGGTGGCCGGTCTCCGGGCAACGACACCCGCGTCTGGATCATCAATCACTACGCCGTTGCCCCCGATCGCCCGGCGGCCGCGGGATCCCGGCACTTCGACATGGCCCGGCGCCTCGTCGCGCGGGGTCACGCGGTCACGGTCTTTGCCGCCGGCGTCGACCACCTGACCGGTCGCGAGGAGCGGGTCGGCCCGGGGCGGCTCTACCGCACCGAGTGGTTCGACGGGGTCCGATTCATATGGCTCCGGACGTTCCCGTACCGCGGCAACACATGGCGACGCTCGCTCAATATGCTCACCTACGTCGCCGCGTTCCTGGTGGTCCAGACGCGCTCTGGGCGCCCCGATGTCGTTGTTGGGTCCACTGTGCATCCCTTCGCGGCGTTCGGAGCCTGGATGGTCGCCAAGCTCCGCCGTTCCCGCTTCGTGCTGGAGATCCGCGATCTCTGGCCGCAAACGCTGGTCGACCTCGGTGCGATGCGCCTCGGATCACCCGGAGAGCGCCTCCTCCGGCATCTCGAGGCATTCCTCGTCCGACGGGCCACCGTTGTCATCACCCTCCTCCCAGGCATGCGCAATTACCTCGCCGAGCAGGGGTTGCCGGCCGGACACGTGATCTATATCCCGAACGGCGTCGACCTGGCGACCTTCGGCACCGCGTGGCCTGCCGAGACAGCCGCGCCGGCCTCGCTGCACCGCTCGCTGGAGGCGATCCGACGCATGAAGGGCGACGGGCGGTTCGTGCTCGGGTACACGGGGACGTTTGGGAGGGTGAATGGACTGGACGCGATCATTCGAGCCGCCGCGATCGCCGAGGAGCGGGCCCCGGGACTCGTTGGCCTCATTCTTGTCGGCGATGGCCCGGAGAGGGAGAAGCTGGAACGCCAGGCGAATGCCGCCCCCGCGGTCGCTTTCGGGCCCGCGATCCCCAAGCGATTCGTCCCGTATATACTCGGCGCGCTTGATGGGACCGTCGTTCATGCGACGGCGACGCCCGTCTACCGGTACGGGATCAGCTTCAACAAGCTGTTCGAGTACATGGCGGCCGGTCGGCCGGTCGTGTTCGCCTGCGAGAGCGCCTATGACCCCGTCGCGGAGACCCGCGCAGGCGTGACCGTCAAGCCGGACGACCCCGAGCGCATCGCCGATGCGTTCCTGCAGCTCGCATGTTCAACCGAGGAAGATCGGACGGCCATGGGTGAGGCCGGCCGCCGGTACGTCGCGGAGCGACACGACATCGAGCGGCTCGCGGAGACGTACGCGGCAGTGGTCGAAGGACGACACCCGGGAGATCCAGTGGCCCGGCCCCGGACGGGCTGATCGGCCGACACCCGAGCGGCGTCACTCCACCCCGCGCTCGGCCGCCTCGCTCGCGGCCGCGCCGCGCGCGCGTCGCCTCGCCAGGATCTGTTGGGCCCGAACAAGGATCCGGACGGCCGACCTCCCATGGCGGAGCACGGCGAAGCGGGAACGGTGAAACACGTACGTGGGCATCTCGACCCCTCCGTACTTCGCCTTGTAATCCCCTCCGCCGCCCATGTCGTAGATGCTGACCCCGCGCTCTCGCCAGTGGCGCAGCGCCGCCCACCAGAACACCTCATTCGGGTGCAGGTCAGAGTCAGCGCGATAGAACGCGGCGCCCCAATTGACAGCAATTCGGTTGCGCCCGACCACGATGCCCGACGCCACACACCTACCGTCCGGCGTCATGACCCGGATGAGGAGCAGGTCCCCCGTTGGCTGAAGCGTCGTGATGAGCTGGCGAACGCGTTCAAGACCATAGGTCGGCACGAGCCCTTGATGCGCAAAGACATCGACGAGCTGATCGTGGAAGTCATCCGCAAAGTCGAGATCGGTGGCAATCTCGGGGTGCAGGCCGAGGCGGTTTGCCTTTCTTATGTACTGTCGCGTCTTCGAGTGCATCCGAGCGAAGATCTGCGCCTCGGAGAGCGATAGGTCGATCACGAAGGTCCTGCCGATCTCCACCGCGTATCCGGAACCGGCCATCAGCTCGGCCGTGAGGTGCCGGTCGGCCAGCTCGACGTGATGGCAGCCGAGGTCATGGAAGGCGAACCCCACGAGGGCCTCCGCGGCCGCTCGGCGGTCGGCTCCCTCATCGAGGAGGAATCCCATGCACTGGGTTCCCCAACCGCGCAAGGGGCTTCCGAGGATCCGAATTCCGTAACGGCCAACGATTGCGCCGACGAAGTGACCGACGGGGCGTCCGTCGGCGCGAACCACGGCGACCACCGGCTCAGCTTCCTGGGAGGCGGCAAGGTAGGAGAGCCAAGCCGACCCGTGGTAGACCTCGAGATCCGGGTGGCCGGCCAGCGTCTCCTCCCACGCGACTGGGTCGTAGGGGATGCGCTCCAGGTCGACCCGGCCGGTCCTGCTCGACGTCACGCGTGCAGCCATGCGCCGTCCTGGGCGGGCGCATCCGACCTGGTCCTCTGCGTTGTACCGGCGATGGCGGTGACGCTGCGCATCCTCGACCTCTGGTCGTTCCGGCCGCCGCAATCGCGTTCTTCCGGATCGACGCGCGGACAAGTATCACCGAGGCCCCGGCCCGACGCTGCAGCGGCGCGAGACCGTCGCAACTTTCCGACCGGGGGGCCGCGTCCTGGTCCTGTCGTTCCGGGACGACAGGGCGGTCAAGTCCCAGCATGTGGTGTAGCGCCTCGCGCCTGATCAACTCGCCATGAGCGGCGGCCGGCTTGCCTCCTCGGTCATGGTGACGGCGTTGATCGCCGCCATGGTCTCGGGCTGCAAGGAGCGCCGACCAGCGATGTCGGCATTGTGCGTCGGCAGTCCTGCTGCCGAACGACTCGGCCTCGCGAACGTGGGTCTTGATGCCCGATGGTCATAATTCGCCACGTGGTGCACTCCCGCACCACAAAGCACTGGGACTACGCCATCACAACCCAAAGGTACTGGAAACGCGCCGCCGGCACCAGTACTGTCGGAGGGCTCAGGAAGTATCGCCAGCAGCCCAAGTAGCCGACAGGCTGCCCATCGACACGCGGGATCGTGATGGAGAACCCCTATTGAGCGTTGAGGTCGATTACCGCGACCCCCATGACTACGCGAGTCTCACGGCTCGGGTTAGGGCTCGCTTGGTGATGCCACCCAGCGTCGTCGAAATCTCGCCCGAGGTCGCGACACAAATCGAGGCGCTCGAGGTCGACATCGCGGAGTCTGCCCGGATAGCGTCCCACGGGCTGTATGTGGGGGACTATCCGGCAATTCCTCCGGCGGTCCCACGTCCCACGACTTCCCGCCCACCAGCGACCTCGGGGACCCAGGCACCCGATCCTGGGGCAGTCCGGTGGATCTCCGTCCTTGGGTCAGGCTTGCATGGCGCGGCCGCGAGCGAAGGTCGGGCGCCCGTCAGGGTTGAGCGTTTGCGCGATGAGTCCTCGCCGGTCGACACCAACGCGATCGTCATTTCCGCTGCGAGACGTCACGCCGATCTGACTGGCGAGGACGTGTCGTTGTTCCGGCGAGCATGCGCGAGCGTGGTCACGGCGGCAGAAAGAGGTCAGACCATCATTCTGGCCTCGGCGCTGCACGTCGGCTCCACGCGCGAGCTGCTCATTGCTCCACTGGAACGCCGAGGATTTGAAGTCGGCCGGGACATCCATGTCGCGTTCTGCCCTGTCCGGGAGCTCAGTGCAACGCACGATGTGCTGCGCACGCGAGCCGTGGGCGGGGCGACCTCCCGGTGTGCCGATGCTGCAACCGCAATCGTCGAGCGGCTTGGTGCCGTTGAGATCGTCGCAACACCCGAGGAGGCAGAGGCCGCGGCGCTGTCAGGGCTTTCGCGATCCCTGATTGGCGCAGCGCTCAAGCGCGCAATGGACATTGCCATTGCTGCCGTCGGACTGGTTCTCCTCCTGCCGCTGTTCATTCCCGTGGCCTTGGCGATCCTCCTCGACGATGGTCGGCCGATCCACTTCTCCCAAGTACGGATCGGGCGCAATGGCCGCGCGTTTCGGGTGCACAAGTTCCGAACGATGACTCGCGAGGCGGAGGATCGTCTCAGTGACGTCCTGCACATGAACCAGATCCGCGGGCCCGCTTTCCAGATCGATCGTGATCCGCGTCTCACTCGAATTCGGCGGACTGCTACGCAGAACGAGCCTTGACGAGCTGCCCCAGCTATGGAACGTCCTACGCGGCGAGATGAGTCTGGTTGGCCCGCGACCGGCGCCCCTTGTCGAGGTCGATGCCTACGCCCCCTGGCATCGCGCGCGATTGGCGGCGAAGCCAGGGATCACCGGTCTGGCGCAGATCCGCGCTCGCTCCTACCGCGATTTCGACGACAAGGCGATCTGGGACCTTGAGTACATCGCCCGCTGGTCGCTCAGGCTCGACCTCGAGATCATGATCCGAACGGTGCCCGTGGTACTTGGTCTTACCGGTCGATGACGGGCGGTCGCCTGGACCGCCCAACCTTCGTCGCGGACCCGCGATCATGGCTGCCTTGGCTGCGGGCGAACCGCCTTCCGGTCGGTGCGGATGTCGGCAACGTGGCGGTCGTCCCCGATGGCAGGCGTCATCAGATTGTGCAATGAGATCGAGGGCCGATTGTCGGCCTCGCCCTTCCAGGTCCGGAGACGCTGAGGATGTTCGGGCACTTCGGCTCGGAGGCAGGCGATGTTGCCGGGTTCTGGCCCGGCGTCATCATCTCCGCCCTGGCGGCTTTGGTTCTTTGCGGTTTCGCGGCTCGAAGGCTACACATCTCCGTACTGACGGCCTGGCTGTTGATCGTGAGCCTGGGCGTCATCATCGCAGCCACCCTGACGCCGACCCGCGAGGTGCTGGTCAGTGGGTTGGCGGGGCCTGGGACATGCGACATGTCGCGGATCGGCCTCGCCCCCATGCGGGAGTACGCCCACATCAACCAAACGTCTCTCAACGTGCTCCTGTTCATTCCGCTCGGGATGCTGATCGGGGTCTTGCCGCGATCGCCCTGGAAGCCCTGGATCGTCGCGGGCGCGGTCATCCTTCCCGCGTTCATCGAGACGACCCAGCTCATCGCCACGCCGTTGGGCCGCGGCTGCCAGAGCGCGGATGTGTCAGACAACCTGACTGGACTGTTCATGGGTCTGGCTGCCGGGGTCATCCTGGCGGCGATCGCGCGTCGACGCCAGCGGGCGCGCCGATCGGCCTGAGGGCCGCTCGGGCGCCGCAACCATCGGGCCCCGGCTCATCCGGTCTCACGCTCGACGCGGCACCCATGTGTGTCTGGCCGAACCCCAGCGATTGCGCTCTGGACCCTGGAACTCAGCGGGTGACTACTCGGGCGGCATCGGGCCACCACCGGCCGGCAGCGACAGACCGAGGAGGTTCCCGCCGGTTCATGTCGCGTTCGGCAGGCCCGACCCGCCAGAGCGGACCGCCGAATCCGGCCTATCCCGAACGACCCGCGTTCGATCACCCGGGCACAGTCATGGTCTGACTACGGCGCGACGCGCGGTCCTCCGGAAAGCGCGTCGCGCGGCATCCGCGGCCCTCAGCTCACCGTGTCGCCCGGGCCCAGGCATGAACCGTCGCATTGACCAGCCCGTGCGCGCCACCGCGGTTGCGAGCTGTGCGGGCGTCCCGGCGAGGAGCGGGAACGTGCCCCAGTGGATCGGCAGCACGTGGCTCACGCCCAGCAGCTCCACGGCGAGCGCGGCCGCCTCCGGGTCCATCGTGAAATGGCCGCCGATCGGCAGCATCGCGAGGTCAGGGGCATACAGGTCGCGGATGAGCGCCATGTCCCCGAACACGGCGGTGTCACCGGCGTGGTAGATCCGGAAGCCGTTCTCCAGCTCCACGATGAAGCCGGCCGGCTCGCCGAGATAGAGCGGGACGCCGCCGTCGGGGTTCCAGTCGCCCGCGGAGTGCTCGGCGGGGACCATGGTGACCCTGAGGCCGGCGGCCTCGAGCGTGCCGCCCTTGTTCATGCCGGTGACCTGATCGCCGCCGCCGGGCAGGCGTCGCGCGAGCCACAGGCTCATCTCGTGGATGCACGGCCAGGCAGGTCGCAGCCGGCTGGCGATCGCGACCGCGTCGCCCATGTGGTCGCCGTGACCGTGGGTGACCAGGAGCAGGTCGCAGGCGGTCACTGCGTCGGCCGCCTTGGGGCTCTTCGGGTTGCCGAACCAGGGGTCGAACAGGATGGTCTTGCCGCCCGGCGACCGGACCTCCACGCATGCGTGGCCATACCAGGTGAACGTGGTGTCGCGACCGATCGCCATCTGAGACCTCCTGCTGCCGGGCGAGCTCCGGATCGGGGATTGGGTGCCATTATCCGCCGCTGTCCGCCCGGGCCCTCGGCGGCCGGCGGCATACACTCGTGCCGTGCCCGCCGAGCAGATCGCCTCCAACCTCGCGCTGATCAACTGGACGGTCCTGACCGGCCTCGCGGTCGGCTCGTTCGCCGTGGTCGTGCTGGCACGCGTCGCAACCGCGGCGACGCGCGGGTATCTCGGGTTCACGGCCCTGTGCGCCGCGGCATTCGGGATCCTGGCCTGGCTGTCCGATACGGGCCTGCCCCCGCTCGCGTCCGGCTCCCCGGTCACCGTCGACGCCGCGTTCGACCTGCCGCGGCGGATCGCCCTGGTGCTGTTCATCGTCCTCGCGATCGTCACGATGCTCGCCATCGCACGTCGCCAGCGAGCGATCCTGCCGGGCATGGCGGGCGTCGCGGCCGGGGTCGCAACGCTCGTGCTCGGCGCGCTGACGTGGGGCGGGGACCTGGCCGGCGCGATCCCGCTCGCGATCCAGCTGCTCGTCCTCGCGATGGCAACCGGCGGCGTGTTCGCCGCGATGATCCTGGGCCACTGGTACCTCGTCACCCCCAAGCTGCCCGAGGCGCCCCTGGTGCTGGTCGCGCGCCGGTTGCTGTGGATCGTCGGGATCCAGGTGCTGCTGTTCGTGGGCTGGGTGGGGTTCGGCGCCGGCCCGGGAGCCGGCGGGACCGCCGGCGGCGCGGGTCCGTTCGGGGCGCTCGGCGGGCCGTGGGCGCTGTTCGTGTGGCTGCGGCTGGTCGTGGGCCTGATCTTCCCGCTGGTCGTGTCCTGGGCGGCGGTCCAGACGGCGAGGTCGCGCTCCATGGAATCGGCGACGGGCCTGCTGTACATCGATGTCGGGGCAATCGCGTCGGGGACGATCCTTGCCGCGGGCCTGTACTTCGGCGCGGGGCTGCTGGTATGAACGGGCTCGTCCGGTGAGCGCGCTGCCGCCGCTGCGGATCCGGGTCCGGCTGTTCGCGATGCAGCGCGAGACGGCGGGGATGCGCGAGCTGCGCCTCGAGGTCCCGGTGGGCTCGACGATCGACGACGCGTGGTCCGCCGTGGTCGAGACGGTGCCCGCCCTCGCCCCGGGCCGGGCGTCGCTGCGGTTCGCGCGCAACGGCAGCTATGAGGACCCCGGCACGCTGCTCGCGGACGGCGACGAGATCGCGTGCATCCCGCCGGTCAGCGGCGGGGCTGGGACGGCCTCCGATGAGGACCCCCGGATCAGGGTGCTCGAGATCCAGGCGGACCCGTTTGCGCCCGACCTCGCGACGACGCTCGCTGCCCGCCTCGCGACGCCCGCCGACGGCGGGATCGTGACGTTCATCGGCCGAACGCGGGTGACGCCGGGAACGCCGGCACCGGGACAGGAGGCCGAGGCGGCCCGGCATGCCGGCCGGGTGGTCGAGGCGCTCGAGTACGAGGCGTTCGAGCCAATGGCGATCTCGGTGCTCGACGACATCGCCGCCGAGATCGAGACGCGCTGGGGGGTCCGGCGGCTCGCGATCGTCCACCGGACGGGGCCGGTTCCGCTGGGCGAGCCGTCGATCCTCGTGATCGCCGCCGCGCCGCACCGGGACGCGGCGTTCGCGGCCGCGCGATACGCGATCGACGAGACCAAGGCCCGGGCACCGATCTGGAAGGCGGAGCGCTTCGAGGACGGCCACGTGTGGATCGGCCACCCGGCCCGGACCGGGGCGCAGGACGCCGGATCGCCGGCGCTGGTCGACGATGGCCTCACCGGCGGCGCGTAGCACGCCGCGCGGCCGCCATACTGCAGCGATGGACGTGCTGGGAGCGACCGGGGACCTCGAGGCGCTGCGGGATCGGGCGACCGCGCTGGCATCCGCGTGGGGCGCGACGGCCGCCACGATGACCACGATCGGCCAGCAGCGTGCCGTCCTCCGGCTGTTCGGCGTGGCCGGGATCGATCGCGCCGGCCGCCCGCTGGCACCCGAGGTCGTGGATCGGTACATCTCTGCGGACCCCGCCCGCCTCGCCGGGGGGATCGCGCTGCCGTTTGCGATGGCGATGGCCGAGTACGACCTGCGGCCGTTCGAGCTCGCTCTCGAGGTGTCGGCCGGCAACGTCGACCTCGGGCTGGAGGCTGAGCTGCTCGCCGAGCCGGACCGCCGGGCGGTGGCGATCGCGGACGCGACCCGCCTGGCGCACGCCGCGCTCGATCGCATCGACGCGAACCGGGTCGCGCGACGCGAGCTGCTGACGCTGCTCGGGGATCCGCCTCGACCGTGGATCGGCACGGCACTCCTGGAGCCCGCGATCGTGGACGCCCTCGAGGAGGCAGGCGTCGCGATCGACGTCGGCCTGGAGCTGTTGCGCGTCGACGTGCCCCCCAATCGCGAGCTGTCCGACCGTGGCACGCGGCTGGGTGCCGAGGTCGAGCCCTGGCGAGCCGCTCCCACGTCGCGCGGCGGGCTGTCCGCCTTCGACCCGGTCGGCCTGCCGATCCCCACTGGATCGCAGCGCGCGCTGGGCGTCCTGCGCCGGTTCGCCGACGAGGCCGGCGCGCGCCGGCGCGGCTATGTCCGGCTGGTCACCGACGCCCCCGCCCTCGCGGCGCCGGACCAGGCGGTCGTCGCCGCGTTCGAGCGGATCGACATCGTGGTCGCGGATCCGATGCGCGAGATCGTGACCGGCCAGGTGGACCCGGACCGTGCGATTGCCGATCACGTGTTCGCGCACCGCCTGCTGGCCAGGGCCGACACGCGGGTGCTGATCCCCGCGGGCCCATTGGTCGTGGCGCCGGATCTCGCCAGCGGCATCCCGTCCAACGCCGCGACGCGCTCCGGGCGCGCGCTCGCGCTCCAGCTCGTCGCCATCGCCCTGGCGCGGCGCGACGGCATTCCGGCAGCGTCGATCTCCGCGGGCGCGCTGCCTGACTGGATCGTCGAGGAGCCCGACGCGCCGGCGCGGGCGGCGGCCGAGCTCGCGCTTCGCCGCGCGCTGCTGCCCGAGCATCCGCTGGCGCTCATCGAGCCCGCGCTGCGCGACGATGCCGCGATCACCTGGCACGCGATCGTCGCCGCGCTGCTGCCCGACGCGGGCGAGGTCGAGGTGATCCTGTGCCGCCCGGGCCCGGCCCTCGCCGCGGATGCGCGACTGACCCGCGCCGCCGCCGCGGTTGCGCGAAGCCTGGGCCGCTCGCGGGCGGTGCCCGTTCTCGCCGGGATCTCGGTCGAGCACGCGGTCGCCGTCGTCCGCGCCGCGGCGTCGACGCTGGCCGCGCTCGAGGAACGCGGGTGGCGCTCGATCGTGGATCAGCCGCTGGGCATCGACGGGGCGCGCCTTGCCGGGGACGCGGTCGCCGAACGCACCGAGCGGTTCGACCCGCTGGCGGTCCTCGAGCGTGGTGCGCCTGTCTGACCGAGCGCTGGGTCGGGGCAACGCGAGTGGCCCCAAAGCCCGGTCAGAGACGCGTCAGCTCGTCGGGCTCGTCGTCGGCGACCAGGCGTTCGCAGGTCGGGCAGTGCCAGCGGGCCTCGAGCGGCGTGCCGCACACCCCGTGGCGCAACGGCTCCCCGACACCGCCGCGACGAACCCCCCAGTCGGCCAGCAGGTGCAGCGCACCGGCGAGCTCGCGACCGTCGGCGGTGAGGGCGTACTCCATCCGCAGGGGGCGCCGGGTATACGGCGTCGCCACCAGGATCCCGCCACGCTCGAGCCGGCGAAGCCGGTCGGCGAGGATGTTGGGCGCGATCCCCGTCATCGTCTCGCCCAGCTCCCCGAACCGGTGCGGGCCGGTGAGCAGCGCCTCGACGAGCAGCAGGCTCCAGCGGTCGCCGACGCGGTCCAGCGCGGCCGCGAGGGCAGTCGGCGGGGCGGTCGGGGAAGGCGGCTGCGACATTTCGATCCAATGGTAGGCGAGGGCCTTGCGTCCCCGTCCGTCGGGTAGTAGATTGCAGATTGCAAGTTACAACATCACCGGGACGGCTGACCGGTCAGGTCGCATCGCCGCCACGGTTCCACTGAGGAAGACGCCCCAATGTCCGTGCTCAGCGAACTCCAGGAATCCGTCGCCGCCGTCGCCGGCGCCGTCGGCCCGTCCGTCGTCGGGATCGGCTCCCGCCTCCGTGGCTCGGGCGTCGTCGTCGGCGACGGGCGCGTGCTCACGAATGCCCACAACCTGCGTGGCGCCGAGGTGACCGTCCGGTTCGCCGATGGTCGCGCCGAGCGCGGCTCCGTGAAGGGCGTCGACTGGGACGGCGACCTGGCCGTGGTCGAGGTCGACACCACGGGCGTTCCGGCGATCGCCTGGTCGGCCGGCAACATTACGATCGGCTCCGCGGTGTTCGCGGCAGCGGCCACGCCGAGCGGCGGCCCGCGAGTGTCGTTCGGGTTCGTGTCGTCGGTGGCCCGCGCGTTCCGCGGACCCGGCGGGCGACGCATCTCGGGTTCGGTGGAGCACACCGCGCCGCTGGCGCCGGGATCGTCCGGCAGCCCGCTGCTCGATGCGGACGGCGCGCTCGCCGGGCTCAACACGAACCGCGTCGGGGAGGGCTTCTACCTCGCGCTGCCCGCGGATGCCGCGTTCCGGGCCAGGGTCGACGCGCTCGCCCGGGGCGAGACGAAGGACCGGCCGCGGCTGGGCATCGCGGTGGCACCGGCGCACGTCGCGCGCCGGCTGCGCCGATCGGTCGGCCTGCCGGAACGCGAGGGCATCCTCGTCCGCGGCGTCGAGGACGGCAGCCCCGCGGAAGCGGCCGGCATCGCGGAAGGAGACCTGCTGGTCGCCGCCGGTGGCACGCCGATCACGGACGTCGATGCACTCCACGACCTGCTGGGCGAGGCCACCTTCCCGCTCGAGCTCACGCTCGTCCGCGGCGCCGAGGAGCGGACCGTGACGGTCAACGCGCTGGCCGAGGCCGAGCCTGCCCCGGACGCCTGACCGCGAAGCGCGCACAGACGCCGGCCGGATCCACCCCGGCCGGCGTTTCGATTCCCGGAGGCGGCGACAGCCGGCGCACACGCGACCTTCGGCAAGGGTCCGGCGGGTCCGAACGGCCCCCGGTCGGCGGCCGGGGTGCGAGTAGCGTTAGTGGTCACGAACCCGTCCCGAACGCGGGGCCGCAACTGACGGCCTCGCCGCGTCCCGATGGCCGCGCAGCGTGCCGTCGTGCCTCGCGACATTGAAGAGGAGACCCATGTCCGCCAACTCGCTCCACACGATGGGGCAGCAGCACGACCGCCGCAGCTGGGCGGAGCCGTGGAAGATCAAGATGGTCGAGCCGCTCCGCGTCACGACCCGCGAGGAGCGCGAGCGCGCCCTCGTGGACGCTGGCTACAACACGTTCCTGCTCCGATCCGACGACGTCTACATCGACCTGCTGACGGACTCCGGCACGTCCGCCATGAGCGACCGGCAATGGGCCGGGATGATGCTCGGCGACGAGGCCTACGCGGGCAGCCGGAACTTCTACCATCTCGAGGCGGCTGTCCAGCGCTTCTACGGGTACCGGCACATCCTGCCCACCCACCAGGGTCGCGGCGCGGAGCACCTCGTCAGCCAGACGCTGATCAAGGCCGGCGACCACGTGCCCGGCAACATGTACTTCACGACCACGCGGCTCCACCAGGAGCTGGCCGGGGCCACGTTCCACGACGTGATCATCGACGAGGCGCACTCGCCGCAGTCGCAGCACCCGTTCAAGGGCAACGTCGACCTGGCCAAGGTCGAGGCGCTGATCGCCGAGGTCGGGGCGGACCGGATCCCGTACGTCAGCCTGGCCGGCACCGTCAACATGGCCGGCGGCCAGCCGGTGTCGATGGCCAACCTGCGCGAGCTGCGGGCGCTGTGCGATCGCCACGGCATCCGGATCATGCTCGACGCCACCCGAATGGTCGAGAACTCGCTGTTCATCCAGGAGCGCGAGGACGGATACGCGGAAAAGTCGATCGCCGAGATCCTGCTCGAGTTCTGCAGCTACACCGACGGCGCCTGGATGTCCGCAAAGAAGGACAACCTGGTCAACATCGGCGGCTGGCTGGCCGTCAACGACGTGGACCTGTTCGAGGAGCTGCGCAACCTCGTCATCGTGTACGAGGGGCTGCACACGTACGGCGGGCTGGCCGGGCGCGACATGGAGGCGCTCGCGATCGGCATCGAGGAGGCGGTCCAGGACGAGCATGTCCGGTCGCGCGTGGGCCAGGTCCGCTACCTCGGCGAGCTGCTCCAGGAGTGGGACATCCCGATCGTCGAGCCGATCGGCGGGCATGCCATCTTCCTCGACGCTCGGCGGTTCTACCCGCACCTCGAGCAGGACCAGTTCCCGGCCCAGACGCTGGCCGCGGACCTGTACCTCGATTTCGGGGATCCGGTCGATGGAGCGGGGGATCGCCTCCGCCGGACGCAACCCGGAGACCGGTGAGAACTATCACCCGAGGCTGGAGCTGACGCGACTCACGATCCCGCGGCGCGTGTACACGCAGGCGCACATGGACGTCGTCGCCGAGTCGGTCAAGGCCTGCTTCGATGCCCGTGACAGCGCCCGTGGCCTCGCGATGGTGTTCGAGCCCAGGTACCTGCGGTTCTTCCAGGCGCGCTTCGAGCCGCTCTGACCCACGCCGCGTCCGGTCCTCCCGGCGCTCCTGCCGCGACTCACCCCCCGCCCTGCCGCGACGCACCCGGTGCGTCAAACAAGAACCCAGCCTGGCCGTTCGCGGCGAGATGCGGGCCAGATCGCCCGGAAGCCCCAGTCCAGGGGCTGGTTTGACGCACCACGCGAGTCGGGCGATGGAGATGCGATGCGGCGACGGCGATGCGACGCGATGACGTGGACCGGCCGTGCCGGATGCGGTACGGTCGCGGCGATGAGCATCGCCGGTCCTCTCCTCGTCGCGCGCGCGGGTCCGGATGACGCGATCGCCGTCCTGACCCTCCACCGGCCGGCCGCGCTCAACGCGATCGACGACGCGCTGCTGTCCGCGCTGCACGGGGTGCTTGACGAGCTCGAGGCCGACGCGGGGCTGCGTGGCGTCGTCCTCACCGGCGTCGGCGACCGCGCGTTCTCGACGGGGATGGACCTCAAGGAGCGGGCCGGGTTCTCGGACGACGACCTGCGCGCCCAGCGGGCACGGATCGTGTCGCTGATCGCGCGGATCCACGAGCTGCCGGTGGCGACGATCGCGGCCGTCGAGGGGTTCGCGCTGGCCGGCGGGTTCGAGCTCGCGCTCGCCTGCGACCTCATCGTCGCGTCGTCGGCGGCGGTGTTCGGGTTGCCCGAGGTCGGGGTCGGCATCTTCCCGGGCGGCGGATCGACCCAGACGCTCACCTGGCTGGTCGGGCCGGCACGGGCGAGGGACGTGATCCTGACCGGGCGCCGGCTGTCGGCGGCGGAAGCCGAGTCGTGGGGGATCGTCGCCCGGACGGTCTCGCCCGGCGAGGCGCGAACCTCGGCCGTCGCGCTGGCGTCGTCCATCGCGGACGGCGCGCCGCTGGGGATCCGCCAGGCCAAGGCGGCGATCCGGGGCGCGCACCGGGCACTGGCCGACGGCCTCGCCGAGGAGAACGCGCTGTACGAGGTCGTGCTTGTCTCGCACGACCGGCGCGAGGGGTTCCGGGCGTTTGCCGAGAAGCGCAGGCCCCGGTTCGAGGGCCGATGACATGACCGTGATCCCGGACAGCCCCCGCGGGCCCGACTTCGACCGCAACCGCGAGGCGAACCTCGGGCTGGTGCAGGAGCTGCGCGATCGCCTGGAGCAGGTCCGCCGCGGCGGCGGCGAGGAGGCGGTGGCGAAGCATCGGGCCCGGGGAAAGCTGCTCGCGCGCGAGCGCATCGACCTCCTGGTCGACCCCGGCTCCCCGTTCCTCGAGCTGTCCCCGCT